>CAWBOZ010000017.1:0-106328 GCA_963790535.1 uncultured Alphaproteobacteria bacterium | reverse complement strand
TCGTGGTGCCCGAGCGGGTGGTCGAGGACGCCATCGCCTTGCTCGCCGAGGGCGCGAAGCAGGTTGCCGAGGGCGCGGGCGCGGCGGGTTTGGCGGCGCTGCTGGCGCATCGGGCGCGGTTTGCCGGGCGCCGGGTGGGCATCCCGGTGTGCGGGGGGAACATTGACGCGCAAATCCTCGCAAACGTGCTGTTGCGCGGGCTGCTGCGCGATGGGCGGCTGCTGCGCTTGCGCATGGAGATCCCGGACCGGCCGGGGGTGCTCGCCGACATCGCCGGGCTGATCGCCGGGTCGGGCGGGAATATCATCGAGGTGAGCCACCGCGGCTGTTCGCGGCGCCGAGCGTGCAGGCGGCGGAGCTGGAGGTGATGGCGGAGGCGCGCGACCCCAGCCACGCGGATGAGATCGTGGGGGCGTTGGCGAGGCGGTACGTGGTGAAGCGGGTCTGATACGAGCGGCCTTGAGTGTTGACCGGCACGCGGAGGCGCGCGTCGCGGCCGGGGACCTGGGTCAGGGTTGGGGTGGGCCGGTGCTGGTCCGGGGGCACGGGGGCGGGGCAGAGAGGGGGCGTGGGTGCCCTGTTCCAGGCTGAGCGGGTGCGGGCTGGGCGGGTCCTGCTCCAGCGGCGCGGGCGCAGAGGCCGCGCACGTCCTGGGGCGTGCGGCGCGTCCAGAGGGCGGCGTCGGGCAGGGCGGCGAGGCCGAGGTCGTGGCCGATGCGCGCGATGAGGTCGGCGAAGGACTGGTCGTCGAAGTCCTCGCTGTCGAACTCTGGGTCGGTCTCTGGGTCGGTCTCTGGGAGGTCGTCGTCGGGTGCTTCGGGGCGCTCGCACGGCTCGGCGTGCTGAGCGTCGGCTTCGGCGCGGTCCGCGCTGCGCTGGCGCGCGCTGAGGCCGCGGTCATCGCAGCCCCTAGGGCAGCCTTCCTTTGAGCCGGGCGCTTCGCGGTCGGGCTCGGAGAGCTTGCGGGCGAGGGCGATGGTGCGGCGGACGGAGCGGGCGAGGCGGTCGAAGGCGATCGCGTGCTTTGGGGCGTGCTGCGGGCTGGGGCTGGGTGAAGCAGTTGGGGCGGGAGGTGCGGCAGGCTCGGTTCCGGCGCTGGGAGCTGGGGAGGCGGGCTGCTCCGTTGCTTGGCGGTGGACGGCCTCGGCGAGGTCGGTGCCCATGTCTATGAGCTTATGGAGGACCCGGCGGTAGTATTGGGCGTCCTCGGCTCGCTGGGTGGCGAGGTCGGCCGGCTCGGGAGGGGTGGGCGGGGGGGACATCGGGGAGGATAAGCTGGTTTCTCGCCGGCGGCGTCAAGCGTTGGATGGCATTTCTGGGTGCGAAAGCTCTTGAAATTCTTGGCACTCAGCAAGAGCAAGAAATTCCTATCCTCGGAATGAACATGAACCGCCGTACAGGCGAACACGTCCTGGAAGCGGGTCAAAGGATGACCCTGGCGAGGCGACTGCGCCGATGCTATCTAGACACCATGTCTAGAATGGGACCGGCAGCATGGCGCTCAGCATCAAGACGGCGGAGGCGGACGAGCTCGCGCGCAGCCTGGCACGGCTGACCGGCGAGAGCATGACCGAGGCTGTGACGACTGCGCTGCGCGAGCGCCTGGCGCGCGAGCGTGCGAGGCGAGCAGCATCGGCCGACTTGCCGGCGCGGGTTGCGGCCCTCGCCGAGCAGCTGCGTGCTGCCTACGACACGCGGCCGGTGAGCCGGGCCGAGTGGGACGCGGCTGCTGGCGATACCGGGTAAGAGCTGGGCATGATCGTCGTCAATTCCTCGGCCGTGGTGGCGATCCTGTTCGGCGAACCCGCGGCCGCGGCGCTGCTGGCTCGCCTTGCGGCAGACCCGGACCGGGTGATGTCGGCCGCCGTCTATGTCGAGACCGGGACGGTGCTGGCCGAACGGAGGCTCTCGGATCGGCTGCGGGCGGCCGAGGACCTGGAGAGGTTCCTCGACGAGACCGGGATCGTGCTGGCCGCCAGCGACGCAACCCAGGCGCGGCTCGCGCTGCGGGCGCGCATCCAATACGGGCGAGGCATGGGCCATGGCGGCGTGCTGAACTTCGGCGACGCGTTCTCCTACGCCCTGGCCCAGGCGCGCGAGGCGCCGCTGCTGTTCATCGGCGATGACTTCGGCACGACCGACGTGACTGCGGCGCTCAGCTCCAGCTCGGATTGACCACCCTCACCCGCGACTGACGCTGCCTGCCCTCATGGCCGCGTGGTCGCCGTGCTGGTGCCACCCACGGACGAAGCCGCGCAGATGCGGGGGCTACGTGGGCTTCTGCGCGGCTCGGTCGTCATCCCGGACGACGTAGGACCTGGCCGCGTCGGCCCTCGACGAGCCGTTCATGGCGGAGCAGGATGGTCTGCACGGATGAGCGGTGAGGACCTTCCGCGAGCCTTCCTTCTAGCTAGAGCAGAATCCGATCACTCTGGCTCATACCCTGCGGCCTTGAAGAGGTTGGCGCATTCCTCGGGCGTGAACTGAGGCAGTGCGTCGCGGATCGCGTCCCAGAGGCTCGGGATGGTGCGGGCGGCAGCCTTGCGCAGGATCGCCTTGAGCTTGGCGAACGCGTTCTCGATCGGGTTGAAGTCGGGCGAGTAGGGCGGCAACAGCCAGAGCCGGGCGCCTGTCGCCTGGATGGCTATCCGCACGCCTGCGACCTTATGGGCGGGCAGGTTGTCCATCACGACGATTTGGCCGGGACGCAGCGTGGGGACGAGCATCTGCTCGACATAGGCGAGGAAGGCGGGGCCGTTCATCGGCCCATCGAGCACCATAGGCGCGGTCAAGCCGCAGAGCGTCAGCGCCGCGACGAAGGTGACCGTTTTCCAGTGTCCATGCGGGATTGGCGCTCGGCATCGTTGGCCGCGCGGCGCCCGCCCGCGCAGTCGAGCCATCTTTGTCGAGGCTCCGGTTTCGTCGATGAACACCAGGTCCTCGGGAGCGAGGTCAGGCTGCGCGTCGAACCAAGCCTGTCGCCGGGCGGCGACATCGGGCCGCTCTTGCTCGCTGGCGTGCGCCGTTTTTTCTG
This sequence comes from uncultured Alphaproteobacteria bacterium, assembly GCA_963790535.1. Lineage (GTDB taxonomy): Bacteria > Pseudomonadota > Alphaproteobacteria > Acetobacterales > Acetobacteraceae > CAWKEH01. The sequence continues at coordinate 103,294 of CAWBOZ010000017.1, read as the reverse complement.
AAGGTGAGATCATGGCGATCGAGAAAACGCCAGACCGTGCTGAGCGCGAACGAGGTGCCGTGCTCGCGATGGAGCAACTCGGCGATCTCGACCAGTGTGATGTCCACCTCGGCTTCGACCGCTGCCAGGATCACGTCGCGATAGGCCTCGATGTGGTGCGACCGCAAGTCGCCGCCCTGCGGCAAGGCCGTCGCACGCCCCTCGGCACGCCAGGCGCGCACCCACCGCACGGCGCTCGACACCGCGATGCCGAAGCGTGCCGCCGCCGCATTGCAGGACATGCCACCTGCAACCACCGCGATCACCCGAGAGCGAAGATCCTGCGACAGTGATCGTGCCATGCATGCTGGCCTCCTCTCCAGCTTGCAAGGTGAATCACATCGCGTCGCGTCGGGGAAAGAAATTTCGAGTCGGCGCGTTCGGATCGTGCTCTAGACACCTGTGATGTGATCTGGCTGGCGAACGGCAATCCGCTCTTCGGTCCAGCGCCTGTTCGCATGGAGGAGAAAGCCTGCATGATGCGGGTCTACACTATCGGGCGCGCCACAGGTCCGTTTTCGTGAACAGGCTGGGGTCTCGCTGCATCTTCTTGGGGATGAGATCATACAGTGCCTGTAGCAACACCGAAATGGCGAAGTGCGATTTGAGCGGCATTCGAGATTGCGGCGGGCCGCCGTGAGGATATCCTCTCGCCCATGATCACGAGTCTGCAGGAGCATGGCGGCTACAGAAACCTCGCTCTCACCGAGGAGCTACGACCCGTGCTGCGCCAACTCCGGAGTGGAGCGTTTTCCAGTATAAAGGCGAGAGAGCAGTATAGGTGCTGGGAAGGACGGATTCGACGGCTGGCGCGCGTTCAGAACTCAGGGCGGCTTAGTTCAGCTACAAGGCCCCTACAAGGCCGATCCCCGCTTACGAGGGTCGGACAGTGATCTTCCTCGACACTGGCGCGCAGGCGTTCTGTCCCGATGTGCTCCTAACGGCTGTAGCATCGCCAACCTGATTGACAGACGCACGTTAGAGGAGCAGATATGACTGGACAAAACGAGAACAAGTGTACGTAGAATGTTGATATATCACCGAACGAGCATCCTAAATTCCTCAGCCCAGACGGTCGTGAACACGGTCAACTGCGTCGAAGTCATGGGCAAAGGGCTCGCGGCAGCCTTTCGCAAGCGCTACCCGCCGATGTTCAGTGCCTATCAGGAAATCTGCACCCAGAAGCTGCTTGAACCGGGTAAGCTCTGGTTGTGGAAGGGTGCGGATCAGTGGGTGCTGAACTTTCCCACTAAGAAGCACTGGCGCCATCCATCAAAACTCGAATGGATCGAAGTCGGCTTGAAGAAGTTTATCGCTGAATATGATGAGAAGGGGGTTCGTGAGATTTCCTTTCCTCGTTTGGGGTGCGGCAATGGCGGCCTAGACTGGGATGACGTCCAGCCCCTTATGGAGCAATACCTGTCAGCGCTGCCTATCTCCGTATATGTTCACGATTATGAGGTGAACCTCGGCGTTCCCGAGCATCTAGAGCACGCAATCGGCGACAGTCCTCTTCCCGAGAGATCGGAAGCGGCAGCGCACAGGATCAATGCATCTTTCGAGGATTTTCTGAAAGTCCTGCACAGCCTAGTGGAAGACTACGGTGGAAACTTCCGTGCAATACCCACTGGAGAGACATTCCGAGCTTTCTTCGATAGTGTGCAGCACGATGCTGGCGCGGCATTGAGGATAGAGACGGACCTTGCGCCCGTGTTCGTTGAGGTTGAGGACTTGCACCGCCTCTGGATCAAGTTGCTGAACGGGCTTGTCACGCGGGAATCGATCGAGGGCTCAGGTGAACACGCGGCGGATCGCATACTCTCCTTCCTGAGCGCTTTACCGGACGTGCGGCTCGTTGAGATTCAGCGCCGGCACACGTCCTCTCCGGAACTCGCGGTCGAGTTACGTCGGCAACATGCGGCGGAGTCCGTCGGCACTACCGACATGGACGGCGCGAGGCAGACGCAGTTCTCATGGGGCTAAGCCACGCCCGAGTAGAAAGACACATCCAAGTCTGGGAGGAGCGGCTGGCAGCCGGGCCATACGCACATAGGGCGAAATGGCCTGCTCGCTTATTCCATCATACACCAATCGAGAATGCGGCTTGTGTTCTCCGCGACGCTGTCCTTCTCTCGCGAGAAGACTCCGAATCTCGTCGCTGTCTAGACGTAGCGGGGCAGGCTCTCATATCCCATCGAGAGCGAGCCCACCAATTCGCCCGACTTTATTTTCGGCCAAGGACACCAACCCAATATTCCATCGAGGGGGTTCGGAAGCCAGACGAGCGTTACGATGCAACAGCGCATTCCCCAACTCTCGTTATGCTCATCTTCGATGCCAGCGGAGTCCTCACCACCAACGGCGTGCGCTTCTCCAATGGCAACATGCAATCCTACAGCGCGTCGGATGACGACACGGAAGAGTTCTTCGACTCGATCCCGTTCGAGAAGGTTTATCATGAAGGGCCGACAGGCGGCGATCGGTCCATAATTCATGCGAGGTGTGCCGAAGTTCTGGCCCCATCGCCCCTACTGCTGGAGGGTTCTCTAACATCCGTGTACTGCCGCTCGCCAGCAGAGCGAGCGACACTGCTCCATGATCTTGGTGGTAACGCGAGGGTCTGGCGTAGCCGCATCTTCGTTTCCGATGACTCCCGTGTCTTCGAGAAGCGCTACGCCTTTGTGGAAGAAGTGTCGATCAAGAGCGATGGCATCTACTTTCGTATCAGCCCTCGTGAACGCCCGCGCGATGTGAACGTGCAAGTTGATGTATGGAATTGGGAGGGACAGCACCTAAATCGCTCCGGCCCTCGGGATATCCCTGCCGTCCCGCCGAGCAAGGGACAGTGGACGATACCGCGCAAGCTGGAGGACGGGATTTACCGCGTTCGCATCTTGCTGGAGGGATGCCGTGCATACGAAGCCCTTCTTCCACTCGGGGAACTGCCTTTCTGAGCCTAGAGCCGGTCGAAGCCTCTTTGGTCAGCTCCCTCGAACCGCCACAGCTCCTACATAAGCCTACATGGGTACCCTCCCCGCCCCTTTCCCCACCTGGTTCGCCTCCCGCGGCTGGACCCCCCGCCCCCACCAGCTCGCCATGGTGGACGCCGCCCGCGCCGACAAGTCCACCCTCCTCATCGCCCCGACCGGCGGCGGCAAGACGCTCGCCGGGTTCCTGCCCTCCCTCGTCGAACTCTCCGAACACCCCCGCCCCGGCCTTCACACCCTCTACGTCAGCCCGCTCAAGGCCCTCGCCACCGACATCGCGCGCAACCTGCTCGCGCCCGTCGCGGAGATGGCCCTTCCCGTCACGATCGAGACCCGCACGGGCGACACGCCCGCGAACCGGCGGCGGCGCCAGCGCGAGACGCCGCCGAATTTCCTGCTCACCACGCCGGAGAGCCTGGCACTCCTGCTCTCGTTTCCGGATGCGCCCGAGCTGTTCGGCGGCGTCGCCTGCGCCGTGGTGGACGAGGTCCACGCGCTCGCGGGCACGAAGCGGGGGGATCAGTTCGCACTCGGACTCGCCCGGCTCGGCGCGCTCGCGCCCGATATGCGCCGGGTCGGGCTGTCGGCGACCGTCGCGCACAAGGGGGCGCTGCTCGACTGGGTGGGCGTGGGCGGCCCGGCGCCGCGGCTGATCGAGGTTGGGGAGGGCGCGCCTCCGGAGATCGGCATCCTGCTGCCCGAGGGGGGGCGGATGCCTTGGTCCGGGCACATGGGGCTGGCGTCGGCGCCGGCGATCCTGGAGCGGATACGGGCGGCGCGGACGACCATCGTGTTCGTCAACACGCGGGCGCAGGGGGAGCTGCTGTTCCAGGCGCTGTGGAAGCTGAACGACGAGACGCTGCCCATCGCGCTCCATCACGGTTCCCTCGACATCGGGCAGCGGCGCCGGGTGGAGGCGGCGATGGCGGCGGGGGAGTTGCGCGCCGTGGTCGCGACCAGCTCGCTCGACCTCGGGATTGACTGGGGCGGCGTGGATCAGGTGATCCAGGTGGGGGCGCCGAAGGGCACGAGCCGGCTCCTGCAACGGGTCGGGCGGGCGAACCACCGCATGGATGAGCGGAGCCGCGCCATCCTCGTGCCGGCCAACCGCTTCGAGGTGCTGGAGTGCGAGGCGGCCGTCGAGGGCGTCGCGGCGGGCGAGCTGGACGGCGATCGCGCCGCGGCCCGGCGGGCTCGACGTGCTCGCGCAGCACTTGCTGCTGATGGCGTGCGGGGCGCCGTTCCAGCCGGACGCGATGTTCGAGGAGGTGCGCCGGGCGGCGCCGTATGCCGGGCTGTCGCGCCGGGATTTCGATGACGTGCTGCGCTTCGTCGAGGACGGCGGCTACGCGCTCCGCGCCTATGAGCGGTATCGCAAGCTGTTCCGCGATGCCGACGGGCTGATCCACGTGCGCGACGCGCGCATCGCCCGGCAGGCGCGCATGAACCTCGGCACCATCGTCGAGGCGCCGCTGCTCAAGGTGCGGCTCGCGGGCAAGCGGGGGGGCGGGGCCGGCGTCTGGGGGAGGTGGAGGAGAGCTTCGTCTCGATGATGCGGCCCGGCGATACGTTCATGTTCGCCGGGCGATTGCTGCGCTACGTCAGGCTGCGCGAGACGACGGTGGAGTGCGTCGAGGGCGGCGATGGGGAGCCGATGGTGCCGGCCTACGCGGGTGCGAGGCAGCCGCTCACCACGAACCTCGCGGGCCGCGTCCGCGCCATGCTGCACGATCCGGCGCAGTGGGGGGCGCTGCCCGAGCCGGTGCGGGAGTGGCTCGCGTTGCAGCGGGCGCGCAGCGAGCTTCCGGGGCCGGACGACCTGCTCGTCGAGACGTTCCCGCGCAATGGGCGCTGGTATCTCGTCGCCTACACCTTCGAGGGGCGCAATGCGCATCAGACGCTCGGCATGTTGCTCACCCGGCGCATGGAGCGGGCCGGGCTGGCGCCGCTCGGGTTCGTGGCGACCGACTACGTGATCGCGGTGTGGTCCGCGAACGAGCCGCACGACGTGGCGGCGCTGTTCGAGCAGGATATGCTGGGCGACGATCTGGAAGCGTGGATGGCTGAGAGCAGCATGTTGCGGCGGACGTTCCGCAACGTGGCGGTGATCGCCGGGCTGGTGGACCGGCAGATGCCGGGTCAGGAGCGGAGCCGGCGGCAGGTCACGGTGAGCACGGACTTGATCTACGACGTGCTGCGCCGCCATCAGCCGGACCACGTGCTGCTGCGCGCGACGCGGGCGGACGCGGCGGCGGGGCTGACCGATGTGGGGCGGCTGGCCGCGATGCTGGGGCGGGTCGCGGGCCGTGTCAGGCACGTGGCGCTCCCGCGCGTCTCGCCGCTCGCGGTGCCGGTGCTGCTGGACATCGGGCGGGAGACGGTGCGGACGGCGGGGGCGGAGGATGCCCTGCTCGCCGAGGCCGAGGCGATGGTCGAGGAGGCGATGGGCGAGCGCGAGACGAGTCAGCGTCCGATGCATGTCCATGCCGTGCACCGGGCGAACCTCGCGATCCTCAAGCGGCAGCCCCGGACGGGCACGCGCGCGTGACGGCGGCGGTGCTGCATTTCCGGGGCGAGCGGCTGATGCTCGATCCGCTGGGTGGTCTTGCCTGGCCGGAGGCGGGCGTGCTCGCGGCGGCGGATTTGCACTTGGAGAAGGGCACGGCTGCGGCGGCGCGCGGGCAGCTCGTGCCGCCTTGGGATAGCCAGGCCACGCTTGATCGGCTTGCTCGGCTCGTGCGGCGCTGGCAGCCGCGGACGCTCGTGCTGCTCGGCGACTCGTTCCACGATGCGCGCGGGGCGGCGCGGCTGGCGTCCGCGGATCGGGCGCGGGTGGCGCAGCTCGCGGAAGGGCGGCGGCTGATCTGGGTGCTGGGCAACCACGATCCGCTGCCGCCGGAGGGGTTGCCCGGCGAGGCGGTGGAGGCGTGGCCGCAGGGTGCGCTGGTATTCCGGCATGAGGCGCGGCCGGGCGCGGCGGGCGAGGTTTGCGGCCATCATCACCCGAAGGCCGCCGTCGCGACGCGCGCCGGGCGGGTGAGCCGGCCGTGCTTCGTGGCGGACGCGCGGCGGATCATGCTGCCGGCGCTCGGCGTTTACGCGGGCGGGCTGGACGTGCGGAACCCGGCCATCGCCGGGCTGTTCCCGCGGGGCGGACGGGCGTTCCTGCTCGGGGAGGATCGCTTGTTCAGTTTCGCGCTCGGGCAGGTCGCGGCGTAGGGGTGCCAAGGGGACGTAAGCATGTCACAGGGTCCGGCAATCGTCTGGTTCCGCCAGGATCTGCGCCTTGCCGACCACCGGGCGCTCGCCGCGGCGATGGCGGGCGGGCGGCCGGTCGTGCCGCTGTATGTTCTGGACGACGAGTCGCCGGGTGCGTGGCGGATGGGCGGGGCGTCGCGCTGGTGGCTGCATGGGAGCCTCGCGGCGCTTGATGCGGGCCTGCGCGAGCGGGGGTCGGGGCTGGTGCTGCGCCGGGGTAGGGCGAGTGATGCCGTTGCCGCAGTAGCGCGCGAGGCAGGGGCGGCGGAGGTCCATGCCGGGCGGATGCACGAGCCTTGGGCGCGGCGGCAGGAGGCAGAGGTCGCGGCGGCGCTGGGCGGGCGACTGGCGCTGCACCGGACGACGACGCTGTTCGACCTCGACGCGATCCGGACCAAGACGGGCGGGAGCTACGGGATCTATGCGCCCTTCCTGAAGGCGTGCCGCGCCCGCCCGGCGCCGCCCGAGCCGCTGCCCGCGCCGGAGCGGGTCCACTCCCCTGCTCTGCCCCGCTCGGAAAGGCTGGCGAATTGGAAGCTTCTGCCGACCAAGCCGGACTGGGCTGGCGGCTTCCGCGAAACGTGGCAGCCCGGCGAGGCGCCCGCGCACGAGCGGTTTCGCCTGTTCCTGCAGCGCGCCGTTTTCCACTATGACGTGGGACGCAATCTGCCGGGCGAGCCGGGATCGAGCATGATCTCGCCCCACCTGCACTGGGGAGAGCTGTCGCCCGGTCAGGTTTGGCATGGCGTGCTGCACGCGGCGCACGAGACCGGGCAGGACGCCGGGCAAGCGGTCGAGACCTATCTCGGCGAGCTGATCTGGCGCGAGTTCTCCGCCTATCTGCTCTGGAACCGCCCGGCGCTCCCCGAGGTGCCGCTCCGGGAGGCCTTCGTGCGCCTGCCGTTCCGGGACGCGCCGGGCGATCTGCGCCGCTGGCAACGGGGTCGGACCGGCATCCCCATCGTGGACGCCGGGATGCGCCAGCTCTGGCACATTGGCTGGATGCACAACCGGGTACGGATGATCGCGGCCTCGTTCCTGGTCAAGCAGCTCCTGATCGCGTGGCAATCGGGCGAGGCTTGGTTCTGGGACACGCTCGTGGACGCCGACCTCGCCAACAACGCCGCGAGCTGGCAGTGGATCGCCGGCACGGGGATCGACAGCCAGCCGTTCTTCCGGGTGTTCAACCCGGTCGCTCAGGGCGAGCGCTGGGACCCGGAGGGCGCTTACGTGCGCCGCTGGGTGCCGGAGCTGGCGCGGCTGCCGGCGCGCTGGGTCCATCAACCCTGGGCGGCGCCGGAGGCCGTGCTGAGTGAAGCGGGCGTGCGGATCGGGGAAACCTACCCGGCGCCGATCGTGGATCTCGCGACCGCACGGAACCGGGCGCTCGCCGCCTACCGGGCGACCGTGAAGCAGGCGACGGCGGCGGCGTGATCCCGGATGGAGTGCCGTTGCGGATCGTCGGCGACGTGCACGGGGACGCGCGGGCCTTCGCCTACGCCGCGGAGACGGACCGCTTCGTCGTGCAGCTCGGTGATCTGGCGGACGGAGGGCCGGACGGCGCGGAGGCGTGGCGGATCATGCTCAGGCTGCTGGACGCCGGGCGAGGGCTGTTCGTGCTGGGCAACCATGACCGGAAGCTCGGCCGGGCGCTGGCTGGGGAGGCGGTGCAGGTCGGCGCGGAATTGCAGGCGACGCTGGATGCGCTCGACGCCGGGCTGCGGGCGCGCGTACTGGACGCGGTGCGGGCGGCGCCGGCCTGGATGCGCGCCGGGCCGTTCCTGTTCGTCCACGGTGGGTTCCACCCGGCGATGCTCCATCAGGCGCCGCCGCCCGCGCTGGGCCGCACCTCGCCTCCGCTCGCGCGCGCGCTGTTCGGCCAGACGACGGGCCGGATGCAGCCGGACGGCTATCCGGAGCGCGTGCTGGACTGGGTGGACCGCATTCCGGCGGGACTGACCGTGCATCTCGGCCACGACCGGCGCAGCGGCGATGGGCGGCCGCTCACGATACGGAACGAGTTCGGCGGCGCAGCGGTGTTCCTCGACACCGGCGCAGGCAAGGGCGGGCACCTGAGCTGGGTGGACCTAAATGCCACACCAGCACTATCGGCCGGCACGCTCACACGGAATTGAGGCAAGGAGATTGCCCTAACCTGCTTGGGTAGTTTCAGTAACGACGGCGTGTCCGATTCGAGATCAAGCTTCTCGCGAAGCTGACCGGTCGGCGTGCGGTGTACATGGACAGAGGAGAGACTCCCGATGGTGTCACGCAAACTCGTGGCCGAGTTCTTCGCCACGTTCTGGCTGGTTCTCGGGGGGTGTGGCGCCGCCGTGCTCGCCGCCAAGTTTCCCGGAACCGGTATCGGCTTCGTCGGCGTCGCGTTCGCCTTCGGCCTGACGCTGCTGACCATGGCCTACGCCATCGGCCACATCTCCGGCGCCCACCTCAACCCGGCGGTGACGATCGGCCTCACCGTGGCCGGCCGCTTTCCCGCCTCCGACATGCCGGGCTACATCGTCGCCCAGGTGTTCGGCGGCTTCGTGGGTGCTTCCATCCTGTTCCTGATCGCCTCGGGTGCTCCGGACTTCACGCTGGCGGGCGGCTTCGCCTCCAACGGTTACGGCGCTCATTCACCCGGCGGTTACGGCTTCTGGTCGTGCGCGCTGTGCGAGATCGTGATGACGTTCTTCTTCCTGACCATCATTCTCGGCGCCACGTCGGATCGCGCTCCCTTGGGCTTCGCGCCGATCCCGATCGGGCTTGGGCTGACCTTGATCCACCTGATCAGCATCCCCGTCACCAACACCAGCGTGAACCCGGCGCGCAGCACGGCGGTGGCGATCTACGAGGGCCACTGGGCGCTGGGGCAGCTGTGGCTTTTCTGGGTGGCGCCGATCATCGGTGCCGTTCTCGCCGGCCTGCTGCACACCTGGCTGGGCGTTGACGACAGCACTGTCGGCCCGGCAGCACGCGACATCGACGAACGGCTCGCGCCGCGAACCGCGCAGCCGCCGCGCTAGCACACCCGATCCTGCCGCAACTCCAGGCAACGCAAACTCTGAGGGGACCTCGAATGCGCCGCACCAGCCTCGCCGTCTTCTGCGCCGCCCTGCTCTGTGCTGGGCAAGCCTCCGCCCAGCAGACTGCCCCCGCCCAACAACCTGCGGCGTCGAGCCAGCCCTCGCCCGCTCAAACGGCGCAGCGAGCGCGGATGCAGGGCTGCAACACGAACGCGACGGCCCGCGGCCTCAAGGCTGATGCACGCAAGATCTATCTGAGCGCCTGCCTCAGCGGCAGCACTGATCAGAAGACGATCATGAAGGTCTGCAACGCCCAGGCGGGTCAGGACAAGATGACCGGCGACCCGCGCAAGAAGTTCATGGCCGTCTGCCTCACGAGCACGAGCTGACCCGGCGCGGCACCCTTCGACGAACCATACTCCCGCGCGGCCGTTGCATCGGCGGCACGCCTGCCAACAGGGAGGAACACGATGGCAAGCACGGAGAAGCCCGCAGCCCCGCAGACGGAGACCGCGGGCGCAGGCAGCGGCGATAGCACCGGAACGCCGGATGCGACCCAAGGCGGCAGCCGCGGCGCGGCGAACGCGATGGGGCGGCATAGCAAGGAAGCCGACCACGCGCCCGGCAGTCCGGCCGAGCTGCACAAGACGAAGGGAACGGACAAACCCGGCTAGGCTGCGAGGCCGCGGCGTCCCGGCGCCGCGGCCTGCAACCCCTTAGTGCTTCGCGGATCCCGGCTCGGCCATGCTCTTGTGCTGCGCGGCTTTGGCCGAGTCAGGCAGCACGTTGCCGACGACCTGCTGGGCCTTGGTCTTGAACGAGGCAGCGACGATCTTCTCCTTGCCCGCCATCAACGCCTCGAAGCCCTGGCGCGCGACATCGGCCGGGTCGTTCTCCTCCTTGCCTTCGGACCCAACCTTCGTGTCGTCCATGCCGGCACGGTGGAAGAAGTTGGTGTCCGTGGGGCCGGGCATGAGGGCGGTGACGCTCACGCCCTTGTCCTGCAGCTCGTAGCGCATGGACTCGGCGAACGAGAGCACGAACGCCTTGGACGCGCCGTAAACGGCCTCTAGGGGCGTCGGCATCGTGCCTGCGACGGAGGCGGTGAACAGCACCCGCCCCTTGCCGCGCGCGGCCATGTCGGGCAGCACCCGCTTGGCGAGGTGGACGGTCGAGGCGACGTTGAGCTGGATCAGGTTCAGCTCCTCGTCCAGCTTCGTATCCGATACGAACGAGCCGCCGACGCCCACGCCGGCGTTGATGGCGATGGCGTCCACCGGGCGGCCCGACTCCTTGATCGCGGCGTAGAGCTTCTCCACGCCGTCGTAGGTGGCGAGGTCCGCCACCACGGGCTGGACCTTGGCGCCGAGGCCCTCGAAGGTGCGCCCGGCATCCGCGATGCCGGAATCCTCGGCGGCGATGAGGAGGTCGTAGCCGTGCTCGGCGAACTGCCGGGCAAGCTCGTGGCCGATGCCGCTGGAGGCGCCAGTCACGACGGCGAACGGCTTGGTGGAGGTGGCGGACATGGGTGTGCTCCCTGTGTTAACCGTGCCCTAACTAGCGAGAACCGCTTGTGTTCCGCTGCACTGCCTGGCGCACGCGGGGGTGATCTTGTGGAATCGCCTCGTAGATGCACACTCCGCCGATGGCCACCCCATCGCCGCTCGACCACTACCTCGACGAGGTCCAACGCATCAGGGCGACCGGGGCCGGGACAAGCGAGACCAGCTACTACCCGGCTATCGCGGGCGTCCTGAACCTGGTCGGCGCGGGGCTGCGGCCGCGTGTGTTCTGCCTGCACCACGTCGCTGGCGGCGCCAACATTCCGGATTTCGGCCTCTTCGAGCAGGCGCAGTTCCGCCGCGGCGAGGCGCAGGAGTGGGCGGCCGGGATCGCGCCCGAGCGCGGCGTCGTCGAGGCGAAGGGCGCCGGGCACTCCATCGCGGCGCTGGCCGCGAGCGAGTAGGTCCGGCGCTACCGCGACGCCTACCATCTCGTCCTCGCCACCAACCTCTGGCAGTTCCGCCTGGTGCGCGGTGACGGCGCCGTGGTGGAGAGCTTCGACCTTGCCGCGGATGAGGCCGGGTTCTGGGCGCTGGCGCGCGGGACGCGGCCCAACGCGCTGCGCATCCGCTTCGCCGACTTCCTGCAACGCTGCCTGCTCACCCGTGCGCCGCTCGCGAAGCCGGCCGACGTGGCCTTCTTCCTCGCCTCCTACGCGCGGGACGCGCTGGCCCGGCTCTCCGAGCGGGCCGGGCTGCCCGCGCTCGCCGCGCTTCGGGAGGGGATGCAGCAGGCGCTCGGCATCAGCTTCGACGCGAAGGACGGCGAGCACCTGTTCCGCTCGACGCTGGTGCAGACCTTGTTCTACGGCGTGTTCTCGGCCTGGGTCGTCCAGGTGCGCAGCGGGAACGGGCGGTTCGACTGGCGGGCGGCGCAGTGGTCGCTCACGGTGCCGGTCGCGCGCTTCCTGTTCCAGCAGGTCGCGACGCCGGAGGCGCTGGAGCCGCTCGACCTCGTGCCCCTGCTCGACGCGGCGGGCGACACGCTGAACCGCGTCGAGGTCGCGGCCTTCTTCGCGGCGTTCGACGACGTGCGGGCGGTGCAATACTTCTACGAGCCGTTCCTGGAGTTCTTCGACCCCGACCTGCGGCGCGAGCTGGGCGTTGCGGACGGGCTGGCGGACCCGAACGTGTGGGTGCTCGGTCCGAGAGCGCGGCATCGTCTCGGCTCGCGCCGGAGCGCGAGGCGTGGTTAAGCTCAGCGGATGCCGGGTCCGTTCCATCCCCTTGTCAGCGCCGAGAAACGCCTGTCTCTGGCAGCGGTCTGGACACCGGCCGATCCGGAAGATGGCTACAGCGAGTTTGTCGCCCCATTAGAGATCGCGGGTGTCACTATCCAGGGCCTCTCCCTTCGCGGAGGGTGCTACGCGCACCTGCCGGGCGAAGCTATGATGTTCCAGTTAGAAATCGGACACGCCAGTGTCCGCACCCGCATCCCATTGATGCGGCTCGACTGGCGACCGTTGACGGCCAGCCATAAAAATCCCCGCAAGGGATCGGCCGCACATGCGGGGCGGCAGATTTTCGGCTCGCACCTACATACATTTGATCTCAACTGGGTTGAGGAGAACGGCGCCATGCGAGCAGGAAATTTGCCCTTCGCGATTGAGGTCTCGCCCGACCCGCGAGGGTTCGCCGAAATTCTTGACTTCGTTCAAAAACACTTTAGAATCAGCAAGGTAGAATTGATCCCAGAGCCGAATTGGTCTCCTAGGCTGTTGTAAACAATGGACACGGCCGAACAGAGCAGGCAGGACGTAGCGACGGCGGTAGAGGCCGCGGTTAGCAGGCTTGTATCCACGCGGCATTCAGACCGTGTCAGCCTCGTGAGCCTTCCCATGTTCTACCCGAGTGGCGCGGCTATCACGGTCAGCGTTGAGCCGGCCAGGGAAAGGTTCTACGTCACGGACGGAAGCTTTGCTTTTAGGGAAGCCGCGATGATCGGCGGCGAAAGTATGTTCAACAGGATTGCGCGCAACGTAGCTGAGGTTTTCGGTGTAGAGGCAACTTCGCGAACGCTTTCTGTGATCGCCGAGCGCGACCAGCTTGCCGGAGCCATCGCCGATATCGCCGCTGCCTCAGGGCGCGTTGCGCACGCGATTATTGAGCGGGTGGCCAATCGGCATGAGAATGAGATCGCTCTCCATTTATACCAGAGATTAGTAGCAGTATTTGGCCCCCCGAGAGTGGAGCCAGAAGCCAAAATCGTTGGGGCATCGAGCAAGGAGTGGGATATATCCGCGTTGGTGCATCTTGAAGATCATACGGTTGTATTCGATGCAGTGGCAAATCACCATGCCTCTGTTTACTCCTCGGCAACGAAGTTTCATGATCTGGCTCTTCTAGAGAAGCCGCCCGTTGCCGTCTCAGTTGTGCGGGACAAGAAGGCATTGGGAGCATTCGTCGCCATTCTCGCCCAGGCCAGCCATGTTATCCAAGACAACGTGCCTGACGAGGTGTTTGCCGAAGCGGCACAGTTGCCTGGAGCGCGGCCGATGCGACAGATGATCTAGAGGGGGCATGTTGTCCCTATTCAAAGCTTTGAGGACAGGCCGACTTAGACCGCTTCCTCGCCGCTGTAGTCAAACCGCGCCGATCAGAAGACCAAACCCAGGTGCTCAAGAAGTGGCTGAGCTACCGCGACCACTCGATCCTGGACCGGGCGCTGACGGCGGAGGAGGTCGGGCACGTGCAGGCGACGGCGCGGCGGGTCGCGGCCATCCTGCTGCTCGGGCCGGCGCTGGACGCGGCGCATCGCGCCTGTGCGGCGGCGCATGTGCCGTTGGGGGGTGGATTAGGTGGTGCCCTACTTTGAAATCGGTCCCGCTGGCCGCGCTCAACCGTCATGCCCGTGCTTGGCACGGGTATCCACGACTTCGGACCGCACCGCCACTGCGTCGAAGGCGGGGGCGCGACGAAGACGTGGATGGCCGGGTCAAGCCCGGCCATGACGATGAAGGGAGCGGGTCAACATCAAGGCGGTATAGTGTAAGGGGTGGAGAAGCCAGCGTTCAGGCTAGACGCTCCCCCATCCCAGAACACCTTGCCGCGCCCCGGCCGCACGGGCAGAGTCGCCGGGCGATGCGTCAGCTCCTCCTTCTGCGGCACGCCAAGTCATGCTGGGACAACCCCGGCCTGTCCGACCACGCACGGCCCCTCGCGCAGCGCGGGCTGCTCGCGGCGGCGGCGATGCGCCGGGCGATGCAGGATTTGGGGCTGCAACCGGACCTGGTGCTGGTCTCTTCCGCCCGGCGCACGCTGCAGACGCTTGAGGCGCTGGAGCCCTGGGAGGAGACGCCGCTCATCGAGCCGATGGACGGCCTCTATCTCGCAGGAGCGGAGCAACTGCTGAAAGCGCTGCGCGGCACGCCCGAGACGGTGCGCAGCGCCATGCTCGTCGGCCACAACCCGGGACTGCACGAGCTGGCCGTCATGCTGGTCGGGGCGCACGGGATGGCGGCGTCTGGCGAGAGCGCAAAGCGGCTCGCGGCCGGCTATCCCTCGGGCGCGCTTGCCGAGCTCACCGTGGCGGTCCCGTGGCAACGCCTGGGCGAGGGGATGGGACGCCTCGTGCGCTTCGTGTGCCCGAGAGATCTTCCGGAGGCGGTCTGATCTCGGACGACGGGCTCAGAGTGATCGAGCTTTGCCCATCGCGGCCGGGGGCGACGCGGCTCGCGCGGCTGCCTGGCGTGGCGGCGAACGGACGGGCGCGCCGGGTCAGGGTTACTTGGCACGACGACGCGGGAGGCACGCTGCGCGCGGCGGGGCTGGCCGCGAGCGAGCGGGACGGCGTGTGGCGGCTGGAACGGCTCGCGCCTGGGCGGGACGGCGCGTGGCCGCCGGGCGCTCCACCGTCCGTACTCGCGGAAGCCAGCACCGCTACGGCGTTGGGCGTCGGCGCGGGCGGGTTGATCGAGGTGGCACGGTTCACGGGACGCGAGTCGGCCTACGCGCTCAATGGCGTCGAGGGGGTCCAGGCGATCCTGCTGCGCGGCACCGCCGAGGCGGGCGGGAACTCGGGACGCGGTGTGCCGGCTGCGGCTGACTGGTCCAGCACGCGGCGTTGAGGCGGCGTGCGCCGGTCTAGGCGAGGCTCTGAATCTAGCCGTGCCGCGCGGCGGCATGGCTGCAGGCATCCTGGGCCTGGCCCCTGCCCTGCCCGGCACCGAGCCGGTTGCTGCGGGTACGAGCGTCGGCGATTTCATCGCGGCCGTGCTGCCGTCCCTTGTCTGGCCCGTGCTGCTGGGAACCGCGGCCCTGGCGGTTTCGATGTCAGTCGAGGGAATCCACGAGACACGCGTAGCGGTTCGGCGGCTGCGGTCGGTGCTCGGCGTCTTGCGGCGGCCCACGGCGAGCGGAGTCGCCGAGGCACTGCGGCCGATGCTGCACGATCTGGCGGGCCACCTGGGCGCGGCACGCGATTGGGACGTGTTCCTGGGCGGCGTCGGCGCACGGCTGGCGGAGCGGCTCGGTGAGGACCGGGACGCCGCGCGGCTGCTCGCGGCGGCGCGACGCCAGCGTGCGGCCGCCTATGCGGCACTGGGCGCGGCACTCGCCGGGCCGAGGCAGTGGGCGCTGGAGCGGCAACTCGCCTGCTTCGCGGCGCTGCGGCCCTGGGAAGAAGCGGGACCGGAAGCGATGCTGCTCGGGGAAAGCGCCGCCGGGTTCGCGGCAGCGGTGCTGGACAAGCGCCTGCGCCGCGTTCGCCGGGCCGGACGCCGGTTCAACCATCTCGCGCCCGACGCGCTGCACGCGCTGCGAAAGGAAGGCAAGCGGCTGCGCTACGCGGCCGAGGCGTTCGCGCCGCTGTTCTCCGGCGCGCGTGCCCGCCGCTTTCTCAAGCGGTTGCGAGCCGTTCAGAGCACGCTGGGCGAGATGCAGGACGCGGAGGTGGCGCGCGGCCTCCTCGCGCGGCTCGGCGGCGCCGGACGCGGCTATGCGGGCGGTCTCGCCGTGGGTCTCGCGGAAGGACGCGGCGAGGCGCTGCGGGCGGACGCGCGCGCGGCGTGGCGGCGGTTCGGCAAGGCGGAGGCGTTCTGGACATAAGCGAGACACCCCGGACTGCTTTGCTGCAAGCGCGAAGGTTGCACCAACGCCCGCTCCGCCCTTATTTAGCGTCAAGCCTCAACTGTGAGACACGCGCATGAGCAGCACTGCGGACGGGTCCGTGACCATGACCCTGGATAGCTCCAACAGGTCAGCGTCGTTGCCGCTCAAGCCAGGTACGATCGGGCCGTCGGTGGCAGACATCACCAAGCTCTACGGGGATCTTGGCATCTTCACCTTCGATCCCGGCTACGGCGCGACGGCGGCCTGCGAGAGCAAGATCACCTACATAGACGGCGACGAGGGCGTGCTGCTCTACCGCGGCTACCCGATCGAGCAGCTCGCGGAGGAAAGCACCTTCCTGGAGGTCGCCTGCCTGCTGCTCAACGGCGAGCTGCCTAACAAGGAGGAGAAGGCCGAGTTCGAGGCCGGCGTGCTGCGCCACACGATGCTGCACGAGCAGATCCGCAGCTTCTACAACGGTTTCCGGCGCGACGCTCATCCGATGGCGGTGCTGTGCGGGGTCGTTGGGGCACTGAGCGCCTTCTACCACGACAGCCTCGATATCAACGACCCCGACGTGCGCCGCATCAGCGCGTTCCGGCTGATCGCGAAGCTGCCGACCATTGCGGCGTGGGCCCACAAATACAGCATCGGCCAGCCGTTCATGTACCCGCGCAACGATCTCGGCTACTCGGAGAACCTCCTCTACATGATGCGGGCGGTGCCGCCCGAGCCGTTCCACGTGAACCCCGTGCTCGCGCGGGCGATGGACCGCATCCTGATCCTGCACGCGGACCACGAGCAGAACGCGAGCACCAGCACGGTCCGGCTCGCGGGCAGCTCGGGCGCCAACCCGTTCGCCTGCATCGCGGCCGGGATCGCGAGCTTGTGGGGCCCGGCGCACGGCGGCGCGAACGAGGCCGTGCTCAAGATGCTCGGCGAGATCGGCCAGCCCGAGAACATTCCTGGCTTCATCGCCAAGACCAAGGACAAGACGAGCCATATCCGGCTCATGGGTTTCGGGCACCGGGTCTATAAGAACTACGACCCGCGCGCGAAGATCATGCAGCGCACCTGCTACGAGGTCTTGCAGGAACTCGGCATCAAGGACGACCCGCTCCTGGACCTCGCGATGGAACTGGAGCGGATCGCCCTCTCGGATGATTACTTCGTGAGCAAGCAGCTCTACCCGAACGTGGATTTCTACTCGGGCATCATCCTCAAGGCGATGGGCTTCCCGACCAGCATGTTCACCGCCCTGTTCGCGGTCGCGCGCACCGTGGGCTGGGTGAGCCAGTGGAAGGAGATGATCGAGGATCCCTCCCAGCGGATCGGCCGGCCGCGGCAGCTCTACACCGGGGCTACGCGCCGCGATTACGTGCCGATGCAGCAGCGGGGCTGACGGCGGCCAGCGACCCGACACTAACCAAGCGTTACACAATGTGAACGGTTGGGCGGTGATCGGGGATTGCCGCAGCGCAGTAAGGAGCGCATGAGGTCGGCCTCACTCCCTCCTAGACCTGCACGCCGCTGATGCGCCTGATTTCCGTTAGCCCTGGCCGCTCGACTGCTGCTGGTGCCCGGCGGATGCGGCGCGCCCGCGCCCTGGGCGATATGGTGGTCCATGCGCCGCAAACGCTGCGCGCGCTCGTGCGGGCGGATGAGCTGTGGCTCGTGGCGCTTGCAGCCGGGGTGGGGGTCATCGCCGGGCTTGCCGTGGTGACGATGGCGGAAACCGCGCAAGTGACGCACCAATTCTTCTTCAGGCTAGGCCGTTCGGTGGAGCTGTCGGCGTCCCCGTCGCTCGACTGGCGGCTCGCGCTCGGGGTGCCGTGCTTGGGCGGCCTCGGGCTTGGGCTGTTCGGGCTGGTGATGGGCCGGCTGGTGCCCCGCCGGGTCGTGGACCCGGTGGAGGCGAACGCGCTCTATGGCGGACGCATGTCCCTGCTCGACAGCCTCGTCGTGGTCGCGCAGACCTTGGTGAGCAACGGCGTGGGCGCGTCGGTGGGGCTGGAAGCGGGCTACGCGCAGATGGGATCTGCGGTGGCGTCCAGGCTCGGGCGGAGCTTCCGGGTGCGCCGGGCGGATTTAAGGGTGCTGGTCGGGTGCGGCGCTGCGGGGGCGATCGGGGCCGCGTTCAACGCACCGCTGACTGGGGCGTTCTACGCGTACGAGCTGATCATCGGCACCTACTCGATCGGAACGCTGGCGCCTGTCGCGATGGCCGCGATCTGCGCGACCGGCACGATGCGCATCCTGCTCGGCAACGTCGGCGGCTTCGACATCCGGGTGCCGACCGCGATCGAGGCGGTGGATTACGTGCCGATCCTGGCGTTGGGCATGATCTGCGCGCTGGGCGGCATCGCGCTGATGCGCGGGGTGACGGAGGTCGAGAACCTGTTCCGGCGGTCGCGCCTGCCGGTGTGGCTGCGGCCGATGCTGGGCGGGCTGATCGTCGGCTCGCTGGCACTGATCTCGCCCATCGTGCTGAGCAGCGGACACTCGGCGCTGCGGGCCGATCTCGAGGCGCCATTCAGCATCCCGCAGGTCGCTCTTCTGATCGCGCTCAAGAGCCTGGCGAGCGCGGTCAGCATCGGCTCGGGCTTTCGCGGCGGCCTGTTCTTCGCGTCGCTGCTCCTCGGCGCCCTGGTGGGCAAGCTGTTCGCCGGGGTGCTCGCGGCGGTGACGGCCGTTCAGGCACTGCCCGCGGTGGTGTGCGCGCTGGTGGGCATGAGCAGCTTCGCGACGGCGGTCGTGGGCGGGCCGCTGACGATGGCGTTCCTAGCACTTGAGAGCACCGGCTCGCTGCCCATGACGGCCGCGGTGCTCGCGGCGGCGGTGGTCTCGTCCGTCACGGTGCGGCGGACGTTCGGCTACTCGTTCGCGACCTGGCGGTTCCACCTGCGCGGCGAGGCGATCCGGAGCGCCGTGGATGTGGGCTGGGTGCGGAACCTCACCGTGGGGCGCATGATGCGGCGCGAGTTCCCGCGCGTCCCGATGGACCAGACGCTCTCCCAGTTCCGGCGTGAGTTCCCGCTGGGCAGCCAGACGCGCGTCATCGCGCTCGATGCGAAGGACCGCTACGCGGGAATCATCACCGTCAGCGACGCGCACGCGGCGCCTGAGACGGCGACGCGGGTGGCGGACGTGGTCCATCACGCGAAGACGGTGCTGCTGCCGCAGATGACGATCAAGGAGGCGGTCGCCATGTTCGAGGTGGCGGAGAGCGACGCGCTCGCCGTGGTGGACGGGGCCGAGACGGGACGCGTGATCGGCGTCCTGACCGAGAGCTATGCGCTCCGCCGTTACGCGGAAGAGCTGGAGAAGCGGCGGCGCGAGCTGTCGGGCGAGTAGGGGAACTGCGCCGGGCCTGGTCACTCGCGCAGGCCGTAGCGCTCGGCTTTCCGATACAGGGTGCTCCGGGAGATGCCGAGCGCACGCGCGGCCGCGACGAAGTTGCCGCGCGCGGACGCGATGGCGCCCACGATCGCGTCGCGCTCCGTGCTCTCCAGGGTCGCGGGCGTGGGCGGCCGGGAGGCGGGCGCTGGAGCGAGCGGGGAAGGAGTCGTCGGCGCCTCGATGGCGAAGAACGGCGCGAGGTCGTCCAGGCCTATCTCGCCCGGCGCGGTCATCAAGAGAACGCTCTCGATGAGATTGCGCAACTCCCGCGCGTTGCCGGGCCAATCGTGGTTCAGGAGTGCGTCCTGGACCTCCGGCGCGAAACGGCGCGCCGGAACGCCGTGGCGCTGGGCCAGCACGCGATTGAAATGCTCGGCGAGCAGCAGGATATCGCCTCCGCGCTCGCGCAGCGGCGGGATGCGGAGCTTGGTGACGCCGATGCGGTAGTAGAGATCGCGGCGGAAGCGGCCGGCGCTCACGTCCTGCAGCAAGTCGCGGTTCGTCATCGCGAGGAGCCGCACCTCGACGCGGCGCGGCTGCGTGTCGCCGAGACGATAGATCACGCCCTCCTCCAGCGCGCGAAGGAGGAAAGGCTGCATCTCCAGCGGCAGCTCCCCGATCTCGTCCAGGCACAGGATGCCGCCGTGGGCGAGCTCGAAGCGGCCGGGCCGACCCTCGGTCGTGGCGCCGGTGAAGGCGCCGCGGACGTGGCCGAACAGCTCACCGGCGACCAGGTCCCGCGTGATGGCGCCGCAGTTGAAGACGACGAAGGGCTTGCGCGGGTCGCCCTCGCCGTGGATGGCGCGGGCCAGCAATTCCTTGCCGACGCCGGTCTCGCCCTCGACCAGCACCGGAACCTGCTTGTCCACGAGGAAGCGCGCGCGCTCGATGGTCCCCAGCATGACGCGGCTCTGCCCGACGATGCTGTCGAAGGAACTGCGGTCCGGGTCCCTCTCCGAGCAGCGCTCGGTCCCGGCACGGGAGGGGGTGCTGCGGGCCTTGCGGTCCGGCACGACGAGCATGGCGCCGATGGTCTCGCCGCCTACCGCGACGGGGGTGAACCACTCCGAGCGCCATTCGCGCGGCAGCAGCTTAGCCCAGTCCTCGACCTCCATGCGCTCGTGCAGGCCGGGGAGCCTCTCGCCGAGCCGCACCGGCGCCTGGACACGCCCGGTCGCGTGTACCAGCCGGCCACTGCGGTCGAGTGCTACGAGGCCGTCAACGTCGTGCGCCGAGAGGCGCTCCAGGCAAGCCTCCACAAGGTAGAGGCGCTCGCGTGCCGCTCGCTCGGTGAGCACGGTCTCGATCTGCCGGGCGGTCGCGACGGCTAGGGCGAGATTGGTGCGCTGATAGGTCGTTGGCGGGCCGGAGATGTCGAGCACGCCGATGATGGTGCCGGTGCCAGGCTCGAAGATCGGGCAGGCGGCGCAGGTCCAGCTCTTGATGCCCTCGCAGAAATGCTCGGCGGCATGGACTTGCGCCGGGCGGCTTGTGGCGATCGCCGTGCCGATGCCGTTCGTGCCGATGCGGTCCTCGTGCCAGTCGCCGCCCTGCATCAGGTGGATGCTTTCGCCCTCCTCAAGCGTCGAGTGGTCGCCGACCACCTGCAGCACGACGCCGTTCGGGTCGGTGAGCAGCATGATCGAGCGGGCACCCGTGAGCAGCTCGGCGGTGCGGCCGAAGATGTCCTGCGCGGCCGAGATCAGGAGCCTGTTGCGGTCGCGCAGCATCGCCACGGCGTCGCCCTGCGCCACGAGCGGCGCGGCGCGGCCGGTCGGGTCGATGCCGTGGGCGCGGCTGCGCATCCAGGAGGAGACGACGAAGTTGCCGCCCGGCATCACTTCCTGAGCACCGCCGGTCAGGAAGCGCTCCCACGCTTCCATCGTATCGCTACCCTCGGCGCGGCGGAGAACGTTCGAACGCCGCACCGGCATCAAGGCCGCTGCCGCACTGCTCCCTTCCCTGCGCCGGATCGTGGGGTTCTGGTCAGCCATGGGTGGCCCCTTGCGCGCACCCCTAACCATAGGAACGATAGCGCGCGATTGCACGTCCCGCAGCGATGGCGCGCCGCGTTTGTCCGGAGGCCGTGCCGTGTCAGGCCCGGCCAAGGCGCTCCGCGCCGCCGCCGAGCGCCGGGCCGGCGGTCGGGTCAACGTAGTCGCCGCGATCCGCGATGAGCGTCTGGGTGGTCAGGATCAGGCTCGCCACCGAGACGGCGTTGCGCAACGCGGCCGTGGTCACGCGGACAGGATCCATGACGCCGATGGCCAGCAGATCGGTGAAGTCCCCGGTCTGCGCGTTCAGTCCCGTGCCGCGCGGAGCCTGCGAGACGCGCTCGACCACCGCGCCGGCATCGAGGCCGCAATTGACCGCGATCGCCCGGAGCGGCGCCGCGAGCACATCGCGCAGCAGGGCAGCGCCCTCCCGCTCGGCGCCGCTGAGGCCCTCGATGAAGCCGTCGAGCTCGGGCCCGATCTGCAGCAGCGCCGTGCCGCCGCCCGGCACGACACCCTCTTCCACGGCCGCGCGGGTCGCGTTCACCGCGTCCTCGACGAGTTGGGCGCGCCGCTTCTGCTCGACCGGCGTGGCACCGCCGACGAGGATCGTCGCAGCACCGCCGGAGAGCTTGGCCAGCCGCTCCGACAGCTTGTCGCGCTCGATGTTGGGAGGCGCTATCTCGATCTGATGCACGACCTGCTCGCGCCGGGCGGCGATGGCGGCCTCATCGCCCTGGGGTCCGGACACGACGGTCCTGTGCGCAGAGACCCGCACCTGCCGCGCACCGCCGAGGTCGCGCGCTTCCGCGCCGGCCAGGGTGCCGCCGAGATCGCGCGCGATCACACGGCCGCCGGTGAGGATCGCGATGTCCTCCAGCATCGTCTTGCGCCAGTGCCCATATTCGGGCGGGTGGATCGCCGCGACCTGCGACAGCCCGCGATCCCGCCGCTTGAGGAGGGCTATGACGGCCGCGGGCGCCACCTCCTCGGCGATGATCAGGAGCGGCCGGTCGCTGCCATCGAGCAACGCCTCGACTGCGGCGACCTCCGTTTCGGTGAGAAGCTTCTGATCCGTCATCAGGATCAATGGGTTGTCGAGCACAGCTTCCATGCGCTCGATGTCCGTGACCATGTGATGGGAGAGATAGCCGCGGTCGAACGTCATGCCGTCGGCGACGCTGAGCACGGTGTGCACGGTCGCGCCGAACTCGACGCCGATGATCCCCGTCGGTCCGACACGCTCCAGCGCCTCGGCGACGAGATCGCCGGTCGCTCCGTCGTTGGCGGCGATCGCCGCGACGGCGCGCGCCTCGGCCGGCCCCGAGAGCGGCCGCGCCGCCCGGCGCAGCGCGTCAGCCGTGAAGGCCGCGGCCAGATCAAGCCCACGCGCGACCGCGACAGGACTCGCGCCGTTCCCGACGCGGGCGAGGCCCTGCTGCACCAGGGCGTCCGCGAGCACCGTCGCCGTCGTCGTGCCGTCGCCCGCGACCTCGTTCGTCTGCTTCGAGACCTCGCGCAGCACCTGCGCGCCCATGTTCTCGAACGGATCCTCCAGCTCGATCTCGTCGGCTATGCTCACGCCGTCACGCGACACGATCGGCGTGCCGATCGGGCGGTCAATGACAGCGTTCATGCCGCGAGGCCCGAGCGTTCCGCGCACGGCGCGGGCGAGCTTGGCGACGCCACGGGCCAGAGCCTCGCGCGCCGCCTCGTCGTGCAGCATGATTTTTGGCAACCGTTTCCTCCCGTAGCTTTCTTGGTTGCCGCTTCAGCCGAGAGAGATCAGGCGCGTGTCGCGGCATCCCTCGGCAAGCGGCGGATGAAGTCAACCAGCGTAGGCTCCTCCGCGCAAGGAGGCGTGTCCTCGCCGTAGCGCGCGGCGAGCAGGCCGCGGCAGAGCGCGCCGTTGAACTCCATGTTGATGCCGACCCGGCGCAGCGCCCGCAAGTGGGCGGGAAGCGCGTCCGGCGCGATGGCGGCTCCGCGCTCGTCCACGAACGCGAGCGCGCCGGGCGTGACAGGGCCAGGCACGTCCCGCCGTTCCAGGTAGCGAGCCACCAGCTTGCGGCCTTCCTCTCCGCTCGGCATCTCCTCCAACTCGGCGACCGTGAGCGAGAGGAGCATCCCAGGCGCGATCCCGGCGGCAAGAAGATGCCGCAGCAGCGCCTCCTGCCGACGCTGGAACGACTTCACCTTGAAGGTGCGCCGCACCTCGGCGAGGTCGTCATGGCTCGCTTCCTCCCCGAAGGAGGCTTGGAACGAGAGGCCCTCGGCCATGCCACGGTTGACCGCATCCGCATACATGTGGTCGTCGAGCGTGAGATGGATGCCGCTCACCCAGGGAAGGGCCGCGATCTCGCGCCGCATGTCGTCGGCCATCATGAAAGCGAAATTCGCGGCGCACCAATAGGTGGGCAGGCGAAAGCCGATGGCGACCCGGCCGCCAGGATCCACCTCGACGCCGGTGACGAAGGCAAGCTCCGTCACCGGCTCGTCGAGTTCGGGATCGGTCACGCGGGAGAGACGCTCCCACACCTCCGCCGCACGCGCGGCGGAGGTCGTTGAGGGCTCAGGCGCCACAGCTACTCCGCCGCGACCAACTGCTGGGACGCGAGGATCTGCTTCTGCTTCGCCACGTCGATATCGTAGAGCCGCGCGGCGTTGAGGCCGAGGATCTTCTTCTTGGTTTCCAGCGTGAGATTCACGGACGTTTCCGCCTTGACATCGTCCGGCAGCTCGAAGTCCATGAACTTCTCGATGAGCCACTTCGGCGACCAGATGCCGTAGTCGCTGCCGTAGAGGATCTTGTCCTCGCCGAGCCAGAACAGAAGCTCGGACAGGACATGCGCGAAATACCCCGGACGCGAGTGGATGAACGGCAGCACGACGGCGAGGCCGCCATAGACGTTCGTCTCCTGCGTCGCGATCCAGCAGAAATCGTCGAGGCGCGGGAGGCCGCAATGCTCGATGATGAAGTTGAGGTTCGGGAAGCTGGTGGCCGCGTCGTCCACGTCCGCCACGTCGAAGGCGTCGCGGTTCAGCGGCAGGATCGTCGGACCCTTGTGGACATGGATGTTCTTGATGCCGAGCTTCTCGCACCGCTCCAGGTAACGGTAAGCCCAGGGGTCGCTCAGCTTCCAGCCCTTGCTCTCGCCCTTCCACTCGGCGGTGTAGAGCTTCACGCCCTTGAGCTTGTACTTCTCAGACAGCTCGTCGAGAGCATCCAGCCCCGGCTCGCCGTCACGGGGATCGAAGGCGCCGTTCAGGATGAAGCGATCCGGATACTTCGTCTTGAGGAAGGCGTTCTGCTCGGTGGTGTTGAAGCCGTTGACGTAGAAGTCCTTGAGGTAGGTCGGGTTCATGATGGCCATGTCGTCGTAGCCGTCAACGAACAGGTCCCGGTACATGGTTTCCGGCCCGTACTTGTAGAACTTCTCCTTCTCCCACTTGTATTCCGGCGGAGCTCAGGTTCGAGTGGTAGGCGTAGAAGCAGTCAATGAACTGCGAGCCATGCACGTTCCGCTGATTGGCCTTCGAGCCGTCCCATAGGTGGACATGCCCGTCTATGATGAAGATCTCTTCGCCGTCCTTCGTCCGGTACATCTGGTGCTCCCCCGGTTCGCATGATGATCTGTGGCGGGGCGCGGCACCGACCGTGCCGCGCCCCTGGCCGCGTGCTTTTGGCCGACTTCTCTCTACTCGATGTATTGGCGCATGGCGTCCATGTCGCCGAACACCGTGACGGTGTTGTCGTCAACCATGACCATGCGGCCGTAATGCGTCGAGGTCGAGATCTCGAACAGATGCGGCGTCATCTCGCGCCCGAGCTGCTCGCTGATCTCGTCCATCTTGAACTCGACCTTGCCCTTGCCGTCAACGCGGATCAAGGACGGTTGATAGGTCACGGTGATGCCCGGCTTCTGCGCCATCACCTCGGCAATCGCGCGAGCCTCCACGCTGTCATTCATGGTGATGCCGCACTCGTCCGAGATGGTCTGGTTGAACTTCATATCGTTCATCTTCTGGAAGACGGAATCGCTGTGGTAACCCTTCGTCGGCGTCGTCTGCGACATGCTCTCGTTCCTTATGGCTGAATGACTGCGGCGCTTCGGATCAGGCCTCGACGACGGAGCGCACGTCGAGACCGACCTCGGACCCGATGGCGCGCAAGCGGTTGCGCGACGCGTCCTGCGCGTCCGCGAATTGCGCGACCTTCACGCGAGGCTGCGACCAGAGCGGCTGCAGCTCGGCCGCCGCCTTGCGGGCGCAGGCGCCGTGCTTCTCCAGCCAGCCCATGAACAGCTTGCGGTTGTGCTCGCCGTGTTGCTCGTCGGTGGTGAGCATGTGGACCAGCTCGACCGTGTTCGCGAGGTTGCGCTCGTAGTCGCCCTCGGCCGACGAGACCACCGCCGGCGTGATGAAGTCGTTCTGCGCCGCCGCGAGCTGCATGACGAAGCCGCTGCGGAACAACTCGCCCACCAGCGGCTCAAACACCAAGTTCACCGCGAAATACTGCTCCAGGTAGTCGGTTGCTCCCATGATGGACTCGATCGCCTCACGGGTGCCCTGCCAGATGGGGTCGTCAATCCAGTGCGTCTTGCCGGCTTCCACATCGAAGCCCTGCAGGTCGAGCCCGATCTCGCTGAGGTACAGGATCAGGTCCTGGGCGAAGCGCAGCTTGTAGGACGAGTTCGTCAGGATCGCGCTGTTGATCATCTGCGTGTAGCCGTAGCGCTGCGCCTGCATGGTTGAAGTGCCGAGGCCGAACTCCGCGTGCTTCCACGCGCCGACGTGGTTCTGCAGGATCTTGACCCAGGCCGGGTCGAAGCGGGACGGCGCGCCGGAGCGGCGCCCGTTGTCGATCACGTTCTTGAGCATGCCCTCGATCGTGGACTGGCGCTGGTAGTGGGTCCGCTCCCACTCCTGGTCCACGGCGCGGAACTTGTGCCAGTCGCTCGACTTCGCTGCCGTCCAGTTCTCGGAGTAGGTCGGCGTGCCGTCG
This sequence comes from uncultured Alphaproteobacteria bacterium, assembly GCA_963790535.1. Lineage (GTDB taxonomy): Bacteria > Pseudomonadota > Alphaproteobacteria > Acetobacterales > Acetobacteraceae > CAWKEH01. The sequence continues at coordinate 76,978 of CAWBOZ010000017.1, read as the reverse complement.
GCGAAGTTGATGATCCAATCCTGCAGCAGGTAGCGCTTCGGATCGGGCTGCACATCGACGGTCATGTCTTCGTAGTGCGTCGCCTTGCGGCCTTTCGGCTCGTAGTAGTTGTACTTGCGGCTGTCCGAGCCAGGGAACGTCGCCGCCCCCGCCGCGCCGGAGCCAACCGACCCGGAGATCGTGCCCTTCTTCGCGCCCTCTTCTGACGTCACACTCATACCCTACTTCCTCCCCCTTGTTGTGTCGCTCACTACCGCACGGCGGGCGTGAACTTATCAACGTGAATGTGCTCCGGCTCCGCGCCGGCCATGCGCAGTGCCGGGATCGCCGCGTCTATGAGCGGCGGCGGACCGCAGCAATAGGCATCTATCTCGCCGTCGAAACCCTCCTCGCGCAGATGCCGGGCCATGACCTCGTGCACGAATCCCCGCTCGCCCTCCCAGTCCTCGTCGCCCGGCTCCGAGAGCGCTGGGACGAAGCGGAAATCGTCGAGACCCGCCGCGAGGGTCGCGATCTCCTCGATGTGGAACAGGTCGCGCCGGGTTCGCGCGCCGTAGAAGAAGCGCACCGGCCGCTGTTCCCCGCTCCGCGCGTGGTCGGAGAGGATCGAGAGCAGCGGCGACATGCCGGAGCCGCCCCCGACCAGCACCATCGGCCCCGGCCGGTTCTCCCGCCGGAAGCAGGTGCCATACGGCCCCTTGACGGTGAGCGCGGTGCCCACGGCCAGCGAACCGTCGTCGAGCTTCGCCGAGAACGCGCCCTGCTGGTATTTCTTGATGATGAACTCGAGCCGCGTGCCGTTCTCCGGCGCGTTCGCCATCGAGAACGACCGCGTGATCCCCGCTTCGGGAATGGTGATGTCCACGTACTGCCCGGCCCAGAAGCGCAGCGGCGCGTCGAGCTCGACCGTGAGCAGCCGGATATCGTGCGTCAGTTCCCGGACCTCCACGAGCGTCGCTTTATACTCCTTCACCGCGATCGCCCGGCTCATCAGGTCTTCGTCGAAGTTCAGCAGCTCGACGACGAGATCGCTGTAGGCGTGCGTGCGGCACAGCAGGATGTGATTGGCCTCGCGCTCATACTCGGGCAGCGCGAAGGTGGAATGCTTCAGGAGCTCTATGTCGCCTTCAACCAGCAGCGACTTGCACGCGCTGCACTGGCCTTCCTTGCAGCCGTGCATCAGCGCGATGCCCTGCCGGAACGCTGCATCGAGGACGGTCTCGCCCTCGGTGACTTCCATCTCGACGCCTACCGGCTCGAACCGGACCGTGTGCACGGCGTCTGCCATCCAAGTCCCCCCAACTCGTCTTGGTTCTAGCGTTTCTTAGTTTTAGCGTTTCTTCGGCAAAAGAGACCCCGGGGCCGGTGGCCCGGCCCCGGGGCTTGACTTAGGCTACTAGCAGCAGGAGGTGATCTTGAAGCCCTTGCGATACTCCGCCGCCGCCGTCTCGCGACCCTCGGGCGTCAGCGCCCGGAAGGCCATGAGTGGGCTGCCCAGCGTGTTGCCGCGCAGGTCGTCGAGCGTCCACATCTCCTTCTCCTCGAAGCGGAGGTGCGGCTGCGGGACGGTCGTCTTGCCGTCGGGACGCACGAAGCCGAGGTCCACGATGGCGTCGGCGAGATCGACGCCGTCGTAGCACGTCTCCCACTCGCGGCGGCCCGAGAAGCGGCCCATCGCAGGCGTCGGACGGCCCTGGTACTCCTCGGCGAACGCCACCTTGTGAGTCCAGCGGCACTCCTCGGAGCAGTAGGTGAAGACCTGCCCGTCCACCTCGTCGTAGGTGAACTCCTCGCGGATCAGGCAGGGCACCATGCAGCTCCAGCAGCGGTGCGGATAGACGTAGCCGGTGTCGGTGTTGAAAGTGATGACCTTCTCGCCCTTGTGGGAGAGCTTCTCATACCACTTCCAGTAGTCGCCGAACTCGGCATACCAGCCCGGATACTTGTGCTCGAACCACTCGAAGTCCCGCTCGGTCTGGCCGTCGATGCGCCAGAAGTTCACGGGCCAGCCAACCGAGAAGAACTGCGCCGTCTTGTGGACATAGTTCTTCTTCACGAGACGATCCCAAGCGTGGGCGACGTCATCATGGTGGATCTTGATGCCGTACTTCTCCATCGGGAGCATGTACGTGCGGTAGTAGTCCTCGTAGATCCAGCGATGCCAGAGCTCGGTGTAGCTCTCCTTGTTCTTGTCGCGGTTCGTCGTGCCATACTCGATGAACGTGCCGATCGCCGCGTCCACGATGGCGTGGTTCTGCCAGAACGCATACTTCAGGTCGCGCTCGAGCAGCATGTGGTTGTCCGGCTCGGCCAGCATGGCCATCAGCATCGAGTGGCCGTTGCCGATGTGCCGGCTCTCGTCGGACTGCACCGAGAGGAACACCGTGGGCAGCGCGTAGTCGCCGTTGCGCGCGGCCTCGGACGGCATCGCGACGAACAGCGTGTTGGTGAACGCCGTCTCCGCGACAACGGTGAGGTAGATGCTCGCCGCGGTGATCGCGTCGCCGGTGAGGAAGCCCTCGGCGAACTGGCGGCCGATCGTGCTCGCATAGCACTTGCCGAACGCCGCCTCGGTGATGTCGAACCCCGCCGGGTCGATGTAGTTCTCCATGTACCACTTCTTGAGGTTCATCTGGATGGTCGAGTGGCGGAACTCGTCAACCATCTGCATGGTGAACCCGGTGCGCAGCTCCTCGCCTGGCGTGAGCCTCGCGACCATCGCCATCGAGCGCGCGGCCGAGATCTCGGGGAACGGGATGATCGCCAGGAACAGCTTCATCCACTCGATCCAGCGAGGCTCCACGTTGCGGAACATATCGCCGCGGAGTGCTGCGTCGAGCGCGCCATAGACCCGGTTGTCCTTCTCTTCCTGCATCGGGAAGTAGGACCGCAGGACCTGCTTCATCGGGTCGCGCGGGGTCTTCTTGATCTTGTAGTCGGTCGGGAAGGTCATCGCTTCCTGGACGTAGCTCGGCGTCCAGCCGAGGTCGGCGACACGCTTCGCCGCCTCGCCGATGCTGATACCGCGCTGGGCGGTGATCTTATTGAGGGTTAACCCGTCAGGCATATGGGTCCTCCTACTTGGATGTCGCAGTCTGTCTTGCTGACCAAGTCTCGCCGCACGCCCGTGAGGGCGGGGCAGCGATCACGGGAGGCGACGCCTAGAGACGCCGCCAACATGCGCGTGGCGATTAAGGCTTGGCTACGCAAGCGACTTCGTTTCTCCCCTCATTGGCCGTCTCTCATGCGGCGCCGATATCCTGACGCCCGTGGCTGAGTGACCTACGTGACCGATAACAAGCAAGCCGCGTGCCACAGCGATGCTAGCGAAAAAGCGGAGCGATTTCCGGCGCTCCGTCCGCACTGTGACCGCCCGCGTGTGTCCGGCAAGCCGCACATGTCGCAGATTGCGACAACAATGGGTGTCCAATATGTGTCATCGTGCGACACGTCCTCCACTACTGCGGCGGAGGTTCAGGGGCAGGATTCGCCAGCGGCTTGCCTTCGGCGATGAAGCGCGCAGCCAGGATGAGCGTCCCCATCGTGAAATCCTTCCCGTGCGCGGCGCTCATCTCCTCGGCGAGTGCTCCGAGCCGCCGAAAAAAGGCGTCCTTGGACTGCTCCTCCTCGCTCATGCCGCCGTCCCTTCGTTGTGAGTTGCTGGTTGGGCCTCGCCGTCGCGGAACAGCAGGTCCGGCAAGGCGATGATCTCGCAAGCGCCGTCGGTCGTGCCGATGGCGAGCCACGCGCCGCTCGCGTCGAACGCCAAGCCGCTGATCCCCTCAGCCGCGCCGCGCAGAAGCAGCATGTCACGGCCGCTTGCTGGGCCGAGCGCGACCACGCCGTTGGCGTAAGCGGCTACGAGCAAGGAGCGCCGCGGATGGAAGGCGAGCGCGTTCGCAGCCCGCCCCCCGCCCTGCCACGCGCCGGGCGTCGGCGCCGCAGAGTCCGTGAGGTGCCACAGCCGCACCCCGTCCGGCCCGGCGAGCGCGAGCAGGCTGCCATCGGCGGAGAAGGCGACTGCGGCGGGTGGCTCGGGCGCATCGGGCAGCGCGACATGTTCGGGCGCGCCTGCCAGCGGCGAGAGATGCCAGAGCGCCGGGCCCGCGAGCCAGCGCCCGTCCGGGCTGAAGGCGATCACGGCCGTGCCTGGCGCCTCGCCAGGGAGCTGCTCGACCTGCTCGCCGCGGGACAGCGCGACGCCGCCCGCGTGCGACACCGCGAGGCCGGCCGTGCCGTTCCAGGCAAGTCCCGTAGCGGGCGGCAGATCGCGCTCGTGCGCTGCTGGCCCCTCGTGGACTTGGCCGCCGGCGATGCAGGCCCAGCCAGGCCCGGTCGCCACGACCGCATCCACGGCGGCATCGAACTTCGTGAGCTTCTCGGCCGTGCCGTCGAGCGCGAGCCGGCGCAGGCGCCCATCGGCGCCGCCGGTGAGGAACCCACCCTCGACACCCGCCATGGCAAGGCACGGCCCGCGCGAGACCAAGGCGCGCGTGAGCGGCGGCGGCGGTCCGCGCGCCGGCACGATCTCGACGCCGCCTTCCTCGCGGTGACGGAGAGTGGGCGCCCCCGGCCAAGGCACGGGCACGAGCGCGACGGCGCCGTCAGCGAGCGCGAACGCGGCGCACTCGCCGCTCCACGCGACCGCGGTGACGGCGCTGCCGAGCGTCCAGCGGGCGCCGAGAAGGTCGGCCAGCGGCGGCTGCAGGCTCATCCGCGGCCCCTCCTCATGGGATCAGCACCGCGCGGCCCTTGATCTTGCCGTCGTTCAGGTCGTGAAGTGCCTGGTTCGCCTCGCTCAGCTTGTATTCGCGCGTCGCCAGCTTGACCAGGCCGCGGTCCGCGAGCGCCATCAGCTCGACAAGCTCGGGATACGTGCCGACCAAGTTGCCGACGATGGTCTTCTCGGACGTGATCATGTCAATCGTCGGCAAGTCGATCTTCCCGCCGTAGCCGATGATGTAATAGAAGCCGCCGTTCCGGGTCATGGCGAGGCCCTTCGCGACTGCGTCGCCCTCCCCGACGAAGTCCAGCACCGCCTCGGCGCCGTTCCCGTGAGTGAGTTCCTTGATGGCCTCCACCTCGTTGCTGTCAGCCCGCACGGTATGATGCGCCCCGCATTCCTTGGCCAGCGCGAGCCCGGTGTCCGAACGGTCCACGGCGATGATCTCGGCCGCGCACAGGGCACGCAGCACCTGGATGCCGATGTGCCCCAACCCGCCGACGCCGATCACGACCGCATACTCGCCCGGCAGCAGGTGCCGCGACGCCTTCTTCGCAGCGCGATAGGCGGTCAGCCCGGCGTCGGTGTAGGGCGCCACGTCCTTCGGCGCGAGCGACTGCGGCAGCTTGATCAGGCTGCGCTCGCCGGTGAGCAGGTATTGCGCGTAGCCGCCGTTGGCGTTGATGCCGGGGAAGCGGCTGTCCGTCGCGTGCATGTCGTCGCCGCGGCGGCAGGCCAGGCAGTGGCCGCTCGTCACCAGCGGATGGCAGATCACCGCATCGCCCTTCTTGATGCCCTCGACGCCGGGTCCGACCTCCTCGACCCAGCCGGCGTTCTCGTGGCCCATGATGTAGGGGAGCTTCACGTCAACCTGGCTGCGCCAGATGCCCTCGACGACGTGCAGGTCGGTGCGGCAGACGCCGGCGCCGCCGATGCGCACGATCACGTCGGTCGAGCGCTCGACCTTCGGGTCGGCCACGTCCTCGTAGCGGACGAACTCCTTGCCGCTGAGCTTCTCGTCATACTGATGCAGCACGGCCGCTTTCATGCGTTCCTCCCTAGGGATCCTCGGGTTGCAGCCAGCACGCGGCGTGCCAGAGGCGTGCAGGTTACGCGCATGGCCGGCTATGCGGCGCTTTTCGGGCGACAGGCGTTCCGCTGCGGAGCAGGATGGTGGAAACGCTGTTGCGTCCTGGAACAGTGCCGCAGGGCACTCGATCAGGGCGGGCGGCAAGAGGACGCGGCAGGAAGACGGGGAGGAACGCAATGCTGACCACGATGGAGGACCGCCTTGGCCGCGCCCGCATCCTGCTGGAGGGGCGCGGCTTCGTGGCGACCGATCTCCTCTCCCCCGAGATCTCGGCGAGTTGGCAGCGCTGCCTCGACGCCGGGCTCGATCCCGCGAAGCCGTTGCCGCCCGAGCGCTGTGGCGCGGCGCTGCAGGACGCGCGCGAGCGGCACGAGCAGGTGCTGCGGCTCGCGGTGGCGGAGATGCAGGGCCTCTATCGGCAGATCGCCGGCTCGAACTTCATGATCGCGTTCGCGGCCCCTGACGGAAGGCTGCTGGAGGCGATCAGCGATCCGAGCTTCGGCGACGCCGCCGCCGCCGCCGCGATCCGGCCGGGAAGCCTATGGACCGAGCGGCAGCGCGGCACCAACGCCCTCGGCACGGCCGCCGCGACGGGAGGCGCGATCATGGTGCACGGCCCGGAGCACTTCTTCCGCGGCTACGCCAGCCTGACCTGTATCGCGGCGCCGGTGTTCGGCCCGGACGCGCAAATCGTCGGCGTGCTCGATGCGTCGTCCGACTGCCGCTCCCGCCAGCGGCACACGCGGGCGCTCGTCGCGATGGCGGCGTCGCAGATCGAGAACGGCTTGTTCCGCGCGCATCATCGCGACGAGTTGGTGATCGCGTTCCACAGCCGCGGCGAATACCTGCACACGCTGAGCGCCGGGCTGATCGCGCTCGATGGGGACGGGCGCGTGCGCGGGGCCAACTCGCAGGCGCGCTTCCTCCTGCAAGGACTGCCTGCCCTGCCCGGCCGCCGCTTCGACGAGCTGTTCGACACGCCCTGGATGCGGGTTCTCGACGGGACAGGGAGCCTGGTCAGTCTGCGCGACCGGGTCGGCAGCACGTATGTGGCGGCGAGCGAGGCGGCACGCGCCCGTGCCCCCGCCCGCGCCAGCGCCGCCCCGTCCGAACCGCGGCCGACCGGTTTCGTCGCCGAGGACGCCGCCGTGCTCAGGGCCGTCTGGATGGCGGAGGCCGCGGCCAAGAAGGGCGTTCCCGTCCTGATCAGCGGTCCCACGGGGACCGGCAAGGAGGAACTCGCACGCCACGCCCACGCCGCCTCGGGGCGCCGCGGCGCGTTCGTGGCCGTCAACTGCGCGGCGATCACCGAGAGCCTGGCCGAAGCCGAGCTGTTCGGCCATGCGCCCGGCGCCTACACCGGCGCACGGCGGGGCGGCGCACCGGGCCTCGCCGTCGAGGCAGACGGCGGCACGCTCTTCCTCGACGAGATCGGCGACATGAAGCCAGCCCTGCAAAGCCTGCTCCTGCGCCTGCTCGACGACTGGCTCGTACGGCCCGTCGGCGGCGGCCGCGCGCGCAAGCTCGACGTGCTCCTGCTGGCCGCGACGAACGCCGACCTCCCGCGCGCGGTGGCCGAGGGGCGATTCCGTGCCGATCTGTATTGGCGGCTCAACGTCGTCGAGGTGGTGCTGCCTCCGCTCGCAGCGCGCGCCGACCGCGACGCGATCGTGGATCACCTGCTCGCGCGCATCGCACCGGATTTGGTGCTCTCGGCAGAGATGCGGGCTTGGATCGCCCGGCAGCCATGGCCAGGCAACATGCGCGAGCTGCGCAGTTTCCTGCAGCGGCTCGCGCTCACGGGACCGGAACGCCTGCCCCCTCAAGTCGAGCCGGGACCAACGGCGGCGCCCGGCATTCCCGGCCAGCCGGACGCCCGCCTGCGCGACGCGGTTCAGGCGCGCATCCGCGAGGTCCATCGCGCAATGGACGGCAACGTCAGCCGGACCGCCCGCGCCCTCGGCGTCTCGCGCAACACGATCTACCGCGCGCTGCGCTGAGGGAGATCATTGCCAGTGAGGACGGCATCGCCTTAGTCTTCCCGCGAAGACTTCGGCTCACCGAAGCGGGGAGGGAAACCATGAAGATCTACGATTGGCATATCGCGCCGAATCCTCGCCGTCTGCACATCTACCTGGCCGAGAAAGGGATCAAGGTCGAACTTGTCGAGGTCGGGCAGGAGGACCTGACCCTCGCGCCCTGGTATAAGGCGAAGTATCCGCACGCGATGGTGCCGATGCTGGAGCTTGATGACGGGACGCACATCGGCGAGGCCATGGCGATCGCCCGGTATTTCGAGGAGACGCAGCCGGACCCGCCGCTTATGGGCAAAGATGCCAAGGAGAAGGCGGTCGTGGCGATGTGGGAGAAGCGGGCGAACGAGGAAGGGATGCTGCCGGCCTCGGAGTTGTTCCGGAACACCCACAAAGCCTTCGCCGACCGAGGTCTGCCGGGCTCCGCCGAGCCGATCCCGCAGCTTCCGGCCCTGCAGGAGCGAGCGCGGGGGCGCCTCGCGCGTTTCTTCCAGAAGTTCGACGAGCAGCTCTCGAAGGACGAGTTCGTGGCCGGCCCAGGCTGGACGGTCGCCGACGCGACGACCTTGTCCGCCGTGGACTTCGCGAAGTGGTCGGAGGTTGGAATCCCCGACGAGTGCCGGAACCTGGGTCGCTGGTATCAGGCGGTCAACGACCGGCCGAGCGCGAAGGCGTGATCACCCTCTACACGGCCGCGACCCCGAACGGGTGGAAGGCCTCGGTCACGCTCGAGGAGCTCGCGCTCGACTACGAGGTGCGGGCGCTCGACCTCGGGACAGGCGAGCAGAAGCAGCCCGATTACCTGCGCATCAACCCGAACGGGCGCATCCCCGCCATCGTGGATCACGACGCCGGAGACTTCGCAGTCTTCGAGTCCGGGGCGGTGATGATCTACTTGGCGGAGAAGGCTGGGGCGCTGCTCCCGCGCGACCCGAAGCGGCGGTCGCAGGCGCTGCAGTGGCTGATGTTCCAGATGGGCGGCATCGGGCCGATGATGGGCCAGGCCAACGTGTTCTTCCGCTACTGGGACGAGACGCTCCCAAAGGTGATCGCCCGCTACCAGAACGAGACACGGCGGCTGCTCGGGGTGCTGGACGGGCGGCTAGGCGAGGCGGAGTGGCTGGCGGGGGAGTTCAGCATCGCGGACATCGCGAACTGGTGCTGGGCGCGGACGCACTCTTGGTCGGGCGTCTCGACTGACGGCCTCGATCATCTGGCGCGCTGGATGGCGGCCATGGAAGCGCGGCCTGCGTGCCAACGGGGCGTGCTCGTGCCCTCCGACATGGAATTGCTGACGCGCGGCAACTCCGGCCAAGCGGAGGCGCTCGTCGGCAGCGCGCGGGCGATGGTGCAGCGATAGCGATTGAAACCAGCGAAGCCGATGGTGGTGGGGATCATGGCAGAGAAGAGCGTCTTGGTCATTGGATTGCAGCCAGCCCTGATCGACTTCTCCGATCCCGCTTATGCCGCGTTTCCGGGATTGGATGCCGAACAGGTCTTGGCCGCACTCAAAGCCGACGATGATCGTTTGCATCAGCTCGGTTATGATGCGGAGCTTTGTCTCACCGACTTTGGGGACACGGCAAAGTCAGTCGTTCGAGATCGACTGAAACGGAAACGTTTCGACTGCGTCCTTATCGGAGCGGGTGTGCGAACAATATCGAACAATTTCCTTCTTTTCGAGAGGCTAATCAATGTTGTCCACGAGCACGCGCCCCAGGCGAGGCTTTGCTTCAACACAAAGCCAAGCGACACCGCTGAGGCAGTGCAGCGTTGGCTTTGAAGCAGCCTAAAAAGAACCTTCAGTGGTAGTTCGGCAACTGACGCGCCTCAGCACCCCGGCTCCCGAGAAGAGCGTTTGCCGAAGCATGACCGATGATTTACCAGTGTTAGTGATGCCGTATCGGAGGAAGATCACGTGGCAGCGCAACGATCCGGCCGCCTAATGCGGCTCCTGTGCCTGGCTAGCCTCGGCCTTGCTGCATCATGCGCGCCGAGGGCGCCGATGCCGGTCGCGGCAACTCCGTCCGTGACGAACGTCGCCACTGCAAGCGGCCACGCGGAACCCGGACTGTTGATGCAGCAGCTCAGGGGGCTTCAGTCTCAGCTTGCCCTATCGTCCGCGCAACGGCCGATGTTCGACAAATTGTCCCAGGCCATGATGGAGAGTGCCACCACCCTCGCCGAGATGAGGACCGAGCAGGATCAAGCGCCGCCGAACGCGATGATCGCCCTTCGGAACTCAATGCAGATGTCGCAGGAGCGCATGGATGCGGTTGGCAGGATCGGCCCTGTGCTGCGCGATTTCCGCGAAACCCTTTCTCCCGGACAGCAGCAAATTCTTGATCGCGACTTCACCGCGCCCGCAGGCATCGGCTGCGGGCTGCTCTGCCGCGCGGGGATTCAGTAGGGTACGGGCGCAACTAACCCCCGCCCTGTCTGGATCACGCGACGCGAGCGTAGTTCGGGTATCGGAACTCCAGCAGGCAGTTCAGGGCATGGACAGCGATGCCCGTCGTGCCGGGCTAGAGCAAGACGCGAATGGGTTAGAACACCTGCGCCCAAGGTGGCCGTGGCTGGGGTACCACGCTGTCACCTAACGTCTTGCCCGACGTGTCGCGAGCGCCTAGGTTCAGGGCCTCATGCAGGAACACATCATGAACGGATCGCTGGCCCGCACCGAGGCGAACGACAGCTACTCGGCGCAGGATATCGAGGTGCTGGAAGGGTTGGAGCCGGTCCGGCGCCGGCCCGGCATGTATATCGGCGGCACCGACGAGACCGCGCTGCACCACCTCGCGGCCGAGATCCTCGACAACGCCATGGACGAGGCAGTGGCCGGGCACGCCACGCAGATCGAGGTCGCGCTGGAGGAGGGCAACTGGCTGCTGGTGCGCGACAATGGCCGGGGCATCCCGGTGGACCCGCATCCGAAGTTCAAGAAGCTCAGTGCCCTGGAAGTCATCCTCACGACGCTGCACTCGGGCGGCAAGTTCGGGGGCAAGGCGTACGCCACCTCGGGCGGGCTGCACGGTGTCGGCAGCTCGGTGGTCAACGCGCTCTCCGATGGGCTTGAGGTCGAGGTCGCGCGCGACCGGGTGCTGTGGCGGCAGAGCTACAGCCGAGGCAAGGCGGTGACGAAGCTGGTGCAGGCGGGTGCCGTCCAGAACCGGCGCGGCACGACGATCCGCTTCCACCCGGACCCGGAGATTTTCGGGCCACTCCGCTTCAGCCCTGCCCGCCTGTATCGTCTCTGCCGCTCCAAGGCTTACCTGTTCCGCGGTGTGAGGATTCGCTGGACGTGCAGCCCGGCGCTCTTGAACGGGGAAGCGGTTCCGGCGGAGGCGCTGCTGCACTTTCCCGGCGGACTGCGGGACAGCCTCGACGAGGATGTGAGCACGGCGGCGCGGGCAATTCCCGAGGCGTGGGCGGGCGAGGCGGAGTTGGCGGGCGATGCCGGGCGCGCGGAATGGGCCGTGGCGTGGCTGGAGAGCGCGGACGGGTTCCTGCACAGCTACTGCAACACCGTGCCCACGCCGCAGGGCGGCACGCACGAGGCCGGGCTGCGGGCGGCGCTGGTCAAGGGGCTGCGCGCCTGGGGCGAGCACCGCCAGAACCGCCGGGCGGCGCAAGTCACGGCTGAGGACGTGCTGGGCAGCATGGCCGCGAAGCTCTCGGTGTTCCTCCGCGACCCGCAGTTCCAGGGACAGACCAAGGAACGGCTGACCAACGCGGACGCGACGCGGCTCGTCGAGGCGGCGCTGCGCGACCGCTTCGATCACTGGCTCGCCGGGCAACCGCAGCTCGCCGACAACCTGCTCGCCTTCGTGGTCGAGCGGGCCGAGGAGCGGCTGCGGCGGCGAGAGATCAAGGATGTGTCGCGCAAGGCTGCGACCCGGCGGCTGCGCCTGCCGGGCAAGCTCACGGACTGCGCGCGGGAGAGCCGGGAGGGAACGGAAATCTTCCTCGTCGAGGGCGACAGCGCGGGCGGCAGCGCCAAGCAGGCGCGGAATCGCGAGACGCAGGCGGTGCTGCCGCTGCGAGGCAAGATCCTCAACGTCGCGTCAGCCTCCGCGGACAAGCTGCGGGCGAACCAGGAGCTGCGCGACCTCGTCGAGGCGCTGGGCTGCGGCGTCGGGTCGCACTTCGACTTGGGCAAGCTGCGCTACGGGCGGGTCATCATCATGACGGACGCGGACGTGGACGGGGCGCACATCGCCTCGCTGCTGATGACGTTCTTCTACAAGGAGCTGCCGGAGCTGATCCGCGCCGGGCACCTCTACCTCGCGCAGCCGCCGCTCTACCGGCTGACGCAGGGGGCGAAGTCGCTCTACGCCATGGACGACGCGGAGAAGGACAGGCAGATCAAGCGCGAGTTCAAGGGCGGCAAGGTGGATGTCAGCCGCTTCAAGGGCCTCGGCGAGATGCCGCCCGCCATGCTCAAGGACACCACCATGGACCCGCGGCGGCGAACGCTGCTCAAGGTGGTCGCGGCGGCGGAGGAGCGGGCGCGGACGAACGAGATGGTGGAGAGCCTGATGGGGCGGCGCCCCGAGCTGCGGTTCCAGTTCATCCAGGAGCGGGCGCGCACGCTCGACGCGGCGGAGGTGGACGTTTAGGCGGATATGCCGATCTCGATGGCGAAGCGGATGAGGTCCGCCGTCCGGGAGACGCCCAGCTTGGCCTTGATCCCTGTGCAGGCGTTGGCGACCGTCTTGTAGCCGATGCCGAGCGCATCCGCGATCTCCGTCATGCTCCGCCCCTGGGCCAGCAGCCGCAGGATCTCCAGTTCCCGTTCCGTGAGCTGGGGCAAGGGAGCGCCGGAGGACACGGTTTGCAAGGCAAGCTCCTGGGCGATCTCGTTCTCGATGTAGCGCCCGCCTTCAGAGACTCTGCGCACCGCCAGCAAGAACTCATCGGGGGAGGCATTCTTGCTGAGGTATCCTTTCGCGCCGGCGTCGAGGGCGCGGGCGGCGTAGAGAGGTTCCGCGTGCATGCTGAGCACGAGGACGCGCGCGGCGCCCTCCTCCAGCATCCGGCGCAGCAACTCCAAGCCGCCCAGGCCCGGCAAGTTCAGGTCGAGGACAACCAAGTGCGGCTGCACGCTCCGCGCCAGCGCCAGAGCCTCGCGCCCGGTCGCTGCCTCAGAGATTTCCGCGTGCGCAAGGGTAGCGAGAAGGCCCCTCAGGCCCGCGCGCACGATCGCGTGGTCATCCACGAGCAGGACTCTCATGCCTCGAGATCGCAGGGGCGCGCGGGCAGCGGCAGACTGGCCAAGACTGTCCATCCCGAGTCCTCCCGACCGCGCTGGATCGCGAGCGTTCCATCGCGCGCCGAGACCCGCTCCCTCATGCCGCTCAGGCCGAAGCCAGGTTCCGCGAGCGCGCCGGATGCGGCCCCGTCGTCGGTCACCTCGACGAGGATCATGCCCGATCGGGTCCTCACGGCGATCCCGATCCGGCTCGGCTTGCCATGGCGGACCGCGTTGGCCAGTCCTTCCTGCACGACGCGATAGATGATCTCCTTCGTTGCATCATCGAGGTCAGCCTCGCCGGTCGAGATATCGAGGTCGAACGCGATCGCTGGATACCGCGCCCGCCAGAACCCGGCGAGGGTCTCGACCGCCGGGCGGAGCCCAAGCTCGACCGCGTGGACCGGGCGGAGACGGCCGAGGATGGCCTTGACGTATCGCTGCATGTGAACGACCACGTCCTGGATTGCGCGCACTTGACCGGGGATCTCAGAGGCTCGCCCCGCGGCGGCGAGCTGCTGGATCGTGGCCGCGGTGACGTTCACGGCGAAGAGAGACGGGCCGATCTCGTCGTGGAGGTCGCGTGCCAGATCGGCCCTCTCCTCCTCTTGCAGCGTCATCAAATGCTCGTTCAGGCGCGCGTTCCTCAGCTGCACGTCGGCGAGGCGCGCGGCCATGCTGTTGAAGCCGCTCGCCAAAGCGGCAAGCTCCGGGGGTCCGTCTTCGGCGACGCGCGGCGCGTAGTCGCCGGAACCGATGCGCAGCAGGCCCGAGCGCAGCCGGTCGAGGGGGCGCAGCGCCCGGCCAACCGTCCAGAACACCAGCAGGGACGCGAGAAGGCAGGACGCGGCGAGCACCGTCGCGACGTTGCGGAACTCGCCCCAGACCTCGCCCACCTCGTTGGCGGGGTTGGCCCAGACGCGGATCAGGAGCCGCTCCGACGGTCCTGTCCCGGCCGCGATGTCAACCGGCGCAAGGTCGGGGGCGATCAGGCTGCGGAACCAGCGCGGCGCCGTGGCGGCGGGCTTGAGGAGCCGGGACTCTGCCGCGACTGCGCCGCCTCCGTCCAGGAGCGCCGCGCGCACGTGGCGATTGCCGTCGAAGGTGCCGGTGAGGCGCCGGGCGCCGGCTTCCGGATCAGGGGATAGGACGGCGTCGTCCAGCCCAGTCCGCACCGTCTGCGCCCCGACGTTCAGGGCCGCGGCGAGTTCTACGCGAACCGAGCGTCGCGCGTGCCAGCCCGCCAAGGCGCACCCGGAGGCGAGGCTCACGGCCAGGACGAGGACGAGCGCGACAACCAGACGTGCTCGCAGCGACATGGGCCTCACTCCCCCCTGGAGGACGGCGGTCGCACGGGAGTCCGGCGCCAAATCGCTGCCTCGGGAAACATTCCCCGGAAATCCGGGACACCTTGCTATAGCGGCTGCCCCGTGCGTCGGATGTAATGCCGCGGCGCAGGGAAGCGCCAGAGGGAGAAAATGTCCACCATCGCACCGCGGAGCCTAGCCGCTCTCGCATCCGCTTGGCCGACGGGGATTGCGGCCATAACGGTCGCGCTGCTGCCTACAGCGGCGCTCGCCCAGGCCGCCGACGCGCCCGCGCCGGAGGTCAACCTGCCCACGGTCAACATCGTCGGCACCTCGCCGCTGCTAGGTTCCGGCCTCGACCGCAACAAGCTGCCTGCCGCGACCAATGTGCTGAACAGCGGCGATATCACCCGTGACGGCACGCCCAACGCGCTGAGGGCGCTCGACGAGCAGGTCGGTGGCGTGAATCTCGACTCCTGCGTCGGGCAATCCTGACCAGCCAACCCTGCTGTATCACGGTTTCGAGGTCTCCCCGCTGCAGGGCACGTCGCAGGGGCTGGCCGTCTATGTGAACGGCGCGCGCTTCAACGATGCTTTCGGCGACACGGTGAACTGGGACCTGATCCCAAGCATCGCCATCGGTCAGCTAAACCTGGAGGGCCCCAACCCGGTATTCGGCCTGAACGCGCTGGGCGGATCGCTGAGCGTGCAGCTCAAGAACGGCTTCACCTACCATGGCGGCGAGGCGGATCTCTACGGCGGCTCGTTCGGCCGGATCGTCGGCGAAGTCCAGTACGGCAAGCAGGTGGGCAACGTCAGCACCTACATCGCCGCCACCGAGCAGCATCAGGACGGCTGGCGCGACCTGCAATCCTCGGACATCCAGAACTTCTACGGCGATATCGGCTGGCGCGGCGACCGCGCCGAGGTGCATCTGGACCTGACCCTCGCGAACTCGGTGCTGAATGGCCCCGGCACGTCGCCGATCGAGTTGCTGGCCGCCGATCCGGCGGCGCAGTTCACGGCGCCGAACGTGATCGCCAACCGCTACGCGGCGGTGAACCTGCACGGCAACTACAACGTGTCCGACACGACCTCGATCCAGGCGCTGGCTTACTACCGCTACCTGCTGCAGCGGGTCGTCAACGGCAACGTAGCCAATGACACGCCCTGCAACGACGGGTCCGGGCTGCTCTGCGATGAGAACGGCGATCCCAGCACCAGCCGCGGGGGAGCCGTGATCCCTGACTTCCTCAATGGCGGCCCGTACCTCGGAGCTGGACCTCCAGACGACGAACACCAACAGCTACGGCGCGTCCGCGCAGGTGACGAACACCGACGACGTGCTCGGCCTCAAGAACCATCTCGTCGGCGGCCTCAGCTTCGACGGTGCGCAGACGGAGTTCAGCGCCACGGCGCTGCTAGGCGGCCTGGTAGGACTGGACCGTGCCTTTGCCGGCCCTGGCGTCACTATTGACGAGCCGGGCACGAACACGCCCGTGCGGCTCGCGACCAGCGATGCCTATTACGGCCTCTACTTCTCGGACACGCTGAACCTGACGCGGCCGTTCGCGGTCACGGTGTCCGGCCGCTTCAATGCGGCTGAGATCGACTTGTCCGACCAAGGCGGCGGCAGCCTGACCGGGCAGCACACTTATAACCGCTTCAACCCGGCCGTGGGCGCCACATACGAAGTAGCCCCCTGGCTCACCGCTTATGCCGGCTACTCGGAAGCCAACCGCGCACCAACACCCGCCGAGCTGTCCTGTGCCAGCCCTTCCGCGGATTGCAGCCTCGCCAATTTCTTCACGGGTGACCCGAACCTGAAGCAGGTCGTCGCGCACAATGTGGAGGCCGGCCTGCGTGGCACGGTTCGGCCAGAGGACGGCGTTCGGATCACCTACGATGTGGGCCTGTTTCACAGCACGCTCGACGATGACATCGCGTTCGTCAACAGCACAACCCTGAACCGGGCGTTCTTCCAGAATGTCGGGCAAACGCGGCGGCAGGGCGTGGACGCTGGCGTGCAGCTCAAGACGCCGCGCTGGCTGGCCTACGTCAACTACAGCTACACCGACGCCACCTATCAGAGCGGCTTCGTCGAGTCCGCCGGCAGCAACCCGCAGGGCGATGAGAACGGCAACATTACTATCCGGCCCGGCGACCGCCTCCCCGGCGTGCCCCCCAACCAGATCAAGTTCGGCGTGTACTACAAGGTCACGGACAAGTGGACCGTGGGCGCCGTAGGCATCTACCAGAGCGGCCAATACCTGTTCGGCGACCCTGCCAACCTCACGCCGCGCCTGCCGGGCTTCGTCACGCTCAACCTGAACACCCAATATCAGCTCACGCCGAACATCCAGGTCTTCGGGCTGGTCGAGAACGTCAACGATGCCAAATACTACACGTATGGCACCTTCTCGCCGACCTCGTCGGTCTTCCTTGCTCAGGCACCAAACGCGACCAACCCACGCAGCTACTCGCCGGCCGCGCCGATCGGCGGCTACGGCGGCGTCAGGGTGACGTTCTGATGCAACGCAGAGCATGAGACTTACGGCACCATCTCGCCCGCCTCCGCCGTCCCGACTTCCCAGGCGCCAGGAGCGAATAGCACCCGCAGCAGCAACTCGGCGGCATCCATGGCGTGCTACGACGGAGTATAGGATCTCCTCTGAGCTGCCGCTGATGGTGCCGGGGCCTCGCCCGGCGCTCCGGCCGGCGCGGCAAGGCAGGTTCGTGCAGGCGTTTCTCGCTGCGGTGGGTGTTCACGCGGCCCTGCTCGCGCTGCTGCTCCTCGTCGCTCACCCGGCACGGCTGCCGAAGGCCGCCGAGCCGCCGGCCTTCACGATGGTGTTCGCGCCGGAGATGCCTCTCGAAGCCGCCGCGGAAGCGCCAAGTCCCGAGCCGCAGCCGCCCGTGCCACCGCCCGAGCAGGCGGCTGCGCCGCCCCCTGCTCCCGAGCCGCCGCCGACGAGCGAGACCCCGCCCACCGAGGAAGCGCCGCCGCTCGAAGTTCCCGTGCCGCCCGTCGCAACACAGCCGCCTCCGCCCAGTGAGGTCCCGACCGCACCGCCGGTGCCGACGCCCGAGCCGCCGCGGCCGTTGGTTCCGGTGCAGCCGCCGCCGCGACCTCCGGCCCCGCGGCATCAGGTTCAGCATCCGCCACCGCGTCCGTCTCCGCCACGGGTGGTTGCGCCTCCCCGCACGCCAGAGAGTCCCGCAACGCCGTATGCACCGCCCGGTGCCCCGGCAACCCCGCCGCGGGCTGCGGCGGAAACGCCTGTCCCCGCGTCGCGGCCGCCGTCGGCCGCGCCGATCAGCGGTGGGTGGCGCAACGCCCTGGTAGCCTGGCTACAGGCGCATAAGACCTACCCTGAGGCCGCCCGCATGGAAGGCGCCGAAGGGCGCGTGATCCTGCGCTTCACTGCCTCGCGCGACGGCCGAGTGCTGCAGGTCGAAGTGGTCCAGCCCTCGGGGTCACGCGTGCTCGACGAGGCCGCGGAGGCGCTGCTGCGCGGCGCGCGCCTGCCGCCCTTCCCTGCCAGCATGACGCAGGACACGGCGACGGTAACGCTGCCCCTCACCTATGAACTGGAATAGCGCCCCTGCATCGTGGGGTCTGAGGCGCAACGGAACGGGAAATGTATGTAAGCCGGTACTGGGCGGCCGACCTACCGTGGGCGTCGGGACGCCTGCACCGCACGGGGCCGGCGCAGCAGCTCCGCCGTGATGATGGCGGAGCCGAGCACGACGAGCGCGCTGGCGAGGAACACCGCGCCCAGGCCCGCCCCGCTGGCCACCGGTCCCAACGCCGGGCTGGACAGGCCGAGGTCCTGGTCGAGGGCGCTGACGCGGGTGCAACCGTAGGTCGGCATGATCAACTCGTTCCACCGGATGGTCGGCTCGCCTGTTTCTCGAGTTCGGTTGCGATGACGTCCGTGAAGGCCCGCACTTTGGCGGGAATGAATCGGCCGCTCGGGTAGATCGCAAATACGGTACGCTGCAGGGGCTTGTAGCCTTCGAGAATTGGCACGAGGTTGCCTGATGTCGTCTCCTCGCCAAGGACGAACCCGGGCTGGAAAACGATGCCTTGTCCCGCCACGGCCAGCGCCCGAAGCAGCTCCCCATTGTTCGTCTGCACCGACCCGCGCACCCGCTGCACGATCCGCTCGCCTGCGTGCTCGAATGCCCACTCGTCCGGCGGATCATTACCCGAGTAGATCAGGCATTCGTGCGCGACGAGTTCGGCCGGCGTTTGAGGTGCTCCGTGTCGCTCGAGATAGGCCGGAGAGGCGCAGATGACGACCGGCATGGACGCAATGCGCCGCGCGATTGTCGACGAGCTTAGCGTCGGCGCGATCCGAATGCTGAGATCGAACCCTTCCCGGATCAGGTCAGTCGGCGCGTCGTCGAGCCGGACCTCGAGCTCGACGAGAGGATGTTCCGCGCGGAACCGGCAGATCGCCGTATCAAGCCGTCTCGTAGCGAAGGTGGTGGGGAGCGCCACCCGCAATCGGCCGGAAACGGCCCCGGCGCCGACGGCTCCTGCGGCCTCGGCCTCGGCAGCTTCAAGCTCCTCCACGACCTGACTGTAAAACGCGAACAGCTTCTCCCCTGCGTCGGTCAAGCTGAGGCTCCGAGTTGAACGGTTCAGCAGGCGAGTGCCGACGGCCTCCTCCAAATCGCGCACCATGCGCGAGGCGCTGGTTGGAGAGAGGCCAGCCTGCTCCGCCGCCCGAGCAAACGCGCCCGCGCGCACGACGTGCAGGAACAGCTTGATCGACGTGAGCTTGTCCAGCGCCAGCACCCTCCACGAGCAGGCAAGCACATTATCCCGTCATACGGGACTATGTCTCCCGAAATGATGCCATTGTCGGCCCCATCGCGCCCCGCTACTCAGCATCCGAAGTGTAAAACAGAGGGACGCCATGAGGTCTATCATACAAGCTTTGGCCCTTTCGGCAGTCGTCATGATCATGGGAGAAACTAAGGTGCAGGCTGCATCCGTTCAGGAAGCCAATAAGATGCTCGTGAGCAACGCCATGCATGAGCTATTCGTTACCAAGGATGCGCAGAAGGCGGTCAGACTGTACTTCGGTAGTCCTTACCTTCAGCATAACCCGATGATCCCGGACGGCGCAGATGACCTGCCGAAGGTGATCGCGGCTCTTCCTGCGAACTTCAAATACGAACCCGGGATCATTGTCGCGGACGGCGACATAGTCATGATCCACGGGCTCTACACCGGCTGGGGGCCCAAGCCGCTCGTGACCGTCGACATCTTTCGAGTGAAGGATGGCAAGCTGGTCGAGCATTGGGACGTGATGCAGGAGGAGGTTCCGGCGTCTCAGACCAAGAGCGGCCGGCCGATGTTCCCGATCACCGATGCCAATATTCCCGATCGCTGATCGCGCTCGAACGTCGCTCTTGCTCGGGAGGATCACGTGACCGCTCGTCAGCCCAGCTTTTTCATACCGCATGGCGGCGGTCCGTGCTTCTTCATGCCTGATCCCGCGAACCACTGGGGCGGCATGGCGGCGTTTCTCCGCTCTCTGCCAGCCCGGCTGAACGAGGCGCCCACGGCGATCTTGGTCGTCTCGGCGCATTGGGAGACTGGCGAGTTTCGGCTCACGGCAGGCGAGAAGCCTCCGCTGGTCTACGACTACTACGGCTTCCCGCCCGAGACCTACGCGCTGCGCTACAACGCCCCCGGCGCGCCGACCATCGCAGCGCAAGCGGCCGCGTTGTTGCGAGAGCACAGCATCGCCGTCCAGCTCGATGCGGATCGCGGGTTCGATCATGGTGTGTTTGTTCCGCTCAAGGTGGCGTTCCCCAATGCCGACATTCCGGTCATTGAACTGTCAGTCGAGCGGGGTCTCGACCCCGCTCTCCACCTGGCGGCCGGCCGCGCCCTCGCACCGCTCCGCGACATGGGCGTGCTCATCATCGGCTCGGGGATGAGCTTTCACGACCTGAAGGGCTTCGGTAAGGCCGGTTCAACCGGCCCCTCGCAGGCGTTCGACGACTGGCTGACTTCGGCGGTTACGCTGCCCGGCGACTTGCGCGCTCACCAGCTCGTATCCTGGGCGACCGCACCGGGCGCCGCGGCATCGCATCCGACGGCCGAGCACCTGGTTCCGCTGATGGTCGCAGCGGGCGCTTCCGACGGGCCGGGCCAGAAGGTCTACGGGGAGCTCGTGCTCCAGACCGCCGTTTCCGGATTTCGGTTTGATTGAGGAGCAGACACCTCCTCTCGACTGAGCCTGAGCTTTCGCGAATGTCCTGCAGCAGTTGCTTGTCCGACAGCCGGCACGGTCTGCCTGGTTTCCGACGCCCGTCCCCGCGCCGGCCGGCCGCTTTCCGTGTCGCGGAAGTCTGTCGCACGATGGCGACGTTCCGCGACGGCTTCTGCGACACGGACGCGGTCCGCATTCCATCTCTCGGCTTCCGTCCGATCAACACGCTCGGCCGCCACGCCCCCACCCCGCCCGAAACCGTCGCTCGCGGCGAAGTCAGGTCCTTACATACAATTCCCGTTCCGTTGCTCCCTGGACCCCATCGTAGCGGGGGGTCCCGTGCCGCACCCTTATGCAACGGCCGCCTGGACGGCCGGGATGACGTAGGAGCCAGCCAGGATCGGGGCTTCCGGCCAATACATGCGTAGGGTCAGGGAGAAGGGACCGTCCGGCACTGGCAGCCAATTCGCCTGCGGGATTTGCGGCGGCGGCGCGGTGCTCCGGAGCTGGATGGTCAGCGAACCGTCGCCGTCCGGCACCAGGCCGGTCTCGCTGCCGACGGCATAGCGGTTGATAGGGTTGGCGACCAGGAAGCCGTCCTGATCATAGACGGTGATGGACCAGAAGCCGTTGACGGGCGGCTGCTGTCCGGCCGGGAAGCGGATGGTGTAGGCGTTCGATCCATCCAGGGAGTTGCCCGTCGCGTCGGTGGAGCAGGAGGCGTAGATCGCGTCGTCCTTTCCGTTGGCGCCCAGCCCGTACCGGGCCACGGCGGCGCGCAGGAGATAGTTCTCGCCGTAACTGCCGAGATCGAGCGAGAAGCTCCAGCCATTGACCGTGGTCGAGGCGGCCTCGATGGCCAGGCCCATCGCCGTCTGCGCCAGCTTGACGATCCTCGGGGTCAGCGCGTCCGGATGCGCGAAGACCGGCTGGAAGCTCGCCACCAGAGGCCATTGATTCATGGGCGGCGGGTTCGCCACGATGAAGGGCTGCATCACGCCGAAGAATGCGGGGGACTGGAAGCCGGGCGCATCGGTGACGGGGCTGGCGACGAAATCCGGGTCTGGCGGCTGGAAAGGAACATGCGTCGGCGGCGTATAGCTAGTGCCGTAGCTGCTCAACGGAATGAACTGGTACTGGGACGTGATGAACACCGCATCGGGCAGGTCGTCCGGCCCCCGCACCAGCGTGCGGCCGATGACCCACACGGTCGGGGTTGGTGCCCGGACCACCGCGGTGATGCCCTGCGGAACTGTTCCCGACCAGCCCGGCCCGGCGATGAGGTAGTCGCCCGCCGCACTGCCTGTCGTGCGCGGGCCGAAGGAGAAGAACTGGTTGGTGTAGGCATCATACAAAGGCATGACGTAGTAGCGGTTCGGCACCGTGGGCAGGCTGATCACCATCGGCTGCGCGCGCAAATCGAGCCATGCCGTCGTGTAGATCGTATCGGCGTTCGGACGGATCACCGTTTTCGCGTCCGGGGTCGCCAGTGTCTTGATGTAGGCGAACTGGTTGATGGGCGCCTCGCCCGGAACCGAGTTGGCATCCGGCACGGCGGTCTGGATGCGCTGCGTCGCCTCGATCGCTACTGGCGCGTAGCCGTAGATGTAGGCCACCAGCACGTCGAACTCCAGCAGCCTGGATTCCCGCGCCCCAGCCTCAGTGGGCCCAAGCGCGATCACTGCGGCGCCGCCCCCGATGGAACCCAGAAGCTCGCGCCTTCGAATGGCGCCCCGTTTCCCCGCGGTCGGCCGCCGATCGAGCATGGACCAGACTCCCGTTTGGGCCGGGCGTGATTGCCCGGGTGCTGTGTCTCCGGATGAGCTGCGATGCGGCGGCCGTCCCGTGACTATACTTCCGCCTTGCAACATATTGTTGCGCAGAGAGCGGTTATGATGTCAAACGAAAACACTGGTCCAGTCCCGCGGCCGTCAAGTATGCGCCGGTCTAGGGCGAGTGGATATCAGATAGGCTCGGTGTCCAGCGCGTATCCCGCGGCGCGGACGGTGCGGATCACGTCCAGCTCATCCGGCCCGTTCATCGCCTTGCGCAGCCGCCGGATGTGAACGTCCACGGTGCGCGGCTCGACGTGGATGTCGGGTCCCCAGACGGCGTCGAGCAGCTCCTCGCGGGTGAAGACACGGCGCGGATGCTGGAGGAAGAACTCCAGCAAGCGATACTCGGTCGGGCCGAGGTGGACCGAGCGGCGGCCGCGGCTGACACGGTGGGCGGCCAGATCCATCGCGATGTCGTGGAACCCGAGCTGGCCTTTAGCCGGCACGCCGCCCACACGGCGCAGCAGCGCGCGCATCCGGGCGAGCAGCGCGTCCATGTTGAAGGGCTTCGTGATGTAGTCGTCCGCGCCCGTGTTGAGGCCGCGCACGGCGTCGCCGTCCTCGGCGCGGGCGGTGACCATGATGACGGGCAGGTCCCGTGTCGCCGGGCGGCGGCGGATCTGGCGGCAGACCTCGATGCCGCTCATGACCGGCAGCATCCAGTCGAGGAGGACGAGGTCGGGCTGCGCCTCGGCGATGCGGGTCATCGCTTCCTGGCCGTCGGTGGCCTCGTCCACCCGGAAGCCTTGCCGCTCCAGGTTGTAGCGGAGCATGGTGGCGAGTGCTGCCTCATCCTCGACGACGAGGACGAGCGGCTTGGCGAGGAACGCGTCGGCGGCCATGGGCTATGCCTCCTCATCCGCGCCCGATGGGCGCATGTCGTCATCTCGCGCGCCGCGCTCATCCGCGCGCCGCGCACGACCGCGTAGGCCGACGTGTTGCCCTTGGGACGGGTTCCCGGAAGGCTCTCGCCGGTCACGGCGTAGTGGATGGTCTCCGCGACGTTCGTGCAGTGGTCGCCGATGCGCTCCAGGTTCTTGGCGATGAACAGCAGGTGCGTGCAGGGCGTGATGTTGCGCGGGTCCTCCATCATGTAGGTGACCAGCTCGCGGAAGATGGTGTTGTAGAGGTCGTCCACCGTCTGGTCCGAGCGCCAGACCTGGACGGCCTTGGCCGCGTCGCTCTCGCCGAAGGCGTCTATCGTGAGCTTGAGGTTCTCTTGGACCAGGCGTGCCATGTGCGCGAGGCCGGTGAGACTCATCGGCAAAGTGAACTGGCCGAGCACGATGCTGCGCTTGGCCACGTTCTTGGCGTAATCGCCGATGCGCTCCAGCGCGCCGGTGATCTTCAGGGCGGCGACGATCTGGCGCAGATCCATCGCCATGGGCTGGCGGAGCGCCAACATGCGGATGACGAATTGCTCGGCGTCGCGCTCCAGATCGTCCACCGCCGGGTCCTGCTCGACGGCGCGGGCGGCGACGTCCGTGTCCCCCGTGGTAAGGGCCTGGGCGGCGAGCGCCACCTGGTTCTCGACCAGGCCACCCATCTCGGTGATGAGATCGCGCAGGTGCTGCAATTCCTGGGCGTAGGCACGGACGATGTGCTGGGCCTCGGACATGGGTGTCCCTCCTAACCGAACCGCCCAGTGATGTATTCCTGGGTGCGCTTCTCACGTGGTGCAGTGAACATCCGCGCCGCAGGGCCGCACTCCACCATCTCGCCGAGATAGAAGAAGCAGACCTGGTCGGCGACGCGCGCCGCCTGCTGCATGTTGTGGGTGACGATCGCGATGGTGAAGTCGCGCTTCAGCTCGTCTATCAGCTCCTCGACCTTGAGCGTGCTGATCGGGTCGAGCGCGCTGGTCGGCTCATCGAGGAGCACGACCTCGGGGCGGACGGCGATGGTGCGGGCGATGCATAGCCGCTGCTGCTGCCCACCCGACAGCCCGGACGCCGAGGCTTGCAGCCGGTCCTTGACCTCGTCCCAGAGGGCGGCGCGGGTCAGCGACCACTCCACCCGCTCCTCCATCTGCGCCCGCGAGAGCTTCTCATGCAGGCGCACGCCGAAGGCGATGTTGTCATGGACGCTCATCGGGAACGGCGTCGGCTTCTGGAACACCATGCCGATCCGCGAGCGCAGCGCGTTCAAGTCCACGTCGTCCGCGAGAAGGTTCTGGCCGTCCATGAGCACCTCGCCCGTGGCGCGCTGGCCGGGATAGAGGTCATACATCCGGTTCAGCACGCGCAGCAGCGTGCTCTTGCCGCAGCCGGACGGCCCAATGAGGCCCGTGACCCGGCGGTCCGGCAGGTCGAGCGAGATGTTCTTCAGCGCTTGCCGGTTGCCGTAGAAGAAGTCGAGGTCGCGGATGCTGACGCGCGCCGGGGTCGGGGCGGCTTCCGGCTTGGCTGCCCGGCCCGCTATCCGGTTGGCTTCCATGTCCTTCTGGTCGGTCGTGCCGCTCATGGCTCACCCCCGGCTGCGAATGGCGTAACGGGCGCCCACGCTCACGATGAGGACGACCAAGGTCATGATGAGCGCGCCCGCCCAGGCCAGCGCGTGCCAGGTGTCGTAGGGGCTGAGCGCATACTGGAAGATGACAACGGGCACGTTCGCCATCGGGTTGGCGGGATTCCAGGTCCAATACTGGTTGTTCAGCGCCGTGAAGAGGAGCGGCGCGGTCTCGCCGCTGATGCGGGCGATCGCGAGGAGGATGCCGGTCGTGATGCCGGTGCGTGCCGCGGGCCAGAGCACGCTGCCGATCATGCGCCAGCGCGGCGCGCCGAGTGCCAACGTCGCCTCGCGCAGCGTCGTGGGCACGAGGCGCAGCGTCTCGTCGCTCGTGCGCACCACGATGGGCAGCAGGATGAGCGCGAGGGACACGGCGCCGGCCCAGCCGGAGAAATGTCCCGTCGTGCTCACCACGATCTCGTACACGAACAGGCCGATCACGATGGAGGGCGCGGAGAGCAGGATGTCGTTGAGGAAGCGGGTCGCCTCGGCGAGCGGCCGGGCGCCGCCGTACTCCGCGAGCCAGGTCCCGGCCATGACGCCGACCGGGGTTCCGACGACCGTGCCGACCACGATCATGATGAAGCTGCCGTAGAGCGCGTTGAGCAGCCCGCCCTCCGAGCCCGGCGGCGGCGTCATCTCGGTGAACAGCTTGGGGCCGAGGGCCGCGAAACCGTTCACGAGGGTCGCACCCAGGATCCAGAACAGGAAGACCAGGCCGAACACGGTGGCGAGCGTCGCGAAGCCGAGGCCGACGAGGTTCACGGCCCGGCGGCGACGCCCCAGCCCGGCGGCCCTGCCGCTCGCGGTGCTGCTCACGGTGCCGCTCACGTTTGGGCGTCCCGCCGCGCGAGGCGCAGCAGCATGATCTTGGCTGCTGCGAGCACGATGAACGTGACGACGAAGAGGATGAAGCCGAGCGCGATCAGCGCCGAGCGGTAGATGGCGGAGTCGGCTTCCGTGAACTCGTTGGCGATGGCGGCCGAGATCGAGTTGCCGGGCATCAGCAGCGACACGCTGAGGTCGTGCGCGTTGCCGAGCACGAACGTCACGGCCATGGTCTCGCCGAGCGCGCGCCCCAGCCCCAGGAAGATGCCGCCGACCACGGCCGAGCGCGTGTAGGGCAGCACCACGCCGCGCACGACTTCCCAGCGCGTGGCGCCGAGGCCGAATGCCGCCTCCCGGAGCTGGGGAGGCACGAGCGAGAACACGTCGCGCATCACGGACGAGATGAACGGGATCACCATGATGCCGAGGATGATCCCCGCCGTGAGCATCCCGATGCCGAGCGGCGGCCCTTGGAACAGCGCGCCGACGCCGGGCAGCGTGCCGAGCGTGTCATTGAGCCAGGGCTCGACATAGTCGGACATGACGGGGGCGAAGATGAACAGGCCCCACATGCCGTAGATGATGGACGGCACGCCCGCGAGCAGTTCGATAGCGGTGGCGACCGGAGCCGCGCATCCAGGCCGGCGCCACTTCGGTGAGGAACACCGCGATGCCGAAGCTGACCGGGATCGCGATCAGCATGGCGAGCGCCGAGCTCACGAGCGTGCCGTAGATGGCGACGCCCGCCGTGAAGACCTTGGCGACGGGGTCCCATTGGGTGCCGTAGAGGAAGGGAAGGCCGAAGGCGCGGAAGGCGGGAAGGCCGCCCCAGAGCATCGAGATGGCGACGCCCATGAGCAGGGCCAGCACCAGCAGCGCGCAGCCGAGGGCGGCGGCACGGAACAGCCCGTCTCCGAGCTGCCCGGACGAGCGGCCTGCCGCCGGGCGGGAAACCCCGGGTCCGACGGCGGTGCTGGTGAGCGACATGGACGAGCCTACTGCGCCTTGATGTCTGCGACCAGTAGCCCTCGATCTGCGAGACCAGCGCCGGCGGCAGCGGCACGTAGTCGAGGCTCTCCGCCGTCTGCTGTCCATGTTCGAGCGCCCACTTGAAGAAGGCGAGCGCCGCTTGGCTGGACTGGGCGTTCTTGGGCTGCCGGTGCATGAGGATGAAGGTCGTCGCCGCGATCGGGTAGGCGTCCTGGCCCGGCGCGTTGGTCATCACGAGATCGAAATCCTGCGCGTGCGCCCAATCGGCGCTCGCCGCGGCAGCCTGGAACGCATCGGTGCTCGGCTTCATGTAGGTGCCGGCCGCGTTCTGCAGGAGCGTGTAGATCATCTTGTTCTGCAGCACGTAGGCGTACTCGACGTAGCCTATCGAACCTTTGATGCGCTCGACGTAAGCGGCAACACCTTCGTTGCCCTTGCCTCCGACCCCTGCGGGCCAGGAAATCGAGGTGCCGCGGCCGACCTTGCTCTTCCACTCGGGGCTTACCTTCGAGAGGTAGTCCGCGAAGTTGAACGTCGTGCCCGATCCGTCCGACCGATGGACGACCGTGATGGCCGTGTTCGGGAGCTTCATGCCAGGGTTGATCTGGGCGAGCGCCGGGTCGTCCCACTTCTTGATCTTGCCGAGGAAGATGTCGGCCAGCACCGCCCCCGTGAGGCGCACCTGCCCTGCCTGGATGCCCGGCAGGTTGACCACGGGAACGATGCCGCCGATCACGATCGGGAACTGGGCGAGGCCGGCGGTCTTGAGATCGTCGGCAGAGAGCGGCGCGTCCGAGGCGCCGAAATCCACCGTTCCGGCCTTGATCTGGGCGATGCCGCCACCTGATCCGATGGATTGATAGTTCACTTCCAAACCGTTGGACTTGCTGTATTCCGCCGACCATTTCGAGAGGACGGGGTACACGAATGTGGAACCGGCTCCGGTGATCTGTTCCGCACCTGCTGCGCCGGTGCCGAGCGCGGAGGCTGCGCCAAGAGCAAGGACGACGGCGAGGGCGAAGGCCCTGCGAGTAGGCTTCATGGTGCCTCCGGTGGATAGCGGGCCTGGCCACCCGCAGCGGGCGGACCCTAGAAGCGGAAGGCGACGGCCCTATTGCAGTTCCGTGAAGCTTCCATGACAGTCCTTCTCGCGAGTGGGGCCGTCTCGCGAGTGGGAGGAGGGGATGGTGGGCGCGACAGGGATTGAACCTGTGACCTTCCCCGTGTCAGGGGGACGCTCTCCCGCTGAGCTACGCGCCCATCCGCCGCGCCGCTATACAATCCCGGCTTCACCGCGGCAAGGTTGCGGCCCGGCCACATGCGGGCGCGTGCACCAAAGCCGCGGGCAGCCCACCCAGGACCGCGAAAAGGCGTGAAGCCGGGTTCCAGGGCCCGAGGCGCAAGAAAGTATCAATGTTGCGCCGCAAAGCGCGTTGCCGCGCGACTTTGTGAAGAGTATTTCTGACCTCAACTGGACGGATCCAACGAGAGATTACGCGGTGACGAGGATCGCCGCCGAAGTGAGATCACGTCCGATAATCACGACCTGCATCGCTGCCGCCGAAGAGCGGCCGCGCGAGAAAGATGCAGCGGCTGGGAGGGGCCTGGGGTGGAACCCGATCTTGAGTTGGTGCAGGTGCCTGACGACCAGTCCTTCAAGGTCTGGTCGCACGGCTATCCCTATCGAACGGTCCGGTGGCACTTCCATCCGGAATACGAGCTGCACCTCGTCACGGCGACCGAGGGCGACCTCTACGTCGGCGACCATATCGGCCCCTTCTGCGCCGGCGACCTCGTCCTCGTCGGCCCCAACCTGCCGCACAACTGGATCAGCGACATTCCGGAGGGCGAGAGCGTCGAGGAGCGCTGCCTCGTCCTCCAGTTCACCGGCGAGTTCATCGCCGGCTGCATGGCGACGTTCCCGGAGCTGCGCTTCGTGCAGCCGCTCCTCAAGGAGGCGTTCCGGGGCGTCCGATTCGAGGCAAATGTGGCCGGGCGCGTCGAGCCGCTGATGCGCGACCTGCTCGAAGCGTCAGGCGCGCAACGCATCGCGCTTTTCGTCCGCATCCTCGACCTGATCGGCCATGCCGAGCAGCGGGTCCCGCTCGCCAGCATCAGCTTCCAGCCGAACCCGTCGTCGTACCTGTCAACGACCATGAACCTGGTCCTCCAGCACATCGGGCGCAACTTCACCCGCGATCTCAGCGAGACCGACCTCGCCAAGCTCAACCGGCAGAGCGTCAGCACGTTCTCGCGCTCGTTCCGCAAGCACACGGGCATGACCTTCGTCCAATACGTCAACTCGCTCCGCATCGAGCTCGCCTGCCAGCACCTGAGCCAGGCCGACCTGACGATCACCGACATCTGCTACGCGGTCGGCTTCAACAACGTCTCGAACTTCAACCGGCAGTTCCTGGCTGCGAAGGGCATGCCGCCGTCGAGGTTCCGCGCCCTTCGGCGCGACGGGCGGCGATTCGCCGCCGCGGCCTGACGGGATCCAGAGCTTTCGGCGGCGCGGGCATGCGTTCGCGCGCCGCCGATCAGCATGCTACGAACGCGAACGACGCGGCTTCGGCCGATGAGGAGGAAACATCCATGATCCGGTACACCAAGGCGCTGATGAAACCCCATGCGGCGGCGGCGCTCACTCTCGGCCTCCTCGGCGGGACCCTTTTCGGTGGGACTCTTCTCGGTGTGACGGGGGCATCCGCCGCGACGATCTCCAACACGACCGTGGCGTTCCTCATGCCCGACGAGGGCTCGACCCGCTACGAGGAGCACGATCATCCCGGCTTCGTGGCCGAGATGCAGAAGCTCTGCCCGAGCTGCAAGGTGCTCTACCAGAACGCGGACGGCGATGCCTCGCGCCAGCAGCAGCAGTTCAACTCGGTCGTGTCGCAAGGCGCCAAGGCGATCGTGCTCGACCCCGTCGATTCGACCGCCGCGGCTTCCCTGGTGAAGCAGGCCCAGGGCCAGGGCATCAAGGTCATCGCCTACGACCGGCCGATCCCCTCGACGCCGGCCAACTACTACGTGTCGTTCAACAACGAGGAGATCGGCAAGACGATCGCCCAGTCGCTCGTGGATCATCTCAAGGCGACCAACGTGCCGACGAGCGGCGTCGGGCTGCTCGAGATCAACGGCTCGCCGACCGACGCGGCAGCGGGCCTGATCAAGAAGGGCATTCACGAGGGCCTTGCTGACGGCGGCTACGCGACGCTGGCCGAGTATGACACCCCGGACTGGCTGCCGCCCAAGGCCCAGCAGTGGGCGAGCGGCCAGATCTCGCGCTTCGGCAAGAAGATCGTGGGCGTGGTGGCGGCCAACGACGGCACTGCGGGCGGCGCGATCGCGGCCTTCAAGGCGGCGGGCGTCAACCCGGTCCCTCCCGTCACCGGCAATGACGCCACCATCGCCGGGCTGCAGCTCATCATCGCGGGCGACCAGTACAACACCATCTCGAAGCCGAGCGAGATCGTCGCCGCCGCGGCGGCGGATGTCGCGGTCGCGCTGCTCGAGGGCGAGACGCCCAAGGCCGACACCACGCTGTTCGGCACGCCGACGAAGCTGTTCACGCCGACGCTGGTGACAGCCAAGAACCTCAAGGCCGAGATCGTTGACAAGGACGTCAACGGCAAGCCGATCGAGTCGGCCGCGGTGCTTTGCACTGGCCGCTACGCCGAAGACTGCAAGAAGCTCGGCATCACGCCCTGAGCCTCATCCGACCGGGACCGTCCGCCCTATGCTGCGGGCGGTCCCCGACCGATCACGCCCGACTGCGAAGGGCTCGCCACAGATGAGCGACACATCGCCCCAAACATCGCCCCACTCCTCGCAAGGAACGCCGCCCGCGGGTGATCTGGTGCTCAGCCTGCGCGGCATCTGCAAGCAGTTCGGCGCGGTCTCGGCCCTGACCGACATCGACCTCGACGTTCACGCCGGCGAGGTCGTGGCTCTCGTCGGCGACAACGGCGCCGGCAAATCGACCCTCGTCAAGGTCCTGGCCGGCGTGTTCCAGCCGACCAGCGGCACCATGAATTTCCGCGGCCAGCCCGTGACGCTCGGCGGCCCGAACGACGCCTTGTCGCTCGGCATCGCGACCGTCTTCCAGGACCTGGCCCTGTGCGAGAACCTCGACGTGGTCGCCAACATCTTTCTCGGCAAGGAGCTGCATCCCTACGCCCTCGACGAGGTGGCGATGGAGATCCGAGCCTGGAAGCTCCTGAACGAGCTGTCGGCCCGCATCCCCAGCGTCCGCGTGCCGATCGCGTCCCTCTCCGGCGGCCAGCGTCAGACGGTGGCGATCGCCCGCTCGCTGTTGCTCGAGCCGAAGCTCATCATGCTGGACGAGCCGACCGCCGCACTCGGCGTCGCGCAGACCGCCGAGGTGCTGAACCTCATCGAGCGGGTCCGCGACCGCGGCCTCGGCGTGATCATGATCAGCCACAACATGGAGGACGTCCGCGCCGTCGCGGACCGGATCGTCGTGCTGCGGCTCGGGCGCAACAACGGCGTCTTCTACCCCGACGCGTCGAATCAGGAACTCGTCGGCGCCATCACGGGAGCTGCCGACAACGCGGTCTCGCGCCGGGCCGGGCGGCGACAGGTTCAGCGAGATCTCACGGGGGAGGCAAGGACGTGACCAGCGATACCGAGACCAACCCGGCAGCGCCGCTGCTCGACCGCGCCGACGTCCGTGTCCGGCACGACACCGGGGTCGGCGGCGCCATCCGCGGCTTCCTCGACCGCGTCCGGTCGGGCGACCTCGGGTCGCTGCCGGTCGTCATCGGGCTCGCGATCATCTGGACGGTGTTCGAGACCCTCAACCCGGTCTTCCTTTCGAGCAACAACCTCGTCAACCTGCTGTTCGACTGCTCCACGGTCGGCGTCATCTCGCTCGGCATCGTCTGCATCCTGATGGTCGGCGAGATCGATCTCTCGGTCGGCTCGGTCAGCGGCTTCGCCTCGGCGCTGGTCGGCGTGCTCTGGGTGAATGGCGGCTGGCCGGTCGTGGTCGCGATCCTGGCGGCGCTCGCGGCCGGCGGCGTGATGGGTATCCTCTACGCGGTGCTGTTCAATCGCCTGGGGATGCCGAGCTTCGTCTCGACCCTCGCGGGCCTGCTCGCGGTGCTCGGGCTGCAGCTCCTCATCCTTGGGCCGAGCGGCTCGATCAACCTGCCCTACGGCGCGCCGCTCGTGAACCTCGGCCAGACGCTCGTCATGCCGCACGTCGTTTCCTACGCGCTGGTATTGATCGCCGGGGCCGCCATCCTCGCGATCGGCTATCGCACGGCCGCCCGGCGCCGCGAGGCGGGCCTGACGCCGCCGTCGCTGGCCGGGATCCTGGCCCGCGCGCTCATCTTCACGGTGGCCCTCGAATTCGTCGCCTATTACCTCAACGGGGACCGCGGCATCCCGTGGATGTTCGGCCTGTTCGTCGGGCTCGTGGTGGCGATGGACTACGCGCTCAAGCGGACCAAGTGGGGCCGCTCGATGACGGCAGTGGGCGGAAACCGAGAGGCGGCGCGGCGCGCCGGCATCAACGTGCGCGGCATCTACATGAGCGCCTTCGTGCTGTGCTCGTCGCTCGCGGCCCTCGGCGGCGTGCTTTCGGCCGCCCGTCTCGCCTCCGCGAGCCAGCAGGCCGGCACCGGGGACGTCAACCTGGACGCGATCGCCGCGGCCGTGATCGGCGGGACCAGCCTCTTCGGCGGCCGCGGCAGCGCTTATTCGGCGCTCCTCGGCATCATCGTGATCCAGTCGATCGCGAGCGGGCTGACGCTGCTCGATCTGTCGTCCTCGCTCCGCTACATGATCACCGGCGGCGTGCTGGCCGTCGCGGTGATCGTCGACTTGCTGGCGCGCCAGTCGCGGGTGTCTCATGGCCGCGCCTGAGCGCGGCCTCCGCCGCGCGCGCGAAGGGGCAGCGGGCCAGCCTGCGAGAGACGCGTTGCGTACACGCATGGAGTTCAGCGATGGCTCAGGAACTGTCCGGTAAGGTTGCGGCGATCACCGGCGCCGCATCGGGCATCGGCCTCGAATGCGCCAAGGCCTTTTTGGCCGCGGGTGCTCGCGTCGTGCTCATCGACTATGCCGAGGACAAGCTGGGGGACGTTTGCTCGGAACTCGGCCCTCAGGCGATCCCTTTGGTGGTCAACCTTCTCGATCCGAAGAGCGTAACCGGCATGATGCCGCAAATCCTGGAGAAGGCCGGTCACCTGGACATCTTCCACGCCAATGCAGGATCCTACGTCGGGGGCGACGTCGTCGGAGGCGACCCCGACGCCTGGGACCGCATGCTGAACCTGAACATCAACGCCGCGTTCCGGTCCATCCATGCCGTCCTGCCGCACATGGTCGAGCGCGGGACCGGCGACATCATCGTGACCAGCTCGGTGGCCGGTTTCGTCCCGGTCGTCGTGGAGCCGATCTATACGGCATCGAAGCATGCGATCCAGGCATTCGTCCACACGCTCAGGCGACAGGTCGCCAAGCACGGCATCCGCGTCGGCGAAGTCGCCCCCGGTCCTGTCGTGACGGCCTTGCTGAGCGACTGGCCGAAGGCGAAACTCGACGACGCGTTGGCGGCCGGAAGCCTCATGCAGCCCGAGGAAGTGGCGGCCGCCGTGCTGTTCATGCTCACCCGGCCGAGGAACGTCACGATTCGAGACCTCGTCATCCTCCCGCAAAGCCTGGATCTCTGACCGACGAACGACGCGCAACCAAGGCCCGATGAGCGTCGTTCCGGGGCACCGCATCACTTCGTCACCAGGACCACCCGTGACAGCCGGCTCGCAGCCAGGTTGAATAGGGCATGGACCATCCCTTGCCCGACGCTGCAGCCGACGCGGCCTATACCCTGCTCCTGCCCGTGCAGCAGCTGGCGCCCGTCGTCTTCGCATCGCCGCACTCCGGGCAGGACTACCCAGCCGCCTTCGTGGCCGCTGCCCGGCTCGACGCGCTCGCGCTCCGGCGCAGCGAGGACAGCTTCGTGGACGAGTTGTTCGCCACCGCCCCCGCGTGCGGCGCGCCCCTGCTCGCCGCGCGCTTTCCTCGCGCCTACTGCGATCCGAACCGCGAGCCGTGGGAGCTTGATCCCACGATGTTCGAGGATGTGCTGCCTTCCTGGGTGAACACGACGAGTCCGCGCGTCGGCGCGGGCCTGGGCACGATCGCGCGAATCGTGTCCTCGGGTGAGGCGATCTACCGGGGCAAGCTGCCCTTCGCCGAGGCGGAATTGCGGGTCCGCCAGTGCTGGGAGCCTTATCATCAGGCGCTGGCAGACCTGATCACGCGGACTCGGGAGCGTTTCGATGCCTGCCTGCTCGTGGACTGCCACTCGATGCCGGGCAGTGCAGCCCCAGGATACGGGGTGGGCCAAGGAGCGGGACAGGGCAATGGGCAGATCGTGGACGTCGTGCTCGGGGACGCCCACGGGACGGCCTGCGCCGCACGGATTGCGCGGCGAGTTCGAGGCAGTGCTGACCGCGCAGGGCTTCACCGTGCGCCGCAACGAACCCTACGCGGGCGGCTACGTCACCCGACACTATGGGCGGCCGCGCGAAGGCGTTCACGCGCTGCAGATCGAGGTGGCGCGGCGACTTTATATGGACGAGACGCGGATCGCGAGGCTGCCAGGCTTCGGAACCGTGGCGCAACGCTTAGGGATGCTGGTACAGGCGCTCTGCGCGGAGGCTGGCAGCCTCCTCTATCCCTGACGAAAAAAGGCGGCGCCTTTCAGCGCCGCCAAGTTTAGGGAGGAAACGTCCAAGAATGCAGTTCGGCCGGAGCCTTGCTGCACGACGGAAGGTAGTCTTCTCCGCTGCCGGGCGCAACCGAATTTTTTGCAGTGCAGCAAATCGTGATCCGGCAACGCGCTCCTGCCCTAAACCGGATGTTTACCGATCACGAGCAGGATGCGGGCCGCATGATCCGTGTGCTCGTCAGTCTCCTCCTCCTGGTCGTCCCGTTGCGGGCCTTCGGCTACAGCCTGGTCGAGGTCGCGCCTGGCGATCTCTGCCGGGCGGCGATCGCGGGGGCTGAGCGGCAATGGCACGTCCCGGATCGTTTGATGGCCGCGATCGGCGTCGTCGAGAGCGGCAAGCGAGATGCTTCAGGCGCGGTGTCGCCCTGGCCGTGGACGATCAACGCCGAGGGTGTCGGGCATTGGTTCGAACTCGAAGGCCGACGCAATCGCGGCCGTGCGGGATTTGCAGGCGCGCGGCGTGCGTTCGGTTGACGTGGGCTGCATGCAGGTCAACCTGATGCACCACCCGGATGCTTTCGCCTCGCTGGAGCAAGCGTTCGACCCGGCAGCCAACGCGGCGTATGCTGGCCGCTTCCTGACGCAGCTTTACGGCCAGACCGGGACCTGGCCCAAGGCGGCCGCGGGCTACCACTCGCTGACGCCCGAGATCGGGGAGGAGTATGAGCGCAAGGTGATGGCCGTCTGGCAGCGGCAGCCCGAGCAGGCGTTCGCTTCGGCCGGGCCGAATGCCGGCATGACCGGCGGCTTCAGCGGACTCGGCGGCAGCTGGAACGGCGCCGGGCGACTCGTGCCGACGCCGACCAATACGCAGCTCTACGGGACTGGCGGCGGCCGAATCATCCCGCTGCAGAATGCGTTCGCGGGTCTGGGCGGCGCAGCGGGCATGGGCCGCTCGCTCGCGTCCTACCGGGCAGCGCCGACACGGCTCGCGATGTTGGCGCCGCGCTGACCGGGCCGGTTGCACAACAAGCTTGGGGACGCGGGTATGTTTAAGGGTAGGGGTTTATCCCCTTGACGCAGGTATGAGGTTGGCGTAGTCTCTGCCTATCAGGAGACGAGCCATGCCGAGGAAGCGCGAGCGTCAGGGTGAACCGGGAGCCAGCAAGGTTGTAGCGTTCTCGGTTCGCGAGTTCTTTGAGCGCTTCCCGAGCAACGACGCCTGCCTACAGCACGTGATGGAAGTCCGCTACGGGCTGCGCCACCCGTGCGACAAGTGCCTGCATCTCTCGACGTTCCACCGCCTCGCCGAGCGTCCAGCCTATTCCTGCGCCCATTGTGGACACCACGTTTACCCGTGCGCCGGCACGATCTTCCAGGACAGCCGCACGCCGCTCCAACTCTGGTTCTACGCCATCTATCTCTTCGTCACGACGCGCCATGGCGTGAGCGGCAAGGAGCTGCAACGCACCCTCGGCGTCACCTACAAGACGGCGTGGCGGATGGGCCAGCAGATCAGGAAGCTGATCGTGAGCACGGAAGGCTTTGACCTCATGCAAGGCCACGTCGAGGTTGACGAGGCGTATGTCGGGGGACATCGGCCGGGCAAGCGAGGACGGGGCGCTGAAGGCAAAACCATCGTGGTCGGCATCAAGGAGCGGGGCGGCGATATCCGTGCCCAAGCCGTTCCTGACGCCAAAAAGGAGACGCTGCGGGCGCTCGTGAAAGGCACCGTGACACCGGGCGCCATCGTGTCCACGGACGAGTTTGCCAGCTACGGCTTACTGGAACCCGATGGCTACAAGCACGGGGCGGTGCAGCACGCGGCGAAGGAATACGCCTACTACGATTACCGGCTCGACGTGACGCACCACACGAACAACGTCGAGAGCTTCTGGCGCCTGTTTAAGAACTCTATCCGCTCGACGCACATCCACGTGTCGGCGAAGTATATGGACCGTTACCTTAGCGAGTTTGCGTTCCACGCGAACAATCGCCAGATGAGGAACGCGATGTTTGATCTTCTAATCGGCGCGGTTTGATTACAGCAGCTAGGGCGCGGTCTAAATCGACCGCGTCCGCGGGGCCGATACCTCGCATTTCCTCTTGAGCGGCAAAATCGGACAATCGGCCTTGAGCTACTGCCTGTCTGAGGCTCATACGTTTGCTGGGCACTGCGCTCATAGTCTTAGCCCCTGCTTGCGAAGAAAATGATTGAAGTCAAGGTGCTCAACGCCCTCCATATGGCATATGTTTGGAATGCGCCTGTTTTTCGACTCTGACTGCGTTATGAACACCTCCATGCTGACCACAGGAAGTCCAAGCGTCTTTGCCATGCCTATAATCGTAAGGTCCTTCAAGCCAACCGTGCCCTTACGGCCTCCCGTGTACTCCGATATGTAGGCGTGGTGCTGAGTTTGCATCCGCACCATGTGGGCAAGGTAGGCTTCCCAATTCCAGTCCGGTTGCCCTATTTCGAGTTGAAGTTTCGCTTGGTTGGCGCGAATGCACTCTCCTAGCGAGCCTTCGATGCATACCATCTCATCGTAAATCTCTTTGGTCACGGCAATGAGGCCAGCGGTGATCACCTGCTTCATACCCTCCCAAAGCCGCCCGTAGATGTCCTCTGGCATGTCCTGATACGGCTTGGACAAACCTGATGTGTCGAAACAGTAGCGTTTCATCAAGAATGAAACCAGTCACGCACGGCCGACAAGTGCGTCATGTTCCTGATGCCCATGAACTCGGCGGCATTATGGTTAGTGATTGCGCCATTAGCCCAGGCATCCAGCACCAGAGACGTATAAAGGTCTCCTTGGCGGCTTCTATATCGTGAACCATAATATTTCGGCCTGCCGCCAGATTGATAGTCTCCTTCTTGTTCTTCGAACTCTGGACGTTTTACATCCCAGTAGTAACTAGGTTTGACATAGTGGAGATGGACCATGCGGATGAGCATGGCGTGAGGGCTGACCCGAAAGCGATTGGCTATGGCGATCAGGGGGCCATCCGGAATGGCGTCAGCTAGCGCGCCGGGACGCGGCAGCATGAGACCAAGCGCGTCGGCGGGTATCAGAAACGCTGCCGCAAACCGATTACACCATTCTTCAATCGCTCGGATGGAGGCGGACCCACCAGAGGCTGGCAGAGCACCGCTTATGGCACTTTGCCGAAGGAGAACGTGACCAAGCTCGTGACCCAGGGTAAACGCCTGAGCGCTAGGCGCTTCGCTTGCAAAGATGACCACCGGCAGCGGAAATAGCGCCAGACACATGCCGCGTGCGCCATAGTCCGAAAGATCGGTGCGCTTTAGCGTCAGCACGCCAGCCGCTTCTAGCTTGTGGCGAAATATTCGTGGTAGAGTGTGGCGCTCACTGCTCGGGATGCCGATCTGCTCATCTAGTGGAAATGCCAGAGCCGCCCGCGCTCGCTCAGCAGCGATGTCGGCACGATCCGAGATGGTGAAGCGGAGATTGTCCGGAAACTGTGGAGGCTGGTCACCCACAAGACCGAAGAGATCAAGCGCATTTAGGCGTTGCTCCTCGGCCCACCGCTGAATGTGGGCAAGTTCAGCGTTGCCATCGTCAGATGCGGCCCGGTCCCTATAAAGCCGGTAATCAGGCACGTCAGCCGAAGCTGCTAGTTCTGGGGGAGATTTGTAAAAGAATT
Organism: uncultured Alphaproteobacteria bacterium; assembly: GCA_963790535.1. Classification (GTDB taxonomy): domain Bacteria; phylum Pseudomonadota; class Alphaproteobacteria; order Acetobacterales; family Acetobacteraceae; genus CAWKEH01. The sequence goes on along the minus strand of CAWBOZ010000017.1, from coordinate 38,803 downwards.
CGATAAACGGTCTCTCATAAAAGTCAGCAAGAATTCTAGCCTGCCGAACAGTTGGAGTCGCCTTGCCCCTCTCCCACTCAAGAACATCGTCTGGACTCTTGCCGACTTTATGGGCAGCCTCTTCCAGACTCCGGTGGCGCCATTCTCTGGCCCAGCGAAGCATCTCAGGATTGAACGGAAGAGCCGTTCGCTTTGTTGCCCCGGACGCCATGACACTCGGATTCTAATGGAGCATTGAGTCTAGGGGAAGCACATTAAGGTGACGCTGTCATACCTGCGTCAAGGGGATAAACCCCTATCCATATCCAACCCAAAGACTAGGTTCCTACCAGGAACATTCAGACGCGGTCCATCAATAGCTCCGGGGCAGCCCGAGCACATGCTCGGCGAGGTAGGCGAGGATCATGTTCGTGCTGATCGGCGCGACTTGGTAGAGCCGCGTCTCGCGGAACTTGCGCTCGACGTCGTACTCCTCCGCGAAGCCGAAGCCGCCATGGGTCTGCACGCAAGCCTCGGCCGCGGCCCAGCTCGCCTCGGCCGCGAGCATCTTGGCGATGTTGGCCTCCTCGCCCGGCGTCAGCCCGGCATCGAAGCGGCGGCACCCCTCGCGGACCATCAGCTCCGCGGCACGCATCTGGGCATAGGCGCGAGCGATAGGGAATTGGACGCCCTGGTTCTTCCCGATCGGCCTGCCGAACAGCACGCGCTCCTTGGCGTAGGCGACGGACTTCGCAGTGAACCACTTGGCGTCGCCGATGCACTCGGCGGCGATCAGGAGGCGCTCGGCGTTCATGCCGCTCAGGATATAGCGGAACCCCTTGCCCTCTTCGCCGACCAGGTTCGCCGCCGGCACGCGCATGGTGTCGAAGAATACCTCGCAGGTGTTGTGGTTCATCATGGTGCGGATGGGGCGGATCGTCAGGCCGTGGCCCAGCGCCTCCCGCATGTCCACGATGAAAGTGGATAGGCCTTCGGTCTTCCTCGTCACCTGCTCCTTCGGCGTGGTGCGTGCGAGCAGCAGCATGAGGTCGCTATGCTCGGCGCGACTGGTCCAGATCTTCTGGCCGTTGACCACGTAATCGTCGCCGTCGCGTCGCGCCGTGGTGCGGAGGCTCGTCGTATCGGTGCCCGAACTCGGCTCCGTCACGCCGAACGCTTGCAGCCTGAGTTCGCCGCGGGCGATCCTCGGGAGGTAGTCCTGCTTCTGCGACGTCGAGCCATGGCGCAGGATGGTGCCCATGACATACATCTGCGCGTGGCAGGCGGCGCCGTTGCAGCCCTCGGCCTGGATGGTCTCCAGGATCGCGGCGGCGGCGGCGAGCGGCAGGCCGGAGCCGCCGTATTCCTCGGGGATGAGCACGGCGAGGTAGCCGGCCTCAGTGAGCGCCTGCACGAACGCGGTCGGATAGGCGCGCTTCTCGTCGAGCTTGCGCCAATACTCGCCAGGAAAGTCCGCACAGAGCTTGCGCACCCCGTCGCGCAGGTCGGCCCACGGATCGAGGTCGGGATCTGGCTGCAGCGACTGGTCCATGATGCCTCGACGAGAGGAAGCGGCCGCGAAACACTACCAGGGCCGGATGCCAGGTGCGAGCAAGACGGGTCCTCGCGCGTTCACAGCCTCGGTGGCAGTCTTGTTCTTGTGCGACGCGGTGTGGGAAAGAGCGTCCTTGGCCCTATCGAGGATAAATTGAACGTGGCATCGGGGAATATCTCCTGGCCGATGGCGAAGACCGTCAGCCGGTTGGATACGTCGCAAACTCAGGGAACGGCGGCGTTGCGCGCAGCGCAGCTTATCAGGGCGGTGCGGGCCAGCGTGCCGGCCATGCAGCGCCGGGCGGAGGTGCTGGATGCGAAGGCCGCCTTCCCCGAGGAGGACATGGCGGCGCTGCGGGAGGCCGGGCTGCTGGCAGCTTCCCTGCCGGAGCGCCTCGGCGGCCTCGGCGCCGGCACCGAGCCGAGCGGGGCCGCGCTGCTTACCGAACTGCTGCGGCTCCTCGGCCAGGGAAACCTCGCCATCGGGCGTTTGTTCGAGGCGCACGTCAATGCGCTGCGCCTCATCACGCGCTACGGCAGCGCGGAGCAAGCGCAGCGTGCGGCGGAGAGCGCGCTCGCGGGCGATCTCTTCGGTCTCTGGGTAACGGACCCGCCCGGCGAAAAGCTGCTGCGGACCAACGCTCGGCTTGCCGGGCGCAAGGGTCCGTGCAGCGGCGCCGGGCACTGCACGCGCGCGCTCGTCACGATCGAGATGACGAACGGCACACGCATGGCGCTGGTTGCTCTCAGCGGGACCGAGCCGGTTGCTGGGTTGCCGGGTGCGCTGCAAGGGATGCGCGCCGCGAGCAACGGCATTGTGGACCTGACCGGAGTTGCGGCGCCCCACGAGGATCTGATCGGCGCACCGGGCGACTATCTGCAAGAGCCGGATTTCTCCTGCGGCGCATGGCGGACGATGGCGGTCACGCTCGGAGGAACTCGACGCGCTTGTCGAGGCGATGAGGGCGCAGCTGGCCCAGCGTGGATACGAGGATGCCCCCATGCAGCAGGCCCGGTTCGGCGAGATCCTCATCGCCCAGGAGACCGCGCGGCTGTGGACGCTGCGCGCCGCGGAGATGGCGGAGCAGGACGGCCCCGCCGCGGCCCTCGCTGCGGATCGCGTAGCCTACGTCAATCTCGCGCGTCTTGCCGTAGAAGCGGCTTGCCTTGACGCACTGCGCCTCGCGCAACGCTCGCTCGGCCTCGCAGCTTTCATGCAGCCGAATCCAGTCGAGCGGCTCTCGCGTGACCTCGGCACCTACCTGCGCCAGCCGGCGCCCGACGCGGTGCTGCTGGAGGCTGGAACCCACGGCCTGGCCAAGGCGTGATGCTGGCCGGAGACGCGCTGCGCCGGATGGAGTCGCTGCCGCTTGCGCCGTTGGCAACGATCGTGGGCGGCGGCGCGCCGCTTATCCTCGCCCCGCACGCCGACGACGAGAGCCTAGGTTGCGGCGGGCTGATCGCGGAAACGTGCGCGCAGGGCCTCGCACCCTACGTTCTAATCGTGACGGACGGCACCGGGTCGCATCCCGGGTCGCACGCTTATCCGGCGCCACGGCTGCGTGCCCTGCGCGAGGCGGAGGCCAAGGCAGCGGTCTCGGCGCTCGGACTGGCGCCGGGCCGGGTCGGCTTCCTCGGTTTACGCGACACAGCGGTACCGCAGGCGGGCAAGGTCTTCGAGGCGGCGGTTGCGACCGTCGTGGACGCGCTCCGCATGGAAAGGTGCGGCGTCCTGCTCGGACCCTGGCGGCACGATCCGCATGGCGACCATGAAGCCACCCATGCGATAGCCGCGGCGGCAGCGAGTCGCGCCGGGGTGCCGCACCTAGCCTATCCTGTCTGGGGCTGGACTTTGCCGGCTGATACGGTGCTCGACGGGCCTGAACCAGCAGGCTTCCGGCTCGACGTCGCCCGGCACCTGCCCGCGAAGCGCCGCGCCATCGCCGCTCATGCGTCGCAGCACGGCGGTGTCGTCACGGACGATCCCGGCGGGTTCGAACTGCCACCAGACCTGCTCGCCGTGTTTGATCGCCCGTTTGAGACGTTCCTGATATGCCCGGTCGGGCCGGAACCAGTCCGGGCGCCTGCGTTCTGATCGACGGGACGGCCGGCGCCGCCGTCGGCACACCCAGCTGGAGGACAACGATGCGCACCACCGTCACGGCAACGCTTCTCGGCCTACTTCTCGCCACTCCCGTCGCTGCCCAGGCGCAGAACATTCAGCAATTGTTGGGCGGATTGCTGACCGGCAACCAAGGCCAGGACCAGGCCCTGCGGGAGGCCTATCAACGCGGCTACCAGCACGGTCGGGACGACCAGGCGCGGCAGGATCGCCACGATAGCCGGCGGTATGAGGAACGTGGCGACTACCGGGACCAGCCCGGACCCGACGAGCCCTCCTACGACCGCAACCGCTGAGAGCTGGGAACCGCCCGCAGCAGCCGCGTTCCGCCGCTCGGGCGCATCACGCCGGGACGGCGGCAACAAGGCCGGGCAGCCAGGAGGAGCCACTCTCCCGCACTCGGGCCATGTTCAATTCCAGCAACACGCGTGACATCTCGCCGGGCAGGTCCGCAACGGCCACCTTGACACGCGCAAGCGCCGGGCTGCGTGCTTCGAGGGTTGCCCATGCCTCGCCGAAGTAAGGCGCGTGCAGTGCGGCGGCTACATCCTCGGTAGGAGCACCGAGATCAAGGGCGAGACCGCGCACGAAGGCTGCTCGAACGGCACCTGCGGCGAAGGCTCGGCGCACACGGTTCCGCAGCCGTGCCCGGCGTACCGCGTTGGCGGCGGGTTCGAGCGCGTCGTCTAGCCAAGTATCGGCGTGCGCCAGGCGGCGACGGATCGTATCCGCCATGCCGCCGGGCGCCCTCCCGTGGATGCGTCCCGAAACCGCCACCCGGACCTCCGGCGCATGACGGATACGCGCATCTACCCGGCGCAAGGCCGTGAAGAATGCGCGATCCTCGGCTAGCGGAGCCGCAGGCATCCCGCCAGCCCGGCGATAGGCATCGAGCGTAGTGCAGATGCTCGCACCCGACTGCTCCGTGTGGCGCGGCAGCGGGTCCCAGGGGTCAGGGTCGAGCAAGGCCGCGACCTCGTCGAGCGCGGCGGCGTAGGCGCACTCGTGGGCATCGTCTTCATGCAGCCGGGCCGGGATCAGGAGGGCGTCCGCCGGATCAAGCGTCACGCACCCGGCAACGGCCTCGATGCCGCCGCAGAGGTGCGCGAGATTGCGCGCGAGCCAGTCCGGCGCGACCTGCCCGTCCGCGTCCGTGGTCAACAGAGCACCCTCCCGACCTGCGAGGGCAGCGGCATACTCCATCGCCATGCGGCGGGCCTGCCCCGCGCACGCGAGAGCGGCCGGGAACTCGTGCTCGACGACGTGAAGCGCGAACGGCAATGCGGGTGCGAGCGAGCGCGCCAAGATCGCCGACTGATCCCGCGTGTTGTTGATCAGGAGGACGACGGCATCGGCCCGCGCCCCTTGCTGCATGGCGAGGGCACGCAAACAGGCCCCGATGCGTTCAGCTTCGTCCTTGGCTGGGATCGTGACGATGACAGGGCCGCCGGGCCAGATCGACGGCGAACGGAATTTCATGCGCTGGAATCAGGCATCATACGCGAGGCAACTTCCTGGCGCAGCGCAGGTTCCGAGTTTAGGCGCTATTCAACTCGGCGCGGATCGCGGCGTCCAGCTCATGGGTGCGGAACGGCTTCTGGAGGAAGCGGCACGTGAGCGCCTGCGGGCGGAAGAAGCCGGACATGAGGATGACGCGCAGGTCGCGGCGGCGCGCCCTCGCCTCGGCCGACAATTCCAGGCCAGTCATGCCGGGCATCCTCACGTCAGTGACGAGCACGTCGAGATTTGGGTGCGTCTCCATGATGGAGAGCGCCTCCGAGCCGCTCTCCGCTTGCAGGACAACGTAGCCAAGTTCCTCCAGCATCTCGGCTGAGGTTTCGCGAACGTCGTCGTCGTCGTCAACCAGCAAAACAGTCGGCGACCGAGGTCCACTCTGGTCCGCCATGCCGAGGAGCGCCAAGGCGGCTACGATCGCCTGCTGTCCGCGCCGCCCATAGACGTGTCCCCCAGATACATGCCTCCCAGATGCGTGTCGGGGGAATGGCATGGGGGAGATAGGGACACCGACATCACTGGACACCTCGCGTTCGTGCTACAAGTTTACCGCTTTCGTCAGAGCCAGGCGAAGGCCACACGTGCGTGAACGCGATGACAAAACCGTGGGAACATGACGCGAGATTGTCGCTGCTGCACGGACACATAGCCGTGTGCGCGTGACCTGTCCCATCGCTCGGGCGGAAGCGCCGCGAACATGTTCAGGAATGCACACGAATTCTCGGAAGCCCTTGTTTCCGGCCGAACCAGAAACGCGCTAGACACCCGCCGAAGGAGCTTGCCCTTGAACGAGATCATCTCCCCTCGGCCGAACAGCTTGCGGTCCGGCCCTGACGCGCGCGGCCGTTTCGGCGGCTTCGGCGGCCGTTTCGTCGCCGAGACCCTGATGCCGCTCGTCCTAGATGTTGAGCGGGCCTACGATGCAGCAAAAGCCGATCCTGCCTTCCAAGCGGAGTTGGACCGGCTGCTGCGCGACTACGTGGGCCGCCCGAGCCCCTTGTGGCTCGCCGAGCGCCTGACCGCGGCGCTGGGCGGCGCGCGAATCTACTTCAAGCGCGACGAGCTGAACCATACCGGCAGCCATAAGATCAACAACACGCTCGGCCAGATCCTCCTCGCCCGACGCATGGGCAAGACGCGCATCATCGCCGAGACGGGCGCCGGCCAGCACGGGGTCGCGACGGCGACGGTCTGCGCGCTGTTCGACCTGCCCTGCGCGGTGTACATGGGCGCCGTGGACATCGAGCGGCAGAAGCCCAACGTGTTCCGCATGAAGCTCCTCGGCGCCGAGGTGCACGCGGTCACATCAGGCGCGGGCACGCTCAAGGACGCCATGAACGAGGCCATGCGCGACTGGGTCGCGAATGTCCGTGACACCTATTACCTGATCGGCACCGTCGCTGGCCCCCACCCCTACCCGGCCATGGTGCGGGATTTCCAGAGCGTGATCGGCACCGAGGCGCGCGCCCAGATCCTGGAGCGTGAGGGACGCCTGCCAGACGCGGTGGTAGCGGCGGTGGGCGGCGGCAGCAACGCGATGGGCCTCTTTCATCCCTTCCTCGACGACTCGGAGGTCAAGCTCCACGGCGTCGAGGCAGCCGGTCGCGGCATCGAGTTCGGGCGAGCACGCCGCGAGCATCCAGGGCGGCCGGCCCGGCGTCCTGCACGGCAACCGCACCTATCTCCTGCAGGACGAGGATGGGCAAATCCAGGAGGCACACTCGATCAGCGCCGGGCTGGACTATCCCGGCATCGGTCCCGAGCACGCCTGGCTGCACGAGATCGGGCGCGTCACCTACGCCTCGGCGACGGACGAGGAAGCCTTGCAGGCATTCCAGCTCTGCACGCGCACCGAGGGGATCATCCCCGCCCTGGAGCCTGCGCACGCGCTCGCGCACGTGATGAAGCTCGCGCCCGCGATGGGCCGCGATGCGGTGATCCTGATGAATCTCTGCGGCCGAGGGGACAAGGACATCTTCGCGGTGGCTGCGCACCTGGGAGTCGAGCTGTGAGCGAGCCACGAGGAGACTTGCTGTGAGCCGCATCGCGGCGCGCTTCGCGGCGGTGCGCGCGGAAGGGCGTGGCGCGCTCATCCCCTTCCTCGAAGCCTACGACCCTGACGCAGCGACCAGCATGGCGATCCTGCGCGGGATGCCCGGCGCCGGCGCCGACCTCATCGAGATCGGCATGCCGTTCACCGACCCGATGGCGGACGGGCCGACGGTCCAGGCCGCCGGGCGCCGCGGCCTGCGCGCGGGCGCGACGCTCGCGCGCACGCTCGCCATGGTGCGCGACTTCCGCGAGGAGGACCAGGACACGCCCGTGGTCCTCATGGGCTATCTGAACCCGGTCCTGAGCTACGATCCCGCGCGCTTCTGCGCCGATGCCGAGGCGGCGGGGGTGGACGGCCTCATCGTCGTGGACTTGCCCACGGAAGAAGCCGACCTGCTGACTGGGCACGCCGCTCGGCACGGCATCGACATCATCCGCCTCGTCGCCCCCACGACCGACGATGCGCGCCTGCCGCACGTGCTCGGGGGCAGCTCGGGGTTCGTCTATTACGTCAGCATCACCGGCATCACCGGCACGCGCAGCGCGTCGAGCGAGGACCTGGCCGCCGCGATCCCGCGCGTGCGCCGGGCGACGGGGCTGCCGATCGCGATCGGTTTCGGGGTGCGCACGCCGGCGCAGGCCGCGGACGCGACGCGGGTGGCGGATGCGGCGGTGGTAGCGTCGGCGCTGATAGATACACTGGCGGCGTCGCTCGACGAGCAGGGCCGCGCGGCGCCGGATACTGCGCGCCGAGTTCTGGACCAGGTGCGCGCGCTCGCGGACGGCGTGCGCGGCGCGAGGAGGGCCGCGGCATGAGCTGGATCACCGAATACGTCCGCCCGAAGATCACGAGCTGGCTCGGGCGGCGCGAGGTGCCGGATAATCTCTGGCACCAATGCCCCAACTGCGAGCAGATGATCTTCCACCGCGACCTGGAGCGGAACCTCAAGGTCTGCCCGCATTGCGGCTTCCACATGCGCCCAACCGCGGCCGAGCGCCTCGCCTGGACCTTTGACGAGCCAGGGGAAGCGCCCTCCTACACCCGCATCGAGCTGCCCCGCGTCCCCGCCGACCCGCTCCGCTTCCGCGACACTAAGCGCTACTCCGAACGGCTGCGCGAGGCGCGGGAGAAGACGGGCCTGGACGACGCGATCCTCGTCGCCCATGGCACCATCGGCGGGCACCGTGCCGTGGTCGCGGCCATGGCGTTCGAGTTCATGGGCGGCAGCATGGGCGCGGCCGTGGGCGAGGCGCTGGTCGCTGCCGCCCGGCTCGCCGTCTTGCAGCAGGCGCCGCTCATCGTGTTCACGGCGTCGGGCGGCGCGCGGATGCAGGAAGGCGCGATCAGCCTCATGCAGATGCCACGCACGACCATCGCGGCCCAGCTCGTCAAGGAGGCCGGACTGCCATTCATCACGGTGCTGACCGACCCGACGACGGGGGGCGTGACCGCGAGCTTCGCCATGCTGGGCGATTTGCAACTCGCCGAACCCGGCGCGCTCATCGGCTTCGCGGGCGCGCGCGTGATCGAGCAGACCGTGCGCGAGAAGTTGCCCGAGGGGTTCCAGCGGGCGGAATACCTGCACGAGCGAGGCGTCCTCGACATGGTGGTCAAGCGCACGGACATGCGCGAGACGCTCGCGCGCCTGCTCGGGCTGCTCGCACCGCCGCCGCCGCTGGATGAACCGGAGGTCGAGGCGGAGGTGGAGGTCGAGGCGGAGGTGGAAGTCCCAGCCGAGTGACCTTGCTCGTCGCAAACAGGCCAGAGGGCAGGCCAGAGGACCGGATCGAGCCGCTTCTCGCCCGGCTGCACGGGCTTCACCCACGGCTCATAGACCTCAGCCTCGACCGGCTGCACCGCCTGCTCGCCGATCTCGGCCATCCGGAGCGGCGGCTGCCCCCAGTGCTCCACGTCGCGGGGACCAACGGCAAGGGTAGCACGTGCGCCTTTGCCCGTGCCATCGGGGAGGCCGCCGGTCTGCGCGTCCACGCCTATACGTCGCCACATCTCGTCCGCTTCCGTGAACGCATCCGTCTCGCGGGACACCTCGTCAGCGACGAGGCGTTCGGCGCCGCGCTGGAGCAAGTCGAGGCGGCGAACGCCGGGCAGCCGATCACGGTGTTCGAGGTCATCACCGCGGCGGCGCTGCACCTGTTCGCGCAGACGCAAGCGGATCTGTGCATCTTGGAAGTCGGCCTCGGCGGGCGAGGGGATGCGACGAACGTCATCGAGCACCCGGCCGCCTGCGCCGTCTCGAGCCTCTCGCTCGACCATCGCGACTTGCTCGGCGACACGCTCGCGGCCATCGCGCGCGAGAAGGCGGGCATCTTCAAACCTGGTGTTCCCGCCGCGACCGGCTTCCAGCCCGGCGACGCGCTCGCGACCTTGCAGGCCGAGGCGGACCGGGTCGGCGCGATGCTGCTCGCCCGCGGGCGCGACTGGCAGATCACGCTGGGCGACGACGGTGTGCGCTACGAGGATTTGAGGGGGATGCTGCTCCTGCCACCGCCCTCGCTGCCGGGTGAGCATCAGCTCGACAACGCGGGGATCGCGGTCGCGTCGCTGCGCGCGAGCGGCCTTGGGCTGCGGGAGGACGCGTACATAGGCATTGCCTCGGCGACCTGGCCTGGGCGGATGCAGCGCCTCTCCGGCCGACTCGCGGCGCTGCTCCCGGATGGCTGGGAACTCTGGCTCGACGGCGGGCACAACCCTGGCGCCGGGCAGGCGCTCGCGCGCGTCCTCGCCGGATGGACGGATCTCCCAGCGCACCTCGTGGTCGGCATGAAGCAAGGCAAGGATGCTGCGGACTTCCTCCGCCCGCTACTGCCCCATGCCGCAAGCGTCTGGGCCGTGCAGGAGCCGGGTCAGCACCTCGCCATGCCGGTCTCCGGCATCGTCGAGGCGAGCGGCGGCATCGCGCGGCCTGGTCCGACCGTCGCCGCGGCGCTGCGACGGATGGCGGGGCCGCCCGCGCGCGTGCTGGTCTGTGGCAGTCTTTTCCTCGCTGGCGAGGTCCTGCGAGCAGATGGTTGGGAGCCGGAGTAGATGATTGAGATCACCCGCCTACATAGCGAGGACGAGCCGCGCTGGGCAGAGCTATGGCGCGCCTACCTCGCCTTCTACGAGACGGTGCTGCCACGGGAGCAATTCGAGGACACTTGGGCGCGCCTCATGCAGCGACACGCAGATCCACGGTCTCGCTGCCCGGCGCGATGGCGCTATCGTCGGCATCACGCATTACCTTTTCCATCCGACAGCTTGGGCCGTCGGACCCGCGTGCTACCTGCAGGATCTCTACGTGGATCAGGTTGCACGCGGGACAGGCGCAGGGCGCGCGCTGATCGAGGCGGTCGCGGAGCAGGCACGGAAAGCGGGCGCTGCCCGTCTCTACTGGCTCACGCAGGACCACAACGCCGTCGCACGCCGCCTCTACGACCAGGTGGCGCGCAATGGCGGCTTCATACGTTACGAGTATTCGTTGTAGTTACAGACTCCCTGCAACCCAATCGCGCAACGCGCTCTTGGGCGCGGCGCCGACCTTGGTGGCGGCCGGCTTGCCGTCCTTGAACAGGATCAGCGTCGGGATGCCGCGCACGCCGTAGGTGTTCGGGGCCTGCGGGTTCTCGTCAATGTTCACCTTGGCGACGCGGATGCGACCCTTGAACTCGGTCGCGATGTCCTCCAGCGCCGGGGCGATCATCTTGCAGGGGCCGCACCACTCGGCCCAGAAATCCACGAGCACCGGCTCCGTGCTCTTCAGCACCTCGCTCTCGAAGGTCGCGTCGCTGACGGGAACCGTGTTCTGGCTCATGTTGAACTCCTCTTGTTGATGGCGAGGTGGGATCGTTTGTCCGGGCTATCAAGCACCGGGTCAGGCATGGGGCCGATGCGCCGCGAGCAGGGCGTCGGGGATGGGCATGGCGCAGCCTGCCCTAGTCCAGACCAGGATGCAGCGCACCGGCCGGTCCGGAAAGGCGGCAGCGAGCACGGCCTGGTAGGCGGCGAGTTGGCCGAGGTAGAGCGCCGGCGTGTCCTCGGCGCGCTCGGGCGGGTCGCGGTCGGTCTTGTAGTCGGCGACCAGCACGGCGCCGGGCATCACTGCTACGCGATCAGCGACGCCGCTGACCACGGTGCCGCCCACGACGCCCACGAGCGGCTGCTCGGCCCGGCTGCCCGGCCCGAACAGGGGCGCGAGGGCGGGGTCCGCCAGTACGCCCAGCGCCTCCTCGACCACCCGGCGCGCCTCCGCGCGCGGCAGGCCGAAGCCGGGGCGGGTGGCATAGGCCCGTGCCGCCTCCAGCCGCTCGCCGGGCGGCAGGTCCGGGAGGTTCTGCAGCAGCGCGTGGACGAGGCGCCCATGCAGGAACGGGTCCACCCCCGGCCGAGCCGCGAGCGGCGAGGCAGTGCGCGGCACGACGCCCAACTCGACGCCTTCCGGCCTGCTCGCCGCGATCAGATGGGGCGGCTGCGGCTCGGGAGCGAGGGGCACCGGCCGCCAATCGGGTGCGCGTCCGGCCCAGGTCGGCAGCGGCGCCTCCCTCTCCCGCGCGGGCGCGTCGGACCGCTCGACACGGGCCTGCTGCCCGGATTCGACGACGAGCCGCTCGCCCGCCCAATCTCCGGCCAGCGCCGTGAACGGCTCGGCCGTTGCGTCCAGGCGCTCGAACCCGCGCCGGACCATCGCGTGCCAGCTCTCGGGCGCGAGGGACCGCGCCGGCTCCCAGCCGCAGACGACGAGCCTGTCCTGAGCCCGCGTCAGCGCCACGTAGAGCAGCCGGTTGCGCTCCGCCCGGTCCTCGTCGGCCTCCCGCTCCAGCGCCCGGCGCACCCGCTCCGAGCGCATCGCGACCCGTGGCACCCAGACTGGGACGGAATGGCCGCCCTCCGGGTCGCGCAGCCACACGAACGGGTCGCCCCGTGGCGGCTCGCCCGTGGTGTCGGGCAGGATCACGAGCCGTGCCTGCAATCCCTTCGCGCCGTGGACGGTCATCACGCGCACGAGTCCGCCCGGCCCCTCCGGCTCGCGCTTCACCTCCTCCGACGACGCCCGCATCCAGTGGACGAAGCCTTGCAGCGAGGGCGGGTGCGCGCCCGCGTAGGCCAGAGCCGCGGTGAGCAGCTCATCTATCGGCTCCGCCGCCTCCGGGCCGAGGCGGCGGAGCAGGCGCGCGCGTCCGCCAAGCGGCCCCAGCGCCTCGGAGAGGAGCGCGTGCGGCGTCGCGAAATCCGCGCGTGCGTGCAGCGTGTCGAGGAAACGCAGCGCGTCGCCCCATGCCCTGCGCTCCGGCGCCCGCGTTCGCAGCGCCTCCCACAGACTGCCGGGCCGCCCGAGCGCCAGGTCCATCAAGCTGTCATCGCTGAGATTGCCGAGCGGGCTGGTCAGCACGCAGGCGAGCTGCAAGTCGTCGCCCGGCAGAAGCAGCGCGTCGCACAGCGCGAGCAGGTCCTGCACAGCGAGCTGCTCGCGGAGCGCGAGCCGGTCCAGCCCCGCCACAGGCACGCCCGCGACCTTCAGCGCGCGCACCAGCGCGGGCGCGAAGGTGCCGCGCCGCTGCACGAGCACGAGCACGTCGCCCGCCTCCAAAGGCCGCCCCTGGCTCGGCAGCAGCACGCCCTCAGAGAGCTGCCCCTTGATCCAGCGGGCCAGCTCGGTGGCGAGCGCCTGCTGCGCGGTGGGCTGCTCCTCGTTGCGCTCGGCGACCTCCCACGCCTCGCGCTCGCGCGGCGCGGGCCGCGGCTGCAACGGCCACAGCTCGACTCGGCCCGCGTCGCCCGCACGGTTCGCGAAGTGGTGGAGCGTGCCGGGCGGGGCGACGCCGTGCGCGGCGGCCGGGTCGGCGAACACCGCGTCCACCAGGTCGAGCACTGGCGCCGTAGAGCGGAACGACACATCGAGCGGCACGTCGCGCCATTCCTGCCCGGCATCGCGCACGCGCTGTGCCATCTGCTCGTGCGAGCGGCCGAACTCGTCCGGGTCAGCGCCCTGGAACGAGTAGATGCTCTGCTTGGGATCGCCGACCGCGAAGAAAGTGCGCGGCTGCTGCTCCTCGGCACGGCCTAGACCTGCGAAGAACTCCTCGGTGAGCACGTGCGCGATCCGCCATTGCTCGGGGGAGGTGTCCTGCACCTCGTCGAGGAGGAGATGGTCGAGGCCGCCGTCGAGCTTGTAGAGCACCCAGGCGGCACCCGGATCGCGCAGCAGCATGGCGGTGTGACCGATCATGTCGGTGTAATCGAGCAGGCCACCCTCGCGCTTGCGCTGCGCGTAGCGTTGCAGGACGGGCACGGCGAGATCGAGCAGCGCGGCCGACGCCTCGACGAGCTGCACCGCCCGGCGCTGGTCGAGCAAGGCGCGCACGCGGTCCTGCTCCGCCTCCACGGCCTCGACCAGCTCGGGGTGCCGCTCGCGCAGCGCCTTGGCCGCGAACATGGACGCGGCGCGCGGCTTCTCCTCCGCCGTGAGCAGGGCGGATTGCCACCAATCCCAGTGCTCCACGCGCCCGCCGGGCGTCGCGGCCAGCCAGGCTTCCATCCCCGCCGCGCGCTCCTTTGCGGCGGGCGAGCCGTGCGCGAGCATGAGCCGCACGGCCCCGCGCATCTCGGCCTCGCCAGGCCAGGAGACCGCATCGAGCAGCAATGCCTCCTCGCTCCGCGCCGAGACGCCCAGCGCGCGGCGCAGCGCGTTGCGCCGCTGCGGCGGCAGCCTCCCGAGCAGCCAGCCCATGCGGTCCCGCTGCGCGTCGAGGTTCGCGACGAGGTTGCCGAAACCCTCCGCCCGCTGCGCCTCTGCGATGAGCGCGACCGAGCCGGGCGGCGCCGCCGTCAGCACGGCCTCGCGCGCCTCTTCCAACAGCAGCTGCGCCTCGCCCCCCTCCACCAATTGGAAATGCGGGCTGATCCCGGCTTCCAAGGGGAAGCGGCGGAGGAGCGACTGGCAGAAGGCGTGGATGGTGCCGATCCTCATGCCGCCGGGAAGGTCCAGCACCGTCGCGAACAGGGCGCGCGCCCGGCGCAGCCGCGCCTCGTCCACGGGCACGCCGAGGTCGGCGAGCGCATCCCCGAGCGCCCTGTCGTCCATCGTCACCCAACGGCCGAGCCGATCCTGCAAGCGCAGCGCCATCTCGGCGGCCGCCGCGCGCGTGAACGTGAGGCACTGGATGCGCCTAGGGTCGGCGCCGTCCAGCATCAGGCGCAGCAGCCGGTCGGTCAGCAGCTTGGTCTTGCCCGATCCCGCCGAGGCGCTGACGAAGGCGGAGACGCGTGGGTCGCTCGCCTCGCGCTGCTCCGCGTCGGCGCGCGCGGCGGCGTCTCCTGCTGGGAAGAGCGGGTCGTTCACGTGCCGCCGCCCACGAAGTCGCGCTGCGGGCCTTGCGGCCACTCGGCGACGCGGGCGAGCTGCGCGTAGTCGCTGAAGCGCGGTCGCGCCTCGGGGTCTGGCTGGGCGAGATAGGGCTGCGCCGGGTCGTCGTAGCGGGCGACGAGGCGGCAGAGGCCCTCCGTTGCCTCGCGCGCCGCCTCTAGCGTCGCCTCCGCCTCGCCCCGGAACAAGAGCTTCGCCTCGCCTGGCGGCTGTCCGCCCGTAAGGCGCCAGAAGAGCAGTGCTGCGACGGGCCGCTTTCCCACCGCCGCGAACGCGCCCGCCGCGGCCATGGCGGCTTCCAGGCGAAGCTGGGTGGCGAAGCCCTGCTCCGCCTCGCCTGCGCCGGGCAAGGTGCCCGTCTTGTAGTCGAGGATCGCGAGCGTGCCATCGGCGCGCAACTCGATCCGGTCGGCGCGGCCACGCAGCAGGAAGGGTGCCCCCCCTTCACGATCATCACACGGGACGGACCACTCGCCCTGAACCTCGGGGAAGGCGACGAGGCTCGGGTCCTGCTCGCGCCGGGCGCGCTCGGCCTCGGCGACCCAGTCGGCGATGCGGTAGAGGCGCGGGCGCCACCATGCGGCGAGCGCGGCGCGCACGGCCACCTCGCCCAGCGCCTCGTCCATAAGCGCGCGGAGCTGGGCCGCAGCACCCGGCGGCGTCGTGCCGCGCCGATGTCCGGCAAGGAAGCGGCTCAGCGCGGCGTGGACGATCTCGCCGTAATCCGAGGCGTCGGCGGATTCCTCCAGCGGCTTGAGCGGCGTGAGCTTAAGGATGTGGCGCGCGTAGATGGCGTAAGGGTCGCGCTGCCAGGTCTCGATCTCGGTGACGCTGAGGCGGCGCGGGCGAAGCTGGACGGGCGGTTTCGGAGTCGGTGGGGACACCGGCTGCGGTCCCTCCGCCGGCTGGTCGAGCTGCCGTGCCCAGGACGCCGCCGGGTGCCGTGGCAGGGGGCGGCGCTTGCTGCGCAGGAGGGCGTCGAGCCGCACGAGCCAGCGGGCTGGCACGGCTGGGGCGCCCTCCCGCCGCCGCGGGCAGGACAGGACGACACGCGGCGCCGAGCAGGCGAGCATGGCGAAATCGTGCGCCATGACGCCGACGCCCTCCTCCGGCGCGGGCAGGCCGCAAGCGATGCGCATGGGCCGGCTCATCCAGGGGCCAGGCTCGGCGGCCGGCGGCCAGACACCTTCCGCGAGGCCGCCCAGCACCACGAGGTCGAAGCTCTGCAACCGCGCTTCGAGCAAGCCCAGGATCAGCACGCGCGGATGCTCGGCGCCGTCCCGCCCGCGCAGCGCCCGGCGCCCGCGCACGACGACGCCCTCCATGCTCGCATCGAGCAGGCCGGGCAGCGTCGTCACGGGTTGCCGCGGCAGCACGGGCAGCGCTGCCCGCAGCGCGGAAAGATGTTGCGCGAGCGCCTCGCCCTCCTCGCCCGACCAGAGCCGGTCCGCGCCCTCCCGCTCGGGCGTCGCCGCCGCCGCCTCGGCGGCGGTGAGCAGGGCCTCAAGCGCCATGGCCGGCGTCGCGTCGTCGCGCGCCGCGATGTCCATGGCTGGCTTCAGACACCTGTCGAGTTGGTCGAGCAATGCCCGCACCCGCTCGCGCGCCTGCTCATTGGCTCCCGCGCGCTCGACCGCCCGGCGCAGCCCGGCAAGGCCCGGCGGCGGCGGCGGGCCGCGTAGGCATAACCGCTCCAGCGTCCGCGTCGCCTGCCGGCACTCGCCGGGCCGCATCCCGAGCGCCGCGAACGGGTGCTTGAGCAGGCTGAGCAGGGCGACAGGCGCCAGGCCGGCGGCAACGGCGCGCGCGAGCAGGCGCAGGAACGTGCCGGGCGGCGTCTCGCCGAGCGGTTCGCCCGCACTGTCATCCGCAACGACGCCGTAACGCGACAGCTCCGCGGCGACGCGGGCGGCGAGCTGGCGATCCGGCGTGACCAGCGCGACGCGCGCGCCCGGCCGCTCCAAGCCTTCCCGCAGCGCGAGGGCGATGGCGGACGCCTCTTCCTGCTCGTCGGCAGGCTCCAGCCGCGTCATCCCCTCGACGTCGAGCGGCCCGTCCCCCGTCCAGCCCGGCAGCGCGTCAGCCGGCAGCAACGCGCGCCACAGCGTCGCTCCCCGGCTCGGCGGCACTGGCGGCGGCTCGTCCTCACGCCAAGGGCGCACGTCGCCGCGCACAGCACCTAGCAGGTTCAGGAGGCCAAGCATCCCTGCTTGCGGATGCTCGGGATGACCGCCGCGGCGCTCCTCACCGTCCTCGACCGCCCCGATCAGCGCCCAATCCTCCTCGGCCATGTCGAGGTCGAGGCCGGGCAGGACGACGAGGCCCCGCGGCAGCCGGGTCGCGACGACGCGCATCAGCTCGGCCGTGGCGAGGTTGCCCGCGTTCGTGCCTGCGATCACGACCCGATGCTGCGGCGGGTCTTGCCGCCACGCCTCCGCCTGCGCCCGGAGCAGGCGGACGCCGCGTTCCGCCGGGTCGAGCATGTCGCGCTCGGCGAGGATGTCGGGCCAGGCGCGGGTCACGATGCGCAGGAAGTCTATGGTGCGCGCCCAGTGCTCGGCATAACCTTCCTCCGCGGCCTCGGGCAGGCGGTCAGGGAAGGTCCACGTCGGCGCGGTGCGCCTCGTCGAGCAGGCGGGCCAGGTCCGCGGCGAGCAGCCAGGCCTGGTCGGCGGCGACAGGGCGGTCGGTCCGCGCAGATTGCGCCCTTGGGCGCGCCATGACGAGCCGGGCGAGCAAGGCCAGCCGGTCCGCTTCCGGCACGGCGGGCGGCAAGTCGAGCGCGCCTGCGAGCTGCAGCGGCGCCTCGTCCACCCCGCCGAGCGCTCCGATGCGCGGAAGGAGCAATGCCTTCCCCTCCCCCGCCCGCAGGAAAGCCTCGCGCAAGCTCCGCGCCGAGCGGCGCGTGGGCAGCAGGATGAGGCCGTCCGCGCAGGCGAGCGGGTCCGGCCCGCTGTCCCGCAGCCAGCGCCGGGCGAGCGCGTCCAGAAACGGAACGCCCGGGGGCACCGTCTCCAGGTTCATAGACGCTCCTCCGGCCAACCCGTCAGTGTCGCGCGCCGCTGATCATCGCCTTCCAGCGCGAGCGCCACCTCCAGCGCGCCGCGCGGGCGCAGCGGGCCGAGGCGCTCGGGCCACTCGGCGAGAATGATGCCCTCGCGCGCCTCATCCCATCCGAGTTCCACGACGGCGGCGGGGCCGTCGAGGCGCCAGAGGTCGAAATGGTGCACGGGGCCGAGCGGCGTGTCATAGGTCTGGACGAGCGTGTAGCTGGGGCTGGGCACGTCGAGCAGCGGGGCTGCCGACGAGGGCGCGGAGCAGGGCACGGGCGAGCGCGGTCTTGCCCGCGCCGTAAGGGCCGCTGAGCAGGATCGCGTCGCCGGGCCGCAGCGTCGCGGCGAGGCGGGCGCCGAGCGCGTTCGTCGCATCGAGGCTATCCAGGCGCAGGCAGGCCATCGCTCGATCCTGCCCTGGCTCGCGCTCCGCGGCAAATCGCTTGAACGGCGCTGTGGAACGGGTATTGAGATGCCATGCCTGAGCGGATCGAAACTGACGTCGCCATCATAGGTGCAGGCCCTGTGGGCCTGTTCGCCGCCTTCGAGTGCGGGATGCTGTCCATCCGCTCCGCGTTGGTGGATGCGTTGCCCGAGGTGGGGGGCCAGTGCACGGCGCTCTACCCGGAGAAGCCAATCTACGACATCCCCGCGATCCCGAACATCGCGGCCGGGGCGCTGATCAATCAGCTTGAGCAGCAGATTGCACCGTTCGCGCCGCCACGGCTGCTCGGCCGGCGCGTGACCAGCCTCGCAGGCGGGCCAGGCGCCTTCACGCTGGGGACGGACGGGGGCGACGAGGTGCGGTGCAAGGCGGTGCTGCTCGCCGCCGGCGGGGGTGCGTTCGGGCCGAACCGCCCGCCGCTCGACGGCCTCGCCCATTTCGAGGACACGGGGGGCGTGCAATACCTGATCAAGCGCCGCGAGGATTTCCGCGGGCGCCGGGTCGTGATCGCTGGTGGGGGTGACTCGGCGGCGGACTGGGCGCTCTCCTTGAAGGACGTGGCGGATAAGGTGTTCGTCGTCCACCGCCGCCCCAAGTTCCGCGCCACCCCCGAGACAGCTGCGCAACTCACCGCCGCGCACGAACGCGGCGAGTTGGAACTCGTGATCCCCTATCAGCTCCATGCGCTGCACGGGGCCGATGGTGCGTTGCAGCGGGTCGAGGTCGTGACGCTAGAGGGGGAGCGGCGCGACCTGGAGGCGGATCGGCTGCTGCCCTTCTTCGGGCTGAGCATGGACCTCGGCCCCATTGCTGCCTGGGGTATTGACTTGGAGCGCGGGCACGTTGCCGTGCAGCCTGCCACGTGCGAGACGAGCGTGCCCGGCGTGTTCGCCATCGGTGACGTGGCGGCGTATCCAGGCAAGCTGAAGCTGATCCTGCAGGGCTTCAGCGAGGCTGCCACGGCCGCGCACGCGATCTACCCCATCGTGCATCCCGACCGGGCGCTGCACTTCGAATACTCGACGACGACGGGCGTGCCGGCGAGTCCGGGCTGAGAGTTCGCGCTTTAGTTGCGAATCGCGTGTGGTTCATGCATTCTACCGAGTGCTAGGGCGGCGGTGCCGCCTGCTGTGAACCCGCAATCAGTCGAGGTTAACGCTATGTCGCAGATCGAAGCCGCCCGCTCCTACTCCCGCAAATCGCGCCGCAGCATGGCTCTTCTTGCGGTGCTGGCGCTGTCCGCGTCCGCGGCGCTGCTCAGCGCGTGCAACACGGTCGCTGGCGCCGGGCAGGACGTTTCCTCGACAGGCCATGCCGTGACCCGCGGCGCCGAGGGCATAAAGTCCGGGTTGTAGGGAATACTGCCCGAAGCAGGGGACGGCCTGGCTCGCCACAGGCAGGTATCGCTCCGGTTCGCAGCAGGGTTTAGGCTGTCCCCGTGACAACTCGCGCACGACTTGACGAGGCCCGGGCGGCAATCCGGGCCTCGGTCTCCCTCGACGAGGCCGCCGCCGTCCGCCGCCTGTTGGATCAGGCGCCTCCCGAGTCAGTGCGCCGCCGCGTCGCGGCGCAGGCGCTCGCCCTCGTTCGCGACCTGCGCGAGCGTCCTGATGTGCGGCTCATGGAGACTTTCCTCGCCGAGTACGGGTTGAGCACGACCGAAGGCGTCGCACTCATGTGCCTCGCGGAAGCCTTGCTGCGGGTCCCGGACGCGCCGACGGTCGATGCGCTGATCCGCGACAAGATCGCGCCCGCGGATTGGAGCCGGCACCTCGGGCAGAGCAGCTCGCCGTTCGTCAACGCCTCGACGTGGGGATTGATGCTGACCGGACGGGTGCTGGGCGGCGACGTGGCGGGCGCGATGCGCGGGTTGCTGCGGCGCGCAGGCGAGCCAGTCGTGCGCCGGGCGGTGGGGCAGGCGATCCGTGTGCTCGGCGACCAGTTCGTGCTGGGCGAGGCGATCGGGGAGGCGCTGGACCACGCGGACGCGGAGGTGCGGAACGGATTCCTGCACTCCTTCGACATGCTCGGCGAGGCGGCACGCACGGCGGACGACGCACGGCGCTACTTCCTCGCCTACTCCGCCGCGATCAGTGCCATCGCCGGGCGCTGCCGGGGCACGGACGCGCGGGCGAACCCAGGGATCTCGGTCAAGCTCTCGGCGCTCCATCCCCGCTACGAGACGGCGCAGCGCGGGCGCGTCATGGCGGAGCTGGTCCCCCGCGTCGCCGCCCTCGCGCAGCACGCACGGGCGGCGGGGATGGGGTTCAACATAGACGCGGAAGAGCAGGATCGGCTTGAGCTGTCGCTCGACGTGATCGAGGCAGTGCTGCGCGATCCGGGCCTCGCTGGCTGGAACGGGTTCGGCGCGGTCGTGCAGGCGTATGGGCGCCGGGCGCCGGAGGTGCTGGACTGGCTCGGCACGCTCGCGGGAGGGCTCGGGCGGCAGGTGATGGTGCGGCTCGTCAAGGGCGCCTACTGGGACAGCGAGATCAAGCACGCCCAGGTGCTCGGCGTGACCGAGTATCCGCTCTACACGCGCAAGGCGAGCACGGATGCATCTTACGTCGTGTGCGCCGCGAAGCTGCTTGCCATGCGCGACCGGGTCTATCCGCAGTTCGCGACGCACAACGCCCATACCATCGCCGCCGTGCTGGAGTTGGCGGGGAACGGCGGTGAGGGCACGTTCGAGTTCCAGCGCCTCCACGGCATGGGGGAGGCACTCCACGCCCGCGCCCGCGAGCGGCACGGCCAGCGCGTGCGCATCTACGCGCCGGTGGGCATCCATGAGGACCTGCTCGCGTACTCTGGTTCGCCGTCTCCTGGAGAATGGGGCGAACAGCTCCTTCGTCCATCAGCTCCTCGATCCGGCGGTGCCGCCCGAACGCATCGCCCGCGACCCGTTCGATGCACTGGCCGCCCTGCCCTCCTTGCCGAACCCCGCCGTGCCGACGCCGCCGCACCTGCTCGACCCTCGGCGCAACGCGCGCGGCTGGAACCTCGCCGAGCCGGTCCAGGCTGAGGCTCTGCTGGCCGAGATGGCGCCGTGGCGCACCGCACGTTGGGGGGCAGAGACCGGGCGCGAGATCCGCAACCCCGCGAACCGGGACGACCTGCTGGGCCATGTTGCGGATGCGACCGACTTCGGAAATCGAGGATGCGTTCGCCGCCGTTATCCGTGCCGCTCCTTCCTGGACCGCGCGCCCAGCGGACGAGCGCGCGGCCTGCCTAGAGCGTGCCGCCGATCTCTACGAGGCAAACGCCCCTGAGTTGATCGCGCTCTGCGCCCGCGAGGCGGGCAAGACGCTCCCAGACGGCGTCGCCGAGATGCGCGAGGCCGTGGACTTCCTGCGCTACTACGCCGCCGAGGCGCGACGGCTCGATCCGGATCGCCGGCCCTGGGGCGCCTTCGCCTGCATCAGCCCATGGAACTTCCCGCTCGCGATCTTCACCGGCCAGGTCGCCGCCGCGCTCGCCGCCGGCAACGCGGTGCTCGCCAAGCCTGCCGAGCAGACGCCGCTCATCGCCGCGCGCGCCGTTGACCTCCTGCACGCGGCGGGCGTGCCGGGCGATGTCTTGCACCTGCTGCAAGGCGACGGCCGTGTGGGCGCCGCGCTCGTCGGCGATCCTCGCCTTGGCGGCGTGTGCTTCACCGGCTCGACCGAGACCGCCCGGCGCATCGAGGCGACGATGGCCCGGCATCTCGCCCCCGCTGCCCCGCTCATCGCCGAGACCGGCGGCCTCAATGCCATGATCGTGGACAGCACAGCACTCCCGGAGCAGTCCGTCCGCGACGCCGTGGCCGCCGCGTTCCAGAGCGCCGGGCAGCGATGCTCGGCGGCGCGGCTGCTCTGCGTGCAGGAGGACGTGGCGGACCCTGTGCTCCGAATGCTCACGGGTGCGATGGCGGACCTCGTCGTGGGCGATCCCTGGAACCTCGCCACGGATGTTGGGCCGGTCATAGACGACGAGGCCCGCGCGGCCATCGAGGCCCATTGCGAGCGGCTCGATGCCGAGGGACGGCGCCTGTTCCGCCTCGATCTGCCCGCGGCCTGCGCCGACGGCAGCTTCACAGCACCCGCCGCCTATCGGCTCGATGCGATCGAGTCCTTGCAGCAGGAGGTGTTCGGCCCCGTCCTGCACGTCGCCACCTTCCGCGCACACGAGCTGGACGCCCTCGTGGACCGCATCAACGGCCAGGGCTACGGCCTCACGCTCGGGCTGCACACGCGGCTGGACGACCGGGTGCGCCGGGTGGTCGAGCGGGCGCGGGTCGGCAACATCTACGTCAACCGCAACCAGATCGGCGCCGTCGTCGGCGTACAGCCGTTCGGCGGGGAAGGTTTATCCGGGACGGGGCCGAAGGCGGGCGGGCCGCATTACCTGCTGCGCTTCACGCACCCGGCGCAGCCCGACGTGCTGGACGCGCCCTTGCCGGGGGAAGGCGTTGCAGACCCGGCGCTTCCCGCCCGGCTCCGGGCCGCGCAGCCCGCCTGGGATCGGCGTGCTGACCGGGCGGCGCTGCTCGCGCAGGCGGCGGAAGCGTGCGGTCCCGAGATCTCGCGCACCGTGGAACTCGCGCTCGCGCGGGCTGCGGCACTGTCCGAGCCGGGGCCACTCCCCGGCCCGGTCGGCGAGAGCAATCGCCTGAGCTTGCACGGCCGCGGCCTTGCCCTCGTGCTCGGGGCCGATCCCGCGCGCGTGCTGGCCGCGGCGAGCATGGCGCTCGCCCTCGGCAATACGGTGCTCGCGAGCGAGTTGCCCGCCCTGGCTGGCCTGCTTGCGCAGCTGCCCGGCGTCGGCGCCTGCACTGGGGCCGGGTTCGACACGCTGCTCGACGGTCCGCTCGATCTTGTCGTGCTCGACGCCGACGCGGCGGCGCAGCGCCTGGCGCGCACGCGGCTCGCGGAGAGGCCGGGGCCGATCGCGCCGCTCGTGATCGGGATGCCGGAGCCCTATCGGCTCGTCGTCGAGCGCACCGTCTCCGTGGACCTCACGGCCGCAGGCGGCAACGCGCAACTGCTCGCCGCGGACGAGGAGGCGTTCGGTCAGGCTGCATGAAGGGCTGCGAAAACCCACTCCGGCTCAAGGCGATGCCGTGGGTTGCTGCATGATCGCCTCCTCGACGTCGCGCAGCCGGTCCTTGCCGAAGAACATCTCGTCCCCGACGAAGACGGTCGGCGCGCCGAAGGCGCCGCGTTCCACCGAGCGCTCCGTGTTGCGGAGCAATCGGTCCTTGACTTCCTGCTCCTGCGTGCGCGCGAGCAGCCGCGCCCCGTCGAGACCCGCTTCGTCGAGGGCGGCGCGGGCCACGTCCGCGTCGTCCATCTTGCGGCCCTCCTCCCATAGGGCGCGGAACACCGCGTCCACGTAGGGCCGGAACACGCCTTCCAGCTCCGCCGCGACCGCGCCGCGCATGACCAGCAAGGTGTTGACCGGGAAATGCGGGTTGGGGCGGAAGCGCTCGATGCCGTGACGGCGGATGAAGCGCTGCATCTCAAGCCGCTCGTAATCCAGCTTGTTGCGGATGCCGGCGAAGGCCGTCACGGGCGACTGATTGTTGGTCAGCTTGAAGATGCCGCCGAGCAGCACCGGCACGTAGGCGAACCGCGCGCCGGTCCGCTGCTCGATCGCGGGGATCACGACGTGGCTGAGATAAGCGTTCGGGCTGCCGAAATCGAAGTGGAACTCGACCGGGACCATGGGGATCACCATTGCTCTGCGGAGGGTCGGAGGTCGGCCTCGAACGTCCAGGCGTCGCGCGTCTGCTGGTGCAGGTGCCAGTAGGCGGCGGCGATGGACTCCGGCCGCATCAGGCGGTCCGGCTCGCTGAGCCGCGCCGCATCGTCGCCGCCGCGGCTTTCGATGCGCTCGCGCACCCAGGCGGTGTCCACGCCGGCGTCGATCACCAGATGCGCCACGTGGATGCCCCTAGGTCCGAGCTCGCGCGCCATCGCCTGCGCGGTCGCGCGCAGCCCGGCCTTGGCGGCCGCGAACGCGGCATAGCCGCTGCCGCCCCGCAGGCTCGCCGTGGCACCTGTGAAGAAGATCGAGCCGCGCCCGTGCGGCAGCATCGCGCGCGCCGCCTCGCGCCCGGTGAGGAAGCCCGCGTAGCAGGCCATCTCCCAGACCTTGCGGAACACGCGCTCGGTGGTCTCGAGGACAGGGTGGTTCACGTTCGCGCCGACGTTGAAGATACAGACCTCGAGCGGCGCGATCGCGTCCGCCCGCTCCACGAAGGCCGCGACCTCCGCCTCCTGGCGCGCGTCGAGCGACTGCGCCACGCAGCGCCCGCCGGCGGCTTCGATCTCGGCGGCCAAGGGCGCGAGCTTGTCCCCGTTCCGCCGCCCGGCGACCACGGTGTAGCCCTCGGCCGCGAACCGCTTGGCGATGGCCGCGCCGATGTAGTCGCCCGCGCCGACCACGATGGCTGTCGCGTTGCGCGGCGGGGACGCTGGCTGGGTCCGGTCACTCATGCGGCTTGTATCCTTTCAGCTCTTCAACGATAAGCCAAAGGCGAGACGCATATCTTAGCAACAACACTCTCGATCCGGCGAGCCAACACAATCAGGCCCGCTCCCAACGACGGGCCTCGGGCTTGAGTACCCGGATGAAATTTGTCCTCGGCCAACGAACCCTGGACCGCTACCGGTGTCTCTACCCTTTGCGAAACAGGAGGATCGGACACATGAAAGACGCGAGTGGGATTCGAGAGCACATGGAGGTCATCGGCGCCGATGGCGGCCATGTCGGCACCGTGGACAAGGTCGAGGGAGACCGCATCAAGCTGACCCGCGATGACCGGAACGCGGGCGGCGAGCACCACTGGCTCCAAGTCGCGATGGCGGACGGAGTGGAAGGCGACAAAGTGCGCATGTCCTTCGTCGCAGAGCTGGCACCGCAATTCTGGGACAGCGAAGGACAGACGCAATAGGGCCGAATCTTCAGCGGGCTGGGTGCTGTCCAAAGCGATCTGAGCATCCGGCCCGCCATAGTTCTAGCCACCCACTCCCGACTGTGCCACGAATGGAATCAACGAAGGCCTAGAGGAGGGAGCGTGACGAGCCAGGATGGCGCCACGCCGTTGCTGGAGATGCGCGGCATCAGCAAGACATTCCCCGGCGTGCGTGCGCTGTCGGGCGTCTCGTTCGCGGCCTATGGGAGCGAGGTCCACGCCCTGATGGGTGAGAACGGCGCCGGCAAGTCCACGTTGATGAAGATCCTCTCCGGCGCCTACCAGGCGGACCCAGGCGGCGAGATCCGCCTCGACGGGCAGCCGGTGGTGATCCACGGCCCCATGGACGCCCGGCGCGCCGGCATCGCCATCATCTACCAGGAACTGGCGCTCGCGCCGAACCTCACCGTCGCGGAGAACATATTCATCGGCCGCGAGATGGCCCGAGGCGTCCTGCTCGACCGCGCAGGGATGGAGGCAGCGTGCCGGCCGGTGCTGGAGCGGCTCGGCGTCACGTTCGGCCCCGGCACGCCCGTCGCCAGCCTGTCCACAGCCGAGCAGCAGGTCGTCGAGATCGCCCGCGCGCTGATGGCGAACAGCCGTGTCCTCGTGATGGACGAGCCGACCACCTCCCTGTCCTCGCGCGAGACGGACCGCTTGTTCGCCCTGGTGCGCCAGCTCCGTGCCGATGGCCTCGCGATAGTCTATATCAGCCACCGCATGGCCGAGGTCTATGAGCTGTCCGACCGTGTCAGCGTGCTGCGCGACGGCACCTACGTCGGCACGTTGACCCGGGATGAGCTGTCGGCCGAACGCCTGGTCCGCATGATGGTCGGGCGCGATCTCTCCTCCTTCTACACGAAACAGCACGGGGACGCGGCGGCGCACGACCCGGTGCTGTCCGTGCGCGGCGTGGGCGACGGCCACTTCGTGCGGGATTGCTCATTCGACCTGCACGCCGGCGAGGTGCTCGGCTTCGCGGGCCTCGTGGGCGCCGGGCGGACGGAGCTGGCGCGGCTGATTTACGGCGCCGACCCGCGCGCCGCCGGCCAGGTGAGCCTCGGCGGGCAGGTGCTGGACATTCGTGAGCCGAGGCAGGCGGTGACGGCTGGCCTCGTGTATCTCACCGAGGACCGCAAGCGGCTCGGCCTGTTCCTCGACATGAGCGTGCGGGACAACATCAACATGGACGTGATCGAGCGGGATGCACGGCCGGAAAGCTTAGGAGTGCTCGATTTCGCCGCCGCCCGCAGGCGCGCCAAGGATGCGATCCGCACCTTGGGCATCCGCGTCGCGGGCGAGCAGGTCGGCGTCGGCACCCTCTCGGGCGGCAACCAGCAGAAGGTGCTGCTCTCGCGGCTGCTGGAGACCAAGCCGCGCGTGCTCCTGCTCGACGAGCCGACCAGGGGGGTGGACATCGGCGCGAAGTCGGAGATCTACCGGCTCATCAACGACCTCGCGCAGAGCGGCGTCGGCATCGTCGTGATCTCCAGCGAGCTGCCCGAGGTGATCGGCGTCTGCGACCGCGCGCTGGTGATGCGGGACGGCAAGATCGTCGGCGAGGTGAGAGGGGCGGAGATGACGCAGGAGCGGATCATCGCCATCGCAACCGGCGCCGCGGCCCACGGTGCGGCCCAAGGTGAGGAAGGACGGGCAGCATGAGCGAACCCGCCGATACAGCCGGCCTTGACACGGACCGCCGGGCGGCGACGCCCGCTGGCCAGCCTTCCCGCTCCCGCCGCCAGCAGCTTCGCGCCACGTTCCAGGCGATCGGCATGTTGCCGGTGCTCGTGCTGATCTGCATCGGCTTCCAGCTGATGAACAACCGCTTCGCGACGGTCGGCAACGTCTCGATCGTGCTGCAGCAGGCCTCGATCAACGTCGTGCTCGCGGCCGGCATGACCTTCGTGATCCTGACGGGGGGCATTGACCTCTCCGTCGGCTCGATCCTCGCGGCGTCGGCGATGGTGGCGGTGATCGCGTCGAAGCTAGCCGGCGCGCTGGGGCTGCTCGGCATCGTCGCCGGGCTGCTGGTAGGGCTGGGCTTCGGCCTCATCAACGGCGCTCTGATCGCCCTCATCGGCCTGCCGTCCTTCATCGTGACGCTTGGCGGGTTGACCGCGATCCGCGGCGTCGCGCGCCTGCTCGGCGGCGATTCGACCGTGTTCAACATGGATTTGCCGTTCGCCTTCATCGGCAACGGTGCGGTGGCTGGCGTGCCGTGGCTGGTGATCATCGCACTCGCTGTCGTGATCGTCTCCTGGTTCATCCTGCGCCGGACCGTTCTGGGAATGAGGATCTATGCGACAGGT
The DNA here is from genome assembly GCA_963790535.1 of uncultured Alphaproteobacteria bacterium. Lineage (GTDB taxonomy): Bacteria > Pseudomonadota > Alphaproteobacteria > Acetobacterales > Acetobacteraceae > CAWKEH01. The sequence goes on along the minus strand of CAWBOZ010000017.1, from coordinate 11,455 downwards.
GGCAACCCGGACGCGGCGCGGCTGTCCGGCATCCGCGTCTGGTCGGTGCTGATGTTCGTCTATGCCGCCTCCGGCCTGCTCGCAGGCCTCGGCGGCGTGATGTCGGCGGCGCGGCTCTACGCCGCGAACGGGCTGCAGCTCGGCCAGAGCTATGAGCTGGACGCGATCGCCGCCGTCATCCTGGGCGGCACCAGCTTCGTCGGCGGCATTGGCGGCATCTGGGGCACGCTGGTGGGCGCGCTCATCATCGCCGTGCTGACGAACGGGCTGACGCTTGTGGGCGTCTCGGACATCTGGCAGTTCATCATCAAGGGCTTGGTCATCATCGGGGCCGTGACGCTCGACCGCTATCGACTGAAGGGCAGCACACGGACCTGATCGGGGCTGGGAGCAACCCCAAAAGCAACCCCAAAAGCAACCATGGAGGAAACACGATGCTGAGACACTCGCTGCTTGCCGCTGCCGCCGTTGCGGTCGCCCTGCCTGCTTGGGCACAACAGAAGCCGCTACAGGTCGGCATGACGGTCGGCTCGCTCGGCAACCCTTACTTCGTCGCGACGGTGAAGGGCGCCGAGGCGGAAGCGAGACAGATCAACCCGAAGTCGAGCCTGACGGCGACGTCCGCGGACTACGACCTGAACAAGCAGGCCACGCAGATCGACAACTTCATCTCCGCCGGGGACAACCTGGTGATGATCAACGCCGTGGACCCGGTGGCGATCGCGCCCGCGATCAAGCGCGCCGAGGCACAGCACATCGTCGTCGCGGCCTTCGACGTGGCCGCCCAGGGCGCGGACGTGACGGTGATGACCGACAACACCAAGGCCGGCGAGATCGCCTGCCAGTATCTCGCCGAGCAGATCGGCGGCAAGGGCGACGTGGTCATCGTCAACGGGCCGCAGGTCTCGGCGGTGGTGGATCGCGTCAAGGGCTGCAAGGAAGCGTTCAAGAAGTATCCGAACATCAAAGTGCTGTCCGACAACCAGGACGCCAAGGGATCGCGCGACGGCGGGTTGCAGGTGATGCAAGGGCTGCTCACCCGCTTCCCGCACCTCGACGGCGTGTTCGCCATCAACGACCCGACCGCTATCGGCTGCGACCTGGCCGCGAAGCAGCTCCACCGCACCGAGATGAAGATCGCCTCGGTGGATGGATCGCCTGACATCGAAGCGTCGCTGAAGCAGCCCGGCAGCCTCATCATCTCCTCGTCCTCGCAGGACCCCTACACCATGGCGCAGAAGGCGGTGGCGCTGGGCAACGATGTGCTGAACGGCAAGAAGCCCGCCGAGACGACGTTGCTGCTCGCGCCGCAACTCATCACGCGTGAGAACGTGAAGGACTACAAGGGGTGGACGTCGCACTGACGCGACCGCCTCGGGTCACGCGGGCTCGGATCAAGCGGGGGATGGTAGGCGGTGACGGATTCGAACCGCCGGCCCTCTCCGTGTAAAGGAGACGCTCTACCGCTGAGCTAACCGCCTCAAGGGGACGGGGCCGGACGCCAAGGACCGGCCCCGTTTCAGCCTCAGTGCGTGAGCGTTGCCTCTGCAGGCACGGGCACGGGTGCGACCGGCTCGTCAGAGGGTTCCTCCCACTCGATCGGCTCGGGCCTGCGTACCAGCGCCTGCCCGATGACCTCGTCCACCTGCGCGACCGGGATGATCCGCAGGTGCTTCTTCACCAACTCGTTGATCTCGGCGAGATCCTTCTCGTTCTCCTTCGGGATGAACACCGTCGTGACCCCGGCGCGCAACGCCGCGAGCAGCTTCTCCTTCAGACCGCCGATCGGCAGAACCCGGCCGCGCAGCGTGATCTCGCCCGTCATCGCGATGTCGCGCCGGACCGGGATGCCGGTGAGCACGCTGACCATGCTGGTCGCCATCGCGACGCCCGCGCTTGGCCCATCCTTCGGGGTCGCTCCCTCGGGGACGTGGACGTGGATGTCCCGCTTCTCGAACACGGTCGGCTTGATGCCGTATTGCACGGCCCGGCTGCGGATGTAGGAGAGTGCGGCCGAAACCGATTCCTGCATCACGTCCCCGAGCTTGCCCGTGTGCTTGACCCGGCCCTTGCCCGGCAGCAGCACGCTCTCGATCGAGAGAATCTCGCCGCCGACCTCCGTCCAGGCAAGCCCCGTCACGACGCCCACCATGTCCTCCGCCTCGGTCTCGCCGTAGCGGAAGCGGCGCACGCCCGCATACTTCTCCAGGTTCTTGCGGGTGATCGCGACGCGCTTGGTCTTCTTGGTGACGATCTCCTTCACCGCCTTGCGCGCGACGTTGGCGATCTCCCGCTCCAGGCTGCGGACGCCGGCCTCGCGCGAGTAGTAGCGCACGAGATCGCGGATCGCGTCGTCCGAGAGGGACCACTCGCCCGCCTGCAGCCCGTTCGCCTCGGCCTGCTTGCTGACCAGGTGCCGCTTGGCGATCTCGACCTTCTCGTCCTCGGTGTAGCCGGGGATGCGGATGATCTCCATGCGGTCGAGCAAGGGCTGCGGCATCTTCATGGTGTTCGCCGTCGTGATGAACATCACGTCCGAGAGGTCGTAATCCACCTCCAGGTAGTGGTCGGCGAATGTCGAGTTCTGCTCCGGGTCGAGCACCTCCAGCAGCGCCGAAGACGGGTCACCGCGCCAGTCCGCCCCCAGCTTGTCGATCTCGTCGAGCAGGAACAAGGGGTTACTGGTCTTGGCCTTCTTCATGCCCTGGACCACCTTGCCGGGCATGGAGCCGATGTAGGTCCGGCGGTGGCCGCGGATCTCCGCCTCGTCGCGGACGCCGCCGAGCGACATGCGGACGAAGTTGCGGCCCGTGGCCTTGGCGATGCTCTTGCCGAGCGAGGTCTTGCCGACGCCGGGCGGTCCGACGAGGCAGAGGATCGGCCCCTTGATCTTGGGGCTGCGGCTCTGCACGGCGAGGTACTCGAGGATGCGCTCCTTGACCTTCTCCAGCCCGTAGTGGTCGGCGTCGAGGACCTCCTCGGCCTTGACCACGTCGTTCGTGGCCTTGCTGCGCTTCTTCCAGGGGATGCCCAGCAGCCAGTCGAGGTAGTTGCGCACGACGGTTGCCTCGGCGCTCATCGGGCTCATGGTGCGCAGCTTCTTCAGCTCCGCCATGGCCTTGTCGCGCGCCTCCTTGGAGAGCTTCGTCTTCTTGATGCGCTCCTCAAGCTCGGCGGACTCGTCCTTGCCGTCCTCGCCCTCGCCCAGCTCCTTCTGGATCGCCTTGAGCTGCTCGTTGAGGTAGTACTCGCGCTGCGTCTTCTCCATCTGCCGCTTGACGCGGCTGCGGATGCGCTTCTCCACCTGCAGGACGCCGATCTCGCTCTCCATGTGGGCGAACACGCGCTCCAGCCGGTCGCCGACGCGCGGGATCTCCAGCAGCTCCTGCTTCTCCGGCACCTTGAGCGTGAGATGGCTCGCGATGGTGTCGGCGAGCTTGGCCGGGTCCTCGATCTGGTTCAGCGAGACCAGGACCTCGGGGGCGATCTTCTTGTTGAGCTTGATATACTGCTCGAACTGGCCGACCACCGTGCGGCCGAGCGCGTCCAGGTCCTTCGGGTCGGTGTCCTCATCGGGCATCGGCTCGATCTCGGCTTCGAAGTAGCGCTCCGTCTCGCCGAACGCGGCAATGCGCGCGCGCCGGTTGCCCTCGACGAGAACCTTCACGGTCCCGTCCGGCAGCTTGAGGAGCTGCAGGATGGTGGAGACGGTGCCGACGCGGAAGATATCGTCGGCCGCCGGGTCGTCCTGGGCGGCGTTCTTCTGGGCGACGAGCAGGATCTGCTTGTCGTCCTTCATCACGGCCTCGAGAGCACGCACGCTCTTCTCGCGTCCCACGAACAAGGGCACGATCATGTGCGGGAAGACGACGATATCCCGCAAGGGGAGCACCGCCAGAGGCTCGCCAGGACTCCCTGGCCGCTCTGATTCGCTCATAAGACCTCCTATCGGACAGTCGGGCCGCGGAACGCCCAAGATGGCACGTCCGGCGGCAAATGGGATGAAATCCCGGTCACCTTACTGCAATATCGGCACGCTGTGGCACCGCAGCAAGCCTCCCAGGGCAGTCGCTGGGTCAGCCGCTGCCCTCGGCACGCTCCTTGCCGTAGGTGAACAGGGGATTGGCCCGCCCCTCGGCAACCTCGCGGTTGATGATCACCTCTTCCACCCCGTCCAGGCCGGGCAGGTCGAACATGGTGGAGAGCAGGATCGCTTCCATGATGCTGCGCAGGCCGCGCGCCCCAGTCTTGCGGGCGATGGCGCGGACCGACACCGAGCGCAGCGCGTCCTCCGTGAAGGTGAGCTTGACGCCCTCCATCTCGAACAGGCGCGCATACTGCTTGATGAGCGCGTTCTTGGGCTTGGTCAGGATCTCCACGAGCGCCTGCTCGTCAAGGTCCTCCAGCGTCGCGACCACGGGAAGCCGCCCGATGAACTCCGGGATCAGCCCGAACTTGAGCATGTCCTCGGGTTCCACCTCGCGCAGGATCGCACCCGTGCGCCGCTCGTCCGGCGCCCGCACCTCGGCGCCGAAACCGATCCCCGATCCCTTGCCGCGGGAGCCGATGATCTTCTCCAGGCCAGAGAACGCGCCGCCGCAGATGAACAGGATGTTGGTCGTGTCCACCTGCAGGAACTCCTGCTGGGGATGCTTACGCCCGCCTTGGGGCGGCACGGAGGCGACCGTGCCTTCCATGATCTTGAGCAGCGCCTGCTGGACGCCCTCCCCGCTCACGTCGCGCGTGATCGAGGGGTTGTCCGACTTGCGGCTGATCTTGTCCACCTCGTCTATATAGACGATGCCCCGCTGCGCCCGCTCGACGTTGTAGTCGGCGGATTGCAGCAGCTTCAGGATGATGTTCTCGACGTCCTCGCCGACGTAGCCGGCCTCGGTCAGCGTCGTCGCATCCGCCATGGTGAACGGCACGTCGAGGATGCGGGCGAGCGTCTGAGCGAGCAGCGTCTTGCCCGAGCCAGTCGGACCGACGAGCAGGATGTTGCTCTTCGCGATCTCGACGTCGTTGTTCTTGGCGCCGTGGGCGAGCCGCTTGTAGTGGTTGTGGACGGCCACCGACAGCACACGCTTGGCATAGGTCTGGCCGATGACGTAGTCGTCCAATACCTTGCAGATCTCGCGCGGTGTCGGGACCCCATCGCGGGACTTCACGAGGTGCGTCTTGTGCTCCTCGCGGATGATGTCCATGCAAAGCTCGACGCACTCATCGCAGATGAACACGGTCGGACCCGCGATGAGCTTACGGACCTCGTGCTGCGACTTGCCGCAGAACGAGCAATACAGGGTGTTCTTGCTGTCGCCGGACTTGCTCATGCCAACTCCTGCCCCGGACTCCCGGGGGCAACCGCGGTGGACTGTAACCGGCGCCCACGCACCGGGACAAGACTGACCCTGACAGGGCTGCCGAAACCTTGCAGCAACCCTGCCCAGAAAGCCAATAGCCGCCAATCTTCCTAACACGACGCCAACGCTACGGACGCCAACGCTACGCAACCCACTGCTAAGCCATTACGTAAGCAATCGCCGCGCCAGATCAGGGGGCGACCGCCGCTGCGTGTTCAACTCTTGCCGTCGCCCGGCACTGGCGGACGGTTCTCGACGACCTGATCCACCAAGCCGAAATCCCGCGCCTCCTCGGCGCTCATGTAGCTGTCGCGCTCCAGCTTGCCCTCGATCGCTTCGAGCGTCTGGCCGGTATGGCGTACGTAAATCTCGTTCAGGCGCTTGCGCAATGTCAGGATCTCGCGCGCCTGGATCTCGATATCGGCTGCCTGCCCCTGAGCGCCGCCGCTCGGCTGGTGCACCATGATGCGGGAATTAGGCGTGGCGAAGCGCTTGCCTTTGGCGCCAGAGCAGAGCAGCAGGCTGCCCATGCTGGCCGCCTGGCCGATGCACAGCGTGCTCACAGGGCTGCGTATATACTGCATCGTGTCATAGATCGCGAGGCCAGCGGAAACGACCCCGCCTGGGCTGTTGATGTAGAACGCGATATCCTTGCTCGGGTTGTCGCTCTCCAGGAACAGGAGCTGCGCGCAGATCACCGCGCTCACCTGGTCGAAGACCGGCCCGGTCAGGAAGATGATGCGCTCCTTGAGCAGGCGCGAGTAGATGTCGAACGCCCGCTCGCCCCTGGAGGTCTGCTCCACGACCATGGGCACGAGCGCTTGCTGGTAAACTTCGACGGGATCGCGGTCCCTCATCCCAAACATCCCCTTCTGGCCGCCCCCCGGATGGGCAGGCGACGCCTAGACTATGTGGCCCCGATGCGGCGCCGCGCCAAGTCAGGCAGCGCCAGTCCGCGCTACGTCAGACTGGGGGGGGCGGTGCCTCGGGTTCGGCGGACAGCTCTTCCGGAGGCACGTCCCGATCCTCGACCTGCGCGAGTTCCAGGATGTAGTCCACCGCCTTGTCCTCGAAGATCGGCCCGCGCAGCGCGTCCGCGGCCTGAGGGTTCTTGCGGAAGAACTCCATGACCTGGGTTTCCTGCCCCGGATAGCGCCCGGCCTCGGCACGCATCGCGCGCTGCATCTCATCCGCGCCGACCTGGATGCCGTTCTGGCGCCCGACATCGGAGAGCAGCAACCCGAGCCGTACCCGCCGGTCGGCGATGGCGCGGTATTCCTGCTTGAGCGTGTCCTCGTCCTTGCCGGCGTCCTCGGCGTCGCCCTCGCCGCTCTTGCGGTCCGCTTCGACCCGGCGCCAGATGGCGTCGAATTCGCCGTTCGCAAGGCTCTCCGGAACCGGGAACGTCGCCTGCTCCGCCAACTTGTCCAGCAGGTCGCGCTTGAGACGCATACGCGAGATCTGGTCGTACTCGCGCTGGATGCGCTCGCGCACCGCGTCGCGCAGCTTGCCCGCGTCGTCCAGGCCCAAGCGCTTGGCGAACTCGTCATTGATCTCGGCCGGCTGCTGGCGCTGCAAGGCCTTCGCCGTGATCTCGAACGTGGCGTCTTTCCCGGCCAGCTCCTTGGCGTGATACTCGTCCGGGAAGCGGACCGGGATCGTGCGCGTCTCGCCGGGCCGCATCCCCATCATGCCCTCGCCGAAACCGGGGATGAAGCCCTGCCCGCCCAGCGGCACCGGCATGTCCGTGCCCGTCCCGCCCTCGAACGCCTCGTCGCCGACCCGGCCCACGAAGTCCATGACCAGCGTATCCCCCTCCTGGGCGCCGCGGTCCTCCTCGACGGGAACGAGCGTGCCCGCCCGCGCGGCGATCTCCGCGAGCGCCTGGTCCACGGCTTCGTCGGAGGGTGTCGCGCGCAGGCGCGTGAGGTGAATCTGGGAGAAGTCCGGGAGCTGGATGTCGGGCAGCAGCTCGACCTCAACCTTGAATTCCAGGTCCTTCTGCTCCTCGACCTGCCCGAGATCCACCCGCGGCTGCCCGGCGGCGCGCAGCCCGCGCTCGCTCAGCAGCTCCCGCGTCGCGCCCTCGACGCTCTCCTCGACGACCTCCTGCGTCACGGCCGAGCCGTAGCGCTGGCGCACGACCTGGGGCGGCACCTTGCCGGGTCGGAAGCCCGGCAGGCGCAGCGTGCGGCCGAGTTGGGCTAGCCTCTGGGCACGCTTGCCCTCGATCTGGTCGGCGGACAGGATGACGGTGAAGCCGCGCTTCAAGCCGTCGTTCAGCGTCTCAGTGACCTGCATGGTGCCGGATGTTCCCTTGTTCCCCTCGCCGGCCGCCCGATGGCTGGTGCGGGCGGAGGGACTTGAACCCCCACGGCTTGCGCCACCAGAACCTAAATCTGGCGTGTCTGCCAGTTCCACCACGCCCGCCGGGCCGCCTGCGTCAGGGCGGGGGCATTAGCGTATCCTCGGCTGGGCCACAAGGCGGAGGTCGGATGGAGGCCGGGCTGGCGTGCCGGCGCGATGAAGACGATCAAACCGTCCGCGCCACGGCACTATTAGATCTTCCACGCGACGGCCTGCAAGAGCGTCCTTCGGGACGCACCAGGCGCGTTCGGTCCACCGAGTTCTGAACACCGATCAACTGGGATGCATGGAAATGGGCTATGTGCTATCGGAGTTCCGAATTGGAGCTATTCCAGAACCCATGCCCATCAATCTATCAATCAAGAACGCCCCGGACGAGGTGGTCCAGCGCCTGCGGCAGCGGGCGGAGCGGCATCATCGCTCGCTCCAAGGTGAGCTGCTCGCCATCATCGAGGAGGCGGTCCGGCCTGAACGCGCGCTGAGTCCGGGCGAGTTGCTTGCGGAAGTTCGCCGTCTCGACATCCGCACGCCGGCCAACTCCGCCGCTATCATCCGTGCCGACCGTGACCGGCGTTAAGGTCGTGGACGCCTCGGCGCTTGCCGCCCTGCTTTTCGGCGAGCCAGAGGCCGAGGCGATTACCATGCGGCTGGAGAGTGCCCGTCTCGCCGCGCCCGCGCTGCTCGGCTTCGAGCTAGCCAATGTCTGTCTTACCAAAATGCGGCGCCAACCGGGCCAGCGAGAGGCGTTACGCGCCGCATTTCAACTCGCCGACCGTTTGACAGTGGAGACGGTCGCAGTCGATCACGGGGCCGCGCTTGACCTCGCCGAGGCGACGGGTTTGACCGCCTATGACGCGAGCTATCTCTGGCTCGCCCGCGTGCTAGGCGGCGAATTGGTCACGTTGGACCGGAAATTGGCAGCGGCCTCAGTATGAAGACGCGGCGTCCCGTAGGGGATTCGAACCCCTGTTGCCGCCGTGAGAGGGCGGCGTCCTGGGCCTCTAGACGAACGGGACAGGCCGGAGCGCGCCTAGTAGCGGAAGCGGCGCCCGCAATCAACCCTTGCCATCCTGCTGTCCCGCGCCCTGCCGCGCCGATAGGCGCCGCCCCGTGCGGCAGGCGGCCGAGCAGTAGCGCACGGCATCCCAGTCCCGCGCCCATTTGTGCCGCCACGCGAACGGCCGGCCACAGGCAGCACACAGCTTCTGCGGCAGATCGTTCTTCGCGACGCCCTTCATGGCCGCAGCCCAACCTGCGCCACCACGCGCCCGCTGCGTAGGTCGAAGACCACGACCCGGTCCGGTCCGCCGCCCTGCAGCGCGACCGCCATCCGATCCCCTGCAAGCGATGCGCTGGCAATGTGCGTGCCGGGCGACTCATCGAGTATGGCGCTGGTCGCCGTAGCGCCGCTACTCGTGGTGCTGGCGGCGGGGCCTGCCGCACCCGACATGCGCTGGGTGATGACGACGCCAAGCAGAGCCGTGCCAGCCACGATGAGCACGCCCATGACGACCACAGCCACCTTCAGCGCCCGCAGCGCGCCCTCGCCCATACCCGAATCCTTCCAGGTCACGGCCCCGCCCGAGGCCGCGGGCGGGCGCGCGGACCGCTTCCTCGCGAGCGCCATCGGCACCCTCTCCCGCTCGCGCGTCAAGACCCTGATCGAGACCGGCGCCATCCTGCTCGGCGGCGTACCGCTCCAAGACCCGGCGCGCCTTGTCCGCCCTGGGGACACCTTCGTCGTCCAGCCGCCGCCGCTGCAGCCCGCCACGCCGCAGCCCGAGGCGATCCCCTTCGCCATCCTCCACGAGGATGCGGACCTCATCGTGCTCGACAAGCCGGCCGGACTCGTCGTCCACCCGGCGCCGGGCAACGAGAGCGGCACGCTGGTCAACGCACTCCTTGCCCATTGCGGGGAAGCGCTTCCCGGCATCGGCGGCGAGCGCCGGCCCGGCATCGTCCATCGCCTCGACAAGGATACCTCGGGCGTCATGGTCGTCGCGAAGACGGAGTTCGCGCTCGACAAGCTCGGCGCCGCCTTCGCCGCCCGCGATCTCGATCGTGCCTACCTCGCCCTCGCCTGGGGTCTTCCCTCCCCCGCCGCGGGCGAGATCGAAGGCGCGGTCGGGCGTGACCCGCGCGACCGCAAGCGCATGGCCGTCGTCGCCCGCGGCGGCAAGGCGGCGCTCACCCGCTACATGACGCTGCGCACCTGGCAAGGGGCGAGCCTGCTGGAGTGTCGCCTCGCCACCGGACGGACGCACCAGATCCGCGTCCACCTCGCCTCCCGAGGACACCCGCTCGTTGGCGATCCCGTCTATCTCCGCCGCATCCCGGCCGCGGCGCGGCTGCTCCCGCTCGATGCCCGCTCAGCGCTGCTCGATTTCCCGCGCCAGGCGCTCCACGCGGCAAGCCTGGGCTTCCGGCATCCCCGCACGGGCGAGGCGCTGCACTTCGCCTCGCCCGTGCCGCCCGACATGGCAGCCCTGCTTGCGGTACTGAACTCTTAAAGCTGAGGCTTGCGCAGCGATTTCGCGATCGCGGTGCATGGATCAGGCATCATCTGCTAGGGTCCGGTATGGACCTTCCACGACCTGATGACCCCCGGCCGCCCGGCACGACGAGCCGGGCCCAGACCAACGCGCGCATCGCACTCGCCGCCGCCTTGTTCGCGTTAGGCGTGTGGACGCTGCGGCGCTACCTGCCGGCACTCGCCTGGGCGAGCGTATTCGCCATCGCCCTCTGGCCGCTCTACGAGCGCGCGCAGCGGCGCTGGCCCGCGAGGCGACACGACATCCTCCTGCCGGCGGCGTTCACGGCCGCGGTCGCGTTGGTGTTCCTCATCCCTCTCGCGCTCGTGGGAATCCAGGCCGGGCGCGAGGCGCATGCCGTCGTGGCGTGGGTGCAGGAGGCCCAGGCGACGGGCGTGCCGGTGCCCGACTGGGTGCCGCACCTGCCTGTCGTGGGTGCGCGCGCGGCGTCCTGGTGGCAAGCGAACCTGGGCGAACCCCAAGGCTCGGCCAAGCTGCTGACGCGGCTCGACCAAGGGCAGCCCGTCAAGGTCGGCAGGACGTTCGGCGCGGCGTTGCTGCACCGGGCCGTGCTGTTCGGGTTCACCCTGCTCACCCTGTTCTTCCTGTTCCGCGACGGGCTGACCGTGCGCGATCAGATGCTCACGGCGAGCTGCCGGGCGTTCGGGCCGTCGGGCGAGCGGGTCGGCCGGCAGATGGTGGCCTCAGTGCGCGGAACGGTGGACGGGTTGGTCCTGGTCGGCCTCGGCGAAGGTGCCCTGCTCGGCGTCGCCTATCTCATCGCAGGCGCCCCGCACCCAGTGCTGCTCGGTGCGCTGACCGCGGTCGCGGCCATGGTGCCGTTCGGGGCGCCGTTGGCGTTCGGCATTGCGGCCCTGCTGCTCCTCGCCAAGGGCGCGACGGTTGCGGCAGGCGTGCTGTTCGCGTTCGGGATGGTCGTCACCTTCACCGCGGACCACGCGGTCCGGCCGGCGCTGATCGGGGGTACTACGCGCCTGCCGTTCCTGTGGGTGCTGCTCGGCATCCTCGGCGGCGTCGAGACCTGGGGCTTGCTCGGCCTCTTTCTTGGCCCGGCGATCATGGCGGCGCTGATCCTGCTGTGGCGCGAGTGGACGGAGGGCGTAGCGAGATGAAACGTGAAAGGGTTGGGAGAACCGCGCCCGCCTCCCTGATCCAAATGCTTACGCGCACGCATCC
>CAWBOZ010000016.1:0-176962 GCA_963790535.1 uncultured Alphaproteobacteria bacterium | reverse complement strand
GCCCGGCCCCTACTCGAACGAGGCGGAGGTGCTCACGCAGCGTTTCGTGGACTGGTATTGCCGCACGGCGCGGGGCTACCTCGACGCGAACGCTTGAGAGGATACCATGGATTTGCCCGTTCCCGCCTCGCTGCATGAGAGCGAGCTGCACCCGGAGACGCTGGCCATCAGCCACGGCTACGACCCGCACGCCTGCTTCGGGGCCGCCAAGCCGCCGCTGTTCCTCACCTCCACCTTCGTCTATCGCTCGGCGCAGCACGCGAAGGCGGCCCACGCGGCGTTCTTCGACGGGAGCGGCCCGGCGCCGGGCGACGAGGCCGGATACATCTACGCCCGGCTCGACCATCCGAACCTCGCCATGGTGCAGCGGCGCCTCGCCGCCCTCGACGGCGCCGAGGACGCCGCCGCATTCGCGAGCGGCATGGCCGCCATGAGCACGATCCTGCTCGCCTTCGCCCGGCCCGGCGACTTCGTCCTGCATACGCGACCGATCTACGGCGGCGTGGACTGGCTGCTCGGCACCCAGCTCGCCGAGTTCGGCATCCACGCCGTCCCCGTCGAGGACGCGCTCAGCGCCCCGAGCGCCCTCGCCGCGGCCGAGGCGGCGATGCGGGCCGGCCCCGTCGCGCTCATCGTCGCCGAGACCCCCGCCAACCCTACCGCCGGCATCGCCGATATCGCCATGCTCGCGCGCGCGGCCGACCTGATCGGCGAGCGTCAGGGCCGCCGGCCCTCGCTCGTCGTGGACAACACCTTCCTCGGCCCCTTCCTGCAAGCGCCGCTCCGCCACGGCGCCGATCTCTGCCTCACCTCGCTTACCAAGTATGCCGGCGGCCACAGCGACCTGCTCGCCGGCGGCATCAGCGGCTCCACCGCGCTGGTGGGCGCGCTCAAGCGCCTGCGCACCATGCTCGGCAGCCCGCTCGACGCGCACGGGTGCTGGCTGCTGCTCCGCTCCTTCGAGACGATGGCGCTCCGCACCGAGCGCGCCTGCGCCAACGCCGAACGTATCGCCGGCTTCCTGCGCGGGCATCCCAAGGTCGCGGGCGTGACCTATCTCGGCTTCCTCCCCGAAGGTTCGCCCGGCCGCGCCGTGTATGACCGGCAATGCGCGGGCGCCGGGTCCACCTTCTCGTTCACGCTCCGCGGCGGCGAGGCGGAGGCGTTCCGCCTGCTCGACGCGCTGCAGGTGCTGCGCCTCGCGGTCAGCCTGGGCGGCACGGAGACGCTGATCTGCCACCCGGCCAGCACCACGCACTATCCCGTCCCGCATGAGCGACGCGAAGCCATGGGCATCCAGGACGGCACGCTCCGGGTCTCGGTCGGGCTGGAGCACGCGGACGACCTGATCCGCGATCTCACCCGCGCCCTAGAGGCCGTCTAGCCATGGCCGGCTTCGACCCGCACGCCGCGTCCCGCGAGCACCAGCCCGTGTCGCAGCACGCCGAGCTGCTGGTGGTCGGCGCCGGGCCGGCCGGGCTTGCCGCCGCTGTCGCGGGCGCGCGCGAGGGTCGCCGCACCGTGCTGGTGGACGAGAACCCGCTGCCGCCGGGGCTGATGGGCATGGACGTGCCGCTGCTGTTCGGCGGGCGGATGGACGCGAGCGCGGGCGATGCCGGGCGGGTGCTGGAGCACTTGGTCGCGACCACGCCGGCGCTCGCGGAGGCGTTCGACCTCGGCGTCGAGGTCCTGCTCGGGACGTGCGCGTGGGGCCTCTACGTGCCGGGCGGCGCCATGCGCTCGCTGCCCGGCCCGGTCGTGGGCCTCGCGGACGAGGCGCGCTCCTGGCTCTGCGGCTTCGACCGGCTCGTCGTCGCGGCGGGGGCGCGGGACTTGGTGCTGTCCTTCGCCGGGTCCGAGTTGCCCGGCGTCGTCGGTGCGAACGCGCTGCACAGCCTGCTCACGCGCTACGCGGCGTTCGCCGGGCGGCGATTGGTTGTGCTCGGATCGGGCGCGCTCGCCCTGTCCACGGCGCTGCTCGCCCTGGAGCACGGGCTGGAGGTCGCGGCGGTCGTGGAGGCGCGGGAGGCGGTGCAAGGGCCAGCGGCGCTGGGCACGCGGTTGGAAGCCGCAGGCGTCGAGATCATCACGGGGCACGCGATCCGCGCCGCGCGCGGGGGCGTGGACGGCGTGACGGCAGCCGTGCTGGTGCCGGTGGGCGGCGGCGTCGAGCGCGAGATCGCGTGCGACACGGTCTGCCTCGCGCTCGGGCTGGTTCCGAGCGTGGAGTTGCTGGACGCGGCAGGGGCGGCGCTGGAGATGCGCCCGGAGCACGGCGGCTGGGTCCCGGCGCTGGGCGAGGAAGCGAGCACGTCGCTGCCAGGGGTCGCCGCGGTCGGCGACTGCGCCGGATTCGACAGTGAGTCGTTTGCCTACCGCATGGATTGGATGCGTGCCCTGGTCGAGACGGGCGGCGTGCGGGTGAACGCCTGCACGTGCGAGGAGGTGACGCGGGAGGAACTGCTTGGGGTCGCGCGCACCGCGGTATCTCGCGCACAACTCCGCACCCGCGGATGCCCGCAGCCTCGGCACGCTGCTCGCTGACGGGCCAGTGAACCAGGATCACATCAAGCGTCTGACGCGCGCGGGCATGGGGCCGTGCCAGGGGCGGCGCTGCCGCGAGCAGATCGCGCTGCTGCTGGCGATGGAGGCGGGCGTGCCGCCGGAGAGCGTGCCGCTCGCGGGCTATCGCGCCCCGGTGCGGCCGCTGCCCCTCGGCTTGCTGGCGGCGCCCGACGAGCCGGCACCGCTGCGCGAGGGCTGGGACGTGTGGTTCGGCATCAGGCGGCAATGGACACCCTACGCCGACATCGACACTGAGCGTGAGTGGCTCGGCGACAGGGGGCATCTGTGATGAACAGTCGGGGGGCGTCCGTTGTCATCGTTGGCGGCGGCGTCACCGGCCTCAGCGCGGCGTGGTGGCTAGCGCGCGAAGGCGTGGACGTGCTCGTGCTGGAGAAGGGCGTCGTCGGCTGGGAAGCGTCGGGCCGCAATGGCGGCGGCTGCTCGCATTACCAGAGCCCGCTCTTCCTCGAAGAGCAGCGCCTCTGGCCGCAGATGGACGAGTTGCTGGGCTACGCGACCGAGTATCGGCGCGAGCGCATCGTGCTCGCGCTCAATGAGGCGCAGCTGACCCGCTACCGCAACATGGGCGCCATCGGGGAATTGTTCGGGTTCTCCTGGACCCCTCTCGATCCCAAGCAGGCGCGCGAGCTGGTGCCGCTCGCGGGCGATGGCGTGCTCGGGGGCGCCCACCTGCATTTCGGCGGCCACGCCAACCCGCAGCGCACGGTGCAGGCCTACGCCTGGGCGGCGCAGGACCACGGCGCGCGCATCCTGCAGCACACCGCCGTCACCGGCGTTGCCGTCGAGGGTGGGCGCGTGACGGCCGTGGAGACGACGGCCGGGCGGTTCGGGCTGGACAGCCTGGTCATCGCCGCCGGCCCCCAGACCGGCGCGCTCGCGGCCCAGCTCGGCGCGCGCCTGCCGCTCGCGCCGGCACGCGCAGAGATGATCGTGACCGAGCCGTTGCCGCTCATGCCGATCGGCGGCGTGGACGGCAACGGCCTCTACGGGCGGCAGACCCTGCGCGGCAACCTGGCCTACGGCGGCGGTCCGCACGAGTGGCTCGATGACCAACCCCTGCACGGCCCCCTCACCCGCCCCGCAAGCCCGCTGCTGCGCAATCTCGCGCTCCGCCTCGCGCAGCTCTTCCCCCGCGCCGCGCACGCGCGGGTGATCCGGAGCTGGGCCGGCATTATCGAGAACACGCCGGACGGGCGACCCGTGATCGAGCGCCTGAGCGACCCCGGCAACGTCACGCTAGCCACCATGTCCAGCGTTGGCTTCGGCCTCTCCCCTGCCACGGGCCGCGCGATCCGCGACTTGGTCGTGGAAGGGCGCTGCACCTTCGCCGACCTCGACAAGCTGCGGCTCGACCGCTTCGCCAACCTGCCCGCCGACTGGCGCGAGCGGCAGGGCTGGGTCGTGCCGGCCGGCGGAGACCGGGCGCTGGCGTGATCTCAAGGCCGATGGGCTTGCCCGCTGGTGAACCGGGCAATGGTGTGCGATGTCGCTGCGCATGGCGCGCATCCTCGTCGTCAAGCTTGGCGCCCTAGGCGATCTGGTGCTCTCCTTCGGTCCTTTCGCCGCGATCCGCGAGCGCCACGCGAGTGATCGCATCGCACTCCTGACGACGGCGCCCTTCGCCTCCCTCGCCCGCGCCGCGCCCTGGTTCAACGAGGTTCTGGTGGACGCGCGGCCTCGCTGGTGGGATCTCGCGGGCCTCGCTGCATTGCGGCGGCAGCTCCAGGGGTGGGATCTTGTCTATGACTTGCAGACCAGCGGGCGCTCCTCGCGCTACTTCCGCCTTGCTGGGCGCCCGGCTTGGTCCGGCATCGCGCCGGGCTGCTCCCTGCCGCACCGGGACGCGGGGCGTGACACCCTCCACACCGTCGAGCGCCAGCGCGGCCAGCTCCGCGACGCCGGGATCAGCAGTTTCCCGGAGCCGGACCTGGCGTGGCTGACCAGCGGCGGCCCGCGCCTCCCCGAACCTTACGCCCTCCTCGTGCCCGGCGGCGCCCCCCACCGCCCGGCGAAGCGCTGGCCCGCCGCGCGCTTCGGTGCGCTGGCGCGTCTTCTCCAAGGCCGTGGGCTGCACCCGGCGGTCGTCGGCACGGCGGCGGAGAAGTCCCTCGCCGAAGCGATCCGCGCTGCCTGCCCCGAGGCGCTGGACCTCACCGGGCAGACGAGCCTGCTCGACCTCGGCGGCCTCGCCGCGCGCGCGCGCCTTGCGGTCGGCAACGACACCGGGCCGATGCACCTCGCCGCTGCCGTGGGCTGCCCCAGCCTCGTGCTGTTCTCCCAAGACTCCGACCCCGCGCTCACCGCGCCCCACGGCCCGCGCGTCACCGTGCTGCGCGAGCCGGAGCTGGCCGCCCTGCCCGTCGAGAGGGTTGCGGCGGCGCTTCCCTGACGCCATAGACGGCGCTCCCCAACCGGAGAGCGCCACCGCCATGCCCGCCATCACGCTGCCAGACGGATCGAGCCGCCGCTTCGAGGCGCCGGTCACAGGCACCGAGCTGGCCCAGAGCATCGGCCCCGGCCTCGCCCGCGCCGCCCTCGCCATGGTCGTAGACGGCGAGACACAGGACCTCTCCCGCCCCATCGAGCACGATTCGAGCGTCCGCTTCGTCACGCGCCGCGACCCGGACGCGCTCCCCCTCATCCGCCACGACGCCGCGCACGTCATGGCCGAGGCCGTGCAGGACCTCTACCCCGGCACCCAGGTCACGATCGGCCCCGCCATCGAGAACGGCTTCTACTACGACTTCGCCCGCAACGAGCCGTTCACGGTCGAGGACCTGCCCGCCATCGAGGCCAGGATGCGCGAGATCGTCGCCGCCGACGAGCCCTTCACGCGCGAGGTCTGGGACCGCGGCGACGCGGTCCGCTTCTTCGAGTTCCGCGGCGAGCGCTACAAGGCCGAGATCATCCGCGACCTGCCGCCGGACCAGACAATCACGCTCTATCGCCAGGGCGACTGGGTGGACCTCTGCCGCGGCCCGCACATGCGCTCGACGGGCGATTTGGGCACCGCCTTCAAGCTGATGAAGGTCGCCGGCGCCTACTGGCGGGGCGACAGCCGCAACGCCATGCTAAGCCGCATCTATGGCACTGCCTGGCGCGACCAGAAGGAACTCGACGCTTACCTCCACCAGCTCGCCGAGGCCGAGCGCCGCGACCATCGGCGCATCGGCCGCGAGATGGACCTCTTCCACTTCCAGGACGACGCGGTCGGCAGCGCCTTCTGGCACCCGAACGGCTGGCGCCTCTATCGCGCCGCCGAAGCCTACATGCGCCGCCGCCTCGACGCCGCCGGCTACCAGGAAGTCCGCACGCCGCAGCTCGTGGACCGCAAGCTCTGGGAGGCGAGCGGCCACTGGGACAACTACAAGGAGCACATGTTCCTCGCCCGCGTCGAGGACGAGGACACCACGCTCGCGCTCAAGCCCATGAACTGCCCCTGCCACGTCCAGATCTTCCGCCAGGGCATCCGCAGCTACCGCGAACTCCCGCTCCGCCTCGCCGAGTTCGGCTCCTGCCACCGCTACGAGCCGTCCGGCGCCTTGCACGGCCTCATGCGCGTGCGCGCCTTCACGCAGGACGACGCCCACATCTTCTGCACCGAGGACCAGATCGCCCCCGAGACGGTGCGCTTCATGGAGTTGCTCTCCAGCGTCTATCAGGATTTCGGCTACGACAGCTTCCGCGTGAAGTTCAGCGACCGCCCGGCATCCCGCGCCGGCACCGACGAGAGCTGGGACCGCGCCGAGGCTGCCTTGCGCGAGGCCTGCGCGACGGCGGGCGTTGACTACGAGCTGAACCCCGGCGAGGGCGCGTTCTACGGTCCCAAGCTGGAGTTCGTGCTGCGCGACGCCATCGGGCGGGATTGGCAGTGCGGCACATTGCAGGTGGACTACGTGCTGCCCGAGCGGCTCGACGCCCTCTATGTCGCCGAGAACGGCGAGCGGCGGCGGCCGGTGATGCTGCACAGGGCAATCCTGGGCAGCTTCGAGCGGTGGCTGGGCGTGCTGATCGAGCACTACGCCGGGCGCTTCCCGCTGTGGCTGGCGCCGGTGCAGGCCGTCGTCGCCAGCATCGTGAGCGACGCCGAGCCTTATGCGCGCGAGGTGCAGGCCGCCTTGCAAGCCGCCGGGCTGCAGGCGGAGCTGGACGTGCGCAACGAGAAGATCAACGCCAAGGTGCGCGAGCACAGCGTCCGCCACGTGCCTTACCTCGTCGTCGTCGGGCGGCGCGAGGCGGAACAGGGGACGGTGGCGCTGCGCCGTCTCGGGGGCGAGGCGCAGGAAGTCCTGCCGCTCGGGGAGGCCGTGGCGCGCCTCGCGCGCGAGGCGATGCCCCCCGATCTCGCACGGATCGCACCGCACGCTTGATTTCGGACCCGACCAGCCCCATGACAAACGGTGCGCGTCATGAGACGCCGCACATCTTAGGCTATCAGAGGAGAGCACCATAGCCAGAGGCCCCATGCAAGCCGCCCCGAGCCGGGACGGCCCCCGCGTCAACGAGGAGATCCGCGTCCCCCAGGTCCGGCTGATAGACGAGGAGGGCGAGATGCAAGGCGTGATGAGCGCGCGCGATGCCCTATCCCGCGCCTACTCCGTCGGTCTCGATCTCTTGGAGATCAGCCCGAACGCCGACCCGCCCGTCTGCAAGATCCTCGACTTCGGCAAGTTCAAATACGAGCAGCAGAAGAAGAGAAACGAGGCCAAGAAGAAGCAAAAGATCGTCGAGATCAAGGAAGTCAAGGTCCGCCCGAACATCGACGAGAACGACTACCAGGTGAAGATGCGTGCCATGAAGTCGTTCATCGACGAGGGCGACAAGGTCAAGGTCACGCTCCGCTTCCGCGGCCGCGAGATGGCGCACCAGGACATCGGCGTGCGCGTCCTGGAGCGGATCAGGGACGAGCTTGAGACACAGACCAAGGTCGAGCAGATGCCGCGGATGGAGAACCGGCAGATGATCATGGTGCTCGCACCGCGTTGACGTAAACCGGGCTTGACGGCCGCTTGCCACCTAACATAGGGAACCCCTAGGGGGCAGGGGGACCGCATGGACTACGATCGCCATTTCCAGGACACGCTGGCCACGCTTCGGGCCGAGGGCCGCTATCGCACATTCGCGACCCTCGCCCGCATCGCCGGCGAGTTCCCATGGGCAAACCACTACGACGCGGCGACCGGCGAGACCCGGCGCGTCACCGTCTGGTGCTCCAACGACTACCTCGGCATGGGCCAGCACCCGGCGGTGATCGAGGCCACTTGCCGGGCCGTGCGCGAGGACGGCGCCGGTGCCGGGGGCACCCGCAACATCGCCGGCACCAACCGCCATCATATCGAGCTTGAGAAGGAACTGGCGTCGCTCCACCGCAAGGAGGCGGCGCTGCTGTTCAGCTCCGGCTACATGTCGAACGAGGCGACGCTGAGCACGCTGGCGAAGCTGCTGCCGGGCTGCGTGATCTTCTCGGACGCCTTGAACCACGCCTCGATGATCGAGGGAATGCGCCACGCCGGCTGCGAGCGCCGCATCTTCCGCCACAACGACGTGGCGCACCTGGCCGAGCTGCTGGCCGCCACGGAGCCGGGCCGGCCCAAGCTCGTCGCGTTCGAGTCGGTCTATTCCATGGACGGCGACTTCGCGCCCATCCCGGCCATCCTCGACGCCGCGGAGCGGCACGGGGCGCTCACCTACCTCGATGAGGTCCACGCGGTCGGCCTCTACGGCCCCGAGGGCGCAGGCGTGGCGGCGCGCGACGGGGTGATGGATCGGATCACGGTGGTCGAGGGCACGCTGGCCAAGGCGTTCGGCGTGACGGGCGGCTACATCGCGTCGCTGTCGAGCCTGGTGGACGCGGTGCGGAGCTACGCGCCGGGCTTCATCTTCTCGACCTCGCTGCCGCCCGGCATCGCGGCAGGTGCTACGGCGAGCGTGCGGACGCTCCGCGGGGCACCCGAGCTGCGCGAGCGGCATCAGGAGCGTGCAGCGCTGGTGAAGAGCCGGCTGCGGGCGATCCGGGTGCCTGTCATGCCATCCGAGGCGCACATCGTCCCAGTGATGGTGGGAGATGCCGCGCTGTGCAAGCGGGCGAGCGACCTGCTGCTGGAGCGGCACGCGATCTACGTGCAGCCGATCAACTACCCGACCGTGCTGCGGGGCACAGAGCGGCTGCGGATCACGCCGACGCCGTTCCATGATGACGCGGCGGTGGAGAGATTGGTGGCGGGGATGGGGGATGTTTGGGGGAGGTTGAATTTGCCGCGGGGCGTGGGTTAGTCGCTTGTGATTGGCTTGGAAGCCCCGCTTATCACCGATCACAAACACCATAATACTGTAGTATTTTTATCAAATGCAAATGCAAGTTAAGCTAGGGAATAAGGTGGAGCAGAAAGTCGATCCCGTCGATGACTGGTGCTTACAGGCGGGCAGGTATGTCGAGGAAATTCGCCAAGATGCGGTTTCATTAGATGCCAAGGTTGGACAAGCTCAGGGTTTTGAGCAATACCTTGTTGTGAGACTGTATCTTGCTATAGAGAATATTTGTGGCTGCGGTATTCTGGCTCGCCACCGGCTCGTATCACCGCTGCTTTCTATTGAACGTGCGCTTCTCGACGGATTTATTTCTATATATTGGGCGACATCTGGACCTGAACGTGGGCAAAGATTACTGGACGCAAGCACAGAAGAGATGGTTAGGCTCGCCCGTAATGCCATCAAGGCAGGAGATGCTAGGATCGAGCATCGGGAAACAGGACAGAATTTTTCCGGCTCTTTTACACGAGATGCTCGTGTTTCTGGAGCTAAAAAATATCCCCGCGTTGACGAAATGGCGCGGGAGTCCGGTCTAGGTAGGCTTTACAATATGACTTATGGCTTCCTCTCGATGTTTGCGCATGGAGGGGGACCGCTCATAGTTGCCGAAGCGGAGAGGGATGAGTTACTAATGACTCATCTTCCCGCCGCTATGAGTTTTCTGCGGGCGATGCACCTTGTGGTGGTGAACCACATCAAGAACGGGCGACCGACGGATATTGCAGAATTGGAAGCGGTTCTTAAAATCCGGTTGCGACAAACTTAGAGGTGTTTCTGCAATCCCAGATGTTTATTTTAAATCAAAATCATTGTCGTCGCATTATGAACGTCGCTCCATCCCGCAGTGCGAACGGCTATTTCCCGGCTCGCCTGAGCGTGAAGCCGTGCCGCACGGCCCAGCGTGCCGCATCCACCCGATCCGCCGTGAGGTCCCATCTGCCGCTCCGCCATATCCCCTCGTCCATAGTGAGGGACGAATGTAGGGGTGCCGCTGTTGGAGCGCTCAGCCGACTACCTGGCAACGTCCTCACACGCGGTCTTCCCTGCGTTCAATCAGATACGACCTCGACCCGGCCAGCACCCTCACGCCGGGCGGGGCCGACGACGATCCGCACATCGCGGCCTAGACGGGCCAGGCAGGCAAGCATCTTGGCCTCGCTCACACCCCGAAAGCGGCCGCGTAGCAGACCGGACAGCTTCGGTTGCGACAGGCCCACGAGTTCGGCCGCCTGCACCTGCGTGAGCCGTCGCCGCTTGATGATGTCGCCGATCTTCGCGGCGAGTTGCGCCTTGATGAGCATCTCGTCCGCATCCGCCTGGCCGAGATCGGCATAGACGTTCGTGCTGCCCTCTTCGATCTCGATCATTGTGACTCTCCCTTCGAGTGCGCCTCCGCCACCTTGAGGCGGGCGGCAATCAGGGTCAGGTCTGGCCTTGGAGTGGCGATGCCCTTGGTTGCCTTCTTCTGAAAGGAGTGCAGCACATAGACGTTCACGCCAAACTTGACGGTATAGACGGCGCGGTAGGTGCCCCCTTGCCGATCCTCCACCACCTCCAACACACCTGCGGACCCTTGCCCTTTCAGCGGCTTGGCCTGGACGTGCTTCGTGCCAGCCTGCGCCAGATAGAGCGCGTAGCCCATCACTTCCTGGACTTCGTCGGGCATTGCCAGGAGGTCTTTCTTGCTGCCGCCGATCCAGACGAGTGGCTTCAAGGATGGTGAAGGAGCCATCGCCATGGCCATCTATACCCATATAGGGATAATTCGCAAAGCACTAAAGACCAGCTAAACGCCCGCCCAGGGCCAAGAGCCTGATCGGCGCAACATGAACGCTGCGCGGAGCACCGGAGCTGCGCGAGCGGCACCAGGAGCGGGCGGCGCTGGTAACGAGCCGGCTACGGGCGATCCGGGTGCCTATCATGTCGTCCGAGGCGCACATCGCCTCAACTACCCGACCGTGCCGCGGGGCACGGAGCGGCTGCGGATCACGCCGACGCCGTTCCATGATGATGGGGCGGTGGAGGGGTTGGTGGCGGGGATGGGGGAGGTTTGGGGGAGGTTGAACCTGCCGCGGGGGGCTGGTTGATCTCGCCTGCACGGGGCACTCACGAAGTCGCCGGGGTGGTTCTTGTTAGGTTCACCCCCGCAAGCGAGGGTGGATTGGCTCCTGTGATCGATCAGCCTCGGCACGCGGCGGCGTAGGTGCGCAACACGTCGCGCACCACCTCGATCAGCAGAGACCCCGGGCGTGGGCGGCAGGACGCCTGCCGCCACCCTAGGGTAGAGTGCCGGGAGGAACTGGCTGACCAGCGTTTCCGGGATCGCGGCGTCCGCAAGGCGCGCGAGCAGCCGCCCGACGGCGTCCCGTGCCGTGGGGTTCGGCCAGTAGTAGCGGATGCGGTCGCTGTAGCTGTAATGGCGCAGCACGCGCTGCTGCTCCGGCGTGCCCTGGTAGTGAGACCGCCAGTGCTGGGGATGGGCGAGCATGACACCCTCCATCGCCGCCGCGAGCGACTGCTCGTGCCAGCCGGGGTCGAGCGCCGCCGCGACCTGGTCGAGGGCGTAGAGCGCCTCGCGCAGCGCGAAGGTCAGGCCGGGGCCGACCTTCAGGATCGCGAAGCCGTCCCGCACCAGGGCGCGCAGGCTCGCCAGCGGCTGGTAGTCGGTCGAGTGTGCCTCGAAGACCAGGCCCGGCAGCCCGTCCAGCGCCGCGCTGAGGGCTTGCGCGCGTGCCGGGTCATAGACCGCGACGTTCTCGTGACCGAACTCGACGCCTGGCTGCACCACCAGCGCGATCACCCGCTCGAAGGCCGCTTCCAGCCCGGCAGCCGCGAACGCCCGCCTGTGCACGGCGTAGGTCTCGGCGGCGGCCTCGGGTGCCGTGACCTCCAGGTGCTCGACCCTCTCCAGGGCACCGCCGGGCGTCGGGACCTCGGTGCCGACGACGTAGAACGGCGGCGTGACGCCGGCGCGGGCGGCCGCGTCCTCCGCCGCGCGCGCCAGGCGCGCGGCCCTGCCCGCGGTGATCTCGTCCGGCAAGCTCGCCGGCTCGCCCCTGCAGCCCATGCTGGCATCCAGGTGGATTTTGGCGTAGCCCGCCCCGGCGAAGGCCGCGACCATCACCTCCGCCTTCTGCATCGCCTCCTCGGCCTCCAGGTGCCGCCACGGGCTCGGCCCCAGATGATCGCCGCCCAGGATCACTCCGTCCCGCGTGAGGCCGACTCGGCCGGCGATGCCGAGCACCTGGTCGCGGAACTCAGCAGGCGTCATGCCGGTGTAGCCGCCGTCCTGGTTCACCTGGTTGCAGGTCGCCTCGATCAGCGCGGGCTGCCCGTCCGCCTGCGCCTGCAAGAGCGCCGCGTCCAGGACCAGCGGGTGCGCGGAACAGACCGAGGTGATGCCCAGCGGCGTGCCAGCGGCGCGGGCCGGCGCCAGTTGCGCGAGTGGGTGCAGGTTCATGCAAGGGCTCCGGCCGCCAGCGATCAGCGCGTCGAGCTGCGCGAAGGTGGAGGCGCCCTCCATCGGACCCCTCACCGCGACGGTTCGCGCGCCGCTCGCGTTGGCGTAGCGCAGACTCTCCTCCACGCCGCGCCCTTGCAGCCAGCACGTGACGAAGGTCGCCCCGAAGCAGTCCCCGGCGCCGGTCGGGTCCACCTCCTGCGCCGGGAAGCCCGGCATATGCAGCGAGGTCCGCGCGTCGTGGTAGCTCGACCCCTCCGCCCCGCGCTTGACCACGACCGCGGCGACGCCCATCCCGAGGATCGCCTGGATTGCCTCCTCCTCGGTCCTCGCCTCGGTCAGCAGCGTGAGCTCTGGGCCGCTGGGGAGGAACACGTCGCAGCGCCGCAGCATCCACTCCAGGGACGCGCGCATCTCTGGGATGCGCAGCAGCATCTCCTTGCGCACGTTGGGGTCGAACGAGACGGTGCCGCCCCTTTCCCTGACCCGCCCGACCGCCTCCTTCGCCGTCTCGACGACGCGGGGCGAGAAGAAGGACGACCCCATGACATGGAAGTGCGCGCACTCGTCGAGCAGGGCCTGCGCCGCGCTGTCCAGCGCCACGTGGCCGCACGCGCTATGCTTGATGTTGAAGACGAAATCGCGCTCGCCGTCCTCGCGGTAGCGCACGAAGGCGCTGCCGGTCACTTGGTCCGGATGAACGCGGATGGCGCTCACGTCCACGCCGTCGGTGCGCAGGCGCTCGATGTTGAGCCAGCCGAAGTCGTCGTCGCCCACGCAGGCGATGATGCCGCAGGCCTGGCCGAGCCGGGCTACCTGGTCAATGAAGATCGCCGGCGCGCCGCTCGGGAACGGCCCGACCAGGGGCAGCGGCGCCCTGAAGCCGTTGCCGCGCCGCTCCGCCATGATCTCGACCACGATCTCGCCCAGCGTCACGACCTTTCCCATGCCTGCCTTCCTCACGCCCGCGCCCCCTTGCTGCGCACGTCGAGCCACGGCCATGCGGCAGAAGGCAATACCGACCGTCCCGCGTAAGTTGCCTGTTTCCCTGCTTGTTCGCCGATGCGCAGGACCTCGTTCCACTTAGCCATCCGCTCCGACCGGGCGAACGATCCGACCTTCAGCTGCCCGGTGTTCCAGCCGACCGCCAGGTGGGCGAGCGTCACGTCCTCCGTCTCGCCCGACCGTGCAGAGATGATCGTGGCGAGCCCGGCTCGACGGGCTGCCTCGAAGGCTGCGAGCGTCTCGGTGACGGTGCCGGCTTGGTTCGGCTTGAGCAGAACGGCGTTGCACGCTTGCACGGACGCTGCCTCCTCGATGAGCCGTGCATCGGTGACTAAGTAGTCATCGCCGATTACCTGCACGCGCTTGCCGTACTGCGCAGTGAAGCGCCGCATTCCCTCCGGATCGTCTTCAGCCAGTGGATCTTCGATGGAGGCGATTGGGAAGCGGTCAAGCCACCGCCCCAGCAGCTCGATCATTCCGTCGGTGTCGAGTTCGCGTTGGTCCAGGCCGAGCCGGTAGCGGCCATCGCTGCCGAACTCCGAGGCGGCGATGTCGAGTGAGATTGCCGCCTGCTCGCCGGGCTGGAAGCCGGCAGCCTCGATCGCCCGGAGCAGCATTTCCAACGCCTCCTCGTTGGACGCGAAGTCGGGCCACCAGCCGCCCTCGTCCGCGACGCCATGCTGACGGCCCCGTTCGGCCATGAGAGCGCCTGCCGCGCGATAGATGTCGGCGACCATCGCCAGCGCCTCGGAAAACTCCGTCGCCCCGACCGGCATCACCATGAGATCTTGCACGTCGATGCGCCGTCCCGCGTGGGCGCCGCCTCCGAAAATCTGGATCTCCGGCAACGGCAGCCGGACCGGCGCCTCCCCGGCGAGGTGGCGCCAGAGCGGTGTGTTGTTCGCAGCAGCCGCGGCATTCAGGACGGCAAGCGAGACCGCGACCAGCGCGTTGCCGCCGAGCCGCGCCTTCTGCGGCGTGCCGTCGAGCCTGATCATCGCTTCGTCGATCCGGGCCTGTTCCCCGCCGTCCAGGCCGCGCAGCGCCGGGGCGATCTCATCGCGAATCCCGCGCAGGGCGGCATCAACGCCGTAGCCGCCCAGCACGGTCCCGCCGTCACGCAGCTCCAGCGCCTCCCGTCGGCCACGCGACGCGCCGGACGGCGCGATGCCCTGGCCGATCGCGCCTCCCTCCAAGCGCACCTCCGCCTCCACCGTCGGCCGACCGCGCGAGTCCCAGATGCGCCGCGCGGTCACGTCGGCGATCCGCGTGCTGCTCACGCTTGCATCTCCCGAGCCCACGCGGCGCGCACCGCGTCCAGGCGAGCGACGGGGCGTAGCAGCAACGGCCCGGCCGCACGTCGCACACGCTCGCGATCCGCCTCGGCGACCACATACTCGACCGGTGACTTGCCATCGACGCGGGCCAGGAGCAGCCCTGGCAGCAGCCGGGCGACGCGCATCTCCATCGTATCCGGCGACTCCCACGATACGCCCCCGAGATAGGCTGCGGCGGCCGCGTCGAAGCAGGCCAAATATCGCGCCCTCCAGTGCGGACGCCACAAGCACTTCAATAGGAGGTGGTTCAACAAGAAAGCCAGGTCGAAAGCGGGATCGCCGTAGCAGGCGCACTCCGAATCCAGGAACACCGGTCCCTGCGGCCCGACCAGCAGGTTCTTTGGGCTGACATCGCCGTGCATCAGCGCGATGTGCCGCGCCGCCGTCGCCTGCGCCAGGGCGTGAAGCGGCTCGGCCAACTCCGGATGGCGCCTTGCGGTAGCGAGCAGGTAGGGTTCGAGGCGAATCGCGTGGAACGTATCATCGTTGGCGAAGCGCTCGGCGATGGCGGCGTCGCCAGCAGTGGCTTGATGGATGCGGACCAAGCGCTGGCCGACGCTGCGCGCCGTATCGGGCTCGATCACGCCGTCCCGCAGGAGCGCCTTCCAGACGGGATACGCGGCCGGGTCGAGATAGCTCATGGCGAACAGGCCGGCAGCGCGGTCCTCGCCGAGGATTGCCGGCACCATCGTCGGCTCGACCCCGGCCGCCACCCGCATCCACGCCACCTCGGCGGCGTTGCGCTCGACCGGCGCGAACCAATCGGCGGCCACCTTCAGCTTGGGCAGCGCGCGCTTGACGCAGATCGGGCCGCCCGGCAGGTCAACACGCAGGATGTCGGACGAGACGCCGCCCACGAGCGGCGTCACAGGCGGCTCGTCGCCAGGGCCGATCAGCCCCATGCGCCGCAGATCCCGGTAGAGCTGCCCCGCTGCGGACGACGGGTCAGCCATCGGCCAGATGCGCCTCGGTCAGTGCAAGGTCATCGTCCAGCGCCCGCTGCGGCCGGATCCCCGCCCGGTCCAACTCGGCGTGATAGGCCTTGACCGCTTCTGCCGGAGCGACCTCGCCGTCCACCACCCGCCGCATCAGCGCGATGAGCGCCGTGGGGTGTTCGCTGAGGTTGATCTTGCGCCCGAACAACGCGAGCCTCGCGCCATGGCGGCGGATGTCATGGATCAGCTTGAAGCAGTCATGCGTGGTTCCGGAGCTGCCGCCGAGCACGCCCACGACCAGGCTCGGATCGTAGCTCACCAGTTCTTCGAGGGCACCAGGTCCGTTGTACACGACCTTCAGGAAGGCCGGCCGCGCGGACCCGGCGATCCCGGCAAGGCAGCGGACGATGCAGTCGTTCACGAACGCACCGACGTGCTCGTCCGCCAACCCTGTCGCCGCATTCGGATTGAAGACCTCAAGGAAGTACTTGAACCCCTTCTCCTCGGTCTCCAGCCGGAATGCGCGGAAAGCCTCAAGCGTCCGCGCATCGGCTTCAGGGTTGTTGTTGAAGGTGATCGAATAGAGCCCGAGATCAGCGCCTGCGCTCGGGCCGGCACCCGGCAGAAGTCGCCCATGCATCGCGTGCTCGATGACTGCGGTGCGGAACGGCAGCGAAGGCGTGTCCCGATACGCGGCGTGGCGCAGCCCCCAGACATCCGTGGCGTCGTTGGCGCGGATGGCGGTCGCGACCGCGGAACCCTCGAACAGCCTCTCCTGGAACGCCAGCTGGTCGAGGGTCCAGACCGACATGAGCATGAGATCAACGATGTCCTGCCGCACGATGCTTCGGACCTGATCGAGGAACTCGGCGCGGGAGCGGAAGCGGTCGCTGGACCGGCCGCTCGGGTCGCGCCGCTGCCCGGTGTGAGCCAGCCCGAATCCCATGTCGGAATCCTTGGCGTCGCAGATCATGAAGTCACGGCTGGCCGCCGGGTCAGCCGCGATGCGGGCGAGCTTCTCGAACAGGCGCTTCTGGGTCATGAGGCTACATCGTTCCGTTCATGGGGGTTGTGACGAGAATGGAGGCAGGTTCGTCGAGAACGACGCCATTCTCGCGGTGCAGGCGTGACAGTGTCCGGCTCAGGTCGGCGGCGGCACGCCTCTCCCCGAACCCGGCCTGCTCGGCCAGCAGCCCCGAGAGGCGATGCAGCAGCGGAAGGGTGAGCCGGCCCTCAATCGCCAGCGTAGTCCGACGGTAGATCAGGTCTCCCAGCGTGACCGCCATCTCTTGGCCGATCAGGAACCGGATCTCGTGCTCGCTGTAGTCCGGCGCGTCGGTCAGCTCCGCATCGCCTGCGGCGGCGCACCGGGTCGCCACGGCCCAGGCCCGCGTGCCGTATCGAGCCAGCAGCGTCGCCACCCGCGGGACGGGCAGCCCTGTCTCCATCGCCAGCCTGGCGCACCACGCATCGCGGGCCGCCTGGGTCACTGGATAGTCGCGTCCGCCGCCGATCGCCAGCCGCTCCGTGGACACTCGGCGTTGCACTCGCAGTTCTGCCAGCACGGCGTCACTCGCCTGTTCGGCGAAGGCGCGGAACGTGGTCCACTTGCCGCCGACCAGCGAGATCGTCCCGAAGGGACGCGCAGGCGACGCGGGCAGCCGCACCAGCGAATGATCGCGGCTCACCGAGCCCGGCGTCGCCGCACCTGAGCGCGGCAAGGGACGCACGCCGCAGAAGCGGTAGCGGACGTGTTCGCGACCCACCCCGACCGTCGGGAACACGATGCGGATGGCCGCCAGAAGGTAGGCGACCTCGGCGTCGTCGCACCGGGCCTCGTCCGGATCATCGACCGGGATGTCGGTTGACCCCAGGATCACCTTGTCGGCGAAAGGATAGACGACGCAGACCCGGCCTCGACCGTCATCGAAGATGAACCCGTGCCCCGCAAGGGCGGCGTGCAGCCCGGCATGTTCGATGACGAGATGCGAGCCTTTGGTGCCGCCGATCAGCGGCGCCGCCGGGCCGACCCGAGCGTTGACCGTGTCTATCCACGCCCCTGCCGCGTTGACCATGACCCGTGGCTGAACCCGCAGCGTGCGCCCATCAAGCAGATCGCGCAGCAGCAGGCAGCTCCCGTCGTAGCCGTCGAGCTCGCAATGGTTCAGCGCGATGCCAGCGGGATTGGCCGCCAAGCCGTCGGCGACCAGCTCAAGGGCGATCCGCTCGGCCTGATGCACGGTCGCGTCATAGTATGTGGCCACGCCACGCACGGCGCCGTGGAGCATGGGGAAGCGCGTGCGCGCGGCTCGCCCGATGCGCGTGACATGGCGCGGCATGACCCTGTCGTGCCGGCCAAGCCAATCGTAGAGCCAGAGGCCGAGCTCAGCCATCAGCAGGCCGCGCGTGACGAGCCGGCCGCCTAGCCCGAGGCAACGCCGCAAGCTCGGCACCACCCCGGAAGCGAGCGAGAAGAACGGGATGGAGATCGGTATCGGCGCCACTGCGTGGGGCGCGTTGCGCAGCAATCGGTTGCGCTCCCGCGTCGCTTCCGCGACCAGGCGGACCTCGCCGTTCTCCAGGTATCGAAGCCCGCCGTGGACCATGCGGGTGGAGGCGCTGGATGCGCCAGCGCCGAAATCCTCACGGTCGATCAAGAGGCAGCGCACGCCTTGCAACGACAGATCCCGGAAGGTCCCCGCGCCGTTGATCCCAGCGCCGATCACGACGACATCGACCTCGCCGAGCGCCGAGGCGGCGTCCAGCGCGTCGCGACGTGCAGGCATTCCCACCGCAGGCGCCGCTTCGCTCACGGGTCTGGCCGGTATTGGATCTTCATCGCCCGCGACGGCCGCGACGGACCGAAGCAGGGTGCGATCTCGTCGAGGCCCAGGTGGTGCGAGACCAGCGCGTGCGCGCGTGACCCCAGTCGGCGCAGGCAGTCCAGCGCGTGCGGCAGCTCGCCGCACAGGGAATGCGAACCGACGATCCGCAGCTCTCTGCGAAAGACCTCATTCGGGCTGAGCGCGATCATGGCACCCGGCGGGCACACGCCGAAGAACAGCACCGTGCCGCCATCGCGGACATAGCCGGTCAGCGTCTCGCAGACGGCTGGCACGCCGGTGCAGTCCACCACCAGGTCGAACCGCTCACCGAGCATCTCGGGCGTCAGGCCGTTCGCGTCGAGCGTATGCTGCGCGCCGAGCGAAGCCGCCGCATCCCGTCGGTCCGGCAGGACATCGGCCATCGTGACGTCGGCGTTCGTGTCCGCCTGCAGCGCAAGCATCATCATGAGGCCGATCGGCCCGGCGCCGAAGATCAAGCAGCGAGAGGCCGCCCGCACGCGCGCCTGCCCCACCCCGTGCAGCACGCAGGAGAACGGCTCGGCCAGCGCGGCCACGTCGAAGGGCAGGTCGCCGATCGGATGCGCGTTGGCCGCCCGCACCACGACCAGCGGCGCGAAGGCGCCGTTGCTGGTGGCCCCGTAGGCGGCCAGCGACGCGCAGAGATTGTAGCGGCCCTCTCGGCAGGCCGGGCAGGTGCCGCAGGGCAGGAGCGGGTCTATCGCGACGCGCGCCTGCAGCAACGACGCTTCGA
The DNA here is from genome assembly GCA_963790535.1 of uncultured Alphaproteobacteria bacterium. Taxonomy (GTDB): domain Bacteria; phylum Pseudomonadota; class Alphaproteobacteria; order Acetobacterales; family Acetobacteraceae; genus CAWKEH01. Next base: position 157,733 of record CAWBOZ010000016.1, on the reverse strand, counting down.
CACCCGCGCCGGTGCCGATGATGGTGCCGGCGAACTCGTGGCCGGGCACCACCGGGTATGCGGCGAGGTAGCGCCCCGCCAGGATGTCATGGTCGGTGTGGCAGATGCCGGTCGCCGCCACCTTCACCAGGACCTCGCCGGGTCCAGGCTCCGGATCCGGCAAGTCGCGCAGAGCGGCCTGCCCGAGTGACTCGAAGACGAGCGCCTTCATCGGCGTCCTCCATGCCCGCATCGCGCCATCGCCGTCATCCCTTCACCGCGCCGGCCGTCATTCCCTGGACCAGCCGGCCGGCGAGCAGCACCGTGAACACCAGGCTGGGAAGGATCGAGAACACTGTTCCCGCCGCCATCTGTCCCCATTCGATGTCGGCGAACTTCATGAAGTTCAGGATCGCGCCGGTGATCACCTCGGTGTCATGGCCGGACAGGACCAGCGGCAGGGCGTAGGTGTTCCAGGCGAAGATGAACGCGAGCATCACGCTGGCGGCGATGCCCGACACCGCGATGCGCGACGACACCATGAAGGCGGTCCACTGCGTGCCGCCATCAATGAGCACCGCTTCGTCGAGCTCCTTGGGGACTTCCTCGAAGAAGGAACGCATCATCCACACGATCAGCGGGAAGGTGACGAGCTGGTAGGCGATGATGAGCCCGAGATAGGTGTTGTTGAGACCTACGCTCCGATACAGGATGAACAACGGCAGGATCACGAACAACTCGGGCGCGAAGCGCAGCGATATGATCGAGAACGCTATGTTCTCCCGACCGCGGAACCGCATCTTCGCGAGCGCGTAGGCGCACGGCAGCCCGATCACCACGCTGAGCGCGACCGATCCGAAGGTCACGATCAGCGTGTTCTTGAAGGGCAGCAGGAAATCAGGAAGATGCAGGATCGCGACGAAATTCTGCAGCGTCGGCTGGAAGTCGATGAACTTCGGCGGGTAGGCGATGATGTCGCCGCTGCTCTTGAACGCCATCAGCACGATCCACGCCAGCGGCGCCAGCGCGAAGACCGTGTAGGCCAGCAGCCCAGCGAACACGCCGAACCCGGCGGCGCGTCGTCGCCACGCGATCCTGCGCCTCGGACGCGCCGGGTGCTCCACCCGTGGAGGCGCTGTTCGCGGCAACCCCGTTGCGCCGTCGATCGCGCGCGCTCGCGGCATCATGCCAGCGACTCCGCCCGGCGGAATCTCAGCAGCACCATCGAGAGGCCGTAACAGAGAACCCAGAGCACGAAGAGCAATGCCATGGACCGGCCGTAGTTGAGGTATTCGATCCCGTTCAGGTAGCCAAGGACGTTCAGGTTCATCGTCGAGCGCACCGGGCCGCCTTTGGTCGCCGCCCAGATGATGTCGAACATCTTGAGCGAATCGATGCCGCGGAACAGGACGACGAGCAGCAGGAACGGCCGACACATCGGCAGGTAGATGTAGCGGATGCGGTCGAGGATGCTGGCGCCGTCAATGGTCGAGGCCTCGAGGATTTCCCCCGGTATGGCCTGCAGCCCCGCCAAGAGGATCAGGATCGCGAACGGCGTGAAGATCCACACGTCAATCAGCACGACCGTCCAGATTGCCACGGCGGGATTGCCGAACCAGTTGATGCTGTGCAGCCCCACCGCGTTGAGCAAATAGTTCACCACGCCGCGGTCAACCAGCATCACCTTCCAGAGCAACGTGGATGCGATCGGCGGCACCAGCATCGGGAGGATGACCAAGGTGCGGAACGGGCGCGTCCAACGCGCTGGCCAGGTGAGCAGCAGCGCCACGAAGAAGCCCAGCACCGTCTCGATCACCACCGTGCTGGCCGCGTAGCGCAACGTGATCAGCAGCGCCCGGAACTCCGGGGTGCCCGGAGTCACGACGCGCAGGACGTTGCGCCCGGCGTTGAACGCCATCGCCTGCGGCCGTATGAGGGTGAAGTCCATGAACGCGTAGTGCACGCCTTGCAGGAATGGCCAGGCGATCCCGGCGAGCAGGATCAGCGCTGGCAGGACATACAGGTAAGCGCCGCGGGTCTGGCCGTACATCATGGACATCGGTTCCCAAGTGCCTGCTTGCGGCCCGTGGCGGCGTCCCGAACCGGGGCGCCGCCGCGCGATAGGCATGAGCCTGGATCAGCCGCGCGCCTGGGCGATGATGGGATTGATGTCGCTCGCCGCGTCGTCCAGCGCCGCCTTCGGGTCGCGGCCGGAGACGATGACCTCCTGCACCGCCTGCGCCCAGCGGTTCCCGACCTCGGCGAAGCGCGTTGACGGGTTCCAGCGCCAGCGCGCGTATTTGTCGAGGATCGTGGCCCAGACCTGGTTGTAGTCGCCCCAATCCTTGACGTAGTTCGACATAGTGGCGCTCGCGGCCACCGAGCGGCGCGTCGGGTTGATGTTGCCGAACTTGATGCTCTTCTCAAGGACTGGCTTGGAGGTGGCCCACTGGATGAACAGCCACGCCGCGTCCTTGTTCGACGAGTGCGCGTTCATGCCCAGCGACCAGAGCCAGAGGTCCGAGGCGCGCCCAGCCTTGCCTTGCGGCGGCAGCGCCATGCCTACCTTTCCAGCGACCTGGCTCTTCGCCGGGTTCTCGAATACCGCCGACATGTGGTCGGCATCCAGCAGGAAGACCGCGTTCCCGGCCGCGAAGCCGCTCTGCGCCTGCTCCCATCCGTAGGAACCGATGTCGGCCGGCCCGGTCTTCATCAGCTCGGCCCATACCCGCGTCGCCTCGACCGCCGCCGGGCTGTTGACGCCGGACTTGCCGTCCGCGTCGATGTCCTTCGGCGCCGAAGGCGAACAGCACGCTGCTGTATCCGGTGATGATGGTTGGCCAGAACTCATTGCCGCGGGCGAGGAAGCCGTTCAGCTTCTTGCCGTCCATCTCGAAGTTGTTCAGCTTCTTCGCCGCGGCGACGAGTTCGTCAATCGTCTGCGGCACCGCGACGCCGGCCTTCTCCAGCACGTCCTTGCGGTAGTGCAGCCCGTAGCCCTCCTCGTTCACCGGGATCGCCCAGAGAGGTCCCTGGCCGACGCCGCCGAATTCCTGCCCCGTCCAGCGGTTGACATCGAGCGCGGCGGTGTAGAAGTCGCCGTAGTCCCACGCCGGGTCGGTCAGCTTGGGGTTGCCGACGTAGGGCTGCAAATCCTCGATCCACTTGCCCGCGACATACTCCCAGTTGCTCGACGGCCCCGTCATGAACACGTCCACCGACCCGGCGCCGGCGCCGGCGGCGAGCTGGGAGTTCAGCTTGATCCGGAAATCGTCCTCGGGCGAGACGGTGTATTGCGCCTTGATGCCGGTCTGCTGCTCGAACTGCGGCAGCAGGCTGACGAGCGCATCCGCCATGGAGTGCGCCGACAGCATGATATTGAGCGTGCTGCCCTGCTTCTGCTTCCAGTCGAAGCCGTTGTCCGCTCTGGCGGGCACGCCGCCGGCAAGCAGCGAAAGCGCGCCTAGGCCGATTGGAGCGAGACCGCGTCTCGTGAATTCTTGCATATCGTCCTCCCTATCTTATGGTTCTTGCGTCTCCAGCATCTTGTGCCGGGTACGGCTGCTCAGCCCGCCCGCAGCATCGGACTCCCCAACAGGCGCGCCGCGCGCAAGTCCACGCCGGCCTCCCGCAGACGCTCGGCGTGGTCGGGCGCGATTGTCCCGGCGGTGATCAGGATGTCGATCTCATCCAGGCCGCAGACCCGCACCAGCGCTTCCTGGGTGAACTTGCTGGCGTCCGCTACCAAGACCGAGCGGCTGCAGGCGCGCAACATGTGCCGCTTCATCGCCATTTCCGGCAGGTTGGTGGTCATGATGCCGCCGTCCGCACCGATGCCGTTGCAGCCGATGAAGGCGTAACTCGTCTTCAGCCGCTCAAGCAGCAGGGTCGCCATCGGCTCGACTAGGGAATGCTGCATGGGCCGCAGCGTGCCGCCGAGCACGACGATCTGAATGCGCGGGATCGCCGGTTCCAATGCCAGCGCGATGTTCAGCCCGCTCGTGAACACCGTGACGTTCTGCAGATCCGCTCTCGCCAGGATCGCTCGCGCGACGGCCATCGTGGTGGTGCCGGAATCGAGGATCACCGTGTCGCTCGATTGCAGCAGCGCGGCCGCCTCGGCGCCGATCGCCTCCTTCTCGGCATACCGGACCCGGCTGCGCTCCTCATACCGATTCTCGGCGAACATCTCCGAGCTTCGCATGACGCCGCCGCGCACCCGGCGAACGCCACCGCTCCTGGCCAGCACGTCAATGTCACTGCGGATAGTGACTTCGGACACACCGAAGCTGCGCGATAGGTCCTGGATCCGCGCGAACTCCTGATCGCGGAACACCGCCAGGATTCGCCGCCGCCGCTCCCCTGTGCCCAGAACCACGATGCCGTCCGGCGGCGGCTTGGTGTCCGAAACTCGCACGTCGAATGGCCTCCCGGCACTATCAGAAGCGAAAGAGAGGAAGCTTGTCAAATCAAAAGTCACTTGACACGCCCTTCCGGTGAACCGACGCTTGGGTAGCCAAGGAGCGGTCAGGAACGGGTTCTCTCGCGGCCTTCTCCCGGAGGCTGGGCGCCTGGGCCTTGGGTGATCGAGACAAGACCGGGGGGAGAAGCTTTCTGTCCCGCAAGCTGGAAGCGCTGGAGTGAACGGGGCGGCAAGTCTTGCCAGCGGTTTGGGAGGATGTTCAGCTGCAACAGGTTCTCGTTGGGATCGACGTTGGCGGAACCGCGGTCAAAGCGGCCATCCATACGGCCGATGGCCGGGAGCTCGGGCTTGCCGGCGAGGCGATCACCCCAACCCGGGCCGCCTCCGGCCATCTCGAACGCGAGCCGCGTGGCTTTTGGGAAGCAGTCTGCCGCGTTGTCCGCCTCGCCCTAGTGCGAGCGGCCGTGCGGCCGGACCAGATAGCGGCAGTCGGTCTGACCGGCTATGGCAACGGGCTATGGCTGGTGGACGAAACAGGGCAGCCGGTCGGCAACGGCATTCTCTCATCGGATGCCCGGGCCGGCGACATCGTCAATCGTTGGAAGGCTGATGGACTCGAGCCTGGGCATTGGCACCTCACCCATCAGGGCATCTGGCCCGGCAAGCCGGCGCCGCTCCTCGCATGGTTGCAGATGCATCGGCCCGACCACCTCGCCCGGGCTCGCCATCTGCTGTTCTGCAAGGATTTCGTGAAGCTTCGCCTGACCGGGATCGCGCAGGTCGAGCCGACCGACCTCTCGGCCGCCAGCCTGATCGAACACGCCACGGGCCGGTGCGCGCCGGTGTTCGACCATCTCGGGCTGCCCGAGTTGCGTCGCCTCGTGCCTACCATCGCGGAGCCGCTGTCGGTCGCCGGTCACGTGACCCAAGACGCCGCGACAGCGACCGGCCTGGCTGTTGGCACGCCAGTTTGCGCGGGACTTTCCGACTGCGCCGCGCTGATGCTCGGCGCGGGCGCCACAAGCCCGGACGAGCTTCTAGTCGTCTCCGGGACCTGGGGCCTGAACCAGCGCCACGTCACCACGCCGATCGCCGACGGTTCAATCCTGGCCACCGTGCTCGGCGCGCAGACTGGCACGTTCATCGCGGTCGCAGGCGGCCCAACCTCTGCCAGTACCCTGGAGTGGTTTGTCGAGGCGTTCATGATGGCGGAGGGCGTGGACCGCGCTGCACTCTACACGCGATGCAACGAGTTGGTGGAAGGGCTCGGCTCCGACACGTCATCCGTCTATTTCCTGCCTTTCCTGAACGGCCTGACCGACCAGCGCGCGGCACGCGGGGCGTTCGTTGGACTTTCCTCGTGGCACGGCCTCGCACATGCCGTGCGAGCCGTGTTCGAGGGCGTAGCTTTCGAGCACCGCCGCAACATCGAGGCGTTGGTCCGCGGAACCACGCCTACCCTGGCCCGCTTTGCCGGCGGCGCCGCGCGCAGCCCGCCATGGCGCAAGATTTTCGCCGCTGTCCTCGGCATGACGCTGGAACTCCCGCGCAGCGAAGAGGTCGGAGCCCTGGGCGCCGCCATCGCCGCTTCGGTGTCGGTAGGCCTGCACGCATCCATCGGCCAGGCCACATTCCAGATGTGCCAGCTCCGCGAAGCAGTCGAACCCGATCCTGACTTGGCAGCAATTCTTATCCGCCGCTACCGCGGATACCGTATCCTCTGCGAAGCACTGCGGGAGGTCTGGCCCCAGCTGGACTGATCGCGTGCACGGCACCACCCGTCGGATCCATGCAACAAAGCCATGAAGATCCGAAAACTCCATGTTTTGGCATTGTAATAGGCACCGTGATGACCCAGATCAATGTCATGACGCAAGATGGTCTACAGCGTGCTTTTTTCGCTCTCTGTGGGTCATCTCACGTTTTCCTTTCCGCGCCGGGCTTCAAGGCCGACGCATGCCCGCGGGGATTAAAACCGCGTCTTGTTCGAGATCGTTGACGGTAAGGAGCGCGTTCCGTGCGTGATCTCCGAGGCTGCCTTGGAAGACTTCGGCGAGAGGGGCCACTTCCGGGGTGCAGTGCCTATCCAGTGCTTCATGGTAGCGCGGGAGCGCATCGAGACAATCGCGCGACAAGCTGAGAGCGATGCCCGGGAATATGTCCGGCACCCTCAGCATCTGGGCCCAGCAACTTTGACGATCTGCCCCCTCCTAGCACACCCATGGAGGCCTATGGGGCCATTCATCGCTGAGTGCGTGAGACGGGGTGTTGGCGGGCCGCTCCGAGCCTGCAAGCCGCGCAATTGGGTCCGCCGGCGCCGCTGAGCAGGGTTATCCAAGAACGCGGGCTGAACCGGGAGGGACAAGATCATGGCCAAGGGACAGAAGCGGAGCAGCCGAGAGGCCAAGAAGCCCAAGGCTGCCAAGGCAGCCATCGAGGCGCCGTCGTCGCTATTCCAGTCGGGATCGGCGAAGCAACCTCCCATCGAAGAGCCAGGGCAAATGAGCGCCGTGGCGACCACTCTGAAAGGCATATCCATGAAGTTCCGTCCCTTGCACGACCGGATCGTGGTCCGGCGCATCACCGCCGAGGAGAAGTCCACCGGCGGCATCATCATCCCCGACACGGCCAAGGAGAAGCCGATGGAGGGCGAGGTGATCGCGGCCGGGCCCGGCGCGCGCGATGAGCAGGGCAAGGTTCAGGCCCTCGACGTGAAGGCCGGCGACCGCGTGCTGTTCGGCAAGTGGTCCGGCACCGAGGTGCGGCTCGACGGCGAGGATCTCCTGATCATGAAGGAGAGCGACGTCATGGGCATAGTCGAGGGCCAGGCCGAGCAGAAGAAGGCCGCCTGACCTACCGCGCCGTCCAGCCTGGACGCAGCGCTGCACCGACACATCGACCGATACAGGAAAGACCAAGATCATGGCCGCCAAGGACGTAAGGTTCGGAACGGATGCTCGCCAGCGGATGCTGCGCGGCGTGGACATCCTCGCTGACACGGTGAAGGTCACGCTCGGCCCCAAGGGCCGCAACGTGGTCATCGACAAGAGCTACGGCGCTCCTCGCATCACCAAGGACGGCCTCGCCGTCGCCAAGGAAGTCGAGCTCTCGGAGAAGTCCGAGAACATGGGCGCGCAGATGGTGCGCGAGGTCGCGACCAAGACCAATGATATCGCTGGAGACGGGACAACGACGGCGATCGTGCTCGCCCAGAGCATCGTGCGCGAGGGTGGCAAGGCGGTTGCCGCCGGGCTGGCGCCGATGGAGCTGAAGCGCGGCGTTGACAAGGCCGTGACGGCCCTGGTCGAGGAACTGCAGAAGCGCACCCGCAAGATCACGACCGAGTCCGAGACCGCCCAGGTCGGCACCATCTCGGCGAACGGCGAGGCCGAGATCGGCCGCATGATCGCCGAGGCCATGCAGAAGGTCGGCAACGAGGGCGTGATCACGGTCGAAGAGGCGAAGGGGGTGGAGACGGAGCTGGAGGTGGTCGAGGGCATGCAGTTCGACCGCGGCTATCTCAGCCCCTACTTCATCACCAACGCCGAGAAGATGACGGCCGAGCTAGCCGACCCTTACGTGCTGCTGTGCGAGAAGAAGCTCTCCGGCCTGCAGGCGCTGCTTCCCTTGCTCGAGAGCGTCGTCCAGGCAGGGGCACCGCTGCTGATCATCGCCGAGGACGTGGAAGGCGAGGCGCTGGCGACGCTGGTGGTGAACAAGCTGCGCGGCGGCCTCAAGGTCGCGGCCGTGAAGGCGCCGGGCTTCGGCGACCGCCGCAAGGCCATGCTGGAGGACATCGCGGTCCTGACCGGCGGCCAGGTCGTCTCCGAGGACCTCGGCATCAAGCTTGAGAACGTGACGCTCCAGATGCTCGGCCGCGCCAAGCGCGTGCTGATCGAGAAGGAGAACACCACGGTCATCGAGGGTGCCGGCCAGGGCGACGACATCAAGGGCCGCTGCAACCAGATCCGGGCGCAGATCGAGGAGACCACCTCGGACTACGACCGCGAGAAGCTGCAGGAGCGGCTGGCGAAGCTCGCGGGCGGCGTTGCGGTGATCCGGGTCGGCGGCGCGACCGAGGTCGAGGTGAAGGAGCGCAAGGACCGCGTGGACGACGCGCTGCATGCGACACGCGCCGCGGTCGAGGAAGGCATCGTGCCGGGCGGCGGCGTGGCGCTCGCGCGGGCGAGCCTGGTGCTGGCGCAGATCAAGCCGGAGAACGAGGACCAGAAGTACGGCATCGAGATCGTGCGCAAGGCGGTGCAGACGCCGCTGCGCCAGATCGCCGAGAACGCTGGCGAGGACGGTGCGGTGATCGCCGGCAAGGTGCTGGACAACGGCGACTACAACTACGGCTTCGACGCGCAGACTGCCGAGTTCAAGGACATGGTGGCGGCCGGCATCATCGACCCCACCAAGGTCGTGCGTGTTGCCTTGCAGAACGCAGCCTCCGTGGCCGGCCTGCTGATCACCACTGAGGCGATGGTGTCCGAACGGCAGGATAAGTCCGCAGGTAGCGGCGATATGCCGGGCCGGGGCGGCATGGGCGGCGGAATGGGCGACATGGGCTTCTAGCCGCACGAGCTCCCTGGCTCGCTTACTGCTTCCGGTGCCTGGGTGTCGAAGCATCCGGGCACCAACCTCGGCCAGCTCACGTCGATCATGCCGTGGGTTTGGCAGCACTGCCATACGGACGACGTGGTGCTTGGCGAGCACGGACAGAGCGGCCACGAAGGACACCCATCATGACCGAGGCGCCAAATATGGTTCCTGCCCTCGACCCGAGCCTCGTTCGCTTCGAGGTTCGGGTCGGCGTTCGCCGGATCAGCTGCAACATCTCGGACGAGGCCTTGGAGGCCGTGTCAGGTCTGGCTGCTCCATCAACGATGATGCTGCGACGAAAGTCCTTCGACCGGTTCCGCACCTTGATCGACGCGGCGGCGCGGCTGAAGCTCGGGACGCTGCCATCAGGGTTCATCGGTCCGATCATTCTCTCGAGCGGAGACCTGCGCTGTGTGCCTCCGGAGGTCGGGGTTCCAGTGTTCGGCAGCGCCGGGCGGGAAACATGACCGTATATGCGATGTCGTTCGGCCGGGGTGCCCGCGTTTTGGTCGAGCACACCCTGCGAGGCTGTATTGTTCGGACGTGCATCGCGACGGCCTGGAGGAGCAACCGATGAAGCCAGCGCAGTGGACGGGCCTTGCTGATGCAGCCGGGGGCGCGGTGCTGACCGGCGAAGCTTGGGCCGACGATCTACTCAGGCGCGAGGCTGTGCGCCAAGCCTCCGCTTCGGGCACCGGAGCTTCACCCCCAGCGCTGGAGGCAACGCTCGCAAGCATCTCCGCCGAGGTGACAGCAGAGGCAGTCGAGCGGCTGAGCCATGCTCCGAAACCGAAGCAGCCGAAAGAGTAAGGTGGCCCATGAGGAATAGCACGACCTGAGAGCCGCGCGTGCTCGCTTCCACGGTGGTGCCGAAAGGCAGTGCCGAGGTCCTGTCAGCCGGCTAGCATGGCCACAGGCATCGAAGTTTTTTTCAATGAAGTCAAAGGAACACTGTCATGGCCTTCACGATGAGTTACGGCCTTATCCCGTCACCTACGCCCACCGAGACTGCTCCAAAGGTGATAGCACCCACGAAGCCATCTCCGCATCGCGGCCGCAAGCATGGGAGTCTCCAAACCCAAGCCCAGGCCTTGTTCGATCCCACTCTGGCACAGATGTCCGAGGCTCCGTCACCCCCTGCGGCAATGGACGTGTCGGAGGGCGGCGCAGCACTGCTCGCTCCTTCCGAGAAGGATGCAGCAAGGCAGAGCACCGACGGGCTATCTCCTGCGTGAGCACACCGTCGCGCCCTGCGGGGCGCAGGACCTCGCGAGACCACGCTTCGGCCGCAATCTCGGCAGATCGGGAGAAAGATTGAACACCTAGATCGTAGAGTTCTCATTAGGGTATATTGTTCCTCTCGAAAACACGCCCCAAGTTAAAGCTAGAAGTCCGAGGGATTATGTCGTGGCAAGCACTGACGCATATGCGCTGCAGCGTTCAGATCTGAATGGGTTCCTGTTCGCTGACGTCGGTGTGGAAGCGAGCGGGATGACGCTGAGCGTTCTCTCGGCTCTTGCGCGCCTGGGCATGGACCCGTGGCAAGAGGCTGGACGCTTGGCGAAGCTACCGCGGGCAGCCGCGGTTGACGGGCTGGCCCGGATCATCGCAGCCATGCCGGCCAGCCTCTGGTCGCTTCCGGATGCGACAGCCATCGCGGCGCGGTTGGTGGCTCTGCTACCTGCGCACGGTGGCGGCCCATCGCCAGTCCCACGATCCCGCCTACATCAGGCGGTCCTCAGACGGCGCGGCAGTTGGTGGTCGCGGTGGCTTTGATGGGGCCATGCTCGCCGGGCGGCAAAGCACGGCGCTGACTGCCGTGATGGGGGAGCGGCGCATCGCCGGCGGCATCGCTTACCTCGCGGCCGGGGACCCAGGCGCGCCGTCGCTGGTGTTCCTCCACGGCATCGGCGGTGCCGCACGGCAGTGGGCGGCGCAGTTGGAGCATTTCGGCGAGCGGTTCCGGGTGGTGGCGTGGGACATGCCGGGCTACGGCGGCTCCCTGCCGCTGCAGGTGGTGTCGGTGGACTTGCTCGCGGCGGCGCTGGTGGCGTTCCTGAGCGCGCTCGGCCTGGAGCGCCCGGTGCTGGTGGGCCACAGCATCGGCGGCATGATCGTGCAGTGGGTGCTGGCGATGGAAGCGCCGCGCCCGGCGGTCCGCGCCGCGGTGCTGGCGCAGACCAGCGCGGCCTTCGGCAGCCGCGACGGCAGTTTCCAGGAGCGGTTCCTGCGCGAGCGCCTGGGGCCGCTCGACGCCGGACGCGCCATGGCGGAGCTGGCAGATGAGTTGGTAGGCGCGATGGTCGGCGACAGCCCCGATCCGGCCGGCCTGGCGCTCGCCCGCGAGCTCATGGCGCACACGCCGGACAGCGCCTACCGCGACGCCGTGATGGCCATGCCGGGCTTCGACATGCGGGCGGCGCTGGAGCGAGTGGGAGTGCCGGTCCTGGTGCTGTCCGGCACGCGGGACCCGAACGCGCCGGCGCCCATGATGGAACGGATGGCTGCACGCATCCCCAGGGCGCGCTATGTTGCGCTGGACGGTGTGGGGCACCTGGCGCCCCTGGAGCAGCCGGGCCGGTTCAACGCGGCGCTGGATGCCTTCCTGGCGGAGCTGCCGTAGCACGGAGGAGATCGCCGGATGAACGTCGTCGCCCGCCACGCCGCGCTGGACGCCGCCGATCTGGACGCGCCGATCTTTCCACCCGCCGCCTTCGGTCTGGATGCGGAGCAGGCCGCCCTGCTCGACCATGTACGCACCCTGGCGGCGACGCACTTCGCCCCGCGCGCGGCCGAGTGGGACCGGGAGGCGGCGTTCCCCGTCGAGAACTATCGCGACCTGCGCAGCGCGGGGCTGCTGGCGGTGTGCATCCCCAAGGCACAGGGCGGACTGGGGGCGAGCTACCAGACCTATTCCCTGGCCGGCGCCGAGATCGGGCGATACTGCGGCGCGACGGCGCTGACTTGGAACATGCACGTGTGCTCCACGCTCTGGTCCGGCCAGCTGGCGGACGACTTGGACATGACACCGGAAGAGCGCGCCGGGCACGAGCGGCGCCGGGCCGTGCACTACCGCCGCATCGTGGAGGACGGAGCGGTGTACTCGCAGCCGTTCAGCGAAGGGGGCGCTTCGGCGGCTGGGCAGGCGGCGTTCGGCACCGAGGCGCGGCCGGTGGACGGCGGCTGGCTGGTGTCGGGCAAGAAGATCTTCGCCTCGCTCTCCGGGCACGCGGACTACTACGGCATCCTGTGCACCGAACTGGCCGAGGATGCCAAGCCGTCGCGGCGCAACACGCTCTATCTGGCGGTGCCGGCCCAGGCGGAGGGCGTGAGCGTCAGCGGCGAGTGGGACCCCTTGGGGATGCGCGGCACCGTCTCGCGCACCTTGCACTTCCGCGACGTGTTCGTGCCGCACGACGAGGCCCTGATGCCGCGGGGCGTGTATTTCCAGGCGGCGTCGCGCTGGCCGCACATGTTCCTGACCCTCTCGCCCACCTACATGGGCCTGGCGCAGGCGGCGTACGACTTCACCGTGCGCTATCTCCGCGGCGAGGTGCCCGGCACGCCGCCGGTGAAGCGGCGGATGTATCCCACCAAGCAGCTCGCCGTGGCTGAGATGCGGCTGAAGCTGGAGGCGGCGAGGTGCTTGTGGTTCCAGGCCGTGACCGAGGCGAGGCCGGACCCCACGAAGGCGCAGGTGATGCGCGCCTGGTCCGCGCAATACAGCACGATGGAGACGGCGAACGACCTGGCCCGGCTCGCCATCCGTACCTGCGGCGGGCAAGCGATGCTGCGCTCGCTGCCGCTGGAGCGCATCTACCGCGACAGCCGTTGCGGCAGCCTGATGCTGCCCTGGACGGCGGAGCTTTGCCTGGACCGCCTGGGGCGGGCGGCGCTGTACCGAGGATGGCGAGACGGACGAGCAGGGGGCATGATCACCTTCGCGGACCTCGTCGAGCGCAACGCGGACGCGACGCCGGACAAGCCGGCAATCCGCTTCGGGGATGCCACGCTCACCTACGCCGGGCTGGCCGCGCGTGCGGCCGCCGCGGCGCGTGGGTTGCGGACGGCATACGGCGTCGGCGTGGGCGACCGGGTGGCGGTTCTGGCACGCAACCGCCCGGAGACGCTGATGCTGCTGCTGGCCTGCGCCCGGCTCGGCGCGGCGCTGGTGCCGATCAACTGGCGGCTTGCGGCGACGGAGGTGGCGTGGATCGTGGCCGACGCGGAGCCGCGGGTGCTGGCGGTGGATGCCGCATCGGCGCCGCTCGCGCCTGCGGAGACGCCGTTGCTGGACCTCGGCGAACCCTTGCAGGGTGCTGGGCCGAACCGCGACCCCGGCGCCCGGCTCAGCTTGCCGCTGCTGCTGGTCTATACCAGCGGCACCACCGGGCGGCCGAAGGGCGCCGTGCTGACGGGCGACGCCCTGGTCGCCAACGCCGCGCTGAGTGCGGACATGCACGCGTTGACGGCAGCGGACCACGTGCTGACGGTGTTGCCGTTGTTCCACGTGGGCGGCCTCAACATCCAGACTACGCCCGCTCTGCTCGCGGGCGCGACCGTGACGCTGCACCCGCGCTTCAGCGCCCCTGCCACCTTGGCCGCCATCGCCGCGGACCGGCCGACGCTGACCGTGCTCGTGCCCAGCACCTTGCAGGCGTTGGTCGAGGACCCTGCCTGGCCCGGCGCCAACCTCTCCAGCCTGCGCGCCATCACGACCGGCTCCACCGTGGTGCCGCCGCACCTGACCGCGCCCTTCCGCGCCCGCGGCGTTCCGGTGCTGGAGGTGTATGGCGCCACCGAGACCGCGCCCATCGCCATCTACACGCCCCTCCGCGGCGGGCCAGCCCGTCCCGGCCCCGGCTGTGAGGCCCGTACCGTGGATGGGGGGAGGCGAGACGTGCCGCTGGGCACGCCGGGCGAGGTGCTGGTGCGTGGCCCGCAGCTGTTCAGCCAGTACCTGGCGCAACCCGGCCGCGACCGCCGCCGCACTGCGCGACGGCTGGTTCCACACCGGCGACATCGGCACTCAGGCGCTCGATGGGTCCTGGACCGTGCATGACCGGCGCGACAACCTGATCGTGTCCGGCGGCGAGAACGTGTACCCCGCCGAGGTCGAGCGCGTGCTGCACGAGCATCCCGCCGTGCTGGAGGCGGCCGTGGTGGGCTGGCCGGACCCGCGCTGGCAGGAGGTGCCGGTGGCCTTCGTCGTGCTGCGCCCCGACGCCTGGGAAGCGTGCAGCGCCGACGAGCTGATGGGACACCTGCTGGGCCGGCTCGCCCGCTTCAAGGTGCCGCGCGACGTGCGCTTCGTCTCCATGCTGCCGCGCAACGCGATGGGCAAGGTGCAGCACGCCGCACTCAGGGCCGCCGCGCTGTGATCGCCGACCGTGTCGAGGGCAAATGGCTCGACGCCTTCCGCGAGGTGTTCGAGGCCTGCGCGGTGCGGCCCGGCGAGGTGGCGGCGATCCTCAGCGAGACCCAATCGCGCGCGGTGAACGTTCACCTGGCCGAGCTGGCGCTCCACATGCTCGGCGCGCGTGCGTTCCACATCGTGGTGCCGAGCCCGCGCAACGCACATCCCGTGCCCGTCCGATCCACCGGCGCAAGCGAGGCCATCAGCGGCCTCGGCCCGGTCGTGTCCGCGTTAGGGCAGGCGGGTTTCGTGGTGGACCTGACGGTAGAGGGGTTGATGCACGCACGCGAGACCCCGGCGATCCTGGGGGCCGGCGCCCGCATCCTGCACATCGGCGAGCACCCGGAGACCTTGGAGCGGCTGCGGCCTGATCCCGCGATGGAGCGGGAGGTGCGCGCCGCCGCGCGGGCGCTCCGCGGCGCGGAAACCATGGTTGTCACCTCGCCTGCCGGCACGGACCTGCGGGTGCGGATGCAGGGTGCCCGCACCGTCGGCGTCGCCGGCTGGACCGCGCGGCCCGGCACCTTCGCTCACTGGCCCGGCGGCCTCGTCGTCTCCTTTCCCGCCGCCGGGTGCGTGGACGGCGTGCTGGTTCTGGACCGCGGCGACGTGAATCTCACCTTCAAGCGATACCTGGAGGCGCCCGTCACGCTGCGGATCGCGGCGGACCATGTAGTGGCCGTCGAGGGCGCGGGCGCCGATGCGGCCCTCATGCGCGGGTACCTGGCAGCCTGGGGCGACCGCAACGCGTATGCCGTCAGTCACGTAGGCTGGGGCATGAATAGGGCGGCGCGCTACGAGGCGCTGGCCATGCACGGGCGGCGGGATACCAACGGCACCGAGCTGCGCGCCGTGGCAGGCAACTTCCTGTTCAGCACCGGCGCCAACGAGTTCGCGGGGCGGCACACCGCCGGGCACTTCGACCTGCCGGTGATGGGCACCACCATCGCGCTGGACGGGGCGGTGGTGGTGCGGAACGGAGCGCTGCTGGATGCCTTTGCTGGTTAGGGCCTGGCCGGGTCCGAGGCGCGGGTAGCATGAACAGGGAGTTCCGTAGTCTTGCGCAACAGGAACGTCATGCCGGTGCCCACCCGCCCGGCCAGCGCCGGCATTGCCAGTGCGCGCATCGGCAGCGCGAGAGGCGCCAGCCGGCCTTTCAGGGCCTCGTCGTTGTGCTCGCTCCGGCCAAACCAGAGAGTCGAGAGCCCGGCCGCCTCGAAGCAGCGCGTAGCGACCGAATTGGTGAACTCCCAAGTGTGCTGCGGGATGTGGCAGGTGGTCCATAGCCAATCGCGGCCGAATACGCGCGCCATCAGCCCGTAATAGCGGGACTTCGGCGAGTCGATGTCCGGGAAGCTGATGAGCGCGCCGCCGCCGAGGTTCAGCAGCATGTTGATCCTGCGCAAGGTGGCCAGCGGATCGAGCGTGTGCTCGACCACGTCGGTCATGCTGATGAAGTCGAAGCTGCCGGGCGGCCTATCGAACGTCTCGAAGGCGCCGACGGCGATCGGCACGCCATAGTGCCGGCTGCCCCACGCCGCGGTATGCGGGTTGACCTCCAGACCCTCGGCATCGAAGCCGCGCTCGCGCAGCAGCGAGGGGAAAAGCCCCGTGGCGCATCCCACATCCAGGCCACGGCCGCCCGAGAAATGCGGTGCGATGATCCGTAGGTATTGCTGGAACTTGGGCAGGAAGAGCTGGTCGTCGCCTTCCGTGAGGTTCCTATGGTAGTCGGTCGTGTAGAAGCCGACGATGTCCGCCAGGGTCGGCAGCGGGTAAGTGAAGCGCAGGCCGCAGCCGCAGCGGGCCAGCCACCAGTCCCGGCCGCGGAAGTTGCGCGAGAATATCAGCTTCGCATTGGCGCCGCAGAGCGGGCAGGTGGGGCGCTGTCCGTCCGGCTCAGCCGCGTGCGTGACCGTATCTTCCTGATCGCGCGTCAGTGCTCCCAGATCGGACATGGGTTGCCTACCCGATGCAATCTTGGTGTCACGATAACGTCATTCTATTCGTTCCGCAACGGAATTCGGTGATGCCTCGGGCAGTGGCGGATGCACTTGGGCAAGCATCAGTGTGGTGCTGCACCCTGGGGTGGTGTAGGCAAGCGCCATTGTCTTCCTGCCGACCTCATGTCCGAGCCTCGCCAGCGCTTCAATGACAACGAACGGCCCTCGACGCCGGGGGCCAGGAACGCGCTCTCGCAGGCGTTCGCGCATGCCGTGCATCAGGTCCACATAGGAATCCGCCTCCAGGTGCGGCTGGATAGGCCGCCGCCGAAGAGTTCGGCACTCCACCGATACCGGGACGCGGTCATTTCCTCTTTGATCCGCAAATTAGGGATCTATGAATGACCCAGCCTGGCACCCCGCAGCTCAACGCGCTCACTGGCTTGCGCGGCGCCGCTGCCTGGCTCGTCGTGACCTACCATTTCCGCGAGGCGCTGGCGCCGTTCGTGCCCGCGGCGGTGCTTGCGGTCGCGGCGCATGGGGCGCTCGCCGTTGACCTGTTCTTCGTGATGAGCGGCTTCATCATCGCCCTCAACTACCGCAAGGAGTTCCAGGCGGAGGGGATGGGCGCCTACGGGCGCTTCCTGCTGCTGCGGCTCGCCCGCATCTATCCGCTCCACCTCTTCATGCTGGGCTTGTTCGTCCTCTACGTCGGGGCGGTCAGCCTCGCCGAGCACGCCGACAAGTTCGAGCGGCTGGGCTACCTCGTCGCGAGCATCTTCCTCGTGCAGGCTTGGTCGCCGTGGGTCTGGCTGGGCTGGAACGACCCGGCGTGGTCCATCAGTACGGAGATGTTCGCCTACCTGATCTTCCCGCTGATGGCCTACATCGTGATGCGAACACGCGGGCGGTCCGCCGCGTGCGCGTGGCTTGCGGGCGCGCTGACCGTGCTGATGCTGGTGGCGCCCGTCTTCGGCGGCCTGAGCGGGGAGCTTTCGCAGTTCGCGCTCACGCGCTGCGTGCTCGAGTTCTTCGCCGGCGTCATGGTGCAGCGGCTCTGGGAACTGGGGCGGCGCACGCCGGGGAGCGCCATCGCCGCGCTCGTGCTCAGCGTGCTCCTGATCGGGGCTTTCGCGCTCGGGGCACCCGACTCCATGGTGATGCCGGGCGCGTTCTGCTGCCTCGTCTATGGCCTGGCGGTGCCGGGCACCTTGCCGGAGCGGCTGCTCTCACGGAAGCTGCCGGTGCTGCTCGGCACGCTCTCCTACGCGACCTACCTTTCGCATTTCCTGATCAAGTATCTGGTCAGGCTGGCCGTCGAGCGGCCCGGCGTCCCGTACGGCGTGGTGTTCCCGGTCTATGCCGTCACCGTCCTGATCGTCTCGTGGCCGCTCTACGAGCTGGTGGAGGTGCCGGGGCGCCGGGCGCTGCGCCGGCTGACGGACCGGATCGCCGCCGCACCGCGCCTGCCCGCAGCGCGACGCTAACCCGTCAGGCCCCGAGTGCTTCAGGCTGGCGAACGGGCCGGGCGGGAGCGGCGCAGGCGGAAGAACGAGCGCCGCTCGTTCTCCTCGGCCAGCCAGCGCGCGCGCACCCGCAGCAGGTCCTTGCGCGCGACGATGCCGACCAGCACGCCGTCCTCCACGGCCACCACCGGGACCCGTCCCGCGCCCTCCTGCACCATGCGGTCCACGAGGGCGGAGAGCGGCTCGTCGGGGGTCGCGGTCACGAGCGGACGGCCGCCGAGGGCTTCGGCGAGCGTGCTGGATGCGCCCTCCCCGCCGCCGCTCTCGCCGTCACGGGAGAGACGCAGCGCGTCGGCGCGGGAGGCCACGGCGACCGGCCGGCCGGCCGCGTCCACCACCGGGTAGGCTTTGTGGCGCGGCGCCTGCGCGAAGAACGCGACCAGCCCGGCGCACGTCATGGTCTCGGGCACGGTGTCCACCCGATCCACCATCACGTCCGACACGCGCGCCAGCTCGAACGGGTCAACCGCATACTCGCGGTTGATGTGGTGGCCGTGGCGGGCGATCTTCTCGGTCAGGATCGAGCGGCGGAGCAGGAGCACCGTGAGCGCATAGGCCGTCCCGCTCGCCGCCAGCAGCGGCAGCAGGAGACCGGAGGCGCCGGTCAGCTCCAGCGCGAACATGGTCGAGGTCAGCGGCGCGCGCATGGTGCCGCCCATCATCGCCGCCATGCCGATCAGCGCCCAGTCGCCCGTCGCGACGCCGGGCAGCACGTGGCTGCACACCGCACCCAGGGCGCCGCCCATGATGAGCAGCGGCGCCAGCACGCCGCCCGACGTGCCGGAGCCGAGCGCCACCGCCCAGATCACCGCCTTGACGACGAGCAGGCGCAGGGTCGCGCCGTCGCCCATGCCGCCCGCGAGCAGCAGCCGGATGTTGTCATAGCCGACGCCGAGCGCGCGCGGCTCGATCAGCCCGCCCAGGCCGACGATGATGCCGCCGAGGGCGGGCCACGCCGCCCAGTGGATCGGCAGCTTGCCGAAGGCGTCCTCGGCCGCATAGACCATGGCCGTCAGCAAGCCCGACGCCAGGCCGCAGAACAGGCCGAGGAGGCAGCACGCGAGCAGCAGGATCGGCGTCGGCGCCAGCGCCGCGGCATGGGGGAAGATCGGGCCTGCCGGAAGCAGGTAATCGCGCTCGACCGCGGCCGTCACGCAGGCGGTGAGGACCGGGATGAAGCTGCGCGGCTTCCACTCGAAGAGCAGCAGCTCCACGGCGAGCAGCACGGACGCGACGGGCGTGGCGAACACCGCCGTCATGCCTGCAGCCGCGCCAGCGACGAGCAGCGTCTTGCGCTCGGACGCGGTCATGTCGAAGCTCTGGGCGAGGAGCGAGCCGAGCGCGCCGCCGGTCATGATGATCGGCCCCTCGGCGCCGAACGGGCCGCCGGTGCCGATCGAGATCGCCGACGAGAGCGGCTTGAGCAACGCGACCTTGGGCGAGATGCGGCTCTGGCCGATGAGGATCGCCTCCATCGCCTCCGGGATGCCGTGGCCGCGGATCTTCTCCGACCCGAACCGCGCCATCAGCCCGATCACGATGCCGCCCGCGACCGGGATCAGGACCGAGACCCATCCCAGCCCCACGATGTCCACCACCTTCGGCGCGAAGGAGAACCGCCCGGCGTAGGCCAGGTTTGTGCAGAGCGTGATGAGGCCCAGCAACACCCAGGCGACGACCACCCCGAGGCTGCCGACGATCACTGCCATGGCAGAGAGCAAGACGACGCGTGGGCTGGTCGAGAAGTCGCCGGGGGTGCGAGCCGGGGGTGGGAGCGCCATGGGGACGGGTCCGTTCAGGGTTTGGCGCCGGCTTATAGGTCGCACTGTGGCATCAAGGCCAGGGCCGACCCGTGCCAATGATGACAGGATGCCGCCGCGTGCGATCAACGTTCCGCGCTTGGCCGCCGATGTGCGCGCTGCCATGGGCGATTCCTGATACCGCGTGCTATCCGGCATTGGGGAGGGCGACCATGGCCGACAAGGGCAGCGCCGCGGCAAGCGATGCCGGCAAGAGCGACGAGGTGCATCCGTCGAACCGCAGCGAGCGCGGGCTCGACTGGCTGAACTTCTTCGTCGCCGACGTGCAGACGAGCTTCGGCCCGTTCGTCGCCCTCTACCTCGCAGCGCAGGGCTGGTCGCAGGGGCGCATCGGGCTGGCCCTCACGGTGGGCAGCCTCACCGCCATCGCGAGCCAGCTCCCCGGCGGCGCCCTGGTGGACGAGGTGCGCTCGAAGCGGTTCCTGGTCGGCGCCTCGCTCGTGCTGATTGCCGTTGGCGCGCTGATCTACGCCTTCTTCCCGAGTTTCCTGTTCGTGATGCTGGCCGAGATCGTGCACGGCAGCACCGGCGGCGTGCTCAAGCCCGCGCTCGCCGCCATCGGCCTCGGCCTCGTCGGCCACCGCGCCCTGAGCCGGCGGCTCGGGCGCAACCACCGCTACGACTCCTTCGGCAACGCCCTTACGGCGGGCCTCATGGGGGTGATCGGACATTTCGTCTCGAAGCGCGCCACCTTCCTGGCCGCGGCGGCGCTCTGCGCGCCCGCGCTGTTTGCGCTCACCCGCATCAACGGAAACGAGATCGACTACGCGCGGTCGCGCCAGGCTGTGCCAGTGCGAGGAAGGCCGGGGCGGAAGAAGCCCAAGACGGCGCGCCTGCTCGACCTCGTCAAGAACCGCCGCCTGCTGATCTTCGCCGCCTGCCTGGTGCTGTTCCAGTTCGCCAACGCCTCGGTCATGCCGCTGACCACCGAACGCCTCGCGCTGCACGACAAGCACGAATCCGAGCTTATCACCGCGGCGCTGGTGATCGTGCCCCAGGTAGTCACGGCGCTGATCGCAGCCTGGATCGCCCGGCGCGCGGACGATTGGGGGCGCAAGCCGATGCTGCTCCTCGGCTTCGGCGCGCTGCCCGTCCGCGCCGCGCTGTTCACCTTCGTGTCGAACCCTTGGTACCTGCTGCCGATCCAGTCGCTGGGCGGCCTGACGGCGGCGGTTGTCGGGATCTTGACCCCGCTCGTCATCGCCGACGTCACGCGCGGCACGGGCCGCTACAACATCGCCCAGGGCGCGGTCGGTGTCGCGTCCGGCATCGGAGCCTCCGCCAGCACCCTGGTCAGCGGCTATCTCGTCCAGATGCTCGGCTATACGATCGGCCTCTACGGCTTAGCCGGCGTGGGATTGGCAGGCGTGGGATTGATATGGTGGCAGATGCCGGAGACGCGGCATGAGGCGTTGCAGGAAACGGCGACCGCGACCCACGACAGCGCCAGCGGCGCGCCCAGCGAAGCCGTGGCTGGCCGGCCGGCTGAGACATTGCCGGGTTCACAGTGACTACGACGCAGTGTATGACGCAGTGTATATGGAGTGGCATGACCCGTGCCGCGTCAGACAATGGCCGGCCTCGTCACGCCCGGCGCAGCAGGAACAACGCCTGCTCGCCGAACAAATTAGCGAGTGCGGTGGAACGGCGCCATGGCGCACGCCGTCCGGCCTCGTCGGCGGCGAGCCAGCGCTCGACCTCATAGCCTTCCCGCACGCAGAGCATGAAGAAATCGCGCACCGTGCAGGGATGGATGTTGGGGGTCTCATACCAGGGGCGGTCCCAGGTCGCCGTCATCGGCATCCGTCCGCTGCGCAGGAGCTGCCAGCGCACCTGCCAATGGCCGAAATTGGGGAAGCTGACGAGCGCGCGGCGGCCGATGCGCAGCATCTGGCGCAGCACCTCGCGCGGGCGCTCGACGGCCTGGAGCGTGCGGGAGAGCACCACATAGTCGAACGCGCCGTCCGGATAGTCGGCGAGGTCGGTGTCGGCATCCCCTTGCAGCACGGCGAGGCCGCGGGCGACGGAGCGGGCGACCTCGCCCATGTCCAGCTCGATCCCCCGCGCGTCGCAGCCGCGGGTGCGGGCGAGGTATTCGAGGAGGGTGCCATCACCGCTGCCGATATCGAGCACCGAGCTGCCGGGCGCGACCAGGTCGGCGATCAGGCGCTGGTCGAGGCGCATGTTCTTGGCGACGTAGCGGATCGGCTCGTGCTTCATCACACACCCGCCCGCTCGGCGCAGCCCGCGAGGAAGCCGCCCAGCGCCCCGTGGAAGTCCGGCTCCTCCAGGAGGAAGGCATCGTGGCCCTTGTCGGTCGCGATCTCGACGAAGCTGCTGTTGGCGCCGGCGCGGTTCAGCGCCCGCACGATGGCGCGGCTCTGCGCCGTCGGGAACAGCCAGTCGGAGTTGAACGAGACGATGAGGAAGCGGGTGCGCGAGCCTTGGAAGGCGCGCGCCAGGTCGCCGTCGTGCTCGGCAGCGAGGTCGAACAGGTCCATGGCGCGGGTGATGGTGAGGTAGGAGTTGGCATCGAAGCGGCGGACGAAAGTGCTGCCCTGATGGTTGAGATAGGATTCCACCTCGAACTGGTCGCCGAACAGCGAGGGGGCGCCCTCGCGCAGCCGCCGGCCGAACTTGCGGGCGAGCGCCTCCTCGGAGACGTAGGTGATGTGCGCGGCCATGCGGGCGACGGCGAGGCCGCGGGCGGGGACGACCCCGTGCGCCTCGTAGCGGCCGCCGTGCCAGTCCGGGTCGGCGAGGACGGCTTGGCGGCCGACCTCGTGGAAGGCGATGTTCTGGGCGGAATGGAGCGGCGCTGCGGCGATCACCGCCGCCGCGCCCACGCGCTCGGGATAGGTCGCGGCCCATTCGAGCGCCTGCATGCCGCCCATGCTGCCGCCGATGACGGCGAGGAGTTGCTCGATGCCCAAATGCTCCACGAGTCGCGCCTGGGCGCGGACCATGTCGCGGATGGTGACGGAGGGAAACGCGGGACCCCAGGCCTCCCCGTCCGGTCCGTAAGAGCGGGGGCCGGTCGAGCCCATGCAGCCGCCGAGGACGTTGGCGCAGATGACGAAGTAGCGGTCGGTGTCCACCGGGCGGCCGGGGCCGACGACGGCCTCCCACCAGCCAGGCCGGCCGGTGACGGGGTGGGTCCCTGCGACATACTGGTCGAGGGTAAGGGCATGGCAGACGAGGACGGCATTGCGGCGGGAGGGCGCGAGGCGGCCGTAGGTCTCGTAGGCGATCGTCAGCTCGGGAAGCCGCTGGCCGGAGTCGAGGAGCAAGCCGTCCGTGAAGCGGGCGGCGCGGTGCTCGATGTCGGAGAAGGGGACGGCCGTGTCCATGGGGAATGGGTCTAGGGCCGCGGACCCGACGGGGCAACGGTACGGGTGGCATTCCAGCCCCGGCGCACGGCTTGGTGAGGCCTCCTGTCAGGGCAAAGAGGGTCAGGATGCCGCGGCGCGGGGCGCCAACGCAGCGCCGGCCCGGTCCCCATAGCCCTGCGGATGCGCGAGGCGCCACTCGTAGGCCGTGCGCACGATGTCGTCGAGGTCGGCAAAGTGCGGCGTCCAGCCCGTCTCGGCGCGGATCAGGTCGGCGCTCGCGACCAGCACCGCCGGGTCGCCCGCGCGGCGCGCGCCCGTGCGCAACGGCACCTGCCGACCCGAGACCCGCTCCACCGCGCGGACCACGTCCAGCACCGAGTAGCCCGCCCCATTACCGAGATTGTAGGTGGCACTCCCCTCCTCCAGCCGCTCCAGCGCCAGTAGGTGCGCCGACGCCAAGTCCGAGACGTGCACGTAGTCGCGCACCGCGGTGCCGTCCGCCGTAGGGTAGTCCGAGCCGAATATGGTGAGCGCCGGGCGGCGGCCGAGGGCGGCGTCTATAGTGAGCGGGATCAGGTGCGTCTCCGGGTCGTGATCCTCGCCCAGGTGTCCCTCCGGGTCGCAGCCCGCGGCGTTGAAGTAGCGAAGCGACGCGAAGCGCAACCCGTGCGCCCGGTCCGCCCAGGCGAGGGCGCGTTCCAGCATCCACTTGCTCTCGCCGTAGGGCGAGCTGGGCCGGATCGAGGCGTCCTCGGGGATCGGCACGCGATCCGGGTCGCCGAAGAGGTTGGCCGTGCTGGACAGCACGAAGCGGCGGACGCCGTGGCGCACGCAGGACTCCATGAGCGCGATGCCCTGGCCCGCATTCGCCAGCAGGTAGCGGCACGGGTCGCCCATGCTCTCCCCGACCAGCGAGAGAGCGGCGAAGTGCAGCACGGCGGACCATGGCCCATCCGCCAGCACCCGGTCCACGGTGGCCCGGTCCGCGAGGCTCGCCGCCACGAGGTCTGCACCCGGCGGCACCGCGGCGCGATGGCCCTGGCTCAAATCGTCCAGCACCACGACCTGATCGCCGCGCAGCGCCAGCGCCCGCGCGACGTGGCTGCCGACGAACCCGGCGCCGCCCGTGACCAGGACGCGCCGTCCGGACCGGGCGGGACTTCAGCTCAAGCACGGCGAAGATCGCTCAACAGGAACTCTCCTGGTCAGGAACAAGGCAAGACCAGGCAACAATCATCAGCAGACCCCCGGCCGTCAAGGACGACGACCGGGGAAAGCCGGAAAAGCGTCGTGTCTTAGTGCCGCGCGGCGGCCTGGCCGTTCCCCGGCAGCCCGGTCTTGACTTGGCCGGACGACATCTGGCTGGCCTGCGCCGGGTCGTCGCTCATCTGGCCGCGCTGCGCGCCGCCCTCGGGCCGGGCCGGAGCAAGGTGGGGCACGTCGCCCAGCGGCTCGGAGATCATCGGCTTGAACTCGCCCTTGCCGTCCGGCGCCGGCCCCTGCGTCCAGCGGCCCTCGGGCACCTGGCCGTCGCGGTCGTGGACGAAGAAGGCGTAGGAGAAACGCTGGTCCTCCAGGTCCTGCGGGAAGCTGTTCGGAATCGGCAGCTGCGTCTCCGTCCCGCCCAGCTCCTCGATCACGGCGAGCCATTGCTGCTGGTGCATCGTGTCGCGCGCGATCATGAAGGCGAGCATCTCCTTCATGCCGGGGTCGTCGGTCATGTTGTAGAGCCGCGTCGCCAGCGTCCGCCCGGTGGCTTCTGCACAGACGTTGCAATACATGTCGGCCACGATGTTGCCGCTGGCATAGACGTGGCTCGCGTTGAACGGCACGCCATTGCAGTTCTCCGGCGTCGCCGCCGTGCCCGTGGACAGGATGTGGCGCAGGTTCATGCCGTTGAGCACGTGGCCGCCCACGCCGTCCATCGCGGCTTCCTCCTGGAAGGAGAAGGGCGCCTTCTCCAGGTTCAGCGCGACCGCGGTGGCCAGCATCTCGACGTGACCGATCTCCTCGGTGGCCGTGTTGAGCAGCATGTCCCGATACTTGGCCGGGCCGCGCGATCCCCAGGCCTGGAACATATACTGCATCATCACGCGGATCTCGCCCTCGACGCCACCGATCGCCTGTTGCAGCGCGCGGGCGAAGACAGGGTTCGGTTTCTC
The DNA here is from genome assembly GCA_963790535.1 of uncultured Alphaproteobacteria bacterium. Classification (GTDB taxonomy): domain Bacteria; phylum Pseudomonadota; class Alphaproteobacteria; order Acetobacterales; family Acetobacteraceae; genus CAWKEH01. The sequence goes on along the minus strand of CAWBOZ010000016.1, from coordinate 132,530 downwards.
GACCCGGACAGGAAATTGCAGCCGCTTATCAACGTAGAACATAGGTAGGAACTCCTCGATGGGATTAGGTCATGGCCCCACGACCCCTCCGAGGCTCGGACGGATTACTTAGGTCGCGGCACCATCAGGCAGACATGAGGCGCGATCCATTACTGCAACTCAGTCTGACGCGACCGTGATGCACGATGCTGGCATCACTCGTAACTCTTATGGGGCACGTTTGATCGCAGGATAGTCATGCATGACTGGACCAGCACAGGTCGGCAAGACATCCGCGGCCTCTTGCAGCCGCTCCGGATGCAGCAGCACCGCGACGCCTCCGCGCAGCTCGATCACGCCGTCCCGGCGCAGCTGCTGCAGCGTGCGGTTGACGTGCACCACGCTGAGGCCCAGCAGATCGGCCAGCGTGTCCTGGCGCAACGGCCACGGGAAGGTGTTGTCCTCCGCGAGACCGACCACCGCGAGCCGCTCCCAGATCTCCAGCAGCAGGTGCGCCGTCCGCTCGTAGGCCGTCTGCCGGCCGAGCCGCGTGATCTGGTCGAGCAGCAGCGACTCGCCGTGCCGCTCCAGCGCCGCGCACGCCGCGGCCAGCGAGGAGCCAGCCTGGGGCGGCGCCGCTCCGAGGATGGCAGCCAGGCCCGCGGCGCTCGCTGTCTCCACGCGCGTGAGCGCCACGGTCGCGGCCGCCGCGGGCTGATGCGGGCGCAAGCAGGACCCGATCAGGTCGCCCGGCAGCACCAGGTGGAAGATTTGCCGGCGCCCGTCCGGCAGCATCCGCAAGCGGCTGGCCCAACCCTGGATCAGGAAGCGCGGCCGCGTCCCAACCGCGCCGGCGGCGCATAGTTCAGCTTCCGCCGGGCTTGCCCGCTGCGCGAGCGGCAAGGCGAGCACACGCTCCTCGTCCAGCGCCGAGAGCGGTGACGAGAGACCCGAGGCGGCGCACCACGAGGTCGTTGGCGTGCAGACTCGACATGCCAGGGTGGCATTGCACCACGCTCACTTTTTCCTCCCCTGTCTCGCGCCAGTAGTCATGACGCAGAAGGCACGAGCTAGGGAAGGTGTATCCACCAAACAGTTCCGTGTGCGGCGCCGCGCACCAGCGTACCGCCGGCGCAGTGCACCAGCCATCGCGCGAGACCGAGACCGGAGCTGCCGGGTTCGGGATCAGTGAAGCCCGGTCCGTCGTCGGCGACCATCAGCGTGGCCGCCCCAACCTCGCCCGACCCAGCCCGTAGCCGAACCGTGATCCGCCCCTGGTGCCCGTCCGGGAACGCATACTCTATTGCATTCGAGATCAGCTCGTTCACCGCGAGGCCAAACGCGGTGACGGCCTCGGGATCGCAGCAGACCGGCTCGGTCTCGGCGAACAGTCTCGATGCTGCGACCGCGCAGGTCCTTGGCTTCCTTGATCCCGGCGCAGAGGCGGGAGATATGCTCGGCAAGGCCGGCGTTGCCCCCATGATGCACGATCAGCAGGTCGCTGTAGAGATGGCCGAGCAAGATCGCGTGAGACGGGCAATGACGTCGAAGCCGATCTTGGCCGCCGGGTCCGCCATGTCTCGGCCGTGACGGGGCGCGAGCGCGACGCTTGGAGGGTGGGTCTCCTTGCGAGAGCGCCTGCCGACGCCGCTTCCCGCTCCCGTCAGGACTTCGGCACCGAGAGCAGCAGCTTCTCCGGGTAGCCGAGCGCCTTCCACAGCGCGCAGTGATGCCCCGCCGCGAAGTCGGTCGCCTCGCCGGTCGGTGTTCGCAGCGAGAGCACCCGCGGCTGGCTGCCCTCATGCTGGCCCTCATACCGGGGCCATGACACCAGCCCATCGTCCGGTTCCCGCGGTGCGGCGAGGGGCGGGGCGGAGTCCGGGTTGCCGCCCGCCGCGAAGCGCGTCCAGTAGCCGATCACTGCGTCCGAGAGACGGCGATCCTGCCCGGTGAGTGGGTTCCCCGACCCATCATGGCCGAACACGTAGGCGAGCTCCGTCGTGTGGCTGTCGCGCAAGTCAATGCCCGGCGCCACGGGAAGCGGGAAGTTCTGCACCGGGTTGGGCTGGGCGAACTCGTAGCCCCAGACCGGCACCTGCGACCCGAGCGCCGTGCGTACCGCGTCGCTCGGGCAGGCGAAGAAGCTGTCGGTCTCGATGGCGGCGAGGGCGTCCGCCGGAGTGTCGTAGGAGGCGAGCGGGTAGCTTGCCTCGATCTGCGCGACGGCGGTGGGATAGTTCGCCCCGATCACGGCGGCGTAATCCGCCGCAGTCAGCGCGCGGCCGGCAGCGCGGGTGGCGACGGCGAGGAAGTAGGTGCCTTCGTTCGCGTTGGTGCCGATGATCGCCGGGACGTGGTTGAACTGGCCGGCCGCGAACGCGGCACTCGGCTGCTGCGGCACCGTGTAGCCGTCTATCGGCGGGCCAACGGCGAGGCCGGAGTTGACGATGGTCGCCACTGGCAGCGCGCGCAGACAAGCGGCCACGTCGGACGTGCTACCGCAGCCAAGGGCGGCGATCATTGGCGCCTCCAGCTTCTCAGCTACGGGCAAAGGCCGGCTGGCGCCGTCATTCGCGCTCTCGACGATGGCGCGCTGGAAGAGGTTGGCGGCGCCGGGCGAGACGAGCTGGTAGAGGACGGAGATGCCGCCCGCGGACTCGCCGAACAGGGTCACGTTCTCCGGGTCGCCGCCGAACTGCGCGATGTTGCGCTTGACCCAGGCGAGCGCGGCCTGCTGGTCCTGCAAGCCATAATTGCCGGAGACGTGCTGCGGGCTCTCGGCGTCGAGCGTGGGAGCGGCGAGGTAGCCGAGGATGCCGAGCCGGTAGTTGATGGTGACGACGACCTCGTCGGCGCGCTCGGCGATATCGGCGCCGCTGTAGTCCGGCCCGGTGCCCGGCACGGCGCCGCCGCTGCCGGCGTTGAAGCTGCCGCCGTGGATGAACACCATTACTGGCATATGGCCGCCGCCGTGAGCCGGCGCCCAGACGTTCAGGGTGAGGCAATCCTCGTTCAGGCTGGGCGACCCGAGGCGCGCGCTCTGCGGGCAGGGACTGCCGTAGGCGGTTGCAGAAAGCGGAGCGGTCCAAGCCGCCCGCGGCTGGGGCGCGCGGAAGCGAAGGTCGCCCGTGGGAGGCGCCGCGTAGGGGATGCCGAGGAACGCGGTGACGCCGTCGTTGACCGCGCCGACCACCACGCCCTTGTCCGTGCTGATGGAGAGGGGTCCGCTTGCGGGAGGACTTTCCGCGGCGTGCGCCCAGCCGCCGAGGCCGAGCGCGCAGGCGAGCGCGAGTGTCCGAGGCGCCCTGCGCAGCCGGCGGGCCTCCTGCTTCGTTCGAACGGGCACGTCCTGGATCCTCCCGAGTCTGGGCCGATGCCGGCGCGATCAAGCGTCGCACGGGATAGCGCGATGCTGCAATCGAGGTCAGTCCGCGGGCAGAGTGCGCGGCGCTACGGTTGATTTGCCGAAATATTCGTGCCTTGCACGGTCTCGCGGACAGCGCGGGTGACATCGGCCGTGCGCGCGTTGCCACCGAGGTCGGGGGTGAGCACGCCCGCGGCGCAGACCCGCTCGACGGCTGCCATCAGTGCCACGGCGGCACCTTTCTCGCCGAGGTGGTCCAGCATCAGCGATGCCGTCCAGAACGTCGCCACCGGGTTCGCCACGCCTTTCCCCACGATGTCGAACGCGCTGCCGTGGATCGGCTCGAACATGGACGGGAAGCGCCGCTCGGGGTCCACGTTGGCAGTCGGCGCCACGCCGAGGCTGCCCGCGAGGGCGGCGGCAAGGTCGCTCAGGATATCGGCGTGCAGGTTCGTCGCGACGATCGTGTCGAGGCTCACCGGGCGCTTGACCATGCGTACGGTCATCGCGTCCACCAGCTCCTTGTCCCAGGCCACATCCGGGTAGTCGCGGGCGACGAGGGCGGCGATCTCGTCCCAGAACACCATGCCGTGGCGCTGGGCGTTGCTCTTGGTGACGACCGTGAGGTGCTTGCGCGGGCGGGCGCGGGCCTGGTCGAAGGCGAAGCGCATGATGCGCTCGACGCCGCGCCGGGTGAAGATCGCGGTCTCGGTCGCGACCTCCTCGGGCAGGCCGCGATGCGCCCGGCCGCCGTGGCCGGCATACTCACCCTCGGATTCTCGCGCACGATCAGCCAGTCGAGATCACCCGGCTCTACGCCGCGGAGCGGGCTGCGGACGCCCGGCAGGATGCGGGTGGGGCGGACATTGGCATACTGGTCGAAGCCCTGGCAGATGGGCAGGCGCAAGCCCCAGAGCGTCACGTCATCGGGGATGGCCGGATCGCCGACGGCGCCGAAGAGGATGGCGTCGAAGGCGCGGAGCTGGTCGAGGCCGTCCTCCGGCATGAGGCGGCCAGTGCGGCGGTAGCGGCCGCTGCCCCAGTCGAAACGGGTCACGTCGAGGCGGAAGCCGCCGTCGCGGGCTGCGAGTGCGTCGAGGACTTCGAGGGCGGCGCCGACGACTTCGGGGCCGATGCCGTCGGCTGGGATGGCGGCAATGCGGTAGGTGCGCATCCGGACGGGTTCCTGCCTGTGCCAAGCACGGCTATAAGCGCCAGTCGCCGAGGGGGAAAGCGCATGATGGAATGGGACGATGCGCGGGCGCGCTCGGCGCTACGGGCCGGACACGCTGGCGCGGGCGCACACGCCTGACTACCGGAGGAAGAGATGTCGCAGCGCAACCGTATCCGCCGCCACCGCCAGGCGAAGATCGTGGCGACGCTAGGGCCGGCGAGCAGCACGCCGGAGATGTTGGCGAAGCTGTTCGCCGGGGGTGCGGACGTGTTCCGCCTCAACTTCAGTCACGGCAGCCATGAGGACCACCTGGCGCGCATCGAGATGATCCGCGCGCTGGAGCGGAGCGCCGGGCGGCCTATCGGCATCCTCGCGGACGTGCAGGGGCCGAAGCTGCGGGTCGGCAGTTTCGGAGGTGGGCGGGTGCAGTTGCAGACGGGGCAGGCGTTCCGGTTCGACCTCTCGCCGGTGCCGGGCAACGCGGGGCGAGTCCAGTTGCCGCACCCGGAGATCATCGAGGCGGCCGGGATCGGGACGACGCTGCTGCTCGACGACGGCAAGCTGCGCGTGCGGGTCGCGCGCAAGCGCGAGGACCATCTGGAGTGCGAGGTGGTCACGGGGGGGCCGCTGTCGGACCGCAAGGGCGTCAACGTGCCGGACATGGTGCTGCCGATCCCGGCGCTGACGGCGAAGGACCGGGCGGACCTGGACTTCGCGCTGAAGCAGGGGGTGGACTTCGTGGGGCTGAGCTTCGTGCAGCGCCCCGAGGACGTGGCCGAGGCGCGGGCGATCGCGAACGGGCGGGCCTGGATCATGACCAAGCTGGAGAAGCCGCAGGCGCTGGAGAATCTGGATGCGATCCTGGCGCTCTCGGACGCGGTGATGGTGGCGCGCGGCGATCTGGGCGTGGAGCTGCCGCCGGAGGAGGTGCCGCTCGCGCAGAAGCGGATCGTGCGGGAGGCGCGTGCGCGGGGACTTCCGGTCGTGGTGGCGACGCAGATGCTGGAGAGCATGATCACTGCGCCCGCGCCAACGCGGGCGGAGGCGAGCGACGTAGCCACGGCAGTGTTCGACGGGGCGGATGCAGTGATGCTCAGCGCGGAGACGGCGGCCGGCCAGTACCCCTTCGAGGCGGTCAACATCATGGACCGGATCATCGCGCGGGTGGAGCAGGATCCAGGCTGGCGCGCGGGCATGGACGCCTCGCGCACGCCGCCCGAGCGGAGCTCAGGGGCGGCCATCGCGGTGGCAGCGTCGGTGGTCGCGCACACGATCGGGGCGCGGGTGATCGCGGCGTTCACGACCGGCGGCACGACGGCGCTCAGGATCGCGCGCGAGCGGCCCGACTGCCCGGTGCTGGGGCTGACCACGAGCGAGACGGCAGCGCGCAGGCTCGCAGTCGTCTGGGGCGTGCACGCCGCGGTCACGGGCGAGACGAACACGATGACCGAGGCAGTCGCTCGCGCGACGCGGGCGGCGCGGCTGGAAGGGTTCGCGGGGCCGGGCGAGGAAGTTGTCGTCGCGGCGGGCGTGCCGTTCAATCAGCCTGGGACGACGAACGCGTTGCGGGTGGTGCGGGTGTAGGGGCAGTTTGCCGAGCGAGAGCGTGTGCGGCTACCGTGTGCAGCCTATAGCATAAGCGGGATACATACCATGCCGGCCAAAGCACGCATGAACGTGTCGCTCGATGCGGAGCTGCTTCTCCTACGCGGCTAAGCCTTCGGCAGCGTCACGGTGAACCGCGCCCCTGTGATGCGGCCGGCCTCGTCGCGGGCGTTCTCTGCGGTGATGCGACCTTTCAGGGCTTCCACGACCTGACGGCTGATGGAGAGGCCCAGGCCGCTATGCTGACCGAACTGCTCACCGTCCGGGCGCTCGGTGTAGAAGCGGTCGAAGACGTGCTCCAGGCGGGCCTCGGGGATGCCTGGCCCCTCGTCCTCGACCTGCAGCTCGACCATCGCGCCGAGCGAGCGGGCGCGGAGCATGACACGGCCGTTGCGCGGGGAGAAGCTGCTTGCGTTGCCGATCAGGTTGCGCAGGACCTGCACGAGCCGCCCCTCCACGGCACGAACGGGTAGCGGAGCGCCGGGGACGTCGAGGACGAGGCATGGCTCGCCGTCGTGCCGGGTCGTGTCGTGGATCTCGGCGAGCGTCTGCAGGATGGGCACCACGTCCACCGCCTCCGTCGCCGTGCGCGACAGCTCGGCGTCCACCCGGCTCGCGTCGCTGATGTCGCTGATGAGTTGGTCGAGACGCTGCACGTCAGCGCCGATGATCGCGAGCAGCCGGCGCTGCTGTTCCAGGTCCTCCACCCGGCGCAGCGTCTCGATCGCGCTGCGGATGCTGCTCAGGGGGTTCTTGATCTCGTGCGCCACGTCGGCGGCGAAGCGCTCGGTCGCGTCCATGCGCGCCCACAGCGCGCTCGCGCTCTCCGCGAGCGCGCCTGCCAACTCGCCGATCTCGTCCCGCCGCTTGAGCAGGAACCGTGGCACGGTGCCGGCCCGGCCCTGGCCCTCGCGCATGGAGTGCGCGGCGTCGGCAAGGCGCAGGATAGGGCGCGCGATGGTCAGCGACAGATACCAGGAGAGGCCGACGGTGAGGGCGAGCGCGAGCGCGAACAGCTCCAGGATGCTCATCCGCACCGCGACCAGGCTGTCGTCCACCTCGCGGGCCTCGCGGGTGAGCAGCAGGATGCCGACGTTCGCCCGATCGTGCAGGACCGGCTCGGAGACGCTGACCAGCAATCGCCCGTCCGCCGTGCGTCGGATGTAGGGCGGCATCTCGCGGCTGCTGTCCTTCTCGCTGAGTTGCAGCTCCTGCTTCACGTCGGGCTGCCAGTCTATGCCTGCGGCGTCGGTCGCCACCTGCACGAAGGGCACCTCCGCGCTGTGCGGCAGTAGGGAAAGCATCTCGTCGTAGGCGGTGGCGACGGCGGCGAGGACCGGCCCGCGACGCGCCACGGCCGGCAGCGGCTCGGTCACGACGGCGCCGCCCGGCCCCTCGCGCACCCGGCTGTCCGCGACGAGCTGGCCGTCCGGCGCGTAGAGACGGGCCTGAGCGTCCGGCGTCGGCTCGGTCAGGCGTCGGAGCAGGGTGCGCGCGAGATCGGGGACGAGCGCGGGCGCACCGGCCCCCGCCGCGCGGACGGCGCTCTCGCCCAGGGCGCCGGCATAGATGCGAGCCTGCTCGCGCAGCGCGCCGACCTCGGCGATGAGCAAGCCGTTCTGATACTGGTCGAGGTAGAGGAGGGCGGCGACGAGGAGGGCAAGCGGCAGGGCGTTGACGAGCAGGATGCGGCGCAGCAGCGAGGAGGCAGGCCGGCGTGTGGAGCGGCTGCGGGCCGCGGCGGGGGTGGGCGCGTCGAGGCTGGGAAGACCGAAGTCGGGGGTGACGTCGGGCACCTACGCCTCCTTGTAGCGGTAGCCGATGCCGTAGAGCGTCTCGATGCCGTCGAAGCTGTCGTCCACGGCGCGGAACTTCTTCCGTAGGCGCTTGATGTGGCTGTCTATGGTGCGGTCGTCCACGTAGGTGTTCTCGCCGTAGGCGGCGTCAATGAGCTGGTCGCGGTTCTTGACCATGCCGGGCCGGGCAGCGAGCGCCTTGACGAGCAGGAACTCGGTGACGGTGAGCTGGACGGGCTGACCCTTCCAGGTGCACTCGTGCTTGGTCTCGTCGAGGGTGAGGTCGCCGCGGACGAGGAGGCCGCCGGGCGGTGCGCCGGACCCCTCGGCGCGGCTCGCCTCGTTGCGGCGGAGCAGGGCGCGGATGCGCTCGATGAGCAGGCGCTGGCTGAACGGCTTGGTGATGTAGTCGTCCGCGCCCAGCCGCAGCCCCATGAGCTGGTCCACCTCCTCGTCCTTGCTGGTCAGGAAGATGACCGGCATGGCGCTGCGTGCGCGCAGGCGCTGCAGCAGCTCGATGCCGTCCATGCGGGGCATCTTGATGTCGAGCACGGCGAGGTCCGCGGGGCGGGCGAGCAGGCCCTGGAGCGCGCTCTCGCCGTCGGTGTAGGTGCGGACGGCGAAGCCTTCCTGCTCCAGCGTCATGCTGACCGAGGCCAGGATATTGCGGTCATCGTCCACGAGCGCGATCGTATGCTTCATAGGATGTCCTTGAAGTCCAGGGAGTCGTGCCCCCTTGGGGGTCGTGTCCTTTGGGAGGATTGCCGCCTTGATCCGGCCCAGCATATGGGCAGAGATTGTGGCGGAATGGGGAGGCGCAGGGAACAAGATATGGAAAAGGCCATGGCGAGCGGACCCGATCCCGGACCTGACCCCGACGCCGCACCCGGCGACGACCCCGCGCTGGAGGCGCGCCGCCTGCTGCGGGCCGCACGCGGCGGGACGCTTGCGACGAGCGCCGCCGGCCAGCCCTTCGCGTCCCTAGTAACGCCGGCGACGGCGCCGGACGGCTCCGTGCTCCTGCTGCTGTCCGACCTTTCCGAGCATACGCGGCACTTGCGGACCGAGCCGCGTTGCGCGCTCCTCGTCGCGGGCACGGCCGAGGGACCGAACCCGCAGACGGCGCCGCGGCTCACGATCACCGGCCTAGCCGAGCTGGAACCTGACCCGGCGCTGCACGCGCGCTGGGTCGCGGCCCATCCTTACGCTGGGTTCTACGCAGGCTTCGGGGATTTCCACCTGTGGCGCCTGCGGCCGCGGGGCGGGTTGTTCGTGGCGGGCTTCGCGCGGGCGCACCGCCTGCGCGAGGCGCAGCTCGCGCCCGACCCGGACGCCGTCGCGGCCGTCGCAGCGGCGGAGGCGGGCATCATCGCCCACTGCAATGAGGACCACGCGGACGCGCTGGCGCTGATCGCCGGGCTGCACGGGGCGGTGCCGGGCGAGTGGCGCATGGTCGCGGCGGACGTGGACGGGTGCGACCTCGCGGACGGGGAAGCCGTGTTGCGCGTCCCTTGGGGTGCGCCGGTGGCGGGGCCGGGCGGGGTGCGGGCGGAACTCGTGCGTCTCGTGGGTGCGGCGCGCGAGGTGCAGCGCCAAGTATCCTAGAGCAGATCGCAGGACGCTTGGGACAAGTGTCCTGCGTGAAGATGCTCGCCAAAACGAACGCTGTAGGACCTTCGCGGAACTGGAAAAACCTCGTGCCAGCGAGGAAAGAAATCACTGGACGGCTGCCCAGCGGCCTGGAAACAGTCGGAACGCGGCACGCGAACGGACGTTGAGCGCAACGGGCAATTCTGTCCGCGAAGCCGCACCTGCGCCAATGCAGGGGCATGACCTGGGAGCTTGTCCGTGAGTTCTCGCCGCCGATCACGATTCCGCCCTCGCCGGCACCGGCGCACAAACAGAAGGTCTCGTCCACGCCAACCTAGAGCAGATCGCGGGACGCTTGGGACAAGCGTTCCGCGTGAAGATGCTCGTCAAAGCGAAAGCTACAGCGGCTCGCGTCCCAACTTGGACGCGAAACGCTGTAGCCGCACCCCAGCTCGTCGAGCACGCCATCCGCCGCGGCGAGGGCCGGGACGCCACGGTGGAGACCTAGCGCAGATGGACGACCTGCCCCCGACCTTGCAGCCGGGCTACTTCGAGCGGCTCTACAAGGACGACCCCGACCCATGGCGATTCGCGACCAGCGGCTACGAGCGGGAGAAATACGCCGCGACGGTCGCAGCACTGCCGCAGGCGCATTTCGCGCGAGGGTTCGAGGTCGGGTGCAGCATCGGCGTGCTCACCCGTCAGCTCGCTGCGCGCTGCGACCGGTTGGTCGCCGTGGACGTGGCCGAGACTGCGCTGGCGCAGGCCCGCGCACGGTGCGCGGACCTGGGTCAGGTCACGTTCGCGCGCATGGCGGTGCCAGGGGAGTGGCCGGACGGGCGGTTCGACCTCGTGCTGTTCTCGGAGGTGCTCTACTATCTCGGCCTCGACGGCATCGCCGAGGCAGCCCGGCGAACGCTCGCGTGCCTAGAGCCGGGCGGGGCCGTGCTGCTCGTGAACTGGCGCGGGCCGACGGACGGAGCGTGCCCCGGCGAGGAGGCGGCGGATCGCTTCATCACGGCGTGCGGGGACGCGATGCGCCAGGTTCGGCTTGAACGGGCGGAGCGGTATCGGCTGGATGTGCTGGAAACCGTCTGAGGCGGCGCGGCGTCTGGAGGATGGGAAGGGGCGTTCCGCCCCTGTCCCACCCGATCCAGACGTCAGCCCGGGCGCTAGCTCTTGCGCGCGACCTTGCGTGCAGCGGCGGTCCGCAGCGGCGCGGCGCGGTGCGCGTGCTTCTTGGCGTCGCTAGGCTCGTCATGCGGACGCCTGTCGGCGCCGTGCTCCGCGCGGGCGTGGATACGGCGATCGTCTGCCGCGTCGTGACGAAGCGCGGGCAGATGGTCAACGTGGCCCTCGACCTCATGGGTCTGCCTAGCGGACACCTCAGCGTGGTCATGCTCCACGTCCACCACGTCATGGCGGACGGTCTCGCGCACCTTCTCGGTCCGCTCGGTGACCTGCTTGCGCAAGACCACTTCCTCGGCGACGTGCAGGCTCTTCCACACCGTCGGCACCTGGGTGCTGTCGCTCATCTCGATGATCGTCTCGGTCAGCACGTCCGGCTTCGGGTTGGCGCCGGGAGTCGCCGGGCGACGCTCGATGACCACCTTCTCGTCGCGCAGCGTGACCTGCTGCTCGACCGGCTGGGTGACGACGCGGCGGCGGATGCGGGTGGTCTCGCCCTGTACGGTGCGGGTGGCGACGTTGAGCCGCTCCTCGCCGACGGGAATGACTTGGATGCCGTTGGCCTGCTGCGGCATACGGCCGGTGATCCGGGTGTCGCTGGTCGGGCTATAGGACGAGAACGACTGCAGCGAGGCGCGCTGCATCTCGCGCTGGAAGTTCACCATCATGTCAAACCATGCCATTCCCGTGTTCATGGCAGTGTTCAACGCTGTGTTCACGGACTGCTCGGCGTGATTTGCTGAAGTCCCAAAGAAATTCGAGGCGCTCATTGTGCGCTCTCCCCAAAGTTATTGATAGAGACAGGCGCAAGTGGTCTCGATGACCTTCATGACCCGTCCAGCAGAACTATGAGCGCATCTAAGTAGATTCACAAGAGGTGGAATTGCTGCACCGCAGCACAGATTCGTGAAGTTGCTGGAGGGCATTGGGAACCCTCGCTATTGCCAGCTTGGGCGCCCGCTTGAGCGACAGAGTTGCTGGCCTCAGAGGAACCCAACGCTGATCCAGGGCACGGCGGCGACGATCAGGAGACCGGCCAGCACCGCGGCGAGGTAGGGCCAGATGCGGCGCAGCGCCGCGTCGGGGCTGACGCGGCCGATGGTGCAGGCGGCCTTCGTCGAGCCGCCCGGCGACGACGCTGACCGGCGTGTCCGACGTGCACAGGAGGTAGGCGACCGTCGCCAGCCCGAAGCAGAACGCGCCAGCCCCGGTGAAGCAGGGCATGGCGTGCGAGGCGCAGGAGCGCGACGAGCGCCATGAGCAGGAAGCCCACCGGGATCGCCGCGGCGCGGGCGAGCCAACGGCCGGCAGCACCTGCGATGGCGGCAATCCTGCCGTCCAGCGGCATTCCGTCTCCCCCTCGTGTGGCGCAGCGTGTCACGGTGCCGAGCGGTCCGCAAAATACAGGGCGGCTGCGTGACCGGCGGAACCGGTGGAGGCCAGCAAAAGGCACAAACAACGATTGCGTCACGTGTTCTTGCACGCCGGCTGCATCAATTGTGTTTCCGCCGCCGGCTCTCGGCCTGCACTCTGTGTTGCAACGTGGATCGGCATCGCTTCACTGGCAGGTTGGCGCGGTGCGAGGCGGATACCAAGCGGGAGGAGTGGACCATGTCGTTCGATGGAGGCGAGTTTCCCCGGTCCCCGGCGGCGTTGTCGTCGGAGGCGTTGTCGTCAGGCGCGGTGCAGGCCGAACCCTGGGCGCAGCGGACATGGGCGAGGCTGCGGGGCTTGCTCCCGGCCAGTCCGGGAGGCCGCGGACGCCTGCCGTCCGACTCAGCCCTTTGCCTCCTGTGGGCGGCGCGCGCCCTGATCGAGGCCGAGGGGGACTGGGCGAGAGGAGCATACCGCACGAGCGACGGCAGGCACTGCACCGTTGGCGCCTTGCGCAAGGCGGCGCGGGATCCGCAGTGCCAGTACGGGCGTAGGATTCGGCACGAGGCGCACGGCTTGATGCTCGGCGTGGCCAGGGGGCGTGGCTTCGACAGCGTGGAGAGGATGAACGACAAATCCACCCACGCCGAGGTGCTCGCGGCCTTCGACGCCGCCATCGCCCGCGCCGGGTGACAGCGCCCATCCGGCTCGCTCGGTAGAGCAGATGTCGGAGGCCTGATTTGTCCTCTGCCGCGTGTCGCGCCGCCCCACTCCTATGGCCAGGTGCGCTGGCTCCGACCCTGGCGGCGCGCCGCTTGCCGCTCGCCGCGGCAGATAGGGATCGTCCGACATGCGTCATGATCGCTTCTCTCGCATGGGCCGTCCGCGCGCGCCGGCATGTCCGCCGCCCTGCTCGGCAGCGGCCTTCGGCTCGATCACCGACGCCACTGCGAACTTCGCCCCGAACGACCCGCCCGGCGAGTAGCACATGGCGGCGCGCGACTACGCCAACACGCGCTACAGCCCGCTTGACAAGATCAACGCCGCCAATGTCGCGCAGCTTCGCGTTGCCTGGTCGTTCTCGGACGGCACCATGAGCCGGCCGTCACGGTCGAGGTCACGGGGCACCACTCGCCTTCTTCCTTCTGTGGATGGACTGGCAGTTCGGCACGCATTTCCATGACGTGCCGGCGGGAGGCGACGCGAAACGCTATAGACGAGCCGTCAGGCTTGCACGCCCTCCACATACCAGTTCAGCTTCAGCAGCTCCTCATCCGGGATCGTGGCGCCCGCCGCGACTTTCTGCTCGCCCTTCTGGTCCTTGATCGGACCCGCGAAGGGATTGAGCGTGCCGGCGATGATCCCCGCCTTCACCTTGTCCGCGGCGTCGCGTGCGGCCTGCGTCACGCCGGGTCCGTAGGGAGCGATCTCCACGAGGCCGTCCTTCATGCCAAGCCAGACGCTCTGCGTCTTCCAGGTGCCGTTCAGCACCGCCTTGGTGCGCTCGATGTAGTAGGGCGCCCAGTTGTTGACGATCGCGGTGAGTTGCGCGTCCGGCCCGAAGCTGCGCATGTCGGACGCCTGACCGAACGCGTGGGCGTGGCGCTCCTCCGCGGCCTGCATCACGGCCGGGCTGTCGGTGTGCTGGCACAGGATATCGGCGCCTTGGTCAATCAGCGACTTCGCCGCATCCGACTCCTTGCCCGGATCGAACCAGCTGTTCACCCAGATCACCTTGGTCTTGAAGTTCGGGTTCACCTTCTGCGCCGCGAGCGTGAAGGCGTTTATCCCCATGACCACCTCGGGGATCGGCACCGATCCCACGTAGCCCGCGACGCCCGCCTTCGACACGTGCCCGGCGATGGTCCCGCACACCGCGCGTCCCTCGTAGAAGCGGGCGTTGTACTCGGCCATGTTGGGCATCGTCTTGTAGCCGGTCGCCTGCTCGAACTTCACCTTCGGGAACTGGCGCGCGACCCGCTCGGTCGGGTTCATGAAGCCGAAGGACGTGGTGAAGATCAGGCCGTTGCCGCTGCTCGCGAGCTGGCGGACGACGCGCTCGGCGTCCGGACCCTCGGCCACGTTCTCGACGGCGGTCGCCTTGATCGCGCTGCCCATCGCGGTCTCCAGCGCCTTGCGGCCCTGGTCGTGCTGGTAGGTCCAGCCGAAGTCGCCGATCGGCCCGAGATAGACGAAGCCCACGCGCAGCGGCTCCGCGGCGCGGGCACGGATGCCGCCGAGGCCCGCCCCGGCAACGGCGGCGGTCCCCAGCAGGAGGCGGCGACGGGCGATGAGGCTGTTCATGGGCTTCTCCTGGTGCGGGTTGGGGATCAGCTCGCCGCGCGGAACGGCTTGCCGAGGCAGGCGGGGGCGTTGAGCCGGCTGCGCATCGAGCCGGACGAGATCAGGATGAGCACGACGATGGTGGCAACGTAGGGCACCATCGCCAAGACCTGCGTCGGCACGGCGACGAAGCCGCTGCCTTGCAAGTAGAGCTGCAGGACGCTGAGGCCGCCGAACAGGTAGGCGCCGGCCAGCACCCGCCATGGCCGCCAGGCCGCGAAGACGACCAGCGCGAGCGCGATCCAGCCGCGGCCGGCCGTCATCTCCTCGCCCCACATCGGCGTGTAGGCGAGCGACAGGTAAGCGCCGCCGAGGCCGCTCATCATCCCCCCGAACAGGACCGCGAGGTAGCGGATGCCGATGACGTTGTAGCCGATGGAATGGGCGGAGCCGTCCGCCTCGCCTACCGCGCGCAGGATCAGCCCGCCGCGGCTGCGCTTGAGGAACCACGCGACCGCCGCCGTCATGGCGACCGAGAGATAGACCAGCGCGTCATGGTGGAACAGCAGCGGCCCGGCGACCGGCAGGGCTGACAGGCCGGGGATGTCCAGCTTCGGCAACTGCGGCACCGGGTGACCAACGAAGCCCGCGCCGACGAGTGCGCTGAGGCCGATCCCGAAGATGGTGAGCGCGAGGCCGGTCGCGACCTGGTTGCTGGTCAGCGTCAAGGTGAGCACGCCGAACAGCCCCGCCATGGCGGCGCCCGCGGCCGCGCCGGCGAGGATGGCGAGCGCCGAGCTGCCCGTCATCGTCTGCGTCGCGAAGGCGCAGACCGCGCCCACCAGCATCATGCCCTCGACGCCGAGGTTGAGCACGCCGGCGCGCTCCACCACCAGCTCGCCGAGTGCTGCGAGGAGCAGGGGAGTTGCCCCGATGATCACCGAGACGAGCAGTGGGACGAGGATGGCGTGAGTCATGCTGGCACACTCTCTCCACGGACGGGTTGGGGCCTGACGAGGCGCAGGCGGTAGCGGACCAGGAAATCCGACGCGAGCAGGAAGAACAGCAGCATCGCCTGCACCAGCCCGACCGCGGCGTTCGGCAGCCCCATGTCCACCTGGGCGTTGTCGCCGCCGATGTAGGACAGCGCCATGACCAGGCCCGCCGCCAGGATGCCGAGCGGATGGAGCCGGCCGAGGAAGGCGACGATGATCGCCGTGAAGCCGTAGCCCGGCGTGAGCTTCGGGATGAGCTGCCCGATGGGGCCGGCCACCTCGAACACGCCCGCCAGCCCGGCAAGCCCGCTCCCCGCCATCATCGTCAGCCACACCACGCGGTTGCGGCTGAACCCGGCGAAGCGCGCCGCCGCGGGCGCGGTGCCGACGGTGCGGATCTCGAAGCCCAGGATCGAGCGCGACATCACCAGCCAGCCGACCACCGCCACCGCGAGCGACACCAGCACGCCCGCGTGCATCCGCGTGCCCTCGACCAGCATCGGCAGCAGGGCCGAGTCCGAGAACATGCGCGATTGCGGGAAGTTCATCCCTTCCGGGTCCTTCCACGGGCCGAGCACCAACAGGCTGAGGAAGAGTCCGGCGACGTAGGTCAGCATCAGGCTGACCAGGATCTCGCTGACATCGAAGCGGGTCTTGAGGAACGCCGGGATCGCACCCCAGGCCATGCCGCCCAGGATGCCGGCCAAGCACATCAGCGGCAGGATCCAGGCGCCCTCCTGACCGTAGAACGCCAGCGCGACGCCGCCGCCGGCGATGGCGCCCATGATGAGCTGGCCCTCGGCGCCGATGTTCCACACGTTGGCGCGGAACCCGGCGGCGAGGCCGACGCCGATCATCACCAGCGGCGACGCCTTCAGCGCCAGCTCGGTCAGGCCCTGGACCGACAGCAGCGGCTGCACGAAGAGGTCATTGAGCGCCCGCACCGGGTCATAGCCCAGGCAGGCGAACAGGATCACCGCCACCGCCACGGTGCACAGCACCGACAGCACCGGCGTCAGCCACAGCAGGCCCGTCGAGACCTGCCGCCGCCGCTCAACCTTGAATCGCATAAGCCACCTCCTGTGCCGGGCGTTCCGCCGTCTGGCTCTCCGGGCCGTGCACGCCGCCCATCAGCAAGCCCAGCGCCTCGACCGTGACCTGCGCGGTGACGAGGGCATCGGACAGCACGCCGACGTTGAGCACCGCCAATCGCCCGCTGATCGCCAGCAGCTCGTCCAGATCCTGCGAGATCACCACGATGGCCGACCCTTCGGCCGCGAGCGCCAGCAGCGCCGCGTGGATCGCCGCCGCGGCGCCCGCATCGACGCCCCAGGTCGGCTGCGACACCACCAGGACGCCGGGCTTCTGCAGGATCTCCCGGCCGACGATGAATTTCTGCAAGTTGCCGCCGGACAGGCTGGAGGCTGCGGCTTGCGTGCCCGGCGTGCGCACGTCGAAATCGGCGATGATGCGCGCGGCGAACTTGGCGGCGCGGGCGGCGCGCACGATGCCCCCGGTGCACAGGTGCATTCGGCCGTGCGCGCTCAGCACCGCGTTGTCCGCCAAGCTGAACTCCGGCACCGCGGCGTGGCCGTTGCGCTCCTCCGGCACGGAGCAGAGGCCGTGCGCCCGGCGCCGGGCCGCATTGAGCGTCCCCGCGGGCTTGCCATCTATCGTCACGGACCCGCTCCGGGCGGCGGTGCGCTCGCCGGTCAGCGCGAGCAGCAGCTCGTTCTGGCCGTTCCCGGCGACGCCGGCGATCCCGAAGATCTCGCCCGCCTCCACCGCGAACGAGATACCCCGCAGGTCGGTGCCGTGCGCCGTATCCGAGGGCAGATCGAGACGGTCCACGACGAGCCGCGTCCGCCCTGGTGCCGCCTCGGCAGCACGCCGGGTGAGCGGACGGATTTGCGCCCCGATCATCATCTGCGCCATGCTGCCCGCCGTCTCGGCCGCGGGATCGCAGGCGCCCACGACGCGGCCGCCGCGCAGCACCGTGGCCCGACTGCACAACGCCTTGATCTCGCGCAGCTTGTGGCTGATGTAGAGGATCGAGCAGCCGTCCTGGGCAAGCTGGCGCAGCGTCTCGAACAGCCGGTCGGCCTCCTGCGGCGTCAGCACCGAGGTCGGCTCGTCCATGATGAGCAGCTTCGGCGATTGCAGCAGGCAGCGCACGATCTCGATCCGCTGCCGCTCCCCCACGGAGAGCGTGTGGACCCCGCGCCAGGGGTCGAGCGGCAGGCCGTAGGCGGCGCTGACGCTGCGGATGCGCTCGGCGAGCTTGGCGGGCTTCTCCGGCCGGTCCAGGCCGAGGGAAACGTTCTCCAGCACCGTCATCGCCTCGAACAAGGAGAAATGCTGGAACACCATGCCGATGCCGAGCGCGCGGGCGGCGTGCGGGTCGTGGATGCGGACGGGCTTGCCGTCCCACAGGATCTCGCCCTCGTCGGCCTGCAGGATGCCGTAGATGATCTTCACGAGCGTTGACTTGCCGGCGCCGTTCTCGCCCAGCAGGGCGTGGATCTCGCCCGGCGCGACAGCGAGATCCACGTCGGCGTTGGCGACCACGCCGGGGAAGCGCTTGGTGATCCCGCGCAGCTCGATCCGGTTGCTCATGCGGCCCTCCCTTCGGTCGCGTCCTCACGCATCTTGCGTGGCTGGGCCGCGTGCTTCGCGAATGCCTCGACCAGCTCCGCCGCGGCAAGGGCGGCGATGACCGCCGGGCGCTTGTCGCGGATGCCGCGGTCGCCGATGGGGCAGACGAGGGCGGCGATCCGGTCCTCGGCGATGCCGATGTCGCGGAAGCGCGCGCTCGAAGCGGCGGCGCTTGCTGCGCGAGCCGATCAGGCCGACATAGGCGAGGTCGCCCCGCTCCAGCGCCGCCGCCGTGATCCGGGCGTCGAGCGCGTGGCTGTGGGTGAGCACGAGGCAGGCGGCGCCGGCGGGGGCACGGGCGATCTCGCCTTCCCAAGCGTCGGTCACGACCGCCTCCACGCCGTCCGGGATCGTGGGGCCGAACTCCTCCGCCCGCCCGTCGATCCAGCGCAGGCGAAGCGGCAGCGGCGCCAGCGCCCGCGCGAGCGCCTGCCCGACATGCCCGGCGCCGAACATCAGGACCAGCGGCAATACGGCCTGCTCCGCCTGCTCCGCCGCCTCCATCTCGCGCAGCACGCGCCCGTCCGCGCGCTCGATGCGCAGCGAGACGTGGCCGCCGCAGCACTGGCCGAGCGCCGGGCCGAGCGGCATCTCCAGGTCGAGGGAGTCCCTCTCTTCGGCGAGCAGCGCGCGGGCCCGGGCCGCGGCCTCCCACTCCAGCGTGCCGCCGCCGATCGTGCCGCGGCTCTCCCGCGCCGTGACCAGCATCGCAGCACCGGCCTCGCGCGGGGTGGAGCCGCGCGCGCGGGTGATCAGAACCCGTGCCACTGGCTCGCCGTCCCCGAGCCAGTGGCGCAGGGCGGAGGCGAGGTCGCGCGCTCACGGCACACCGTCCCGCAGCCGCTCGACCGCGCCCAGCACCTGCTCCGGCGTCGCCGGGGCGTCGAGGCGCGGGCAGGTCCGGTAGTCGGCGACGCTCGCCACCGCGTCGGAGATCGCGTGCAGCGCCGAGATGCCGAGCATGAGGGGCGGCTCGCCGACCGCCTTGGAGCGGAAGATCGTGTCCTCCCGGTTGTCGGCACCCTCCAACAGCCGGACGTTGAACACGCGCGGACGATCGCCGCAGGCCGGGATCTTGTAGGTGCTGGGCGCGTGGGTGCGCAGCCGGCCGTCGTTGTCCCAGACCAGCTCCTCGGTGGTCAGCCAGCCGGCGCCCTGGACGAAGCCGCCCTCGATCTGCCCGAGGTCAATCGCCGGGTGCAGCGAGCGCCCGGCATCGTGCAGGATATCGACGCGCTCGATGCGGTGCTCGCCGGTCAGCGTGTCCACCGCCACCTCGGTGCAGGCGGCGCCGTAGGCGAAGTAGAGGAACGGCCGGCCTGTGCCGCTCGCGCGGTCCCAGTGAATTTTCGGCGTCTTGTAGAACCCCGTCGCGGACAAGGAGACGCGGCCGATATAGGCCTGCTTGATCAGCGTCCGGAACGAGACCTCCTGGTTGCCGATCCGCACCCGGTTGGGCAGGAACTCCACTTGGTCCTTCGGCACGGACCAGTGCTCGGCCGCGAACTCGACGAGGCGCGCCTTGATCGTGCGCACCGCCGCCTGCGCCGCCTTGCCGTTCAGGTCCGCGCCGGACGACGCGGCAGTAGCGGAGGTGTTCGGCACCTTGCCCGTCGTCGTCGCCGTGACCTTGATCCGGTCGAGGTCGAGCTGCAATTCCTCGGCGACCACGCGGGCGACCTTGGCGAACAGCCCCTGCCCCATCTCCGTGCCGCCGTGGTTCAGGTGGACGCTGCCGTCGTTGTAGATGTGCACCAGCGCGCCGGCCTGGTTGTAGTGCGTCGCGGTGAAGGAGATGCCGAACTTCACCGGCGTCAGCGCGATGCCGCGCCGGATGACCGGGCTGCCCCGGTTCGCCGCCCGGATCGCCGCGCGCCGCCCGGCGTAGTCGCACTCCGTCTCCAGCGTCGCCACGAGGCCGGCGATGATGTTGTCCTCGACGACCTGGTGATACGGCGTGACGTTGCGGTCCTCGGTCCCGTAGAAGTTGCGCTTGCGCACCTCCAGCGGGTCGAGGCCGGTGGCGAAGGCGATCTCCTCGATGATCCGCTCCGCCCCGACCATGCCCTGCGGGCCGCCGAAGCCGCGGAAGGCGGTGTTCGACACCGTGTTGGTCTTGAGCGGCAGCGAGGTGAGCCGGACATCCGGGTAGAAGTAGCAGTTGTCGGCGTGGAACAAGGCGCGGTCCGTCACCGGGCCGGAGAGGTCCGCGGAGAAGCCGCAGCGCGCGGCGCAGCGCATCTCGACGCCCCGGATGCGGCCCTCGCCGTCGTAGCCGACCTCGTAGTCGAGCACGAAGTCGTGCCGCTTGCCGGTGATGACCATGTCGTCGTCGCGGTCGGGGCGCAGCTTGGCGGCCCGGCCGGTCTTGCTTGCGACGAGGGCTGCGACGCAGGCGAACAGATTGGCCTGCGTCTCCTTGCCGCCGAACGCGCCGCCCATGCGCCGCACCTCGACGGTGACGCTCGTGTCGGGCACGCCGAGCACGTGGGAGACGAGGTGCTGCGTCTCGCTCGGGTGCTGCGTCGAGGAGTGGACCCGAACGTCGCCGTCCTCGCCCGGCTCGGCGAGCGCGATCTGGCCCTCCAGGTAGAAATGGTCCTGCCCGCCGACCCGCATCCGGCCCGAGAGGCGGTGCGGTGCCCCCGCGATGGCGTGGGCGGCATCGCCCCGGCTGAGCGTCAGCGGCTCCGTCACCAGCACGCCGCCCGGCAAGGCTGCGTCCACGTCCAGCACCGCCGGAAAGTCCTCGTAGGTCACGACCGCCAGCCGCGCAGCCGCGCGCGCCGCCTGCCGCGTGTGGGCCGCGACGGCGAAGATCGGCTGGCCTATGTATTCCACCAGCTCCGCCGCGAAGAGCGGTTCGTCGCCCTTCCCGACCGGGCTGATCTCGTTGTGCGCCGGCACATCTTCGCCCGTCAGCACCAGGACCACGCCCGGCGCCTTGCGCACCGGGTCGAGGTCCACGTGCCGGAGGCGCGCGTGCGCCCGCTCGCTCAGGCCGAGATAAACATGCAGCAGCCCGGCAGGCTCCGGCAGGTCGTCGATATAGGCGGCCTCGCCGGAGACGTGCTTGTGCGCGCTGTCGTGGCGCATCGGCAGGCGGATAGCGTCGCCAGCGCCCAGATTGGGCTGGGCCGGGTGCATCTGGTCAGGCATGGGCGAGGCTCCTGTCGCCGACGAGGCGCGTCTCCACGTCCGGGGATATGGTCTCGATGAGCAGGCGCCGCAGCAAATTCCGCGCCACGGTCATGCGATAGGCAGCACTTGCGCGCACGTCGCCGATGGGCTGGAAATCGCGCCCGAGCGCGTCCTGGGCGTCGCTGAGCGTCGCCTCGTCCCAAGGGCGGCCGAGCAGGGCCGCCTCCGTCTCGGCCGCCCGCTTCGGGGTTCCGGCCATCCCGCCAAAGGCGATCCGCGCCTCGGCCACGGCACCGCCGTCCAGGCGCAGCAGGAAGGCGCCCATCACCGCGGAGATGTCCTGGTCGAAGCGCTTGCTCACCTTGTAGGCGCGGAAGCGCGTGCCGGGCGCGGGCCGGGGCACGGTGATCCGCTCCACGAACTCGCCGTGGCGGCGGTCCTGGTGCCCGTAGGCGATGAAGAACTGCTCCAGCGGCATGGACCGCACCTCGGCGCCGCGCCGCAGGTGGAGCGTGGCGCCGGCGGCGATCAGCGCCGGCGAGGCATCCCCGATCGGCGAGCCGTTGGCGATGTTGCCGCCGACGGTGCCCATGTTGCGGATCTGCACCGAGCCGAGCCGGCGGATCAGCTCGCCGAGATCGGGATAGAGGGCGGCCAGGCGCCCGACAGCCTCGGCATAGGGCACGGCGGCGCCGATCTCCAGGCCATCGTCGGTCTCGGTGAGGCGGCGCAGCGCGCGCACCCGGCCGACATGGACGAGCGGGTCAGGACGGCGCATCTGCTTCGTGACCCAGAGGCCCACGTCGGTGCTGCCGGCGATGATCGTGGCCTGCTCGTGGCGGAGCAGGACATCGGCGAGGTCCTCGGTCGAGGCTGGGGCGTGGAAGGTGCCGCCGTTCCCCTCGATCCGGATGCTGCGCCCGTCGTCCAGTGCCTGCAGCCGTGCGAGTGTCTGCACCTCGTGCGCGTCGAAGCGATCCGCCGCGTGCAGGCTCGTAGGCGCGCTTGGCCGCCCGGATGATCGGCGCGTAGCCGGTGCAGCGGCAGAGATTGCCGGCGAGGATGTCATCCAGCTCGTCCTCGCTCGGAAGGTCGGCGTAGGTCTTCAGCATCGCGAGCAGCGACATGACGAAGCCCGGCGTGCAGAACCCGCACTGCGAGCCGTGGCAGTCCACCATCGCCTGCTGCACCGCGTGCAGCGCGCCGCCCGGCCGCTTCAGATCCTCGACCGTCAGGAGCTGGCATCCGTCCAGCGTGCCTACGAACTGGATGCAGGCGTTGACCGCGCGATAGGACAGGCGCCCGTTCTCCGGGCGGACGACGACCACCGTGCAGGCGCCGCAATCGCCCTCGTTGCAGCCCTCCTTGGTGCCGGTCCGGCGCGCCTCGCCGCGCAGCCAGTCCAGCACGGTGAGCGTCGGGTCGAAGCCGCGAAGCTCGCGGAGCTCGTCCCCGAGCAGGAACCGGATGCAGTCGCGTGGCTCTTGCGATGGGTGAAGCTGGCTCGCCATGATGGCCGATCCTCCCTGATCCGCAGGATGAGCGGAGCACGTTTTCGTCGTTCCGGTCACGGAGAAGGTCTTGGAAGCAGTTTACAAGGTTCCCGAACAATCAGGCGAGCGCCCGCACGTCCAGCCCGGCAATCTCCCGCTGCACGAGCGGACCAAGCTCGGCAACCAGGAAGTCCGCCAGCAGCCTCACCTTGGACGGGAGCAGTTGCCGGTGCGGATAGACCACGGCCAGCGTCGTGGGCGGCGGCGGCGTGTCGAGCAGCACTGGCCGCAGCGCGCCCGACCTCAAGTGCGCCGCCACCTCGAACACCGGCTTCAGGGTGATCCCCAGCCCGTCCAGCGCCCAGGCCGTGAGCACGTCCCCGTCGTCGGCGTCCAGGCGGCCGCGCAGGTGGAGAGTGACGGGTCCGGAGGCGGTCTGCAACGTCCAGCGGTATTGCTGCGAGCCGGGGAAGCGCAGCAGCAGGCATTCGTGCTGGAACAGATCGTCCGGCAGGCGCGGCGTGCCGTGCTCCTCCAGGTAGCGCGGCGACGCGCACAGGATGCGCGGGCAGTCGGCGATCTTGCGGGCGATCAAGCTGGAATCCTCCGGCACCGACAGGCGCACCGAGAGGTCCACGGCCTCGCGCACCAGGTCGAGCAGATGCTCGGAGAGGCGCAGGCGCACGGAGAGCCGGGGATACAGGGCGCAGAACCGGGGCAGGAGCGGCGCCACCGTGCGGCGCCCCAGGCCGAGCGGCGCGCTCACCCGGAGGCTGCCGGTCGGGATGCCCCCGGCCTCGAAGGCCACGCCTTCCGCCTCCTCGACGGCGCGCAGCACGCCCTGGCACGCCTCGTAGAACGCCGTCCCCGGCTCGGTCAGGTGCAGGGTGCGCGTGGTGCGGTTCAGCAGCCGCACCCCGAGATGGCCCTCCAGTTGCTGCAAGCGATGGCTGACCACGGCAGGGGAGAGGCGCAACTGCCGGGCCGCCGCCGACATGCCGCCCAGGTCAACCACCCGCACGAAGGTCTGGATGTTCTCCAGGAACGACACGGCGCTGCTGCCTCCCTGCCATTCTTCGCGTTCTCCTGAAGGTTCTCCAGTTCGCCGCGCACTGCAAGGCCGTTGCTGGGATAGGCTAGGGTCGGGTGCCCCCAAGAGGGGCCAGGAGGGCAGAGATGGCGGACGAGGCGACCACGGCGGTGCGCGGGCGTGTCCTGACGTTCACGGCAGACCCGGCGCTCGCGGGCACGGACTCAACGTCCTACCGCTATCTCCGCGGACGGTCTCGTCGTGATGCAGGGCGGGATGATCCAGGCGGTCGGGGATGCCGCGGCGCTGCTCCGCACCCTGCCGCCCGGCACGGCGGTGGACCACTATCCGGACGGCCTGGTGATGCCGGGCTTCGTGGACGCCCACATCCACTATCCGCAGACGCGGGTGATCGGCTCCTACGGCGCCCAGCTCCTCGAATGGCTGCAGCGCTACACCTTCCCGGAAGAGGAGCGGCTGCGCGACCCGGACCACGCGGCGGCGACGGCGCGCTTCTTCCTCGACGAGCTGCTGCGCTGCGGCACCACGACGGCGGCCGTGTATTGCACCGTCCATCCGGCCTCCGTGGAGGCGTTCTTCGCCGAGAGCGAGCGGCGCGGCACCCGCATGATCGCCGGCAAGGTGATGATGGACCGCAACGCGCCGCCCGGCCTGCAGGACACGGCGGAGCGGGGCTACGAGGAGAGCGAGGCGCTGCTGCGCCGCTGGCACGGGCGCGGCCGGCAGCTCTACGCCGTGACGCCGCGCTTCGCCTTCACCTCCACCGACGCGCAGCTTGAGGCGGCCGGGGCGCTGGCCCGCGCCTACCCGACCGCCTACGTGCAGACCCACCTCGCCGAGAACCACGCCGAGATCGCGGCCACGAAGGCGCTGTTCCCGTGGGCGCCGAGCTACACGGGCGTGTATGAGCGATACGGCCTGCTCGGCCCGCGCTCCCTGTTCGGCCATTGCATCCACCTGGAGGACGAGGAAGTCGAGATGCTCGCCGGGAGCGGCTCGGTCGCGGTGTTCTGCCCGACCTCGAACCTGTTCCTCGGCTCCGGCCTGTTCGACATGGCGCGGCTGCGGGGGCGCGGGGTCCGGGTCGCGCTCGCCACCGACGTCGGCGGCGGCACCAGCTACTCCATGCTGCGCACCGCGGCCGAGGCTTACAAGGTGCTGCAACTGCAAGGCCAGAGCTGGCCGGCGCTGGAGGCCTTCCACACGATCACCCGCGGCAACGCCGAGGCGCTAGGGCTTGGCGAGCGGATCGGCTCGCTGGCGCCGGGCTACGAGGCCGACCTGGTCGTGCTCGACTCCCGCGCGACGCCGGCCATGGCGCACCGGATGGCGGGGGTAGGCGACATCTCGTCGGAGGAGCTGTTCGCGTTGCTCACCCTGGGCGATGACCGCGCCGTGGCGGCGACGTATGTAGCCGGGCGCCGGGTGATGCCGGCCAGCGAGCGGCGCGTCCGCGAGGCGGAGTTGGCGGGGTAGCAAACGTAGGGCGGATAAGCGCAGCGCAATCCGCCGTCGCGACCCTCACCCTCGGGAATCTTTGCGGCCTCATATCCGCATGGCATCCTCGATCGATGCCGGACTATCGACGCAACCGTGTCCCGGGAGGCACCTACTTCTTCACGGTCAACCTCCGAAGCCGGCGCGACGACACACTGGTGGCCGAAGTCCAGGCCCTGTGTGACGCAGTCAGAACGACGCGCATCCGTCGTCCCTTTCACATTGATGCCTGGGTGGTGCTGCCGGACCATATGCACTGCCTTCGGACCTTGCCGCCAGGCGACAGTGATTTCTCCACGCGATGGAAAGAGATCAAGGCGCTGTTCTCCCGGTCGCTCCCGAAGGTCGAGCACCGCTCCGCCACGAGGATGCGGCGGGGGGAGCGCGGCGTATGGCAACGGCGGTTCTGGGAGCACACGATCCGCGACGATCGAGACTACGCCCTGCATATGGATTACGTTCATTTCAATCCCGTGAAGCATGGCCTCGTCTCTCATGTCGCGGAGTGGCCCCACTCGTCATTCCGTCGCTGCGTGGCGCTCGGGCTTTATCCGGTTGCCTGGAAAGGTGAAGATACCGATCTTGGAGAGGTTGGAGAGCGCGGCTGATTTGCTTTGGCGGATTGCGCTTCGCTTATCCACCCTACGTTTCCGACTGCCCTGCGGCGCGCGCCACCCTTTCCCATCTCCCAATTCCGCTGGCACTACCTCAGCCGACTTGGAATGTCGTCGGTCTCAAGAACACGCCGGCGATGATCGGGCCGGCCGGGTCATAGGCGATCCAATACCGGCCGCGCTTAAGCCACAAGAAGGACAACGCGGAGAGTTCGGGATATGGACGCGGTGCCGACATCCCGCGTTCGGGCGCGTTCAGAATGATGAGGCTCGCTTCCGGCGTGAGTGCAATCACCGTTCGGCGGTCTGCCTGGCTCCATCCGGGTTTATATCCTGCGCCGCCTCAAGGCGCTCCGCCGTCGCGCGCAAGCGATCGAGGCAGGGGCAGGAGTGGCACGGTTTGGCTGGCCGCGATCTGGGCCTTGCTGCGAGCAAGGCTTTCCAGCCATCCAGCGGGCGCCGAGGCGCGATCGGCGTTGTTCCGCATCCGATGAGTCTAGGCGCCCAACAGGCCGGATGCCATCCAACACAACTATCCGACAGGGCTGCCGGCATCATGAGACCTCCCGCAACCGCGCCGCCTCGCACCCATGCCGGCGCATCAGCGCGGCCAGGTCCAGCCCTGGGATCGCGCCACTCTCCACCACCCAGTGTCCCGCCACCATCACCCGGTCCGCCCGGTGCGCGCCGCACAGCACCAGGGCCGCCAGCGAATCGCCCGCTCCGGAGAAGCGCAGCTCGTCGAGCGTGAACAGGGCGAGATCCGCCGCAGCGCCCGGCGCGATCCGTCCCAGCTCCGCCCGCCCCAGGCACGCGGCCGAACCCTCCGTCGCCCAGCGCAGCGCGTCGCGGTGCCCCACGCGGCCCACCCCGTAGCGCCCGCGCTGCACCAGGAAGGCGGCCCGCACCTCCTGCATCAGGTTCGAGGCGTCGTTGGACGCCGAGCCGTCCACGCCCAGCCCGACGGCGACGCCCGCCCGCTCCAGGTCGCAGGCCGGGCAGATCCCGGAGGCCAGCACCTGGTTGCTGCACGGGCAATGCGCCACGCCGACGCCCGCGCGCCCCAGCCGGGCGATGTCCTCCGCCCCGAAATGGACGCCGTGGGCGAGCCAGGTCCGGCCGTGCAGCCAGCCGCACGCTTCCAGGTAGTCCAGCGGCGAGCAGCCGTAGGTCGCCCGGCAGTAGCGGTCCTCGTCCTCGGTCTCCGCGAGATGCGTGTGCAGCCGCACGCCCGCGCGCGTCCGCGAGCGCCGCGGTCGCCTGCATCAGCGAGGTCGTCACCGTGAAGGGCGAGCAGGGAGCGAGGGCAACCTGCACCATGGCGTGGGGCGCCGGGTCGTGGTGCCGGGCGATCAGGCGCTCGCTGTCGGCGAGGATGGCGTCCTCGTCCTGGACCACGCCGTCGGGCGGCAGGCCGCCGTCCTTGCGCGAGCGGTTCATCGAGCCGCGCGTCACCACGGCGCGGATGCCGAGGCGCCGGGCGGCAGCGACCTCGATGTCGATCGCGTCCTCCAGCCCGGCCGGGAAGACGTAGTGGTGGTCCGTCGTCGTGGTGCAGCCCGAGAGCAGCAGCTCGGCCATCGCGACGGTCGCGGCGGCGTCCAGCGCCTCCGGCGTCAGCCGCGCCCAAACGGGGTAGAGCGCCTGCAGCCAGGGGAACAGCTCCCGGTCCAGCGCCGCGGGCAAGGCGCGGGTCAGCGTCTGGTAGAAGTGATGATGGGTGTTGACCAACCCCGGCAGGACGACGTGCCGGGAGGCCTCGAACACCCTGTCCACCGGGCTTCCCGGCTCCCGCCCGGCGGGGACGAGCTCGGCGATGCGGCCCTCGCGCACCACCACGCCGCGCTCCGCCCCGTCGGCCAGGATGGCGAGCGGGTCCCGCAGCCAGAGCGAGCCGAATGCGGGACCGTTCAAGGCTTTCCCACCTTAGTTCGCGCGGAAGAACGACGGCAGGCCGGTGGCCTCGTTGAGCAGCACGGAGAGCTGCACGCCTGCGGCCCAGGCGTAGTGCACGCGCGGGTTGGGCGTCACGTCGAACAGGTTCTGGTCGGGGTGCCAGGTGAAGCTGGTGTAGGGCTTGAACTGGAGGCCGGGCGCGACCTCCAGCCCGTAGTTGACCTCGAGGTTCTGCTCGGTGTTGGCGACGTTGCCCGACAGGCCCTCGGCGGCGATCACGTCGTTCAGGTGCCCGGTCTGGCGATGGTTGAACAGGTAGTCCTGGAAAGCCACGCCGACCGTGTCGTTCGGCCGGCTGGGGAAGGTGCCGTGCAGCACGGCGCCGACGGTGAAGTAGTTCTGCACCACGGCGCGGCCGGAGGTGTTGATCTGCAGGCCGCCGAACACGGTCAGGCCCTGCGGCTTGGCCGGGTCCGGGCGCCAGACCATCTTCTGCGCCTGGGCGTAGATCGTGGTGACCGAGCCGGTGTTGGCCGGCGCGCCGCCGAACTGGACGAAGCTCTGGCCTGCGGTGTTGTACCGGGCATCGGGGAAGTTCGAGGAATTGTAGGTGAAGCCGATGTCATACTTGGCGGGGTAGCGCACTGCCTCGGGCGCGGTGACGTAGCCGAGCTCCACCGGGACGAAGACGCCGGTGGCGTGCGACGTGCTCCACCCGGCGTCCCAGGGAAAGCCGGCGCGGCCGTATTGGTAGGGGTCGGACTTGGAGGCGCCGGCGCGCACATAGAGGTTCGGCGTCGGCCAGAACGAGGCCTCCCCGGCCCAGACCGCGATCGGCCAGAACGGCTCGTTGCTGTCGAGCGACCAGTTGAAGGGGCCGAGATTGCTGCAAAGGCCGACTTGGAACTGGCAATACAGCTCGGAGGTGCCGAAGTAGTTGGCGAGCGTGGTCCGGCCGACGACGATGCGCAGCTTGTCGCTGAACAGGTGCTGGTCGAGGGTGAGCTCGTTCAGCCGGGTCTTGTTGTCGGGTCCGGCGCCTTGCAGGTAGCCGACGGCGCTGCCAGTGAAGTCGTTGACGCCCTGGGGGAAGCCGCCGAAGCGCGAGTCGAGGCTGAAATGGACCACCGACCCGGTGAGGCCGAACATCTTCTGCAAATCGAAGTCCGCCCCGTAGTACGCCTCGTCATAGAGGACATCACCGCGCCGGACGCCGCCGGAAGGCACGCCGTAGAGCGTGCTCTCGAAGAAGCCCTTGAGATAGATGCCGACGCGGGCAAGCGAGTTGCCTAGCGGGGCGAGCGGCTGGCCGAGGGTGAAGAAGTCGCCTTGCGGCACGCCGCCCGGCCCTGGCGGCGGCGGCGCCGGGTTCACCGACGTGGGACCGAGGATCTGCGGCTGCGGGTTGGTCGCAGGCGGCGGCGTGCCCACGTCCTGGGCAGCGGCGCTCCCAGCGGCGCACACGGCGAGCACGGCGAGAAGACGGGACACCGCGTGCAACTGCGGCCGGCGCTGGAGACTTCTGGTCATATCGAACCTCCGTGCGATGTGGGCATCACAGATTCGGAAGACGTGCAGAGAGCGTGCCAGCATTCGAGTCGCCGAGGCAAGATTGCATCCGGCGCCTTGCCTGTGAGCGAACGAGTTGGATCGAGGGAGTGACATTGTGGCCGACCCCTTGCTCGAAACGGCCGAGGCGCTCGGTCTCGCGGTCGCGCCGGAGTGGGAAGCGGCGGTGCTGGTCCACCTGCGCCTGCTGCTGCAACTCGGGGCCGAGGTCGCGGCGGAAGTGGCGAAGCTGCCGGACGCGCTCGATCCCTTGCCGATTGACCGCCTCCCGGAGGCACGATGACCGCCACCGCCATCGCCGCCGCGGTCCAGGAAGGTCGCGCCAGCGCCGCCGACATCGTCGAGCGCGCCCTCGCCCGGATCGCCGAGCGGGACGCTGCGCTGGGCGCGTTCACGGCGGTGCTCGCCGACCGCGCCAGGGTGCGCGCGGCCTGGGTGGACCGGGAGGGACGCGGCCTGCCGCTCGCGGGCGTGCCGTTCGCGGTCAAGAACCTGTTCGACATCGCCGGGCTGAGCACGCTGGCCGGCTCGCGCATCAACCGCGACCTGCCGCCCGCTAGCACCGACGCGACGGCGGTGCGGCGCCTGGAAGCGGCCGGCGCCGTCCTGGTCGGCGCGCTGAACATGGGCGAATACGCCTACGACTTCACGGGCGAGAACGCCCATTACGGCCCGAGCCGCAACCCGCACGACACGACCCGCATGACCGGCGGCAGCAGCGGCGGCTCAGGGGCCGCGGTCGCCGGCGGCCTGGTGCCGCTCGCGCTCGGCTCGGACACCAACGGCAGCGTGCGCGTCCCCGCTTCCTTCTGCGGCCTGTTCGGGCTGCGGCCGACCTACGGGCGGCTGTCGCGCGCGGGCACGTTCCCGTTCGTGTCCTCCCTCGACACGATAGGGCCGCTCGCGCGCACGGCGGCGGACGTGGCCCTGTCCTACGAGGCGATGCAGGGACCCGATCCGCTCGACCCGGCGTGCATGGGGCGACCCTTCGAGCCGTGGCGGATCGAGGACGGGATCGAGGGACTGCGGATCGGCGTGCTCGGCGGCTACTTCCAGGACAACGCCGGGCCGCAGGCATGGGCGGCGCTGGAGCGGGTAGCGTCGGCGCTGCGCATCGTGGGCACGGCCGAACTGCCCGGCGCGATGCTCATGCGCCAGGCGGCCTACGTCGTCACCGCGGTCGAGGGCGCGGCGTTGCATCTCGGGCGGCTGCGGACGCGGCCGGCCGAGTTCGACCCGGAGGTGCGGGACAGGCTGATCGCGGGCGCGCTGATGCCGGGCAGCCTCTACGTCGCGGCGCAGCGGTATCGCCGGGCGGCGCGGGAGCGGGCGATGTCCT
Organism: uncultured Alphaproteobacteria bacterium; assembly: GCA_963790535.1. GTDB lineage: Bacteria > Pseudomonadota > Alphaproteobacteria > Acetobacterales > Acetobacteraceae > CAWKEH01. The sequence continues at coordinate 101,927 of CAWBOZ010000016.1, read as the reverse complement.
TGTTCGGGCAGTTCGACGCGCTGCTCGCGCCGAGCACGCCCACCGCGGCACCTCCGCTCGGGGCAAAGGTGCTGCGCCTCGGCGGCCAGGACCTGCCGCTGCGCGCCTCCATCGGCCTGCTCACGCAGCCGCTCTCCTGCCTTGGCCTGCCGATCGCGGCCGTGCCCGTCGCAGGACCCGGCCTGCCGCTCGGCGTGCAGGTCGTAGCCGCGCCCTGGCGCGAGGATGTATGCCTCCGCATCGCCGCCCACCTTGAGCGGACGGGGATCGCCCGCGCCGCCGGAGAGGAGCCCTCATGGACGTGAACCTTCCCGATGTGCTGGCCGAGGTCGAAGCCGCCTTCGCCCGCTACGAGCAGGCGCTCGTGACCAACGACCTCGCCGTGCTCGACGAGCTGTTCTGGGCCGATCCGCGCACCGTGCGCTACGGCGCTAGCGAGGTGCTCTACGGCATCGAGGCGATCCGCGCCTTCCGCAGCGCGCGCCCGGCCCAGGGCCTCGCGCGCACTCTGGAGCGCACCGTCATCACCAGCTTCGGCCGCGACTTCGCGACCGCGAGCACCTTGTTCACGCGCGAGGGCGCGCCAGGAAGGCTCGGGCGGCAGCAGCAGAGCTGGACGCGCATGGCGCCGGGCTGGCGCATCGTCGCCGCGCATGTGAGCTTCATCGCGCCGCCCTAGCCTTCTGGCACGCCGCTTGCCTGAATTCGGTCCATGGACAGTCTCGCCCTCCCTGCCCTTGCCGCGTTCCGCGACGCGATCGGGGACGTGCCCATCCTCGATGACCCAGCACTCGTCCGCCAGAAGTCGCGAGACTTCTTCTGGTATAGCCCGCTCCTCAAGGCTCAGCTCAACCGCAAGAGTGCCGACCTAGTCGCCCTTCCGCGCCACGAGGCGGACGTGGTACGGGTCGCCGCGGCCTGCGCCGTCCACCGCGTGCCGCTCACCGTGCGCGGCGGCGGCACCGGCAATTACGGCCAGGCCGTGCCGCTCGCGGGCGGGGTCGTGCTGGACATGACGGCCCTGAACGTCATCGAGTGGCAACGCCCCGGCTGCCTGCGCTTGGGTTCCGGCGCCAAGATGGTGGACGTGGACACGGCAACCCGGCCCACAGGCTGGGAGCTCCGGATGCATCCGTCCACTAAGCGCACGGCGACGATCGGGGGCTTCGTCGCGGGCGGCTCCGGCGGCATCGGTTCCGTGACCTGGGGCGGCCTGCGCGAGCCCGGCAACGTCCTTGCCGCGCGCATCGTCACGCTTGAGGAGATCCCGCGTGTATTGGAGCTGCGCGGCGAGGAGGCCGGGGCGGTCAACCATGCCTACGGCACCACGGGCATCATCACGGCGCTGGAGATGCCGCTCGCCCCCGCGTGGCCCTGGGTGGACCTGATCGCGGCGTTCCACAGCTTCGAGGACGCCGTCCGGTTCGCATATGCGGTCGCCCTCGCGGATGGGGTCGTGAAGAAGCTGCTCACGCCGATCGCGTGGCCGATCCCGGCCCAGTTCCGGGGCTTGCAGGGCCACTGCCCCGACGGTGAGGCGATCGTCATCGCCATGATCGCGGAGCCGTCCCTGGAAGCCTTCAGGCAGATGCTGGCTCGGGCCGGCGGGCGCCTCACCCTGGAGGCGCCGGGCGAGGCGGGATTCGGCTCGACGCCGCTCTATGAATATACCTGGAACCACACGACGCTGCAGGCGCTCAAGGTGGACAAGGGCGTGACCTACCTGCAGGCGCTCTACCCGGCCGACCGCCTCCTCGACTTCGTGATGGAGATGGCCGCCCTGTTCGGCGACGAGGTTCTGCCCCACCTGGAGTTCATCCGCTACGCCGGGCGCGTCACCGCGAGCGGCTTGCCCCTCGTGCGCTACACCACGCCCGAGCGCCTCGCCTGGATCATCGCCGAGCATGAGCGGCGGGGCATCACCATCGCCAACCCGCACGTCTATACGCTGGAGGACGGCGCCGGGCACAAGCGGGTGGATGTGGACCAGCTAAGCTTCAAGGCGCAGGCCGACCCCTACGGCCTGCTCAACCCCGGCAAGATGCGGAGCTACCGCCCAAGGTCTTGACGCCTAGGATGGAAGCCCGATCGGCTGTGGCCGCCTGGGGCGGATAGCCGAGATTTGGCAGCTATAGGCGCTCTGGCCATGAGAGACCCGCAGCAACCTGGACGCGTGAGACTTACTGATGGGCGTCGTGATAAACACCTCCGATTTGCATGAGATCGGCTGGACTTGCATTCGCAGCGCGGTTCCCGTCGCTCTCTGCCGGCGACTTGTTTGCGTCCTTGAATCAGAGCTTGGTGTCCCCGTCCACGATCCTTCGCGCTGGGACAGGTACGGCGAAACGGGCGGTGACCTGCTGCCGATCTGGGGCCATCAAGCACAGTGGGATATACGACAGCTTCCGGAAATGCACCGTATTTGGGCCACTCCATGGGGCATTGAGCGCTTGCGGGTATCCCTCGATTCCTGTCGCTTCACCCCGCCGTGGCGGCCCGGCTTTGCGGAGCCATTCGGCATTCATTGGGATCGTGACCCTTGGGACTCAAACCCAAGCTTTTTACAGGGCGTGCTGGCACTCGCCGACACGGAACCGGACCAGGGCGGTTTCCGATGCGTTCCATCCCTTTGGAATGATCGTGACGCCTGGCCCCGTGCGCCGACCGTTGATGCTGACGGCGGCGAAGACTGGCTCGCCAACACGACAGGGCGCGAGATCGTCCATGTTTCGGCATTGGCCGGCGACTTGATCGTGTGGGACTCTCGGCTTCCACATGGAAATTCGAAGAATTTGTCCACGACGCCCCGACTGGCGTTCTACGTGCTGATGAGCCCAGCGGCGCACGGGCCGATGCGGAACGCAAATGTCGAATCATGGCGTTCCGGGCGCTGTGTGCCTTGGTGGCGCGACCGACCTGGTTATGATCGCGTGGGACCTTGGCCGCCGGCAGACTTGACGGATCTTGGCCGTCGGTTGCTCGGTTTGAACAACTGGTAACGGATAGCTCAGATTGACGCACAATACCGCTTCAACGTCATCCCCTCCCACCTCATCGATCCGGCGCTTGACGCCGCCGAAGCAAAACTCGCTTATCCTCCCCGATGTCCTCCAGCCCCGCCCTCACCGACCCGGCAGACCACGCGAGCGCCGCCTGTGCGAGCCAGCGCGACGAGGACGCCCAGGACCACCGCCAGGTCCTCCACGAGCTGATCGAGATCGGCACCGACCTCGCCCGCACCCTCCACCGCCAGGCCACCCCAGAGCCCAACGCCGACCCAGCCCGCCCGCCGCGGCACCCACCCCCGACCCCACCATCGCCTTCGACCGCATCGCCCGCACCCTGCGCCGCACCATCGCGCTGGCCCGCAAGCTCACCGACCCCGCCCCACAACGCCCAGCCGAGCTTCGGGCCGAGCGCGCCGCCGAGCAGTCCGGGCAGCGCCGCCTCGCAGCCCGCAAGCAGATCATCCGCGCGGTCGAGGACACCATCCAGCGCCGGACCGACGGCGCCGAGGCGGAGGCGCTGCACGCCGAGCTTCGCGAGCGCCTGGACGACCCCGACCTCGACGACGACCTCGACCAGCTGCCCATCGCCGACATCATCGCCTCGATCTGCCGCGACCTCGGCATCGAGCACTTCCCCGGCACCCATCCCTGGAAGCGCCGCACGCCCCAGGACGTGCGCGACCTCCGCGCCCGCGCAGCAGGGCCCCCGAACGCACAGCCCAGAACCGCTCAGCCCCGAATGGCTCAGCCTGGAACCGCGCCCCCGCGCATCCTCCAACCACCGCCCCCGCGCCCCCGGACCAGCACCGGCCCGCCGGGACCCTGATCCGGACCCCCGGCCACGACGGTTCGCGGCCGGACCAAGCAGCTTCAGGGCAGGTGGTATAATGTGGCGGCGGGGTGAATACTACGCGCCGTAACCTCCCTGGAGCTTTCGCATGGGAAAGCCGCTCTCCACGCCGCCCAAGATGACTCGGGAGGAGTATCGCCGCTGGGCCGAGGCGCAGCCGCGAGGCCGCTACGAATTGGTCGAGGGCGAGATCGTGGCGATGGCGCCCGAGCGCGTCGCCCATCTTCGCGTCAAGGCCGCCGCTTGGCTCACCCTGCGGCAGGCCATCGCCGCCGCCGGTGTCGCCTGCGAGGCTCTTGCTGACGGCGTCACCGTCGAAGCCGGCGACAACACGGACTACGAGCCCGACGCCGTCGTCAACTGCGGCGAGCGGATTGCAGGCGACGCGATCGCAGCACCCAACCCGGTCGTCGTGGTCGAGGTCCTCTCGCCCTCGACGCAATCCGTGGACACCGGAGCCAAGCTCGCCGACTACTTCCGCGTGCCCTCGATCCAGCACTACCTCATCGTCCGCGCGGACCGGCACGCGGTGATCCACCATCGGCGCCGTGACGACGCCGGCATAGACACGCAACTCATCACCGAAGGGCAGATCGCCCTCAACCCGCCCGGCATCAGCATCCAGGTCGAGGATCTCTACGCCGCGTGAGACGCCCTCTCACGCATACTCCCGCGTCACCTCCTCCTCGCCCTGGCTACGAAGCAGCTCCAGCAGGCGGCGGCGCATGATGAGGCCGGGCCGGTCCGAGGGCATGTGCTGCTCGATCTTGCGCGACACGTCGAGCACCGCATCCGGATCGGTTGCCTCCAGGATCGCGCGGTCCTCCAGAATGATCTGCGCGTCCCAGGCGATCAGCTTCTCCGCCGGGCAATCCCGCTCGGTGTCGTTGCGGTAGAGCAGTTGGACGAGCTGGATGCGCCCGTCCTCGATCGGGGTGGCGCAGTTGATGATGATGTGCCGGATGCCGCTCGGGTATTCCATGTCGAGCCGACGGGAGAACGGCATGAACCAGTGGTTGCGCATGTGCCGGGTGGTTGTTGGTTCGGCGGTGCCGGTCACGTCGTGGGCGATGGGCGGGTTGAGGATGTCAATGATCGTCTCGGCGTAGAAGCCGTACTCCGTCTCGCTGATCTCATACTTCTTCGGCTTGGGCTGGTTGATGTTGCCGAATGTCGCCTGGTGGACGAAGGCGAAGTGCGAGTTGTCGAACGAGTTCTCCATCAGCCGCAGCGGCGCCGTCTGCCACTGGTCGTAGAACTGGAAGATGCGGCGGTAGGAGGGCTCGCGGTCCTCCGGCACGTCGGGGATGGGCGCGAGCGGCTCATCGAGCGCAACCCAGGCGTAACCGTAGCGCGCCTGGCAGTGGAAGGGCTGGACGCGGTGCTTGGGCAACACGGCGTCCACGTCGAACTGGGGGATGCGGGTGACGAAACCGTCCGCCCCGTAGGCCCAGCCGTGATAGCCGCAGACGATCTGCCCCTCGTCGCACCAGCCGAGCGAGAGCTTCGCGGTACGGTGGCAGCAGCGGTCGCGCAGCGCCGCTGGCTGGCCGTCGGGACCGAGGAACAGCACGATATCCTCGCCCATGAGCCGGAACGGCTTGGGGCCTGACTTCAGGTCGTCGAGCCGCACCGTCGCGTACCAGAATCGGCGCAGCGTGCGTTGCCGTGTCGTGAGCATGGGACCCCTCCTATCGTTCAGCCCGCATCGTGCTCTCGTGCCAGTGCCCGAGGAGCAGTGTTTGCAGCCCGACCATGAGCGCGAACAGGATCACCCCCGTCGCGGTGATCAGCAGCAAAGCGGCGAACATGCGCGGGATGTCGAGCTGGAAGCTGGATTGCAGGATCTCGTAGGCCAGCCCGGCGCTGCGCCCGCCGGTGCCGGCCACGAACTCCGCCACCACGGCGCCGATGAGCGCGAGGCCCGAGGAGATGCGCAGGCCAGCGAGGAAGAACGGCAGCGCGCTCGGGATGCGCAGCCGCAGCAGCGTGCCCAGCCGCCCAACCTTGTTCATGCGGAAGTAGGCGAGCAGCCCTGGGTCCACGCTGCGCAGGCCGATCGTGGTGTTGGAGATGATCGGGAAGATCGCGATCACGGTCGCGCACAGCGTCAGCGCGACCGGCGTGTTCTTGACCAGGATGATGATGAGGGGCGCCACGGCGACGATGGGCGTGACTTGCAGGAGCACGGCGTAGGGCAGGAAACTCAGCTCGATCACCCGGCTCTGCACGAACAGGAAAGCGACGAGCGTGCCGAGCACGACGGAGAGCGCGAATGCGAGGAAGGTGACGCGCAGCGTGCTCCACAGCGCGGCGAGCAGCGTCCGCCAGTCCGCGAGGAAGGCCCTGGCGATGTCGCTCGGCGCCGGGAACAGGTAAGGCGGGATCGCCCAATGGCGGCAGGCCCACTGCCACGCGCCCGTGATCAGCACGCCGACGAGCAGGGGGGCGAGCACTGGGGCGAACCAGGAGCGATTGGCGAGCGGGCGCATGGCTCAGTCCTGCCTGCTCGCGATCGAGGCGTCGGTAAGCAGCGCGGACAAATCACGACACAGCCCGGCGAAGCGGGCACTGCCTCGGAACGCGCCGCTGCGCGGGAACGGCTCGTCCACGGCGAACTCGCTGAACACCCGGCCCGGGTTCGCCGCCATGACCACGATGCGCGTGGATAGGAACACGGCCTCGTAGATCGAATGCGTCACGAACGCCGTGGTCAGCCGCCGCTCCCAGGATAGGTGCGCGAGGTCCTCGTCGAGCTTGTTGCGGGTGAACTCGTCGAGCGCGCCGAACGGCTCGTCCATGAGCAGCAGGTCCGGTTCGGTGACGAGCGCGCGGGCGATGGAGACGCGCATCCGCATCCCGCCCGAGAGCTGACGGGGATAGGCCCTCGCGCGGCCTAGGAGATCTACCTGCGCGAGGGCGGCTGCGACGCGGGGGCACGCCTCGGCACGGGGTACGCGGGCAAGGCTGAGCGGCAGGCGCACATTGGCCTCGACCCGCGCCCACGGCATCAGCGTCGGGTCCTGGAATACGAAGGCGAGGCGCCGCCCTGCCTCGCCCACCCGGTCAAACCCTCCGCGCCACCACTGGATACGCCCGTCGCTCGGCTCGGAGAGGTTGGAGACCAGCTTGAGCAGCGTGCTCTTGCCGCAGCCCGAAGGGCCGATCAGGCTCAGGAACTCGCCCGACCTCAGCACGAGGTCTATAGGCGCGAGGCCGCGCACGCCGTTGGCGAACACCTTCTCCGCCGAGAGCAGCTCGACGACAGGGACCTCCTCGCCGGGGGAGGCCGGTGCCGGGCGCTCGGCCTGGATCGCGGCGGCGGCGGTCATGCCGAGATGTGCAGCCCGTCGGTGAAGCGCGTCGTGAAGGCGCGGTGCCAATCCACGCTGGAGTCGAGCAGGTTGGCCTTGACCAGGAAGCCCCGCGTCTGCTCCCAGCGCGAAGCTGTCATGATGCCGATGCCCTGGGTCGCCGCCTCGCCGCGGTCGAGGACGTGCATGGTTCTCATCGTCTCGATCGCGAAGGCGATGCGGTCGCTGGTCATCTTGGGGTTGTCACGCTGGATGAGGGCGTTGGCGGGTGCTGGATCGCGGAAGTAGTCGCGCCAGCCCTCCAGCGAGGCGCGCACGAAGCCCGCAGCCGCCTCGGGGTGCTTGTCGAGGAAGCTGTTGGTCGTGACCATCGTGCTGCCGTAGGGCGGATAGCCGTCATCGGCGAACAGGAAGAATTTGACCGAAGCACCCACCTTGCGCGCCTCGTACGGCTCGGACGTCGGGTAGGCCTGCATGGCGAGGGACTTGTCCAGGAGGAAGGGCTGAAGATTGAACGTGTCCACGCCCGCCTGGCTTTCAGTGAAGCCGAAGCGCTGCCTGAGCCAGGGCCAGAACTGCACGTGCGAGGCGGAAGCGATCAGGATCGTGTGGCCCTTGAGGTCGGCGATGGAGTTGATGTCGTCGTGCGTCATCAGCCCTTGCAGGTCGAACTGGAACGAGGTCGCGATGGTGGTGATGGGCAGGCCATGGGCGATGCTGCTCAGCACCTGGATGTCGTTGCCCATGATGATGTCGGCATTGCCGGCCATGAGCAGCTGCATGGGGTTCACCTGCGGGCCGCCCATGCGGACGTCCACGTCGAGGCCCGCCTTCTCGTAGAGGCCGGTGGCCTTGGCCTGATAGAAGCCGCCGTGCTCGGCCTGGGCGAACCAGCTCGTCAGGAAGGTGATCTTCTGCGGGGCGGCGTGGGCGCGCCGGGTGGCGAGGGCACTGAGGGTTGCGCCCAGAGTTGTACGACGTGTGATGCCGGGTGTGCTCATATGTCCACTCCCTTCAAGTCATAGCGTCGCCATCGCCGTCCGCACCCGGCGCTCGAACCGCGCGAGGCGCTCCGGCGTCGCCGCGTTCATGTGATACTGCGCGACGTAGCGCACCCGCGCCCGCATCCCCGTGAGCGAGCGCAGGTAGCGCGTGACCATGCGGCGCGGCAGGTCGCCGACCCAGAGCACGGTCCTGCGCGGCCGGCCGTAGGTGGTGACGGCGGCGATGCGCCTGAGATTTGTCAGGCCCGGCTTCACCGGCCGGCCCTCATCCAGGTGGAACGCGACGCCCGGCATCATCACCCGGTCGAAGAAGCCCTTGAGGATCGCGGGCGGTCCGAAGGTCCAGGTCGGGAAGCAGAGCACCAGCGCATCCGCCCGCAGCAGCCGCTCGACGTACTCCGCGACGGGAAGGCGATTCGAGGGCACCTCGTGGTAACCCCGCCGCTCCGCCGCACTCAGCACGGGATCGAAGCCTTCCGCGTAGAGGTCACAATCGTCCACGTCGTGCCCCACACCCCGCAGGGTCTCCAGCACGAGCTGGTGCAGGCTCGCGTGGAAGCTGTCCGGCAGCGGGTGGGCGTAGAGCACCAGCACGCGCATCAGCGCACCTCCGGCAGGCAGAGCCGCGAAGGCGCGGTGCCGCCGTGGCGCAACGTGATCGTGATGACGCGCTCGGCCTCGGCGACGAACTCGGCCGCCGGGCGCCCATCGCCGGGGTTGACCGCGTAGGCAGGGAAGCTCGCCCCCGCGACCGAGAACCGGAGCGCGTGCCCGGCCGGCACCGTGGCGCACGCCGCGCGCATGGGCACCTCGACCTCGCCGGGCACGTCGCAGCGCCTGTGTCCCGCTGTCAGCGTCCACGCTCGGCCATCAGGTGCCACAGTGGAGAGCGTTGCCGAGAGGTCGAAGGAGGGTTGGTCGGCCTCGGCGTGCAGCACGGCACGCACACGGCCGCACAGGAACAGAGGCGCCGTGAGCGGCGTGGCCGTGTAGCAGAGCACGTCGGCCCGGTCGTCCAACGCGGCGCGGTCCTGGACACCGGGCTGGGGACCGGCGGAACCCCCAAGGGAGGGAGCGGGACGCCAGGGGTCGTGCACCAGCGTGTCGCTGCGGGCAGGGCCGGGCGCCCGGCGGAGCAGTCCATCGGTGCTGGTCGCGGCGGCGAGGCCCTCGCTCCCAAGGAACAGATCGAGCGTCCGCGTCTCTGGCCATGCGGAGAAGCTGCGCCACGTGCGTGCGCCCATGTCGAACAGGGAGACAGCCGCGCCGGCGTCACCGTCCCGGTCCTTGAGGTGGCGATCGAACCAGGCGAGCTGCGCCCGGTCCACGGGTGACGCGGCCTCGGGACCGAGATCCGCGGCGCCGACGCGCCGTCCCCAAGGCGAGTGGGTCCAGGGACCGACAAGAAGGCGCTGCTCCGCGGCACCCCGCGCCGCGAAGGCGGCATACCCGTCCAGCGTGCCCATGAGCATCTGGTCGTTCCAGCCGCCAACGTGCAGGCCCGGCACATCGAGGGGGTGGTCCGTCAGCCGGGCACGTGGGGCAACGGCATCCCAGGCAGGATCAGGGTCCGGATTCGCGAGCCAACTGCCGTAGTGGGTGAGGTGGCCGTGGCGGCGCAGCACCTCCGGCAGTGTGCGATGTCGCTCGGCGAGGGGCAGCGCGCGCGCCGCCGCTTGCAGCTCAGCCGCGGCGGCGTGGTCGCCCTCGCGGACGGCGCGCAGCCAGCCCATCTGCAGCCCCCAGCCCAGATTGGGCGCGAGACGCCATGCACCGCTCTCCCAGGCCCAGTCCGTGCGCAGGTCCCAGCCTGCCATCGCGGGCGCGACCGCGCCGGGCAAGGCGCCGCCCGCAAGGGCCAGGAGCTGCGCTTGGCCCTGGTAGGAGAAGCCGTACATCCCGAGCCGGCCGCTCGATCCGGGCAGGTCCGCCGCCCAGGCGGCGGCGTCGGCCCCGTCGCGCTCCTCGGCGGCGAAGAGGCGGAACTCGCCCTCGCTCGTGCCCGACCCGCGCACGTCCTGCACGACGACGAGGTAGCCGTGCGACGCATACCAGGCCGGGTGGGCATAGACGAGGGTCGAAGCGATGCGCCGTCCGTAGGGCTGGCGCATGAGCAGCACGGGAAAGCGGCCCGGCACCTCGGGCGCCCAGAGATCGGCGTCCAGCCGTGCGCCGTCGCGCGTCCACATGGACAAGGCGCGCGGTGCCGCGACCGCTAGCGTCATGCTTGCCCTTTGGCGCGCCCGGCGATCACCGCGCGATCCTCATCGGTCAGCTCCACTGGGATGCCGCCGCGAATCAGCTCGGCGAAGCCCTCGTTCGGGGTCATGAAGGTCAGGCAGTAGAGCTTGCCCGACCCGGTGTTCTCCACCACGTGCTCGGTGCCGGGCCGCAGGACGAACGCATCGCCGGGACCGATCGGCATCGTCTTGCCGCCAGCGCGCGCAACGCCGGTGCCGGCGAGCACGAAAAAGGACTCCTCCGCCTCGCCATGGGTGTTCGGCGGGGTGGCGCCTCCCGGCTCAAAGATCTCGACTACCAGGGTGAAGCTCACGCCGTCCGCCAGCGGGTCGAACACGCAGGCGAAGTAGTTGCTGGACTCGGGCGAGATGCGGAAGCCGCGCAGATCCTGCGCGCGCCGGCCTATCACGGGATGCTGCATCATGGCGCGATGGCTCCTGCGAGATCCGGTGACGTCAGGGTGAAGCCGAAGATCTGGCGGATGTTGAGGAGTGTTGCGTCGCGGCAGAACCCAGGGTTCGTCGTCGCCGCGCAGTCCTCGACGAGCAGGGTGTCGTACCCGAGAAAGTTGGCGTCAGCCAGCGTGTGGAGCACGCACTGGTCGAGGTTGACGCCGGCGAACAGCAGCGTGGCCGCGCCAAGGTTGCGCAGGATGCTGTCGAGCGGCGTGTCCCAGAAGCCGCTCATGCGATGCTTGTCCACGCGCACGTCGCCGGGCATCGGCGCCAGCTCGTCCACGACCTGCGCCGACCAGCTTCCCGCCTGCAGCACGCGCCGGCCGCGCAGGGCGTCGCCGATCCCGACGCCGTGCCCCTCCGGGTCATAGACGTGGCGCAGTGCCGGTGACAGATTCAGCCGGTCCGGCCGCGTGCCCCAGTTCACCCAAACGACCGGCACGCGGGCGGCGCGCAAGGCCGGCAGCAGGGCGGACAAGGGCGAGATCGGCTGCCGCGCCGGTCCCACGTCCACGCCGATCGAGGCGAGCCAGCCGTCCGCGTGGCAGAAATCGTTCTGCATGTCCACGACCAGCATGGCCGTGCGCGCCAGGTCGAACGCAACCCGCTTCGGCCGCGCCGCCACCATCACCGGCCGCGGCGCGGCCGGCGTCCGCACCAACTCGGCGATCTCCGCCGATACGCGCCACGCGTTGCCCGGCGCGGGACCGAGCACTCTCATGCAGGTGCCTGCGCCCGCCGGCACTAGCTGCTCACCCCGAGCAGGGCGTCGAGGTCGCGCCACTCCGGCGGGGCGGTGTCGGACGGGCGCCCGGCGCGCAGCACGATGCGATCGGATTGCGGGCGGGCCAGCAGCTCGGTCATGGAGCGCGCGGGGAACAGGAGCAGGTCGGCCGGGGCGCCGACCCGGATCGTGCCGGCGTCCGCTAGGCCGAGCGCCGCCGCAGGGGTGTCGCAGACCGCCCGCGGCCAGTCGCCCCAGGGGTGGTCGAGCTGGGCGATGCGCACTGCTTCCCGATACACTTCCAGCATGTCGTAGTCGCCATAGGCGTAGAACGGGTCGCGGCAGTTGTCCGAGGCGTAGGAGACCGGCACACCGGCGGCGCGCAGCTCGTGCACCAGGGTGATGCCGCGCCAGCGCGGCGTGCGGCCGGGCGCGCGCCCTTGCAGGTACATGTTGCACATGGGCAGTACCGACGATGGCGATGCCGGCCTCGCGGCAGAGGCGGATCGTCTCGCGCGCGTCTTCCTCCGGCTGGACGGCAAGCGAGCAGCAGTGGCCGCATTGGATGGGTCGCTTGAAGCCGCGCCGCAGCGCGGTCTCGGCGATAGCGCGCAGGCTGCGCGCCCCTTGCTCGCCGGTCTCGTCCACGTGCACGTCGAGCGCGAGGCCGCGCTCCTCAGCGAGCTGGAAGAGGTGGTCGAGCTGCGCCTGGAAGTCCGGTCCCAGCGTCTCGCCTGGACCGACGCGCGAGCCGGAGACCATGCCGAGTATACCGCCCGCGTCCGCCACGAGGTTGGCCAGGTGCTCCCCATCCTCGCCCGCATAGGCCTCGACGGGGCAGAGCGAGACGGCTTGCAAGGCGATCCGCCCGGCCCATTCGTCGCGCAACCGGCGGAACACGGCCCAGCCGCGCCGGGCGTGCGGCCAGTAGCTGTCGAGGTGGGTACGCATGGCGACCGTGCCGTGGGCAAAGGCGCAGGCGAGGCCGAAGCGGAAGCGCGCCTCGATGTCGGCCTCGGTCCAGTGCTCCTCGCGGTCCTTGTTCACGGCGCGCACGGCGCCGGCATGGGTGCCGTGCGGGTTCGGCGCCCGCGGCCAGATCATGGTCTTGTCGAGGTGAACGTGCCCGTCCACCAACCCAGGCCAGACCTGGCCGCCATCAAGGCTGATCCCGTCCGGCGCGCTGCCGACGGGCGCTACTGCGGCGATACTCCCGTTTTCCAGGCGCAGGTCGAGTCGCACCAGCCCATCGGCGTCCTCCAGGCCGGGCAGCACGTCGAGCAGGGCGGCGGGGCTGCGGGCATCGCGCAGCCACATGCTGCCGAGCGGCAGGGTGGGAGGCCAGGATGCCGTCACGGAGATGCGGTTCTCGGAATGGAGGTCAAGCGGCGCCGATCCTCTGCTGTCAGCCGACGCGCATCAATAATCGTGCCAGCCGCGTGGGCACGGGCGCGTCCGCGGGGGCAGCGATCTTGCTCGCGACAATGGCATCGCTGCCTGTTCAATAGGCAGAGGCGCCAGACGGCACCGGCAATCCCGGCCCGCCGACGATCCTGGAGAGTGGGAATCGCGCCACCTCCTCCAGCAAGCCTACCAGCCCGGCGGCGGCGCGCTCCACGTACTCCCGGCCGCGCTGCGCGTCGGCGTCGGTAGCGTTGCCGCAGGCGCCGACCGGGTTCAGGTCCTGCGCCTGCCAGCCGAAGCCCACGCCGCCACCCTCCGGGCGAAGGAAGCGGTACTCCCGTTCCAGCGCGACAGAGGCGGGTACGAAGTCGCGGCGCTCGGCCTCCCGCACCAGGTCGGGGCGCAGATAGAGCATCGCCGAGGTCTCCGCCGCGCCGCCGTGGATACCGTGGCGCAGCTCGGCGGCCGGGAACAGCGGCGTGCCCTCCGCCACCGCCCAGTAGTTCAGGGTGACCACGAACATGCCCAGCCGCACGCGTAGGTCGCGCGCGACGATGTCCATCACCTGCGGCTGCCCACCGTGGCTGTTCAGGATCACCAGCTTGCGCACCCCAGCGCGCGCGACGCTCTCGCCGATCTCGGTCCACAGCCGGATCAAGGTCTCGGCCGACAGCGTCAGCGTGCCGGGGAAGGCCAGGTGTTCGTTCGACTTGCCGATCGGCATCATCGGCAGCACGGAGACGTCCAGCCCCGCAGGCAGGCGCGCCAGCATGTGCTCCACGACGCCCGCGCCGATGCAAGCATCGGTGGCGAGCGGGAGGTGCGGCCCGTGCTGCTCCACGGCCGCGACCGGCAGCACGGCGATCGTTCTCTCGGGATCGACTCCGGCGAAGTCGGTGGTAGCGTTCTCCTGCCACAGGCGGCGCAGGGTCATGTCCATCTCCTGATCCGGCAGCTAGGCCTGGCATTATGCTTGCTGCGCCTGAGCCCTCCGCCAAGGCGGCTGGCAACATCCGCGCCACTTGCCGGGCGGCTGGTGATGATGGGCTGCAAGGGCCCGGCCGCGACGGCGGAAGCGTCCGCCACGGCTGACGCCGTATGGGCGATAGCGGTTTTCCAGACCAGGATAGTTTCCTGTTTGTCGTTGACCGCGCGAGGCACATGATCATCACCAAGGCGCCGAGATCGGTGGAGGTCTGGCCGGACCTGCCCAGATCCAAAGTTGGCAAGATGGTCAAGAAAGAGGTCAACAATCGTCTGCTATCTCAGCAGACCAGCCGCGAGGAGGTAAGACCATGCGAAAGGTCCACGTAGCCGGGGTCGGCATGATCCCGTTCGTCAAGCCCGGCGACAACGAGCCGTATCATCGCATGGCCGAGAAGGCGGGCCGCCTTGCGCTGGCGGACGCCGGCATCGCCTACGATCTGGTCCAGCAGGCCTATGCCGGATACGTCTATGGCGACTTCACGAGCGGGCAGAAGGCGCTCTACACGCTGGGCATGACCGGCATCCCGATCGTCAACGTGAACAACAACTGCTCCACCGGCTCGACCGCGCTGTTCCTCGCGCGGCAGGCGGTAGCGTCGGGCGCCATCGAGTGCGCGATGGCACTGGGATTCGAGCAGATGAAGCCAGGTGCGCTCGGCCAGGTGTTCGAGGACCGCGCCAGCCCGTTCGAGCTGTTCAACGGGCTGACCGACGACCTGGTCGGTATGCCCAACGTGCCGCTGGCGCTACGGTATTTCGGCGGCGCCGGTCTGTTCCACATGCAGAAATACGGAACCACGCTCGACACCTTCGCCCAGATTCGCGCCAAGGCGAGCCGCCACGCCGCCCGCAACCCGCTGGCGTTGTTCCGCAAGGAGGTGACGGCCGACCAGGTGCTGCAATCGCCGGCGCTTTGGCCGGGCGTGCTGACGCGGCTGATGGCCTGCCCGCCGACCTGCGGCAGCGCGGCCGCGATCCTGGTCTCGGAGGAGTTCGCCCGCAAGCATGACCTGCGCACCGATGTGGAGATTGCAGGACAGGCGATGACCACCGACTATCCCTCCACGTTCGAAGCTCGCGACATGATCCGCGTGGTCGGTTTCGACCTGGCCAGGGAAGCGGCGCGCAAGGCCTACGACGAGGCCGGGATCGGACCGGAAGACGCGGACGTGGTGGAGCTGCACGACTGCTTCGCGCAGAATGAGCTCATCTCGTACGAAGCCTTGGGTCTCTGCCCGGAGGGTGAGGGCGCGCGCTTCGTCGCCGATGGCGAAAACACGTATGGCGGACGGTATGTCACCAATCCGTCCGGCGGGCTTCTCTCAAAGGGGCACCCGCTGGGCGCGACCGGCCTGGCGCAGTGCTACGAGCTGACCCAGCAGCTGCGCGGCGCTGCCGGCGACCGGCAGGTAGAGGGTGCCAGGGTTGGCGTGCAGCATAATCTCGGACTGGGCGGCGCGTGCGTCGTGACTGTTTATCAGCAGCACTGATCCATGGTGAAGCCCGGCGTCCTGATGGCTGCTGCGGCGCTGCTCGTCTCAGCATGCACCCTGCTCACGGCGACGCCGCCCGAGGTCGAGGTGATGAGGGTCGAGCTGCGCGGCTTCGGCCTGCTGGAGCAGCAGCTCGCGGTGACGCTCTGCGTTACCAATCCGAACTCGGCCGAGCTGGACTTCCGGCGCATCATGGTGGCAATGGATGCGGCCGGGGCGCCGTTGGCCGAGGGCGTCAGCGATGCCGTCATCCGCCTGCCTCCCCAGAGCTCGACCGTGGTGCCCTTCACCGTGGTGACGACGGTGCGCAATCTCGGCGCGCAGCTGCTCGGGGTAGTCCGCACGGGCGGGGTGGACTACCGGCTGCACGGCACGATATCGCTCACGGGTGCGTTGGCGCTGACTCTGCCCTTCAGCCGCAGCGGCCGGCTCGACGTGCTCACGGCGGGTGAGAACCTGCTCGCCGATGCCGGGGCGCTGGCTAGCACGCGCTGCGGGATCATCCCGTCTCATTAAGCCATTGAAGCAGATGTGAGCATCAAGCCCATGAAACGCGATCCAGCCTCGCTCTTCTTCAGCGCCCTAGCAGTTGCCAGTCTCTCGATCTCGGCCCTCACGGGCCGGCCGGAGCTGCGTACGGCTCGGATCACGAACGGCGGCAGGCGTCCCGACGTGGGGCGCCCGTCCAGTGCCGGGTCCGGCCGCGACGCCGACATGCCGTCCAAGATCCCGGCACGCGGCTGGTGGGCCATTGCGAAACGCGTGGCGGGGGAAGTGTCCGAGCACAGGCTGCTGACCGAGGCGGCAGCCATCACCTTCTACGCCCTGCTCGCCCTGTTCCCGGCCCTGGCCGCTCTGGTCTCGATCTACGGGCTGTTCGCCAACCCGGCCACGATCGCGGACCAGCTCACAGCCGCCTCCGGGGTCGTCCCGAGCGGGGGGATGCAGATCATCACCGACCAGGTCCACAGCCTCACCGCGAACGGCAGCAAGGCGCTGGGCTTCGGTGCCGTGGTCGGCATCGCTGTCTCGCTGTGGAGCGCGAACCAAGGCACCAAGGCGCTGTTCGACGCCCTGAACGTTGTTTACGACGAGAAGGAGAAGCGGGGTTTCCTGCTGCGTACCGCGGTCACGCTCGGCTTCACCCTGGGCGGCCTCCTGTTCGTGGTGATCGCCCTGGTCGCGGTCGTCGCAGTGCCCGTTGCCCTTAATTTTGTCGGCCTAGGCGGGATCGGCACGCTGCTGCTCCGCATCCTGCGCTGGCCGGCGGTGCTCGTCGTGCTCGCGGCCCTGCTCGCGGTCCTCTACCGCGTCGGGCCGAGCCGGGAGCGCGCGCGCTGGAGTTGGGTCATCTGGGGCGCCGCGTTCGCCGCCGTCGCCTGGGTGCTCGTCTCGCTTGCCTTCTCCTGGTACGTCGGCCATTTTGGCAGCTACAACAAGACCTACGGGACGCTCGGCGCCGCGGTGGGTTTCCTGACCTGGATCTGGATCTCGGCGGCGGTCGTGCTCGTAGGCGCGGAGGTGAACGCCGAGATGGAGCACCAGACGGCGCGCGACACCACGACCGGACCCGAGAAGGTGCTCGGCACCCGGGGTGCTACCAAGGCCGACGCGGTTGCGACGGCCTGACATCGGCGGCGCATCCATGGCTGTGTGGCGCGCCTGTGGCGCATTGCCTTGATCGGCAATGCAAGCCGCTTCCACTGCATGTCCGTCAGCATTATCGGCCCGTTCTCGTCCATCACATCCCCGACGTGAAGTAGGCCGCGAGCTCTAACTGAGCCGCGATGCAACAGTCTCCGGGACCGGTAAAATCAATACGATATCGGCACGTTAGCGCGAGTCACACTTTCACGTACATGCCAATACTTCCCGCATTTGTTCATGCGTTTATAGACAAAGTCGAGATAAACACAGTAGCGTATAGCCTAAATCCGTCCGGGTTGGTGCTATGCTGTTTACGGCTCGCCCCGCAGGTGGGCCCGTCTCAACAGCTCAGCAACCCGGAACAAGGTGATCTCAAATGACATATCTCCGCACCGCAACGGTTGAGAAGTCCCGCTTCCTCTCCAACAACCAGGTTTCTGCGCCCTCCAAGGAGGCCCAGAGCGCGAAGGTTCCGCCGCACATCGAGGTTGCATCCCAGCGCTATGATAACATAGACGTGAGTCTTGAGCCTGATACTGGCACATACTGGTGCTACATGCGCCCCCAGGGCAAGCCGATCGTCACGAACGCGCTCTTAAAGGACCTGCGTATCATGCAGGACAGCTTCAAGGGATTGTTCGCGGCCGCCCAGGGCACGCGCGAGAAGCCCTTCTCCTACTTCGTGTTCGCGTCCCGTGCGCCGGGAATTTACAGCCTCGGCGGCGACCTCGCATACTTCGCCGAGTGCATGCGGGCCGGGGACCGCGAGAGCATCCATCATTACGCGCGCACCTGCGTGGAAGTGGTCCACCAGAACGTAACTGCCTTCAGTCTTCCGGTCATCACCATGGCGCTGGTCCAAGGCGATGCCCTCGGCGGTGGCTTCGAGACCGCTCTCTCCTTCGACCTGATCGTGGCGGAGAGGAGCGCGAAGATGGGACTGCCCGAGATCTTGTTCAATCTTTTCCCAGGTATGGGCGCGTACAGCTTCTTGTCGCGGCGACTCGATGCATCGCGTGCACAGAAGATGATCCTGAGCGGACGGACCTACACGGCTGAGGAACTGCACGAGATGGGCCTGATCGACGTGCTCGCTGAGGACGGGCAGGGCGAGGCGGCTGTCTGCGAGGTACATCGAGCGGATGTCGCCGAAGCACAGCGCCCAATACGGGCTGTATCAGGCTCGCCGGCGCGTGAACCCCGTAACCTGGGAGGAGTTGCGCGACGTCGTGGACCTCTGGGTGGATGCGGTGTTTCGGCTTGACGATGCGGATCTCAGGAAGATGGCGCGCCTCACCGCCGCCCAGGATCGCCGCCTCGGCCGAGCCGCCGCCCCGCCGGCTATCGCTGCCGAGTAGGACGGTTCTGCCAATGCCGGGTGGGACATGGACGCCTGCCCGGCACCGGCGTTTCCTGCGTTAGGTCCGTGTCGAAGCCTACCCCACGCGCCGCGGCCCTGGCCCTGCCTGCCGGTCAGAACAGGGAGTAGCCGCCGTCAATGACGAGGCTGTCGCCGGTGTGATAGGCTGAGGCGTCGCTCATCAGGTAAACGGCGATCCCGCCGAAGTCCCCATTTGTGCCCCAGCGCCGGGCCGGGATGCGGGGCAGGACATTGGCTCGGAATCGCTCATCCCCGATCGCGGCCTCGGTCATGCCGGTCTCGATCCAGCCGGGCAGGATGGCGTTGGCGCGAATGCCATGGCGCGCCAGCTCGACCGCCAAGGCGCGGATCATGGAGACGAGCCCGCCCTTGGTCGCGGCGTAGTGCTCGTTGCGCGCCGCCCCCTCGATGGCCGCGAGCGACGCCGTGCCCACCAGCGAGCCGCCGCCCCCGCGCTCGACCATGTGCCGGGCCGCTGCACGGAGCGTATAGAACGCCCCGTCGAGGTTGACTCGCAATACGCGGCGCCACGCCTCGGTCGTGAACTCCACGAAGGGCGTCCGCGCACCAGCGGAGATGCCGGCGTTGGCGAAGCAGCCATCCACCCGGCCCATGGCGCGCAAGGTCTCTGCGAAGGCCGTCTCGACCGCGGTCTCGTCGCCCACGTCGCACTCCAGCGCCAGCACGCGCCGCCCCGAGCGCGCCAGCTCTTCACGGGCTGCGGCGTTCTTGGCGGCATTGGTGCCCCAGATGGCGATGTCCGCGCCCGCCTCGGCCAGGGCACGGGCCATGCCCAGCCCGATGCCCCCATTGCCGCCCGTGATGAGCGCCACCCGGCCGCTCAGGTCGAAAGGCCCGTATGCCATGCTTCCCGCTCCCATTCCGGCGCACCCGGCCTCGGCGCCGCAACGCCTGATGCCCGACACGCCACGATACGTGCGAAGCCCAGCTCAGGCAAAACTGACCAGCGCCCAGACCAGCACGGCGGCGCAGGCCAGCACGAGGACGGCCAAGACCGGGCTGGCCAGCCGCGGCTGGCGCGTCGCTGCGGGGAGCCGTTTCTTGCCTGTCACCATCGGCCGCACCAAGTCCTGCCGCTTCACGGCCGCGTAGGCCAGGATGGCAAGGATGTGCACCGCGATCAGGCCGACCAGGACCCAGAAATTGATCGCGTGAATGCTGGAGATCTCGTTGCTCGTCGCCTTGCTGACCAGGTGCGCGAGCGGCCCTTTGGTGAGCACGTCGTCCCTGCTGAATAGCCCGGTGCCGACCTGCACGAAGAGATCGAGCAGCATCAGGAGCACCATCCAGCCGCCGGCGGCGTTGTGGCCGATCTCGGTGTCCGGCTCGCGCCCGCCGAAGCGCGCGAGGTGCCGCAGACCCTCGATGGAACTCGTGAGGAACTTCGAGAAGCGCGAGGTGTCGCTGCCGATGAAGCCCCAGGCGAACTCGGAACAGCAGCAGCGTCAGCATCGTGTAGCCGAACAGCATGTGCAGGTTCATGCGGTCGAGCTTCTGGCTCACGTAGCTACAGATCACGAGGAGTGTAACGGCCCAGTGGAACAGGCGGGTCGGGGCGTCCCAGACCTTCATCAGCAGGCGCGGGACGCGGGGTGGGGGAAGCGGCATCGGTGAGGTCTCCTGTGCTGCCATTGTGCCGGCCCACGGCTTGACGAGGAAGCCCAGCCCGAGCCATCCGCGGTCCATGGCCCTCCCATCCCTCCCAGCCCTGCCCGCACCCATCTCGATGCTCTGGCGCGTCTATGAGGCGCCGCTGCTCGCTGTTGCGGCATCGTTCGCCCTCGTCATCGCCGGGCGGATGCGCGCTGTGCCATGGGCAACGGGCGCCGCGGCGGCGGCCGGGATGCTTCTGGGATGGGGGTGGCGTCTCGATAGGCCCGTTGCGCTGTCTGCCCTGGGGCGTAGCCTGTCCGCTTCGGCGGGCACGGCACAGCATCTCCTGCTGATCGCCGCCGCGGCGCTTGGCGCCGGGCTGCTGGCGGAACGGGGGCGCAGCCGCTGGCTTGCCATGGCGGCGGCGGTGCTGGTCGGGTGGTGGATGGCGCGCAGCCCGGCGGCAGGGGCGCAGTTCTGGCGCGCCTGGCTCGCAGGCGCCGCGCTCGTGATGCTGCTCCTTGGAGCTGAAAGCCGGGGTGCGAACGGCCGATTGGGCGGCGCCGGGCGCCTCACGGCGGTGCCGTTCGCGCTCGTGGCCGGGCTGCTGGCCGTGGGGGTGCCGGCACCGTGGCCGAATGTAGCACTCGTCGGGGCCGGAGCGGTGCTGCCGCTGCTCGCGGCGGAGGGCGCCGTGCCGCTGCCGCTCGCCATGCTCGGGGCGGCGATGGTGATGGCCGCGAGCCTCGGTGCTGGGCGGCTCGCGCGCGGCGGGTTCGGCCCCGTGGACCTGGCCTGCCTGCTCGCCCTGGCAGCGCCCTGGCTCGTTTCGCCGGCCGCGCAGCGGCTAGGCCGGGCGGCACCGGCCGCGCCGATCGCGGTGGCGATCGTGGCAGGCGCCCTCGCCTGGGTCGGCCGGCTCGCCCTCGTCCATCGCTGAACGCCCTGTTGCAACAGGCAATTGCCGTGCCCACGTAGCGATCATGGAACGTGCCCGCCGCACGCACCGACGTTATGCAGCCCTGCTGCTCGTGGGGGTGGTTGCGGCCGTCGCGGCGTTCATGCTGCACCGCGCCCCGGAACCGACCCAACCGCCGGAACAGGTCGCTGTGACTGCACCCACACCTCCGCCAGCGCCGCTGAGTCCCGCTCCAGTACCTGCGCCGGTTGCACCGAGCTTCGACGTGGTTCGCGTCTCGCCGAACGGGTCGGCGGTGATCGCCGGCCGTGCGGCGCCGGGCGCGGAGGTAGTCGTCCGCGGCGGCGACCAGGAGATCGGGCGGGCGCGGGCCGATGCGCGGGGCGAGTGGGTGCTGGTGCCCGACAAACCGCTCGCGCCCGGCACGCGGGAGCTTACGCTCGCGGCGCAGGGGCCGGGCGGCGTGGAGTTGGCCGGGGAGGGTTCGGTCGTCCTGGCCGTGCCGGAGCCGGCTGCGCAGGCGGCGACACCCAGCACCCCACCCCCGGCGACCCTCGCCCTGCTCGTGCCGCCGGTGGGGATGCCGCGCGTGCTGCAGGGGCCGGCATCGACTCGGGGCAAGCTCGCCCTCGGCACGGTGGACTACGACGACCAGGGCGCGATCCGTTTCGCCGGGACCGCGCCACCCAACGCCTCCGTTCGCATCTACGTGGACAACAGGCACGTCGGCGATGCTCGGGCGGACGGCTCGGGCAACTGGACGCTGACGCCGCGCGCGGCTGTAGCCATGGGGCTGCACAAGGTCCGAGTGGATTTGCTAGACGTCCGCGGGCGCGTGCAGGCGCGGGTCGTGCTGCCGTTCCAGCGCGTCGCCGTCGCCGCGGCGGCGCTGCCGAGCAGCGGCCCAGGGAGCGGGACAGGGAGCGGGACAGGGAGCGGCCAGCGCGTCGTCGTCCAGCCTGGGCAGAACCTATGGCGCATCGCGCGCCTCGCCTACGGGCAAGGCACCCGCTACACGGTGATCTACACGGCGAACCGCGACCAGATCCGCGATCCCAACCGCATCTTCCCCGGCCAGGTCTTCACGACGCCGCAGCCGTCACCTTAGCCGGCTGATCCCCTACGCCGAGCAGCGCCCGCGCCTCCGCTGGCGTCGCCACGCTCGCCCCGATGGCCCGCACGAGCGTGGCCGCGCGCTCGACTAGGGCCGCGTTGCCGGGCGCCAGCACGCCGCGCTCCAGATAGAGATTGTCCTCCAGCCCGACGCGAACGTGGCCGCCCAGCACCGCCGCCTGCGCCGCCATCGGGAACTCGTGACGGGAGATGCCGAACGCCGACCAGACCGCACCCGGCGGCAGGCCGCCGCGCATCGCCAGCATCGCCTCCGTCGTCGCGGGCGCCCCCCAGGAGATACCGAGGCAGATCTGCAGGAACGGCGGCGCCGCGAAATGCCCCTGCTCGACCATGCGGGCGGCGAGCGCCACGTGGCCGAGGTCGAACACCTCCAGCTCCGGCTTCACGCCGGCGTCGCGGATCATCCGCGCCATCGCCTCCAGGTGGCGCGGCACGTTCACCATAGCCCACTGGCCGAAGTTCATCGTCGCCACGTCGAGCGAGCAGATGTCCGGGCGCAGCTCCAGCACGTGCGCCACGCGCTCCTCCGGGGGCACGAGCGTGGACCCCTGGCCCAGCCTGGACGGGTCCTCGTCGTTGGGCATCACCCCCGCGCCCGGTCCGGTGGTCAGGTTGATCAGCACGTCGCTGCCCGCGTCGCGGATGCGGGCGACCACCTCGCGGTAGAGGGCGAGGTCGCGGCTGGGCTTGCCCGTTTCCGGGTGGCGCACGTGGATATGGGCGATGGCGGCACCGGCCGCGCGGGCGGCGAGCACCTCGGCGGCGATCTGCGCGGGCGTGACCGGGATGTGCGGGCTCATGTGCGCGCTGTCGGCACCGCCCGTCACGGCGCAGGAGATGACGATCTTGCGGCTCATAGCGTCAGCCCTCCATCCACGACCAAGGTCTGCCCCGTCACCATGGCGGCGGCGCATCCCAGGAACACGATCGTCTCGGCGATGTCGTCCGTGGTGCAGCGGCGTTGCAAGGGCGCGCCCTCGATGGATTGGCGCCGCTGGGCGTCCGTCCACTCGATCTGCCAAGTGCTGTCCACGGCGCCGGGTGCGACGGCGTTGACGCGGATCGCCGGGCCGAGGCCGCGTGCCAGGCTCTTCGTGAGCGCGACCACCCCGGCCTTGCTGGCGGCGTAGGCCAGGCTGCTGCCCCGGCCGGTCAGCCCGGCGATCGAGGCCACGCTGACCACCGCCCCCTGGCCGGATTCTCGGAGGGCTGGGACGGCGGCGCGGGTGCAGCGGAACAGGCCGATCAGGTTGGTGGGCAGCACGGCGTCCCACAGCTCGTCGGTGACGTCATCGAGCTGATGGAGAGGCACCAGCTCGCGCACGCCGGGCGTGCCGGCGTTGTTGACCAGGAGGTCGAGCCTGCCGAGCCGTTCCACGGCAGCGCGGACCATCGCCTGCTCCTCGCCCGGCGCCCCGACCCGGCCCGGCGCCTCCACGGCGTCGAGCCCGTCCGCCCGCAGCCGCTCGACGGCTTCGTGCCCGCGCGGGTCGTCGGGCAGGAAGTTGACGGCGACCCGCGCGCCGTTGCGCGCCAGCATGGTCGCGGTGGCCAGGCCGATGCCGGAGGCGGCGCCGGTGACCAGGGCCGCGCGGCCCGCGAGGTCATACGTTGGCATGAGCGTTTCCCCTGCTTGGCGTTCCGGGCGATGATACCCGGTATCCGAACCGCAGCGAGGGGGGTCGTGATGAGTGATGCGAAGCAGGCCGAGAAGGCGGCCGTGTTCCGGGCCTTGCACACCCGCCCTGGCGCCTTCGTGATCCCGAACCCCTGGGACGCTGGCACGGCCCGCATCCTAGCGGCGGTGGGGTTCGAGGCGCTCGCGACCACGAGCGCCGGGCTGGCCTTCGCGCTAGGGCGGCGCGACGGCGGGGCCGGGCGGGAGGAGACGCTCGCCAACGCACGGGCCATCGTGGAGGCGACCGATCTCCCCGTCTCGGCCGATCTGGAGAACGGCTTCGGCGATGCGCCCGAGGCCGTCGCGGAGACGATCCGCCTGGCGGCCGGGGTGGGCCTCGTCGGCGGCTCCATCGAGGATGCGAGCGGGGATGCGGCGCGGCCGATCTATGATCACGGCCACGCGGTCGAGCGGGTCGCGGCGGCGGTGGAGGCGGCGCGGGCACTGGCGTTTCCGTTCGTGCTGACGGCGCGGGCCGAGAACTTCCTGCATGGACGGGCGGACCTCGACGATACCATCCGGCGGCTGCAAGCGTTCGAGCGGGCGGGGGCGGACGTGCTCTATGCGCCGGGGCTGCCGAGCCTGGACGCGGTCCGCGCCGTGTGCGCCGCCGTGTCGCGCCCGGTGAACGTGTTGGCGGGTGGAAGTGGGGCGGCGCCGTCCGTGGCGGCGCTGGCCGAGGCGGGGGTGAGGCGGATCAGCCTCGGCTCGGCACTGAGCCGGGCGGCGCTGGGCGGGTTCGTGCGGGCGGCGCGGGAGATCAAGGAGCGTGGCACGTTCGAGTTCGCGCGCGAGGCGCTGCCGTATGGCGAGGCGGGGGCGTTCATGCGGTGAGGTGCTTGGGCCGTGGGTCTGGTAGAGTTTGAGCGCAACGCGATTCGCGCGCGGATGAGCGAAGGCACGAGGTGTGAGGCTTGGTCGAAAGCCGAAGCTCACCCAGCACCAGCAGCGTGAGGCGATCAAGGGGTGCGCCCGGGATGAGAGAACGCTTGCTGAGGCCGGGCGGAGCTACAATGTCGGCGGATTGACGACTTCGAGGCTTAAATGACAAGCAATGCGAGGAAAAAGCCTTACTACTCTGTCCGAACGGGTAAAAAATCCCTCGCTGGAGGGTTTGACCTTGACAGTGTTCGAGATATGTTCAAGGTGCAATTTATATACCTGGCGGACGAAGGTTACTTTCAGGAGGCATTAGGCTTCGAGTGTGTTGATGCTGGATTTGTGCCAGGAACTTTGGGTCAAAACCTAGAAGGCGCTTTGCTTCTAGAGATTTGCAAAAAGCATCTCACGCCGATCCGGTCGCGGATCGCCGAATATTCGGAAGACGACTTGTTTGACATTCTAGAATTTCTCTATGAACATTGCTCGAAACCCGTGGACCGCTTTTATCATAGTTGGGATGATTGCGGTTGGCATTGCAAGACGTTTGAGCGAGAGCCTGGGCGGTCAGAATACAGGGAGCGGGTCAACAAGGTGCTTTCCCTATATGAGAAAGGCTACGAATTATCAGCGGAAGGAGAAATCCTAGCCCTTGCTGATGACGGGCTTAGCGGACTTTTTGTAGCACCAATCCCAACGGTTGATCCTGAGAACGTCGCGGCGCGTGTAGCAGTTGCGCAGGCTAAATTCCGTCGGAATTGGTCGTCAATGGACGAGCGCCGTGATGCAATCCGTGATCTTGCAGATGTTCTTGAGTATCTTCGCCCCAAGCTAAAGGCTGTCCTTACCAAAAAAGACGAGTCCGCAATTTTCGAAATCGCGAACAATTTCGGGATACGTCATCATAACGTAGATCAGAGGACCGACTATGATAAGTCAATTTGGTATAGCTGGATTTTCTACTATTATCTGGCAACCATTCACGCCGCAGTTCGGCTCATAGAGCGGAAGTGACGCGGAGCTGTCCTTTCCATAAAACCCGGCTCCACAACGGTTGCGCAACAGCGACGCGGATCACCTGCGGTTTGCCATCACGGCCCCTTGCGCGGCAGCACCGCCGTCTCAAGCGCCTGCCGGATGAAACGCTGATACGGAACTCCGGCCTTGGCCGCCTTGGCCTTCACGGCCTCCAGCAGCGGACGCGGCAGGCGCATATTCACCCGCTCGCTCTTCGGCTGGAACTCAAACCGCACTATCCGCATCGCCGACAAGTCGTATTCCGTCAGGTCGGAGTTGGCGACAAATACCTCGGCCTCCTTATCGCTTTTCAGCTCGGGCAGCTTCTTCTTCATAGTGCTCGACCTCCTTCTGATGCATGTAGCGGGCGCTGACGGGCCGAATGAAAGTGTCTTCGCCCCGCCCGCGCACGGTGAACACGATCAGGACTCCTCGCCCGTCGTTGGTTTGGCCAATCGCCTTGAACCGCTCCTCTGTCTCCGAATGCGCGGGATCGGGGAAGACGGCAAGCGGCTCACGAAATAGGCTTTCAACCACATCAAGCGGGACGCCGTGCTTCTGGCACTTATCCCGATTGCCCTTGTCCCACTCGAAGCCAGCAACTCCGAAATCCATCCCTTATGATGGCAATTGTACAGCCATTTGTCAACCAACTCGGGACTGTCTGCAGGGCCACGCGGTCAGGTTAACGCCTTTGGAGGGTAGGGTTCGCCGATGAGGGCTTTCACGGCGCGGGGCAGGTGTGATTCATGTCGGATCGCGGTTTGGAGGTGCCCGACATGGACCAGTCATTCCCTCGGCCACGGCTTCGTGCGCTGCTGGAGCACTTTGCGGAGGTGCATGACCCACGCGCGCCGGAGAAGGTGCGCTATCCGCTCGATGAGGTGCTGTTCCTGGTGGTCGCTGCCAGCATTGCCGGGTGCGACGACTACGACGAGATCGCCGATTGGGGCGTGAACCGACTGGCGTTCCTGCGCCGGTTCTCGGAGTTCCATTTCGGCACGCCGTGCGAGGACTGGCTACGAGTGGTGATGAACCGCGTCGACCCGGCGTTGTTCCAAGCCTGCTTCACCGCTTGGACGCGCAGCGTCTCGCCCGGTGTTGCCGACCTGGTCGCTCTTGACGGCAAGACCTCCCGGCGCAGCCACGACCGCAAGCGCGGCCAAACCGCGCTGCACCTGGTCTCGGCTTGGGCTACCACCGAACGGCTCGTGCTGGCGCAGGAGGCCGTGGATGCCAAAGAGAACGAGTGCGGCGCCATTCCCGACCTGCTCGACCGCCTGGCGCTCGACGGTGCCCTCGTCACCATCGACGCCATCGCCTGCAACCCGGCCATCGCCGCCGCGATCACCGACCGCGGGGGCGACTACCTGCTGGCCGTCAAAAGCTTGTCCCTGCGAAGGCGGGGGCCAACCAGCCGACGCTGCAGCACGAGATCGCCGGCTACTTCGCCAACCCGCCAGCCGGCGAGAGCACCACGGTGGTGGACATCGACAAGGGCCACGGCCGCATCGAGACCCGCCGCTGCAGCGTCAGTCACGCGGTGGACTGGCTGCTCAGCGAGCGGCGCTATCCCGGCGAGCCGCGTTTCCCCACCCTGGCCGCCATCGCCATGGTCGAGGCCACCGTCGAGAAAAACGGCGCCGCCACGACAGAGCGCCGTTACTACCTCTCCTCCGCCAAGCTCAGCCCCGAGCGCCTGGCGCAGGCGGTGCGCGGGCACTGGGGCATCGAGAACGGCCTGCACTGGGTGCTCGACGTCATCTTCAAGGAGGACCAGTCCCGTCTGCGGCGCGGCCATGGCGCGCGCAACATGGCGGTGGTCCGCCACTTCGCCCTCAACCTTGTCCGCCTCGGCAAAGGCAAGCGATCCATCAAGACCATGCGCAAGGCCGCAGGCTGGAACCCAGACGAACTTGCCCGCATCCTCCGCCCGTCACCCCATTAACCTGGACTCGTTGCCCTGGGACTGTCTGGCCGAAATGCCGCTTGGTCTTGCGATTTCTGCTGCATTCGACCGAGTTCCTGTTATCAACGAGGCTCAGGATTAGCCGACCGCAACGCGCGCTGCACCGCCTCGGGATCACCGGCAATCACCTTGAGGTAGGCGCGCGCCGGCTGATCCGGCTCCGTCCTGCCCTGCTCCCAGTCGCGCAGTGTCCCGAGCGGAATTGAAACCGCATGGCAAACTCCTCCTGCGTCAGCCCGAGGGCACGGCGCAGCGTTCTCGTCCGCGGCACCCGGCGCGCCGTCCGTCGCTCGTCGGGTGTCATCGGCCTTGCATCCGGATCGGCGGCGGCCGCGGCAGCGATCTCGGCTTCCGTCATGGGCTGCATGGGCCGGTTCGGAAATGGCCGCTCGGTGCCATCCGGCAGCACCTCGACAAGCGTGCCGTCAGTTCGAATTTTCGCGGAAATAGTCGTCTTGCTCATGTTTTGCCACCCGCCGGGCTGAGATCAACCGAATGCGACCGCCGCGCTCGGTATAGGTCACGTGGAGGACAACGCCGCCGCATAGGCCAAGCAGGTTGATCCGTTCTTCCCCGTAATTCTCGCGTTCGTCTATCAACTCGACAGCGAAGGGATCGAGGCACGCCCGGGCTGCTTGATCGAAGGTGACGCCGTGATCACGCCAGTTGGCAGCCGCCTTGTTGCCATCCCATTCGAAGGCAGTTATATACGTGCTTGACCCAACGTCTGCGATGGGGTAGGTTGGCGCTATTCCGGGGGAATGGCGCCATGGGCGACGGGTTCAACAGCCTCTTCGAGATGATGCAGGCCATCCCGGATGAGCAGGCGGCCATTGACCACTTCACCAAGGTGCGTTGGGCGGGTGGCGCGTTCTGCCCCTATTGCCAGGGTCGCCGCATTTACACCTTCAAGGATCAGCGCACTCACAAGTGCGCGGCCTGCAAGCAGCGGTTCTCCATCAAGGTCGGGACCATCTTTGAGGACAGCAAGGTTCCGCTGCGGAAATGGCTCGTGGCGATCTGGATGCTGACCTCGCACAAGAAGGGCATCGCCAGCACCACACTCGCCCGCGATCTCAAGGTCACTCAGAAAACCGCCTGGTTCATGCTGCACCGGCTTCGCCACGCTGCCCAAACCAAGTCGTTCAACCGACCCTTGGAAGGAATGGTTGAAGCCGATGAGACGTATGTGGGCGGCAAGGAGAAGAACAAGCACGCCCACAAGCGCACTCCTGGCAGCCAGGGCGGCGCAAACAAGGCTGCTGTCATGGGCGTGATGGAGCGTGACGGCGAGCTGCGGGCGCGCAAGATGGAGCGCCTGACCGGCGAGAGCATGAAGGCGGAGATCAAGGCGAATGTGAAGCCGGGCGCCACGGTGCTGACCGATGAGGCGAAGGGCTACATCGGACTGCAAGGTGCTTACGACCACTACACCGTCAACCACAGCGCGGGCGAGTATGTCCGCCTCTTCTTCATTCACACCAACGGGCTGGAAAACGCCTGGTCGCTGTTCAAGCGGCAGGTGTTCGGCATCCATCATTGGATCAGCGCGAAGCACCTTGACCGCTATCTGGACGAGTTCACCTATAGGTTTAACCGCCGCGAGTTTGGCGAGGGCGAGCGCGTGAACGACTTCCTGAGTAGGACGGATGGACGGTTGACATACAAGGCGCTGATCGCATGACAGACAAGAAGAAGCAGCCTTCGGAAATCGCTGGCATGGCGTTCGATGAAGCAGTCGCTCGGTTTCTACAAACCGACCCCGCCGAGGTCGCGAGCGAGTTTAAGCGCGTGAAGGTTCGACGGGAGGAGATTCGACAAAATGCCCAAGAGCGAAGAGAGTTTATTGCGCGGGCGGGTCGCCCAGCCGGAAAGCGGTTCCGTCCTTGATTTCCTGTACCAGGACGTTCGACGCATCGGCTCTTTCCTCGCTCAGATAAACCCAAGCGGACACATTCAAACCGTCAAACAGACCCTGGCAACGGAAGAAAGCGGCAGCACCGACACAACGGCATCCGCAGTTGGAAACGCGGTTGTCGCGAAGGGAACGCTTGGATACACGACGCATGAAGGTGATGTAAATCGCGATACCCTAGAGCGAACGATTGATCCCCTATGGCAAAATGCGATTGACCTGCTCAACCTATTAACCGACCGCGGCCTCCTCAACCGCGATTTGGACAAGGCGGGCCTGGGTTCGTTTGTACTAGTTAGTGGTCGTCTTCTTTTATTCGATACGGCAAATGCGAAAGCTGCACAGGTCTCATCAGAGTTAAGATCAACTAATCTTCAAGCCGTGGCGGATCAAATTCTCACGAAGGGCACTTTTCTTAAGTTGTTCGGAGACGCTGATCCTAAGTCATTGCAAGAAAATCAAAAGCGCGCACGAGCGAAAAGGGACACGAAAATATTGATGGATTTACTAGGGACACTTCCACAGTCCGTTCATGCTAAACTCAAGACCAAATCTGGACAGCTAATCTATAGTTCAATTCAGCCAAGCGGCCTAACAATGGCTGCTGTAGATATCGCTATAAATCATGGCCCTGTCATTCAGGGAGAATGGATAATCTTCGGAATATTTGATGCAAGACCAGATAGTTCCCAGATAGATGTGCAGAAAGTGTCTGATGATTTCAGGTTGAACGACAGTCAGGTTTTGAAATCTGCTGTTGGTTACACACCTATGATGAGGCAAATTGGTCGATCTGACAGCTTGTATGGTGTAACCCCACTTCTCATATTTCGAGAACTTAGCACTTAGGATACCTGGGTCAAGCACGTATATAACTGCCCATTCGAAGCTCGCCACCACTACCGAATGCCAGTAGTTTCGTCAATTGTCTAGAGACATACCTTGCTAGCGGCTTTCGGTTTGGTATGGCGTGTTGGGTACGGTTTGAACCACTAATGAGGTCGCGACCCGATCAACTCCTGGGCGAGGTCCACCAACGTAGAGGCCTTGAACGGCTTCGGCAGGACGCGCTCGCGCGGGGTCAGGGCGAGGCCGTCCAGCGCCTCCCACCGCCCGCTGACATATACGACCAGCAACCCAGGATCCAGGCGCATCGCCTCGCGCGCGAGCGCGTGGCCGTCCCCCTCGTGCAGGTCATTGCCCGCTACCAGCAACCCTACGGTTGTCACCCAAGTTTGGAACGACTTGCGAATTCCTTTGTTTCCCGATTATCCGAGTTCCGGGTTATGCCGAGCAGGAGCGCCCTGCCGCGACGAGACGCCCCTGTTGTCGTGGTCAGCTCGGCATAATCAGAGGGCGGCGAGGAAGGCCAGGAGCTTGTCGTCGGCACGATAGCGGGCGAGCGTGCCTGGCATGGGGGCCAGCTTCGCGAGTGCCCGCTCCTTGGTCGCCAGGTCGGCCTCGACGTAGACGTGGGTCGTCTCCAGGCTCTCGTGCCCGAGCCACAGCGCGATCACCGCCATGTCCACGCCGGCCTGGAACAGGTGCATCGCCGTGCTGTGGCGCAGCACGTGCGGCGACACCCGTTTCGCCTCCAGGCTCGGACAGGCTACGGCGGCAGTGCCGACGGCCTGGCGGAGCAGGTAATCGATGCCGTCGCGCGACAATGCCCGGCCGCGGGCGCTCGGGAACGCGATGCCATCGCTCCGGTCGCCCAGCTCGCGCAACCACGTCCGCAGCACCCGCGCGGTCTCCGTCCAAAGCGGCACGACCCGGTCCTTGCGGCCCTTGCCGTGCAGCTCGAGGCAGGGGCCGGCAGCGGGATCGAGCCGCACCTGCTCGTGCCGCAGCGCGGTGAGCTCGGAGACGCGCGCGCCGCTGTTGTAGAGGGTCAGCAGCAGCGCGTGGTCGCGCCGGCCCGACCAGGCCGTGCGGTCCGGGGCGGCGAGCAGCGCCTTGACCTCGTCGCGGGTCAGATAGCCGACCAGCCGCTTGTCGCAGCGCTTGACCGGGATCGCCATCACCCGCGTCACCTGCCCCAAGGCGTCCGGCACGCGCAGCGCGACCAGGCGGAAGAACGAGCGGATGGCGGCCAGCCTGGTGTTGCGCGACCTCACCGAGCAGCCGCGGTCGCGCTCGAGGTGGTCGAGGAACGCCAGCACGGCGTCGGCGTCCAGGGCCGCGAGCGGCAGCCTCGCCGGTTCAGCGCCCGTCCTCTGCCGCATGAAGCGCAGCAGCAGGCGGAAGGTGTCGCGGTAGCAGGCGATGGTCTCTGGGCTGGCGCGCTTGTGCGTGAGCAGGTGCTCGGCGAAGAACGCCTGCAGGTGCGGGCCAAGGAGGCCGCCCGCCTCGGCCGGCGGCGCCCTCACGGCTCACCCCCGACCACGCCATCCGGCGCGAAGCGCGCGCCCGCCGCCCGCAGCAAGTCCGGGGTTGCGGTCAGATACCAGTAGGTGTCCTCCGGCCGGACATGGCCGAGGTAGACCGACAGCGTCGGCAGCAGCGCCTGCGCATCCTGCCCGGCCTCATGCCACGTCCGCAGCCGGCGCACGGCGAAGCTGTGCCGGAAGGAGTGCAACGAGGGGCGGCGCGCGCCCGCGTGGATCGGCTGCAGCCCAAGCTTGCGGGTCAGCTTGCCGAACCAGACACCCAGTAGGCCCACGTCGAGCGGACCGCCACGCTCGCTGACGAACACCGCGTCGGACAGGGCGTGGTAACCGAGCTCGCGGCGCCGGTGGAGGTAGGTCGCTAGCGCCGCGGCGGTCGTTGGGTGCATCGGCACGAGGCGCGACTTCTGGAACTTGGTCTGCAGGACGCGCAGGTGCGCCGGCCGTGCCTCCAGCCGGACGTCGTCCGTGGTCAGGCGGACCGCCTCGCCGATCCGCAGGCCCGTGCTGGCCAGCAGGCCGAGCAGCGCGGAAAGCATGATCGGCCGCAGCGAACCGCGCGGCGGTGCTTTCGCCGCGGCGGTGACCAGCATCTCGACCTCGGTGTCCGAGAAGATGTAGGGACGCTGTCGCCGGGGAGCGGCCAGGATCCCGTGCGCGGGCACCTCGGTGCCGGGCACGACAGCCGCGAGATAGGCGAGGAAGCCACGCGCCACGGTGAGCCGGTGCGCCTTGCCCGCGACCCCGCACCCGGGCAGGGCGTGATCGCAGGCCCACGTGAGCGCGGTCGCTGCCCGGATCGGCGTGCCAGGCGCCGTAGCACCGCGAGCGTGATCGACGAAGCTGTGCAGCAGATGGTGCCGCACGCCGGCTGCGAGGCCGAGGGCGTCGCGGATGGCCAGGTAGGCTTCGAGATGCCGGCCGAGGTCAGGGTCGCCGCTCATCGTGCGCCTCCGATCCAGGGCAGCGCCACACCGGCGAGCGCGTCGAGGTCGAGCTTGGCGTAGATGCCGGTCGTCGCCAGCGAGCGGTGGCCGAGCACGTCGGCGACGTCCTTGAAGCTGGCGCCACGGTTGACCATGCGCGTGGCAGCGGTGTGGCGGAGCATGTGCGCCCCGGTCAGCCGGCCGAGCGGGATGCCGGCGCGCACGAGGTTGCGCTGCACGATCTTGGTGACCGCCGCAGGCTGGGCAAAGGCCTGCACCGGGTCGGTGAGCGTGAGGAACACCCGCCGGCCCTGGTGGGATGGGCGGCCGTGCCGGAGATACTCCGCCAGCGCGTCCCCGACCTCCTGCGGCAACGGCAAGACCCGATCCCGGCGGCACTTGCCGGCCCGCAGGCGGAGCTGCCCCGCCCGCCAGTCCAGGTCGTCAAGCTCGAGGGCGACGACCTCGCCGCCGCGCAGGCCGAGGCGTGCCAGCAGCAAGAGGATCGCCCGGTCACGGTGCTCCACCGAGCGGGGTGCGGCGGCACGCTCCAGCAGCCGCGTGAGCTGCTCGGAGGAGAGGTGCGGTGGCAGGCTGGCGTGCCGCGCCCGCCGGATGGCCGGGACGGCGCGATCGAGCCCGCTCAGAGCAGCACCGCGCCACGCCAGGAAGCGCAGGAACGAGCGGGTCGCGCACGCAGGGGCCGTGCGGCCGTACCCTGTCCTCTGCGCGGCCTCCTGCCGGATGAACTGGGTCACCTGCTGGACGGACAGCCCGGCCCAATCGGTAGCATCCGGGCCGGAACAGGCCGCAATGAAGCGCCGCACGATGGGCAGGTGTCGCACGCGCGTTGCTGTGGCCGCCCCCACCACGTCCCGCAGGTAGTCAGCGTAGCCGGTGAGCCAGGTGGCGTCGCCGCCTCGATCCGTCGTGTCCATGAGCCTCTCCCGTCGGCCGAGATGGCCGGCGGCAGAGGCTCACGGGATTATGCCGAGGCCGCGACGGGCAGAATGCTCGTGTTCCCGGCGCACGGCGGTGGAGCGATCAGGCTCACTCGGCATAACCCGGAACTCGGCATAATCCTGCTTATGCCGAGCTCGGCATAAGCAGCGAATCTTTGTCGCGATCGGTCTGGGTATAGGATGAGGTCGCATGGGCGAGGCGGAGCTTGGTCGGTTCGGGGACAAGCGTCTGGCGCGTGTGGGCACAGCGTTGCTGGCGTCGGTGCGACGCAAGCGGACGCTGTGCGTGCATCGGCTGGCCAGGGATCGCAATCAGGCGATCCAGTTTGGCCGTTTCCTGGCCAATCCGGCGGTGACGATGCACGAGATGCTGGTGACCACGGGCCGTCTGACCAACCGGCGCGCCGCCGGGCGGCACGTGCTGGCGATCATGGACACGACCGATCTGCGCTTCCCCACGCACGAGGCCAGCAAGCGCGGCTTCGGCCGGGACGACAATGATCTGTGTCCCGGTGTGTTCCTGCACCCGGTTCTGGCAGTGGACGCCAGCCATGGCGGTGTCATCGGCCTGGTGGATTGCGTCGTGCTGAACCGCACCGAGGGCAAGGTCACGGATCACAAGAAGCGTGCGGCGGACGACAAGGAATCCCGCCGCTGGCTGCCTTCAACACGCTCTGCGTGTTGTCCCTCCGGGGGATCGCCTACGGCGATGGCGCCGAGATGACGGGGGATAGCCTCACGGCAGCGGCAGCGATCACCATGGTGGGTGACCGTGAGAGTGATATCTACGATCTCTATGCACGCCGACCGGCCAATGTGCATCTGCTGTGCCGCTCGGCGCATCCGCGCGCCATGACCACGGGCGGCCTGCTGCCCGCGCACTGCGCGCAGTTGCCCGAGCAAGGCCGGGAGATGATCGAGGTGCCGCCGAAGGGCCAGCACAAGGCGCGCCGGGCCACGGTGGCGCTGTGCTGGGATGCGATCAGCCTGACGCGCCCGGTGCGCGCTGGCGTCACGGATCAGCCCAGAACGGTCGCGCTCTGGGTGGTTGATGCCTGCGAGATCGACCCGCCCGAGGGGGCGGAGCCGGTGCACTGGCGATTGTTGACCACGCACGCGGTGACGACGCTGGCGCAGGCCCGCGAGATCGTCGGCTGGTATCGCAGGCGCTGGATCATCGAGCAGGTGTTCCGGTCGCTGAAATCGCACTGCCTGCGCATCGAGGACTCGCAGATGGAAGCGGTCGGCTCGTTCGCCAAGCTGGCGATGATCGCGCTGATCGCGGCGGTGCGCGCGATGCAGCTTGTGCTGGCCCGCGACGGCACGACCGGGCAGCCGGTCACGGATGCGGTCGATCCAACGGAGATGGCGGCCTTGAGCGAACTCAACGTCAGCCTGCAAGGACGCACCGCGAAACTCAGGAACCCCCATGATCCGAGCCGTCTCGCGTGGTTTGCCTGGATCGTCGCTCGCCTTGGTGGCTGGTCCGGCTATACCTCGCGCGGATACAGGCCCGCAGGGCCGAAGACCATGCATCATGGTTTGATCCAACTTGACCAGATCATGCTTGGCTGGCGTCTGGCAGGTCGTTCCGTAGATGTGTAACCGCGGTAGACCAGCAACCTGGTGCCCTGCTCACGCAGCATCTCGCGGGCTGCCCCCACCGTCTCGGCCTCGCGAACCGCGAGCCCCGCGTCGGCCAGAACCTCCACCAGCAGCCCGCGGAGCAGCATCTCGCCATCGAGCACCATAACGTCGTACACTGGGCGTCTCCGACATTATTACTATTCGTAGTTACGCTTCCGCGTGCGCCATAATCCACAAATGCCAGCACTATCTCACGGAATCGTGTGAGAAGATGCCCAGGTACAATCGGCGAACAATGTGTCAGGAATGCGCATGACCCTTTCGATCCTGTTCGCCGCCGCCCTGGCTGGCTTCGTCTATGGGATCACGCCCGGACCCGGCGTGCTGGCTGTCCTCGGCATCGGCGCCGACCAGGGACGGCGCGCCGGCGCCGCTTTCCTGAGCGGCCATCTCGTGGGCGACGTGGTGTGGGCCACCGTCGCGCTCATTGCCATCATCGGCGTGCACGCGATCGGGCCGGTGGTGTTCGACGTGCTCGGCCTGGTCAGCGGCCTCTACCTGTTCTGGCTTGGCCTTCGCGCCGTGACGGCCCGGCGCCGGGTGAACGGGGACGAGCGG
Organism: uncultured Alphaproteobacteria bacterium; assembly: GCA_963790535.1. Classification (GTDB taxonomy): domain Bacteria; phylum Pseudomonadota; class Alphaproteobacteria; order Acetobacterales; family Acetobacteraceae; genus CAWKEH01. Next base: position 65,814 of record CAWBOZ010000016.1, on the reverse strand, counting down.
GTGCGCGTCCAGCGCCCGCTCGCGCACGGCGTTGTGTTCGGCCTGACCAACCCGAAGGCCTACCCGGTGGCGGTCGCCACCTTCACCGCCCTGCTGTCCGCCAAGTCCGCGGAGCTGAGCTGGCGGATGCTGCCGGCGTTGGTGCTGGCCAGCCTCGTCGGCGGACTCTTGGCTTACGCGATCCTAGTGGCCATGGTCGGCGCCGCCGCGGTCCGGCGCACCTATCGCCGGCACGAAACGCTGATCACCCGGCTCTCCGGCGTGCTGTTCATGGGTTTCGCCCTCAACGCCTTGGTCCACGCCGTGCCAGGGCTGACGGGATATCGGCCGCGCCCACCCAAGCTCGGCTCCTGAGAGGTCGCCCCAAGGCTTGCGGGCCGCGTGCGGTGCCCCTTAGCCTCGGTCGGAACGTCACGGCGAGGAACACGCAAGCATGGACGCTGAAGAACACCCCACGGTCAGTCAGGACTGCGCCACCCACGCCAGCGCCCTTGCCATCCTAGCCCTCTGCGTCCTCGCGGTCTCCGTGCCGAGCCGGCCTGTCCGGGCCGAGGAGCCGGCGTCGCCCATCGCCTACTGCACGCGGGTCGGGACCGACGACACGCTGCAGCCCTTGCCGCACTCCCTGCTCCCGGCGGCGGAGAAGGCGTTCGGTCTGCACCTGCCGGAAGACATGGGCGAGCGCGGCGTGAGCTGGCGCTGCGCGGACGGCAAGGTGCTCGCCTGCTTCACCGGGGCCAACCTGCCCTGCGGCAAGGCCGACATGCGCACGACGAGCGAGCCGGCCGATGCGTGGTGCCGGGCACATCCCGGTGCTGGAATCCCGCTCGTGGTGGTCGGCCACGATACGGTCTGGCGCTGGCGCTGCGACGGGCAAGCCGCCGTGCGCGACGGCGCCGCGTGGCAGGTGGACCCCCGCGGCTTCGTCAGCGGGCTATGGATGCCCCTGGACGGGCCAGCCTGACCGGATCAGCCGAGCGTGCGGCAGAACGCCTCGAACGCCTCGCGCCCGGCGAAGGCCTTCTGCGTCCCCGGCCGGGTGATGGAGTCGGCGGCGTAGCGGGAAGCCCAGTGCAGCGCGTCAACCACGTCGCCCGACCGCACGTAATGATGGGCGAAGCTGCCGATGAAGGCGTCGCCGGCGCCGGTGGTATCGCGCGGCGTCACGGGCACGGGCGGGATGTGGGTGGCCGGCCCGTTGCCGACCAGCAGCGCGCCAGCAGCCCCGAGCGTCACGATCACCGTCCTGATGCCCTGCTCGACCAGCCCTCGGGCCGCCCGTTCCGCCTCCTCGCGCGTCTCAGTGGGCAGGCCGGTGAGCAGGCCCAACTCGGTCTGGTTCGGCACAAGGAAGGCGGCGCCGCGCACCTGGTCCAGGCGCAGGCCGGGTGTCGCTGGGGCCGGGTTGAGCAGGATTTCCTTGCCGTGCCGGGTCGCCCAGGCGATGGCGTGATAGACGGTTTCCAGCGGGATCTCCAGTTGCAGCAGGATCAGGCCGCATCCCAGCAGATCCTCGGCCGCCTCATCGAAATCCTCGGGCAGCAGCCGGTCGTTGGCACCTTTCACGATGAGGATGCGGTTCTCGCCGTTCGGCTCGACGAAGATCGGCGCCACGCCGCTCGATAGGCCGGCGACCGCCCGGACGTGCCGCGCGTCAATGCCGAGGTCCTGGAAGTTGCGCAGCGTGTTCTGCCCGAACAGATCGTCGCCGACGCGGCTGACCATCACCACGTCGCTGCCCAGCTTAGCCGCGGCGACCGCCTGGTTCGCGCCCTTGCCGCCGGCGCCCATCTCGAAGCGCGGCGCTTCCAGCGTCTCCCCGGCGCCGGGCATCCGGTCCACGTAGGTGACGAGGTCCACCATGTTGCTGCCGACGACGCCGATGCGTGCGGTCATGCCGCGTCCTTTCCAGCCCTCAGGCTCTCGATCCCTTCGGCCATCCTTGCCGCCTCTGACTCTTCGAGGTAGCCGGTGCGCAGCGTGAACTCCGCCCGGCCATGGGGCGGCAGCACGCGGACATGGCCCTTGCGCTTCTCCGCGAGATAACCTTCTGGCTCGCAGGTCGAGGGCAGCGCGAAAGCCGCCACCTTCTGGTCGGGGTCGTGCAGCACCCAGCGCACCGTGTGCGGGAAGATGCCGGGCGCGTAGGTCATCGCGAACGCATCGCCCTCGCGCCGCCGCAGCATCAGCGAGGTGAGGCCCTCGGCATCGGTGCCCAGCCCGTGCAGGTAGAACACCTGCTCCGGGTCATAGAGGTCAGGCTCGTCCAGCCGTTCCATGCGCGCCGGGTCGCGCGCGAGCGTCTCGATGAACTCCAGGTAGCCCGGCGTCGGCTGCACGTGCGCCGGCACGGCACGGCGCACTGCGGTACGCTCCGGCAGGAACGGCGCCGGCTGCACGAAGCGCCCGTCTTCCGCGAAGGCGAAGTTGACGTGGCACATATACATCAGCTCCATCGCCCGGCCCGAGAGGTTCTCCACGTCCAGCGCGATGTCGAACAGCGTGTCCGCCTCCCGCAGCGTCACCGAGGGATGGGCGCGGTAGTGAGCACCGAAGCCCATGACATACTCGTATTCGCTGACCACGCGCAGGACAGCGCCCTCCGCATCCTCGCCGAGTTCCAGCCAAGCCCGCTGCATCGGCGCACAGGGGAACTCGCCGTGCGCCGGATGGTCGTCCGCGGGCGAGGGCACGCCGTTGCGCAGGAGGCCGCTGTGGAACGCGAAGCAGCCGTAGGTGCCGGCGATGGTGCTCGCCGGGCGCGGCATGGCGAAGGCGCTCTCCATGGTGAGGTCCACGCCGTCGAAGCGCGCGGACCAGATCATGCCCCCGAACCAGGGCAGGACGACCAGCTCGCCGCGCGCGTTGCACAGCCGCAGCGCCTCGATGCCGCTGGGATAGCGGAACAGCGACACCCGCAGCGACCCGGCTTGCAGGAAGGGACGCTCCGCCTCGCCGCACAGCGCCGGGAAAAGCTCGATGGTGGCGATGTGCCGCATGATGATCACCGGGTCCGGGCGCGCAGCGCGTTCAGAGCGATGGAGAGCAGCAGGAACGCCCCCCAGATGAAGTCCACGAGGAAGTTGCTGAACCGCATGAGCTGCAAGCCGCTCGACAGCAGCATGAGTGCGACCAGCGCCAGCGCCACCCCCAGCACCGAGCCGCGTCCGCCCGCCGGGTCGGTGCCGCCGAGCACCGCGATCAGCACGGCTTGCAGCAGGTAGGAGACGCCGTAATCCGACTTGGCCGCATTGGTGCGGCCCGAGAGGATGATGCCGGCGATGCTGGCGAGCAGCCCGGTCAGCACGTAGGTCAGGAAGATCGCGCGCCGCGTGCGCAGCCCGGCGAAGGCGGCGGCGCGGGCGTTGGTGCCGATCAGGAACAGGTTGATGCCGAACGCCGTGCGGGTCAGCAGAAGTGCTACCAGCCCCGCCGCCCCCAGGAACACCAGCAGCGGCATCGCCACCCCCAGCACCTGGCCGTTGCCGACGAAGCTCCAGCCCTGCGGAAAGCCGACCACCGCCGGCCCACCGGTCAGCACCAGCGCCAGCCCGGTGAACACCTGCCCCGAGCCGATGGTGGCGAGGATGGGCGTGATGCGCAGCCGGGCAATCAGCGCGCCGTTGAGCACTCCCGCGACCAGCCCCGTCCCTAGCGCGATGCCAAGCCCGGCCAGCACCGGCAACATCGCCATATGCAGCAGCCCCGGCCCGCGCGGACCACCATAGGCGTGGAAGAACAGTCCGGCCAGGATGCCGGAGAGGTTGGCGATCCCCACCACTGACAGGTCAATCCCGCCGGTCAGCATGGACAGCATCATGGCGATGGCGAGCAGGCCGAGCTCCGGCGCCACGTAGGTGATCGACTCGAACACGTAGGGGCGCAGGAACTTCTCGGGGTCCAGCGCCGCCATGGCGCAGAACACCAGGAGGGTCAGCACCACCAGTTGCAGGATGCTGGTGTCGGTGCGGCGCAGCCGCTGCATGAGGGGGAGCATCCCGGCGTCCTTCAGGCGGCGCGCTTGCGGTCGCGCCAGGAGGTCGCGGCGGTGGCCGCGATCACGATCAGCCCGACCACGACGCGCTGCCACGTCGTATCAATGTGCATGATGATGAGGCTGTTCGTCACCATCACCAACGTGAACACGCCGAGCACCGTGCCCAGCACCGTGCCGCGCCCGCCGAAGATGCTGGCGCCGCCCAGCACCACCGCGGCGATCACGTCCAGCTCCGTGCCCACCATGTCGCGCGGGTTGGCCAGCCAGACCATCGAACCGTGCAGCAGCCCGGCGAACCCCGCCAGCGCTCCGGCCGCCCCGTAGATGAAGAAGGTGGTGGCGCGGACGTTGAAGCCGACCCGTCGCGCCGCCTCCGCGCCGCCGCCTAGCGCGTAGATGCCGCGCCCCGCCAGCGTATGCCGCAGCATGAGATGGACCACCACTGCGAGCGCTAGATAGACCAGCACCATGGCCGACAGCCCGATGCGTGCCCCGTCCGGCTGCGCCACGCTGAGCAGGTCGGTGCGGCCGAAGGCGATCAGGTCCGGCGGCATGTGGTCAATGTTGATCTGGCTGGCGCCGACCACGCCCAGCAGGAAGCCCCGTACCGCCGTGCCGGTGCCCAGGGTCACGATCAGCGGGATCATGCGCAGGCCGTAAACGAACAGCGCGTTGACCAGCCCCAGCACGAGGCCGATGGTCGTCGCCACCAGGAACGGGATAACGACGCCATCGTAGTGCAGCGCGATCATCGCCTTGATCGTGAGATACATGGCGGTGATGGCGAAGGCCGGGAACGACACGTCTATGCCGCCGGACAGCAGCACCATCAGCACGCCCAAGGCCAGGATGCCGGTGACGACATTGGAGCGCGCCAGGCTGAACAGGTTGCCGAGTTGCCAGAACGCCGGGTTGACGGTCCCGATGGCGAGCATCGCCACCAGCAACACCGCGGCGACCATGGCCTCCGGCTGCCGCAGCAGACGGCGCAGTGCCGAGGCGCGGACGGAGATCGCGGTCGTCGCGCTCATGCCAGAGCTTTCAGCCGCTCGCCGAGTGCGGAATCGTCGGTCGCGGCGGTCTGCATCTCCTCGGAGAGCCGTCCCCGGTGCATGACGAGGATACGGTTGCAGTTGCCTACCAGCTCGGGCAGGTCGTCGGAGATCATCAGGACGCCGAGGCCGCGCGTGCGGGCGAGCGCGCGGATCGTGCGATGGATGCCGGCCTTGGATCCCACGTCCACCCCCACCGTCGGGCCGTTCAGGATCAGCAGCCGCGGCGCGCGCAGCAGCCAGCGGCCGAGCACCACGCGCTGCTGGTTGCCGCCGGAGAGCTGCATCACCGGCCGGTCGCCGGTCGGGGTGGCGATGGCCATCTCGCGGATCGTGTCCGCCGCCTCGCGCGCCGCGCGGCCGAACTGGACCAGCCCGCCGCGGCTGAGCGCCTCGTAGGAGGTGGCGAGAATGTTGCGGTTGATCGTCTGCGGCAGGAACAGCCCCTCGGACAGCCGGTCCTCCGGCACGTAGGCGATTCCGTGCGCGATGGCCCGCTGCACGCTGTCCAGCCGCACCTCCACCCCCTGGATGCGCACGCGACCCGTGTATTGAGGCCGCAGGCCGAACAGCGCCAGCGCCAGCTCGGTTCGGCCGGAGCCGAGCAGGCCGGAGATGCCGACGATCTCGCCCGGCATCACCCGCAGGCTGACGTCCCTCACCTCGCCCGGCACGCACAGGCCCTCCACCTCCAGCAACGGCGCAACGGCGCCGTCCGGCGCCCAGGCGTAGCGTTCCGCGGCGATGTCGGTGCCGGTCATCGCGCGGGTGAGCGACGCCTCGTCGAACGCGCCGGTCTGGCCGGCAGCGGCGACGCGGCCGCCGCGGAGCACGGTCAGCCGCTCGCTGATCTCCAGCATCTCGCGCATCTTGTGGCTGACGAACAGGACCGCGATGCCGCGCCGCTGGATGTCGCGCACCACCCGGAACAGCGCCTCCACCTCGCGCCCGGTCAGCGCCGTCGTCGGCTCGTCCATGACCAGCAGGCGCGGGTCCGACATCAGCGCGCGGGCAATCGCCACCAATTGCCGCCCGGCGGTAGGCAGCGTGTCCACCGTGGCGTCCAAGTCTAGATGCACGCCCAGCCGCTCGACTGCTGCCTGGGCCGTGCGGCGCACCCGTCCCCAGCGCACGATGCGCCGCCGCTCGTGCAGCTCGGTGCTCAACGCCAGGTTCTCGGCGACCGTCAGGTTCCCGAACAGGGAGAAATCCTGGTAGATCACCTGCACGCCGTGGGCGATCGCCGCCATCGGTGTCAGGCCGCGCACTGGCGCACCGTCCACCAGAATTTCGCCCTGATCCGGCTGGTTCACGCCGGAGACTACCTTGATCAATGTGGACTTGCCGGACCCGTTCTCGCCCGCGAGGCAGTGGATCTCGCCCTGCCCCAATTCGAGCGAGACATCGTCCAGCGCACGCACGCCGGCGAAGCTCTTGCCGACGTGGCGCAGCTCGATCACTGGAACGGTCATGCGGGTCCGGTGCGCACGCGGGACGCCAAGAGCGGCGCCTCGCGTGCGGGCCAGGTGCTCGCAGGAATCAGAAGTTATACTCGTTCATGTTGGCCGTGGTAACGCCGACCCAGCCCTGGCCGTAGAGCACGTTGGGGCGCTTCGGGTCCTGGATCTTGAGGTCGGTGTAGCCGGGCAGTCCCAGGTCGAGGCCGGCCTTGATCGGCTGCTTGGTCAGCGCCATCACAGCCAGCTCGTTCATGGCGTATCCCGCCACCGCCGGGTCCCAGAACTGGATGTAGTTGATGTCGCCGTCCTTCAGGTACTGGCCGGCGACGGACACCAGGCCGGTGCCGGAGAAGAACAGCTTGCCCTTCAGCCCGCGCTCGGCGATCAGCCGCCCGGCGCCGGCCGAGGTCGGCATCGGCGCGCCCAGGATGCCCTTGAGGTCTGGGTAGGTGGTCAGGGCCTCCTTGAGCTTGTTGTAGTCGGTGGTGGCGTCGTCGTAGGTCTCGATGCGCTTCGTCACCTCGTGCATCTTCGGGAAGTGCGCCTTCTGATAGGCGATGGCACCGTCAATCCACTCGTTCTGGGATTGCGACGTAAGGCTGCCGACGGTGGCGATGTAATCGCCCTCGTCGCCCATATCCTTCGCCAGGACCTCCATCAGCTTGGCGCCGTAAGCGCGGTTGTCGAACGCCTCGATGTCGTAGTCGGTGTTCTGCAGGTTCGATGCCTCGTGCGAGATCACCACGATCCCGCGGTCGCGCGCCTTCTGCAGCACCGGCTCCACCGCCTCCACCGAGAACGGCACGATGCAGATGGCGTCCACCCCCTGCGCGATCAGGCTCTCGACGATCTGCACCTGCGCCGCCGCGTCCGTCTGGCTCGGTCCCACCATCCAGGTGTCCTGCTTGTTGTCGGCGCCGAACTGCTTGACGCCGACCCTCATGCGGTCGAACCAGGCGATGCCGTCCACCTTAACGACCGTGGCGATGGAGTATTTCTTGGTCGCCTTGGCGTCGATGTCCTTGGCGATCTGGGATACGTCCACCGCTTCCGCGGCTGCCCAGGCGGGCCGGGTAAGTCCGGCTGTCGCCACCCCGGCCGCCGCCATCAGCGCGCCGAGCGAGCGTCTCGTGAGGTCCGTCATGGATGTTCCCCCTTGTTGTCGTTCTTGTTGTCGTTGGCCATCGGTCAGTAGCTCCCGGCGGACGCCTCGGCCCCCGTCTTCAGCGCTCCCATCATGAGCGCCACGCCGGAACTGGTGCCGATGCGGTTGGCACCCGCCGCGACCATGGCGCGCGCCGCCTCCAGGCTGCGCACGCCGCCGGACGCCTTCACACCCAGGGCGTCGCCAACTTCCGCGCGCATCAGTGCCACGTCCGCGACCGTCGCCCCACCCGTGGAGAACCCGGTCGAGGTCTTCACGAAATCCGCGCCGGCCTCCCGCGCCAGGCGGCAGGCGGTGCGCTTCTCCTCGTCGGTCAGCAGGCAGGTCTCAAGGATCACCTTCAGCACGGCACCGCCGCAGGCCCGGCGCACGGCGACTATGTCGTCGCGCACCGCGTCGAGCCGGCCATCCTTCAGCGCGCCGATGGCGATGACCATGTCCACCTCGCCCGCGCCGTCCGCCACTGCGCCCGCCGCCTCGGCCGCCTTCACGGCGGAGGTCGTGGCACCGAAGGGGAAGCCCACCACCGAGCAGGTAAGCACGCCGGTGCCGGCGAGTTCGCGAGCCACCAGCCCGACATGGATCGGATTGACGCACACGGAGCGGAACCGATACCGCGCAGCCTCGGCGCAGAAGCGGCCCACCTGCGCTTCCGTCGCCTCCGGCTTGAGGATCGTGTGGTCGATCATCGGCGCCAACTCGGCCGCGCCTAAGGGCTGGGACTGCTGGGCCTGGGAACGAATCTCAAGCATTCGGTAACTCTGCTTCCTCTGGCACCTGAAGTACTAGCTCCGGCGCGTTACGCCAGCAAGCTGGGCCAGCTCAAGCCTGCCCATCTCGCCTCGCTCCAGGCATTCGAGCGCATCATCACCAATGCCTCAGCCGACCTGGACGTCATCGCAATGGTGCGGCGGAGCGGAGCGACGATGGACATCCCGGCGGACAGCCAGCCGCGATGAGGCCCGGCGCCAGTCTCTAAAAAACCTGGGTCTCTAAAAACCTGGGAAGAATGTTCATTCCAGGCTTCCTTCCCCGCCGCCGCAAGGGTAACAATGCTGCAACGACCCGATACGGGCTGCGGAGGAGACGTGACATGCGCCATCGCCACTCCTGGTGTGCGGCTGCCGTTGCACTTGCGCTGCTGGTTGCCCGCGCCGACGCGGCCGGCGACCCGAGCGCGAGCGGCGGCGAGATCCTCTGGGATACCTACGGCATCCCGCACATCTATGGGCCGGACCTGCTGACCGTCGTGCGCGGCTTCGGCTACGCCCAGATGGAGAACCACGCCGAGACGCTGCTGACCAACATCGCCGCCGCACGCGGCCGCTCCGCCGAGTATTTCGGCCCCGGCGCCGGCAACGCCAACGTCCAGAACGACACGATGGTGCGCACGGAAGGCATTCCCGACCGCGCCGCCGCCTGGCTGCGCGAAGGGGGAGCGTTCCAACGCGCGGTGATCCAGTCCTTCGTGGACGGCGCGAACGAGTATGCCGCGCGCCACGGCGACACCATCACCCCCGCGATCCGCCAGGTGCTGCCCTTGGCGCCGACCGACATCCCCGCGGGCGAGCAGCACACGGTCCACTTCACCTTCATGCCGGAGCAGGACAACGTCCCTGCCCTGATCGCGGCATGGCAGAAGGGCGGCCTGGCCGCCGCCAACGCCCTAGCGGCCAGCCTGACGCCGAGCGGATCGAATGGCTGGGCGCTCGCACCGCAGAAGAGCGCCAGCGGCAATGCGATCCTAATGGGCAACCCGCACTTGCCCTGGGGCAACAACCAACCGATCCCAGGGCTTGGCCTCTACCAGTGGATGGAAGCCAACCTGGTGATCGGGAATCCGGCGTCGCCCAGTCTGAACGCCAGCGGCGTCGCCTTCACAGGGAGTCCTTTCCTCGGCATCGGCTATACCAACTCCATCGGCTGGACCCACACCAACAACACGATCAAGAACGCCGACCTCTACGAACTGCAACTCACCGCCAATGGCGGCTACCAGTTCGGCGGCAGCATCCAACCGCTGCAGCACCGCCAGGACACGATCAAGATCCTCCAGCCGGGCGGCTCCCTCACGAGCCAGACCATAGACATCTACGCCTCGATCCACGGGCCGGTCGTTGCGCGCAGCGGCACCAAGGCGCTGGCGCTGCGGGTCGCCGGGCTGGATGCCCCGTCCCTCGTGACGCAGTATTGGGGCATGATCAGCGCCCGCAACCTGGGCGACTTCATCGCCGCGAACTCGGCGTTGCAGATGCCTTTCTTCAACGTGATCTACGCCGACCGCGACGGCCAGATCATGTATCTCTTCGGCGGCCGGCAGCCGGTGCGGCAAGGGGGCACCTGGGCGGACTACGCCGGCATCCTGCCGGGCAACGACCCGACAGCGCTGTGGACCGCGACCTTCCCGTGGCAGAGCCTGCCGCGCGCCATAGACCCGCCGGGCGGCTTCGTCGCCAACAGCAACAATCCGCCCTGGACCAGCGATTTCCCGGAAACGATCAACCCGGCCAACTATCCGGCCTACGTCGCGCCGAACTTCATGGCCTTCCGGCCGCAGAACGCGGCGCTGTTCCTCCTGTCCATCCCACAACTGACGACGCAGCAGGTGCTGGCCGGCAAGGAGAGCACGTCCATGCTGCTCGCCGACCGCGTTCTGCCCGACCTGATCGCCGCCGCCCAGGCATCCGGGAACGCGACCGCGCAGCAGGCGGCGTCCGTGCTCGCGGCCTGGGACCATACCGCCGACGCGGCGAGCCGGGGCGGCGTGCTGTTCGAGCGCTGGTTCGACACGGCCATCGCCGACCCGGCCATGCCCAAGGACGACACCATCAACTTCTACTCGCCCTATCCCAAGTTCCGGATCGGCTGGTCGGCCGCGAACCCGCTCACCACGCCGCAGGGTCTCGCCGACCCGACCGAGGCGGTTGCGGACCTGGTCGCCGCGGCGCAAGCGGTGCAGCAGGCCTATGGCGCACTCGATGTCGCCTGGGGTGACGTGCACAAGACGGTCCTGGTCACGCACGATCCGACGTTCCAGCAGCCGATCCCCGTCTCCAACGACCCGGAAAGCGGGCCGGATGATCCACTCGGCCCGGTGCGCGTCGTGAACCCCTTCCCCGCCCAGGACGGCACGCAGGATCTGTGGTCCTACGGCGGCGATGGATACGTGCAGATCGTCGAGTTCGCCCCTGATGGTGCGCACGCACAGTCCCTGCTGGGCTACGGCAACGCCTCGCGCCCCGGTTCGCCGCACATCACCGACCAATTGCCGTTCTTCGATGCCAAGACGCTGCGCCCAGCCTGGCGGACACGGCAGGACGTCGAGCAGCATACGGTCTCGCGCGAGCAGTTCTAGCAAGCAAGCACGCTCATCGGTCCTCCCTCCCCTACTGCGGCTAGCATCTAGGGGTTCCCCGCCGCTCACGGCGTCGTTGCACGAGCGGCGACGGGCAGTGAAACCCACCGCGACGTCGGCGAAGGACAGGCGGGAGGGTGTCGGCCGCTCGTCCAGCAGCAGACATGGGTGGCACGGTGCTTCCCGGCGCAACGGGTCACGCCGCGGAGGCAACGACCCTCGTGACGGGTCGGGTGCGGCGCCGGGCGGCGCCGGACGGCGCGTCGGCGGGCCAGGACTGCTGCAGGAGCGCGCGGGTCGTCAGTTCGAGGTGCTGGGCCAGGAGCGTCTTGGCGCGCTCGGCGTCGCGGGCGAGGGCGGCCTCCATGATGTCCTGGTGCTCGCGGTTCAGGTCGCGCGCGATCTCCGCGAGCGGGACCGAGAGGCGCCGGTAGCGCTCGCTCTGGGCGTAGAGGATACCGCGCAGCCGCAGCAGCCACGGGCTGTCGCACGCACCGACCAAGGCCGCGTGGTAGGCGGCATGGGCCGCGGACCACGCCTCGTTCATGCGTTGCGGATCGTCCGGCTCGCGCACCGGGGTGCGGGACAGGCGATGGAAGGCCGCGACGAGCTGCGACTCCCAGCCGACATCGCCGACGGCGATGGCGCGCTCGAGGCACAACCCCTCGATCTGGGTGCGCACCTCCGTGAGATCGCGCAATTCCTCGGCCGAGATCGGGGCGACGCGGAAGCCGCGCTGCGGCTCGGCGACCACCAATCCTTCGGCCGTCAGCCGGGACAGCGCCTCGCGCACGGCGCTGAGGCTGACCGAGAGGGTCTGGCACAGCTCGCCGATCTTCAGCCGTGCGCCGGGCCGCAGCCGGCAGGCCAACAGGTCGGCGCGGAGGCGCTCGTAGGCGACCTGGGTGAGGCTGGAACTGTCGGGGGCAATGCGAGGCATGGTGCCGAGGTTAGCGTATCGCAGACCAGAAAACCATATTTCAGATGAAAATATATTTTCCGTTGACTCGTAGATTAGGATGGGGCATCTAGGTGACCGCTCGCCGCGACAGACGGCGGAGAAACCGCACATAGGAAGGAGGCAGACATGCGCTTTGCGGCATATCGGCGGAACGGCGTCGAGGGCCTAGCTGCCGCCGAGTGCGACGGACCCTTCCGCGGCTACGCTGCCACGGACGGCAAGTATCCCGGCAGCCTGGCCGGCCTCGTCGCACGCGGGAGCGAGCACCTCCTCGCGGCCGGCCGCGCCCTGCTCACCGGCCCGGAGATTGATCTCAGCGCCGCCGCATTGCTGCCGCCGCTGCCGACGCCCCCCAAGATCGTCTGCATCGGCCTCAACTACGCCGACCACTCCGCCGAGAGCGGGTTCAAGGTGCCGGATTACCCCACCGTGTTCGGCCGCTTCGCCTCAAGCCTGATCGGCCACGGCGCGCCTATCGTCCGCCCCCGCGTCTCCGAGCAGCTCGACTACGAGGGCGAGTTCGTCGCCGTCATCGGCCGCGGCGGCCGCGACATCCCCAGAGAGCGCGCGCTCTCGATCACGTCGTCGCCTACTCCCTGTTCAACGACGCCTCGATCCGCGACTACCAGTTCAAGGCGCCGCAGTGGACGGTGGGCAAGAACTTCGACGGCACCGGCGCCTTCGGGCCATACCTCGTGACCGCCGACGAGCTGCCGCCGGGCTGCCAGGGGCTGCGGCTGCAGACCCGGCTGAACGGCGAGGTCGTCCAGAGCGCCTCGACCGACGATTTGGTCTTCGACGTCGCGACCCTCATCTCCGTGCTCAGCGAGGCGTTCACCTTCGAGCCCGGCGACGTCATCGTCACCGGCACACCCTCGGGCGTCGGTCTCGCGCGCAAGCCGCCGCTGTGGATGAAGCCCGGCGACGTGTGCGAGGTCGAGCTGGAGGGGATCGGGACCTTGCGCAACCCGGTCGCGGACCAGGCGGCGGCCGGGGCGGAGAGGACGGCGCACGCCACCGCTTAAGGCGCGGCACAGGGAGGGAACCATGACGCAGATCGGACACTACATCGCCCCCACGCGGCGCCCCGATGCCTTGGGCGTCCACTCGCTCGACCACTTCGCGCTCGCGGTGCCGGACCTCGAAGACGCCAAGCGCTACTACGCGGCCTTCGGCCTCGACGTGCGCGAACAGGGCACAGCACTCCACCTGTACACCCGCGACCACCCGCACCGCTGGGGCGTGCTGACCGAGGGGCCGCGCAAGGCGCTGCAGCACCTCTCCTTCGGCATCTTCGCCGACGATGTCGAGCGCTTCCACGCGCACCTGGAGCGGTGTGCTGTCGAGCGCCTCGACCCGCCGCCCGGCGTTGACAGCAACGGGTTCTGGTTCCGCGACCCCGACGGCACCTTGATCGAGCTGAAGGCGGCGGAGAAGTCCTCGCCGAGCGCGAAGTCCCCCGCGGGCCTGGACAGCGTGCCGGCCAACCAGCGTGGCGCGCCCGTGCGCGGCCATGCCGTTCCCGTACAGCCGCGGCGCATGGCGCACGTGCTGCTGTTCGCCCGCGACGTGCCGCGCACGCTCGCGTTCTACACGCGGGTGCTGGGCCTGCGCCTGTCCGACGAGGCGGGCGGGGTCATCGCTTTCCTGCACGGCGTCCACGGCAGCGACCACCACATGGTCGCCTTCGCGAAGTCCGACGGACCCGGGTTCCACCACTGCAGCTGGGACGTGGGCTCGGTCAACGACATCGGCGTAGGTGCTGCGCAGATGGCGGACAAGGGGTTCAGCGCCGGCTGGGGCCTCGGCCGGCACGTGCTCGGCTCCAACTACTTCCACTACGTGCGCGACCCTTGGGGCAGCTACTGCGAGTATTCCTGCGACATCGACTACGTGTCCGCCGACATGGACTGGAATGGTAAGTCGCACGGCGTCGAGAACAGCCTGTATCTCTGGGGACCCGAGCCACCGCTCGACTTCACCTTCAACTACGAAGCCTCGCCGGAAGCCCAGCTCGTCGCACGCCGGCGGTAGCGGCCACGGCCGGCACGGCCGGCCACAGCGAGAAAACGAGAAAATACGAATTGGAGGAAACGCCCGTGCAGGATGAGCCTCTCTACGACGTCGTCCAGATCGGCTATGGGCCGGTCAGCCAGGTCTTGGCACTCATGCTGGGCCGCCAGGGGCACCGGGTCGCGGTGGTCGAGCGCTGGTCCGAGCCCTACACCTTGCCGCGGGCGGTGTGCATTGACCACGAGGCCGCTCGCATCCTGCGGGCGATCGGCCTGGGCGAAGGGCTCGAGCGCGTGTCCCGGCCGGCGCCGCTTTACCAGTGGTTCAACGCGGACTGGGAGGAACTGCTCTCCATTGACTGGAGCGCGGGATCGGTCTCGGGTGGGCCGGAGGTCAACTTCGTCCACCAGCCAAGCCTCGAGGCGGAGTTCCGGACCGAGGTGCGCAAGCAGCCGAGCGTCGAGCTGAACCTGGGCTGGGAACTCGCTAGTTTCACCGACCATGGCGACCACGTCGAGGTCAAGCTGCAAGAGTTCGAGGGCAACCGGACTCGCACCCTGCGGACCCGCTACCTCGTCGGCGCGGACGGCGCCAACAGCCTGGTGCGCGAGACCCTGGGGATCGGGCGCGAGGACCGCGGCTTCCAGGCGGACTGGCTGGTCGTGGACATGAAGCTGAACCCCGGTGTGGTGCTCGACATCCCGGCCTGCGGCCAATACTGCAACCCCGAGCGCCCCACGACCATCGTGCCGGGCGGCGTGCAGGACGGCAGGATCTGCCGCCGCTGGGAGTTCATGCGCCTGCCGGACGAGACGCGGGAGGCACTGGAGGGCGAGGCGAACGTCTGGAAGCTGCTCGGGCCTTGGGTGAAGCCCGAGCAGGCCGAGCTTGTGCGCCACACCATCTATACCTTCCGTTCCCTCGTCGCCGACACCTGGCGCCGCGGCCGCGTGCTGCTCGCGGGGGACGCCGCGCACACCATGCCGCCCTTCATGGGGCAGGGCATGTGCGCAGGCATCCGCGATGCCTGGAACCTGAGCTGGAAGCTGGATGCGGTGCTTCACGGCCGGTCCGGGGACGAGCTGCTGGACAGCTACACGGTCGAGCGTAAGCCACACGTGAGCGCGGTCATCGACTCCGCGATCTACCTCGGCCGGATCATCTGCATCGCCGACCCGGCGGAGGCGGCGGAACGCGACCGGGCCTTCAAGAGCGGCACGGCCGAGCCGCTGCCGCCCTTCCCGCACCTCTCGGCCGGGCTGCTGGCCCATGGAGAGAATGGTCGGGCGGACGGCGCTCTGGCGCCTATGGCCGGGTTGCTCTCGCCGCATGGGATCGTGCGCTGGCGGACGCATGAGGGGCGTTGGGACGACGTCGTCGGCCTTGGCTTCTGCGTCGTGGTCCGCAACGCCGATCCGGTGGACCTGCTGCGCCCGGACCAGCTCCGGGCTTTGGAAGCGATCGGCGCCCACGTGGTCAGCCTTACCTCTGGGCGCGGCGGCGACCGCGTCGTGGACGTGGAGGGGAAGTACAGCGCCTTCCTCAAGGCGCACGACGCCGTCGGCATGATCACGCGGCCCGACTTCTACATCTTCGGAGGCGTCTCCGAGGCCCACGGCCTCGCGGGGCTAGTGGATGAGCTGATCGCGGCATTCACCGGCAACGGCGATCCGCGCGCCGGCGGAGGCCGGAGGGGAGCATCGCCAAGGAGACCAGAGCTGGCCGGTGCGGCAGGCCGAGCGTGCCCGGCAGGACGAATCAGCCGCCTGATCGACGCCACCAGCGTCGCTTCGGCAGCCACGCCGCGATCTGCCGCGAAACTTTGGGGTCCCGCCATGTTCTCACGCCACCGTGTCGGCCGACGCGCCGCCTTGAGCAGCCTGATCGGCGCCGCCCTCTCCTGCACCGACACTCGGGCGTAACTCGTGAACGCGCCGCTGCTCCAGCGCCGCATGTTGCAGGACAATGCGCTCGCCCTATTCCCGCGCCTGCGCAGATAGGCGCGGGCATCGCCGAGCGCCGCCGCGGAGGTGGAGGATTTCCGGGCGTTGAGAGTCGCTTGGCGCTGGTCAGCATGTCCGAGCCTGTGGCGCCCCCACGCAACGCTGGCGGTGAACGCTGATCGAGGAGGGCAGACAACGCGCGCCGCGGGGTGCCATGCTTCGTCTTCAACCCTCTGCCGGGCAAGCACTGCCCAGCCTTCACGGGAGACCTGCAGCAGTGGAGGTAGTCATCCGCTCCGATGCCGGCACGGCGGCGCAGCTCGTGGCACGGCTCATCGCCGCTCGCGTGCGCGCCAAGCCTGACTTGGTGCTGGGCCTCGCCACAGGTCGCACGATGGAACGCGTTTATGACCAGCTGGCCGCGATGCGGCAGGACACCGGTCTCGATTTCTCGCGCTGCCGCACCTTCAACCTCGACGAGTACATCGGCGTTCCTGCCGCGAACGAGCACTCATACCGGCACTACATGGACCGCCACCTGTTCAGCCGGGTCAACGTCGCGCCCGCCAACACCCAGATCCCCGACGGCATGGCGACCGACCTGTGGGCGGAGGCTGCCCGCTACGAGCGGCTGATCCAGGAGGCCGGCGGGATAGACTTGCAGCTCCTCGGCATCGGTGAGGCCGGGCACATCGGGTTCAACGAGCCGTTATCGGCGCTGATGTCGCGCACCCGAGAGAAGGCGCTCACCCCCGTCACCCGGCAGCAGAACGCGGCCATGTTCGGCGGCGAGGCAGACAAAGTGCCGGTGCGGGCGCTGACCATGGGCGTCGGCACGATCCTGGAGGCGCGCGAGCTGATCCTGCTCGCGACCGGCCGCGCCAAGGCCGCGGTGCTGGCCAAGGCGGTAGAGGGGCCGATCACGGCGATGATCAGCGCGTCGGCGCTCCAGCTGCATCCGAACTGCAAGGTCGTCGTGGACGAGGAGGCCGCGGGCGAGCTTACGCAGCGGGAGTATTACGACTGGGTCTTCCGGAACGAACCCGAATGGCAGGCCTATCAAAACTGACCGGCTCCGGGCGGGAGGTTCCGAATCGGGGATAGTGCGTGGGAAGAATCCTGCTACGCTTGGGTTCAAGGACCATTGGGGAGGGTTCCATGGAGATTACCTTGTCCGGAACGCTCAGGCGCCTGCTGCTCGCTGCCAGCGCAATCTTGCCCGCGCTGGCGTATGCTCAGGCCGCCGCCGCGCAGACGCTCACCATCGAGAGTTGGCGCAACGACGATGCCGACATCTGGAACGGCACGATCATCCCCGCCTTCGAGAAAACCCACCCCGGCATCAAGCTGAACTTCAAGGGGCTGCCGCCGACCGAGTACAACGCGGCGCTGAACGCCCAGCTCGCCGGCGGCACCGCCGCGGACCTGATCGCCTGCCGCCCCTTCGACGCCTCGCTCGACCTATACACCAAGGGCTTCCTCGCGGCGGTGGACGACGTGCCGGGCCTCGACAACTTTCCCGCCGTCGCCCGCAGCGCCTGGCAGACGGATGACCACAAGACCACGTTCTGCATGCCGATGGCGTCCGTGATCCACGGCTTCATCTACAACCAGAGCATCTTCGACGAGCTGAAGCTGCAGCCGCCGAAGACGATGGCCGAGTTCCACGACGTGCTGGAAGCGATCAAGAAGAACGGGCATTACACGCCGCTCGACATGGGCACCGCGGACCAATGGGAGGCGGCGACCATGGGCTTCCAGAACATCGGGCCGAACTACTGGCACGGCGAGGAAGGGCGCCAGGCGCTGCTCGATGGGAAGGCCAAGTTCACGGACAAGCCGTACATCGAGACATGGGCGGAGCTGGCGAGCTGGGCGCCCTACCTCGGCAGCGGCTACAAGGCGCAGAAATACGCGGACAGCCAGAACCTGTTCGAGCTGGGCAAGGCCGCGATCTACCCGGCCGGCTCCTGGGACATCTCGGTGTTCGAGAAGGATGCCGACTTCAAGATGGGCGCCTTCCCGCCACCGCTCCCCGCGGGCAACACCAAGTGCTACATCGACGACCACGTGGACATCGCCATGGGCGTCAACGCGCACTCGCCCAACCAGGCCGCCGCCAAGCAGTTCCTGGCCTGGTTGGCGACGCCGGAGTTCGCGACCCTCTACGGCAACGCGCTGCCGGGCTTCATCCCGTTGACGACCGCGAAGGTGGATCTCAAGGACCCGCTCGTGCGGCAGTTCGTCTCGTGGAAGCAGACCTGTGAGAGCACGATCCGCAACTCCTACCAGGTGCTCTCGCGCGGCACGCCGAACCTGGAGAACGAGCTGTGGAACGTCACCGCGCAGGTGGTGAACCACACGATGACGCCGGAGCAAGCCGGCGAGAAGGTCGAGGCCGACCTGAAGACTTGGTATAAGCCGCACCAGCACTAGCGGGAGCGGAGCGGTGGACGGCGCGGAGGAAGGGCGGCGCGGCTGGCACGCCGCGGCGTTCCTCCTGCCTGCGGTCGCGATCTACACCTTGTTCGCGATCTACCCGCTGGTGGACACCATCCGCCTCAGCTTCTTCGAGGCGGACAAGGCGGGCGCGCTGCATTTCGCCGGACTGGCCAACTTCCACCGCCTGTTCGGCGACCCGCTGTGGTCCGCGGGGTTCTGGAACGCGCTACGCAACACCTGCGTGTTCTTCGCCATCCACATGGTCGTCCAGAACGGCATCGGCCTCGCGCTCGCGGTGCTGCTGAGCCTGCCCAGCCTCGCCGGGCGCAGCCTCTATCGCACGCTGATCTTCCTGCCGACGATGCTCTCCGTCGTGATCGTGGGCTTCGCGTGGCAGCTCATCCTGAGCCCGCTCTGGGGCGTTTCGGCGGCGCTGCTCGGCGCGGTCGGTCTCGGCGGCCTGTTCGAGCCTTGGCTCGGCCAGGAGAGCACGGCGCTGATCACCGTCGCGCTCATCTCGGTGTGGCAGTTCGTGGGCATCCCGATGATGCTGATCTACGCCGCCCTGCTGAATATCCCGGACGACCTCGTGGACGCGGCGACGGTGGACGGCGTCGGCGCGTGGACGATCTTCGCCCGCATCAAGCTGCCCTTGATCCTGCCCACGATCGGCCTCGTCTCGATCCTGACCTTCGTCGGCAATTTCAACGCTTTCGACCTCGTGTACGCGATCAAGGGAGCGCTCGCGGGGCCGAACTTCTCGACCGACCTGCTCGGCACCTACTTCTACCGCACTTTCTTCGGCTACCAGCTCCAAGTCGGCGACCCGCAGATGGGCGCGACCGTCGCGAGCGCCATGTTCGTCATCATCCTGGCCGGCGTCGCGCTGTACTACTTCGCCGTGCAGCGCCGGATGCAGCGGCACGCCTTCTGATGCGCCCGAGCCTGACACGCCCGAGGCTCCGCCCGCAGCGTGCCGCCGTCCATGCCGCCTTGCTCGCCTACACGGCGCTCGCGCTGGCGCCGATCCTGCTGATCATGGTCAACGCGTTCAAGCCGCGCCGGGCGATCTTCGGGGCGCCGCTGACCTTGCCAGGGCCGGGCCGCTTCAGCCTAGCCGGGTTCAACAAGGTGCTCACCCATTCGGATTTCGGCCTCTACGTCGCGAACTCGCTCATGGTCACGGTGGCAGCACTCGCGCTCGTTCTGCTGCTGGGCGCCATGGCGGCATGGGCGCTCGCGGAATACCCCTTCCCTGGCAACCCCGTGCTCGCGCTCTATCTCGCGGTCGGCATCATGGTGCCTATCCGGCTCGGCACCGTGAGCATCCTGCGCCTGGTCGTCTCGCTCGACCTCATCAACACGCGGACGGCTCTGATCCTGGTCTATACGGCGATGGGGCTGCCGCTCGCCATCGCCATCCTCTCCGAGTTCGTCCAGCAGATCCCGCGCGACCTGCGCGAGGCCGCGCGCTGCGACGGCGTCTCGGAATACCGCATCTTCTGGAGCCTGATCCTGCCCCTGCTGCGCCCGGCGGTCGCCACCGTCGCGGTGTTCACCATGGTCCCGGTCTGGAACGACCTCTGGTTCCCGCTCATCCTGGCCTCCAGCGAGGGCAAGCAGACCATCACGCTCGGCGTGCAGCAGTTCGTCGGGCAATACGTCACCGACTGGAACGCGGTGCTCGCCTCGCTCACCCTCGCCATCGCGCCGGCGCTGCTGCTCTACATCCTGTTCTCGCGCCAACTCATCCGCGGGTTGACGGCAGGAGCGGTGAAGTAGCGTGGTGGATTTGGCGCTCCGGGGACTCACCAAGGCTTACGGCCAGGTTCAGGTCGTCAAGGACGTGGATCTGGACGTGGCGCACGGCGAGTTCGTGGTGTTCGTGGGTCCCTCGGGCTGCGGCAAGAGCACGCTGCTGCGCATGGTGGCGGGGCTGGAGCCGATCACGGCCGGCGAGCTGATGATGGGCGGGCGCCGGGTGAACATGCTGCCGCCGGCGGAGCGCCGGGTAGCGATGGTGTTCCAGTCCTACGCGCTCTACCCGCACCTGACGGTGTTCGACAACATGGCGTTCGGGCTGCGCTACGGGCGGGTGCGGCCGGGGCGGGCAGAGGTGAACGCCAAGGTGCGCCGGGCGGCGGCCAGCCTGCAACTGACGGAACTGCTGGGCCGCCGCCCGCGCGCCCTGTCCGGCGGGCAGCGGCAGCGGGTCGCGATCGGCCGCGCCATCGTGCGCGACCCCGACCTGTTCCTGTTCGACGAGCCGCTCTCCAACCTCGACGCGGCGCTCCGCGCTGGCACGCGCGTCGAGGTGGCGAAGCTGCATCGCGAATTGGGCGCTACCATGATCTACGTCACCCATGACCAAGTGGAGGCGATGACCTTGGCAGACCGCATCGTCGTGCTGAACGAGGGCCGTGTGGAGCAGGTTGGGGCGCCGCTCGACCTCTATCACAGGCCGTGCAACCTGTTCGTGGCCGCCTTCATCGGCTCGCCCCGGATGAACTTGCTGCCGGGCCGCGTCACCGGGCAGGACGGCGGCGCCGTGGACATCGCCCTGGCGGATGGCGGCCGGGCGCGCGCGGCAGCAGGCGGCGTGGCCGACCCGGCGGTGATGGTGGGCGTGCGCCCGGAGCACCTGCACGAGGGGCCGGGCGATGGGTTGCGCTTGGATGCGGAGGTCGAAGCGGTGGAACATCTCGGCGAATCGAGCACGCTCTACCTGGCGCTGCCCGCTGGCGAGCGGCTCGCCCTGCGCGCGCCCGGCACCTCGCCGCGCCGGCCCGGCGAGCGCGTGACGCTCGGGGCGCCGATCGAGTGCGTCCACCTGTTCGGCGCGAACGGCATGGCGGTGCGGGCGTGATGCCCGTGCGCGTGCTCGTCGTCGGCCTCGGCCACATGGGCCTGTCGCACGCGCTCGCCTACGCCGCGAACCCCGGCTTCGCCCTCGCGGGCCTCGTCAGCCGCGGCATCCACGACCTCGCTTTGCCTGTAGCCCTGAGTGCCCCGCCGCGCTTCACGGAGTTCCACGCGGCCCTTGCGCAGACGAGGCCCGATGCCGTCTCGATCAACACCTGGCCGGACACGCACGCGGAGTACGCCATCGCGGCCATGGAGGCAGGTGCGCACGTCTTCGTCGAGAAGCCGCTCGCCCCGACCGTCGCCGAGGCGGAGCGCGTGGCCGCCGTGGCGCGGCGCACCGGGCGCAAGCTCGCGGTCGGCTACATCCTGCGCCACCACCCATCCTGGATGCGTCTGGTCGAGATCGCGCAGGCGCTCGGCAAGCCGCTCGTGATGCGCATGAACCTCAACCAGCAGAGCGTGGGCGAGACCTGGGCGTGGCACCGCCGCCTGATGGAATACGCCTCGCCGATCGTGGATTGCGGCGTGCACTACGTGGACATCATGGGCCTGATGACGGGCGCCCGTGCCGCGCAGGTGCAGGCCATCGGCGCGCGCCTCACCGACGACATCCCGCCCGGCATGTACAACTACGGCCAGCTTCAGATCGTCTTCGAGGACGGCTCGGTGGGCTGGTATGAGGCCGGGTGGGGGCCGATGATGAGCCAGGCCGCGTTCTTCGTGAAGGACGTGATCGGCCCACGCGGCAGCGTCAGCATCACCGGTGTCGAGGGCGCTGGCCGCTCCGATGACATGGAGACGCACACCAGCACCCGCACGCTGCTGCGCCACCGTGCCGCCGTCGACGCGCAGGGCCGCTTCGCCCACGCAGACGAGGTGATCCACATGGAGGACGAGCCAGGCCACCAGGCGTTGTGCGACCGGGAGCAAGCCGACTTCCTCGATGCGATCCTGCACGACCGCGACCTCTCGGGAAGCGTGATTGCTGCCGTGGAGAGCCTGCGCATCGTGCTTGCCGCCGACGAGAGCATCCGCACGGGCGAGCCTGTCCGGCTGTTGGGTCCGAACCTCTTCCGTTGACAGCAGGAAGCCTCTGCTCCCCGATCCATGCAACGCCGCTCAGAGCGCGAAAGTGAACTGCACCCGTAGCACGTCGCGCGTATAGCTTCCGGTTTGCCCGACAGAGGAGCCGACGAGCACAGCCCCCGGCGTGCCCGACACCGCGTCGAAAACGTTGTCCGCCGATAGCTGCACGCGGCGGTTTATCTGCCAGATCACGCCGAACCCGGCATAGGCGTCTGTCTGCGTTCCACTGAGTTGCAGGAACTGAGCGACCTGGACGCCCACGCGCCCTTGCAGGATCACGTTGCGCCGCAACTCGTGGGCGACCCGCGCCTCGGCGCGAGAGTAGATCGTGCCCACCACGTCGTCCTCCACGGCGTCCTCCACGCTGCGCGCGACCGTCCCCGTCACAGTCGTCAGCCGCGTCGGCTGCCAGGTCACGACCGCCTGGCCGATCGGCGCTGTGCGGTTCTGATAGGCGCGCGACGCGAACTCGCGCGCTTCCAGCCCGACCAGCACGCGCAGGGCAATCGGACCGGTGATCATCCAGTCGAAGCCGGCGAGCGCGACGGCGCTGTCCGCGTCCGGCGCCGGAACGCCGGGTTGAGGCTGGGTGTAGCTCGTGTGGATGGCGCCGACCGTGAGCAACCAGCTTCGAGTGTCCATCTCTCCGTAGCGCACGGCGACACCGGCCTGCAGCACGTCGTGATCAAGGGAGCGCTGGTTACTGGTCAGGCCCCCGATCGTCGCCGTCTCATAGTGGAACGAGGCGAAGTCCAGGTAAGGCGTCAGCGCGGTCCGGCCGAGCCTGGCGCTGTAGTCGGCCCTGACGTCGTCCACCTGGAACGGCAAGGGCGTCGAGGACGCGGCAGCGCCGAGGCTGGTTGGGTCCTCGTGCAAGGAGAGATGCGAGTAGGCCAGCGAGGCCTCGCCGCGGCCGATGGTGTAGCCGCCGCCAAGTGCCGCCCTCCAGTCCGTGCTGTCCTGGTGCGGCGTGTCGAAGTAGGTGCTGTTCGCAACGCCGAGATAGGCGCCCCACCGGCTGCGCGACAACTCCGAGTTCGCGGCGACCGCGGCCGAGGTGCTCTCGTAGGCGCTGCCTGGACCGCCTTGGACGCCTCGCGTGTTGGTATCGTAGGCTAGGCCCTCGGTCAGCGCCGGCCTGATCAGGAAGCTGCCGGCCCAAATGCCCGTGCCATTGTCCTCCGCGCGGCCCAGCGTGGGCAGCTGCAAGCCGCGCTCCTGGTCGAAGCCCGGCACCGAGGGAGGGAAGAACTCGCTGATCGCGTTCACGGAGGGCGCTTGCGGCTCGACGAGCATGGCCTGCGCGTGCGCCGCACCTGATCCCCAAGTCAGCGCGATGCCTAGCGGCGCGTGGCTGGCCAGCCTCTTGAGCGCCCGACTGCGCCAGGACAGCACCGCACTGGACAACGCCTTCCTCCTCAACCGAGCCGAAGCGTCTAAGCTCACAAGAGGGATATAAAGCTGCGCGCCGATAACCTAAAGTTCATAATAGATAGCTATAGCAGCATTGAGCAGCATTGGGAGGAAATGTGCAGCAGCATCAGTCGAGGGTTGCGCGACGCTTGGTGATCGCGGCACCAGGCTTGGCGGTGCTGGCCATGGCTGGCTGCGGCTTGCCGGGCACGGACCTGCTGCCCGTGCCCGGCCCGCCTACCGGCGCCTACCGGCTCGGGCCCGGCGATCAGGTGGGCATCACTCTGTTCGGCGAGAAAGATCTCTCGGGCGCGTTCCCGGTCAATGACAGCGGCAATATCGCTCTGCCGCTGGTGGGCAACG
Organism: uncultured Alphaproteobacteria bacterium; assembly: GCA_963790535.1. Taxonomy (GTDB): domain Bacteria; phylum Pseudomonadota; class Alphaproteobacteria; order Acetobacterales; family Acetobacteraceae; genus CAWKEH01. The sequence continues at coordinate 41,699 of CAWBOZ010000016.1, read as the reverse complement.
TCCAAGCCGCCGGGTTAACGCCGGACCAACTCGCCGAGGCGATCCAGACGCGGCTGAGCTCAGCCGGGCTGTATCGTGATCCTAAGGTCGCAGTCGAGGTGACAAGCTATCGGCCCGTCTTCATCTTGGGTGAGGTTGCCAAGCCAGGACAATACCCTTACCAGCCCGGCATGACGGTGCTGACAGCCGCCGCTATCGCGGGAGGATTCACCTACCGCGCTGTTACCCAGCAGTTCTCCATAGTGCGCCAGGAAGGCGGCAAAGCGATCGAAGGGCGAGCCGTGAGGCAAACACAGTTGCAACCCGGCGACGTAGTTACCGTTTACGAGCGCGTTTTCTAAGTTAGATTCGGATTGTTCATAGGAGAGCATGTCCGTATGCTGACCGCCGCACCATATCCGGGCAGCGGCATGAGGTAACGAATTCGCCGATCTATGACACCGGCTTACGCGGTTTGGAACTCTGACAATGTAGTTCATTGCTGAGATGGTTGTGGCGTGAAAGACGGAGTCACGCACGACCCAGGGCGGACAGCACCGAGCCGACGCACGCGACTGCCAACGTCTATGAATCGCCGAGCACGGCCGCATGGCCGGGAAGACGGCGGCCTGCACTCACGCACAGACCGACGTCAGGCGACCGAAGTGGGCAGCGTCGTCCGTGCCCTGAACCGTCTGCTGGGGCTTCGCCCGACCTGCGTCCGCATCGCGTGCACACAGACGGGATTGGTCTTAATTGCGCCCGCCCCCCTGATTTATGCGCCAGAACCGCTCTCTGACCAATCAGTCAGTCACTCAAAGTCATGGGGATGAGTAGATACCGTGGTAGAAACGCGTATCTATACAGCTACCCTCGCGCAATTGGAGTATTCAGAGGGAGGATCGCACCCATTAGAGTCGTTGCAAGGCCATGCTGGCGATGCTAGCCTCAGTTTTTAGACAGCCAACCGGCAAACAGCCGGCCAGTTAGTTGTCTGGAGGATATCAGTATGGAAGCACTCGGAACGTTCGGATATGACGAAGTAATCAGTGAGATATGCGAACTGAGTTGGGATGATCTAACTCAGAGTGAGCTCGTTGATGTGGGGTGGGCTTACTACTACTTCTCAGTACAGTTTCGCGAGAATCTTCAAATTGCTCGCAAGTTATATCCAGAAGATCATAAACTGCAGCAACTTGAACGCGAAGAATGTAACACTGATAATCTATCTCCCTGGCCTGGAGTTGTAGAGAAAGATGAGAGAATCAATCATGATGAGTTTATGAGAAGGTTATTAGAATTGTCTCCTATTGACGATAATAGGCGGTTTGTCCTTGAAGAGATTGGTCAGTCCTATTTGAATAGAATCCGTGATCTGGATCTCAACATAAGAGCCTTGAGTATCGCTAGCTACGAAGATGGTGGTCTCGAAAAGGTATTTCGGTCATTTTTGAGATCTCGGCATTGGGAAAATCCACTGCTGCAGGCTTTCAGGCATTTTCTAACCGAGCATATCAGGTTTGATAGCGATCCAGAGCAGGGTCATGGTGCTCTTAGTCGTCATCTTATACTGGATGATCGGATCCTTCCTTTATGGGTAGCGTTCAAATACCTCCTTATCGGAGCTGTCCCTAAGTTATTGGTTACAGCCTCAGAAGAACTGGCCGAAGTATCGTGAAGACCGGTGATTTTAGAACTAAGCTGGCGTTGTCCTCTTGTGCTGGGTTTGCGGGTGAAGTTCTTCGTCGAGACTCTGGGTTTGTGATGGCTAACCCTTGTCGGATCAGGATCCCTCCGCGGTGACTACGATGTGCGGATTGGGGTGCCGGCGCATTTAGCCCAACCCCGTCTGCATTCACGCAATACGGATGCAGGCCGGGCGTCCAAGCTCAGGTCACTCTCATCTCGCTCGACCCCGGCAGGCGCGATGCGAAGTCTCGGTCCATCAAGCGCGACGGTGTGTAGAAGCCGCCCACGGGCGCGTGGTCCAGCAGAGAGCCGACCACGGCGAGCGAACTGCTGACTGTGACATCGTAGGCGTTCGCCGTGCGCATCCTGCACGTCCGGCGCACGCCCGCTTCGTTCTCCACCTCGCCCCAGACGAGGCTCGGCTGCCGGGCGCGTGTCTCGGCATCGGGTCCCTGCACCGATCCAGCGCGGCGAACCACGGTGTCGCGGACGAACGGCACGGCCATCAGGCGACCAAAGAGACCGCCGAACCTTACCGCAAGCGCTACCCCAGACGGGACTGCGGCATACACCTCGATGTTCGGAATCCCCGTCGTGTAGTAGGCGGTGCTCACGTCGCCCCACGCAATCGTCACCGCCGCTCTCTCGCCGCCACCGAAGTCGATCCGCCGGGTCCGGTAGCCATGCGGCACGCGAACGATCCTGCCGTCCCTACGGACCCGGCCACCGAGCGCGACACCCTCCGCCGCCGTCCTTGCCGTGCCGGGCGAGATGGCGGACCGGCTGTCGAAGCCTAGCCGCAGCTGCGTCGCATCCGGGAGTGCCTCCTTCAGCGTGGCGGCGACGCAATCGGTCGGCACCACGTCGAACCCGACGCCGGGGCACAGCACCACACCCGCCTCGCACGCCAGCGTGTCCCGCGCATGGGCCTGCTCGAAGACGGCGATCTCGCCCGTGATGTCGAGGTAGTGCGCGCCGCTCCGCAGGCAGGCATCCATCATCACGGCGCCGGTTGCCGAGAACGGCCCCGCACAATGCAGGACCAGCGCCATGCCCTCGAGGTGGCCTGCGATGTGTTCCGCCCGGTCCAGCGCGAAGACCCGGTGGGCGAGGCCGAGCTTCTGCGCGATCGGGCCGACCTTGCTCGAACTCGCGCCCGGCCAGGGTCGGCGCAAGGCCGCGCCGCGCCGCCTCGCGTGCGATCAGCTGCCCAGTGTAGCCGTTCGCGCCGTAGAGTAGCCAGGATGTCATTGCTCTCTCCCGCCGCCGTGTGCTGTTTTGCCTCCATCGAGACCTCCTCCAGCAACGGGGGGTTTAGGAGTGAACATAGGACGGCCAGTGCCGCCGATATCAATCCCGAGGCTAATCGGCTTGGCGTAGTGGAACTCCATCGAGCGCGAGAGGTCGTTGAGAGTGCGGATGGGTCCCGCGCGCACGTAGCCCTGCTTCTCGTAGAAGCGGTGTGCGCGGTCGAAGCGCGTGTCGCTCCAGAGCACGAGGCGCCCGGCCCCGCGCTCCGCTGCGAAGCTCTCCGCCGTCGTGAGCAGCTTCTGCGCCAGCCCGGCACCGCGGAGCGGGCGGGCCGCGTAGAGGCGCTTGATCTCCCACTCGCCATCCCCAAGCGGCGCCGTCGCGACCATGCCCACGAGCTCGCCGCCCTGCTCCGCGGTCCAGGCCGCGCCATCCTGCTCCGCGCAGTAGCTCGCGAAGCGGCGCAGTTCCGGGTTCTCGCCGTCCAGGTCCATGACGCAGCCGGGATACTCGGCCCAGCACGCCGCGATGAGGGCGACGATGCCGGGCGCGTCCTCGTCCCGAGCAGGCCGGATCACCGCAGCGCGGCGCAGAACGCCTGGACGCGCGCTATCCGGGCTGGTGGAGCTTGAGGGGTCGGGCATCATCCCACCGCGTCCGCAAGAGCCGCGTGGACCCGGTTCAAGCCATCCTGCACCCGACGCAAATCCACCTCGTCCCCGAGCGCCTGGCGCGCAGCCGCGGCTGTCTGCTCCGCCTGGACGAGCAGGGTGGCGCGATCCTCGGCTCGGTCCACTTGCGCGACCAGCCGAGCCAGCGAGTGCAGCAGGTGAATCACCACCATCACGCTGCTGGCGCCGTAGGCGCGCAGTGGATTGATGCTGAGGTGGGCAAGTTCAGCGAAGTCCACCGGCTTCTCCAGCAGCCGCGGCTCGCCGTCCGCACCGAGCCGGCACCCTAGCGCCGGGTCGTGCCGCGCCGCCTCGGCCAGCGCGTCCACCAGCCAGTCCGTGCATCCCATCGCGGTGAACGGGTCGTTGATCCCCGGTGAGAGGGCGCGGGACGCGATCTCGGTGAGCTGACGCACGCCGTAGCGCACGTCCTGCGTGGGCGTACGCCGCGGGCCGAGGCCGAACGCGCCGCGCAGCCGCGCGACTTGGTTCTCGGACAAACCGTCCTTCCCTGCCCAGACCTGCAGCAGGGCGTCGCCACAGGACACGAAGTCGCCCGGCCGCCGGAGCACTCGGATGAGCAGATCGTCCTTCTCCGCAGCCGCGAGCAGGCCGTCACGGTCAATATCCTGCACGTAGCCGCCTGCCTCGGCCCAAACGGTGCTCGCTGGGGTGGGCGGGATCGCCTCCGGCTGCTTCTCATTCCGTTCATCTTGATGGGGCGGATACATCCGGGTGATGCTCCGCCGCAACTCCTCGCCGATCAGCGCGACCAGACTCTCGGCTTGGATGGAGTTGGCGACGTGGTGGATGAAGTAAACCAGCACGCCTATGCTCGCGATGGCGAGCAGCATACCGCAGGTGACGGAGACGTAGGGCACGAAGTTGCCCTCATTCACTCCGCGCACCGTACGCAGGATCAGCAGGCAGTAGAGATAGGTCGCGACGAAGGTGCCTAGGACGAGCTGGTTGCCGAGGTCGCGCGTGAAGTTGCGCAGCAGCCTCGGCCCGAACTGCGAGCTGGCGAGGGTGAGTGCTGCGATCGTGATGGAGAACACCGTGCCTGCGACGGTGATCATGGAGCTGGCCACCGTCGAGAGCAGCGTGCGCGCGCCCTCGGCCCCGCCCGACCAGAGCCAGCCCACGGAGTCGGCCAGCTTCTTCCCGACCGAGTTGGTGTCGAGCGCGATGGTGCCGGCCGACAGCCCGGCGGCGGCCAATGCCATAAGCGAGGGCACGAACCAGAAGCTGGTCCTCAGGGCCTCCCACCAACTGAGCAGGCGGGTCTTCACGCGTTGCCGCCTGTGAGGTCAACGGCGGCGGACTCCCGCCCGTCCGCGTCCCGCATCGAGCGGATCACCGCAGCGCGGCGCAGAACGCCTGGATGCGCGCCATGGCCTCGGCCAGGGTCGCCTCGTCGGTGGCGTAGGAGATGCGGATGTAGGGCGACATGCCGAACGCCGCGCCATGAACGACGGCGACGTGCTGCTCGGCCAGCAACGCCAGCGAGAACGCCTCGTCCGTCTCGATCCGCGCACCGCCCGGCGTCGTCGTCCCCAGGCACCCGGCGACGCTCGGATAGACGTAGAACGCACCCTCCGGCCGATGGCAGGCGATGCCGGGCGCCTTGTTGAGCGCCTCCACGACCAGGTCGCGCCGGCGGCGATAGGAGGCGACTTGGGCGGCCACGCCGTCCTGCGGCCCATCGAGCGCCGCCGCCGCCGCGGCCTGGCCCACGGTGGAGACGCCCGCCGTCGCCTGGCCCTGCATGTTGACCATGGCGCGGATCAGCTCGCGCGGCCCGGCGCCGAAGCCGATGCGCCAGCCGGTCATGGCATAAGTCTTGGACACGCCCGAGACGGTCAGCACCCGGTCGGTCAACTCCGGCAACACGGCCGCCATCGTCGCGTGCGGCGCGTCATAGACCAGGTGCTCATACATGTCGTCTGACAGCACCCAGACGTGCGGGTGGCGCAGCAGGACCGCGCCGAGCGCCCGCAGATCGTCCGCGCTGTAGGCAGCGCCTGTGGGATTGCCGGGATTGTTCAGGATCAGCCACTTGGTCCGCGGGGTGATGGCCGCGTCGAGGTCCTCGGGACGGAGGCGGAAGCCGTTGTTCTGCGGGCAGGCAACGGTGACGGCCTCGGCGCCGACCACTCCCGCCATGAGCGCGTAGGCGCTCCAGTAAGGGGCGGGGATCACCACCTCGTCGCCCTCGTCGAGGGTGGCGAGGTAGGCGTCGAAGATCACCTGCTTGCCGCCGTTGCCGACCACGATCTGGTCAGGGGCGAAGCTCAGCCCGCTATCGCGCTGGAACTTGCGCTGGATCGCCTGCTTGAGCGCGGGCTGGCCGTCCTGGGGTGGATACTTGGTGTCGCCGCGGAGGGCCGCCTGGTGCGCCGCCTCGACCGCGTGCGGCGGCGACGCGAAATCCGGCTCGCCGATGGTGAGCTGGATGACTTCGTGGCCGGCCGCGCGGAGCTCCCTCGCCCGCACCGTCATCGCGACCGTGGCCGCGACGGGCGCGCGCGCGATGCGCCGGGCGAGTGCGGGCATTCCTTAGTGCAGCCCCTCGCAGAAGCGCTGGATGCGGGCGCAGGCCTCGCGCAGCAGCTCGGTGCTCGTGGCGTAGGAGATGCGGAAATGGCCGGGATACATGAACGCCGCACCGTGCACGGTGGCGACGCCCTCCTCGTCGAGCAGCGCGGTCACGAACGCCTCGTCGTCCTCGATCTCGGCACCCGCGCGGCTGCGCTTGCCGATGCAGCCGTGGACGGCGGGGAACACGTAGAAGGCCCCCTCGGGCGTGTTGCAGGTGATGCCCGGCGCCTGGTTGAGCATCCCGACGACCAGGTCGCGCCGCTCCTTATAGACCTCGGCCATGGCGGCGATGCTGTCCTGCGGGCCGTTCAGCGCTTCCACGGCGGCAGCCTGGCTGATGCTGCTGGTGTTGCTCGTGCTCTGGCTCTGCAGTTTGTCCATGGCGCGGATCAGCGGCAGCGGCGCCCCTGCGAAGCCGATCCGCCAGCCGGTCATGGCGTAGGCCTTGCTGCACCCGTTCATGGTCACGGTGCGGTCGCGCAGCTGCGGCTCGACCTCGACAACCGTGGCCGGCTTGAAGCCGTCGTAGGTCAGCTTCTCGTAGATGTCATCCGTGAACACCCACACGTCCGGGTGGCGCAGCAGCACGTCGCACAGCGGCCGAAGCTCCTCGGCCGAGTAGGCCGCACCCGTCGGGTTGCAGGGATTGTTCAGCATGAACCACTTGGTCCGCGGCGTGATAGCCGCCTCAAGCTCCTCGGCACGGAGCTTGAACCCCGCGTTCTGCCCGCAGGGGATGACCACAGGCGTGCCGTCCGCGAGCGCCACGATGTCGGGGTAGCTCACCCAGCACGGACTCGGGATGACGACCTCGTCGCCCTCGTCGAGCGTGGCGACCATGGCGTTGAAGATGACCTGCTTGCCGCCAGTGGAGACGATGATCTCCTCGGGCTTGTAGTCGAGCCCGCTGTCCCGGCGGAACTTCTCGGCCACCGCCCGGCGCAGCGGCAGCGTCCCGGCCACGTCGGTGTATTTCGTGTCGCCGGCCTGGATCGCGCGGATCGCGGCCTGCTTGACGTTCTCCGGCGTATCGAAATCCGGCTCGCCCGCGGAGAGCGAGATCACGTCGCGCCCGGCGGCTTTCAGAGCGCGCGCCTTGGTGCTGATCGCGATGGTCTGGCTGGGGCTGATGCGGTCGAGACGCTGGGCGGTCAGGTGCATAGGCTGGATCCGGGCATGGAGGGCGCCGCAGACTAGGCGCGCGGCCTTTCAGGCGCAACGGAACTCGACGCGGAACGATGCTTCCCGCATGACGACGCGCCCTTCAGGACCGAGGTCACGAAAAAGACACCGCAGGCGAGTGAACAATGCGCCGCCCCATGTGTTTTGGGGCAAGCCGTCAACCAAACTGGAGGGCAATTCACCATGCAGTTCAATCACATGCGCGCGGGCGTTCTAGCAGCCATGCTCCTGGCTGGGAGCCCAGGTCTCGCGCTTGCCCAGAATGCCGGCAACACAGGGACTACAGGCACGGCAACGACCCCCGCCGTCACAACTCCTGCTGTCACGACGCCGGCCAATGGCAACGTCGCGACTGGCGAGACGGGCGGTGGCTGGGGCGGCGGGTGGTGGGGCCTGATCGGTCTCATCGGCTTGTTCGGCCTTGCGGGCGGGCGCTCGCGGGTGTCGAACGTTCCGCCAGCGACCGGCATTGGACCCGGCACCACGAACAGCCGTCTCTGATCCCTGCAACTGCCGCCCTGGCCGCTGCATCGCCTCTCGGGTCATCCCCGGACCATGTCCGAGGATGACCCCTGAGATTTGTCGTCGCTTGAACCTCATCGCTGAGTTGGCGTCCCGTTTGCCTTGAGCTTAGGCAGCGTGTCGTCGCCTGTTCCACCCACCAGCATGGCATGGGCGACGAAATCCTCGACGATGATGGCATCAAGTTGAGCAAGGTCGCCGTTCCAGAGCCGGCGTTAGGGTTCGGCGAGGACGGCATTCGAGATGCCGGCCACGATGCTGATTCTCCCTCTGTCAATGGGGGTGAGTGCAGTCGGCCGGGACAGTTAGCGGTCATGCCCGGCCGGACGAGGCGACGAACGACCGGGCCGTCGCCGGGGCACCGACCTCGAACGACGTCACGTCGGACCAGAAGCGCCGCTTGAACTTGCTGGCATCGACCCGGTACGGACGGTCCCAGGTGAAGCCGACGTCGGCAACTTCCTTCATGAAGCGCGAGAAAACGCCGAGCAGCGGCAGCAGCCAGAGTGGGACGGCCGTCACCTTCAGCGGGAGGCCGATCGCGTCGGCACCGAGCTTGAGGATCTCGCGCGGGGTGCGGGTCGGCGCGCAGGGCATGTTCCAGGCCTGCCCGAAGGCGTCGTCGGGCGCGTCGAGCAGCGTCACCGCGGCGCGGGCAATGTCGGGAACGTAGGCGAAGTCGTGAGGCGTGTCGGGCGGTGCGAGAAGCATGGCGGGCTTGCCTTTCGCGATCCGGCCGAAGCCGGTGTCCCCCACATGCGACACAGAGACGTCCGGTCCATAGAAGTCCGGGCAGCGAAGCGCCGCCACGCGGACGCGGTCCTTCGCCGCCATCCAGATGCGCGTGACCTCCGTCAGGATCGCGGGCTTGTCGCCGGCCGAGCTGAGCGGCATGTCCTCGCGCCGCGGCTCGTTCTGCGGTCCGAGCTGATAGAGGTTGTCGATGAAGACGAGCCGCGCACCGACCGCCGCGCACGCCTCGACGACGTTGGTCATGGTCTTCGGCCAGGCAATGCGCCACACCCGCGCGTCATAGGGGAAGCTGACCGCCAGCAGGACCTGCGCGGCGCCTTCGACAGCTCTTCGCACGGCGTCCTGGTCAAGGATGTCGCACTGCGTGAAGGTCGCACTCTCTGGAAGGCCTGCCGGCCGAGTGCGCTGCGCAATGCGGACAGCGTCTCCGCGCTCCAACAAGGCTTTCGCGACCAGGCGACCTACGGTCCCGTATCCGAATACGATGATGGTTCCGCTCATGGCAGTTGCCTCCTTCAGTGTGGCCGTGTGCGGTTTGCGGCGGTTTCACCACGCGCACCGCGCCGACCCCGGTCTGCTCAGCGAGACTGAGATGGCAGACGCAAGAGCAGAAGCAAATTGAGGAAGACCGTGGGGATGCTATACGGAAATAGATGAATGCCGGGCCGGATTGGGATCTGTATCGCACCTTCCTGGCCGTCGTTCAGGAAGGATCGCTGTCGGGTGCTGCGCGTCGGCTCGGTCTGACGCAGCCGACGGTCGCCCGCCACATCGATGCGCTGGAGGGAGCGATCGGTACCGACCTGTTCCTGCGCTCGCAGCGCGGTCTGATCCCAACCGAGATGGCGCTGGACCTAAGCCCCTATGCCGAGACGCTGGCGTCCACCGCGGCCGCACTGATGCGAGCTGCGAGCGGCCGCGTCGGCGAGGTGCGCGGCAGCGTTCGGGTCAGCGCCAGCGAGGTGGTCGGTGTCGAGCACCTGCCGCCGATCCTGGCGCGCTTGCGCCGGCGTCACCCCGGCCTCGTCATAGAATTGGTCCTGTCCAACGCCACGGACGACCTGCTGCGGCGCGAGGCCGACATCGCCGTGCGCCAGATCGAACCGGTCCAGGAGGTGCTGATCGCCCAACGCCTGCCGCCGATCGTGCTGGGGCTCCACGCCCATGTTGGCTACCTCGAATGGCGCGGGGCGCCGGCGTCGATGGAAGACCTCGCCGGCCACGACCTGATCGGATTTGATCACGACACCCCGGCGATCCGCACCATCATCGAGCGCTTCCCGGCACTCGAGCGCTCGGCCTTCGCCTTGCGGGTCGATAGCGACCTCGCGCAGCTCGCGGCTATCCGCGCCGGTTTCGGCATCGGCATATGCCAGGTGCCGGTAGCCCGGCGCTACCCGGACCTCGCGCGCGTCCTCGCGGATGCAGTCGCCATCGACCTTGGCCTCTGGATCGTCATGCATGAAGACCTGAAGACCAACGCGCGGTGCCGGGCAGTGTTCGACGCGCTGGTGGAAGGGCTGGCCTCGCCATAAGCTATGGCCGGATGATCTCGACGGGGACCTCTAGAGGATGAACCGGCTCAGGTCGCCCTTCTGCGCGAGCGGCGCCACACGATCGTTCACGTAGGCAGCGTCCACCACGACCACGTCGCCGCCGCGGTCCGTCGCGGAGAAGCTGATCTCCTCCAACAGCCGCTCCATGACCGTGGCGAGGCGCCGCGCGCCGATGTTCTCGACACGCTCGTTGATGTCGGCTGCCAGGTCCGCCAACGCGTCCACCGAGTCCGGCGTGAACTCCAGCGTCACGGCCTCCGTGCCCAACAGTGCGGAATACTGCTTCAGCAGGCTGTGCTCCGGCTCTGTCAGGATGCGCCGCAGGTCCTCGCGCGAGAGCGGCGCCAACTCGACGCGGATTGGCAACCGCCCCTGCAGCTCGGGCAGAAGATCACTGGGCTTAGCGAGATGGAACGCGCCCGAGGCGATGAACAGCACGTGGTCGCTCTTCACCGGGCCATACTTGGTGTTGACCGTCGTGCCCTCGATCAGGGGCAGCAAGTCGCGCTGCACGCCTTCGCGCGACACGTCACCGCCGCGGAAGCCCCCCTCGGACGCACGAGCGCACACCTTGTCGATCTCGTCCAGGAACACGATGCCGTTCTGCTCGGCGTGCTCCACGGCGTCCTTGTGCAGCCGGTCCTGGTCGAGCATCCGGTCAGCCTCTTCCCGCTCCAGCGACTCGCGCGCAGCCGGGATGCGCAGCCGCTTGCGGCTCGACTGCTTGCCGAACATGCCGCGCATCATCTCGCCGATGTTCGCCATCTGGCCCGGCGGCATGCCCGGCAGGTCGATCTGCGCGATCTGTAGCGGGCCAGCCTCGGCGACGGAGACGTCAACCTCCTTGTCCTCCAGCTCGCCAGCCCTGAGCATCTTGCGGAACTTGTTGCGCGTCTCGGCCGAAGCGCCCTCGCCGACGAGCGCCGTCACCAGCCGCTCCTCGGCCGCAAGCTCCGCCTTGGCCTGCACGTCCTTGCGGCTCTGGTCGCGCAGCATGGCTATGCTCGCCTCGACGAGGTCGCGCATGATGCTGTCCACGTCACGGCCCACGTAGCCCACTTCCGTGAACTTGGTGGCCTCGACCTTGATGAACGGAGCCTGGGCGAGCTTGGCGAGGCGCCGGGCGATCTCGGTCTTGCCGCAGCCAGTCGGGCCGATCATCAGGATGTTCTTCGGCACGACCTCCTCGCGCATCGCCTCGGGAAGCTGCTGCCGCCGCCAGCGGTTGCGCAGCGCGATCGCGACCGCGCGCTTGGCGTCTTGCTGGCCCACGATGAAGCGGTCCAGCTCGCCCACGATCTCGCGGGGGGAATAGGTTGGAACGTCCACTTACAGGGTCTCCACGATCACGGAGTCATTCGTATAGACACAGATCTCAGACGCGATCTTCATCGCCCGGCGCGCGATCTCCTCCGCACCCAGCCCGTCCACGGTGAGGAACGCGCGCGCCGCGGCGAGCGCGTAGTTGCCGCCCGAGCCTATAGCGATCACGCCATCCTCGGGTTCCAGCACGTCGCCGTTGCCGGTCAGCGTGAAGCTGCGATCCTTGTCGGCGACCGCCATCATGGCCTCCAGCCGGCGCAGGTAGCGATCCGTGCGCCAGTCCTTCGCCAACTCCACGCAGGCGCGCTCAAGCTGGCCCGGAAAGCGCTCAAGCTTCGCTTCGAGCCGCTCCAGGAGCGTGAAGGCGTCCGCCGTGGCGCCCGCGAAGCCGGCGATGACGCTGCCTCCCTTCGGGCCATCGCCGATTCGGCGCACCTTGCGCGCGTTGCCCTTCATCACGGTTTGTCCCATCGTGACCTGGCCGTCCCCGGCCATGGCCACCTGCCCATCGCGGCGAACGCACAGGATGGTTGTCCCGTGCCAGCCGATGGGATCGTTCGGATTGTTTTGCATCGTCGGGCGTAGATGGGACGCCCGGCGGAATTGCACAAGATATAGGCAGAGTTGCGCCCCCAATTGCCCCTGGGGATTGCCCCTGGTGTCGGGCTGGCGGCCATGGCTGAATACACGCAACGGAGGGGGACACCGCATGACCGCACCGACGGCCGACCTGATCGCGGCCCGTCTCGATCGCTTGCCGGCCACGCGGTATGTCTGGTGGCTCGTGACGCTGCTCTCGCTCGGTGGCATCTTCGAGTTCTACGACCTGTTCATGACCGCTCCCTTGGGGCCGGGCCTCGTCCGCGCCAAGCTGTTCGTGCGGACGTCGCAGGCCTTCTTCGACATCAACGCGCTCGCGAGCTTCGTCGCCGCGACGTTCGCGGGCCTGTTCGTGGGCACGATCGGGTTCGGGTTCGTGGCCGACCACCTCGGGCGCCGGGCGGTCTTCACTTACGCGCTGCTGTGGTATTCGGTGGCGACCGCGATCATGTCGTTCCAGACGAGTGCCGCCGGCGTGGATCTCTGGCGGTTCATCGCGGGCATCGGCGTCGGCGTCGAGCTGGTGACGATTGACGCCTACATCGGCGAGCTCGTGCCCAAGCACCTGCGGAGCAAGGCGTTCGCGTTCAACCAGACGGTGATCTTCGGCGCCGTCCCCATCGTCGCGTTCCTGGCGTGGCTGCTGGTGCCTCATGACCCGCTCGGCTGGGCCGGCTGGCGCTGGGTGGCGCTGATCGGGGCGCTCGGCGCGCTGGTAGTCTGGGTCATCCGGCGCGAACTCCCGGAGAGCCCGCGCTGGCTCGCCGGCCAGGGACGGGTCGCCGAGGCCGAGCGGGTCATGGCCGCGATCGAGGCGCGCGTCGCCGCCGAGAGCGGGGGGACGCTGCCGCCGCCGCAGATCGCCGCCCATGAGGCGCCGAGGGCGACGGCGTTCTCGGAGATCTTCCGGCCGCCCTACCGCAGGCGCACGGTCATGCTGACCGTGTTCAATATAGCCCAGACCATCGGTTTCTACGGGTTCCAAGCCTGGGTGCCGCAGTTCCTCACCAGCCAGGGCATCACGGTGACGAGGAGCCTGCTCTACACCTTCATCATCGCGCTCGCGAACCCGGTGGGGCCGCTGCTGGGCATCCTGTTCACGCAACGCTTGGAGCTGAAGTGGCAGATCGTCGGCGCCGCGTTCGGCATCGGCGCCTTCGGCCTCGCCTTCTCGCAGATGCGCGCGGCGACGGGGGTGCTCCTGTTCGGCGTGCTGGTCGTGCTCTGCGCGAACACGATGAGCTTCGCGTTCCATGCCTATCAGGCTGAGATGTACCCCACGCGCATCCGCGCGCGCGCCATCGGGTTCGTCTATTCCTGGAGTCGCTTCTCAGCCATCTTCACCGCCTTCGTGATCAACTTCTTCCTGTATCGCACCGGGACGCTGGGCGTGTTCGCGTTCATCGCGGGCGCGATGGCCGTCGTGATCGTCGCCATCGCCGGCTTCGGCCCACGCACGCGCAACCGGGCGCTGGAGGCGATCTCGGGATAGCGGCTCCGCATGGCCGCGCCGCGGGCGGCCTGCCCGCTCCGCGATGCCCTCGCGGAGGTGTTAACGCAGGTGTTAACCTGAATTAATGTTACCGCGATCCTAGGCGGATTAACTAAGCAGGCGTGGAGTGCAGGTCCGCCGTCAGGCCGCTCCGCCCGCACCGGTTGCCGCGTGGCGAGCGCACTGCCGTGTGCCGTTGCCGAAGGTGCCAGCTCCTGGACCGGGGCGGCGCGCGACAACTCTGTCCCGGAGGAGTGGACAATGCCGTTTGATGGAGGCGACCTCTCTAAGTTCCAACTCTCGGAGCCGTTGCCCTTGGCCCCGGTGCCGCTCGGCTTCGGGGCGCGGCTAGCTTGGTTGTGGTGCTTGTTGCCGGGCAGTCGCAAGGTTCAGTCGCTGTCCCCGGAAAGGGCTGATCAGGTCGCCGAGGTCCGGGCTGCATGTCTGCTGAAGGCGGCCCGCGCCCTGATCGAGACCGAGGAGACTTGGACGCGGGGAACTTACCATTCGGCCGACGGCAAGCGCTGCGCCGTCGGTGCCCTGCGCGCAGCGGCGCAGACCCGATATGGGCGAGGCGCCGGGGCGGAGGCGCACGGCTTCCTGCTCGCGGTGGCTCGGTGGCGGGGCTGCGACAGCGTGGAGAAGATGAACGACAAGTCCACCCACACCCAGGTGCTCGCGGCCTTCGACGCCGCCATCGCGAGCGCCGAGAGCCGCTAGCTGCGCGTCTCCCCGGTTGCCGGGCTGCATGGTTGCACCTCGGCCTCGACTCGAACCGGGGAGTCTCTTGCTGGAGTCCGGCGTGGCGACGGGTGCGGACCGGGTTCTGCTCACCCGTGACAGGCGCAGCCCGCGTGCTGGCACCCGGCGCCGCTCTTGTGATGATCGGCGCACGCCTCGCCGCAGTAGATGTGCCCGTCCCGTTGCAGGCCCTTGCTCACGTCCACGACGCACACGCAATCGCTGCATGCGCACTTCACGCTCTCGACCGTGACACTCATCTGCTCTCTCCCTGTTCGCCCACCTGGGGCATGTCATCGTCCTGTTCATGGGCCTCGGTGAGATGCTCGATCATGTTCACCAGCATCTCCCGCACGTGGCAGTCGGGGATGCTGTAGAACACCTGCTTGCCGCGCTTGCCGGCCTTCAGCAGCCGGGCCGCGCGCAGCAGCCGCAGGTGGTGCGAGACAAGCGACTGGCTGAGTGCCAACCGCGCCGTGATCTCGCCCACGCTCAGCGGGCCGTCGAGGCAGTTCGCCACGATGCCGAGCCGGTTCGGCTCGCCCAGGAGGCGGAACATCTCGGCGAGCTCGCTGGTCTGATCAGTGTTCAACATGCTCCCGAATACCTATGAACACATATTCATGTGTAGGATTGCTGCGAACTGGTCAAGAGCGGAATGCACGACGAGCATGGCCTGGCGTTAGGGGACCCATGCCGGGCCTCCTGGTCATTCCAGGTGATACCGGAGGCGGACGGTGCGGGTCTCCGGCACCTGCGGCGACGGCACGCGGGCACCGCCTAGCAGGGTGCGGGCAGCATCGTCCAACGCCGCTGAGCCGCTGCCGCGGACGATTTCGACGCCGAGCACGCGCCCGTCCGATGCGACGGTGAAGCGCACCGTGACCTCGCCCTCCTCGCCGCGGCTGCGGGCCGCCTCGGGATAGCTCTTGTGCGATGCCAGCCAGGCGGCGATCAGGCCATCCCACCCTGGGGTGGGTTGCGCAGCAGGAGTGGGAGCGGAGGCCGTCGGCGCGGACGGTCCGGGTGCGGGTCCGGCAGGCGCCGACGCTGACGGCAGCGCCGCCCGTCCAGCTTCAGCCGGATGCAGGCGCGGCCGACGTGGTTGCGGCGACACCTCGCGTCTCGGCCGGGGCGGCGGAGGCTGCTCACGGGGCGGCGGTGAAGCGGGCTCCTGCGGCGGAGGCTCCGCCGGCGCAGGCAAGGTTGCTTCGGGTGGCGGCGTAGGCATCGGCTCAGACTGAGTCTTCGGAGGCGGGGCCGGTGGTTCGGCCGCCGGGGGCGGCGCTGCGTCAGGAACGGGCGCCTCCTGTGTCGGCGGAGGCGGCGGGGGAGAGACTGCCAGGGCTGGTGCTGCTTGTGCGGCTTCGGCTTGAGGCTCCGGCGGCACCTGCGCGGACGCCGCCGCCTCGGACGGGGAAGGTGCAGGCTCGAACACCATCGTGATGGCCTGCGCCGCGTCCGGCGGCGCTTCGGGCCGGACGTGGACGGCTGCGAGGATTAGACCGCCTAGCAGCAGGTGGAGGCCGACCGACCCACCGAGCGAGAGCCGGATGCGGCGCTTGCCAGCCGCGCCGCGATCTGCCGCTCGTAGGACGGGTACTGCGCTGGCAGGACTCCGGCTGGGCAGCCCCGGTTCGGTTCTCGACCTTGTGTATGTTATGCTATAGCGTTTCAGCATCCGGGCATTCTCGGCCGTCCACGGCCGGGTGGGAAGGGGAACCTCGATGACAGTGACGCACACTCTGCTTCTCGGCTCGACGATGCTGGCGGCGCTGGCCGCTCCGTTCCGCTAGTCTGGCGCAGACCCCGCCGCCTACGCCTGCCCAGGCCGCCGCGCCGACGGTCAATCTCGGGACGGGCACGGCGACCAGTCCGGGCCCCGATCTCGAACTGCCGGACGTGAACGTGATCAGCCAACGCCTCGACCAGGCGCGAAGCCAGATCGAACCCAACCTCGGCGCCACCAACTTCCAGTTCAGTCGCGGCGCGATCCAGACGCTGCCGCAGGGCGACAACGCGCCGCTCAACCAAGTCCTGCTGCAAGCACCCGGCGTCGCGCAGGACAGCTTCGGCCAAATCCACGTCCGCGGCGACCACAACGAGGTGCAGTATCGCTTGGACGGCGTGCAACTGCCAGAAGGCCTATCGGTGTTCGGCCAGGCGCTGGAAACACGCTTCGCGCACTCGCTGTCGCTGATCACGGGCGCGCTGCCGGCGCAGTACGGCTTCAACACGGCGGGCGTGGTGGATATCACCACCAAGTCGGGGACGACCGATCCTGGCGGCGAGGTCTCGATCTATGGCGGGGCGCGCGACTACTTCCAGCCGAGCTTCTCGTATGGCGGCACCGCGGGGCCGATCTCCTACTTCGCCACCGGCGACTTCCTGCACACCCGAGTCGGCATCGAGAACCCGACCGGGAGCTTCAACGCCATCCACGACCTGAGCAACCAGACGCACGGCCTGGCGCACGTCTCGGGCATCATCGACTCGACCACTCGGGTCAGCCTGCTCGCCGGCATCTCCAACGAGTTCTTCCAGATCCCCAACAACCCTGGGCAGTCGCCCTGCGCTCGGACTGACGGTGAACGGCGTCAGCGACTACGACAGCGCCAACCTCACGGAGCACCAGCGCGAGATCACCGACTTCGCGATCCTCTCGCTGCAGAAGCAGGTCGGGAATTTCGACGTGCAGACCTCGGCGTTCTCCCGCTACAGCAGCCTCTATTACACGCCCGATCCACTCGGCGACCTGCTGTTCAATGGCATCGCGCAGACCGCCGCGCGCTCGGTCTGGTCCTCCGGCGAGCAGACCGACGCGAGTTGGCGCGTCACCGAGAACCATACGCTGCGCGCCGGCTTTCAGGTCACGTCCGAGCGCAACGTCTCCAGCACCGACTCGCTCGTGCTCGCGGCGGGTGGCGGCTCCGCCGACACCGTGAACGGCGCCGGCCTTGCCTCGACGGTGCAGCCGGTGGGCGCTGCGGGCACCGCCTCGGATCAGCCCTTCAGCATTCACGAGGGCCAGGGCAGGACGGGCGCGCTGTACGGCTCTACCTGCAGGACGAGTGGCGTATCCTGCCGCGCGTCACCGTGAACTACGGGTTCCGCTTCGACGTGGTCGATGAGTACACCCACGAGAACCAAGTCAGCCCGCGCGTGAACGTGGTGTGGCGGCCGACGGACACGACGACCGTGCACGGCGGCTACTCCCGCTACTTCACGCCGCCGCCGTTCGAGCTGGTCGGGCCGACCGCGCTCGGCGCGTTCAGCGGCACGACAGCCGCGCCCGAGGTTGCGCAGGACAGCACGGTCAAGGCCGAGCGCGACAACTATTACGACCTCGGCATTGACCAGGTGATCCTGACGGGTCTGCGCGTCGGCGTGGACGGCTATTACAAGCAGGCGCACAACCTGATCGACGAGGGGCAGTTCGGCGCGCCGATCATCCTCACCGCCTTCAACTACCGGCAGGGACAGGTGAACGGCGTCGAGGGAAGCGCCAGCTACGATCGCGGCCCGGTATCGCTCTACGGCAACGTCGCCTACTCGCGCGCGATCGGGAAGGACATCGTCTCCTCGCAGTTCAATTTCAGCCAAGCCGACCTCGACTACATCAGCAATCGCTGGATCCACCTCGACCACGACCAGCGCTGGACCGGCTCGGCCGGCGCCGCATACACGCTGTTCGCGGGAACCGCCTACCCGGCCCGGCTGTCCGCCGACCTGATCGTCGGCAGCGGCCTGCGCGCCACCACCGGCGACGTGCCGAACGGCGTCGCACTACCCGGCTACTACACGGTGAACCTCTCGGCCGTGCAGACCCTGCACGTCGGCCGGCTGCAGGGGACGCAGCTCCGGCTCGACGTCATCAACTTGCTCGACCGCACGTATGAGATCCGCAACGGCACCGGGGTCGGCGTCGGGGCGCCGCAGTTCGGACTGCGCCGCACCATCCTGGCCGGCATCGCGCAGAGGTTCTAACGGTCATCACCCGGCGCATAGGCACCAGCCTAGATGCCGTAATGGGCCGGCTACTGGGAGGTAGGCTGCACGGCGGCTGTTCCTCGGAGTGATGGTGTGTGGAACGGGGTCCGAATGGGTCGGCCCCAAGCATCATCGAGGGACAGCCATGGAGCACTATGCCGGGATCGACGTGTCGCTGGAACAGAGCAGCGTAGGCGTGGTGGACGCCTCGGGCCGGGTCGTGCGCGAGGCCAAGGTGGCGAGCGAGCCGGAGGCGCTGGTCGGGCGCAAGCTGCTGCAGAGCAAGCTGCGGGATGTCGAGCTCAGCATCCGCGGCATCCTGCGCGGTTCCGGGCTCAAGGTGGGCGAGGTCAGCAAAGGCCGGTTCGCGGCCAGGATCGAGGAGCTGATCAGCGGGCACGCGATGCTGGAGGCGGTGATCGGCGCCATGCTGACGGCGCGAGCGGGCCTGCAGGCCGAGTTCATGCGCCTGCACCGACAGATGCTGGCCATCGTGCGCGGCGATGCGGTCTGCCGGCGGCTGATGACGGTGCCGGGCGTGGGTGCGCTGGTGGCGGTCACCGTCAGGACGGCGGTGGACGACCCGGCGCGGTTTGGCAGCTCCAAAGCGCTGGGGGCGCACTTCGGCCTGACCCCGAAGAAGTACCAGTCGGGCGCGACCGACGTGACCGGCGGGATCAGCAAGGTGGGCGACGTGATGGTGCGCACCGCGCTGCATGAGGCCGCGAACGCGATGCTGAGCCGGCCGACGCGTTTCTCGGCGCTCAAGCGCTGGGCCATGGAGGTGGCCAAGCGACGCGGCCTGAAGCGGGCGAAGGTGGCATTGGCGCGCAAGCTGGCCAGTGTCCTGCACCGCATGTGGGCGGATGGCACGGAGTTCTGTTGGGGCAAGGGGGTGCAGGCCGCCGCGTAGGGCGACCAGAGGAGGTTGCGGTTTCGGGCAGGACCGGCCAGTCCAGTCCTGCTCGTCCGAGGTCCCGTCGCTGGGACGCGGGAGCCGGTGAGGCCGGGAGCAGTGCAGTGGGCGCCCTCTGCGGCGGAGCACGCATCTTGGATTGGCCCGCCGGCGCCTGTCTGACCGCATGGTGTGGCGGCCGCGTGCCGACCACGGACGGAAGCATGACACCGGCGACGCGACACTCACTCGAGGAACTTGACGCCACGAGGCCCATTACGGAAGCACTACTATCCGCTATGAAAGTCCCGCTGGAGCAGCCACGCTGACATAAAGTGATCGCTTCCGCCCGCACTCTGAAGGATAGTCATATACAAAGCCTCTCGCTTATACTTTAATTTCTCGACAGCCTCTAATACCAGACGCCCTGGTTGTTGGCTCGCATGTGATCCTGCCGCTGCCGCGGGCGTGATTGGCTGGCTCCAGTGCTTGGTTCGGAGGCTGGGATGGCAGTGGAGATCACACGGCGGGAGATGTCGGCGGCTGCGCTGAGGCAGGCCGCGGCCCGGAGCCGGGATGCGAACGCAGCGCGGCGGATGCTGGCGATCGCGCTGGTGCTGGAGCTGCTGGATGGGCTGGTGCTGGATGGACAGTCGCGCGAGGACGCGGCCGAGAGCTGCGGCCTGAAGGCGCGGCACACGGCCGCGTGCCGTGCGCGATCACCGCTGCACCTGGACCTACCTGTTCGGCGCGGTCTGCCCCGAGCGCGGCGTCGGCGCGGCCGTCGTGCTGGCGTCCGTCAACGTCGAGGCCATGACCCTGCACCTGGCCGCGATCAGCCAGCGTGTCACTGCGGGCGCTCACGCCGTGCGCGTGCGCGACCAGGCAGGCTGGCACACCTCGCCTCGGCTGTGCGTGCCGGACACCATCAGCTTGCTCTCGCTGCCACCCTATGCGCCGGAATCGAACCCGGTCGAGAACCTATGGGCCTACCTGCGGGCCAACGTCCTGAGCCACCGCGTCTGGGACAGCTGCGAGGCCGTCGTGGATGCCTGCTGCAACGCCTGGAACAAGCTGATGAACACGCCCAAGCGCCTCGCTGGCATCACCCATCGCACCTGCGCACAGGTCAAGTCTAGGGCATCTGGTATTAGTTCGTCACCGGAACGTGCGACCCGCCGTGGATGAAACCTGTGGCATTGTCTGCCGGCCGTCGGCGGAGAGGTCGGCTTCTTCTATGGTGCGAGCGAGCCCGCGTATTAGTTGGACCCGGGGCATCCGAAGCACCCCCGATTGCGCCAGGGGCCGCAAGGTCCGGGAGCGCGTTGTTTAGACTCTGATCCAGGGGTGCCCTGCGTCGGCGGCGCAAACGATGGAGGGTGTCATGGATGTTCTCTACCTGCGCTGTGCGGGGCTTGACGTGCATAAGGACAGTGTGGTGGCGGGCGTTCGCCTGGTCGGTGACGGGCCCGTCAGGACCGAGGTCCGCACCTTCGATACGACCACGCCTGGATTGCTCGCGTTATCTTCCTGGCTTGCAGAGCAGGGCTGCGCCCACGTGGCGATGGAGGCGACCGGCGTCTACTGGCGGCCGGTCTGGCACGTGCTCTCGGATGGCGAGTTCGCGCTGACCTTGGCCAATGCCGCCCATGTCAAGAACGTGCCCGGCCGCAAGACCGATGTCGCCGACGCGCTCTGGCTGGCCGATCTGCTCGCGCACGGCCTGATCCGCCCGAGCTTCGTGCCGGAGGCGCCGACGCAGGAGTTGCGCGCCCTACTACGCACCCGCAAGCAACTGGTGCGCGAGCAGGCCAGCCACGTCCAGCGCATTCAGAAGACGCTGGAAGACGCCAACCTCAAGCTCGGCTCCGTGCTGAGCCAGGTCATGGGCGTCAGCGGCCGGGCCATCCTGCAGGCCTTGACCGACGGCGAGAGCGATCCGGACACGCTGCTCACCCTGGTGCAGCGCGGGGTCAAGGCGCCACCGGAGAAGCTGCGAGCCGCGTTCACCGGGCGAATCACCGATCGGCACCGCTTCCTGCTGCGTCTGCATCTGCGCCAGTTCGACGCGCTCGGCGCCGCCATGGCCGAGATCGACAGCGGAGGTGGACCGCGATCTCGACCCTTTCCGTCAGGCCGTCCACCTGCTGCGGACCATCCCGGGCGTCAGTGACCTGACCGCGCAGGTCATCGTCTCCGAGATCGGCATCGACATGGGTCGCTTCCCTACCGCCGGCCACCTGATCTCGTGGGCGGGACTATGTCCCCGCAACGACGAAAGCGCCGGCAAGCGACGTTCCACCCGGCTGCGCAAGGGAGCAGCCTGGCTGAAGACCACCCTGGTGCAATGTGCCTGGGCAGCGAGCCGCAAGAAGGCCAGCTACTTGCAGGCCCAGTTCCAACGCCTGCGTCATCGCCGTGGACCCAAGAAGGCGATCTGCGCAGTTGCCGCCTCGATCCTGACCGCCGTCTATCACATGCTCCGTGACGGCACCTGCTATGCGGACCTCGGCGCGGACCACTTCCGCCGCACCTCACCAGAAGCCCAGGCCAACCGCCTGGCCCGCCAGATCGCCAGGCTCGGCTTCACCTGCACCATCCAACCCGCCCAGCATCAGCAGCCGGTTTCTGTTTAGGTCAGGAACTCGGCGAGGAGTTGGCTGACGCGCTCCGGCTCGTCATGCTGCACCCAATGCGTCGCGCTGCTGAGATGAAACACCTCGCCGCGTTCGCACAGGGCTAGCCCAGCCTCCGCGAGTCCGCGCTCCAGGAAGGTATCCCGGTCCCCCCAGATGACGCGCACGGGTACCTGGACGCGCCCCGCCCGAACCGACCCGGCGCCAGCCGGCAGCGCGCGATACCAGTTCAGCATCGCAGTCAGCGCCCCCGGCTGCCCCCACGCCGCCCGGTAGCGCGCGGCGTCCTCCACCGTGAAGGTCCCAGGCCGCGCCGTCGCACCCAGCGACCGGCGCATCGCAGCGAAGTCGCCCGCACCGAGCACCATCTCGGGCAGCAGGGGCGCCTGAAAGAATCCCACATACCAGCTCTTCGCCGCCTGGCCCGGATGCGCCAGCATGTAGCGTTGCAGCGTCGCCGGGTGCGGGGCGTTCAGGATCGCCGCCCGCTCGATCCGCTCCGGGTTCCGCCCGGCGAGATGCCAAGCCACCACCCCACCCCAGTCGTGCCCGACCACGGCGAAGCGCCCGCGGCCGAGCGCGCTAGCCAAGCCGAGCACGTCGTCGGCGAGCGTGTCGAGCACGTAGGCCTGCCGACCCTGTGGCTTGCCGGAGCGGTTGTAGCCGCGCTGGTCGGGCACCAGCACCCGTAGCCCCGCCGCGGCGAGCGGCCCGATCTGGCGCCGCCACCCGTACCAGAACTCAGGAAACCCGTGCAGCAGGATAACGAGCGGCCCGTTCTCCGGACCCGCCGCGACGGCGTCCAGCTCGACGCCGTTGGTGCGCAGCCGGAGCGCCTCGACGCCCTCCAAACCGTAGGTCTCGCCCATTGAACACCCCCTCAGGGCACTAGCCAGCTCGCCGTCTCCGTCCCGCCCAGCCACGTGAACCGCGCCCGGCGGTGCCCGGCGCGGGCGAGGTGCAGCCAATCGAGGCTGTCCATCACCACCTCGATCACGGTGAAGTTCAGGAACGCCTCCGAGCCGGGAAGGCGTTGCCGGTCCGCGCTCGCCGGGTCGTCGAGCGGCGTGCCCGGCGTCGGCGCTGTGGCGTAGGTCGCGCGCGAGCCAGGGTGCAGCCGTCCCCAGTCCGCCCGTGCCGCCTC
The DNA here is from genome assembly GCA_963790535.1 of uncultured Alphaproteobacteria bacterium. Classification (GTDB taxonomy): domain Bacteria; phylum Pseudomonadota; class Alphaproteobacteria; order Acetobacterales; family Acetobacteraceae; genus CAWKEH01. The sequence continues at coordinate 18,674 of CAWBOZ010000016.1, read as the reverse complement.
CCCGAGCCGCAGCGAGGCACGGCCCCAGACGCGGACCTGCACTTGCCCGCGCCCGTCCCAGCCGTGGAGCACCACATGAGGCTCGGCCCGGATCTCCTCGATCTTGGCCGTGCGCACGTCCGAGTGCAGGGTCAGCAAGCGCACCGCCGGGTCGAAGCCGCGCAGCACGACGGTGCGCACGCCCGGCAGTCCCTTCCCATCCACCGTGGCCAGCACCGGCGCGCGGAACGGCGAGCGTCGGTTCGCCGCACCGTGGGACAGGCGGCGGAAAGCGTCGGCGCGGACCTCGTCGAGCGTCATGCAGCCGTAACGCACGGCCGTTCCCACGGTCGCACCGGGGTTGCAGCACAGTGGCTCGACAGGAGCGCCGTGCCGGGCCAGAGATGCGCCCGCAACCGGGGAGAGCACGGGATGGATCGGGTCGAAGAGGCTGGGCTGCAAATCGCGCGCGAGCTGTATGAGTTCGTGGGGCAGGAGGCGCTGCCAGGCACGGGGATCGAGCCGGCCGCCTTCTGGCAGGGTTTCGCGGCGGCCTTGCGCGACCTCGGCCCCCGCAACCGGGCGCTCCTCGCGCGCCGCGACGAGCTGCAAGCCAAGCTCGACGAGTGGAACCGCGCCCAAGGAGCGAAGCCCACGGACCCGGCCGGCTACGAGGCGTTCCTGCGCGACATCGGCTACCTGCAGCCCGACCCGGCGCCGTTCGCCGTGGCGACGCGCAACGTGGACCCGGAGATCGCCGAGATCGCAGGTCCCCAGCTCGTCGTGCCTGTGCTCAACGCCCGCTACGCCCTGAACGCCGCCAATGCCCGCTGGGGCAGCCTCTACGACGCGCTCTACGGCACGGACGCCATTCCCGAGGACGGCGGCGCCGAGCGCGGCCGGGACTACAACCCAGCACGTGGCGCCCGCGTCGTCGCCCGAGGCCGCGCGCTGCTGGACCAGATCGCGCCGCTCGCCGCCGGCTCGCACCAGGACAGCACCTCGTACCAGATCGAGGGCGGCCGGCTCGTCGTCCACCTCAGCGACGACACGGAAACCGGCCTCAAGGACCCCGCCGCCTTCATCGGCTACCGCGGCGATCCAGCCGCGCCATCGGAGGTCCTGCTCCGCCACCACGGGCTGCACGCCGCCATCGTGTTCGGCCGCGACCACCCCGTCGGCAAGAGCGACCCCGCGGGTGTCGCCGACGTGCTGCTGGAGAGTGCGCTCACCACCATCATGGACGCCGAGGATTCGGTTGCCGCCGTGGACGCGGCCGACAAGGTCGCCGTCTATCGCAACTGGCTGGGCCTGATGCAGGGCACGCTCACGGCCAGCCTGGAGAAGGGTGGCCGCACCTTCGAGCGGCGCCTCAACGAGGATCGGCGCTACACTGCGCCCAAAGGCGGCGAGGTCGTGCTGCCGGGCCGCAGCCTCATGCTCGTGCGCAACGTCGGCCACCACATGTACACGGACGCCGTGCTGGACGCTGACGGCAGCGAAGTACCGGAAGGACTGCTCGACCTGTTCGTGACTGCCGCCGTCGCGCTGCACGACCTCAAGGGCGACGGCGAGGGTACTCGCGAGTTCCGCAACAGCCGCGCCGGCTCCGTCTATATCGTCAAGCCGAAGATGCATGGACCGGAGGAGGTGGCGTTCGCCGCCGAGATGTTCGCCCGCGCCGAGCAGACGCTGGGCTTTGCTCCGAACACGCTCAAGATGGGCATCATGGACGAGGAGCGGCGCACGAGCGCGAACCTCGCCGCCTGCATCGCGGCCGCGCGCGACCGCGTCTTCTTCATCAACACCGGCTTCCTCGACCGCACCGGCGACGAGATCCACACGGCGATGGAGGCCGGCCCGGTGCGCCGCAAGGAGACGATGAAGGGCACGCCCTGGATCACCGCCTACGAGGACCGCAACGTCGCCATCGGCCTCGCCTGCGGCCTGCGGGGACATGCGCAGATCGGCAAGGGCATGTGGGCGGCGCCGGACCGTATGGCCGACATGCTGGCCCAGAAGGGCGCCCAGCCGCGCGCTGGCGCCAGCACGGCCTGGGTTCCCTCTCCCACCGCCGCGACGCTGCACGCGCTGCACTACCACGAGACCGACGTGGCCGCCCGGCAAGCGGAGATCGCAGCCCAGCCGCACGACCCTGCCGGCTCGCTCCGCGCCCTGCTCACGCCGCCGCTCGCCGAGGGCAAGAACTGGGCGCCCGACGAGGTCGCGCGCGAGCTGGACAACAATGCCCAGGGCATCCTCGGCTATGTGGTGCGCTGGGTGAACCAAGGCGTTGGCTGCTCCAAGGTGCCTGACATCAACGATGTGGGCCTGATGGAGGACCGCGCCACGCTGCGCATCTCCTCCCAGCACATCGCCAACTGGCTGCGCCACGGCATCGTGCAGCACGAGCAGGTCGAGGCCGCGCTGCGCCGCATGGCCGCGGTCGTGGACCGGCAGAACGAGGGCGACCCCGCCTACACGCCCATGGCCCCCGCGTTCTCCGGCCCGGCGTTCGAGGCCGCGCGCGACCTCGTGTTCGAGGGCGCGGCGCAGCCCAACGGCTACACGGAGTTCATCCTGACCCGGCGGCGGCGGGAGGCGAAGGAAGAGGCCTTATACCAGACGCCCTGGTTATTGACTCGCATGTGATCCTGCCGCTGCCGCGGGCGTGATTGGCTGGCTCCAGTGCTTTGTTCGGAGGCTGGGATGGCAGTGGAGATCACACGGCGGGAGATGTCGGCGGCTGCGCTGAGGCAGGCCGCGGCCCGGAGCCGGGATGCGAACGCAGCGCGGCGGATGCTGGCAATCGCGCTGGTGCTGGATGGGCTGGTGCTGGATGGGCTGGTGCTGGATGGGCTGGTGCTGGATGGACAGTCGCGCGAGGACGCGGCCGAGAGCTGCGGCCTGAAGGCGCGGCACACGGCCGCGTGCCGTGCGAGATCACCGCTGCACCTGGACCTGTCTGTTCGGCGCGGTCTGCCCCGAGCGCGGCGTCGGCGCGGCCGTCGTGCTGGCGTCCGTCAACGTCGAGGCCATGACCCTGCACCTGGCCGCGATCAGCCAGCGTGTCACTGCGGGCGCTCACGCCGTGCGCGTGCGCGACCAGGCAGGCTGGCACACCTCGCCTCGGCTGTGCGTGCCGGACACCATCAGCTTGCTCTCGCTGCCACCCTATGCGCCGGAATCGAACCCGGTCGAGAACCTATGGGCCTACCTGCGGGCCAACGTCCTGAGCCACCGCGTCTGGGACAGCTACGAGGCCGTCGTGGATGCCTGCTGCGACGCCTGGAACAAGCTGATGAACACGCCCAAGCGCCTCGCTGGCATCACCCATCGCACCTGGGCCAGAACAGTCGCCGAATGAGGCGTCTGGTATGAGATGCTGCTGTATGCCGCCATGGCGCGCGTCACCCTGCGCAGGTTGGTCGAAGAGGTGCAATAAGGTTGCTCACGGTGCGGCTCACAGTGGCTGAAGGTTAGCGGCCACTGCGTCCTCATCGATTATAGCATTACTATCCGCTATGAAAGTCCCGCTGGAGCAGCCACGCTGACATAAAGTGATCGCTTCCGCCCGCACTCTGAAGGACAGTCATATGCAAAGCCTCTCGCTTATACTTTAATTTCTCGACAGCCTCTTACAAGGGACAACCCGCGAAGCGGGTTGAAGGCGCAAATACGCCCGCGCCGAGAGTTTTCCGGAGTGGGCCGCCCATGGTCCCGGCCGCAGCATCCTCGATCCGTGTCTGCCCTACTTGGAACGGCGGGAGGTCAGCTCCGCTGACCATGCCTCCGGCGGATCGCTGCGCGATGGCCGAAGGCTGCGAGAACGGGCTAACGCTTTAGCGCGAGTTGCGCGCCCAAGGCTTCCCGAGTGGGACTAAGCAGGTGCACTGCTGGCTCGCCGAGCGGCGGACAACGCCATCCAAGTCCAGGTGGTGCGTCCGCGGACAGGACGATACCCGGCGTCCCGCGGTGCGCGATACAGGACCGGCGCTGCCCACGCCGAGGCAACTCGCGGGGACGGCTTCGCCGTCCTGTCTCCGACGGATTGCTGCGCGATGGTCGCTGGTTCAGCCCGTCACAGCACTGGGCGCGGCGGACACCGCGGCCGTTGCTCGCATCGAGCAGGACGAGGAGACCCGGACCGTGGCTGGGCTGGCACGCCGGTTCACCGCGCGCGTGCGCGCGTGCGGCGTCCCAACCATCGAGACGTTCGCCGCGGGGCTGGAGACGGACAGCGCGGCGGTGCGCGCCGCCTTGACCCACCCCTGGAGCAGCGGCCAGGCCAAGGGACAGGTCAACCGGCTCAAGCTGCTGAAGCGGCAAAGCTACGGCCGCGCAGGCTTCGATCTGCTGCGACAGCGCGTTCTGCTCACGGCATGATCCACGCAAAGTGCGGGAGAACCACCAAACCGGGGCAATCCCAAGCCACGCGCCCAGTGATCCGCGCCATGCGCCACGCACGGCCGCTCGAACTCCGCCCACGGCACCTGCTGCAAGATCGCGTGCAAGCCAGTATCCTGGTGCGGCACGGCACTGGCCTCCTCGTTCCCGGAACGTTGCCCACGTCCGGAAGCAGGTTGGACCAAGGCCGTGCACCTTGCCTCTCCCGTGCCGGACAGCCGTGGGTCAAGTCCGGGCATGACGACCGGGGGGGCTTCAGGCCAGGACGTTACCCATCAGAAGCGATCACTCAACACGGCCGCTCGTCTGTTGCCGCTCAAGGTCCAGCTGCTGCAACCGCTCGAACAGTTCCACAACCCACTCGATCCGATCATCGAGCCTGCCCCATAGCGGGCGCCGGCGTGACCCGGTCGAGGCGCCATGAACGGCCGCGACGAGGAAGCGGGCCGCGTCAAGCGGCGGCTCCGCCGCGCCCTGCGCCCCGAACGGCCCGACTCAGGAGCGCGCGCGCGAGCAGCCACGTCTTGCGCCGGGCGGGCACGACCGCCCGGCGCGAGACCGAGTCGAACCCGTGCCACCCGATCTCCCGCCCGATCCCCGCGTACAGGTGCCGCGCCGCGCGGATCGCCGGCCTGCAGGACGGTGGCAGCCGGGCAATGCCGGAATCGGCGCGCTCGTAAAGATCGTCCGCGGCCCATAGGAGCCGCTGGACCACGAAGCCGACCTCATCGCTGAACACCGGCCGCGCGAGCCACGCCTCCGGTTCGACGCCGGCCTCCCGGAGCCATCCTAGCGGAAGATAGAGCCGCCCCGCACGGGCGTCCTCGCCGACGTCGCGCGCAATGTTGGTGAGCTGCATCGCCGCCCCCAGGTCGCAGGCGCGGGCCATCATGTCCGGCGCGCGCGCGCCCATGAGCACGGCCAGCATCGCGCCGACTGACCCGGCCACCCGTATCGCATAGGCGCTGAGGTCCGCGAGGTCCTCGTAACGCCGGCCGCTCGCGTCCCACTCGAACCCTTCCAGCAGCGCCTCCGGCAGCGCGCGCGGGATGCGGAAGCGCGCGACTACGTCGGCAAGCGCGCGGTCAACAGGGATCGGCAACGGCCGACCCTCGTAGGCGAGCGCCAACCGCTTGCGCAGGCGCGCGAGTGCGGCCTCGGCGTCCTCCCCAAGATCAATCGCATCGTCTGCCACCCGGCAGAACGCATAGAGTGCCGCGGCAGGATCGCGCACCCGCCGCGGCAGCAGCAGCGAGGCGGCAAGAAACGTGCGCGACCCATCCCGAAGGATCGCCCGGCACGCGGCAAAATCCGCCCGCGCCATGGCCGGAGCCGCTAAGCGAAGGCGGCTGCATCGGGCACCAGCGAATCAAGGACACGCGCCGACGAGAGCACGCCGGGCAACCCCGCCCCAGGGTGCGTCCCCGCGCCTACGAGGAACAGCTTTGCCACCTCCTCGCTGCGGTTGTGCGGCCGGAACCACGCACTCTGGCTGAGCACCGGCTCCAAGCCGAACGCGGCGCCGCGGAAGGACAGCAAGCGGTCCTGGAAATCCTGCGGCGTGGTGACGCGCGATGTCACGATTTCTCCCTCCAATCCCGGCAGCACGGTCTCGCCCAGCGACCGCTCCAGCGCCCGGCGATACGGCTCGGCCGCCTGGCTCCAATCGGTCCCGCTCCCCAAATGCGGTACCGGGGAGAGCACATAGAAGGCGTCGCATCCCGCGGGCGCGAGCGAGGGGTCCGTCGCGGTCGGACGGTGCAGGTAGAGGCTGAAATCCTCGGCAAGCACCTTGCGCCCGAAGATGTCGCCGAGCAGTTCGCGGTAGCGCGGCCCGAGCAGGATCGTGTGATGGGCCACGCCGGGATATCGCCGCCGCGTGCCGAAATACCAGACGAACAAGCTCATCGAGTAGCGCGCCCGCTCGATCCGCTTGTCGGTCCAGCGGCGGCGGTGCTCGGGCGGCAGCAGGTAACGGTAGGTCCAGGCGGAATCAGCGTTGGACACCACGATGTCGGCCCGGATCGTCTCGCCGGACACGAGCCGCACCCCGGTCGCGGCGCCGCGCTCCACGGTGATCTCGCCCACCTCCGCATCGCAGCGCACGGAGCCGCCCTGCCCTTCGATCAACCCGACCAGCCCCGCTACCAGCCGCCCCGTTCCCCCCATCGCGAAGTGGACGCCCCAGCGCCGCTCCAGGAACGCGATGAGGCTGTAGATGGAGGTGGCGGCGAACGGATTGCCGCCGATGAGCAGCGGGTGGAAGCTGAGCACCGTGCGCAGCCGCTCGTCCCGCACGTAGCGGGACACGAGGCTGTGGACGCTGCGGTGCGCTCCCAGCCGGACCAGGTCGGGCACCACCCGCACCATGTCCCGCAGATTGCCGAACGACACGTGGCCGAGCCGCTCGAAGCCGACCCGGAAGATCGCCTCGCTCGCCGCCATGAACCGCTCGTAGCCGGCCACGTCGCCGGGCGAGAGCCGGGCCACCTCGGCGCGCATGGCGTCCGGGTCGCCGCTGTAGTCGAACACGGCGCCGTCGTGGAACCGGATGTGGTAGAACGGCGAGACCGGCCGCAGCTCGACGTCGTCGGCGAGCTTACGGCCGCACAACGCCCACAGATCCTCCAGGAGGAACGGGGCGGTGATGATCGTCGGCCCGGCGTCGAAGGTGAAGCCGTCCTGCCGATGCACGTAGGCCCGCCCGCCGGGCGCATTGAGCTTCTCCAGCACCGTCACCCGATAGCCCCGCGCACCCAGCCGCACGGCCGCCGCCAAGCCGCCGAAGCCGCTCCCGATCACCACGGCGTGCGGCCGCGACGCCGCCCGGAGCGGCACAGGCTTCATCAGCATCACGAGCGCCCCCAGCGGCGGCGGAGATCGGCCACGTGCGCCACCAGCGACAGCAGCAGGCACAGCGCCGCCCATCCCCACCACGCCCCCACTAAGGCGCAGCGCAAGGCGAGCAGCAGGAACGCGCCGGCCAGGAGATTGCCGAGCACATCACCCGGCGCGACGCCCCGTCCTGTCCCGCGGTAGTAGGCGACGAGAACCAACCCCTCCAGCGCCGTCAACGCGAGGATCAGGTCGGCGACGCCCCCACTGGCGAACAGCGCGCTCATGGCACGGCCACCGCCTCCGCCGGGAGCACGCCGGCGGCGCGGGCCATCTCCTCCACCAGCCGCGCGATCTCCTCGGGCCGCTCCTCGTGCGCCAGGTGCCCGAGGCCCGGCAGCGTCACCAGCGTAGCGTCCGGCAGCAGTTCGCGGACCCGCGCCGACTCCGCGGGCGGGATCATCCGGTCGTTTCCCCCGACCACGAGGGTCACGGGCAGCCGCAGCCGGGGGAGGTCACGCAGGAGTGGCCTCAGGTCCCAATGCGCCATCATGCCGAGTGCGCCAGCTACGTGGCGGGGATTTCGAGCCAGCCGCCCGTAGAGGTCCTTCCCCGCCGCGTCGAGGGTGGAGCCGGTGTTGCCGAGCATCTGCTCGATTACGTTTCGGTCGGATGCGCGCCACGCGAACAGCCGCGGCACCAGCGGCAGGCCGACGAGCAGCCTGGCCGCTGCCGGGAAGAGGCGGGATTCGGGGCCGCGGAGCGGCAGGATGGCGCCGTTCAGGCTCATCAGGGCGCGCGGGGCGATGCGGCCGTCGAGGATCATGCGCGCGAGGATGGCAGCACCCGCCGAGTGGCCGACCGCGAGCGCCGGACTTGCGCCGAGCGTATGCACCAGGGCACCCAGGGCGCGAGCCATCCAGGGCAAAGACAGGAGGTGGGACGCCGGCGCCCCGGTGAAGCCATGGCCCGGCAGGTCGGGGGCCAGCACCGTGAACCGACGCGCCAGCAAGGGGGCCAGCGCGCGCCAGGAATGCGTCGCAGCGCCGGTGCCGTGCACCAGCAGCACGAGCGGGCCGCTCCCCATCTGCTGGACGTGCCAGCGCAGGCCGCCCACCTGCACGAAGCGGCTCGCCTCCCGGTTCGGCCAGTCGCGGCCCTCACGCTCCCAGGACGGCCCGCTCATCGCGCCGCCGCGGTGCCCCGGACAGGCTGCACGCTCGTCCGCACCGCCCGCGAGAGCGCCGCGGCGTCGGCTTGGGGTAATGGGAGATAGGTCGCGCCCATCTCGGCGGCGAGGCGCCCGGCGAGTGGCTGCGGGCGCGGCGAGATGTCCACGAGCAGGGCAGTGATCCCGGCCGCGCGCACCCGCCGGGCGCTGTCCAGCGCGTCAGCTTCGGCCTGCGCCCGTCCCGCCTCGCCGTTCCGAGCCACGTTCGCCCGCCCGTCCGTGAGCAGGATGACGACCGGCGTCTCGCCTTTCCGCCGCACCCCGTCTGCCAGCGACGCGGCCGTGTCGAGTCCAGCGGCCAGCGGCGTCCCGCCGCCGCCGGGCAGGATGCCCAGACTGCGTCTAGCCCGGACCAGCGAACCGGTCGGCGGCAGCAGCAGATCCGCGCCACGCCCACGGAAGGCGAGCAGGGCCACCCGGTCGCGGCGCACGTAGCACTCCGCCAGCAGCAACTCGACAGCGCCCTTCGCCTCCGCCAGCCGGTGCAGCGCGGAGGAGCCGGACGCGTCAACGGCGAAGATGGCCGTGGTCCTCCGACGCTCCTCGAAGCGGATCACGCGGAAATCGTCCCGCCGCACCTCGATGCGCCCCGATTCCAACTCACGGCGCCGGAGAGCTTGCCAAGGTGCGGCGGCGCGCAGCGTCTCGATCAGGCTCAACCGCGCCCCTGTTCCCGGCTCGCCCCTGCGCACCCCAATCGGCCGCCCACGTTGCGCGGCAGCCCGGCGTTCCCCGCCGGCTCCCGCCGCCCCTATCCGCGCCCGTGCCGCGCCGCTGCTGGCAGCTTGGAGCTGCTGCAGCATCCCCGCAGGGATCGCCGCCTGCGCCGCCGCCAGCACCGCGTCGCCGAGGGGCGCGTCTCCCTTCCCGTCCGACTCGTCCTGTCCGCCACCCTGGGGCGGCGGCGCGTTCTCCCCGCCTTCCCCAGGCTGCTGCTCGGCGGCGGGCAAGCACGTCGCGCGCGGACCGAGAACGAGCCGGCCGGCAAGCACCGCGTCCGCCTCCGACACGTCTCTCCGCCCGGCCAGCGCCGCTGCCGCGCGCGCTACCCGCACGGCGAGCAGCGCCGCCCGGCCCGACGCGATACCCAGTTCGAGCGTCGCCGCGCAGAGCGCATGAAGCACCGCCTCGTCCGCACGAACCTCGGGCAGCAGCGCCCGCGCGGCCCGCACCGCCTCGTCGCCCGGACTCGCCGGGCCAGCAGCGTCCCCTACCCGAACCAGATCGAGGTCAACGCGGAAGGCCATCCGGTCGAGCAGGGCCGCAGGCGGCCGCTCGTCCTCCGCCATGCCCTCGTCCAGCGCGACCATGCCCACCCGTGCCGGCAGACACAGCGCCAGCCCGTCGCGCTCCAGCGCCACTTCTCCCCTATCCAGGACGGCGCCGAGCCGCGCCGCCGTTGCCGGCGCGAGCCGCTCCGCCATGCCGAGCAGCACGACGCCGCCGTCGGCTTCCGCCAGCAAACCGCGCGCCGCCACCTTGCGCCCGGCCCGCAGCGTCGCGGCTAAATCGAGACCGCCCAGCAATCGCTCGTCTGTCACATGGAGCGGGCATCGCCGCACGGGCGCGCAGGAGGGCAGCATTGCGCGGAGCAGCGACAGCCAGCGGTCCCGCACCGGCCCCGGAAGCGCCTTCACCCAAACGCCGGTCCCGGCCGGGTCAACGGCGAACAGAGTCGCGGCGAGGACCGCGTTGGACCAAGGCGACGGCGCAGGCCCGCTCACGCCCCGAACAGCTCCGCGACGGCACGCTCCACCCGCACCGCCGACCCGGCCTCGTCGAGCGGGTTGCGCCTGAGCCGATGCCGCAGCGCCGGGACAGCGACGCGACGCAGATGGGTCTCTCCAACGACCCTCTCACCTTCCAGGCTAGCCACAGCCCGCGCCGCACGGATCAGCGTCAGCTCGCCGCGCAGCCCGTCCGTGCCCAGCGCCAGGCACAGCTGCGCCGCGCGCTCCACGACGGCATCCGGCACGATCACCGCCGGCAGCCCGGCGCGCGAGGCCGCGATGCGGTCCCGCAGCCGCCCTTCCTCCTCCGCCCACGCCGCGGCGAACCCCGCCGGGTCGCGCTCGAACGCGTCGCGCCGCCGTACCACCTCGACCCGTGCGGCGAGATCCTGCGGCGTCGTCACCTCGACAGATAGGCCGAAGCGGTCCAGGAGCTGCGGCCGGAGATCACCTTCCTCCGGGTTGCCGCTGCCCACGAGGACGAAGCGCGCCGGGTGACGCACGCTGAGACCCTCACGCTCGACCACATTCTCACCGGAAGCGGCTACGTCGAGCAGCAGGTCAACCAGGTGATCCTCCAGCAGGTTCACCTCGTCTATGTAGAGGAACCCGCGGTGGGCGCGGGCGAGCAGCCCAGGCTCGAACGCCTTCACCCCCTGCGTGAGGGCGCGCTCCAGATCAAGCGCGCCGACGACCCGATCCTCCGTGGCGCCGAGCGGCAGGTCCACCGTGGGCACCGGCACGAGCCGCGTTCGCGTCCGCCCCCGCGCCGCACGCGCCGCGCACCCGTCCACGCACGATCCGCGTCCCGACGCCGGGTCGCAGTTGTAGGCGCACTCCGTGACGACCCGCATCGCTGGCAACAGGCCGGCCAACGCCCGCACGGCCGTGGACTTGCCGGTGCCGCGGTCGCCGAGCACGAGGACGCCGCCGATGCCGGGATCAACCGCCGCAGCCAGCAGCGCGAGCTTCATCTCATCCTGGCCGACGATTGCCGGGAACGGGAAGGCGGCCCGCCGCCGCGGCACGGCCCTGCGGCGGTCCGGACGCCTCGTGCGCATTTCCACGGCCGGCATATCCGCCCACCGCTCGGCCGCCCCGTCGAGCACGGCGATGTCCATCACGCCGCCGCTTGCAGGGTGGGCGCGCAGCCAGCGAAGGCGGCTTGCAGCCGTGCCTCATCGAGCGCGCGGCCGATCGCCACCACACGCGGCTCCTCGTCCTCGTGCGGCGCGAACGCCGCCATGCTCGGGCGTCCGCCCGCCACGTCGAAGCGTACCCAGCCGGCGCCCGCCCGCGCGATGCCCTTCAGCCGCTCCACCTGCCCGAACGCGCCCCGCGCCACCGTTTCGAGCAGCTCGTGCAGGAGCTGCGGGTCGCATTCGCCGCCGAGGACCGAACTCCATGACGTGAAGCCGAGTGCATCCTCGTGGACGTGCTCGCCTTCGTGGTCCCCGCCTTCGTGATAGTGGTGATGAGCGTGCTCGTGGTGATGATCATGCGCGTGCTCGTGCGCGTGCTCATGGCTCTCGACAGGCGCGTCGAGCGCGTGGCTCTTAATCGGCGCGTCGAGCGCGCCGGGCGCCGTGATGCCGTAGGTCGCCGGCACGATCCGCGCGGCCGGGTTGATCGCGCGGATCGTGTTCTCCACCATCCGCATCTCCGCCGGCGAGGCCAGGTCAGCCTTGTTGACGATCAGCACCGAGGCCAGCCGCGCCTGCGCCTCGAAGTAGGCGCCCATCCGGGCGTAGTCATGCAGGAACGCGCTCGCATCTATGACGGCGGAGGCGTGCAAGCTGCGCACCAGCGGCTTGAGGTCCGGCTGTGACAGCACTCCAAGGAGTGCTGCAACATCCGCCACCCCGCTCGGCTCGATCAAGATGCGCTGCGGCGCCCACTGCGCGACGATGCTCTTGAGCTGCTGGGCGAGATCCTTGCGAAGCGAGCAGCAGATGCAGCCGTTGGGCAGCTCGACCACGTCGGCGCCGCGCTCGCGCAGCAGCGACCCGTCCACGCCCACCGCGCTGAAATCGTTGACCAGCACCACCGTCCGCGGCGCGTCCGCCCCGGCCGAGGCGAGCCTGTGCCGCAGGAACGTCGTCTTTCCCGCGCCGAGGAAACCCGCCACGACCTCCACGTCGAAGGGCTGCTTCGCGGCGCGCGAGCGCAGGCTCCACCCCCACAGCGCCGCCGCCGGCAGCGGCAGTACCAAGAGCCAGTGCTCTAGGATCGCGAGCACCATCATCGTCGCGAGGAAGGTGAACCCGGCTGCCTGGAACGCGCTCGCGCCGGGCGCGATTGCCGTCTGCACCAGGCGCACCGCGATCACGGTCGAGACCGTGACGGAGACCGGGAACAGCAGGTTCATCGGCTTCTTCGTGAGGAAGCTGCGCAGGAATTGCAGGTGCTCCGGCAGGAACTCCTCGTTGAGGTTGCGCACGCCGAGGAACACGTTGAGCTTCGCGCTCTGGTGCATCCACCACAGCACCATGAAGGTCCAGGTGCCGACCTGGTTCGCGCCCCCCCAGGTCAGCGCCACGACCACGATGGCCGCCGCGATGATCGCGAGCTCGTGCCACAGACTGGTCTGGATCGCGTGGCCGAAGTGCCGCCAGCCGCTGCATCCTTCCGGACAGGGCTGAGTGCGCGGCCCCGTCACGAAGCCCATGTAGAAGCTGATCTCCTGCCAGCCCCAGGCGAGCACGCCCCAGGTGAAGGCGAGATACGCGCCGCGCACGGACGTATCCGTGCTGCCAGCAGCGAGACCCCAGAGCGAGACCGCGAGCAGCAAGGTGGCGCCGACCATGCTCCAGCGGAAAGTCCGCCGCGGCAGGCCGTCGAGATACATGATGATCCCCGTGCTGAACCACCAGACGAACAGGGCGAACAGCACCGGAAGGGCGTAGAGCGACATAGGCGTGTTCTCCGAGTTACCAGGCCGGCGCCAGCCGCACGTGCTGCGGCGCCGCGTTCCGCTTCGTCGGCAGCAGGAAGAGCCGGGTGAAATTCGCCGCGGCGGCCGCGCATAGGCTGAGCCGCCGCGCCCGGCCGAGCAGCCCGCCCCGCGCCTTCGCCGCCGCCATCCCTTCCGTGATCCGCCGCAGCCGTTCCAACCCGGCGGCGAAGCGGGGATCGTCCAGGGCCAGTTCCACCGGGAAGACCTGCCGGCAAATCTCGGACGTGATCCGGAACACCGTGAAGTCATACTCGGTTGGGTCGAGGCCGAGGGCGGCGTGGAACACCGGCCGCGCGTGGTCGCGCACATACATCGTCGCGAACACGGCGAGCAGGAAGAACTTGATCCACAGCCGGTTCACCCCGCTCAGCAGCTTCGGATCCGAGCGCATGAGCAGCGCGAACGCCTCGCCATGGCGGAACTCGTCGTTGCACCACTTCTCGAACCACCGGAAGATCGGGTGGAACTCGCGCTCCGGATGCCGCTCAAGCTGGCGGTAGATCGTGATGTAGCGGGCGTAGCCGATCTTCTCGGAAAGGTACGTGGCGTAGAACACGAACTTCGGCTTGAAGTACGTGTATTTCTTCGCCCGCGCGAGGAAGCCGAGGTCCACGCCCACGCCGAAATCCTTCAGCGTATCGTTGATGAACCCGGCGTGCCGCGCCTCGTCGCGGCTCATGAAGGTGAACAGCTCGCGGATGTCCGGGTTGGCGATGCGCTTCTTGATCTCGGCGTAGAGCACGCACCCCGAGAACTCGGCCGTGACCGAGCTGACCAGGAAATCGAGGAATTCCCGGCGCAGTTCCTCCGGCATCGCGGACAGGTCGCGGTCGAACGCCTCATTGCGCACGAAATGCGCTTTGTTGGGATCGCGCCTTAGCTCGGCGATCAGCCCGTCCCACTCGCCCCGGACCTGGCTGATGTCCATGCGGTCCATCGCCGCGAAATCCGTGGTGTAGAAGCGCGGGCTGAGCACCGTGTCCTGCTGGGCCGCGCGCGTCGTCTGGTTCGGCGCGCGCGGCGGCGCTGTGGCGGCCTGGCTCATGGTTCCTCCTTCGGCGCGAAGCCGACTTCGTAGAGCTCGGTGATCTCCAGCAGCGCCGTCGCGCGCGTCCACAGCCGGGCGAGCGGCCCGGCGCGCATCACCGTCGCGCGGCACTGCCGCGACAGCCGCTCGCCGAACCCGATATGCGTGGGCGCGCCGTGCACCAGCACCACGTCGCCGGGCCGAATCTCGACCCCTTCCGGGATCGCGTGCGCGTGCAGGCTCTCCGGCGTCTGCTCGATCTCGACGAGGCATTGCGCCTCGACCGTGCGCCGCCTGCCCAGCCCGATCATGGTGCCGGCTTCCGGGCGGGGAGGAACTGCGCGAAACTCGCTGCATTGGTCATCCCGAAGCCCTCCAGCTCGACCATGGCCCCAGTCGCCGGGTCGCCGATCACCAACCTCCCGTTGCTCGACGCGGCGAGGTGGAACGGGACCTGGCCCTCCACGTCCCGGCGCCTGCGCGTCCTGGCAAGCCCACGCATCACTCCCCGCACGAACCCGCCCTCGCCCGGCGCCACCGTGCCCGCGCGCAGGCCGCTCGCGGCGTCGAGGACGGCGATGCTGCCGTCGGCCTGGTCCTCGAAGCGGAGGTCGCGCGCGGCGACGACCTGTGCCGCCGCGATGGGCATAGGCCGGGTGTGGCGGGGCGCCTCGATCCCGACGAGCGCGATCCCGGCGATTACGAACGCCGCGAGGACGGGAATCCACGGGACGTTCAGGCGACCTCCAAGTGCTGCGCTCATGATCCCCTCCCCGTCACGCGGCCGCAGCGCCGGGCTGGAGCGCCCCCGCCCCCGACGCGCCCACCGCTTCCGCGGGCACCGGCTGCGCGGGCTGCTCCGCGCTCGCGGCGAGCGCCCGCCCCAGGAGTTGCGCGACGCGCGCGGCCTCTGGGACGGCGCGCAGCATCGGTTCGGTGTGCGTGACCCTCCAAGGCCGCACGTGCGGCCACAGCAGGAGGTAGCCGATGCGCTCCGGGCCGCTCAGCGATAGCGGGATGTCGCCGCTGCCGTCATGGCGGACCCGCAGGGAGGCGGCCTCGATGCGCTGGAGCGGGAGGTTGACGCTCATCGTGAGCGCGATCCCGAACCGCATGATGATCCGATGGCTAGTGATGGTGTACGTCGTCGTCCGGGCCATCAGCCACGCGAGCGCCGCTATGATGCCGATGGCGACCGAGCCGAGCGCCGCGAGCCAGAGCACGGAGACCGCCGCCTGCGCCGGATGCGCGGCCGAGCGGGCCGAGATGGCGCACCACACGAGGAGCGCGCCGAAGTAGAGCGCGAGCTTTCTCAGGTGCAGCGAGCGGCGGGCGAGGCCCTTCCAGGAGGGCGCGCCTTGCCAAATGAGCCGCTCGCCCTCGGGCAGCATTTCCGGCTGCAAGCCACGGACAGCCACGGGGCGGCTCATATCACTGGCCCCAGGCGCGCGGGCGTTGCGTAGAGCGTGCCGCCGCCGAAATACCCGAGGATGTGGTCCTCCTCGCGGAGGGTGATCTTGTCGGGGTCACGCAGGCCCGGAACGTCGGCGAACTGGTCGGCCAGGAGCGCCCTGACCATCACGCGCCGTTCCGGCACCCTGTAGCGCACGAAGGTCTCAGGCAGGAGCACGTGCCGCCGATCCGGCGTCACGGCAGTCTCGACCTCAAGGTAGCGGATGCGCTTCTCGATCTCGTCGATCCAGACGTCGGTCACGATTCCGGCGGTCAGGCCGTCCGCGCCGACGACTTCCATGCCGCGCGGGTCCGCTCGCTCCGGAACGAGGGAGTATCCCTTCAGGGTTCGCATCGGGACGATCTTGTCCGTGCCCTTGAAGGATACGGCTGGCACGTCGAGGCGATGGACGTAGGAGGCCGGCCCGACCGCGTCGAGCATCGGGTTGCCGAGGGGTTGCAGTGGCGCGCCGGGGAAGTCCGCCGCCGGTATGGCATCGTTCGGCACATCGGGCGGCATCGTGTTCGGCGCCTCGGTCGTCTCGCCGTCGTAGAGGTGGAAGATCTTGGGACCGGGGATCGGCGGGTAGCCCTGCACCTCGACCCGGTCCGTGCTGTTGGTGCGGTCCGATTCGAGCGGATAACCTTCCCGCTTGTCCTCGCGCCGGATGTAGAAGATCAGTCCGGCGAAGAAGAACCAGAAGGCATACAGGCAGACCTGCGCCGTATCGAAGTAGCCGGTGAAGGAGCCTGTTCCCATGTGCGGCCTCCGTGGCTCGGGTTATCGGGGAAAGCCCGCCGGGGCGAACCCCGGCGAGGAGGGCCGCACCCGGCTCGCGCCCGCGAAGCGGACGAGCGGGCCGATCGCGACCAGGGTGGCGAACAACAGCACGATCTCCACGCAATAGACGGCGCCGTAGCCGACGGACGGGTCAGTCAGCGCCGGGCCGAGCGCGCCCTGCGCCGCGAGCCCGGACACCGCGCCGTGCGTGATGCCGCCGAGCGCGATCGCGGTTCCCGCCGCGAAGGCCTGGACCGCGCCCCAGGTGCCGAGGGCGAGGCCGGTCTGGCCACCCTGCGCCCCCGCCATCGCCGCCGTCAGCGTGCCGACGGCGAAGAGGGCGCCGCCGAAGCCGATCAGCGCCGTGCCCGCGCTGAACAGCAGCCGCGAGTCCAGCGGTGCCGCGAGGATCACCAGCGCGAAGGCAGCCAATCCCGCCACGGCGCCGAGCGCGGCCACGCGATACTGGTCCACCGCCCGCCCGAGCAGCCACGCGGAGGCCGCGAAACCGGCGATCCCGCCAACCGCGAGCAGCGCCGTCAGCGCCGTCGTCGCCCCCACGGGCAGGTGCAGGACTTGCCCGCCATACGGCTCCAGCAGAACGTCCTGCATACTGAAGGCAACGGTGCCGAGGCCAACGGCGACGAGTTGGCGGCTGGACTGCTCCTCCCGGCCCAGCGCCTGCCAGGCCTCGCGGAACGAGGGCCGCGGCTGGGCCAGGCTCGTGCGCGACGGGTCACGCGCTTCCTGCTTCCAGAGCGCCACCATGTTCAGCACGAACGTCATAAGCGCCGCACCCTGGACCACCTGGATCAGCCGAAACTCGCTGAACCGGGCGAGCAGCGCGCCGAACGTCACGGCGCTGGCCAGCATTCCCACCAGCAGCATCACGCAGAGCAAGGTCACGACCCGCGTCCGCGACCGCGCCGGCGCGAGATCGGTCGCCAGCGCCAGACCCACGGTCTGCGTCGTGTGCAGCCCCGCTCCCACCATCAGGAAGGCGAGCGCCGCCGCTAGCGGCCCCACAAAGCCCGGCGCGTTGGTGTCCCCCGACAGCGTGAGCAGCGCGAACGGCATGATCGCCAGCCCGCCGAACTGCAGGAGCGTGCCCATCCACAGATACGGGACGCGCTTCCAGCCGAGCACCGAGCGGTGCGTGTCCGAGCGGAACCCCACCACCGCGCGCAGCGGGGCGAACACCAGCGGCAGCGCCACCATCAGCGCCACCAGCCAGGCGGACACGCCCAACTCGACGATCATCACCCGGTTGAGCGTGCCGATGACCAGCACCACCGCCATGCCCACCGACACCTGGAACAGCGACAACCGCAGTAGCCGGCCGAGCGGCAGCTCCGGCGTCGCTACCTCGGCGAACGGCATGAACCGCGTGCCGAGCCGGTTCCAGCCCCGCGCGATCAACTCGCTTCGCCCGCTCATGCGCGCACCATTTCCGAGGCCTGCGAGATGTAGAATCCCGTCGCGACCCGCCCCGTCCGCCCCGTCCGCCACCCGGCAAGCCCCGGCTCCGCGCCGAGCAGCCGCCTGAGCGTGCGCTCCCCGACCGGCTCGATGGAAGGCGCCCGGTCGCCCCGCGGGAACAGCCGCCCGACCGCGTGCATCGCCGCCAGCGCCGGCGTCCGCGGCGCGAAGGTGAAGAGCAGGGCCGCCTCGGTGCGGCCCGCCAGCTCGGACAGGGCACGCACCGTCTCGGGCGCCGGGTAATGGATGAGCGAGTCCATCGCGACCACGTAGTCGAAGCGCCCGAGCGCCGGGTCGAGCATGTCCCCGGCCCGGAACTCCACGGTGCCCGCCAGCCCCTCCGGCGCCCGCTCCCGCGCGAGGGCGAGCAGCGTCCCCGCGAGATCCACCGCGACGACGTCCGCCCCGCGCCGCGCCGCCTCGACGGCGAGCGCCCCGGTGCCGCACCCGGCGTCCAGCACCCGGCACCCGCGTAGATCCGTCGGCAGCCAGCTCAGCAGTGTCCCCCGCATCGCGTCCCGCCCGGCCCGCACCGTCGCGCGGATACGGCCCAACGGCGCATCCGAGGTAAGGCGCGACCAGGCCTGCGCGGCCGTGCGGTCGAAATACGCTTCGAGCTGCCCGCGCCGCCGCTGGTAGGCGAGGCTCGCCATCACTGGAACCCCAGCAGGTCGAAGATGTCGCGGTCCTTCATGGGTGCTGCTTCCAGCGGCTCGACGCCGGCCCAGAGGCTGGCCGCGAGCCGCAGGTATTCCGCCTGCACGGCGTCCATCTCGGGCGACGACTCCATCTCGAAC
>CAWBOZ010000015.1:0-168497 GCA_963790535.1 uncultured Alphaproteobacteria bacterium | reverse complement strand
TCGGCGCCGAAGCGGCGGGCGTTATAGAGTTGCGGCACGAGGCAGAGATCGGCGAGCGTCGGCGCCGTGCCGAAGCAGAACGGGCCTGGGGTGTCGGCGAGCAACGCCTCGCACGCGGCCAACCCCGTCCCCGATCACCCAGCGCGCCCAGCCCGTCACTTCGGCCTCGGGCGGCGGAACGACCTCGCAGCCTGGCCAGCACCTTGAGGTTCTGCACGGGGTGGACGTCGCAGGCGATCGCGAGCGCGACGGCGCGCACGCGTGCCCGCTCCAGCGCATCACCTGGCAGCAACGGTGGATCGGGATGCGTCTCGTCCAGCCACTCGCAGATCGCCAGCGACTGGGTGAGCACGGCGCCGTCGTCGGTCTCCAGCGCCGGCACCAGGCCCTGCGGGTTCAGCCGGCGGGTACTCCGGCGCGCGCTGCCCGCCGGTCGGCGCAGGTGGTGGAACACGTGCTCCGCCTCGATACCCTTGAGGTTGAGCGCGATCCGCACGCGCCAGGCCGCGGAGGAGCGGAAGTAACCGTGCAGCCGCATCGCGGGGGATCCCGTCCCGATCCGGCTGGCTCAGGCCCACCGCGGCCACGGTGGCGTCCTGCCCCGCGGGCGTGATGCCCTCGCGCGCGCGGGCCATGGCCTCGCGGAGCACGCCGAGATCGCCGACGTGATTGGCGAGCAGCAGGATCAGCTTGGCGTTCAGCAGCGCGCTCTGCTCCGGGGCCAGGCCCCGGTGGGTCTCGATCAGCGCCTTCGTAGAAATCGTCGGGTGCTGCGACGTTCGGCTCGGTGTTGAGCACGGCTCCCTCCCCCATTACGCGTTGCAGGTGGCACGAGCCACCGCGGCCTGGACCTTACTCAGGTCAAACGCCCGCCAGCGCGCGCAGACGTGCTGGTCGGGGCGCAGCAGGTAAGTCGTGCCGGGGCGGGCATCGAGGCGCTGCGACACGAGGCCGTCCTCCTCGAGGACTCGCAGCCCGCCCAAGGACCGGAGCTTGGCCCCTCTCGGCTCCACGAGCACCGTCCGGACTGGGACCATCCCCTCGCCGAGGGCGCGGACAGCCTCGATCCTGCTGGCCGGGACCTCGCCGCCATCGCCGAAAATGACGAGGGTGAACCCACCCCCGACCTGCTCAAGCAGCCAGCCGTCCCGCCCGTCCACGCGCACTGGGGCGTCAGTGCAGGGTGCGCCCGGCACCATCGCGCCCTCGAACGCGTCCTCGTCCGCCGTGTTCAGGGCCGAGCCCGCGAGCGTGGACGGGACGGAGAGCCTGCCGCTGTTCACCAGCCGCCGGGCAAAGGCGCAGTCGCGGGACAGCGCGAGCACCGCGTCGCGGAAGGTGCGGCTCACCGCGCTCTTGGGCGTGATGAAGTCGGTGCTGCGGGTGGAGTTCAGGATGTTCTCGTCGGCCGCATATCGCGCTCGCTGGCGTAGGTGTCGAGCAGCCGGTCGGGTGCTGCGCCCTGCACTACTAGGCGCAGCTTCCAGGCCAGGTTGTCCGCGTCCTGCACGCCGGAGTTGGCGCCGCGCGCCCCGAACGGCGAGACGCCGTGGGCGGCGTCGCCGGCGAACAGCACTCGCCCGTCGCGGAACGCCGCCATGCGCAGGCAGGAGAAGGTGTAGATGCTGACCCACTCCAGCTCGAACGACACGGCCTCGCCGAGCAGCGCGCGGACGCGCGGGATCACTCGCTCGGGCTGGCGCTCGGCCGCGGGGTCCGCGTCCCAGCCGAGCTGGAAGTCTATGCGCCAGACGTTGTCGGGCTGGCGGTGGAGCGGCACGGATTGGCCGGGGTGGAAAGGCGGGTCGAACCAGAACCAGCGCTCGGAGGGGAAGTCCGCCGCCATCTTCACGTCGGCGATGAGGAAGCGGTCGCGGAAGGTCTGGCCGCGGCTCTCGTGGCCGAGCAGGCGACGGGTCGGGCTGCGCGCCCCGTCCGCGGCCACCAGGTAGTCGCAGCGAAGGCGATACGGGCCGTCCGGCGTCTCGACCGTGACCTCGATGCCTTCCTCGTCCTGGGCGAGGTCGACGAGCTCGCTCTTCCAGCGGATATCGAGGAGGGGGGCGAGGTCGCGGGCGCGCCCGAGGAGGTAACCCTCGACGTAGTCCTGCTGAGGTTGACGAAGGCGGGGCGGTGGTGGCCGGCCTCGGCCAACAGGTCGACGCTGTCCCAGTTGGTCGGGGAAAGACGCGGCCGGTGTTCCAGCTGACCCCCTTCTCCGCGATTGGCGCCCCGCAGCCGAGGCGGTCGAAGATCTCCAGCGTGCGCTTCGCGAAGCAGATAGCGCGCGAGCCGTTGGAGAGCGTGTCGTCGTCGTCGAGCAGCACGACGGGCACGCCGCCTTGCGCCAGATCAATCGCCACCGCCAGCCCGACCGGCCCGGCGCCGACCACCACCACGGGATGGCGCACCGGATGCGGGGCATCCTGGTCGGGCGAGCGCCCGTAGCCGAAGGCGAGCGTCTGGTCGTCAACGTCCATCCCGTCCCCGTCTCCTCCCGTGCCGGCGTACGATGCCCCGCGTCGCTGGCATCCCGTTCCGTCGGACATGCCCGGGTCGAGTGCCGTGACCAACCTTGTGGCCAAGCGACCAATGCTTAATTTCATAAATTATGTTATGGTCTGGTCCATAACCTCTCAGATGAGACGATACAAGGGAAATCGTGATGTCGAGCACGCATTCCACCACTCGCCCGAACCTGTCGAAGGCGATACGCCTCTCGTGCTCGCTCAGTTCCTGCCCTACCGCTTTTCGGTCGTGGCCGAGCGCATGAGCCAGGTCTTCGCCAGCCGCTACGAACGCGAGTTCGGCCTGAGTATCCCGGAGTGGCGGGTAATGGCGGTGCTGGGCGAGCGCTCGCCGCGCTCGACGCAGCAGGTGATCGAGGCGACCGAGATGGATCGCGTGAAGGTCAGCCGCGCCGTAATCCGGCTCGCCGACAAAGCGCTCGTGGCGCGCAAGCTGCACCCGGACGACCAGCGAGCCCACCTCCTCAGCCTCACCCGCCGAGGCCTCGGCATGTACCACCAGATCGTGCCGCTCGCACGCAGCCTCCAGGCCGAACTCGCGACCGCGCTCAAGCCGGAGGAGCTGCGAGCGCTGGACCGTATCCTGGTCAAGCTGCACGCCAGCGCGGGCGAGTTGGTCCCACAGCCGGAGGTCTGACGAGAGCGATTGATGACGGCGTGATGGGGTGGACGCCCCCTGACGGCATCAGTGTGCCAAGGTGGTGGTGTCGACCGACCACATGAGGAGGCGTCCGTGGGGCAGGCTAGCACGATTGGTTTGGATCTCGCGAAGCACATCTTCCAAGCGCACGGCGCAGATGCGGCCGGCCGGGTGGTGTTTCGCAAGCGGCTGACGCGGGCCAAGGTGGTGCCGTTCTTCGCCGCCCAGCCACCGTGCGTGGTGGCGCTGGAGGCGTGCGCCGGAGCGCATCACTGGGCGCGTGAGCTCGGCAAGCTGGGCCACACGGTGCAGCTGATCCCGCCGGCCTACGTGAAGCCGTTTGTGAAACGGCAGAAGAACGACATGGCCGACGCCGAGGCGATCTGCGAGGCAGCAACGCGGCCGAGCATGCGCTTCGTGCCGGTGAAGAGCGAAGAACAGCAGGCAAACGGGGTCGTGTTCCGGGCCCGCGACCTGCTGGTGCGCCAACGCACGCAGTGCATCAACGCCCTGCGCGGGCACCTGTCCGAGTACGGCTACGTCGTCGCGCAAGGCATCGCGCACGCCGATGCCGTGATCGCCCACGTCGAGGACCCGAGCACCGCGTTGCCCGAGAGCGCGCGGTCGATCCTGGCTGTGCTGGTCGGCACCTACAAGGCGCTGGAGACGCAGATCGAGGCGCTGGATGCCGAGATCGGCCGACGCGCCAAGGTCGACCCGGTTGCACGCCGCCTCATGACGATCCCCGGTGTCGGCCCGATCGCCGCGACCGCGATTACGGCGCTCGTGCCGGCACCGGAAGGCTTCCGGGCCGGACGGGATTTCGCCGCTTGGCTCGGGCTGACGCCGTTGCAGAGGTCGAGCGGGGGCAAGCAGAAGCTCGGTGCGGTGTCGAAGCAGGGCGAGCGGACCATCCGGCGCCTGCTCATCCTCGGCGCGAGCGCGGTGGTGCGCTGGGCCAGCCAGCGCGGCGCACCGGAGGGCTCGTGGCTGGCGCGGATGCTGGCGCGCAAGCCGAGGATGCTGGTCACCGTGGCGCTCGCGAACAAGATGGCTCGCATCGTGTGGGCCCTGCTGGTTAAGGGTGGGGTTTATCGGGCTCCGGCCGTGGCGGCGTAAGCGCGCCGCGACCGCGAGGGCGTAGGGCGAGCGGAAGGAGGGCATGGCGCAACAGTCGGCGAGACGGGATCGGGACAACCAGGCTGCAACACCGTACCTTGAGTACGCCCTGCGTGATTTGGACCCGATCCGCGAACTCCCATGCAGGCCCAAGGCGGCGCACTGCCGCACCGGAGGCCGGACAGATGGCAGCATCCGACTACGCGTCACTGCGGTCCCGAAGTTTTTCCTTGCCCGGAGGGGGGCGTCCACAGATGTTGCACGGACCCGAAGTGCGGGCGCACTTAGCTAGGGCCTGTTGTCGCTTGAGGCGGTTGACGGTGATGATGAGAGATCTCCTCGCCCGCGATCTTTAACGATCGGCGCCGCCCCGTTGGCGAACCAACTGCCCAGGAAGTCGAGGAAAGCCCTTACCGTGGCCGGTATCAAAGTTCGATGTGGCCAGAGGGCGTAAAGGGGCAGAGATCGCTCGTGCCAATCCGGCAAGACAGGCATGAGGCGCCCGGCCGCTAGGCTGTCCTTCAGAACGAATGATGGGGCCAGGAGAATGCCGCGGCCAATCAGTGTAAGGTCCAGGAGAAAACTCACGTCCGAGGCGCGGATGCGCCCGTCGACGGCAACGCTTTCTCGCGTGCCGGCGGGACCCGTGAAGGACCAGCGTGTCGGCGCGTGCGTCTGCGTGTAGATCAGCACCTGGTGATGCGCGAGATCCCTCGGCCGTTCGGGCGCCGGGTGGTTCGACAGGTAGGCTGGTGCCACGACGAGGACCAGCGGGAAGCTCGCGAGGCGCCGGGTGATCAAGCCGGAGGGTGGAAGTTCGCCAAGTCGGAGTGCCAGATCGACGTTTTCCGTGAGTAGGTCGACCGTTCGCTCCGAGAGGTCGACCTCGACGGAGACGCCAGGATAACGGTCAAGGAATGCGGCGATAGCGGGCGCGAGCAGCGCGGTTCCGAACGCCAGGGGCGTGGCAATGCGGAGGCGACCGCCGGGCTCGGCCTGTCGGGAACCCGCCTCGGCCTCGGCGAGGGCAATCTCGTCCAGCGCGGCGATGCACCGGTCGTAATACGCACGACCCGCATCGGTCAGGCTCAAGCGGCGTGTCGTGCGTTTCAGGAACCGCACGCCGAGGCGCCCCTCCAGCGCTTTGAGGTGCTGCCCGGCCATCTCCGGCGAGAGTTCCAATGCACGAGCCGCCGCCGCGAGGCTGCCGAGCTCGACCGCTCGGCGGAACACCGTCATGCCGACCAGCTTGTCCAGCGCCATTCCAAAGCCTCCGTTCGGGATGAACCTGATGAAACGGGGATTATCGGATCATGGCCGAAGATGCATTGCCTGGGCACAGCCAGGAAGGAGTTCAGCAGATGACGTTGCACACGACCGACGCCAGACCTTTGTTCCCTGAAGATTTGCCGACCCATTTCGACTTGGCGTTCAATCGTGCCGACGTCGATGCGGTGCTGGAACTGTTCGACAATTCCGCGACCATGCGGATGACGAACGACCAAGTCATCGAGGCTGACCGATCGAACTTGCGAGCGGCTTTCGCGCAGTTGTTGGCACTGCGGCCGCGCATCCGCAATGAAGTGCGCCGCGTGCTGCGCTGCGATGATCTGGCACTCGTCCTGATGGACTGGACCATCACCATGCGGGACTCCGAGGGCCAGGAGCGGGTGGACCGTGGAACCGCCACCCAAGTGCTGAAGCAACAGGCCGACGGGAGCTGGCGCCTGAAGATTTCCAATCCTCTTGGCGTTGCTTGAGCGACGGGAGTATTCGATGGCCCTGGTCCACCTGACATTCTGGCACGGCATGCCAACAAGCCTGTCCAGCACCGTTCCAAAGCCCTCGTTCGGGATGAACCTGATGAAACGGGGATTACCGGATCACGACGGAGGATGCACCTCTTGGGCATCGCCAGAATGGAGTTCGGCAGATGACGCTACGCACGATCGAGACGGTGGGCGCGAAACTTACCGCAAAGGACACAGGGGCCGGCGAGCTGGCCCTGATATTTCTCCACTACTGGGGCGGCTCGGCGCGCACATGGGACCCCGTGATCGCGTGTCTTCCGGCGTCGGTTCGCAGCATCGCTCTGAACCAGCGCGGCTGGGGCGGCTCGGTCGCGGTTGATGACCGCTACGACCTGGAGGCTCTCGCGGATGACGTGCTGGCGGTGACAGAGGCGCTCGCGGTCCGGCGCTTCGTCATCGTCGGCCACTCGATGGGTGGCAAAATCGCTCAGATCCTTGCCGGTCGCCAGCCCACCGGTCTCGAAGGCCTGGTGCTAGTGGCGCCAGCACCACCGACGCCGATGCAGGTACCGGGGGAGGTTCGTGCCGGAATGCTTGCGTCCTACCAGTCCCGGGAGGGTGTCCTTCAAGCGCTTGGCGTGCTGGCCGGCTCACCGCTGCCTCATATTCTGCATGAGCAGGTCATCGCCGACACGCTACGCGGCGAGGCTGGGGCCAAGCGGGCCTGGCCCGATCGCGGCATGACGCAGGACGTCAGCGCCGGGCTGGAAGGCTTCACGCTGCCTGTGGACGTCCTGATCGGCGAGCACGACCAGATCGAGCGTGAGGCGGTCCTGCGTCCGGCGCTATCCCGTCTCTTGCCGCAGGCTACCTTCACCATCGTACCCGAGATGGGGCACCTACTCCCGCTGGAGGCACCCGAGGCAATTGCCTTGGCCTGCGAACGAATGCTGTCGGCGCTTTCGGCGTCGTGATCTCAAGCCTGTCGCCGCGCGAGAGGGTTGGCTGCGCTGGCGTCGCGGTCCCACCGTCGCTAGAGCGAAACGCGAGTGGGTTAGGACACCTGCGCCCATATGGCTGGGCGGAGGTGGTCATGGCTGGAGCGTATTCGGCGGACCTGCGTGGGCGGGTGCTGGCGGCGGTGGAAGCGGGTGAGACGCGGGAGGCGACCGCGCGCCGCTTCGCGGTGGGCCGCTCGACCGCGTCTCGCTGGGTGAATGCGGCGCACGACGAGGGGCGGCGTGCAGCCAAGCCCGTAGGGGGCGGGCCGAAGCCGGTCATCGCGGGCGAGGCCGAGGCGGTGCTGGTGGGCGTGCTGGATGCGAACAACCACCTGACGCTGGCCGAGTGCCGCGACCGTGTCGCCGAGAAGGCGGGCGTGCGCGTCCACCCCTGGACGATCGGGCGTGCGCTGAAACGGCTGGGCTGGACGCGCAAAAAAGCGGGACCTGCGCGCGGCCGAGCAGGCGCGCGAGGACGTAACGCAAGCGCGCGAGGCGTGGACGGCCGACCCGGCCGGGGTGGGTGGCATCGGCCCGAAGCGCCTGGTGGTCTTGGATGAGTGCGGGGTGTTTACCGCCATGGCGAGGCTGTATGGGCGCAGCCCACGCGGGTCGCGGGCTCGTGGCACGCCGCCGTGCGGGCGCTGGGAGCGGCTGACCGTGCTGGGTGCGCTCGGGGACGATGGCATCGTGGCCGCGATGAGCGTGGAGTCCGCGACCAGCGCCGAGGTGTTCCACGCCTATCTTGACCAGGTGCTGCTGCCCGAACTGCGTCGCACCAAGCCCAACGCCGTGCTGGTGATGGACAACCTCGGCGCCCACAAGGCGCCCGTCGTGCGCGCGCTCCTGGACGCCTCCGGTTTCCAGCCCGACCGGGCGCTAGTGCTGTGCATGGACGAGAAGAGCCAGATCCAGGCGCTCGACCGCAGCCAGCCCATGCTGCCCAAGCGCCCGGGCCAGCCCGCGCGCCGCAGCCACGACTACACGCGCCACGGCACGACCTCGCTGTTCGCAGCCCTCGACATCGCCACCGGGCACGTCATCGGCGCGTGTTACCCGCGCCACCGCGCGGCCAAGTTCCGCCGCTTCCTCGGCCGGATCGAGGCCGCCGTGCCCCCTGATCATTGGGGGCCAATGTAAGGAGGCAGCTCTCCGTAGCTAGGAAACATGCAGGAAACCATCCAAGTGCCGAACGGACCTTTGGCAGGCGTTTTCGCCGATTGGCAGAACGCAGGCTTCGATGCGGCGGCCTGCCTGGTCCGCAACGTCCTGGACCGCATCGGAGACAAGTGGACGATGCTGACCTTGGCCGCCCTCGCCGCCGCGCCACGCCGGTTCAGCGAACTGCACCGGATCATGCCGGACATCTCGAAGCGGATGCTGACGCAGACGCTGCGGGATCTGGAACGGGACGGCCTAGCGACCCGGCACGTCTTCCCGACCAAGCCGCCTTGGTGATGGGGTGGACGCCCCCCGACGGCATCTGTGTGCCAAGGTGGAGGTGTTGACCGACCACCTGAGGGAGGCGCCCGTGGGGCAAGTTAGCACGATCGGACTGGACATCGCGAAACACGTTTTCCAGGCGCATGGAGCGGATGCGGGGGGCAATGTCGTGTTCCGCAAGCGGCTCACGCGGGCGAAGCTGCTGGGCTTCTTTGCGGCGCAGCCGCCGTGCGTTGTGGCCATGGAGGCCTGCGCCGGAGCGCATCCCTGGGGCCGCGAACTCGGTGCGCTGGGCCATACCGTGCGCCTGATCCCACCCGCCTATGTGAAGCCGTTCGTGAAGCGGCAGAAGAACGACGCCGCTGATGCCGAGGCGATCTGCGAGGCGGCGCAGCGGCCGACCATGCGGTTCGTGCCGGTGAAGAGCGAGGTGCAGCAGGCGAACGGGGTCGTGTTCCGGGCCCGCGATCTGCTCGTGCATCAGCGCACGCAGTGCATCAATGCCCTGCGCGGGCACCTCTCTGAGTATGGCTACATCTTTCCCCAGGGCATCACGCATGCTCCAACCCTGATCGCACACGTCGAGGATGCGAACACATCGCTGCCGGAGAGTGCGCGGGTGATCCTGAAGGTGCTGATCGACACCTTCACCGCGCTGGAGATGCGGATCAAGGAACTGGATGTCGAGATCAACCGGCGCGAAGGCCGATCCGGTCGCGCGCCGGCTGATGACGATCCCGGGCGTGGGCCCGATCGCCGCCACCGCGATCACCGCTCTGGTGCCGGCGCCGGAGGGCTTCCGGGCTGGGCGGGACTTCGCGGCTTGGCTCGGGCTGACGCCACTGCAGAAATCGACCGGCGGCAAGCAGAAGCTCGGCGCCATTTCCAAGCGAGGCGAGCGGACCATCCGCCGGCTGCTCATCCTAGGTGCCAGTGCCGTGGTCCGGCAGGCCTGCCTGCGCGGCGCACCGGAGGGTTCATGGCTGGCGCAGATGCTGCCGCGCAAGCCGAAGATGCTGGGCACCGTGGCGTTGGCCAACAAGACGGCCCGCATCGTCTGGGCTCTTCTGGTCAAGGGTGGGCTCTTCTGGTCAAGGGCGGTGTTTACAGGACCCCGGTGCCGGCCGCGTAAGCGCGCCGGGACCGCGAGGGCGTAGGGCGAGCGGAAGGAAGGCATGGCGCAACGGTCGGCGAGACGGGGCCGGGAGAACCAGGGCTTTCCACAGTGCTTCGAGCACGCTTTGGGTGATCTGGATCCGGTCCGCGAACTCCCATACAGGCCCGCGGCAGACCATCGCCGCATTCGAGGCCGGACAGATGGCAGCATCCGACTACGTGCCGCGACACTCCTGAAGTTTCCCCTTGCCCGGAAGAGGGCGTCCACAGATGGATCGCCAGCAAACCTCTCGCCAGCGAACCTCTGGCGCGTGCGCCGCCAAGCCAAGGGGTGGCGTTCGTCATGCGGTGCTGCTGCCCCAGCGCGACTGGCTGCTCGCGCGTATGGCCGCTGCGCCCGATTTGACGGTGCGCGGCCTACGGGCCGAGCTGGCCCAACGCGGCACCAGGGTCAGCAACGACGCTGTCTGGCGTTTCCGTCACCGGCGAGGGCACGGTGACGGTGCGGGGACGGCTTCGCCGTCCTTGCCTCCGGCGGATCGCTTCGCGATGGCGGCCACCAGCCCGTCGAAACGACGCCGGACGACGCTGGCGTCCTCCTCGTCCCTGTTGTTCAGGATGTGCGCGGCCCGATGGACCAACCCGTAGGCGCGTTCGATGTCCGGCCAGAGTGTTGCCGTGCGCTCCAAGCCGCGGCCGATCAGTTCGTGCAGTCGCGTGAGTCGCGGCGAGGTCTGCCCCCCTTGGCCGCGCGATCCAGGCTGCCTGCCACCTTCTCCAACCGCCCCTTGAGCTGCAGGCCCGAGACCGCCAGCGGCGCGCGGCCGTCGTCGGTGATGGCGCTGCGCACCGCCGCGCAGCAGCCGCGCACCACCTCAGCTTCGGCATCGTCGCGGCCCTTCACCGCGCGCTCGATCGGGCGCACGCCGCGCACCTGCTTCTTCAGTTCGACCTTCGCGTGGCGATCGGCCTCGAACACCGGCAGCGCCGCCTCGCGGAGAAAGTGGAACTGAGTCGTCGGCGGTGCCGGACAGCAGGCTGCGCGCGAGCAGCACCTCGCCCGAAGGGCAGTCGCGCACCACCCACAGCACCTCGTGACCCACGTCCGGCTGCAGGCCGTCCAGTGCCAGGATGACCCGGCCCTGGTTCGCCAGCACGCCGCGCAGCCGCGCGCTGTCGGTCAGCGACACGGCCAGCAGTTCGTCGTAGCGGTCCAGCAGGTTGGTGACACTGCGCTCGGCGATCGCCACCCCGCGCTCGCGCAAGATGGCGTGGATCTCCGGCACGCTGCGATGGTCGCGGTGGCGCAGCATCCCCCCAGCGCGATCACGTCCAGCCCGAACTCGTGCCGCGGCAACGCGATCGCGCCCTCCGCCTCGGGCCGGTAGGGCCTGTGGTGGCGTGCGCAGCCCTGCCGCTCGCAGCGGCGGATCTTCAGCCGCAGCCGCACCGCGCCGGACAGCGTCACCAGCGTGCGGCGGTTCTCGTAGCGCACCCGCATGGACCCGCCGCACGCCGGGCAGAGCTTGCGTGCCGGGCGCAGCACGCGCTCCCGCTCCGGCCGTGCCCGAGCTGACGTTCTGCTCATCCCGCACCTCCCAGCAAGGTTCCCTGATCCTTACCAGATCGGGCGCATCAGCAGCCAACTTTGCCGGCCTAGGAAAAATCGGCCGGAGGTATCCGGCTACCCGTTCGTGCTGAATCCGCAATTACAGTAGCGCCCATGATCAGCACCTTAGGTGTTCAGTCCCGGAATGTGATGACACACTCAGCCGAATGGTGGGCGACGCCGCGCGCATACTGCTCCAGCATCATCAGGCGCATGGCGATATGAAACCAATCCAACACGTGCTCGGCTTCCGGGGTGATCAACTCGGTCAAGGCGCGCACCTCCTCGCCGCCGTCGGTCAAGAAGGTCACGTCTTGGTTCGCTTGCAGGCCCTGCTCTCGGAGCATCTCGAGTAGCCGGCGCTTGGGCTTCTGGTCGTGGCCGTGCACCAGGCCGAGGTAGCGCGGCGCTCTGTCCTCCGGGATTGAGGGGTCGACAATCAGCTCGAAATTGGCCTTAGTCCGCCCAGTCCCGGACGTAACCGCCCCGAGACCGACCGTGATGCGCCACTCTGGGATGGGCAGCTCGGCTTATCCCGCAGGACAGCCCTCGATGAAGCCCTCGTGGAGGCCTGCTGCGACGCTTGGAACTGGCTGATGCACACGCCAGAGCGCCTCGCCTCCATCACCCATCGCGCTTGGGTGAGAGTGGCCATCGGACGACGCATTTGGTATGATCGGCCCGATCAGTGGTGCAAGACATTGATCGCCTCCGATGGCGAATTGACACCGGCCTCAGCCTACGAAATCCGGCCGTCGTCCGCCCACATAGGCTCTTCTTCCAAACCAACATTGACGGCGGCATCATCTTCCACTGATTTGATCCCCAGACCTGCCGACGATGTTTCTGGAGGAGGACACGACCATGAACCTAAGGGCAAGCAACAAGCTCGGTGTGCATGCTTTCGTCTGGACGGCGGAGTGGACCAACCAGCAAGCGGCTAGGGCGATCGCCCTGACGGCCGAGGCTGGCTACGACCTCATCGAGGCCTCAGCGATGGATTTCGACGTGTTCGACGTCGGCTTCACGCGTCGCGAATTGGAGCGAAGCGGGCTCGGCGTTACCATGTCGTTCGGCTTGAGCGCCGCCCAGGACGTGTCCTCGGGCGACCCGGAGCGGGTCCAGGCGGGTGAGCAGCACCTTCTGCGCGGCGTGTCGCTCGCCCGCGACATCGGCGCCACCCATGTCTGCGGCATCCTCTACTCGGCTTTCCGGAAATACGACCACCCGCCGACGGCGGTCGGCATCTCCGGCGCGATCGAGGTCATCCGCCGCGTCGGCGGGAAGGCCGCCGAGAGCGGCATCACGCTCGGGATGGAGGTCGTGAACCGCTACGAGTTCGAACGTCCTCAACACGGCCGCGCAGGCGGTCGATTTCGTGCGGCGGGTCGGGTTGCCGAACGTGAAGGTGCATCTCGACTGCTACCACATGAACATCGAGGAGGCGGATGTCGGCGCTGCCATCCGTGCGACCGGCAAGCATCTCGGCTACTTCCACACCGGCAACTCGCATCGGGGCTATCTCGGCTCGGGTTCGATCGATTTCAGCCGCGTGTTTCGCGCGCTGGTCGCAATCGACTACCAGGGGCCGATTACGTTCGAGTCCTTCTCCTCCAAGGTCGTGGGGCAACCGCTGGAGGGGATACTCGGGATCTGGCGCAATCTTTGGGAGGATAGCCGGGATTTGGCGAGCCATGCCAGGCTCTATACGGAGGCGCAACTGAAAGCGGCGCAGGAGGCGGTCGGCAGTCAACGCTCGCCGCCGTCTTCTGCGCAGCCATGACGTGGCGCGGCAGGGCTCCGACTAGCGGCCCCCCAAGGCCCAAAATCTAGGCCGGCAAAGTTGGCTGCTGATGCGCCCGATCTGGTAAGGATCAGGGAACCTTGCTGGGAGGTGCGGGATGAGCAGAACGTCAGCTCGGGCACGGCCGGAGCGGGAGCGCGTGCTGCGCCCGGCACGCAAGCTCTGCCCGGCGTGCGGCGGGTCCATGCGGGTGCGCTACGAGAACCGCCGCACGCTGGTGACGCTGTCCGGCGCGGTGCGGCTGCGGCTGAAGATCCGCCGCTGCGAGCGGCAGGGCTGCGCACGCCACCACAGGCCCTACCGGCCCGAGGCGGAGGGCGCGATCGCGTTGCCGCGGCACGAGTTCGGGCTGGACGTGATCGCGCTGGGGGGATGCTGCGCCACCGCGACCATCGCAGCGTGCCGGAGATCCACGCCATCTTGCGCGAGCGCGGGGTGGCGATCGCCGAGCGCAGTGTCACCAACCTGCTGGACCGCTACGACGAACTGCTGGCCGTGTCGCTGACCGACAGCGCGCGGCTGCGCGGCGTGCTGGCGAACCAGGGCCGGGTCATCCTGGCACTGGACGGCCTGCAGCCGGACGTGGGTCACGAGGTGCTGTGGGTGGTGCGCGACTGCCCTTCGGGCGAGGTGCTGCTCGCGCGCAGCCTGCTGTCCGGCACCGCCGACGACTCAGTTCCACTTTCTCCGCGAGGCGGCGCTGCCGGTGTTCGAGGCCGATCGCCACGCGAAGGTCGAACTGAAGAAGCAGGTGCGCGGCGTGCGCCCGATCGAGCGCGCGGTGAAGGGCCGCGACGATGCCGAAGCTGAGGTGGTGCGCGGCTGCTGCGCGGCGGTGCGCAGCGCCATCACCGACGACGGCCGCGCGCCGCTGGCGGTCTCGGGCCTGCAGCTCAAGGGGCGGTTGGAGAAGGTGGCAGGCAGCCTGGATCGCGCGGCCAAGGGGGGCAGACCTCGCCGCGACTTACGCGACTGCACGAACTGATCGGCCGCGGCTTGGAGCGCACGGCAACACTCTGGCCGGACATCGAACGCGCCTACGGGTTGGTCCATCGGGCCGCGCACATCCTGAACAACAGGGACGAGGAGGACGCCAGCGTCGTCCGGCGTCGTTTCGACGGGCTGGTGGCCGCCATCGCGAAGCGATCCGCCGGAGGCAAGGACGGCGAAGCCGTCCCCGCACCGTCACCGTGCCCTCGCCGGTGACGGAAACGCCAGACAGCGTCGTTGCTGACCCTGGTGCCGCGCTGGGCCAGCTCGGCCCGTAGGCCGCGCACCGTCAAATCGGGCGCAGCGGCCATACGCGCGAGCAGCCAGTCGCGCTGGGGCAGCAGCACCGCATGACGAACGCCACCCCTTGGCTTGGCGGCGCACGCGCCAGAGGTTCGCTGGCGAGAGGTTCGCTGGCGATCCACCCAACGAACAACGGTGGCCGGGCCAAGATTGAGGATCTTGGCGACTGCGCGGCGGGACTGACCAGCTTCGACGGCCGCCACAACGCGTTCACGCAGATCCATCGAGTATGGCCGGGTCATCGCTGCTGGCCTCCAACCCAGCC
The DNA here is from genome assembly GCA_963790535.1 of uncultured Alphaproteobacteria bacterium. Taxonomy (GTDB): domain Bacteria; phylum Pseudomonadota; class Alphaproteobacteria; order Acetobacterales; family Acetobacteraceae; genus CAWKEH01. Next base: position 153,928 of record CAWBOZ010000015.1, on the reverse strand, counting down.
AGCAGCTTGAAATCAGATTTCAACCCGCGCCGGAATCCCTTGATCCACTCAGACCCGGTCACGCTCTAGGCGAAGGTTTGCTCGGGTCTGAACAACCTGTCGGGGACGGGCACCGTTGGCACCGGCTCACCCGGCGGTGGCTCCTCCATGGGCGGTGGCGCCGATTCCGGCGGCTCTTCCACTGGCTGATGGTCGGGTTCCGGGACCGGCTCGGGCATCTGGGCGTGCAGCAAGGTCGGCCTCCCTCTCGCGCGTCTGCCCTCGCATAACGAGCCAGGTGCGCGCGCGTTGCCGAAGCTACGCGTGCACGAGCGCACAGCCGCCTTCGCTCTCGGAGCGGAATGCCTCGTCCGCCGGCGTGGTCGCGACCGGCTTGAGCAGGTCCCAACCCCCCTTGTTCTCGCCTGACGCCTTCGCCTGGAACAGGTAGGAGGGGTGCAGCTTGCGCCCATCCACGCGGATGCGGCCCTGGCCGAACGCATCGTCGTCGGTAGGCATCGCCTTCATGCGCTCGACGGTAGCGCGCCCGTCCGCCTTCGCGGCTGCCGCGCCGAGATCGGCGACCGCCTTTAGGTAATGCAGCGCCGCGCCGTAGCAGCCGGCCTGGACCATATTGGGCCAATGCTCCCCGACCTTCGGACGGACACGGTCCATGAAGGCGCGGGTGCGCGGGTTGAGGTCCCAGTAGAAGCTCTCGGTCATGAGCAGCCCTTGGGCCATCTCCTGCCCGACCGCGTGGACGTCGCTGTTGTAGAACAGCATCGCGGCGATCCGCATGGTCTGGTTCAGCCCGAACTCGTGCGCCTGCTTGATGCAGTTGATCGTGTCCGTGCCGGAGTTTGCGAGGCCGAGCACCTTGGCGCCGGACGCCTGCGCCTGCACGAGCAGGCCCGAGAAGTCGGTCGTGTCCGGGAAGGGATAGGCGCGGCTGCCGAGCACCTTGCCTCCAGCGGCTTCCACGATGCGCGTGGTATCGCGCTGGAGCTGCTGGCCGAACACGTAGTCGGCGGTGATGAAGAACCAGGTGTCGCCGCCCTGCTTCACCATCGCGCCGCCGGTGCTCTTGGCGAGCATGTAGGTGTCGTAGGTCCAGTGTACCGTATTGGGGCTGCACTGCTTGCCCGTGAGATCGGTCGTCGCGGCACCCGAGTTGAGATGGACCTTGTTCTTCTCGCGGCAGACCTGGTTGACCGCGAGCGCGACCGAGCTGGTCGGCACGTCAATGACCGCGTCCACCCCGCCCTGATCGAACCACTGCCGGGCGATCCCTGCGCCTACGTCTGGCTTGTTCTGGTGGTCGGCGGAGAGCACCTCGACCTGGAATCCCTTGCTCCCCGAAGTCCTGCACGGCCTGGCGCACGCAGGCGACCGAGGTCAGCCCGGTGTCGTCGCGGTAGGGGCCGGATTGGTCGTTGAGGACGCCGAGGCGGATCACGGGCGCTTGCGCCCTGGCGCCGCGGGCGAGCGGCGCGACGGCGGCAGCGGCGGCGAGCAGGGTGCGGCGATGCAGCAGCGGCACGGATCGTCTCCTCAGCCCGATCTTGATGCACCCGACCTTGACGCAGGCGTCAGGGCTTGTCCATCGCGAGCGTCTCGCCCGAGGCGGTGACGGCGACGGTGCCGTCCGGGCGCACGACCTCGCCCTCCAAGTGGACGATGCGGCCACCGAGCGACGCTTTCGGGGTCACCACCGTCACGCGCCAGCGCATGACCACGGTCTCCCCGGCGCGCACGGCCGAGCGCAGCCGGAAGGCGAAGCCGAGGCCCACGCCCGGCCCGCGCGAGGCGAAGTGCGCCGCCGTCATGGCCATGAGCAGCGATGTCACGTGCGGGCCGCAGGCGATGATGCCTCCGAACCGGGTGGCGGCGGCGTAGGCCGGGTCGTGGTGCAGCGGGTTGGTGTCGCCGCAGGCGGTCGCGAACGCGGCGATGCCGGCCGCGTCAAAGCGGACCTCGCGTGAGAAGGTCTCGCCCACCTCGATGCTCACCGTGCTCGCTGCCATGTCGCGCCTGTCACGTCGTTCCTATGCCCAGCAGGGCACAGTCAGCCGGCACACTCAAGGCGGAGGCGTTGCGGATGTGGTACCTGGTGGCGAGAGCATGCGAACTTGACAGGGTGCCTTGCCGCGAAGACCATACGCATACGAACAGTCGTGCCGCACGGCACGAGTCCGGAGGGCCGCCGCCCGAAGCCGATGATGATCCGCAAGCTGATCACGGTCGTCGAGGAGACCATCCGCGAGGGTGGGCAGGACGTGGAGCCGCCCACGCGCAAGGCGGCTGCCGTCGCGGTGATCGCGAACCCCGCCGCCGGGCGCTATGTGCCAGCCCTGGACGACTTGATCGCGGCCGGCGAGGAGCTGGGCCGGTTGCTTGGGGAGCGGGCAGTGCGGGCGCTCGGGATCGCCCCGGACCAAGCTCAGAGCTATGGCAAGGCCGCCATCGTCGGCGAGGACGGAGAATTGGAGCACGCTGCCGCCATCCTTCATCCGAAGCTCGGCGCGCCGCTGCGCGAGGCGGTGGGGGGTGGCGCAGCCCTAGTGCCGAGCGCCAAGAAGCGGGGCGGCCCCGGCACGCCCATAGACGTGCCGCTCGGTCACAAGGATGCCGCCTACGTGCGCAGTCATTTCGACGCAATGGAGATCCGCGTGACGGACGCGCCACGCCGGGACGAGATCGTGGTCGCGGTGGTGGTGACCGATTCGGGCCGGCCGCTCGCGCGCATCGGCGGCCTGCGCGCGGATCAGATCGAGGGCAAGGACGGTTTGCGCTGAACCCCTGCACGAAGGAAACCTCACGATGCACGTGTCGCGACGCGCGTTCCTGGGAGCAACGGCCACGCTCGCCGCGCCTGCCCTTGTCCGGGCCCAAGGGCGGCAGGCGCCAAGTTCGGCGCCGATCCGCATCGGCGAGGTCAACAGCTACACCGCAGCGCCCAGTTTCACCCTGCCCTATCGCAACGGCTGGATGCTCGCCGTCGAGCAGATCAACGCCGCCGGCGGCGTGCTCGGCCGCAAGCTCGACGTGGTCAGCCGCGATGACGGCGGCCAGCCGCAGACGGCGATCCGCGTCGCGGGCGAGCTGGTGGGCAACGAGAAGGTGGATTTGCTCGCGGGCGGCTATCTCTCGAACGTCGGCCTGGCGCTCAGCGCCTTCGCCGCCGAGAACAACAAGCTCTACGTTGCCGGCGAGCCGCTGAGCGACGCGCTGGTGTGGGAGAAGGGCACCAAGACGTGCTTCCGCCTGCGCCCCGACACCTACATGCAGGTGGCGATGCTGCTGGAGGATGCCGCGAAGCTGCCCGCGAAGCGCTGGGCGACCGTGGCACCCAACTACGAATACGGGCAGTCGGCGGTGAAGTGGTTCAAGAAGCTGCTGGCGGAGAAGCAGCCCGGCGTGCAGTTCGTCGGCGAGCAATGGCCCGCCCTGGGCCACATGGACGCCGGGCCGACGGTGGAGGCGCTGCTGGAGCTGAAGCCGGACGGGATCTTCAACGCGACCTTCGGCCCCGACCTGACCAATTTCGTCCGCCAGGGGAACACCCGCGGCCTGTTCGATAGCCGCAGCGTCGTCTCCGTGCTGACCGGCGAGCCGGAATACCTCGATGCGCTCGGCGACGAGGCGCCGCAGGGCTGGATCGTCACCGGCTACCCGCGCGACCAGCTCACCGACCCGGCGAACAAGGCGTTCATCGACGCCTATCGCGCGCGGTTCAAGGAGGAGCCGCGCATGGGGTCCGTGGTCGGCTACGCCCTGATCAAGTCCATCGCCGCCGGGTTGACCAAGAGCGGCGGCACCGGCACGACCAGCTCGTCGCAGGTTTCAGCGGGGTGGCGTTCGAGACGCCGTTCGGCCCTGCGAAGTATCGCGCCATCGATCACCAGGGCACGCTCGGCACCTATGTCGGCAAGCTCGGCACGGTGAAGGACAAGCCGGCCATGGTGGATTGGCACTACGTGGACGGCGCCAGCGTCATGCCGTCGGACGCGGAGGTGCGCACGCTGCGCCCGGTCGCGGGCTGAGGCCCGTGGGCTTCATACTCGTCCAGTTCCTGACGGGCCTGTCCGGCGCGTCCTCGCTGTTCCTCGTGGCGGCGGGGCTGACGGTGATCTTCGGCGTCACGCGCGTCGTGAACTTCGCCCATGGCAGCCTCTACATGCTCGGCGCCTATGTCGGCTGGACCATTCTCTCGCACCTGCCGCGCACGCCGCCGCTGTTCGCGCTCGGCGTTCTGGCGACCGCGCTCGTGCTGGCCGCGCTCGGCGCGCTGCTGGAGATGGGGCTGCTGCGCCGCATCTATCGCGCGCCGGAGCTGTTCCAGCTTCTCGCCACCTTCGGCGTCGTCCTGATCGTGCAGGACGCGACCCTGCACATTTGGGGGCCGGACGATCTGACGCTGCCGCGGCCGCGCTGGCTGCGCAGCTTCGTCGAGATCGCCGGGCAGCGCTTCCCGTTCTACGACTTGGTCATGATCGCCATCGGCCCGGCGGTGCTTGCCCTGCTCTGGCTGCTGTTCGTGCGGACGCGGTGGGGGCGGCTGGTGCGGGCCGCGACCCAGGATCGGGAGATGGTCGCGGCGCTCGGCGTTGATCAGCGCGTGCTGTTCACCACGGTGTTCGCCCTGGGCGCGGGGCTGGCGGGACTCGGCGGCGCGCTGGCCTTGCCGGACGGGTCGGCGAACCTGCAGATGGACCTCTCCGCCATCACCGACGCGTTCGTGGTCGTGGTCGTCGGCGGCCTGGGCAGCATCGTCGGCGCTTACCTGGCGTCGCTGCTGATCGCGCTGCTGCAGGCGTTCGGCATCGTGCTGGTCCCGAAGATCACGCTGGTCCTAGTCTTCCTGGTGATGGCGATCGTGCTGGTGCTGCGGCCGAACGGGCTGCTGGGCCGGGCGCCCGCCCCGATGCGCAACGCGACCGGGATCACCGCGCCGCTGCGCCCGGCGCTGCCCCTAGTCAGGCTCGGGGGCGCGGCGTTGCTGCTGCTGGCGGTCGCGGCGCCGCTGTTCCTCGGGGGCTACGTGCTCACGGTCCTCACCGAGGCAGCGGTCGCGGTGCTGTTCGCGGCGAGCCTGCATTTCATGATGGGGCCGGGCGGGATGCCGAGCTTCGGCCATGCGGCCTGGTTCGGTCTGGGCGCCTATGGCGCGGCGCTGGCGGCGCAGGCGCTTGCCGCACCCATGGGCGCCGGGCTTGCCATCGCGCCGCTCGCGGCGGGGATCGCGGCGCTGGTCTTCGGCCTGTTCGTGGTGCGGCTCTCGGGCGTCTATCTCGCCATGCTGACCTTGGCCTTCGCGCAGATCGTCTGGGCGGGGGCGTTCCAGTGGGTCGGCGTCACGGGCGGCGACAACGGCATCCTCGGAGTTTGGCCGGCCCATTGGGCGGCGGGGCCGGCGGCGTATTACTGGCTCACGCTGGCGCTGTGCGTCGCCGGCGTGCTGCTGCTGCGCCGGGTGATCTTCGCGCCGCTGGGCTACGCGGTGCGGGCGAGCCGCGATTCCACCTTGCGGGCGGAGGCGATCGGGCTGGACACGGCGCGGCTGCGCCTCGCGGCGTTCACCTTGGCGGGTGCGGCGGCCGGCCTCTCCGGCGGGCTGTTCGCCTACGCCAAGGGCAGCGTGTTCCCGACCTACATCAGCATTCCCCGGTCGGTGGACGCGCTGGTGATGGTGCTGCTGGGCGGGGTGCAGACGCTCTCCGGCCCGATCGTGGGGGCGCTGGCCTATACCGGGCTGTCCGACGCGCTGCTGCAGGCGACCGATCTGTGGCGCCTGGTGCTGGGGGTGATCATCGTCCTGCTCGTGCTGCTGTTCCCCGAGGGCATCGTCGGCGTCGCCCAGCGCCTGGTGCCCAGGATGCAGCGATAGCCCGTGCTGGAGGTCGAGCGGATCAGCAAGGCGTTCGGGCGTGTGGCGGCGGTCTCGTCCGTCTCGTTCAGCGTGCGCGCGGGCGAGATGCTGGCGCTGATCGGGCCGAACGGCGCCGGCAAGTCAACGTGCTTCAACATGGTGGGCGGGCAGATCGCGCCGGATTCCGGGCGCATCCGCTTCGCCGGGCGCGACCTGCGGGGCCTCGGCCCGCGCGGCATCTGGCGCCTCGGCGTGGGACGGACGTTCCAGATCACCGCAACCTTCGCCTCCATGACGGTGCGCGAGAACGTGCAGATGGCGCTGATCTCCCATCGCCGGCGGTCTGGCGCGCGTGGACGCACGCTGGCGCGCTGTATGCGGCCGAGGCCGACGCGCTGCTCGCGCAAGTCGAGCTGGCGGGCGAGGCGGAGCGGGCCGCGGGCGTGCTGGCCTATGGCGACCTGAAGCGCCTGGAACTCGCCGTCGCGCTCGCGAACGCGCCGCGCCTGCTGCTGATGGACGAGCCGACCGCCGGCATGGCGCCGGCCGAGCGCGTGGCGCTGATGCGCCTCGTGCGCGGGATCGCGACCCGCCAGGATGTCGCGGTGCTGTTCACGGAGCACGACATGGACGTGGTGTTCGGCGTCGCCGACCGCATCCTGGTGCTGAACCGCGGCGAGCTGATCGCCGAAGGCGACGGCGACGCCATCCGGGCGGACCCGCGGGTGCGCGAGGTCTATCTCGGCACGGGCGCCACCAGCGGGGGCCATTGATGCTGAAGGTCGAGGCCCTGAACAGCTACTACGGCCGCGCGCACATCCTGCAGGACCTCTCCTTCGAGGCCGCCGCCGGCCAGGTCCTTGTGCTGCTGGGCCGCAACGGCGCGGGCAAGAGCACGACGATGAAGTCGCTCATCGGCCTCGTGCGCCCGGCGTCTGGCCGCATCGTGTTCGCGGGCGCCGAGATCGCGGGCGAGGAGCCCTACCGCATCGCCCGGCGTGGCCTGGGCTACGTGCCCGAGGAGCGGCGCATCTTCGCCGAGCTGACGGTCATGGAGAACCTGGACATCGGCCGCCAGGCGCCGCGCGACGGCCTCGCCCCCTGGACGCCGGAGCGGCTGTTCGGGTTGTTCCCCAATCTCGGAGCCATGCGCGACCGGCTGGGTGCCCGCATGAGCGGCGGCGAGCAGCAGATGCTGACGATCGCACGCACGCTCATGGGCAACCCGCGCCTGATCCTGCTGGACGAGCCGAGCGAGGGCCTGGCGCCGCTGATCGTCGAGCAGATGGCGGATGCGATCCTGGCGCTGAAGCGCGACGGCGTGACGGTGCTGCTGGCCGAGCAGAACCTGCACTTCGCCGACGCGCGTCGCCGACCAGGCCGCCGTGATCGAGAAGGGGCGGATCGTGTGGGCGGGCAGCATGGCGGAGCTTCGGGCGGATGAGGCCGCGCATGCGCGATATCTGGCGGTATGATGACGTCGGACTTGGCCGTTGACCGTCGCGCCATACCCCGCGCCGTCATGCCCGTGCTTGGCACGGGCATCCACGACTTTCGTACGCGCGGGCAAGACGTGGAAGAACTCGGACCTCTGGCATGCGGTGAATAAGGCTGCTAATCACCGCATTCCATGCAGGGAAAAACCTACATCTATGATCGGCCGGATTGGCCGAATTTCCGTTGGGATAGCGAGGCCCTTGCTGCCCAGCTTGCCGCCGTCCGCTATCGCCAGGGACGGTTGCTAGGCCAGATGGAGTCGATCGGGTTCCCGCTACGTGCTGAAACGACATTGCAGACCCTAACGCAGGATGCGCTCAAGACCAGCGAGATCGAGGGCGAACTGCTTGACCGTGAACAGGTCCGATCCTCGCTGGCGCGGCGCTTGGGTTTGGAAAGGGCCGGTCTTCCCCTCGACAGGAAAGCCGACGCGATCGCTGAGCTTGTCCTCGACGCAACGCAGAACTTCCATCAAGACCTGACGGCCGAGCGCCTATTCAGATGGCACAGGGCGCTATTCCCGACCGGCGGCACGGGCCGGCACCCGATCATCGTGGGCGACTGGCGCACCGATGCGCTTGGCCCCATGCAGGTCGTTTCGGGACCACCCGGCCGGGAACGGGTCCACTTCCAAGCGCCTCCAGCCGTTCGCGTCCCAGCGGAAATGGCGCGCTTCCTTGCCTGGTTCGAGACCGGGACTGAGATCATTGATCCGGTCCTGAAGGCAGCCGTGGCGCACATCTGGTTCGTGACGATCCATCCCTTCGATGACGGGAACGGGCGGATCGGCCGCGCGATCACCGACTTGGCGCTCGCCCGTTCGGAAGGAACAAGCCAGCGTTTCTACAGCATGTCAGCACGGCTGAGGGTCGAGCGGACCGACTACTATGAAACGCTGGAAGCCACGCAGAAGGGCAGCCTGGATATCACCGCGCGGCTCGCTTGGTTCCTCACCGTGCTCGACCGTGCCTTCTCCGATGCGGAGACGACGCTGTCCGCGACGATCCGCAAGCACCAGTTCTGGCAGAAAATGGCTGGGCTGCCGCTCAACGAACGTCAGCGCATGATGCTGAACCGCCTGCTCGACGGCTTCGAGGGGAAGCTCACATCGTCGAAGTGGGCGAAGGTCGCCAAATGCTCGCAAGATACTGCTTTGCGGGATATCGGTGGTCTGCTGCAACACGGCGTGCTTGTGAAGGAGACGGCAGGCGGTCGGAGCACGAGTTACGTTCTGGCTGCCTGATCCTGCTGGACCAGCCGAGTGAGGGGCTGGCTCTTCTGATCGTCGAGCAGACGGCGGATGCGATCCTGGCACCGAGGCGGGAAGGTGTCGCGATGCTGCTGGCCGTGCAGAACCTGCACGTTGCCACGCTTGTCGCGAGCCGGGCGACCATAAGGGCGGTGCGTGATTTTTAGCCGGCCCTGTTGGCGCATTCAGTACGGCACCGTTAGGGTAGCTATGCCATGCCCGCGCCAGAGCCGATCCCCGACCTGCTGAAGTCGGCCAACGACGCAAGCGCGCGCGGCTTCGCGCTGTGGGTGACGTTCCTCACGGTCGAGATCTACCTCGCCATCGCGGCCGGCACGACGACGCACAAGCAGCTGCTCTTAGAGGGGCCGGTCAAGCTGCCGCTGCTCGACGTCGAGCTGCCGCTTTTCGCATTCTACGTGTTCGCGCCGCTGCTCTTCGTCACCTTGCACCTCTACGTCCTCGTGCAGCTCTACCTGCTCGCGCGCACGCTGCGATTGCTTGATGACAAAGTGCAGACCGGGCTCGTGAAGAAGGCCGATCGCGCCAACGTGCGCGCCCAGCTCGACACGTTCGTGCTCACACAGCTCCTGATAGGCGCACCGACCTCCCCGGTCGTGCGCGCCGTCCTGAGGCTGGCCGTCTGGCTGACTCTGCTGGTCTTCCCGGCGCTGCTGCTCCTCTTCATGCAGCTGCGTTTCCTGCCCTACCATAACGTGCCGACGACCTGGCTCCAGCGAGTCGCGCTGCTGCTCGACCTGGGGCTGATCTGGCTCCTCTGGCCCGCCATCGCCGTGGGCGTAATGCCGTCGCGCCGCGCGAGACAGTGGCAAGGTGGACGCGCAGCGCTGGCGGCGCTCTGCTCGGCGCTCGCCCTGTTCTCCATCCTCGTCGCAACGGTGCCGGAGGAACCGATCGAGCTAGCGGAACTGCGCCTCGGCTGGCCGGTTCACAGTGACCCTAAAAGCAACCGATTCTGGTGGCCGACTTGGGCTCTGTCCGTCGGGAAGGTGGGTTTGTTCCAGCGAAACCTGGTGCTGAACGACCAGCCGCTGATTGGCCTCGACGAGGACGTCCTGGCAAAGCGGAGGCAGACGTTGCGGCTACGCTACCGGGACCTACGCCACGCCGTATTGGACCGGGCCGACCTGCGCAAGGCGGACCTCACTGAGCTACGCTTGCAAGGAGCGTCGCTCGACGGCGCGGACCTGCAAGGGGCGTCGCTCGACGGCGCGCACCTGCAGGGGGCGTCGCTCGACGGCGCGGACCTGCAAGGGGCGTCGCTCTACGACGCGCACCTGCAAGGGGCGTCGCTCGCCCACGCGCACCTGCAAGGGGCGTCGCTCGACGGCGCACAGCCGCAAGGGGCGTCGCTCGACGGCGCGGACCTGCAAGGGGCGTCGCTCGACGGCGCGGACCTGCAAGGGGCGTTGCTCCTCTTCGCGCACCTGCAAGGGGCGTCGCTCGTCGACGCCCATGTTTGGCGCGCCTACTTAGGAATGAGCGACACAAAGCTCGCCGATGGTCGCAACCTCAATACCTCGCCAACGTCGCCCGACGCGGTTCAGCACATGATCAAAGGTGTTGCCGAGGCGATTCCGGACAAGGCGCACCGGGAAGCCGCTCTTAGACGCCTGTCCAGATTGACTGCGGCGATGCCGTTAGGACAGGAGCAGGCGCGAGCAGCGACCTGGGAGCCGTTCACTCAGCACGGCTGGAATGAGGCAACGGACGATCCCAAACTCGCCGACTTTCTCGGTAACCTGGGCTGCGAGCGGGGCAACGCGCCTTATGTCGCGCGCGGGCTCCTGAGACGAATAGACTCTCCTAGTGAAGCCGATCGCCCCTACGCGCCGCGCCTCGCGCAAGCATTGCTCGACCCGAGCTGCGCAGGAGCCCACGGCCTCACGACGGAGGAAGTGAGTAGGTTGAGGGTAGTTGCAGAACACGGAAAGGCGCCAACTGCCCAGAAGACTCCTGTAGATCAGGCGGTCAGCTCTTCGCCGTGAACCGTTCAGCCTTCGACATCCGGGCACGCACAGGCGCGATCTTGGCGTGGCGAGCCGGGACCGCGTCTACGCACGCAACCCCTGAGCCCGCGGCGAGACGTGAATGGCCGGCTTTCGCCGGCCATGACGGGAGGGGAAGCGAGATCCTCTAAAGCCTAATGCGATAAACCCAGCGCTTGACGCCGCCCGCGGAAAACCCGCCTATCCTCCCCGATGTCCTCCACGCCCTCCCATCCCGAACCGGCCGACCACGTATCCCAGCGCGACGAGGATGCCCAGGTACTACCGCCAGGTCCTCCACGAGCTGATCGAGATCGGCACCGACCTCGCCCGCACCCTCCACCGCCAGGCCGCCCCAGAGTCCAACGTCTCGCCCAGCGCCGTGCCCGCCGCGGCACCCACGCCCGACCCCACCATCGCCTTCGACCGCATCGCCCGCACCCTCCGCCGCACCATCGCCCTCGCCCGCAAGATCACCGACCCCGCCCCACAAGGCCCTGCCGCGCAGGCCGCCGAGCGCCGCCGCATCGCGCGCAAGCAGATCATCCGCGAGGTCGAGGACACCATCCAGCGCGAGACTGACGGCGCCGAGGCGAACGCGCTCCACGCTGAGCTCCACGAACGCCTGGAGACCATCGACTGCGACGACGACATCGACAACCTACCCATCGCCGAGATCATCGCCTTGATCCGCCGCGACCTCGGCCTCGGCGCCCTGCCCGGCACCCATCCCTGGAAGCGCCGTACGCCCGCGGACGTGCGCGACCTCTGCGCCCGCGCAGCAGGGCCCAGCATCGCCCAACCCAGAATGGCTCAGCCCGGCACCGCGCCCCCGCGCCCCTTCTCTGCACCGCCCCCGCGCACCCCGACCAGCACTGGCCCGCCGCGACCCTGATCCGGGTTCCCGGCCACTACGATGAGAGGCCGGATCAAGCAGCGTTCAGGGCAACGGGTATTACCTCAACGCGCGTTTGGGCAGCGGCGGCGCGGGATAGCGGCCCATCTTGGAATTCCAATACGCCCACGAGCGCGGGTCGATGATGCCGGGCGGCGCTTTGTCGAGCGCCTCGCGGAAGTCATCGTCCGACACGTAGCACCGCAGCACCTTCATATCGTCGTGCGTGGCGAACGCCATCGCGTAAGCCATGAAGCGGATCGGGTCTTCGAGTGCGTCGGCGGGCTGCTCGAACCAGACGATGCGGCGCGCCACCGCCTCCGTCTCGGGGTTGAGCGGGATCGGCCTCATCGTGCTGGGCCGCTGACCTAATCCATTAATCCACGACCTCCGGCACCCGCTCCGCCGGCGGCGTATTCCGGCTCCGCCCGCACCGCACGATCCCGTCCACGATCACCATGCCGACGCCGGGCAGGTCGCCCTTCTGCACGGAGTCCAGCAAATCCGTCCCGGACGAGTGCTGCGCCCGATCCATCAGCACGAAATCGGCCGCGCGCCCCATCTCGATCATGCCGCAGTCGAGGTCGCGCATCCGCGCCGTGTTGCCCGTCGCACAGCAGAACACCTGCTCTGCCGGCGTGTCGCCCACGCTCGCGAGCAGCGCGATCATGCGCAGGATGCCGAGCGGCTGCACCCCCGATCCAGCCGGGCTGTCGGTGCCGAGGATCACGCGGTCGAGCTGGCCCAGTTCCTTCGCGTAGCGCAGCGCCGTCAGCCCGGCCAGCTCGTTGCCGTTGTGCACGATCTCGATGCCGCGCAGGCAGCCCTCGCACAGGCAGCGGATCTGGCTCAGCGGCAGCGCGGTGTGGCCGCCATTGATGTGGCCGATGATGTCGGCGTCCGCCTCCAGCACCGTGTCGGCGTCTATGTAGCCGGAACCCGGCACCGAGGGGCCGCCGGTGTGGATCGTGCTCTGGATGCCGTATTTGCGCGCCCAGGCCACCATCTCCTTGGCCTCGTAGCCGGCCTTCACCGAGCCCAACCCGACCTCGCCCAGCAGCTTGACCCCGGCCGCCGCCAGCTCGGCGAAGTCGCTCTCCACCATGCCGTGCTCGATCACCGGCGCCCCGGCCAGTACCTTGGCGCCGGAGGGGCGGAAATTGGTGAACGCGCGCTGCGCCGTGATCGCCAGCGCCTTCACCCCCACCACGTCGCGCGGTCGGCCCGGCAGGTGGACCTCGCCGGCCGAGACCATCGTGGTGACGCCACCGTTCAGCGTGCTCTCGATCCAGCCGAGCTGGCCCTGGCGCGGCGTCCAGTCGCCGAACACGGGATGCACGTGGCTGTCTATGAGGCCGGGCGACAGGGCGCAGCCGTGCGCGTCAATCACCACGCGCGCGCCGTCGGTGTCGCACGCCGCCTCCCGCCCGACCGCGGCGATGCGCCCGTCCTCCGGCGACGATCGTGTCGGCGTCGAGGATCGGCTGCTCCAGCATCCCCGACAGCATCAGGCCGATGTTGCGGATGACGAGCTTGCCGACCTGCTTCTCCGGTCCTGCCGCGATGGCCATGGTTCCCCTCCTATCCCGCTCCGCTCATGCGGCGCGCATCACCTCGGCCGCCGCGCGCACCGCCTTAAGGATGTTCTGGTAGCCGGTGCAGCGGCAGAGATTGGACGCGAGCGCATCCCGCAGCGCGTCGTCCCCGATATCCGGCTCGCGCTCCAGCACGGCGGCGGCGAGCATCAGGAAGCCCGGCGTGCAGAAGCCGCATTGCAGGCCGTGGCAGTCCATGAACGCCTGCTGCACCGGGTGCAGCCCGTCCGGCCCGGCCAAGCCTTCGACGGTGCGGATCGCGCACCCCTCCGCCTGGACCGCGAACATCAGGCAGGCGCGCACCGGCTCGCCGTCCACGATGACGGTGCAGGCGCCGCAGACGCCGTGCTCGCAGCCGAGATGCGTGCCCGTTAGCCGGCAATCCTTGCGGAGCGCGTCGGCCAGCGTCCGGCGCGGCTCGGCACGGATGTCGTGCACCGCGCCGTTGACCAGCAGCCGGATCGGCACGGACCCCGTCTTTACCAGCGTCATCGGACCTTCCGAAGCGCCGCATGGATGCGCATCGGCGTCGCCGGCATCTCGTTGATCTCCACGCCGAGGGGTCGCAGCGCGTCGTTGATCGCGCCCAGCACCGCGGCCGGGGCACCGATGGTGCCGCCCTCGCCCAGGCCCTTCGCGCCTGTCACGGACGCCTCGGTCAGCGTCTCCAGGTGATGCACCTCGATAGGCGGGATGTCGCGCATGGTCGGCGGCAGGAAATCGGCGAGCGAGGTGGTCAGGATGTTCCCCGTCGCGTCATAGACGATCTCCTCCAGCAGCGCATTGGCGATGCCCTGCGCGACGCCGCCGTGAATCTGGCCCTCCGCGATCACCGGATTGATTAGCCGCCCCGCATCCTCGGCGACGATGAATCGCTCGATGCGCACGGCGCAGGTCTCCAAATCCACCTCCACGATCGCGACGTGCGCGGCGTTGGAGAAGGTCCCCGCGGGATCGTAGGTCGCGCTGTCGGCAAGGCCCGCCTCCGCCCCGAAACGGTGGGCCTGGTGGTGCGCCGCACGGGCCAGCTCGGGGATCGGCACGGCGCGGTCTGTGCCGGCCACCTGCGCCGCCCCGTCACGCAGAACGATGTCCTCCTCCGCCGCCTCCAGCACGTGGGCCGCGATGCGCAGCAGTCGTGCCCGAACCTTGCGCGCCGCCAGCAGCGAGGCGCCGCCCGAGATCACCAGCGACCGGCTCGCGAACGTGCCCCAGCCATACGGGGTCCGGTCGGTGTCGCCATGAACCACCCGGACCCGCTCGGGCACGACGCCCAGCTCGTCGGCGATGATCTGGGCGAGCGTGGTGCGCAGGCCCTGGCCGTGCGGCGACGCCCCGATCCGCGCCTCTACGAAGCCGGACGGGTCCATGGTGACCTGCACCGTCTCCCAGCCCGGCGTTACCTCCATCCCGCGCGCCGCGAAGGCGGGCGAGCCATAGCCGGTGCGCTCGCAGAAGGTGGACAGCCCGATCCCGAGATAACGCCCCTCCGCCCGCGCCGCCATCTGCCGGGCGCGGAACGCCGGGAGGTCGGCCGCGCCGAGCGCCAGCTCCATGCACTCCCGGTAAGTGCCCGCGTCGTACACGAGGCCGGTCGGGGACACGTGCGGGAACGCCGCGACCAGGTTGCGGCGCCGTATCTCGGCAGGCTCAATGCCGAACTCGTGGGCGGCCTTGTCCATCAGCCGCTCCATCGCGAGCGTCAGCGCCGGGCGGGCGACGCCGCGGTAGGGCGCGCTCGGGCAGGTGTTGGTGGTGGCGCCGCGGGCGCGGCAGGCATACTCGCGGACCGCATACGGCCCCGGCAGCTCGGCGAGGGACATCAGCGGCTCAACGGCCGCGGTGTTCGGATACGGCGCGTAAGCGCCGACATTCGCCAGCACATCGCCGGTGAGGGCCATGAGCCGCGCACCCTCGTCGAAGGCTCCCTCCACGCGCAGCACGATATCGCGGCTGTGAAAGCTCGCCATCAGGTTCTCGCGCCGGTCCTCCACCCAGGCGACGGAGCTGCGCAGCCGGCGGGCCAGCCAGACCAGGACGACGAACTCCGGCGCGAGCGACATCTTCTGACCGAACCCGCCGCCCACGTCGGGAGCGATGACGCGCAGGGCGGATTCCGGCATGCCGATCAGGTCGGCGATGACCGTGCGCGTCAGGTGCGGCATCTGCGTCGTGCAGGTCAGCGTCACGCGGTCCTCGGCGGGGTCGTAGGACGCATGCGCGGCGCGCGTTTCCATCGGCAGCGCGCTCTGCCGCCGCGAGCGGATCGTGCAGGAGATCGTGGGGTGCGCAGCCGCGCAGGCGGCAGCGTGGCCGTCGGTGGCCTGGAACACGTCAATGACCAGGTTGCCGGGCGGCTCGGGGTGCACGGCAGGCGCCCCTTCCGCCACCGCCTGCTCCGCGTCCACCACCGCCGGAGTGGGGGCGATGTCGAGCTGCACGAGATCGGCGAGGTCCTCCGCCTCCTCCTCGCTGCGGGCGACCACCGCGGCGACCAGCTCCCCCGTGTAGCGGACGACACAATCGGCCAGGACCGGCTGCGCGATCGGAACGTAGCCGAACTTGTGCAGCATCGGCCGGATCGGCTTCACCTCCGCCAGGTCGGCGGCGGTAAAGAGCACGACGCCCGGCGGCGGCACGATGCCCTCGATGCGCCCGGCGGCGACCGGGCTGCGGACGAACCGCACCCAATGCGCGGCTGGAAGGTCGGCGGTGAAGCGGCCGTGCCCGGTGACGAGGGCCGGGTCCTCCAACCGCCGGATCGAGCGCCCGACCCAGGGGCGCGCCTGCGCGGCGCCGCTGTCCATCACTCGAGCGACCGGGCGAGCGCGCGCCGGGTCGTGGCGCGCACGAGGTCGCGGCGGAAGGCGGCATCGGCCTGCGCATCCTCCATGGGCTGCACGCAATCGGCAATCGCGTCGGCGGCGCGGGCGAAGACCGGCCCGGTGGGTGCCTGGCCGGCCAGCACCGCCTCGGCCTCGGGGATGCGCCGCGGCACCGGCTCGGCGCCGCCCACGCCCAAGCGCGGTTCGACCATCACGCCGTCCACGAGCTGCCAAGTGGCGAGCGTCATCGCGAGCGCGTAGTCACCGGCCCGGCGGCTGACCTCGTGGAAGCCGTAGCGCGCGTCGGCCGGCAGCAGCGGCAGGACCGCCTCGACCAGGATCTCGTCCTCGCGCAGCGCCGTCGTCATGATCCCGGCGAAGAATGCCGCCGCGGCGATGCGCCGGGTGCCGGCGCGGCTTCTTGCGACCACCTCGCCGCCCAGCGTGGCGAGGGCGAGACACCATTCGGATGCCGGGTCGGCGTGGGCGAGGCTGCCGCCGAAGGTGCCTCGCGCACGGATCGGCGCGTGCGCGATGTGGCTGCACAACTCGGCGAGAAGACGGCCCAGCGGATCGTCGGCAACCGGGCGCTGGAACGCGGCGTGGCGCGTGCCGGCACCGACCCGCAGCGTCGCGCCGTCCACGGCGCAGCCCTGCAGCCCCTCGGCGCGATTGATATCTATCAGGTGCTCCGGCGCGGCCAGGCGGAACGCCATGATCGGGACCAAGCTCTGCCCGCCAGCCAGGATACGGCCGCCCTGCGGCGCAAACTCACCCAGGAGTGCGACCGCCTCCTCGATCGAACCCGCGACGTGATAGGCGAAAGGAGCTGCCTTCATGGCCTGAACTCGCCCTGCTTGCGCCTTTGGCCAACTGGCCGTTCATTCGTATGCTAACGGCCGCGTCGGAAGGGTGTCAACGATAGGGCCTCGCCGTTGCTGGGCGGTTCGATTGTTGGTATGCTAACAGGATTGACGTGAACCCAGGTCGGGGCGACCAGGATGGCCGACGATCGGATCCGCTGCGACGCCTGCCCGGTGATGTGCTACATCAAGCCGGGGGTGGCCGGCGCCTGCAACCGTTATGCGAACGACGGCGGGATGCTGGTTCGGGTTGATCCGCATGTTGTCCTGACCCGCAGCCTTGCCGACGAGCGGGACGTGGTGCCCTTCCTCGGGCGCGACGCCGACTGGGACGGCGACATGGTCGGCGGCCCCCCATTCCTCACCGCCATCGGCGCCGGAACCACCTATCCCGACTACAAGCCGGCCCCGTTCATCGTCGCCTCGGAGGTGGACGGCGTGGACATGGTCACCGTCGTCACCGAGGGCATCTTCAGCTACTGCGGCGTGAAGGTGAAATTGGACACCGACCGCCACGTCGGGCCGGAGCGCAGCCTGGTGCGGGCCCAGGGTGAGCCGATCGGGCACGTGATGACCGGCGAGTACGGCTCGCAGATGCTCTCCCTGGGCGGCGTGAGCCACCTGACCGGCGGCGGCAAGAAACAGGGCCGCGCGACCTGCGAGGCGCTGCTCGCGCTGAGCAACGGCGAGGCGGTCGAGCTGGCGGTGGACAACGGCGCCGCGCTGGTCGTGCAGTCCGGCCAGCCCCCTATGGTGAACGGCGTGCGCGAGGAGCGGATGCGCGTCGGCTGCGGCTCCGCCACGATCGGCATGTTCGCCCGGCAGTGGCTCGGGCATGCGGATGAGGTGGTGGTGGTGGACGATCATATCACCGGCGTGCTGTCGGAGCACCAGGCCGGCAAGGTGCTCGGCGTCCCGGATACCGGCATTTGGATCAAGGGCCGCCGCTCGACGCCTGGGCGCTACTTCGAGGTCGCGGCGCCCGGCACCGGCTGGGGCGGCACGGACATCACCGACCCGCTCTCCATCCTGGGCGCCGTTCGACCCCAAGGTCGCCTGGCCGGGACTGCGCATGGTGATGGTCAGCACGACGGGCGAGCAGTCCGCCTATTTCGAGCTGGACGAGGCGCTGCGGCCGGTGGAGCGCGAGTTGCCTGCGGCCCTCGCCTTCTCGGTCGAGCGCATCAAGGAGAACTGCGAGCCGGCCCTGGCGAGCGTGCTGTTCATGGGGGGCGCTGGCGGATCGCTGCGCGCGGGCGTCACGGAGAACCCGGTGCGCCTGACGATCTCGGTCAGGCAGGCGCTCACGCGCGTCACCTGCGGCGGTGCCCCGGTCTATCTCTGGCCGGGCGGCGGCATCACCTTCATGGTTGACGTGGCGCTGCTGCCGCGCAACGCCTTCGGCTACGTGCCGACGCCGGCGCTGGTGGCGCCCATCGAGTTCACCATGCGGCGGGACGACTATGCGCAGCTGGGCGGGCACATGGACTATCTGCGCCCGTTGGAGTCGGTGCTCGCGGAGCTTGGGCATCACCCCGCCAGGGCGCGGACGTGACTCCCAGGCTGTCGGCCCGCCTGCTGCCGGACGGGAAGCGCCTGCACCTGCAAGACGGGCCGATGGACCTGGTCCTGCAAGCCTGGGGCGCACCCGGCGCCGTGCGCACCGCCTACCGCGCCGCGGCCCGGCGCGCCGCCACGATCCTGGACGAGCTGTGCGAGGAGCTGCCGCTGCTCCGCGCCGACGCGCGCGGATCCATGGCGCCCGCGCGCTGCTCCGTGGCGCGGCGGATGCAGCGCGCCGTCGCTCCGCACGCCGCCCGCGCCTTCATCACGCCGATGGCCGCCGTCGCCGGAGCGGTTGCCGACGAGGTCCTGGAGGCGATGCTTGCGGCGGCCGACCTCGACCGCGCCTTCGTCAACGACGGCGGCGACATCGCGCTCCACCTCGCGCCGGGGCAGCGCATCACCGCCGGGCTCGTGGACCGGCCGGATCGGCCGGCGCTGTTCGCGCGCGCGGTGATCCACGCCGCCGACCCGGTGCGCGGCCTGGCCACGAGCGGCTCGCGCGGGCGCAGCCATTCGCTGGGCATCGCCGACGCGGTCACGGTGCTGGCCGGCACGGCAGCCGCCGCCGACGCAGCCGCGACGATGATCGCCAACGCGGTGGATCTGCCGGGTCATCCGGCCGTGGTCCGCGTGCCGGCGTGCGAGCTTGACCCGGACAGCGACCTCGGGCGGCGGCTGGTCACGCGCGCGGTCGGCTCCCTCGGTGCCGCGGAGATCGCGGCGGCGCTGGATGACGGGGAGAAGGCGGCACGGAAGCTGGTCGCCGCCGGCCTGATCCACGCTGCCGCGCTGCACCTGGCTGGCACAACCCGCGTTGCCGGCCTGGCCGGCACGACCCGCGTTGCCGGCGCGACCCAGCCACAGCTTGCCGGGCGGGAGACGGAGGATGCCTGACACCAGCCCAGTCACGCGGCCTAGCCAGCGGCGCCGCTACGTGCTGGAGGAGAACATCGGCTTCGTGCTGCGCCAGGTGACGCAGCGCCATCTCACCATCTTCTCGGCCGTGATGCCCGAGCAGCTCACGCCGACGCAGTTCTCGGCCGTCAACAAGCTCCATGAATGCGGCCCCTGCTCGCAGAACCGGCTTGGGCGGCTGACGGCGATGGACGCGGCGACCATCAAGGGCGTCGTGGACCGGCTGACCCGGCGCGGCCTCACCCAGACGCAGCCCGATCCGCAGGACGCGCGCTTGCTGGTCGTCTCGCTCACCCGCGCAGGCGAGGCGTTGGCGGAGCGCACCATCGCGGCTGCGCGCCGGATCACGGAGGAGACGCTGGCGCCGCTGCGGCCCGATGAGCAGGCCGTGCTGCTCGGGTTGCTGCGGAAGCTCAGGTAGCCGAGAACTTACGCCTTGATGTCCAGCGCTGCCTGGACCGCCGCGAGACCCGGCTTGCCGTCCCGCGTCGTCACCCCGTCGAGCCAAGGGCCGAGCAGGTCCGGATGGGCTTTCAGGTAGCTGGTGGCGGCCTCGTCGCCGGTCCGCTTCTTGGTCGAGATCTGGACCATCATCTCATTCTCCATCGGGACCGTGTAGCCGAGCTGCTTGAACAGGCGCGCGACGTTCGGGCACTCCTGCGCGTAGCCTTTCCGCGCGAGCGTGTTGACCGTCGTGTCCCCGAAGTTCGCGCCGAAATACTTGTCGCCGCCGCTCAGATACGTGATCGGGAACATCGTGTTCATGGGGTGCGGCTCCCACGCCAGGAACACGATCCACTGCTTGTGCGGCGTGTCGCGCGACACCTGGCTGAGCATCCCCTGCTCGCTCGACTCGATAAGCGTCCAGCCGCTCAGCCCGAAATCCTTGGCGTCGAGCATCTTCTGGATGTTCTGGTTCGCCGGCGCGCCCGGCTCGATGCCGTAGATCTTGTGGCCGAACTGGTCCGCGTGGGCGGCGAGGTCGGCGAAGGTGTGGACGCCGGCCTGCGCCACGTAGTCAGGCACCGCGAGCGTGAACTTCGCGTCAGTCAGGTTGTGCCGGAGCAGCTCCACCTTGCCCGCGGCGAGCAGCGGCTCGACGAAGTGCTCCTGCGCCGGCATCCAGTTGCCCAGGAACACGTCCAGCTTGCCGCCCGCCAGCGATTGGTAGGTGATCGGCACCGAGAGCGTGTCAACGTCCTGGCGATAGCCCAGCGCCTTCAGGATGACGCCCGCCACCCCGTTGGTCGAGGTGATGTCGGTCCAGCCCGGATCGGACATTCGCACGATCCGACAGCTTGCCGGCTCGGCCGCGCGCGCCTGCATCGTGAGGCCGGCCACGCAGGCCAGCACCAACCAGGGAATGCGTCTCAGCGTGGGCATGATGTCTGCTCCTTTCTCAAGGGGATGGGGCCGCGATCCGTGGGAAGCGCGCCATGGCTTCGAGGTCCTCAAGTTTCATGTGGCTGCGGATATACTGCTGCCGGGCATCGCGGACCGGCTGGAAGTCCCATGCTGCCTGCGTGCCCTGGCGCAACGCCGCCGCCACGAGCCGGCGGCGGTGCTGGCTGGCGATCACGTCCGCGCGGAGGCGTTGCAGATCCCAGCGCGCCGCGACCTCGGCGCGGAACTGCGTAACGAGGGGATCGCCCGGCCGCTCGGCCGCGATGTTGCGCAGCTCGTCCGGGTCTGCCTGCATATTGTAGAGTTGGTCGGGGTCGCCGGGCGAGTGGATGAACTTGTGCCGCCCGCGGCGGATCATCACGACAGGCGCAACGGCGCCCTCGCCGAGATACTCGCCCAGCACCTCGTCGTGGCCGTCCCCGGTTTCGAGGTGGGGCAGCAGGCTCCTGCCATCGAGCGGCGTGGCATACTCCGGCTCACGCCCGCCATGCGCCAGTGCCGCGAGGGTCGGCAGCACGTCAACTAGGGAGACGGACGCGCCGACCCGGCGCGGCACGAAGCAGCCCGGCGCATGCACGATCAGCGGCACCCGGCACGACGGCTCGAAGAAGCTCATCTTATACCAGAAGCCGCGCTCGCCGAGCATCTCGCCGTGGTCGGACAGCACGATCACGACCGTGTCCTCGGCGAGCCGGACCTGGCGGAGCGTCTCCAGGATCGCGCCGACCTGGTCGTCGAAGTAGGAGACCGCCCCGTAATAGGCGTGCCGGGCGGCGCGCACCTGCGCCTCGGTCACGGCTTGCAGGTCCATGCCGCAGACGTGGCGCAGCCGCTCGGAATGCGGGTCCGCCGGGCCGGGGAGGGCGGCGACGCGAGGCATGTCCACCTCGTCGTCGGCGATAGCGGCTCCAATACGGCTCCGGGATGGTGAAGGGGTCGTGCGGGTGCGTCATGGACACGACCATGCAGAACGGCCGCCGATCGCTCCCGCGCGCGATGTCGTGGAGCTTCTGGCGCGCGGCGAAGCCCACCTCCTCGTCGAAATCCACCTGGTTGGTGCGCACGCACGGCCCCGCCTGGGTGACGGATTCCATGGTGTGATACCAGTCCGGCCGCTCCTCGGGCCGTTCCCAGTCCGGGGTCCAGCCGTAATCGGCGGGGTAGATGTCCGTCGTCAGGCGCTCCTCGAACCCGTGCATCTGGTCGGGGCCGCAGAAATGCATCTTGCCGGCGAGGATCGTGCGGTAGCCAGCGGCGCGCAGGTAGTGGGCGAAAGTCGGGAGCTGGGAGGGGAACTCCGCGGCGTTGTCGTAGCCGCCGGTCGCGGACGGCAGGCGGCCCGACATGAAGGCCATGCGCGACGGCGCGCAGAGCGGGCTGTTGCAGTAGGCCGACTCGAAGACGACGCCGTCCCGCGCCAGCCCGTCGATGAACGGCGTCTTGGCAACCGTGTTGCCGTAGCACGGCAAGGCGCCTGCCGTGAGCTGGTCGGCCATGAAGATCAGGATGTTCGGTTTTCCAGGCATGTCCGTCATCGTCACCGCTGCACTACTTCCCAACCCGGCGCGGTGTCGAACGGGGTGTTCGCCGCTGCCATCGCTTTGCCGCGGACGTGGTCCGCGCCCTTCTCGCCGATCATGATCGTCGGCGCGTTCAAATTTCCCGTGGTGATCGAGGGCATGATCGAGGAGTTGATCACGCGCAATCCCTCGACCCCAATCACCCGCGTCTCAGGGTCCACCACGGCCATGGGGTCGTCCGCACGGCCCATCCTGCACGTGCAAGAGGGATGGTAGGCGCTCTCGACCTTCGCGCGCACGAATTGATCAATCTGCTCGTCGTCCTGCACCGCCTCGCCGGGCTGCAGCTCCTTGCCGCGGTAGCGGTCGAAGGCGCTTTGCGCGAAGATCTCGCGCGTCAGGCGCACGCAGGCACGCATCTCCGCCCAGTCGTCGCCGTGGCTCATGTAGTTGAACTGGATGCGCGGCTTGTCCCCTGGGTCCGCCGAGCGCAGCCGCACCCAGCCGCGGCTCTTCGAGCGCATCGGCCCGACATGCGCCTGGAAACCGTGGCCCTCCGCCAGCGAGCGGCCGTCATAGGTCACGGCGAGGGGGAGGAAGTGATACTGGATGTCCGGGTAGCGGATGCCGGCGCGGCTGCGGATGAAGCCGCAGCTCTCGAAGTGGTTGGTCGCCCCTAGCCCGTCGTGGCGTAAGAGCCAGCGCGCGCCAATCATGGCCTTGGAGACCGGGTTCATGACCGAGAAGAGCGTGACCGGCTCCTTGCACTCGACCTGGAAGTAGAACTCCAGGTGGTCCTGCAGATTCTCGCCGACGCCGGGCAGGTGGTGGACCGGCGCGATGCCGTGCGCCTGTATCTCGTCGGCAGGACCGATGCCGGACAGCTTGAGGAGCTGCGGCGAGTTGATCGGGCCGCCGCACAGGATCACCTCGCGCCGCGCCTGCGCGACGTGCTCGGCACCGCCGCGGCGATACTGCACGCCGACCGCGCGCCTGTCCCTCGAACAGGATCTTGGTCGCGAGGGCGTGGGTGACGACGCCGAGGTTGCGCCGAGCACGCGCCGGCTTGAGGTAGGCGTTGGCGGTGCTCCAGCGGCGGCCGTCGCGGACGGTCATCGCCATCCGGCCGAAGCCTTCCTGCTGGCGGCCGTTGTAGTCGGGCGTCGCCTGGTAGCCGGCCTCCTGCGCCGCTTGCAGCCAGGCGTGGTGCAGCGGGTTCTGGAGCGTGCCGTAGCGCGTGTGCAGCGGGCCGCTGTCGCCGCGATACTCGTCGCCGCCCTCGGCGTTCGTCTCCGCCCGGCGGAAATACGGCAGCACGTGGCGGTAGCCCCAGCCTGCCGCGCCCTCCTCCTCCCAGCGGTCGAAATCGTGCGGGTTGCCGCGCACATAGACGAGGCCGTTGATCGAGCTGGACCCGCCCAGCACCTTGCCGCGCGGCGTGTGCAGCCGCCGCCCGCCGAGATGCGGCTCCGGCTCCGTCTCGTAGAACCAGTTGTAGCGCTTCATGTTCATCGGGATGGACAGCGCGCTCGGCATCTGGATCACCACCGAGGCATCCGAGCCGCCGAACTCCAGCAAGAGCACCGTCGCCGTCCCGTCCTCGGTCAGCCGGTTCGCCAGCACGCAGCCGGCCGACCCGGCGCCGACGATCACGTAATCGAACGTCTCAGCCATCGCGCTCAATACGGCGCGTCCACGTCGCCGAGGGCGACATAGACGCTCTTGAGCTGCGTGTAGTGCTCGATGGCGGCGCGGCCGTTCTCGCGCCCGAGGCCGGAGAGCTTCACGCCGCCGAACGGCAGCTCGATCGGGGTGACGTTGTAGCTGTTGATCCAGCACGTGCCCGCTTGCAGCCGGGCGATGACGCGGTGGCCGCGCGCGAGATTGGTCGTGAACACGCCCGCGGCGAGGCCGTACTCGGTGGCGTTGGCGCGCTCCACGGCCTCGTCCTCGCCGTCGAACCCGAGCACGGCCATCACCGGGCCGAAGATCTCCTCGCGCACGATGCTCATGTCGTCGCGGCACTCGCCGAACACCGTGGGCGCAACGAACGCGCCGCGCGCGAGGCCGCCCTCGGTGACGCGATGCCCGCCGGCCAGGAGCTTCGCGCCCTCCGCCTTGCCCTGCGCGATATAGCCGAGCACCTTCTCCATGTGCTCGTGCGAGATCAGCGCGCCCACCTGCGTTGCCGGGTCGAGCGGGTCGCCGATCCTCATGCGCGCGACGCGGGCGAGCAGCCGCTCCAGGAACGCCTCCTGCACCCGGCGATGGACGAAGACGCGGGTGCCGTTGGAGCAAACCTCGCCGGCGGAGTAGAAGTTGGCGAGCAGCGCGCCGGAGACGGCGTTGTCGAGGTTGGCGTCCTCGAACACGATCAGCGGCGACTTGCCGCCGAGTTCCAGCGTCACTTGCTTCAAAGTGGCGGCGGCGTCAGCCATCACCGCCTTCCCCGTGCCGACCTCGCCGGTGAGCGAGATCTTGCGGATCAAGGGGTGCCGGGTGAGCAGCCGGCCGGTGTCGGCGGCGCCCTGCACCACGTTGAATAACCCCGGCAGGCAGCCCGGCCTCGGCGAAGATCTCAGCCAGGCGCGGCGCGGTCAGCGGCGTCAGCTCCGCGGGCTTGAAGATCACCGCGTTGCCGCAGGCCAGCGCCGGTGCTGCCTTCCAGCAGGCGATCTGCAACGGGTAGTTCCAGGCGCCGATGCCCGCGACCACGCCGAGCGGCTCGCGCCGCGTGTAGCCGAACGCGGTGGGACCGAGATCCACGTGCTCGCCGGCCAGGCCCGAGGCGAGGCCGGCGAAATACTCCAGGCAGTCGGCGCCGGAGAGCACGTCCACGGCGGCGGTTTCCGAGATCGGCTTGCCGGTGTCGCGCGTCTCGATCTCGGCGAGTGCCTGGTTGCGGGCGCGCAGCAATTCCGCCGCGCGCTTGAGGACGCGGCCACGCTCGGTGCCGGTGAGTGCCGCCCAGCCCGCCTGCGCCTTTGCTGCGGCCTCGACCGCCTGCTCGACCGCGGCTGGGCCGGCGGCCTGGACGAGCGCGAGCACCTCGCCGGTCGCCGGGTCGCGCGTCTCGAACACCTCGCCGTCGGTGTCCACGAAAGCGCCCCCGATCCAGTTCCGCTGGGTGCCGTAGCGGATTGTCGAGCCTGTGCTGAGCGCGGGACGGAGCATGGCCAGACTGGGCATGGGCGGAGTCTCTCTTGCCTGCTCCGCGAGCCTGCTGTCCACGAACGCCGTGACCAGGCCGCGGGCGGACTCGCTGTCGGCTTCCTGCCACTCGGATAGGGCGGCGCGCAGCCACACGCCATCAATCAGGGCGGCGATCATCCCCGCCACCCGGCGCGCATCATCGCCCGGCATCAGCTGGCGCAGCGCATCGCGCAGGGTGGAGAGCATCCGCCGCTGATAGGCGGCCTGGATGCGCTTGAGCCGCGGCGCATGGACCACCTGCCCCCAGAACGCCAGCCATACCGCGCCCGTGCGACGGTCGAACTCCTCCGGTGCCAGGTTGGCGTCTATCACGGCCTGCACCCGGTCGCGCGGCGTGCGCGCCTGCCGCAGGCGGCGCACGACCTCGACCCGCACCCGGCTAGCGAGGGCACGGAAAGTAGCCTCCAGGAGTCCGTCCTTGTCGCCGAAATAGTGCGCGACCAAGCCAGGCGAGACACCCGCCCGCCCAGCGATGCGGCCGAGCGTGGCACCCGTGTAGCCGAATTCCGCGAGCGCATCGATGGTGGTCTCGATGAACTGCCGCCGCCGGCCGTCCTCCGGCTCGGGCGCCACCTTCAGGATGCGGAGGTGCTGCATCGCTTTAGCTCTTGAACGTTGAACAGATATTCAATTACACTCACGAAGATGTCAAGGCAGGGGGTGGCAAAGTGCCCATTCGCCCGAGTGCATTGAA
This sequence comes from uncultured Alphaproteobacteria bacterium, assembly GCA_963790535.1. Lineage (GTDB taxonomy): Bacteria > Pseudomonadota > Alphaproteobacteria > Acetobacterales > Acetobacteraceae > CAWKEH01. The sequence continues at coordinate 127,835 of CAWBOZ010000015.1, read as the reverse complement.
CGAACGTTCAATCCGGCCGTGCGCGGATACAGCGATCGAGGGGAGGACCCAATGAGCAATAGGATTCCGCTGATGGCCGCCATGGCCATCCTGCTCGGCACCGCGGCCGCGGCTCAGGCCGCCGAGCCGGCCGCCTGCAGAACCGTTCGGTTCTCGGACATCGGCTGGACCGACGTCACCGCCACCACGGCGCTGACCGCCGGCATCCTCAAGGATCTCGGCTACAAGCCGGAGATCACCCTGTTGTCGGTGCCGGTCACCTACGCGTCGCTGAAGAGCAAGAACCTGGACGTGTTCCTGGGCAACTGGATGCCCTCCATGGAGGGGGACCGCAAGGCCTACGTGGACGACCATTCGGTTGACGTGGTGGGCGCGAACCTCGACGGGGCGAAATACACCCTGGCTGTTCCGGATTACACTTACGACGCCGGGCTGAAGTCGTTCGGCGATGTCCAGAAGTTCGCGCCGCAACTCCACGACAAGATCTACGGCATCGAGCCCGGCAACGACGGCAACCGCCACGTGCTCGACATGATCAAGGGCGACCAGTTCGGCCTCGGCCACTTCCAGCTCGTCGAGAGCAGCGAGCAGGGGATGCTCGCCGAGGTCGCCCGCGCGGTGCGGAACAAGGAGCCCATCGTGTTCCTGGGCTGGGAGCCGCACCCCATGAACAAGGAGTTCAAGATGGACTACCTGTCGGGCGGCGATAAGGTGTTCGGCCCGAACTACGGCGGCGCCACGGTCTATACCAACGTGCGCGCGGGTTACGTGCAGCAATGCCCGAACGTGGGCCGCCTGCTGCAGAACATGAAGTTCACCTTGGCCGGGGAGGACGCGATGATGGGCGCGATCCTCGACAAGCACGAGAGCCCCGAGCAGGCGACGACCGACTGGCTCAAGGCCAATCCCGGCGTGCTAAGCACGTGGCTGGACGGCGTCACGACGTGGGACGGTCAGCCGGCGCTGGCTGCCGTGAAGGCGAAGCTCGGAAGCTGAGCGGGGCGGCACCGGTTCTGCCAGTAAGCTAGGGAGGTCACGATGGAAGGGTTCGAGGACTGGATCGGCGACCACAAGATTCCCCTCGGCGCGTGGATCGCGGATGGCATCGAGGCGCTGAAGGGCAGCAGCACCGGCGCGTTCGATGCGTTCTCGACTGCCGTCCAGACCGTCATTGACGGCTTCACCGCCGGCCTCCTCTGGGTGCCGGCGCCGCTCATGCTGCTGCTGCTGACGGCGGTGGCGTTTCTGCTGCGGCGGTCCTGGAGGCTGGCCCTCTTCGTGGCCCTTGCCCTGCTGTTCATCATGAACCAAGGCTACTGGCAGGCGACGATGGAGACGCTCTCCCTCGTCATCTTCTCCGCGCTCGTGTCCACGGTGCTGGGCGTGCCACTCGGCATCGCCTCGGCGCATCGGCCTTGGCTGTTCCAGGTGATGCGCCCGGTGCTGGATCTGATGCAGACGCTGCCCACCTTCGTCTATCTGATTCCGACCTTGGTCTTGTTCGGCCTCGGCGTGGTGCCGGGCCTGATCTCGACCGTGATCTTCGCGCTGCCCGCGCCGATTCGGCTGACGCATCTCGGCGTCACCGCCGTGCCGCGCGCGCTGATCGAGGCGGGCGAGGCGTTCGGTGCCACGCGGCGGCAGCTCTTGTGGAAGGTCGAGCTGCCGGCCGCGAAGCCGATGATCCTGGCCGGGATCACGCAGTGCATCATGCTGAGCCTGTCCATGGTCGTGGTCGCCGCACTTGTCGGCGCGGGCGGCCTCGGCGTGCCCGTGGTGCGGGCGCTGAACACCGTGCGGGTGGACACCGGCTTCGAGGCGGGCATCGCCATCGTGCTGCTCGCCATCATCCTGGACCGCGTCTGCCGTCCGGCCGAGAGGGAGCGCGCGTGATGACACCCGCCTCCACAGCCATCGAGTTCCGCGGCGTTGACATCCTGTTCGGCGCCGGAAGCCGAGGGCGGCGCGCGCGCGACGCCAAGGACACGGCGCTGCGCCTCCTGGCGCAAGGGCGCTCGCGCACCGAGATCGCCTCCGAGACCGGCGTGGTCGTCGGCGTCTCGAATGCTAGCCTCGCCGTCGGGCACGGGGAGATCTGCGTGCTGATGGGCTTGTCCGGGTCCGGCAAGTCAACCTTGATGCGCGCCGCGAACGGCCTCAACAAGGTGACGCGCGGCGAGGTGCTGCTGCACGACGGCGACGGCCGCGCGGCCGTGAACGTCGCGAGTTGCGGCGCCGCGGTGCTGCGCCGGATGCGTATGGAGCGCGTCGCGATGGTGTTCCAGCAATTCGCCCTGCTGCCGTGGCGCACCGTGCGGGAGAACGTGGGGCTGGGGCTGGAGCTGCGCGGCGTGGCGGCGGCGGAGCGGCGCCGGGTCGTGGACGAGAAGCTGGTCCTCGTCGGGCTGGACCAGTGGGCCGATCGCTTTGCCTCCGAGCTGTCCGGCGGGATGCAGCAGCGCGTCGGCCTCGCCCGCGCCTTCGCCACCGACGCCGACATCCTGCTGATGGACGAGCCGTTCTCGGCACTCGACCCGCTCATCCGCACCAAGCTGCAGGACGAGCTGCTCGCGCTCCAGGCCCGGATGCGCAAGACGATCCTGTTCGTCAGCCACGACCTCGACGAGGCGCTCAAGATCGGCAACCGGATCTCCATCATGGAGGGTGGCCGGATCGTGCAGACGGGCACCCCCGAGGACATCGTGCTGCGCCCGGCGGACGACTATGTCGCCGAGTTCGTGGGCCACATGAACCCGCTCACCGTGCTGCGGGGCGGGGCGGTGATGCGTCCGGCCGATCAGTTGCGGCACGAGGGCACAGGGTGCTGGCTGGACGAGGAGCGGCGCTACCACCTCGCGCTCGATGGCGACGGGTGTCCCGTGCAGGCGTGGCTCGACGGGGCGCCGCTGCCCGTCGTGCCGCTCGACGATCCCGGCACCGACATGCGCGGTCTGCCGCCCGGGCTTGCCATGGTGCCGCACGCCATGCCGCTGCGCCTAGTCGTGCAGATCCGGCAGGCAACCGGCCATCCCGTACTGCTCGGCGACGGGGGGCGGCTCAGCGGCGTGTGCGATGACGCGGAGATCCTCGGCGCGCTCTGTGGCATTACCCGCAGGCCGCAGCCAGTTCCGGCCGCGGCAGTCTGATGCAACCTCCCTGCGCCGTGATCCCTCCTGTTCCCCCCATCATGCCCGTGCCAAGCACGGGTATGGCGTGGTGGAGTATGGCAACGATCACTGGCTAGTACTACAGCCGAGTTTACGTGAGTGCGCCTGTGGGCGCATCCGTCGGTGCCAGTGAGCGCGACGTGCGCGTTGCTGATGTCGGCGGCGCCACGCTGACCAGCGCAGGGCAGCATCTGGTCTGGGCGGGTGCGTCCAGAGCAGATGCCAGAGCAGGTGCCTGACCTCGGGCATTGCGAGTGGCAGCAGGTCGGCGGCGAGGTAGGCGAGGGCAACCATCGCCAGCGTGACATGGCGATGCCAGCCGATCCAGGAGCGCGCGGTCAATCAGGGCCTGTCCATGGCGGCGGCGTAGCCGAGAAAGACGCCGACACCAGCACAGCGCCCGCGTTCCCCAGGTGCTCGACAGTGTCGGCTTGCAGGTCATTTCTGACCGCCTCGGCATCCCAAAGTGCGGGTAGCGTCCGTCAACGTGGTAGAAATTGGTCCTGGGCTGAGATGGTCATTGGTCAGGCAGCCTGGGGTGTAACCTGGGTGTCGTCCGGTGCGATCTCGCCCTCGATCAGCGGCGGCGGCAGCTCGGCCATGGCCTCGACCTGCATGTAGTGGTGCTGGAGCTGCCACTCGTCATTCTGCTCCAGCAGCACCGCGCCGATCAGTCTGACAATGCTGCTCTCATAGGGAAAGATACCGCACAGGGAAAGACACCGACCACGTCGGCGCGGCGCTTCACCTCCTTGTTCCGTTCCAGCGGGTTCGTGCTGCGCAGCTTGGCCCGGTGCTGGACGGGGAAGCCCATGTAGGCCAGCACGTCGTGCTCGCTGTCGTCCATGAACGCGCCGAGCTTGGGCCAGCGGGAGCGGAATTGGTCGGCCACATGCCGCCAGGTCTGCCGCGCTGCCGCCTGGTCGGGTTGCAGGAACGCCTGGCGAAGTGCCACGGCAACCATCGTCTGCTGGCCCTTGGGAACGTAGGCCAAGGCATTCCGAAGCCAATGAACCGAGCAGCGTTGCCAGGTGGCGCCCATGACGCGCCGGATCGCCGCCTTGAGGCCCTCGTGCGCGTCGGAGATGACCAGCTTGACGCCCCGCAGGCCGCGCCGGACCAGGCTCTTCAGGAACGTGGACCAGAAGGTCTCAGCTTCGGATCGGAAGGGCCGATGTGCAGGCCGACGATCTCCCGCTTGCCCTCGGTGTTCACCGCCACGGCGATTATCGCGGCAACCGAGACGATGCGCCCGCCCTCGCGCTGCTTGAGGTAGGTCGCGTCCAGCCAGAGATAGGGCCAGTCGCCCGTGAGCGGGCGGTCGAGGGAGGCGTTCACCCGCTCGTCGATGTCGCGGCACAGCTTGCTCACCGTGCTCTTGCCGATGCCGCTCAGGCCCATGGCTTGGACCAGCTCGTCCACCCGCCGGGTCGAGACACCGCCGATCCAGGCCTCCTGGATCACCGCTACCAGGGCGCGCTCCGAGGTCTTGCGCGGCTCCAGGAAGGGCGGGAAGTAGGCGGGTCCGGAACGCAGCTTGGAGATGCGCAGTTGCAACGTGCCGAGCCGGGTGTCGAGTGTCCTATCCCGGAAGCCATTGCGGTATGTCTCCCGCGCGGCCGTCCTCTCGTGGCGGCCTGCGCCGACCATGCCCTCCACGTCCGCCTCCATCAGCAGCTGCACCACGGCCTCAGCCACCGTGCGCAGGAAGTCGTCGCCTCCGGCCTTGCATCAGCTCGGCCGGTGGCAGTCTGTCCTCGGTCATCGGGTTTCCTGTTCGGTTCGGGTTAGAGCCTTGCAACTCCACCCTAGACCGCTGGTCCGATGACCACCTCGCCCTACACCCTCACAGGCACCGAATTTCCACCACTCCCGCGGACGCTACCGGCGGCGATCACACGCCTGGTCGGCGCACTCCTGCTCGAACAGAATGATGAGTGGGCCTCCAGTGCCGCTCCATGACCCTTGAGACGTCGCGGGCGTGATGGGGTGGACGCCCCCTGACGGCATCAGTGTGCCAAGGTGGTGGTGTCGACCGACCACATGAGGAGGCGTCCGTGGGGCAGGCTAGCACGATTGGTTTGGATCTCGCGAAGCACATCTTCCAAGCGCACGGCGCAGATGCGGCCGGCCGGGTAGTGTTTCGCAAGCGGCTGACGCGGGCCAAGGTGGTGCCGTTCTTCGCCGCCCAGCCACCGTGCGTGGTGGCGCTGGAGGCGTGCGCCGGAGCGCATCACTGGGCGCGTGAGCTCGGCAAGCTGGGCCACACGGTGCAGCTGATCCCGCCGGCCTACGTGAAGCCGTTCGTGAAGCGGCAGAAGAACGACATGGCCGACGCCGAGGCGATCTGCGAGGCAGCAACGCGGCCGAGCATGCGCTTCGTGCCGGTGAAGAGCGAAGAACAGCAGGCAAACGGGGTCGTGTTCCGGGCCCGCGACCTGCTGGTGCGCCAACGCACGCAGTGCATCAACGCCCTGCGCGGGCACCTGTCCGAGTACGGCTACGTCGTCGCGCAAGGCATCGCGCACGCCGATGCCGTGATCGCCCACGTCGAGGACCCGAGCACCGCGTTGCCCGAGAGCGCGCGGTCGATCCTGGCTGTGCTGGTCGGCACCTACAAGGCGCTGGAGACGCAGATCGAGGCGCTGGATGCCGAGATCGGCCGACGCGCCAAGGTCGACCCGGTTGCACGCCGCCTCATGACGATCCCCGGTGTCGGCCCGATCGCCGCGACCGCGATTACGGCGCTCGTGCCGGCACCGGAAGGCTTCCGGGCCGGACGGGATTTCGCCGCTTGGCTCGGGCTGACGCCGTTGCAGAGGTCGAGCGGGGGCAAGCAGAAGCTCGGTGCGGTGTCGAAGCAGGGCGAGCGGACCATCCGGCGCCTGCTCATCCTCGGCGCGAGCGCGGTGGTGCGCTGGGCCAGCCAGCGCGGCGCACCGGAGGGCTCGTGGCTGGCGCGGATGCTGGCGCGCAAGCCGAGGATGCTGGTCACCGTGGCGCTCGCGAACAAGATGGCTCGCATCGTGTGGGCCCTGCTGGTCAAGGGTGGGGTTTATCGGGCTCCGGCCGTGGCGGCGTAAGCGCGCCGCGACCGCGAGGGCGTAGGGCGAGCGGAAGGAGGGCATGGCGCAACAGTCGGCGAGACGGGATCGGGACAACCAGGCTGCAACACCGTGCCTTCGAGCACGCCCTGCGTGATTTGGACCCGATCCGCGAACTCCCATGCAGGCCCAAGGCGGCGCACTGCCGCACCGGAGGCCGGACAGATGGCAGCATCCGACTACGCGTCACTGCAGTCCTGAAGTTTTTCCTTGCCCGGAGGGGGGCGTCCACAGATGTTGCACGGAGCAGGCGTACAGGCGCAGTCTCCCCAATCCCATCCGGGGTCAGGCGATGCGGACAGAGATCGGGTGTCCAAGCTCCAGCATGCGGTTGAGGGCATGGACAGCGATCTCCACCTCGGTCGCCCGACGCTCATCCGTGCGCGAGCGCGGCGCATCGCCGATCACCTGTTTCCATCTCGCGATGGCCGCCTCGGCGCGAGCTCGCTTGCTGTAGCCTGAGGCTTTCTGCCCTCCCATCGCGAAGCGATCCTCCGGAGGAACAGGCCGCAGAGCGGCCTGAAGGCGGCCGTGCTCGGCGATGTGCTGGAGGTGGCGGTCGCGCTGCGTGGGCGCGGTCGCGGCCGTCTCGCTCGGCACCGCCGTCGCGCGCGGCGGCACGATGACGTCCGCGTCTGGATGACGCTGGGCGACGGGGCGAGTATCAGGGCTGCCCGCCAGCCCTCGATCGCCTCTGGCGTGAACCAGACCGTCAGGCTGCCGCGTTGGCGCAGGCTGGCGTCATACGCGCGCCAGTTCATGACCTTGCGCTTCTGCTTGGGGATATGGTGGCGACGGTCCTGGTTCAGCTTGAACGGCAATGCGGGCATCCAGGGTCAGATCAGGGGGGAGGCGTCGTATATCAGGCCGGCTTCCGACGCCAACGGGCGGGTCCGTGCAACAACATCCCATGTAGAGGCAGCCGTAGTTCCGTGTCGCCCAGCGCGTGCCGAACGTGTCAGTCAGCGTGGACGGGAACAGCGAGAAGATCTCGCCCCAGGCGAAGAACACCACGTCCGACAGGAGCACGAACAGCACCGGATCCTGGCGCAGCCCAAGCCACGCCAGCATGGCTAGGCCCTCCAAGACGAACGCTGCGGCCATCGTGTTCTCCCGGCCGATCCGGTCCGACACCCAGCCGAAGAACGGCCGGGTCAGCCCGTTGCAGAAGCGGTCAATGGTGAGCGCGAGCGGCAGCGCCGCCATGCCCCAGACCAGCACCTTGGCGACGCCGAAATCCGCCGCGAACACCCCGATCTGCGACGTGACCATCAACCCTGACGTGCTCATCATCGCCATCATCGCGAACATCAGCCAGGACACCGGCGAGCGCAGCATGGTCGCGGTCCGCACGTCGCGCTGACCGCCCGCACGGACGCCACCGCGATGCCGGGCGCTGGCGGCCGGCGCAGCCCGAGCGCCGCGGCGACGCCCACGATGCCCCCCCAGCGCCGCAAGGTCGCCGCCAGCCCGGCGCTGCCCAGGCTGTCGGCGATCGGGACGTGGTCAGGATCGCGCCCATGCCGTAGCCGGCCGCGACCACGCCCGCCGCGAACTCGCAGCGGTCCGGGAACCATCCCACCATCAGCCCGACGACGCCCACATAGACGATGCCCGTGCCGACGCCACCGAGCAGTCCGTACGTGAGCCACAAACCCCAGAGCGAGGACGCGCCCGCCGCGAGCACCCAGGAGAGGCCGGTCAGCGCAGTGCTCATCGCGGGTCTCCATGGCGGCGTTGCCCCGTGCTTAGCAGGACGCCCGCTTGCCCGCGTGAGCCGGGCCGCCTAGCCTCCACCCCATGATCGAGCTTCACGCCTATAACACCCCGAACGGCCGCAAGGTCAGCATCGCCCTTGAGGAGATGGGGCTGCCCTACGAGGTCCACGTCGTGGACATCACGAAGGACCAGCAGTTCGACCCGGCGTTCCTGCGCATCAGCCCCAACAACAAGATCCCCGCCATCGTGGACCAGGACGGACCCGGCGGTGCGCCACTCTCGGTGTTCGAATCGGGCGCGATCCTGCTCTACCTCGGCGAGAAGACGGGGCGCTTCCTGCCGGGCGATCTGCGCGAGCGCGTGCCGGTGCTGGAGTGGCTGATGTGGCAGATGGGCGGGTTCGGCCCCATGCCGGGCCAGGTACACCATTTCCTCACCGTGAACGGCCCCGACCAGCGCTACGGGCTGGAGCGCTACAGCAAGGAGACGCGCCGGCTCTACGGCGTCCTGGATCGCCGGCTCGCCGAGGTGGAGTGGGTCGCGGGCGAGTTGTCAGTCGCGGATTTCGCGATCCTGGGGTGGGCGTGGCGGCACGAGCGGCATCGCGTCAACCTCGACGAGTTTCCACAGGTCAAGCGCTGGCATGAGGCGTTGATGGCCCGGCCCGGCGTGCGGCGGGGGTTCGAGGTGCGCCTCGGCTGATCCCGCCGGCTGGACGCGGGATGCCGGCCGGGGCAGGCTTCCCCGAATCGCGTCGTGTACGGCGCTACCCTGGGAGGGACCGTGTTCCATCAAGTGCTGAGGCCGGTTGCCGGCAGTCTGCCGTTGTCGTTCCTCGTCGCGGTCCTGCCGATCGTGACCGTGCTCGTCATGCTGGGCATCCTCCGCCGCCCGGCGTGGCAGGCGTCGCTCGGCGGCCTCGTCGTCGGCCTCATAATCGCGATCCTGGTGTGGCAGTTCCCGGTCGGCCTCGCCTTCGACAGCGTTGCCGCGGGGGTGGTGTTCGCGCTGTGGCCGGTCATGTGGATCGTGTTCAACGCGCTCCTGCTCTACAACATCGCCGTCGCCTCGGGCCGCTTCGACGCGTTCCGCGCCTGGCTCCTCGACAACCTGCCCAATGACCGCCGGGTCGTGCTGGTGGTGATCGGCTTCTGCTTCGGGGCGCTGCTCGAAGGCATCGCGGGCTTCGGCACGCCGGTCGCGATCACCAGCGCGCTGCTGATCCTGGTCGGCTACCCGCCGCTGGAGGCGCTGACCTTCACGCTGATCTTCAACACCGCCCCGGTCGCCTTCGGGGCGCTCGGCGTGCCGGTCACGGTGCTCGGCGCGGTCACGCACCTGCCCGCCGCGACGCTGGGCGCCATGGTCGGGCGGCAACTGCCGTTCTTCGCCCTGTTCCTGCCCTTCTACGTCATGGCAGTCTATGGCGGGATGCGGTCCGTGCGCGCGCTCTGGCCGGTGCTGCTGGTCGCCGGCGGCAGCTTCGCGGCCACCCAGTTCGTCGTCTCCAACTTCATCAGCTACGCGCTGACCGACGTGCTCTCCTCGATGGTCTCCCTGATCGTGACCCTCGGCTTCGTGCGCCTGTGGGAGCCGGTAGAGGACCAATCCTTCGCGATCCGCCTCGGCCTCGCGGAGCGGCGCCACGAAGGTGCGGTGCGCACATGGCACGGCTGGCTGCCCTGGATCATCGTCTCCGCGGTCGTGATTCTCTGGACCAGCTTCGCGGTATTCAAGATCGGCGATGACAAGATCCCCTGGCCGGGCCTCGACAAGCAGGTGTTCATCACGCTCTACAACACGCCCTACAGCGCGATCTGGGACTTCCAGCCGCTGGCGACGGGCACGGCGATCCTGGTCTCGGCGGTACTCACGGCGCTGCTTGTCGGCCTCAGCGCGGGCGGGTTCGTCCAGGCCATCGCCGACACCTGGCGGCAGAGCCGCATCGCGATCCTCACCGTCGCCCTCATCATCGGCCTCGCCTACCTGATGAACTACTCCGGGCTGAACTACACGCTGGGGCTGGGCGTCGCCTCGGTCGGCCCCGTGTTCCCGCTGGTCTCGGCGTTCCTGGGCTGGGTCGCGGTGTTCCTCTCCGGCAGCGACACCTCGGGCAACGCGCTCTTCGGCAACTTGCAGGTGGTCGCGGCTAACCAGCTCCATCTCAACCCCGTGCTGATCGCGGCCACCAACTCGTCGGGCGGCGTGATGGGCAAGATGATCTCGCCCCAGAACATCGCCACCGGCGTGTCCGTCACCGACCTCAAGGGCCAGGAGGGCGTCGTGTTCGCGCGCACCTTCAAGCACAGCATCGTGCTCACCATCCTGCTCGGCATCCTCGTCGTGATCCAGCAATACGTTTTTCCGGGGATGATCCCCTAGAGCAGATCGCGGAACGCTTGGGACAAGCGTTCCGCGTGAAGATGCTCGTCAAAGCGAAAGCTACAGCGGCCCGTTGGATTCCGGCGCAATAGGCGGAGTGCGGCGCCCCCGGCGAGCCGCCATGTTGGGACCTATGAGGCGCCGCAGTAGCGCCACCCAGCGGAGAACCCGACCATGACCGCAGCGACGCTGAAAGTTTCCCAGACCCAGGAGGGCGATGCTGCCTTCGCGTCCGAGGCCGCGCGGTGGGGCGCGCTCCGCCGCCGCGACCCGGCCGCGGATGGGCATTTCCTCTACTCGGTCGCCACCACGGGCGTGTATTGCCATCCCTCCTGCGCTGCACGGCCCGCGCGGCCGGAGAATGTCGCCTTCCACGCGACCCGCGCCGAAGCGGAGCGGGCTGGCTTCCGCCCCTGCAAGCGCTGCCGCCCCGACCTGCCGCCACGGGCGGCGCGGGAAGCAGCACTCGCCGCCGCGGCTTGCCGCCGCATCGAGGCGGCGGACGAGGCGCCATCCCTGGCGGAGCTTGCGGACGCCGCGGGATGCAGCCCGCACCACTTCCACCGCCTGTTCCGGCGCGTGGTCGGCGTGACGCCCAAGGCGTACGCCGACGCGCATCGCCAGCGCCGGGTGCAGGCCGACCTCGGTGCCGGCGCTGGCGTGACAGAAGCGATCTACGCCGCCGGCTTCAACTCGTCGGGCCGGTTCTACGAGGCCGCGGACGGGATGTTGGGCATGCAGCCCTCCACCTACCGCGCGGGTGGCGCGGGCGAGGCGGTGCGCTATGCCGTGGGGCGCTGCTCGCTGGGGTGCGTGCTGGTCGCCGCCGCGGGGCGCGGCGTGTGCGCCATCTTGCTGGGCGACGATCCGGCAGCGCTCGTGGCGGATCTGCGCACCCGTTTCCCGCGCGCGGCGCTCGGCCCGGCGGAGGCCGCATTCGCCGGCGTGGTCGCGGCCGTGGTGCGGCTGGTGGACGATCCCGCCGCGACGGGCGAATCGCCGCTGCCGCTGGACATCCGCGGCACCGCCTTCCAGCGCCGGGTGTGGGAGACGCTGCGCGGGATCCCGACCGGCGAGACCGCGAGCTACGCCGAGGTGGCGGCTCGGATCGGGGCGCCGCGCGCGGTGCGTGCCGTCGCCGCGGCCTGCGGCGCGAACAAGCTGGCCGTCGCCGTCCCGTGCCATCGGGTGGTGGCGGCGGACGGCGGCCTCGCGGGCTATCGCTGGGGCGTCGCGCGTAAGCGCGCCCTTCTGGAAAACGAGCGCAAGCGGCGCCTGCCCGCGCTGGAGCGGCAGGCGTGATGCCGCTCGCCGCCCGCGTCGGCGCACTGGACTGGGCGCGCATCGGTGCTGACCTCGACGCGCGGGGCTGCGCCGTGACAGGGACGCTGCTCACGCCGGGCGAGTGAGGGCGGCAGCGGCAGCAGGGTGACGTCTCCGGCACGTTGAGTGCCGCCTTGCCGTGCCATCCGGCCTGATCCAGCAGCAGGTCGGCGTGCCGCCCGCGGGCAGGGTCTCGGCGAAGCGGGCGAGGAAGAGGTCCATCGTCACCCCTTCGCCTCGGGCAGCACGAGCGCGAACGCGTCGTCGCTGCCGGGGCGGACGGCAGCGAAGATGTAGGTCGAGAGGAAGCGCTTGTCGCAGCGTCCAGGCGGGCGCTCGCTGCGGGGAACCAGCGATGGCCGGTGCGGCCCTTCTGGCCCTCGCGGGCCTCGTCCTCACACCACAGCCGCAGCGTCGTCCGGGGTGAGCGGCGGCGGGATGCCCTGTCCACTGCCGTTGTGGTCGGCGCTGCCCTTGGGTGAGCGGGCCTGGCCTTCTGCCAGGACAGGCCCATGCGCCGCAGCAGCCGGGACAGCGCTGAGAGCGTGTAGGGCACGGCCCAGCGCTGCTCGATGTGGGCGGCGATGTCGAGCAGGCGATAGCTGCTCATCCCGTCCGCCTCCGGGTCCGGTCCCTGTAGCACCCAGGCGCGCAGTTCCTCCTGTCGCCCCGCGTCCAGCTTCTCGCGCCGACCCGGCCGCGGGCGGCTCGCGCAGCCCAGCCAGGCCCTCGGCGTTGTAGCGCAGCACGGCGTCGCGCAACGACTGGCGCTCGCGTCCGACGACCCGCGCCGCCTCGGCCCGGCTCGCCCCGTCCAGCGCCTGCGCAATCGCGACCGCTCGCAAGGCCGCCCCCGGTCCGCCTCGCCTTGCGCGAACCGCCGCAGCACTGCCGCGTCCAGGTCATCCCGGATCGCCAACCCACGTGCCCCCACGTGCCCCATCCTCGCGTGACCGGGCATGGCGCGGCACTCACGTTCCTTGGCGCCGGGGACCCATGCACCTCAGAGTTTTCCTTTGACATCGAGTCAGTCATATCGCCGGCTGTTTGTTCACGTAAACGTGAGTGAACACTATTTCGCCACCGTGCCACTATCCAGCATTGTAAACGCGAAAGGTAGATGCGGTGATCGTGCGGCAGCAAGCCGTAGCGCTCCTGCTATGGGCCATGCTGGCTCTGGCGCCATGGACCACGTGCGCGGAGTCCCTGAGCGCGCCAGCGAGCCTGCCGCGGGCCGCGCCGGCGCTCGTGCTCAGCGCGGAGGACCGGGACGCGCTCGGCCGGGTCGCTTACGCCGAAGCCGGCAACCAGACCGAGGAAGGCCTTGCGGCCGTTGTTCATGCCGTGCTGAACCGCGTGGCCTCCGGCCGGTTCGGTGCCGGTGTGCAGGGCGTGCTGGACGCGCCCGGCCAGTTCGAGCCGGTTGCGCGCGCCGGGGGCACCTGGCGCGGCCTGCCCCCGCTAGCCGAGTTGCAGCGGTTGGTGTTCAGCACGATCCTGGACCTGATCCTGCAGGGTCGCCTGCCGGACCTCACGGGCGGCTCGACCTATTTCCAGAACCCGGCCCTCGTGGCGCAGCGTGCGGCGGCGGGCCTGGTCTCGCCTGGTCTCGTCAACTTCGGCGGCCAAGCCCCCGCGGCCGTGATTCGCGACCACTCGTTCTACCGCGCTGCCGGGGGGATTACCGGGGGAGCCGCCGGGCCGCATGACCCCCCTGAGCCGCGCCGGCCCGTCCTAGCACCCAGCCAGCCGGTCGCGGGATTCTACCGGGTCGTGAACGGCCGGCTCCTGCAAGTCGGCGCGCTTCTCACGGACCCCGCCCCGGCGGACCCGACATCGCTGTCCGCGCCAGGGGCCAAGTTCATCCGGGTCGGCGCCGTCCGCGCCGCCGCTGTTCGCCGCGTCCGCGTCCTGCGCGGCGCGGGCGTCCTCGCGGTCGGCCCAATCCCCGCGTCAGACAGTGGCGAGCAGTCCTTGCAACGCGTTGATGAGGGTTTCCAGGGAAGATCGCTGCGCGCGCTCCGAAAGCCGTCTCCTTGACCGGGTCCGGTATTCGCGCCGCGTCCTGGCTGCTGCAAGGGGCGCAGGCAGCGACTCGCCGTGTGCGGACCAGCCGCCTGCTCCCACGGCGCATGATCCCTTGGCACATGATCCCATGGCGGTGGCGCGCCGGCCCTTCCGCGCGGCGAGCGCTCGCCGCCGATCTCGGGCGCATCGGCTTGATGTGCGCCCTGCTGTGGGGCGGGATCGGCCTCCTCCTGCACGAGCAGCGCGCCGGGGCGCTCCGCGAGGCCGCCCATAATGCCGGGAACCTCGCCCGCGCGCTCGAGGAGAACACGGCGAAAACCGTGGAAGGCATAGATCACCTGCTGCTGTGCCTGCGGGTCGACTACCGCTCGGCCCCTGCAAGTTTCGACCTCGCCACCTGGAGCCGGAACGCCCAGGTCTTCGACGACCTGACGCGGCGCATCGGCATCCTCGACCGTGCCGGGCGGCTGCGTGCGACCGTCCCGGCCGTGACCGTGCCTGGGATAGACGCCTCGGACCGCGCGTATTTCCGCGCGCAGCGCGACAGCGCAGGCGACACGCTCCTCATCGGCGAGCCGCTGATCGGCCGGGCATCCGGTCGTTGGGTGGTCCAATTCACCCGCAAGATCCTCGCTGCCGACGGCTCGTTCGATGGCGTGGCCTGGATCTCCATGGACCCATTCAGCCTGGCGCGGTTCTACGCCTCGCCCGACATCGGGCGCGGCAGCATCCTGCTCGTTGGCCTCGACGGCATCGTCCGCGCGGCGGCGCCGGCCAGCGCCGGGATGCTCGCGCGCGACATCGGCGCGTCCCCCCTGCTCGCGGCCGCGAGACAGCAGGCGGGAGGCACCCTCGACACGGTTGGCGAGGACGGCGCCGCGAGCATCGTGAGCTACCGCCGCCTCGACCGCTACGGCCTGGTCGTCGCGGTCAGCCTCGACCGGAAGGAGGTCCTGCGGGGCTACGCCCACAGCCGCGCGGAATACCTGGCCGGCGGCGGCGTCCTCACGATCCTGATCCTGCTCGTCGGCAGGTTGGGGATCCGCCGCCGGCAAGCCCTCCTGCATGCCCACGCAACACTGCTGCGGTCGCAGCGGGTGCTGCAGGACACGTTGGAGAACATGGGGCAGGGCATCTTCATGGTGGACGCGGAGCGCAGGATCGCGGTGATCAACCGCCGCGCCGTCGAGCTGCTCGGCCTGCCGCCCGGCCTGGCCACGGTCGGGGCGAGCTTCGACGACCTGCTGCGCTGGCAGTTCCGCCATGGGGAGTTCGAGACCGACGAGCGCGTCCGCAAGCTCGCCGAGGCGGGCAGGATCGAGTTCACCGACGCCGACTACCAGCACTCCCGCCCTAACGGCACGGTCCTGGACGTGCGGACACGGCGCCTCAACAGCGATGGCGACGACGGTAGCGCCGTCTGCACCTTCACCGACGTGACCGAGCGCAATCAAGCCGAGGCCCGGGTCAACTATCTCGCCCACTACGACGGGCTGACCGGCCTCTTCAACCGCGCCTCCTTCCACGACCGGCTCGCGCACGCGATCAGCCTGAACCGCCGCGGCGACGACGGGATCGCCGTGCTCTGCCTGGACCTCGACCGCTTCAAGCTGGTGAACGACCGCTGCGGCCACGCCGCTGGCGACCGCCTGCTGCGGATGGTCGCCGACCGCCTGCGCGCCAGCGTCCGCGAGAGCGACATGATCGGGCGTCTCGGGGGCGACGAGTTCGCGATCCTACAGCTCGACGCCGGGCAGCCCGGCGCCGCGGCGGCGCTGGCCCAGCGCCTCATCGCCCGCGTGTCGGAGCCCTACGAGATCGAGGGCAATCAGTTCACGGTCGGCACCAGCGTCGGCGTGGCGCTCCACCCTACGGACGGTGCGGCCGCGGAGCAGATCCTCAAGAGCGCCGACATCGCCCTCTACAAGGCAAAAGAGGAGCGCGGCACGTTCCGCTTCTTCGAGGCGGAGATGGATCAGCACCTGCAGGAGCGATACGCCCTGGAGCGGGACCTGCGCGACGCGATCGCCCAAAACCGCCTGGAGGTCTATTTCCAGCCGATCTGCTCCGCCGCGTCCGGCCGGCCCCTCGCCTACGAGGCGCTCGCGCGCTGGACCGATCCCGTGCGCGGCCCGGTCCCGCCCGCGGCGTTCATTCCCTTGGCGGAGGAGATCGGGCTGGTCCCGGACCTCGGCCGCGCCATGCTGCGCACCGCCTGCACCGAGGCCACGAGATGGCCGCGTGAGATCCGCTTGACCGTGAATTTCTCGCCGCTGCAGTTCCTGGAGCCCGGCCTTCCAGGCCAGGTGCTCGATATCCTGCAGGACACGGGCCTGCAGCCTGACCGCCTCTGCCTGGAGGTGACGGAGGGCGTGCTGATCCGCAACGGCGACGAGGCGCTCGCGGTCATGCACGAGCTGCAGCACCAGGGCGTTCAGGTCTATCTCGACGATTTCGGCACCGGGTACGCGGGGCTGTTCTATCTGCTGCGCTTCCCGTTCAACGGCATCAAGATAGATCGCTCCTTCGTCGCACGCCTCGTGACGGATGGTGCCGCGCTGGCCATCGTTCAGGCGATCATGCTCCTGAGCGAGAGCCTGCGGCTCGACGTGATCGCGGAGGGCGTCGAGACCAGCGCGCAGTTGGAGCTGCTCCGCGTCCTGGGCTGCCGCCAGGTGCAGGGCTTCCTCTTGGGCGCCCCGCGCCCAGCGCGCGACATCGCCGAAGGCGTTGCTGTCTGATGGGCTTTGGAGTGTAGTCGCGCCCAAGCCCGCGGCTCATGACGGGCTTTGCCAGGGAGGCAGCGACCATGGCTTATGCACCGAGCAGCGGCGGCCGGGAGATCTTCTACGAGGACACCGGCGGCAACGGCCCGGCGATCATGTTCTCGCATGGCCTGCTGATGGACCACACGATGTTCGCGCCCCAGGTGGCGGCGTTGCGCGACCGCTATCGCTGCATCGCTTGGGACGCACGCGGCCATGGCCGGACAGCGACCGCTGCGCTGGACTTGTTCACTTATTACGACTCCGCCGACGACTGCGCCGCCGTGCTGCGCCACGCAGGCGTGCAGCGCGCCGTGCTGGCCGGCATGTCGCAAGGAGGCTATATGTCCCTGCGCTGCGCCCTGCGCCACCCGGACATCGTGCGCGCCCTGATCCTGATCGACTCGCAAGCAGGCCTGGAGGACCCCGAGAAGATGCCGGGCTATCAGCGCTTGGTGACGGACTGGGCAACCAATGGGCTGTCGGACAAGGCGGCCGGGCTCATCGCGCACATCATCCTCGGCGACGAGTGGGACGGTGCGGAGGCGTGGAAGGCGAAGTGGCGGGCGATGCAGCCCGTCAACATCCTCGGCTCCTTCACCACCCTGGGCTCGCGCGACGACATCTCGGAGGAGATCGCGCGGATCAAGGTGCCGGTGCTGGTCATCCACGGCGAGGCCGATGCCTCGATCGAGCCATACCGGGCCGAGGCGATGCGCGCGAAGCTGCCGGGGGCCGAGCCGATGGTGCTGGTGCCGGGCGCGGGGCACGCCGCCAACCTGACCCACCCGGACCCGGTCAACGCGGCGATCTCCCGCTTCCTCGAAGGGCTGGCCCCGTGATGGACGCGAGCCGCCCCTGGCTGTCCCAGTACGACCCTGGGCAGCCCACGGACATCACGCCCGAGTTCACCGACATGCTGGCGGTGTTCCGCGACGCGGTCCGGCGCGCGCCGCAGCGCCCGGCCGCGCTGTATTTCGACGGGCAGATCAGCTTCGCCGAGTTGGACCGGCTGAGCGACGCCCTCGCCGGGCTGCTCACGCGGCGCGGCTTCGCCGCGGGGGACCGGCTGGCGCTGTTCCTGCAGAACGTCCCGGCGTTCCTGATCGCGCTCGTCGGCGCGTGGAAGGCGGGCGGCATCGCCGTCGCGGTCAACCCGATGAACCGGGAGCGCGAGCTGGCCCTGCTGCTGCAGGATTGCACGCCGACCGCGCTGGTCTGCCACGCGAGTCTCTACGAGCAGGTCGTCGCCAAGCTGCCGGCCGAGATCGCGCGTCCGTCCATCGTGCTCACCACGTCGCGGCTGGATTTCCAGACCCGCAACGATCCACGCCTGTTCGCCGACGCGCGCCGCACCGAGACGCAGGCCCCTGATCTCATGGCCGCGCTGCTCGAACCCGGCTTGCGCGTCCCGGAGACGCCCGCGTTCACCGCCGAGCAGGCGGCGATGCTGGTCTATACCTCCGGAACGACGGGACTGCCGAAGGGCGCCATCCTCACCCACGGCAACGTCGCCTTCAACGCGCAGGTCTATCGCGATTGGATGGGCTTGCCGGACGGTGCGACGGTGCTGGCCCTGGCGCCCTTGTTCCACGTCTCGGGCCTGGTCGGGCACATCGCGACGGCCTTCCTGACGGCGTCGCCGCTCGTCCTGTCCTACCGGTTCAACCCCGGCGTGATGCTCGACAGCGCGGAGGAGCACCGCCCGGCCTTCACGATGGGCGCCATCACCGCGTTCGCCGCGATGATGCACCATCCCGGTGCCCGGCGGGAGCAGCTCGCCAGTCTCACGAATGTCGGATCCGGCGGCGCCGCGATCAATCCCGCCGTCGCCGAGGCGTTCCGCGCGAAGTTCGGCAAGACGATCCGCAACGGCTACGGCCTGACCGAGACGGCGTCGCCCACCCACATCGTGCCCTTGCAGCGGCCTGGACGGGTGGACCCGGCGTCCGGGGCGATGTCCATCGGCATCCCGGTCTATAACACGCGATCCTGGATCGCCGCCGAGGATGGGTCCCCCGCGGCGACCGGCACGGTGGGCGAGATCGTGGTGTCCGGCCCGATGGTCAGCCCCGGCTACTGGAAGCAGCCGGAGGCCACCGCCGAGTTCATGCGCCCGGACGGCTTCCGCACCGGCGACGTGGGCTTCATGGACCCGGACGGCTGGTTCTACATCGTGGACCGCAAGAAGGACATGATCAACGCCGGCGGCTATAAGGTCTGGCCGCGGGAGGTGGAGGACGTGCTCTACGCCCACCCGGCGGTGCGCGAGGCTGCCGTCGTCGGCATCCCGGACGACTACCGGGGCGAGACCGTCAAGGCGGTTGTGAGCCTGAAGCCCGGCCACGCGGTAGCGTCTGAGGATCTCGCCGCCTGGTGCAAGGAGCGCATGGCCGCCTACAAGTATCCGCGCTCGATCGAGATCATGGACGAGCTGCCGAAGACCGTGACTGGGAAGATCCTGCGCCGGATGATCCGCTAGCCATTTGAGTGGGGTTCTCGGGGAGATGAACCCTGGCGCGCCCGGAAGGACTCGAACCTCCAACCCCCAGATTCGTAGTCTGGTGCTCTATCCAATTGAGCTACGGGCGCATCGGAGGGCGGGGATGTAACCCAGGGTGCTCCCTGTCGCAACCCCTCACGGCGGCGGCTGCGTGGGACGGCATGGCAATCGAATAGAACCTTCGCATAGCCTCACGTCAGCACACCGTCCTGCTCAGCCGCAGGGTCCTGCAGTACCCTCTGATGTCCCACGCCGCCATAGCCGGGATGGCGTGCCTGACCGAGTTCCCCTACGCGGCGCCGGATCGAGTTCGAACCGGCGCTTGAGCTTGAGTTGCTTCTCGGCAACAAGCAGGGCCACGTAGGCGATGAGCGCGAGCGTCCAGGTCACCCCTGGAATTGCCCAGGTTATCAGCTCCGTGTTCCACGTCATCGTTGCCTCATCCGTCGTTGCGCGGCAGCTGAAACAAGAATTGCCTTACTCGTTGTGGTGCGAAAATCGTCCGGTTTCGCCCAATTCGGGTGCAGAGCTTCATAAATCCAATGCTTCGGTCAATCGTGCAGCCGATCCACTAGCTGGCTGGCGAAGGCTACAGGGTTTCCTCGCTGGACCTTTGGACAGTCTTGCGCTCGTTTTGTGAAATCTTGCGCAGTTGAGGCCGGCCCATCGCCGTCCGCGATCAGCGCCTGCGCGGGGTGAACCGCGCCGCGAGCGAGGCGGCACGGCCAGCGCACTCACGCCGCCATAAAACATTTACGATTCTCGTGGCTTCCCTCTAGTCATCTCTGTAGTAACACTAATCTCGATAAATGCCAAGTGTCTCGCGAGTGGCGGAGAAGATCGAGGGGAAAATGCCTGTCGAGAAACAGTCCGATATCGCAGACGTGCCGCCGCAAGGGGCGAACGGCGTATGGGACCTCCGCGGGCGCCGGATCGAGACCTGGCGCAACTGGGGCTTGTTCGGCGCCGGCACCTACAGCCGCGGCAGCGGCGAGGGCCTGTGGACGAGCGATCAGCATCGTCTCGTCTTCTCGCTCACGCCGTTGCCGCCCATGCTCCTGTGGATCGACGGCGGCCCGCCCCGGAACGTGCACCCGGTCCCTGACGCAGTCACCTTTTACCCGGCCGGCCTCTCCATCCGGACCGTCGGCGAGGACTCGCGCTACGCCCAGGTTTGCTGGAGCCCGGAGCTCTATCGCGCGATCGCCCCCGACCTGCCCGCACCGCCGGACCTCGACCCTGCTGTCACCTTCCAGGACCCGCTCCTGAGCCAACTCGCTCGCAGCCTGGCCGAGGAGACCGGCCAGGGACCGATGGACCGGCTGCTCGCCGAGAGCCTCGCGGCGGCGCTCACGATGCGCGTCGCCAGGCGCTTCGCGCGTTCGCCGTCCCTGGCCGCGCCGGACCTGCCTCGCGGGCAGGTGCGTCGCGTGCTCGACTACATCGAGGCGCACCTCGACGAGGAGCTGACGCTCGCCGAGCTGGCGGGCATCGCCTGCCTCAGCCCCTACCACTTCAGCCGCTGCTTCAAGCGCGCGATCGGGGTGGGTCCGCAACGCTACACCGTTCAGCGCCGGGTCGAGCGCGCGAAGGCCCTGATGCGGCGGAACGACCAGACCCTCGCCGCCGTCGCCGCCACAGTCGGCTTTGCCGATCAGAGCCACTTCACCGCCGTCTTCCGACGCGAGACTGGCACGACCCCTGGACGGTTCCGCCTCGCCACGGCTGCCTGACCCAGACCCAGGCACTCTTCCGCAAGATCCCAATACGCAAGCGCAAAATGCTTCAAGCCCAGGCGTGGCGCGCGGCCTAACCTCGCGCGTGTTGCTGTTGCCCGGTTTGGTTGCATGGACGACCCGAGGATGCCTCCCGATGCCGCCACGGTCTCGCGCCTGCGTGGCGGGGCGGCGGCGTTGCTCCACAACGCCGCGCGATGCTGCGACCCGCAGGAGTGCGACCAGCTGACCCACGAGGCCTTGGTCTTGCTCGACCGGGCGCATGCCGCAGGCGGGAAGCGCTCGCAACGCGCGCCAGCCGCGCTAGCGCACCCGATCCCGCCGCCCACGCAATGCAGCCCCGAGGAGCCTAGGAGATCCTCCCGATGCGCCTGCTGATCGTCGTTCTGCTCGCCTTGCTCGCTGCGGTCCTCGCCCCCCTGATCGCGCACTCGGAGGGCCTGTCCTGGAGCGGCACGGAGACAAGGTCATCGGTGCCGGCGCGGCATATGGCGGCCGCTTATCCGTTGCGGCCGACAGGATTCCCGAGCCAGGATTAGTATCTCGAGATCAGAGGGGACATCCCGACCATGCTCTACCGGGTCTATGATATCCCGACCTGGGCTTTCGGCGCGATCATGGCTGTCCTCTTCTGGGCAAGCACATGGCTGGCGATCATAGCCCTCCGTCCCTTCGTGCATTCGCGGCTCCGCTCTGAGCATCGCTCCAATGACCTTGTCGGCTTCACGTTCTCCAGTTTCGCGGTGTTCTACGGCCTGCTGCTCGGCCTGCTCGCCGTGGCTGCGTACCAGAACTACTCGAACGTGGACGACGGCGTGACCCGCGAAGCCGCGGGCCTGGCCGCGCTGTACCACATGGTTTCCAGCTATCCGTCGCCGACGCGCGAGGACCTGCAGGAGAAGATCAGCCAATATACTCAGGATACGATCGAGAGAGGGTGGCCACTGCAGCGGCAAGGCATCGTGCCTTCCGGGGGGCCGCAGCGCATGTCAGCCCTCTATTCGACGCTCCTCTCCTTCAAGCCGCACGACGTGGGCGAGCAAGTCGTCCAAGCGGAGACGCTGAGAGAGCTGAATCAGTATGACGAGCTGCGGCGCATCCGTCTGGCCAACATCTCGACCGGCGTCCCGGCCGTTCTGTGGTACGTGGTCGCGATCGGGGCGTTGATCTCCATTCTCCTAGTCTCGTTGTTCGACATGGAATTGCAAGTTCATCTCCTCCTCGGCGGCATATTCTCGCTGTTCCTCGGCATGATGATCTTCCTGGTCGCCGCGATGGATCACCCCTTCCGCGGGGAGGTGAGCGTCTCGCCGGATGCGTTCCAAAGCGTTTACGACTCTCTCATGAGACCCCACTGATCGGGGATTTCTCCGCGCGAACGACTCGCGGCCCAAACCATCCAGCAGGAGATCATGCCCATGAGCGATCCCACGCAAGCCGACGAGGCCCGGCTGCTGACCGTGGCGGAGCAGGAGGCGGTCAGCCTCACTCAGCATCCCGCCATCGCCGGGTTGTCGCGCCAGGAGCTTCAGGCGTTGGCCCGCCGCCTGCGGGAAGCACGTTACCGGGCGCGCGACATCGCTCGCCAGCAGCGGCGCGAGATGCGGGGCAAGGCGGAGCCGCGCGGCGCCACACCGGCGCGCGACAACACCGGCACCGTCGCCAAGGGCGAGGTGCTCGCGGAGGCTCTGGAGCGCGTCACCCAGGAACTGCGGCGCATCCGGTCCGCTGGGCAGGCCTCGCCCGTTTCTGCCGCACCCGCGCCCGCGCTGAAGCCGTCCGGGGGACCGCCGGCCGAGAGCAAGGGCAGGAAGGCGGCCACGGCGCGCCCGACGTCTCAAGAGGTGCGGGCGAAGCCGAGCAAGCTTCCAACGGTGCGCTCCGACCCGCGCGAAGTCGGCCGGGTGTCGAAGGCCGTCAAATCGGCACAGGCACGGCGCGACGCGAAGCCCCGATAGCTCCGCTGCCCGACAGCTCACCGCGAGATGCGCAAGGTCTCAACAGACGACAGCAACATCCTTCAAGAGAAAGACGGCCGGTCGTGGCACCCACCCTCCCGACGGCTCCTGGTCGCGGGCGATACGGCAAAGCAACAGACGCCTCGACGTGTTGAACTACAGGAAGTGCCATCCGTGCGTCACGGTGTGCTACGCAGCCTGTCTGCGCTGCCCACGCCGGACCAACGCAGTCGCATTCAGCAGGAGGACAGCACCATGCGAACCATCCTTATCCCCGTCGCCCTCGCCGCCGCGCTGGCCACCGGCACGGCCGTCGAGCCGGCGCAGGCCAAGGGCTGCATCAAGGGCGCGATCGTCGGCGGCATAGCCGGCCACGCCGCAGGCCACGGCATCCTCGGCGCCGCCGGAGGCTGCGCCGCGGGCCGCGCCCTGGCCAATCGGTCAGCGCGCCGCCAGGCGCTGGAGAGACAGCAGCAGCAGGACATGCAGAACGGCAACCAAGGCTACAACTCAAACGCGCCGCAGACTCAGGGCGGCTATACCCCGAGCACGTCTCGGGACCAGGGCTATAACCCAAACGCGGTGCAGACTCAGGGCTACGCTCCGGCCACGCAGGGCCAGGGCTACGCCCCGAACACGCCGCAGACCAACGCCCCAAACCCGTTCCGCAACCAGTAAAGGCGGTCGCCTGGCGCAGCTGGCATCAACGTCAGCTGCGCCAATCCCGGCGGGAAGTCCTGACAACGCCGCCGAACCACGGACGGGTGAGCGGGTCGCCGCGTGCCCGCTAGTATCGGTATTCCTCCGTCTTGAACGGCCCCGACGGCGACACCCCGATATACTCCGCCTGCTTCGGCGTCAGCCGGGTCAGCGCCGCCCCCACCTTCTGCAGGTGCAGCGCCGCCACCTTCTCGTCGAGTTGCTTCGGCAGCACATAGACGCGCCGCTCATACTTCCCCGCCGGCGCCGTCCACAGCTCGATCTGCGCCAGCACCTGGTTCGTGAACGACGCCGACATCACGAAGCTCGGGTGCCCCATCGCGTTCCCCAGGTTCACCAGCCGCCCCTCGCTCAACACGATCAGCCGCTTGCCGTCCGGGAACACCACCTCGTCCACCTGCGGCTTCACGTTCTCCCAGCGGAGATTCCGTAGCGCCTCGATCTGAATCTCGCTGTCGAAGTGCCCGATGTTGCACACGATCGCGCGGTTCTTCATCGCCCGCATGTGGTCCATCGTGATGACATCGACGTTCCCCGTGGCCGTGACGAACAGATCCCCCCGCGGCGCCGCCTCCTCCATGGTGACGACCTCGTAGCCCTCCATCGCCGCCTGCAACGCGCAGATCGGGTCCACCTCCGTCACCAGCACCCGGCACCCGCCGTTGCGCAAGCTCGCCGACGATCCCTTGCCCACGTCCCCGAATCCGGCCACCACCGCGACCTTGCCCGCGAGCATCACGTCCGTTCCCCGCCGGATCGCGTCCACGAGGCTCTCGCGACACCCATACAGGTTGTCGAACTTGCTCTTCGTCACGCTGTCGTTGACGTTGATCGCCGGCACCAGCAGCGTCCCGTCCCGCGCCATCTCGCGCAGCCGCAGCACCCCCGTCGTCGTCTCCTCCGAGATGCCGCGTATGTTGGCGAACATCTCCGGATACTTGTCGTGCATGAGCTTCGTGAGGTCCCCGCCGTCGTCGAGGATCATGTTCGGCGTCCACCCGCCAGAGTCGCCTACCCTTGGCCCGCGCACCGTCTGCTCGATGCACCACCAGAACTCCTCCTCAGTCTCCCCTTTCCAGGCGAACACCGGGATGCCTGCAGCCGCGATCGCCGCCGCCGCGTGGTCCTGCGTCGAGAAGATGTTGCACGAGGACCAGCGCACCGTCGCCCCCAGCGCGATCAAGGTCTCGATCAGCACCGCCGTCTGGATCGTCATGTGCAGGCACCCGGCGATGTGCGCGCCCGCCAGCGGCTTCGACGCCCCATACTCGGCGCGGATCGCCATCAGCCCCGGCATCTCGTCCTCGGCCAAGCTGATCTCCTTGCGGCCCCACTCCGCGAGGCTGATGTCGCGGACCTTGTAGTCCGGGGTCACGGACACGTCGGGCATGGTATCTACTCCTTGGATTCCGGGGATTACCCGCGCCCATAGCGGAGGCGTCCCGAGGCGGCAACCGCACCGCAACCGGCGCGGGTCGGAAACGTTGGCCTTCGATGCGCATTCATCATCTTAATTGCGGGGCCATGCAGCCCTACGGCGGCGCCCTCTGGGATGGGCAGACGCCGGGCTTAGGCCCTTCGGTGCTCGCCTGCCACTGCCTGCTCCTCGAACCCGACGACGCTGGCAAGGATGCTGGCGACGACGCTAGCAAGGTGGGGGGCCTCGTCCTCGTGGACACCGGCGTCGTCTCGACCGACCCGGCCGCCGACCGCGCCCGGCACAGCCCCCTCTTCAAGGCCATGGACCGCCTCGACCTCGACCCGATGCAGAGCGCCGCCGCGCGCGTGCGCGACCTTGGGCACGATCCCGCGCAGGTTCGCCACATCGTGATGACGCACCTCGACTTCGACCACGCCGCAGGGCTGCCCGACTTTCCGGGCGCCACGGTCCACCTCTCCGCCACCGAGGCCCGGCACGCCCAGCACCCGCTCGGCCCGATCGCCCAGAACCGCTACCGCTCGGCGCAGTGGGCCGGCATCCGGAGTTGGCGCACCTACGGGGCCTTTCCAGACTCCTGGTTCGGCCTGCCCGCGGCCCGGCTCGACGGCGTGCCGGGCGAGATCCTGCTCGTGTCGCTGCCGGGCCACACGAAGGGCCACTGCGGCGTCGCGATCCGCACCGGCTCAAACGACGGCGGGACGCCCTGGCTGCTGCACGCGGGCGACGCGATCTTCAACCACCGCGAGCTGCATCCCGGCCCGCCCGGCACGCCGATGTTCGCCCGCGGCTATCAATGGTTCATGCAGGAGAGCCAGATCCGACGCCGCCGTTCGCTGCACGCGCTGGAAGACCTGGTGCGCCGCCACGGCAACGAGGTGCGCGTCGTCTGCACGCACGACCCCTCGTTGCTGCCAGTCGAGCAATTGCCGCCGCCGGGCTAAGAGAGCTTGGTCACAGCGATCTGCCCAAAGATGGCATTGAACCCGCGGCGCCCGTCCTGGTTCTAGTTATTGAGGGCACTGGGAGAGTGCGGCATGGCGTCGGGATGGCGTTCGCGCGAGGAACGAGAGCTGGTGCAGTGGGCCGTGGAGCGCGGCTGGCGTGTCGGCACGCGCAACGGCATGGGGCATCTCATGCTGGAGTGGCCCGGATCGGGGGCAAAAGTGCCTGTCGCGAGCCACCCACAAGGCCGCGCCGCGACGAACGCCAAGGCGCAACTCCGTCGAACCGAGGTGCTCGGCACGAGCCGACCCTGAGCCGCAGATACTGCCGGGAGCACGCCTTCCTAGAGAGGAGAAACCCTAGCTTGCGGGTGCAGCGGCGGCACGTTTGTCACGCGCCCGCTCGATGCGGCGCTTGAGCACCTTCGCTTCGTCCGGGAGCTTGCGGTCTGGTGTGCCGAGCAGGAAAGCGTCGAGACCGCCGTTATGTTCCACGGTGCGAAGCGCCTGCGTGCAAACACGGACGTGCACTTGCGTGCCGAGGATGTCGGACAGCAGCCGCGTGTCTTGCAGGTTGGGCAGGAAGCGGCGACGGGTCTTGTTGTTGGCGTGGCTGACGTTGTTGCCGGTCAGCACGCCCTTGCCCGTGAGCTGGCAGCGGCGGGACATCTCAGAACCTCGATGCGAATGGCGGCCACGCAACGGGCGGCCAGGCCGGAAGGCGGCTTATGGCGCCCGGCTCGCCCCCCGTCAACCCTGCCCCCCGTAAACCTGCTGGGTCAACCCTGGCCGGCTCTTACGGGCGCGGTCTTGGCTGGCGCCTCGCCGTGCGGCCCATACTCCGCGCGCAGCTCCCCGGACCGTACGCTCGCCGTCGCGCGACCGAGCACCTTGAGGATCGCGTCGTCCCCCATCGTGCGGGCCATCAACCCGAGCGAGCCGCCGAGCAGCGCGGACGCGACGGCCAGCGCATCCAGGTTCTGCCCGAGCATGTATTCGATCGCCTTGTCCACAACAGCACCCGCTTGGCTCAGGTCGCCAGGGGGCATCTGCTGGGCCGCGTTGGTGCCCGGCTGCTGTGCCATGCGTTGTCCTCCAGGATTCTCTAGATGGCGCTCGCCGCCGCCGCCGCCAGCCCGGCATCGCGGCTTGCCGGCCCTACCGCCTCCTCGACGGCCATCTCCTCGGCCTGCAACGCCCACATGCGGGCGTAGAGACCGCCCTGCATCAGCAGCCCGGCGTGAGTGCCCTGCTCGGCCACGCGCCCATCCTGCAACACCAGGATCTCGTCCGCGTCCACGACCGTGGACAGCCGGTGCGCGATCACGAGCGTCGTCCGGTCCTGCGAGACGGCACGCAGCGCGGTCCCGATCTCCCGCTCGGTCCGCGTGTCCAAGGCGCTCGTTGCCTCGTCGAGGATCAGGATGCGCGGGTTCTTCAGGATCGTGCGCGCGATGGCGACCCGCTGCTTCTCGCCGCCTGACAGCTTGAGACCGCGCTCTCCGACGCGGGTATCGTAGCCGTCCGGCAGCGACATCACGAAGCCGTGGACCTGGGCATGGCGCGCCGCGTCCTCAATCTCCGCCTGCGACGCTCCCGGCCGCCCATAGGCGATGTTGTAGCGGATCGTGTCGTTGAACAGCACGGTGTCCTGCGGCACGACGCCGATGGCCGCACGCAAGGACTCCTGCGTGAGGTCGCGCACATCCACCCCGTCCACCTCCACGCCGCCTTCCCAGACATCGTAGAAGCGGAACAGGAGCCGGCTGATGGTGCTCTTGCCCGCGCCCGTCTGCCCGACGATCGCGATCTTCCGCCCGGCGCCCACCTCGAAGCTCACGCCGTGCAGGATCTCCCGGTCCGGCCGGTAGCCGAACCGCACGTCACGGAATGCGACGCTGCCCTTCCCTTGTGCAGGATCGGGCCCTTGTGCAGGATCGGGCGCGAGCACAAGCGCGCCGGGCCGGTCCGCCACTTCCTCGTGGAGGGACATCAGGCGGAACATGCCCTCCATGTCCACCAGCCCCTGCTTGATCTCGCGATACACGAAGCCGAGGAAGTTGAGCGGCTGATAGAGCTGCATCAGGTAGGTGTTGACGACCACGAACTGCCCGGCGGTCATCCGCCCGCTCACCACCCCGTCCGCCGCCATCAGCATGATGGCGGCCAACCCGGCCGCGATGATCGCCGCCTGGCCCAGGTTGAGCATGTTGAGCGTCACCTGGCTCTTCACCGCGGCGCGCTCGTAGCGGGCCAGCGATTCGTCGAAACGCCGCGCCTCGTGCGCCTCGTTGTTGAAATACTTGACCGTCTCGTAGTTGAGGAGCGAATCCACCGCCTTGGACTGCGCCTCCGTGTCCATGTCGTTCATCGCCCGGCGGAAGCGCACCCGCCAGTTCGTGAAGGCGAGCGTGAAACCTATGTAGAGGGCCACAGCACTGAACGTCATGGCGGCGAAGCGCCAATCGAACAGCCGCCACAGGATGCCGGTGACGAGCGCCACCTCGAACAGGGTCGGCAGGATGTTGAACACCGCGAGCCTGAGCACGCTCTCGACGCCGGCCGTGCCGCGCTCCAGCGTGCGCGAGAGGCCGCCGGTTTGCCGGTCGAGATGGAAGCGGAGCGAAAGCTGGTGCAGGTGCTTGAACGTTCGGAGCGCGACCTTGCGCACCGTGCGCTGCTGCACCTTGGCGAACACCGCGTCTCGCATCTCAGCGAACCCGGCCGAGCTGAGGCGGAGCAGGCCGTAGGCGATGATGAGGGCGAAGGGCACCGCGACCGGGTTGTGCTTGGGCGCGAGCGCGTCCACGGCGTGGCCATAGACGAGCGGGATATAGACGGTCGCGACCTTGGCCGCGATCAGGAACGCGAACGCGCACACGACGCGCACGCGCGCGCCAGGGTCGTCGCGCGGCCAGAGATAAGGGAGGAGGGAGCGGATCGTGCCGAACATGCCGCGGGACGGCGGCACGGCAGGGGTGGGCATCATGGACCAGAGATGGGGCGTGTTCCGGCCCGGCGCAACGAACGAAGGGAGGCCTGGTCACATGCTCTCTGGCACATGCTCTCTGGCCGCGTCATCGTGATCCGTGCGACACAGGGTTGGCGGAACGCGGGAGCACATCATGAGCGAGGCGCACCCGGCCGGCTTGTCCATGCTGGAGAAGCGGCGGATCGAGGCGGAGATCCTGGGCCACGTCCATGCCGTCCTGCGCGAGACGCATGGTGAGGCGGCAGCGCGGGCGGCCATCGCCGAGGCGGTGCGCCGGTCGAGCACTGAGCAGGCCGGGCGCTTCGCCGCCGCAGCGCCGGGCGGCACGAGCCTCGACGGCTTCGAGGCGCTGCAATCCCTGTGGACACAAGGCGGCGCGCTGGAGGTGGCGGTGCGCGAGCGCACGCCCACGACCTTCGCCTTCGACGTGACGCGCTGCCGCTACGCCGAGCTGTATCGGGCGATGGGCCTGGGCGAGATCGGCCCGCTGCTCTCCTGCCAGCGGGACGGCACGTTCTGCGAAGGCTACGACAAGCGCCTCAAGCTCGCCCGCACGCAGACCATCATGCAGGGAGCGAGCCACTGCGACTTCCGCTACACGTGGCAGGAGGACGCGGGGGCGGAGGGCGCGGGGGAGGACGCGGGCTAGATGCCGCCCGCCCCGCAGTTCCGGCCCAGCACGTCCCACGCTCGGCTTGGTTCCCTGTTCTACGACCCGGTCGAGCCTGCGCGCTTCCCGCAGCAGGTCCTGCGCCACCGCGACCAGCGCTGGGCGGCGCGGATCGGGCTGGACACGCTCACCGACGAGGAATGGCTGCGCCACTTCGCCGCCTTCGAGCCGTTGCCGGGCAGCCTGCCCCAGCCGCTCGCGTTGCGCTATCACGGCCACCAGTTCCGCATCTACAATCCCGACCTCGGCGACGGCCGCGGTTTCCTGTTCGCGCAGCTCCATGACCTCCGGGACGGCCGCCTGCTCGATCTCGGCACGAAGGGGAGCGGCCGCACGCCGTGGTCCAGGGGCGGCGACGGGCGGCTCACGCTCAAGGGCGGCGTGCGCGAGGTGCTCGCCACCGAGATGCTGGAGGCCTTGCAGGTCTATACGAGCAAGAGCCTGAGCTTGGTCGAGACGGGGGAGGCCTTGCAGCGAGGCGACGAGCCGTCGCCCACGCGGTCCGCGGTGCTCGTGCGCCTTAGCCACAGTCACGTCCGCATCGGCAGCTTCCAGCGCCTCGCCTATCTCGGCGAGACGGAGGCGATCGGGCAGCTGCTCGACTACACGATCGAGACGTACATGCCCGAGCTCTGGCGCGAGGCGGTCGCGGACCGGGCGGCGGCATTCCTCGCCCATGTGTGCCGCAGGGTCGCGGCGGTGGGCGCCGAGTGGATGGCCGCCGGGTTCGTCCACGGCGTCCTCAACTCGGACAACATCAACGTCACGGGAGAGAGCTTCGATTACGGCCCCTGGCGCTTCCTGCCCACCTGCGATCCCTCGTTCACGGCGGCCTACTTCGACCAGACCGGCCTCTACGCCTACGGGCGGCAACCGGAGGCGCTGCAGTGGAACCTGATCCGTCTCGCGGAGTGCCTGCTCCCGCTCGGGGAGCGTCAAGCCCTGGAGAACGCTCTTGATGAATTCGCAACATTGTTTCACGTGAAACATAGGTCAGCATTATTGGTCCGTCTCGGTCTTGCTCCGCGCGGCGAAGAGGCGGACGGGGCGCTGGTCCAGGCGTGGTGGACCTGGCTGCGGGAGAGCGGCACCCCGTTCGAGCGCGCTTTCTTCGACTGGTATGGCGGGGCGCAAGCGGCGGCGCGGGCCGAAGCCGGGCCGGAGGGGGATCGCTACCAAGCACCTGACTTCGCCCCCGTGCGCCGCCTGCTCGATGACTACGTCCCGGCGCCGGGTGCCCGGCTTGATCACCCCTACTGGCAGCGCCCGGCGCCTGCGACGCTGCTGATCGAGGACGTGGAAGCGATCTGGGGGCCGATCTCGGCCGAGGACGATTGGTCGGTATTCCATGCCAAGCTGGCAGATATTGGGGAGTTGCGGGAGGCGCTCACGCCGGCTGGGGGTTGACCGTCGTCCCCCTCAATACCGAGGCATCGGATCAGGCTTGGTCGGCGTCCCTGACGGCCTTGCACCGCACGGGACAACACCATCCGGTCGTGGACGAGGCCGTCACGGCGCCTTGGAACTCGCGGGCCAGCAACACGCTCAGGGTCGCAAGAACGCCAGCGATCCCCACCTTGCAGGCAAGCTTCAGAGGACAATCCCGTGAGCAAGATCATTGACGCGGCGATCGGCCGGATCGAGGCCACTGAAAGCCTGGATGGTCCTGGCTACACCCTCGGCAAGGCCATCTCCCGATCGGGACAAGTTGCCGGCCGCCCGAGCAAGAGGCTCGCCAATGCGCTGCATGGCAGCCCCTACGGCCATCCCGTGCACCCGATCCTCGTGACGATCCCGATCGGGACCTGGACGCTGGCCCTAGGGCTCGACCTCCTGGCCGCCACGGGCCTGCTGCGCGATCGCGGCGCGGCGCGGGCCGCTGACCTCGCGCTGAAGGCCGGGGCGGTTGGCGCGGTTGCGGCCGTCGCCACCGGAGTCGCGGATTGGCAGCACCTGAATGGCCGCGACCGCCGCGTCGGCCTGGTGCATGGAATGGTCAACACAACGTCGCTGGGCCTCAACTTGGCCTCGATCGTGTTGCGCGGTCGAGGGCGGCGCCCGGCGGGCCAGTGGGCGAGCGGTGCTGCTTGGGCTTGCATGGCCGTTGGCGGCTACCTCGGCGGCCACCTCGTTTACCGACGCCGGGCTGCCGTGGATCACGCCGACCGCAGTCCCGAGCCGCGGGACTTCAGGCCCGTTCTGCCGTTCGCCGAGTTGGCGGAGAAGAGACCGCACCGTGTCGCTGTCTGGGACGAGGTCGCGCGGCAGGACGTCGGCATCGTGCTCGTCAAGCAGGGTGACCGGGTCCACGCCATGGGCGCGCGCTGCTCGCACGCCGGCGGTCCGTTGGACCAAGGCTGGGTCCTCGGCGGCACGCTCGTCTGCCCCTGGCACGGATCGCGATACGATATCGAGACTGGCCAGCCGGTCAGCGGACCGTCCACCTGTCCGCAGCCGCGATACCATGTGCGCCTGCACGACGGCATGGTGGAGATCAAGCGCGAGCAGGAGCCGGGCGATCACGTCGTCACGGCGGAGGCGCTTGCCCGCAGGCCTGTGGACGATGGCCAGGAAGCAGCCGGCGATGGCCTGTCGCACAGGACGGCGACCGAGGTTCTGTTCGAGCATCACGAGATGCTGCGCCGGCTGTTCGAGCGCACGCTGGCCACGCCCGGCGACGATCCACGGCGTCACGAGCTGATGCGCACGCTCGCCTCCGAACTCGACATCCACGAGGTCATCGAGGACGCGATCTTCTATCCGGCTGTGCATCCGGTCAGCGAGGATGTGGATATCGCCTATTCCGAGCATGGCGTGCTGGCGGACCTGCTCGCGGCGACGGTGAAGCTGCCCATAGCGAGCCTGGAGTTCGGCGAACACCTCCTGGCGTTGCAAGCGGCCTTCCTGCATCACGCGGGATCGGAAGAGCGGTCCATGTTCGTTCAAGCCCAGCGGCTGAGCGAAGGGCGGCTGCGCGAACTCGGGCATGAGTTGGAAACCATGCTCGACAATGAGCGCACGTCGCGCTTCCGGCGTGCCTTCCGGGAGCTCAAGATCAGCCTTCTAGAGAAGGTCTAGGCTGTCCTTGCCCGTCACTCCGCGGGATGGTGCTCCCGCCCTCGCCGGACCCAGCCCTTCACCGTCTTCCAGGACGGCAGCTTGGCCTTCGCCGCCACGGGATAGAGCGACGGCAACACCAGCAGCGTGAGCAGCGTCGCCGTGACCAGGCCGCCGATGACCACGGTGGCGAGCGGGCGCTGCACCTCGGAGCCGACGCTCGTCGAGAGCGCCATCGGGAAGAAGCCGATCGAGGCGACGAGCGCCGTCGTCAGCACCGGGCGCAGCCGCTTCTCCGCCGCCTCGCGCGCCGCGTCCGCCGGGTTCTTGCCCCCCGCGCGCTCCTCCTCGATGTAGCCGACGAGCACCACGCCATCGAGGATCGCGACGCCGAAGACCGAGATGAAGCCGATCGCGGCCGTGACGCTGAACGGCATCCCCCGCAGCACGAGGGCGGCGATCCCGCCGGTCGCCGCCATCGGCACGTTGAGGAAGATCAAGCGCCGATAAGCGAAGGCTGCCGAAGTTGAGGTAGAGCAGCAGGAAGATCACCGCCAGGACCACGGGCATCACGAGCGAGAGCCGCGCCGTCGCGCTCCGCAGGTTCTGGAACTCCCCGCCCCACTCCACGGAATAGCCCGTCGGCAGGTGCAGCTTCTGCGCGATCTGCTTCTCCGCCTCGGTCGCGAAGCTGTTCACGTCGCTTCCCCGCACGTTGATCTGCACCGCGATCCGCCGCTGCAGCTTGTCGCGCTCGACCTGCGCCGGGCCGGGCGCAACCGTCACGTCCGCGACCTCCGAGAGCGGCACGGACTGGCCGTCCGCGAGACCCACCGGGATGTTCCGCACCCGCTCGGCGCTCGACCGGTCGCTCTGGGGCAGCCGCACGACGATGGGCGTCTCGGTGTCGTTCGGGCCATACACCGTGCCCACCGTGCGCCCGCCGATCGCAGCTATGACGGCGAGCACATCCGAGGCGTTTATCCCGTAGCGCGCGAGGCGCCCACGGTTCACCTGCACCGTGAGGTCCGGCAGCCCGCCCTCCTGCTCGGAGCGCACGTCGGCGGCCCCCTTGATGCCCTGGACGATCCGCACCGCCTTGTCCGCGAGCGTGCGCAGCTCGTGCAGGTCGTGGCCGTAGATGGTCAGCGCGATCTGCGAGCGCACGCCTTGCAGCAGGTCGTTCATCCGCATCTGGATAGGCTGGGAGAACTCCCACGAGATGCCCGGCACCTCCGCCTTCACCTTCTTCTCGATGGCGGCGAGGATGGCCTTCTGCGTGTGCAAGGTCTTCCACTGGCCAGGCGGCTTGAGGATCACGTAGCTGTCCGTGCTCTGCACGCCCATGGGGTCGGTGGGCACCGCGGCGCTGCCGGTCTGGGAGACCACGGTCTGCACCTCCGGGAAGGTGCGGATCACCTTCTCGATCTCGGTCACGGTGCGGATCGAGGCGTCGAGGTTGATGCTGGGCAGCTTGTTGGAGGTCACGACGATGGCGCCCTCCTGCAAGATCGGGATGAACTCGCCGCCAAGGCCCGAGGCGAGGAACAGCGCGCCCACGAACAAGGCCGCAGCAAAGCCGACGGTGATGTACGGGTGCTTCTCCGTGCGGCGCAGGACGGGCGTGTACGCCTTGCGCGCCCAGCGCACGACGAAGGTGTCCCCCTTCGACGGCTTGCGGCTCAGGAAGGTCGCCGCCAACGCCGGGATGGCCAGCATCGTGACCAGCAGCGAGCTGCCGAGTGCCAGCATCACGGTCAACGCCATGGGCCGGAACGTCTTGCCCTCGACGCTTTGCAGGGACATGATGGGCACGTAAATCATCGTGATGATGATCACGGCGAACATGACGGACCGCGCAACTTCGGCGGCGGCGCCCGGCACCACCTTCGCCGGCTCTCTGTCGTTCTCGTCCGCCGCCGATTGCCGCCGCAGCACGTTCTCCACGAGGACGACAGCGCCATCCACGATCAGGCCGAAATCGATGGCGCCCAGGCTCATCAGGTTGCCCGGGATGCCGAACGCCCGCATCCCCACGAAGGCCATCATCATGGAGACCGGGATCACCGCCGCCACGATCAGCCCGGCGCGGAGATTGCCCAGCATGAGCAGCAGCACGATGACGACCAGCAGCGCACCCTCGATCAGGTTGTGCTCGACGGTGCCGATGGCGCGGTGGATGAGGTTGGAGCGGTCGTAGAACGGGTGGATCTCGACGCCGGGCGGCAGCTTCTTCTGCACCTCGGCGATGCCCCGCCTTCAGCTTCGGCAGCACCTGGCTGGAGTTCAGCCCGTATTGCATCTCGGCGACGCCCACGACCGTCTCGCCCTCGCCGTCGTGGGTGACGGCGCCGAGGCGGACCTTCGGCGCGAGCACGACGTCGCCGACATCGCCGATCGTGACCGGGATGCCGCCGGGTGCGGCCTTGAGCACGATGTTCGCGATGTCGGAGCGGCTCTCGGCGAGTGCCAGGCCGCGCACGACTTCCTGCTCGTCGCCGCGCTCGATGTAGGCGCCGCCGCGGGTGGCGTTGTTGCTCTCGATGGCGCTGAAGACCTGGGGAAGCGTGATCCCCTGCGCCCGCAGCCGCTCGGGCGAGACACGGACCTCGTAGGTCTCCAGCTCGCCCCCATAGATGTCCACGTTCACGATGCCCGGCACGAGGCGGAGCTGGGGGACGATCTGCCATTGCAGCATCTGGTAGAGCTGCATGGGGGTGTAGCCGGGGCCGCGCAGCTCGAACTCCAGGATCTCGCCTAAGCCCGTGGTGAGCGGCCCTTCCTGGGGGCTGCCGACGCCGGGCGGCATCATCTGCTTGGCCTGCTGCACCCGCTGGAACACGCGGGCGCGCTCGGTCTCGACGTTCACGCTGTCGTCGAACGTGACATAGACGGCGGACAGCCCGAACCGGGACTTCGACCGCACGTCCTTGAGGCCCGGCAGCCCCGTCATCTGCATCTCGATGGGGAAGGTGACGAGGCGCTCGACCTCCAGCGGCCCCAGGCCCGTCGCCTCCGTGAGGATCAGCACCTGCTTGGGCGAGATGTCCGGCACGGCGTCCACGGCGAGCCGCTGCAAATTGAACCAGCCGACCGCGACAACGGCGAGCGCCAGGATCAGGACCAGCCAGCGCCGGGCGACGAGCCGCTCGAAGAACCGCTGCATCCCCTAGCCAGCGCCGCCCAGCATGGCCTTCTGCAGGAGCGCCTTCAGCTCGAAGCTACCCTGCGTCACCACCTCGTCCCCGGCGTGCAATCCCTGGCGCACTTCGACCCAGTCCTGCCGCTCTACGCCGATGGTGAGATCGTGGCTTTGGAAGTGGTCGCCGCCCATGGGAGTGAAGGCGACGCGCTTGTCGCCCACCATCTGCACCGCCCCGGCGGGCACCACCACGTCGTCGCGCCCGCGATTGCTGGTGATGGACACGTCCACGAACATGCCTGCGCGCAAGGCGCCGTCCGGGTTGGCGATCTCGATGCGGGCGGGCAGCGTGCGCGCTTGCGGGTCGAGGGCGGCGCCGAGGGCGACCACCTTGCCGTCCCAGCTGCGGTCGCCGCCAGCGGCGAGATGGATGCGGGCCGGATCGCCGACCTGCACGAGCGAGGTGCTGGCCTCGGGCACCTGCGCGAGCACCACCACGACCGAGAGATTCGCCACCAGGAACGCCTCGGCCGCTCCAGGATCCACGATGCCGCCCGGTGTCACCCCCACCTGGACGACCACGCCGGCCAGCGGCGAGGACAGCACGGAAACGCCCGGCGTCGCGACGGCGCCGAGCCGCTTCACCTCCGCCTGAAGCGCCGCGACGCGGGCGTGAGCGGTGTCCGCGGCGGCGTCCGCCTGGGCCAGCACCAGCCGGCGCCGCTCCGCCTCGGCGCGGGAGAGCGAGCCGTCGCGCGCGAGGATCACGCCGCGCCGCAGCGCATCGCGCGCGACGGCGACGCCCGCCTCGGCCTCGCGCACCGAGGCGCGCGCGGCGGCCAGGTTCTCCTCGTCGTTGGTCAGCATCGGCGTCTCCAGCTCGGCGAGCGCCTGCCCGGCCGCTACCCTATCGCCCGGCTGCACGAGAAGGCGCAGCACGCGCCCCTGGGCAAAGGGGCGGAGCCGGGCGACATGGCCCTCGTCGAAGGCGACGGTGCCCGGCACGCGCACGGCCTCAGTGATCGGCCGCTGCTCGGCGCGGGCGGTCTGCAGCTTGATCGTGTGCTGCTGCTCCTGGCTCATGCTGACGACGCCGGGCGGATCGTGCGGCGCCGCGGCGGCGAGCAAGACAGCGGTGAGGGCGAGCGCGGCCCGCCTCACGGCAGGACGCCCTCGGCGAGGCGCAGGCGCTGCCGCGCGGCATCGAGCTCGGTGCGGGTCTTGTCGCGGGAGAGGTCGGCGTCGAAGGCGAGCGCGTTGGCGCGGACAACCTCGATCAGCGGCATCTCGCCCACGCGCCAGGCACGCTCGACCTCGCCGCGCCGCTTATCCAGCGCATCGGCCGCGCGCGAAGCGGCCGCGCTCCCCCGCTCGGCCCCGGCGAGCACGGCCGCAGCCTGACGGATCGCGGCGAGCACCTCGCGCTGAGCAAGCACGAGCTGGACCTCGGCCTGCGTCACGGCTTCCTCGGCGGCGGCCCGTAGCGGCGCATTGCGCGCTTCGGTCGCGAAGGGGAAGCGGAACACCACGCCGAAGCGCGTATCCCAGGGCGAGCCGTATTGCTTCTCGTTGATGCCGGTGACACCGACGGTTGGACTGTCGCGGTTCTCGATGCGGGTGAGCCGTGCCTTGGCCTGCGCCGCGGCAACGGCGCGCTCGGCCGCGATGATTCGCGGGTGAGTCGCGGGGGCGGACGCCAGCACAGCCGCTCCCAGCACCACTCGGGGCGCGGGCGCGGCGAGCCGGGGCACAGCCTCCCGACCCGTGACGGCCGCGAGTGCCGCGATGGCGGAGGCGAGCTGCGCGTCCGCCGCGCTGAGCGTGACGCGGGCGCCTGCGGCTTCGGCGTCCGCCGCCAGGGCATCGCTTTCCGAGGACTCGCCGACATGGAAGCGATGGGCCAGGTCGGCGGCCAGCGCCTCCGCCGTGGCGAGGCGGCGCTGGGCCACGTCGCGCTCGTTGGCGGCGAAGGCGGCCTGCGCGGCGAGGCCGAGCACCTGCACGGCGAGGGCGAGGTGCGTGGCGTCGATGTCGGCGGCAACGGTCGCGGCGTCCGCCGACGCGGCGTTCTGGGTCGCCGTGCCCTCGCCGGGCAGCCAGACCGGCGTCCCCAGCTCGCCCTGGGTGGTGAGGTAGTTTTCGTTGCTGCCGAGGATCTTGTCGTTGATGTAGGTGCCGGTTGCGTAAGGGGCATTGGGGAAGAAGGCGCCGCCGGCGGCGAACTGCGCCGCGGCCACGCCTCGCCGCGCGGCGAGCGCCCGGCGCTGTGGCAAGCGTGCCCAGGCGGCGGCCACGGCATCGTGGAAGCTGGTCTCATGGGAACTTGGGGCGGCGGCGGGCGGCCTGGCAAACGCGGGTGCCGCGACCAGGAGAACCGCGATCAAGGCCAAAGGCGGCACGGACATGGTGACGGAGACCCGGATCAGCGTGGAGCGCCCACCATGCCTGGGCGCATCGCCGCCGTGGCGTCAAGGTTGCTGATAGGCCATCAAGCGTTTGTGCGTGGGCACTCGGCCCACTTCTTCAGCGAGCGACAGTAATACGAATGCCGGGTGATTGGCTTTCGTAGCTAGGGTTAGGATGACGGCCGTGGGTTGGGAGCGGGACCATGGCGCGCATCGTCGAGCACCTGTCTGTGGCGGAGTTGGAAGAGCGCTACCGGGCGGCCTGGGACGCGACCGAGGCACGGCACACGCAGGCGATCTGGCTACTGGCGCAGGGGCGAAGCGTGCTGGAGGTGGCAGGCGTGCTCGCGTTCGCGCCGCGCTGGGTGGAGGAGTTGGCCGGGCGCTGCAATGTGCACGGCCCCGAGGCGCTGGGCGGGCGAGTCGGGAGCACACCATAGTCTAGACACGTGCGCCGTCCCGCGGCGACGCGGCGCACGCCATCACCCCATCGCCCGGCGAGAGATCAGAGAGCCGCCTTGAGCGGGTCGGCCGCCGGGTTGTGGACGGCGCCCGCGAGGATCTCGCTAGCCGTCACGTTCTGGCCGGAAAAGCCGTAATAGGCCTGGTCATAGGTGCCGTCCTGGGTGAAGCCTTGCGCCGCGACCGAGCCGCCGATGAACAGGCCCTGGGAGTCCGTCCAGACGATCACGTCCTGGCCACCAATCGCGGCGGCGCCGGTCGCGTTGTACTGCGCCACCGTGAGGTTCGCCGATGCGCCGAGCGTCACGTTGTTGTTGTGGAGGAAGGCGTCCAACGCCCGGTCCGTCATCAGGAGCAGCACGATGGCGGATTCCCGCACGCCGATCTGCGGGCCAAGCGACCCGCTCGCCACCGTGTAGAAGGCGGGATCGCTCCAGCCATGGGCGGTGCGCGCGAGCAGCACGGCGTGGCCGCCCGCGCCGCCGACGAGCACGGCGATCTTGAGGGAGCGCGGCACGATCAGGACCGCCCTTGCCCGCCCCAAGACGCCGGAGCTGGCGAAGCCGGGCGAGGCCCGCATCTCCTGCACGGCGGCAAGGGCGCCGTCCACGAACTCCCTGCGCCTCGTTGTCGTTCATCGCCGGCGACGCAGGCGCGCAGCCCGCCAGGCCGACGCCCAGCCCTAGCAGGCCCATGACCACCAACCTTCTCAATTCCCTCACGGCACACCTCCCGATTGTCCAGACGGCGCAACGTTGGCGCGACGGGAAAGTTCGCCTTGGCGGCCGCGGTCAGGCGTGGACGAGCGGGCACGCCGACACTGGCGGCGCCGCGTCCTCGGCCGAGGTGGTGGCCACCAGCTTGTAGAGATCCCACTCACCCTTGCTCTCGGCGGGCGTCTTCACCTGCCACAGATAGGCCGGCACCATCGCCCGGCCGTCGGCGCGGATGACGGTGTGGCCGAAGGCATCGTCGTCCGCGGGCACCGCCTTCATGTGCGCCACCACCGCCGCGCCGTCACCTGCCCTGTCCACGCCGAGGGCGGCGACCGACTTGAGGAAGTGCAGCGCCCCGGAGTAGCAGGCGGCCTGCGGCGCGTTCGGGTAGTTGGTCGGCGTCTGGGCCGCACGCGAGCCATGAAGGCGCGGGTGCGGTCGTTCATGTCCCAGTAGAAGCTCTCGGTCAGCAGCAGGCCTTGCGCCGTCGGCAGGCCGAGCGCGTGGATGACGCCGAGGGAGCCGAGCAGGGCGGCGAGGCGGGTGCCGCCCTGCGTCAGGCCGAACTCGTGCGCCTGCTTGACGCAGTTCACCGTGTCCGCACCCGCGTTGGCGAGGCCGATCACCTTGACGCTGTTCTTCTCGACCACCGCCGTCGAGTC
The DNA here is from genome assembly GCA_963790535.1 of uncultured Alphaproteobacteria bacterium. Classification (GTDB taxonomy): domain Bacteria; phylum Pseudomonadota; class Alphaproteobacteria; order Acetobacterales; family Acetobacteraceae; genus CAWKEH01. The sequence continues at coordinate 87,942 of CAWBOZ010000015.1, read as the reverse complement.
CCGCTGCAGCTGGTGGCCGAACACGTAGTCGGCGGTAACGAAGAACCAGGAGTTGGCGCCCTGCTTCGGCAGCGACCCGGCGGTGGAGGCAGCGAGCATATACGTGTCGTAGGACCAGTGCACCGTGACGGGCGTGCAGTCCTTGCCGGTCAGGTCCGCGGTGGCGCCGCCGGTGTTGATGTAGGCTTTGTTCTTCTCGCGGCAGACCGTGTTTACCCCGAGGGCTACGGAGGAGGTAGGCACGTCCATGATCACGTCCACGCCCTGCTGATCGAGCCACTGCCGGCCGAACGCTGCCGGGCGGCAACCACCATCCAGCCCGCCGTCAAGCACACGCTGGATGCCGTCACCCTCGCCCTCAAGCAGGCCGTGGACGCGATCGAGCGCGAGCTGCACGCCCACCTTGCCGCGAACCCGCCGCTCGCCGCCATGGCCCAGGCCCTGCGCAGCCTCAAGGGCGTCGGACCCATCACGGTGTTCACCGTCCTCGGCGAGCTGCCCGAACTCGGACGCTGCACCGGCAAGGAGATCGCGTCCCTGGTCGGCCTTGCACCCCATGCCCAGCACAGCGGCAAGTCGCACAAGCGCGCCGCCACCGGGCACGGCAGGCCCAGGCGTGCGCGCGGTCCTGTTCAACGCGGCGCGCTGCGCCATCCGGCACAACCCCCTCATGCGCGACTTCTGCCAGCGCCTCGTCCACCAGAACCAACGGCCCGGCAAGGTTGCCCTCGTCGCCGTCATGCGCAAGATGCTCGTCACCCTCAACGCCATCGCCCGAGATGGACAGCCATGGCGCCACGCAGACGCTTGACACCAACACGGAAGATGCCCGTCACGTGACGCCGAAGCAGAGGCAATTCAGGCCGTGAGGAAGCGGGCGAGCAGCGCGCCTACTTCCTCGCTCCGCTGGCGCTGCGGGAAGTGGCCGACGCCGGGCAGCACGCGGCGTTCGTAGGGGCCGAGGAAGAAGCCTCCCTTGCCCTCGGACGTGGCCGGGCCGCTGGCCGGGTCATCGCCGCCGTGCAGGCAGAACGTGGGCACGCGGATGCGCGGGTCGGCCTTGATGCGGGCCTCGTCCGCCTCGTAGGCCGGGTCGCTGGGCGCGAGATCCCAGCGTTGCCGATAGGAGTGCAGGGTGATGTCGGCCCAGTCCGGGTTGGCGAAGCTGGCCGCGGTGGCGGCGAACTCCGCGTCGGGAACGGTCCACCCTGGGTTCCAGATTGTCCAGATGTGGCGGGTGTAGGTCTCGCGGTCGTTGCGGACCAGCTCCGCGCCGCGGTCGAGCGCCATATACCATTGATACCAATAGTTCTGCACTTGCGGCACGGACAGTGCCTGCTTCGGGTCAAGTCCATTCCAACCGACCGAGAGTGCGGCGCAGCGTGCGAGGCGGTCGGGCGCGAGGCAGGCAGCGATGTAGGCGGAGCGCGCACCCCAGTCATGGCCCACGACTTGGAAGCGCGCGAGGCCCAGCGCGTCGGCGAGGTCGAGCAGGTCGCGTCCCAACGCCGTTGGCTGGCCCGTCCGGGGCGTGTCCTCGGAGCGGAAGCGGGTCGGGCCGTAGCCGCGCAGCCACGGCACGATCGTGCGCAGCCCGGCCGTGTGCAGCGCGGGCAGCACGCGGTCCCACGTGCGCGCGTCGTCCGGCCAGCCGTGGAGCAGGATGACGGGCGACCCATCCGCAGGGCCGGCCGCTTCATAAGCAATGTCGAGCAGCGGCGTGGACGCGAAGAGGGGCATGGCGGCGCTCCCGGCGGGAACGCCAAGGGAGCACCCGCGCCACCGTGGCGCAAGCGAGCCGCTACGCCGTCCGCACCTCCGCGAGGAAACGCCCAACCTCGGCGCGCATGGCGTCGGCGGCCTCGGTCAGATCCCCGGCGGTCGCGAGCACCGCCGCGGCGGCATCGCGGCCCGCGGCAGCGTCCTCGGTGACGGCGGCGACGTGGCCCGAGGCGGACTCGGTCTCCCGCGCGGCGTCCTGCGCACCGCAGGCGATGGCGGCGGTCGCCCCGCTCTGCTGTTCGGCGGCGCTGGCCACGGCACTCGCCGCCCCGTCCAGCTCGCGGATGCCGTCCGCCGTCAGCGCGATGCTGCGCACGGCCTCGGCGACGGCGCCGCGCATCGCCTCGATCTGGGCTGCGATCTCGCCCGTGGCGCGCGCGGTCTGGGCGGCGAGTGCCTTCACCTCACCGGCCACCACCGCGAAGCCGCGCCCAGCCTCGCCGGCGCGCGCGGCCTCGATCGTGGCATTCAGCGCGAGCAAATTCGTCTGCCCGGCGATGCGGCCGATCAGGTCCACCACGTCGGCGACGCGCCCCGCGGTGCTGGCCAACCCGTCCACGCTCGCCCGGCTGTGCTCGACCTGGGCGCGGGTGCGCCCGGCCGCGGCGGCGGCACGACCGACCTGGGCCGCGACTTCGCGGATCGAGACGGAGAGTTCCTCGGCAGCGCCCGCCATGGCGTTGACGCTCTCGGCAGTGCGGGCCGTGCTGCCGCGGGCCTCGCCAGTGCGGACGCTGGTGCGGTCCGCTGCCTCCCCTAGGTCCTGGCTCGCGGCCCGGAAGCGCGCGGCGCTCGCGGCGACCCGGCCGAGCAAGCCTGCCGCCTGCGCCTCGAACCGGTGGATCAGCGCCTCCATCGCGTCCGCCCGCGCGCTGCGTGCCGCTGTGTCGGCCGCGCTCTCCTGCTCCAGCGCCCGGTGCCGCACCATCGCGTCGCGCAGACGGCTCAGCCCGACGGCGAAGAGGCCGAAATCATCCCGCCGCCAGATGCCGGGGATGCCACGGTCGAGATCGCCCTCCAGCAAGCTCGCGAGCCGGGACGTAAGCGCCGCGAGGGGCCAGATCACGCCGGCCATCAGCAGCATCGAGCCCACCACGGCGACTACGAGCACGAACGCGGCACCGGCTAGGAGCTGCAGCTCGGCCCCGCGATGCGCGTCCGTGCTCCGGCGGGCAGCACGGGCGGCGTCCGCCTGGGTCGCTGCCTCAATCTCGTTGAGCGCAGTGTTGACGTCGCGGAAGGTGAGGCCGGCGCCGTTGTTCCAGAAGCGGATGGCCTGCTCGCGGTCCCCTGCGGCGGCCAGCGCGGCGGCGCGCGCCCGGACGGCATCGTAGGCGGAAAGTTTCTCGTCGAGGATGGCGAGGCGGTTCTGCTCCGCCATGTCGAGCGGAAGCGCGCCGTAGAGCTGCCGGCCAGCGTCGTACGCGCGGGTCTGATCGGCGACGGTCTGGGCGTCGCGGGCGAGGATCGCCGGGTCCGTTGACAGGAAGGAGCTGTCCTCGGCGATGCGTCGGAGAGCGATGGCGCGGCCCATCCCGTTCACGGCGTCGCAGGCCGGCAGCCACTTGGTACGCAGGGTGACGGCTTCGCGCTCGACCGCTGCGAGACCGTGCAGGCCCAAAGCGCCAAGCAGCACAATGTAGAACGCGGAGACACAGATCGTTACCAGGATCTTGACGCGGAGGGGCCAGTTGGCGGCGCGTATGGTGATCCTGCTGGGCGACATTGCGCGAGGATGGCGGCGAAAGATTGAGCCTCGGTTAAAGGCGCATCACTGGACCAACCCCGTAGAGCCAGGCGAGCCAGAGCGCGGCGCAGAGGCCGGGGCCGAACGGGATCGGCGTGGCGCGGCTCACCGCGCGGCCGCGCAGGCGACCCGCCAACGCCAAGCCGATCCCGAACAGCGCCGCCCCCAGCACGACGGCCGGCAGCGCCTCCACCCCGACCCAGGCGCCCGCCGCGGCCAGGAGCTTCGCATCCCCGGCGCCAAGGCCATCGCGCCCGCGCAGCGCCCGGTATCCGACCGCCAGCCCGCGCAGCGCGAGGTAGCCCAGCGCCGCCGCCGCCGCGTGCTCCGGGGCAGCGCCGGGGTCGAGCAGCAGCGTCGCCCCGAGTCCCGCGACCACGAGCGGCAGGGTCAGCACGTCGGGCAGGCGCAGATGATCCCAGTCTATCCAGGCCAGCGCCAGCAGCGTCCAGCCGAGACCGCAGGCGAGCCAGAGCCGCACCGAGTCGGCCTCGGTCTTCGTCAGCGCCAGCACCGCCCAGAGGGCGACCCCCATCGCGGCCAGCTCGATGCCGAGATGCATCGGCGCGATCCGCACCCTGCATCCACGGCACCGGCCACGCAGTATAAGGAAGCTCGCGATCGGCACCATATCCCGTGCATCGAGCGTCCGGCCGCACGCCTCGCATCGCGACCGGGCGAGTGCCACTGGCAGGCCGCGCGGCAGCCGCCGCACGAGCACGCCGAGGAAGCTGCCGATGAACGGCGAGAGGAGCAGCGGCGGCAGCCAATCCGGTAACACGAACGCCCTTTCTTCCGGCGGCATTCCGCCATAGGACTAGACTACCATGCAGCACCAGCGCACGGCACCGGACCCTACGGCCGCGGCATTCGTCTCCGAGGCGGAGCCGCTGGCCCGGCTCGCCGCCCTCCTCGTCGAGCGCGGCCACTGCGACGCGCGCACGGTGGAGCGCGGGCGCCGGGTCGCGGCCGAGAGCGGCCAGCAACTCGACGCCGTGCTGATCCAGCTCGGCCTCGTCAGCGAGCGCGGCCTCGCGGACGCCTACGCCGCCCTGCTCGGCGTCGGGCTGGCCACCCCCGAGCGCTACCCCGCCGCCGAGCCGCTCTTCGCCGACCGGCTGTCCGCCCGCTTCCTCCGGCATGGCCGCGCCCTGCCGGTCGCCGTCGAGGACGATACCCTCACCGTCGCCGTCGCCGATCCGCTCGACGCCTTCACCCCTGCGGCCGTTGCAGCGGCCACGGGGCTGCGCGTGGTCCTGGAGGTCGCGGTCCCGATCGAGCTCGACGCGGCGCTCGCCCGCCTCTACCCCGACGCGGCAGGCGACGCCGAGGCCGCCGCCGACGCGGACCAGGGTGCGCCGGTGGAGGAGGACGCCGAACGCCTCAAGGACCTGGCCAGCGAGGCGCCGGTCATCCGCCTGGTCAACCAGCTCATCGCCCGCGCCGTGGAGACGGCGGCGTCCGACATCCACCTGGAGCCGTTCGAGGACCGCCTGCGCGTGCGCTACCGCTACGACGGCGTGCTGCACGAGGTCGAGAGCCCGCCCGCCCGGCTCTCGGCGGCGATCACGTCCCGCGTGAAGATCATGGCCCGGCTCGACATCGCCGAGCGCCGCCTGCCCCAAGACGGCCGCATCAAGCTCGCGGTGCGCGGCCAGGACGTGGATTTCCGCGTCTCCACCGTGCCGTCCCTGCACGGCGAGAAAGTGGTGCTCCGTGTGCTCGACCGCGGCGCGGTCGCGTTCGACTACGCGCGCCTCGGCCTGCCCGCCCCGCTCGTCGCCAAGTGGAGCACGGCGCTGGAGCTGCCCAACGGCATCGTGCTCGTCACCGGCCCCACCGGCAGTGGCAAGACGACGACGCTCTACACCGGCCTGCTCGCGCTCAACCAGGTCGCGCGCAACATCGTCACCGTCGAGGATCCGATCGAGTATCAGCTGCCCGGCGTGAACCAGATCCAGGTCAAGCCCGCGATCGGCCTCGACTTCGCCAACCTGCTCCGCTCCATCCTGCGCCAGGACCCCGACGTGATCATGGTCGGCGAGATCCGCGACCTGGAGACGGCGCAGATCGCCGTGCAGGCGGCGCTGACCGGGCATCTCGTGCTCTCCACCGTCCACACCAACTCGGCGGCGGCGACCATCGCCCGGCTGCGGGACATGGGGTTGGAAGACTATCTGCTGGCCGCAACGCTGCGCGGCGTGCTCGCACAGCGCCTAGTGCGTCGCCTCTGCCCGGAGTGCAAGCGCGAGGCCGAGGTACCGCCCGAGATGGTCCACCGCTTCGGCCTCGACAAACGGACCAAGGAGCCGATGCGCTTGTGGCACCCGGTCGGCTGCCCGAAATGCCGCGGCACCGGCTACCGCGGGCGGCTGGCGATCGCCGAGTTCCTGCGGCCGACCCCCGACGTTGAGCGCCTGGTCTTCGCGAAGGCGGAGACCGCGGAGATCGAGCGCGCCGCGGTCGCGGGCGGGATGGTGCCGATGTTCGACGCCGGGCTGGACGCGGCGCTGGCGGGCACGACGACGGTGGAGGAAGTCGTGCGCAGCATCCGCGCGGAAGGATAGGGACGCGCGATGACGCTCTTCCGCTACGTCGCGGTCGAGCCGTCCGGCCGCGTCGCGCGCGGCACGATGGAGGCGCCGAGCGAGGCGGCGGTGGTGGACCGGCTGCGGCGGCAGGGCAGCCTTCCCGTCCGCGCCGAGCCGGACCGCGGCGGCCGGCTCTCCGGCCTGCTCAGCGTGGAGTTCGGCCGGCGCGGCCTGCGGCGGCAGGAGGTGGCGGACCTCACGCGCGAGATGGCGACGATGCTGGGCGCCGGGCAGGACCTCGACCGAACGCTGCGCTTCCTCGCCGAGACAGCCCCGAACGCGCGCGTCCGCGCGGTCGTGGAGGGGCTTCGCGCCACGGTGCGCGACGGCGGCGCGCTCGCGGCGGCGCTGCAGCAGCACCCCGGCAGTTTCCCGCCGCTCTACGTCGGCCTGGTGCGGGCGGGCGAGGCAGGCGGCCAGCTCGCCCCCGCGCTGGAGCGCCTGGCCGACCTGCTGGAGAAGGAGCGCCGCCTGGCCTCGACCGTGACCTCGGCGCTGATCTACCCCGCGCTCCTCCTCGTGGCGGCGATCGGCTCCATCGTGCTGCTGCTGACCGAGGTGCTGCCGCAGTTCGTGCCCTTGTTCGAGCAGAGCGGCGCCGCCCTGCCGCGGCCGACGCAGATCCTGATAGACATCGGCAACTTTCTCGGCGCCTACGGTCTCTGGCTGCTGCTCGCCCTCATCGTGCTCGGGCTGGTCGTGCGCGCGGCCCTGCGCCAGCCGGGACCGCGGCTCGCGGCCGACCGCCTGATCCTGCACCTGCCGGTGATCGGCCGGCTCGCGCGCGAGGTGCTGGCCGCACGGCTGACACGGACGCTCGGCACGCTGCTGATCAACGGCGTGCCGCTGATCACCGCTCTGGGCATCGCGCGCGGCGTGCTGGGCAACCGCGCGGGCGAGGCCGCCGTGGAGCGGGCGGCGCTGAGCGCCAAGGGCGGCGCCGGGCTGTCGGGATCGCTCGCGGAGTCCGGCGTGCTGCCGCCGCGCGCGGTCCATCTGCTGCGGCTCGGCGAGGAGACGGCACAGCTCGGGCCGATGGCGTTGCGGGCGGCGGAGATCCACGAGGAAGCGACGCGGATCGGCGTGCAGCGCATGGTGGCCTTGCTGGTGCCGGGCATCACGGTGGTGATGGGCGCGGCGGTGGCGGGCATCGTGGCCTCGCTGCTGCTCGCCATGCTCGGCCTCAACAACCTTGCCCAATAGCGGGCACGGTAAGTCAGAGGCCGGCTTCACCCTGATCGAGGTGCTCGTCGTCCTCGTCGTGATCGGCCTGGCGACGGCGCTGCTCGCGATGCGCGGCCCGCAGCGCAGCCCAGGACTCGACCTCCGCACCGCGTCCGAGGAGGTCGCAGGCTCGCTTCGCCTCGCCCGCACCCGCGCCATCGCGGGCAACCGCGTCGTCGGTGTCACCTTCGACGCGGCGACCCGCAGCGTCCGGCTGGACGGCACGGCGGCCCGCACCCTGCCGCCCGGCGTCGGGATCAACGTCAAAGACACGCTCAGGGAAACGGCGAGCGAGCGGCTCGCGGCCATCCGCTTCGCCCCCGACGGCAGCTCGACCGGGGGGCGTGTGGAGCTGCAGGGGCGCGGGCGCCGGGTGGAGGTCGGCGTGAACTGGCTCACCGGGCGGGTCGTCGTCTCGTCCCTCGTCACCGATGGAACGTGAGGCGGGGTTCACGCTGCTGGAGGTGCTGGTCGCCGCGGCCATCGCGGCGCTCGCGCTGGCCGTGCTGTTCCAGGGTGCCGCGGGCGGGGTGCGGACGGCGCGGGTCGCGGACCACATGCAGGAGGCGGTGTCGCGCGCCCGCTCGCGCCTGGCGGTGATGGAGCACGGCCCGGTGCCGCCGCTGGGCGACCAAACGGGCGACGATGGCGGCGGCTTCCACTGGCGCAGCCACGTGGTCCAGGTCGCCTTCGGCGGCGGCGCCGTGCTCTACGACATCGCCCTCGCCGAGTCCTGGACGACCGATGGCGGGGAGCGGCAGGTGGTGCTGCATGGGCGCCGCGTCGCGCCCATTCCGCCGGAACCCCCATGAGTGCTGTGCGGCGTGAGGACGGCTTCACGCTGCTGGAGGTGCTGGTCGCGCTGGTCGTGCTGGGCTTCCTGATGGCGGGCCTTGCTGGCGGCGTGCGGCTCGGGATGCAGGCGTGGAACGCGCAGGACCGCGCGATCGCGGTGCATGGCGACCTCGACGCGGTGGACCGCGTCCTACGCCGGCTGATCGAGCAGGCCGACCCCGGCGACCCAACGCACGCGGCCGGCATCGCGGGCGATGCGTCCCGGCTCGTCCTGGAGACCCGGCTGCCGGCCGCGTCCGACCGGGCGGTGGACGCGGCGCTGCTGGTGGATGCACGGCACCAGCTGGTACTGCGCTGGGCGCCGCGCCGCTTCGGCAAGCCCATCGGCCCGCCGCCGCCGACGCAGGACACGGAGCTGCTAGACGGCGTCGCCTCGGTGCAGTTCGCCTACTGGCCCCGCGGCGCCCCCATGGCGAGAGTGAGCGCTGGCGCAGCGCCTGGGACAGCGCGGACCCTCCGGCCTTGGTCCGCGTCCGGCTGGCCTTCGCCGATGCCGCCCGGCACTGGCCGGACATCGTTGCCGCCCCGGAGCGGGACCGGGTGCGGTGAGTATCCAGCCAAGAACATTTCCGCCGGACCACGCCCGCAGTTACCCTCGTGGATAGTGCGTCAATTTGAATGGGGGCATCGTGCGACACCCTCTTACTCGGCGGCCCTACGCGGCGTAGGTTCCGCGTCGGGTAGCTGCGCGCCCACTCCCACGAACAGCACAAAATCGGTGATCCTGTGCAGAGGCGGGGGCCTATCCTCGAATTGCTCCATGGCGAACAGCGGTCCCATGCTGTCCCGCTTGGGCGTCTGCTTGCCCACGAAATCGCCCATCGGCTGAGTGCCGTGCCGGAACCGATGCAGCATGGTCCGCAGGGCTTCGGGGCTGTTATCGACGCCGATCCAGTCGCGGCCTAGCAGGTCGGCAACGGCGAGCGCCGTGCCGGAGCCGGCGAAGCAGTCGAGCACGAGGTCACCGGGATTGCTCGATGCTTCGATGATCCGGCGGAGCAGGCCACTATTCTTCTCGGTCGGATAGCCGCTGACATGCACCATCTGATTATGGGCATCGCGGTAGTCGAGCCATATGTCCTGGACCGACACGCCCGCGCTCTCGTCCAGGTAAACCTTGCGGCGTGGGTTGCCGTTCTTCGACCAGTAGATTTCACCCTTGGCGTCCAACTCGTCCAGGACGGGAGGCGGGAACTGCCAGTGCTTGCCGGGAGGCGGCATCATGCCGCGCCACGGCTTCCCGGTCTCGCCGTTCCGGTGGCCGGGGGCATGAATAGGAACCTTCATGAAGCGCCGGCCGGTAGCCGGGTCCACATACTGATATTCCCTTGCCCGCTCCTCCGTCCACGGCTCGGTCGGGCGGTTCCACACATACTGGCCCGACTTCGTGTAGAACAGTAGATAGTCTGAGACGTTGCCGAATTGCTTGCGCGTGTAGTTCTTCGGGTTCGACTTCTTGCGGGTAATGCAATTGCGGAAGTTCTTCGGCCCGAAAATCTCATCCATGATGAGCTTGACGTGGAACACCATCTTGGCGTCGAGGTGGACGTAGATCGACCCGTCTTCCGTCATGATCCGATGCAGGAAGATCAGGCGCTCCCGCATGAACTCCAGGTACTCGACACACTCGAAGACATCCTCGTAAGCGTGCGCCAGCTTGCGCGAGTGGAATACGGTCTGCGTGGCAAAGGGCGGGTCGATGTAAACGAGCCTGATCTTGCCGCACACGCCGGGGTCTTGCGCCAGGGCGGAAAGCGCCGCCAAGTTCTCCCCGAAATAGAGCCGCTTCCGGTCCTGGACGTCATGTCCCCGCACAACCTCGAAGGTGCCGGGGGCCGTCGCCAAGATCGCGTCAGCCGGCCGCTTGCCAGGATAGGTCAGCGAAACGGGAAAGGCGTCGAGAGCGCCTTTGCGGGCGGGGGTGCGGGGAACGCCTGTTGCCATCGCTTCCCCCTACGATTCCAACCAGTCGAGCGTCAGCCGCTCCGGCACCATGCGGAGCGTCGTCACCATGACGCGGCCCGGATACAGCTCCTCGATGGTGGCGTAATCGTTCCACATCGAGCCGAGCAGCAGTCCCGGCCCGTCGTTCAGGAAAATGACCTTGGTCTTGTGCTCCTTCTCGCGGGCATAGGCCAACACCTCGGCCGCACAGTCGCGGTACTGGCCGGTGCGGTCGTCCTCCTGCGCTCCGCCACGATCCGAGTTGTAGCGGGCCAGGCCAACGGCCAGTACGTCGCTTCCGTCGCTGATGAGGAAGTCTATGGGGCGGTCAGGCTTGGTGTAATCGGGGAAGATCGTGCCCAGTAGCACGTCCTTGCCGGCGCGCTCGGGGCCGCTCAGCCGTAAGGTCGGGAATTGCTCGCGCAGCATGATGAACAGCCGCTCGGTAAGGTCGTAGCCCTTCTTGCCTCGGTCCTTGTACTCCCAGAGGATCGCGCACAGCGCCTCATCGGGGAGCGAGCGTTCGCCGAAGCGCCGCTGGACCTCCGTGATGGCCCGGAATCCATGCCCGAAGCGGTCGCAGATCTCCTGCGCCTTCCGCTTCTGCTTGAGCATCTCCACCGGAGTTTCCGGGCTGACGTACTTGCGGAAAACGCGCGCGAGCTGGATGCGCATCCACTGCTCGGAGATTTCTGAAAGAGCCATGAACAGATGGTGGAAGAATGGGCCTGCGCCAGCAGATGCCCGAACGTCGTCAGGACCGGCTTGTAAAGCTCGCACGCGAGGGGAAGGATGTCTGGATAGTAATCACCCGTCGATAAGGTGATCCACAGGTGCCCCTCCGCCTTGTAGTCTCTGAACTTCTTGAAGCCCGTTGACATCGGCCGATCTGCCCCATCACAGCGAATCGCCTCACGGCGGCCCAGCCGGCTTACCATGCGGGAGTGTGAGCGGTAACCGCTCTCTTGGTCCATGTGACGCGCCTAGATGCTGACCGGCCCGGGCCATGCCTGCCGCACCTCCCGTCACGCAGCCCAAACACCTCTTGACGCCCTCCGCGAGAAACCCGCCTATCCTCCCCGATGTCCTCCAGTCCCGCCCTTCCTGACCCGGCCAACGACGCGAGCCCCGCCCAGGCGAGCCAGCGTGACGAGGACGCCCAGTACTACCGCCAGGTCCTCCACGAGCTGATCGAGATCGGCACCGACCTCGCCCGCATTGTCCACCGCCAGGCCACCCCAGCGCCCAACAGCGAGCCCAACGCCGCGCCCGCCGCGGCACCCGCGCCCGACCCCACCATCGCCTTCGACCGCATCGCCCGCACCCTGCGCCGCACCATCGCGCTCGCCCGCAAGCTCACCGACCCCGCCCCACAACGCCCAGCCGAGCTTCGGGCCGAGCGCGCCGCCGAGCAGTCCGGGCAGCGCCGCCTCGCAGCCCGCAAGCAGATCATCCGCGCGGTCGAGGACACCATCCAGCGCCGGACCGACGGCGCCGAGGCGGAGGCGCTGCACGCCGAGCTTCGCGAGCGCCTGGACGACCCCGACCTCGACGACGACCTCGACCAGCAGCCCATCGCCGAGATCATCGCCTCGATCTGCCGCGACCTCGGCATCGAGCACTTCCCCGGCACCCATCCCTGGAAGCGCCGCACGCCCCAGGACGTGCGCGACCTCCGCGCCCGCGCAGCAGGGCCCAGCATCGCCCAGCCCCGAATGGCTCAGCCCGGAACCGCGCCCCCGCGCCCCCTCCCTGCACCGCCCCCGCGCCCCCGGACCAGCACCGGACCGCCAGGACCCTGATCCGGGTCCCCGGCCGCGACAAGCAGACGCCGGGCCGGTCGGTTTCAGGGCGGGTGGTATCAGCCTAACGTGGAATGGAGTTCACGCTAGGCACTCCGCCGACCACCTTCCTTTCGGACGCCGCGCCGCGTAGAGTACCCCCTGGGGACCGCCGCGTCGCGCATCATGATCGAGATCTTCCTAGCCTGGTGGGCGCAGCACCTGCTCGCGTGGCTGCCGGCGCGGCTGCGCGGGACGGGGCGGCAAACCGACGCGCTGATCGCCGAGATACTGCCCGCAGGCGGCGGCCTCGCCCTGATCGCCCGGCGCAACGGGCGCGAGGCCGCGCTCGGCAGCTTCGGACCAGGTGCCGCCGGCGAATTCAACGCTCCAGGCCGCACTCGGCGCGCGTCGCCGCGGCCCGCTCGTGCTGCGCCCGCCCCCTGGCGTGCTCCTGCAGCGCCCGGTCGAGCTGCCGCTCGCGGCGGAGCGCGACCTCGGGCAGGTGCTCCGCTACGAGATGGATCGGCTGACCCCGTTCGCCCTCGACGAGGTCCACTGGGGCTGGGCCGTCGAGCGGCGCGACCGTGCCCGCGCCCGTATCCACGTCCTTCTGCTCGTGGCGCCGAAGGCCGCGCTGGCGCCGGTGCTCGCGACGCTGCGCCTGGCCGGTGCGTCGCCGGTGGCGCTGGAGACGGCCGGCGCCGAGCCGCACGCGATCCCCCTCGACCCTGGGCGTCCTGGGCAAGAGCGGCGGCGCAGGCGGGTCCTGGCCGCCGCCGCCGCGGTCTGCGCGATGCTGGCGGTGGTGGCGGCGGGCCTGCCGTTTGTCCGGCAATCCCTGGCGATGGGCGGCATCGAGCGGCGCATCGAGGCGCTGCAGCCGCAGGTGGACCGGGCGCAGGCGCTGCGCCGCCGGATCGCGAACGGCGCCGCGGGTGCCGACGTGCTCGCGACGCAGCGCGCGGCGACCGGGGACGCGCTGGCCGTGCTCGCGACGGTCACGGATGTGCTGCCCGACGACACCTACCTCACCGAGCTGACCCTGCACGGCCGGGTGCTCACCCTCACCGGCCAGTCCAGGGAGGCGGCGCGGCTGATCTCGGCGCTCTCCGCGGACCCGACGCTGCGCGACCCGGCCTTCATCGCGCCCGTGACGCGCAACGAGACCGCGAAGGCCGACCAGTTCTCCCTCCGGGCGGGGCTTGCCCCCTAGATGACACCCGCGCTGCCCACGGGACGGACGGGTCAATGGCTGGCCCTCGGCCTCGCCGCCGTCGCGCTGGCCCTGCTCTGGGCCGCGGTGGCGCTGCCGCTGATCCAGTGGCACGCCGCGCGCACCGAGTTGCTCGCGCAGCGCCAGGCGCTCGCCGGGCGCATGGCCGGACTCGCGGCGGAGCTTCCCCTGCTCAGTCATGCGGCGACGCAGGCCGCGGCCGCAGCACCTCCCGCAGGCGCCATGCTGGATCAGCCGAGTGACGCCGTGGCCGGTGCCGCCCTGCAGCAGCGCGTCCAGGATATCGCGAGCAAGGCCGGCGCGACCCTGTCCAGCACGGAGACGCTGCCCGCCGAGGCCGCCGGCGGCTACCGCCGCATCCGGCTGCGCGTGGCGCTGACGGCGCACTGGCCGGTGCTGGTCGGGATGCTGCAAGGGCTCGCGCTGCAGACCGCCCCGCAGATGCTGGTGGACGATCTGCAACTCCGCAGCGCCCCCGTCCTGCTCGACCGCGGCGACCCGCCGCTCGACGCATCCTTCACCGTGCTGGCGCTCCGGGCCGGCACTGAGCCTGCCCAGCGATGACGCGTCCGGGCATCCTCGCGCCGTTCGTTCTTGCCCTGATCGCTGCGGCTCTCGTTTCGGTGATCTGGCTTGAATTGCGTGGCCATATTCGGGATAGCGGAGCCATGACGCCAAAACCCGCCGCTGGCCTACCGACGGTGCCGGCCGGCCGTTCAGCCTCGCCCGATCCGAACCAGGTCGCGCGGTGGGCCGCGACAGTCCTGGCGCGACCCTTGTTCAGCCCTGGCCGTCGCCCCCCGGCCGCGGCAGCGGCGCTGGGCGCCGTCGCGCCGAGCCTGCCGCGGGTCGCGGGGATCATGGTGACGCCTGCCGGGCGCCGCGCGATCTTCGCCGAGAAGGGCGCCAAGCCCCTGGTCCTGGGCGAAGGCGGCCAGGTCGCCGGGTTCACCGTGCAGAGCATCCGGGCCGGGCAGGTGACGGTGCGCGGCCCCGAGGGCGTGCGCGTGCTCAGCCCGACGTTCGATCCGGAAGCGCCGGCGTCGGCCGCGCCGCCAGGAGCCGCCCCGCCGCCTCCCGGACTCTCGATACCCGGCCTGCCCGGGTTCCAGTTGCAGGCCCGGCCGCCGGGGCTCGGCGGCATCCCCGGCTTGGCCGCGCCGCCGCTGCCCAGCCCCGCACCCAGGGCTGCACGATGAGGCAGGCGCCGCCGCTTCCCATGATGATCGCCTTGGCTTCCATGCTCGGCCTCACGGCCTGCGTGCGGCCGGAGCAGCCCGTCCTCACGTCGCTGCCGGAACTGCCCCCCGGCCAGGGGAACACCGTGTCGGCGCGCATCAACGGCGCTGTCGGCTCAACCACGCCGCCCTCGACGCCGCAGGTGTCGTTCGGGCGGGCGCGGCCGTTCCTTGCGCCATCGGCCGCAACATCCGCCGCTGGGACTGACGCCGGGACGAGCACCTTGGGGAATCCTGCGGCGGGCGGCGACATCTCGCTCGACTTCGTGGACACCGACCTGCGCGAGGTAGTGGCCCAGGTGCTCGGCAACATCCTGCACGTGAACTACACGATTGACCCGGCCGTGCGCGGCACGGCGACGCTGCGCACGACCCACCCGGTCTCGCGCAGCCAGGTGTTGCCGGCGTTGCAAGCGGTGCTCGGGCAGAACGGGGCGGCGCTGGTGCAGTCCGGCGGCCTCTACCGCGTCCTGCCTGCCACCGTCGCGAGCGCCAGCACGCCCGGCCTCGTGGGATCAGACCCGGTGACAGGGGGCGTCGTCGTGCCGCTGCATTACGCCTCGGCCGAGGCCCTGGCCAAGGTGCTGCAACCCTATGTCGGCGCCGGCGGCAAGATCGTGCCCGATCCTGGGCAGAACGCGCTCATCGTGAGCGGCGAGCCAGTCGCGCGCGAGACTCTGGTGGAGCTGATCCACGCCTTCGACACGGACGCGCTGGCCGGGCAATCCTACGCGCTGTTCCCGGTAGGCAATGGCAGCGCCAAGGATTTCGCGACCGCGCTGCAGGACGCCTTCCGCGCCCAGTCCGGCGGCGCGCTGGCCGGCGTCGTGCGCGTGGTGCCGATGGAGCGCATCGGCTCGGTGCTGCTCGTCTCCAGCCAGCCGCGCTACATCGACGAGGGGCGGCGCCTGTTCGGCCTGGTGGAGAAGGCGCTGCGCCAGACCACGCGCGCCTGGCACGTCTATTACCTGCAGAACAGCCGCAGCAACGACGTCGCCTACGTGCTGCAGCAGGCGTTCACGCCGAACCACGTGACCGCGCAACCGAGCCGGCGGGCGACCGGCGCGCAGGCGCCCGGCGTCGGCGGCCAGCAGGGAGGCGGTGGCCTTGCGGCGGTGGCGGCGGCCTCGGTGGCGGTGGCTTGGGAGGGGGCGGCCTCGGTGGCGGTGGCCTTGGCGGCGGCGGCGGCCTCGGTGGCGGTGGCTTGGGAGGGGGCGGCCTCGGTGGCGGCGGCCTGGGCGGCGGTGGCCTGGGGGGGGCGGCCTGGGCGGGGCCGGAGGTGCTGGCCCTGCGGGCGCTCTCGGCACGCAACTCGGCGGGCAGGGCGGGGGCGCCCAGACCTCCGCCAATCCCCTCTTCGGCGGCCTTGAACCCGGCGCGCCGGCCGGCCAGGGCGGGCAGCAGGGCAACGAAGCCAACGAGCTGCGCATCATCCCCGACCCGCAGAACAACGCGATCCTCGTCTATGCCACGCCGCGCGAGACGGACACGGTCGAGGCGATGCTGCGCAAGGTGGACATCCTGCCCTTGCAGGTGCGCATCGACGCCGTCATCGCCGAGGTCGATCTCAACGACAACCTGAGCTACGGCACGCAGTTCTTCTTCAGCGCCGGCATCAACGGCGCGCTCTCCTACGCCAGTCCCGCCACGGCCATCGGCGGCTTCCCAGGGTTCGCCAGCGGTTTCCCAGGCTTCGTGCTGAGCGGGCCGGGCGGCACCAGCGCGGCACTCGCGGCACTCCAGGCCGTCACCAAGGTCAAGGTCCTGTCCTCGCCGGAGATCATGGTGCTCGACAACGAGGCGGCGCGGCTGCTGGTCGGCCAGCTCGTGCCTTATCTCAGCTCCAGCTCGCAGAGCACGATCGCCAACGGCGCGCCGGTCATCAACAACGTGGACTACCGCGAGACCGGCGTCATCACGGACGTGACGCCGCGAGTGAACAGCGGCGGGCTGGTCACGCTCGACATCTCGCAGGAGGTGAGCGGCGTGGTGCAGGGCGCCTCCGCGACGTTGACGCCAGGAATCGAGTCGCCGACCTTCTCGGACCGCAGCGTCACCTCCCGCGTAGTCGTGCAGGACGGACAGACGGTCGGCCTCGCGGGGCTGATCACCGACAACGCGTCGCGCACCAACCAGGGCATCCCCTTCCTCAAGGACATTCCCTTGATCGGCCTGCTCGCCGGGCAGCAGACCAACACGCGCACGCGGACGGAGCTGCTGGTCCTCATCACGCCGCACGTGGTCCACGACCAGCGTGACGCGCGGGCGCTCACGGAGGATCTGCGGGACCAGGTGATCAACGCCGCCACCGTGCCGGCCGAGCTGGGGCACCTGCCGCCGACCGGCTCCCCCGACCCGTCGCGGCCGCTCCGCCGCTCGCTGAACCTGACGCAATGAGGGGTGATCCCGCCCGCCAGCGCGGCTTCGCCCTGCTGCTGGTGTTGTGGACGATGGTGCTGCTCTCCCTGATCGGCAGCCGCATCGCGGCGAGCGGGCGCGCCGAGGCGCAGCTCGCCGCCAACGTCCGCGACGCCGCCGTGACCGAGGCGGCGGCGGACGGCGCAGTGCAGGAAGCCGCCTTCCATCTGCTCGACGCGCCGCCGCGACGCTGGGCGGCAAACGGCAGCGCGCGGCGGCTGCAGATGCCCGGCGCCGCCGTCGAGGTGCGCGTCGAGAGCGAGGACGGCAAGGTCAACCCCAACGTGGCCTCGGCGCCGCTGCTGACCGCCCTCCTGCACGAGGTCGGCGCCGATACGCGCACGGCCGGCCTGGTCGCCGACAGCATCCTGCGCTGGCGCTTCCCCTGGGTGCGGCCGGGGATGAACGATCCCACGCTGGCCGCCTACAAGGCCGCCGGGCTGAGCTACGGCCCGGCCAGCGCGCCATTCCGCAGCCTGGACGAGGTGGGCGCCGTGCTCGGCATGACCCCGGACCTGCTGGCTCGGGTCCGGCCCTATCTCTCCCTCTACGCGAATACCACGCCGGACCCGGCCAGCGCGGCTAGGCCCGTGCTCGCAGCACTTCGGGAGGCTTTCGGCGGGAGCGCGCCGAATTCCAGCGGCGACGCGCCGAGCGCGGTCGGGATCACCGCCGTCGCCGCCGGGCCGAACGGGACGCGCTTCGTGCGCCATGCCATCCTGCGCCTCAGCAACCAGCGCGGCGCGGACCCGGTGCAGGTCATGGCCTGGGACACGCCGCCGGCAGCGTAGAGCAGTATCGGTTCAAACGGCTTCGTTTGAACCGAGGTTCTGCGTTCTTCACCAAGAGTTCTAGAGCCTGTTCGGTGCTTCTATCAGCACCGAACAGGCTCTAGAAAAGGCATGCGCTTCCCGATCACGCGCGACAGCGCGAGCGAGCGCCCTCCGCCTCCTCACTGCCGAGCGCCGACCGCGCGCTACAGCGGAAGTCAAACTCTACAAGGTAGCGCCTCAGCTGCTGCTGCCGATAGATTGTGGTAAGTGCCAGTGATGCCGCGCTTGAAGTTGACGATGTAACCTTCGATGATGTTCGTGTCAACATCGCCGCGCACATATCGCCAATACTATGACTAACCGAGCCACCGTTCACAAACTTCGCGGCCCAGAAACTTCGCGACCGCGCCCTCATCCATCATCACGGCAGTCGCGGCGTCAATCTGCGCCGTGATGATCGGCTTGAGGTTCTTCGCCGTGACGGAGGGGACGACGTGTGAGTGAACGTGGCCGCCGCGCTCGATCAGGGAGAACACGGCCTCCTTGACGGCGCCCCCGGTACCGAGGTGCTTCCGCATCTTGGCGTGCTAGTTCATCTCCTTGCCGCCTACATAGGTTCGTCAGTTCGATTCAGGGGTTGCAGATCAGGCCGCTGTCCCCCGCCTGCGGGTCCGGCCCGCGCGAGCACAAATCATACTCGTGGCCGGGGCGGCTCGACGGCTCGCGATAGAGATAGGGACGGCTCCAGGGGTCCAGCGGTGTGCCCTCGCCCTTGAGGTAGGGGCCGTTCCAGGTGGATACCCCCGAGGGCTGGGTGACGAGCGCCTGCAGGCCTTCCTCGGTCGTCGGATAGCTGCCGACATCGAGTTTGTAGAGGTCGAGCACGGAGCCGATCCGCTCGACGGATTGATGCGCGATGTTGACCCGCGCGCCGCCGAGCTGGCGCAGAACGGCGGGTGCTACGAGGCCGATCAGCAGCCCGAGGATCGCGACGACGACGAGGATTTCCAGCAGCGTGAAGCCGGCGTCGTCGCGCGGGGGGAATGCCTCGCCCTCGGCGTCATGGACGAGCGCGATGGCGAGACGATAGCGTAGTTGCAGAAGCGCGCGCTTCATTCGACACTGCTCCGGGGACTCATGGGGGCGCAGATGACGCGACACGGGACAGCCCGGCAAGAGGCAAGCTGATGGCAGTGCCCTACCTCGCCTGCATGGCCCTCGTCGCGCAGCTCTACACGCTGCCGCCGCGGGTGCTGCCGTCCATCCAGGCGGTCGAGGGCGGCGCGCCCGGCGTGGTGAGCCGCAACGCGAACGGGTCGGAGGACCTGGGCGTGATGCAGGTCAACTCGCTCTGGATCGGCCCGCTCGCCCGCTACACCGGGCTCGACGGCCAGACGGTGCGGGAGCGGCTGATCGTGCGGCCCTGCTTCAACATCGCGGCGGCCGGCGCGATCCTGCGCCTCTACCTCGACGAGGCAGGCGGCGACCTGATGCGCGCCGTAGGCGACTATCACTCGCATACGCCACCGCTGCACGACGCCTACATGGCGAAGGTAGTGCAAGCGGCGACTCGGCTGTTCGTTCACCCATCGGGGCGATAGGGCCGGGCGGCTAACCGCCCGGCCCAGGAGCGGGTTAGCGGATCGTGCCGTTGAGGCCGTTCGGGAAGAACAGGCCGCCCTTGCCCGCGGCGGTGGTGCTGCCATAGACGATGTTCAGCACCTGCGACGTTGTCCGCGCGAAAGCGAGCGCGTTGCCGTCGGTCGAGACCGCGTTGTAGCTGTTGCCAGGGATGATGATGCCCTGGTCGTCCTGGGCGCCCGAGAGCGTGGCGCGCAGGGCGGAGATCTTGTTCGCCGCCTGGCCCGCGCCGATGTTGGCGAGCAGCGTGCGGATCATGCCCGCGTGGTATGCCTCGACGGCCAGGATGCCGGCGGCAGCCTGGAGGTAGTTCGGGTTCGTGATCAGTGTCGCGGCGCCGTTGTACGCGGTGACGCCCACGTCCTCGAAGATGTAGGCGCCGAGCAGGAAGCTCACGTCGTCCGCGAACGGGTTGAAGCTCGAGCCCAGCCCGGCCGCCTGCGCGAGGGTGTTGAAGCTGTTGACGAGATCGATGGTCGGCTCGGCGATCGCGGCCGAGCCGAGCGCGGACTTGATGAAGCGCACGTGGGTGAGCTCGTCCGCGGCGAGGAGCTGGCAGTATTGCTGGATCGCCGGGTTCTTGAACGGCACCTGGGTGCCGCCTGTCACGGTGCCCTGCGTGCCCGCGCCGGTGACGTCACTGCCCTGCAGGCCGTAGCCGAAGAAGGCGCGAATGTAGAACTCCGCCTCCAGGTACTCGAGATTGAGCGCGAAGGTGAGAACTTCGGCATCAATGTTGGTCGAAGGCACCGCCCTCGCAGATTGCGTGGTCAGCCCGAGGCCGCCCGCCGCGATCGCGCTGACGGCCGCGACTCCCGCAGCACTTGCGCCGACGCGGCCTATCAAGGACCGGCGATCGAGGCCCGCCGGCTTCTCGGGAGAGGT
The DNA here is from genome assembly GCA_963790535.1 of uncultured Alphaproteobacteria bacterium. Taxonomy (GTDB): domain Bacteria; phylum Pseudomonadota; class Alphaproteobacteria; order Acetobacterales; family Acetobacteraceae; genus CAWKEH01. Next base: position 67,826 of record CAWBOZ010000015.1, on the reverse strand, counting down.
GTCATGCTCCATGGTATTCCGTTTCCTCTTGGCAAGGCGCAACCGCTGGTCACAATGCCTCCGGGACCGGAGGCAGAGTTGGGCGCGGCGGTCAACGGACCGCAACTCAGGATACGGCGCGAAACGCAGATCGGATGCGGCCCGCATGATACTTACCTCACATCCCACGCTCACGTTTGCGTGATTACCCCGAGTCGCTACAGAGCGTAGCACTTGTCAAGGCTCAGCGGCGCCGGCGGGGATCGGTTCGGGGTGGGGTCGCCGGGTCCGCAGCGTGAGGCTCCGTCCCATCCGGATCGTCGGCGTCTCGACGGCCGCGTGCAGTCCCGTCGCTAGGAACGCGACTCCGACGACCGCGACGGCGAGCGCTGCAGGGTAGCTCCAACCCCAGGACAGCATCAGCAGCTTGAGGATGGAGTAGCCGACCAGCGAGTGGACCAGGTAGAACGGGAAGCTGATCGCCGCCAGCGCGTCCAACGCCCGGTTGTCCGGCACCCAGCGGCGTAGCGCGTAGAGCCCGGCGAACAGGGCCAGCGCGCAGCCGTAGTTCTTCGTGACCCATGGATACTGGAAGGCGATCTCGCTCGACCGCCAGCAGAGGACGAAGATCGCCCCGAGCACGCCGACCCAAGCGATCAGCGCCGCCGTGCCGAGCCGTCCGCGCAGATGGTAGTTGAAGAGCACGCCGATCAGCATGAACACGACGAACAAGGATTCCACGCTGACCGTGTAGCCCAGCAGCTGCGGGTCGGGCGTGGTCGGTCCCAGCAAACCGGCGCGCACGACCAGGTTGAGGCCTACCGCCGCGAGCGCGACCACGAGCAGGGCCGCCACGCTGCCCCGCCGCACGGCACCCGCCACGAGGGCCATGACGATGTAGAACCGCAGCTCGATGCACAGCGTCCAGTTCACGAGGTCAATGCTCGGCTGCCCCACGAGATCCTGGATCAGTAGGCAGTTGCTCAGGATCGTCCAGGCGCCGTAACCGAACGGGCGGCCCCAGTAATGCGCGTTGGCGTAGAGCACCGCGACCTCGACCAGCAGCGCCGCGACGTAGGTGGGATAGATGCGGAGCAGCCGCGCGAGCAGGAACGTGCCGGGCGAGTGCTTCTGCAGCGAGATCGGGATCACCAGGCCGCTGATGAGGAAGAACAGGCCCACGCCGAACGGGCCGAGGTTGAACCAGGGATGGAGGAGGAGTGCCACGACGGGCGGGTTCGTGCCTTCCAGCGGCGGCGTGAACGTGGCGGCGGTGACGGCCGGGCGGATCACCCAATAGACGCCGATGAGATGGCTGACCGCGACCGCCGCGGCCGCGACGCCGCGGAGCTGGTTGGCGAAGACGATGCGCTTGCTCATGCCCCCTGTCTTCGTCGAAGCTGGCTTCATTGAAGCCCGAACCCGATCGTGGCAGCGTGCGGACGGATGCTGCACGCATGAGCCAGTCCGGACCACCCTGCCTGTTCGATGCCCTGTCGAACTATCTTGAGCACGGCGTCGGCCAGGTCGAGGGTTGGCTCTCCCCCATAGCGGCGGCGATGATCGCCCACCTCGCGCTCGATCAGGTCCGCGCCGGCCGGCACGGCGACGTGTGCGAGATCGGCGTGCACCATGGCAGGCTGTTCCTGATCCTGGCCAACGCCACCGCCGAGGGCGAGCGGGCCTATGCGGTGGACGTGTTCGGCGACCAGGACAAGAACGTGGACCGGTCGGGATCCGGCGACCGCGCGGCGTTCGAGCGGAACCTCGCCGCCTTCGCGCCCGGCGCGCGCGTCGAGATCGTCCAGGAGTCCAGCCTCGACCTCGAACGGCTCGGCTTCCTCCGTCATCGCTTTCGGCTGATGTCCATTGACGGCGGCCACACGGCGGCGATCACGGAGAACGATCTCCGGCTCGCGCAGGCGACCCTCCTGCCCGGCGGCATCGCGGTGCTGGACGACGTGCTGAGCTACGACTGGACGGGCGTCATCACCGGACTCGTCAACTACTTCGCGCATGGCGGCAGCCTGGTACCGTTCGCGCTGTCGCCGAACAAGGCCTACCTGGCGACGGATGCCGCGGAGGCTGAACGCTGCCGCGCGATCCTGCGGCGCGGCTTCCCGCTGGCGCTGTCCAAGGAGAGCATCGAGTTCCTCGGCGCCACGGTGGACGGCTACTGGGAGCACCCCTACTACAACCGAGAGGGCGGCGCGGGGCTGACGCGCGAGCGAGACGACCTCCGCCGGGAAGTGGAGGCGTTGCGCCGGCAGGTGTCCGGGCAGCAGGCGCAGGTCGCGGCGCTGAGCACCAGCACGTCGTGGCGCGTGACCGCCCCGCTCCGCTCCTTGGCCCTGCTCAGGCGCCGGCCGGGCTGAACGAGTCACGACGCCCTCTCGGCGGCCAGGCCGCGCAGCATTCCCGCGAAGCGCCGCCCGATCCTCTCCCAACTCCGGTCCTGCAGCCAGCGCCGGGCGGCCTCGCTCACGGCGGCGCGCCGGTCGCGGTTCGCGAGCAGGCCGTCCAGGCCCCGCGCGATCGCTTCCGGGTCCGTGCCGTCGAGGCGGACCACCGCCTCGTGCGCTTCGTCGAAGAGCGGCAGCGGCGTCACGGCCACTGGCGCACCGGAAGCGAGTGCCGTGCGCACGGCGCCGCTCGCGGATTCCAGCGAGGACTGGTAAGGCAGCGCCACGGCGTCGCACTCGGCCAGCAGCTCCAGCGAGCGCTCGTCCGGCAAAAACTCGGTGATGAACTCCACGGCGTCCGCCAATCCCGCCTTCGCCGCGATCTCCCGGCACAGCGCGATCTCGCCGTCCAATTCCGGTCCGTCGTAGCGCGCGTTGACCAGGCGCAGCCTTGTCTTGGGCCAGCGGCGGCGCAGCAGCGTCAGCGCCTCGATGAGCTGCGGCAGGCCCTTGCGCGGCAGGAAGAATCCGTAGCAGCCGATCAGCGGCGCGTCCGCATCGGGTACAAGCGTGCGCGGCTCGCGCGGCCGCGCCTGTGGCGGCGCGCCATGGGGCAGCAGCGCCAAATTGTCCACGAGGCCGAGCAGCTTGAGCCGGTTCAGGTCCGCGACGGTGTGGACCAGCACCCGACTCGCGCCGGCCAGCGCGTCGAGTGCCGCCCGGCGCTCCTCCTCGGCGACTTCGAGCAGATGCCGGGTGTTGTGCAGCTCCACGATCACCGCGCGCCCCGCCAGCGCCCGCTCGCCGAGCAGGCGGGCCAGCACGCCCCAGGGCAGCAGTCCTGGCTGATGCTGCACGACGACCACGTGCGGGTCCTCAGCCGCGAGTGCTGCGGCGAGCAGCCCGACCGAGTCCGGGCTGCCGAGGCGCCACGTCACGCGTGCGCGGGGGGCGGCATCTGCGTCCGGTGCACCAGAGAGCGCACGAGTGCGCTCGTCGGCTAGGACGACCAGCTCGGCGATGCCGTCGCCCGGCAGATGGTCGAGCAGGTGGCGCGAGTACGTCGCGATCCCGCACCGCACGTCCCAGGTCGTGATCCAGGCGATGCGCAGCGGTGGCGGCGGCGGCGCAAGAAGCAGGTCGAGCGCGGTGTCGGCCAGGCGCGCGACCAGGGCGGCTCGGCTCGTCTCCCTGAGAATGCGCACCTCCGCCCGCGCAGCCCGCTGCAACGCTGCTTCCGGCACCTCGACCCGCTCGCGCAGCGCGAGCGCCAGGTCGTCCACGACCGGGTCCGCCCAGACCGACCCCGCCGTCGCGACATGGCTGCCGGAGCGGGCGAAGCTGTAATCCACAAGCCGCGCCTCCTCGGGGCCGAGGAAGTCCATGTGCCCGCCATGGCCGGTCACGATCAGCGGCAGCCCGGCCGCCATCGCCTCCGCCGCGGGCAGGTTGTAGCCCTCGCCGCGCGTGGGGAGCACCATCGCGTCCGCCTCGCGGTAGAGGTCGAGCAGCGCCGCCTCGTCCACATCCTCGTCCACGAGCCGGATCTCGGCGAGGCCGGGATCGCTGGCGCGCAGCCGGGCGATCTGCTCAGCCACGTCGTTGTGCGGGTTGGGAAAGCCCTTGATCACCAGCCGCACCGGGTCCCCCCGGCGGAACGCGCGGGCATACGCCGCGAGCAAGGCATCCACGCCCTTGCGCGGGAAGCAGGACGAGACGTGCAGGAACGTGATGGGGCCGGGCGGGCGCGGCCCGCTCCGCCGCTCCCCGGCGAGCGCGCGATAGGGTTCAAGCGGCGGCGCCTGCCCGAGCACGCGGACCGGCTTCGCCACACCCGACTCCACCAGCGCCTTGGCCACGAAGCGCGACGGCGCGAGCACGCCCCGGAACGCCTCGTCGAGCGTCGCCACGGTCTCCGCCGGGATGCTCAACTCCTCCCAGAAGAACAGCGCGAGCGGCAGGTTGCCCGGCCGCAAATGCGGAACGTAGAGCGGATAATGCTGGCTGACGACGATTTCCGGCCCGGCGGCTGGCACGGCTCGCCCTGCCAGCGCCGCGATGGCCGGGCGCTCGCCCGGCGGCACCCGCGCGAGGTCATCCGTCGGCTCGCCCTCGACTGGCAGCACGCGCACGCTACCGGGCCGCTCCGCCTCGATCGTCAGCGCCAGCGTCCGGTTGATGGCCGCGAGGCTGTAGGTGCCGTTGACGTGGCCGGCGACGGCGAAGCGCAGCCCGGCCCGCAGCGTGTCGCGCGCGGCCGGGTTCGGCGGCGGTGCCGCGCCCGCGCGGACGACCGCCTCGACCAGCCGCGGCACATGGCGGCCAAGGGCGAACCGCTCGACCGCCCGGCGCCCACGCTCTCCCAGGCACGCCCGCCGCGCCGGGTCGCGAGCGATTGCCGCCATGCGCGCGGCGATGACGCTCGGCGTGATCTCGTCGAGCAGTTCCGCCGCGCCCCCGAGCGTCTCGGCGACCGCGCCCGCGGGCCACGCCAGCACCGGGACGCCGTGCGCCATGGCTTCCACGAGCGGCACGCCGAAGCCTTCATGCTGGCTCAGCGACACGTAGAGGTCGGCCGCGCCATACCACGCGTCGCGCTCCGCGTCGGAGACGGTGCCGGTGAACAGCACGTCTCCCTCAAGCCCGTGGCGGCGGACGGCGGCGCGCAACGTGGCGTAGTAGCGGTCCTCGGCGCCGCCGTGCCGCCCCACCAGCACGAGCCGCGCCGGACCACCAAATCCGGCGCGGAACCGAGCGAACGCCTCGATCAGGTCCGCCTGGCCCTTGGCTTCGATGACGCGCCCCACGAACAGCACGGTGAACGGGTCGTTCCCCCGCGCCACGGCGTCGGACCGCATCGCCATCGCCGCGACATCGAACAGCAGCGGACAAGCTTGCACGGGGTCGAACCCGAGCGCGCGCAGCTCCAGGGCGTTGAACTCGCTGTCGGCGAGGGCTGCGCTCACCTGCGGCCGCAGGAGCGCGAGCTGCCTACGGCCGAGGCGGGCGTACTCCTGGTGGAAAGGTTGGCCCGTAAGATGCTCCGGCGGGGTGATGTTGTGGTAGAGCAGCACCTTCGGCGCGGGCAGGCCGAGGATGCGCGTCAGCGCGTCGTGGCCCATCGAGTGGCGAACGAGCAGAACGTAATCCCTGTGGCGCGGCAGATCGTCGAGCGTGAATAGCTTGTCGGTGAGCGCCGGGTCGCGATGCTCGACGAAGATTTCGCTGCGGTAGCCCATGCCGCGCAGCAGCGAGCGCGTGAGCAGCATCGCGTTGGTGACCGCGTCGCCGGTCGCGGAGCCGGCATGGAACTGATGGACGGTCCGCGTCGGCGGCTTGGGTTCGGCGGCCAAGACAGGAGCGATCTGGGTCTTGCCGGGGAGGCGCTCGGGGTCGGCCGGCTCGGGCAGGAGCGGCTGGTCCAGGAGGGCTGGCCGGCCGCGCAGCGTCCCGGCGAGTCCGGCCGCCTTGCGAAGCGGCGCCGTCACGCGCCAGGACGTGCTCGCGTGCGTCGCGCCCAGCAGGAGCCGCGCCGAAGCGACCTCCTGCTCCAGCGCCGCCGCGCGCCGCGCGAGGGCCTCGTTCGCGCGAAGCCGCTCGTCGAGGCGCTCGATCTTGTCGTGACGCCACGCGACCTCCCGGTGCATCCGGTCGATCTCCCGCTGCAGCGCGGCGTTGCGCGCCTCGGCGTCGGCCGTCAGCGCCGCCTCCAGGCCCAGCCGCAGGGCGGCACGTTCGGCGCGCTCCTCGGCCAGGCGCGCTCGGGCCTCGATCTCGGCGACCCGCCCTTGCAGCCCAGCCGCCTGTGCCTCCGCCTGGTTGACCCGGCGCACGCCTTCCGTGTCGGCAACGCGCAGGAAGTCGTCGAACACGTTGGGCGGCGTGCGGAAGTGAGGCGCCAGCGCCGCCGCGCGCTCGTCCGCGACGTAGAAGCGGTTGAGGCCGTCGAACCAGACGAAGTGATAGCCGGCCGCGAGCAGGATGCCTTCCCACGCGGCGAAATCCTCGTCCTGCGTGTTCGGCTCGGTTGCCTCGACCAGCACGATCCAGGGCCGGAACCGGGCGAAATCCGCCCCCGCGAGCACGTCCCGCTCGCTGCCCTCCACGTCCACCTTGAGGAAATGGATGCTGGGCGGCGCATGGCGCTCGCAGATCGCGGCGAGCGTCTCGACCGCGACCTCCAGGTCCTCGATGCAAAGCCCGGCCTCGCGGTGGCGCTCCGCGAACGCCGCGCTCGTGGTGGACAGGCCCGTGCCCTCGACATGGTGCAGGACGGTGCGGCCGGGCACGCTCCCGAGCGCCGCCTGCACGGTGGTGTCGCGCGGGCGCGCGGCCCGCAGGCGCCGGGCGGCCTCGGGCACCGGCTCCACGTTGATGCCGCTCCAGCCGCGGTCGTAGAAGGCGCGGGTAACGGAGTCCACGTCGGGGTGCGCGGCGCCGGCATCAATGTAGAACCCGGTCCCGACCTGCCCCAGCGCCCGCCAGAGCAGCACATCCTCGAAGTTCTGTGCGTAGGAGATGAACGTCATGAGAAGCGGCCTGCTACACCAGCGGGCACGGGTTGCCCATACCGGGGCGGCACGCTAGCACTGCTTCCCATGCTCGACCGGCTCAGGAAACGCCAACTCAGGAAGGGGCTGAACGCCGACGACACCCCTGCTCCGCCCGCAGCACCCTGGGCCATTCCCTACGACGGGGTCGCGACCGAGGCGGACATCGTGGGCTGCTTCCGGCTGCTGCTGGGCCGCCATCCCAACCGCGAGGAGTGGCGCGGCCACTCGGCGCGCGCCGGGGAGGACCTGCCGGGCGTCGTCGCGAGTTACCTGAGCAGCCTGGAGTTCGCCCAGCGCCGCCTGCTCGCGCAGGACCACCTCGGGCAGATGGAGATGGTGGAGCTCGACGCCTTCCGCCTCTACGTCGCGAGCGGCGATGCCGCCGTGGGACGCGACGTGCGCGAGGACAAAGCCTACGAGCCGGACGTGACCGCGGTGTTCCGCCGCATCCTCAAGCCCGGCATGGGCGTGCTCGATCTCGGCGCCAACATCGGCTACTTCACGATGCTTTCGGCCGCCATCGTCGGCAGCGAAGGCTGGGTCGTGGCGGTCGAGCCAAACCCAGCCAATGTCAAGCTGCTGGAGGCGAGCCGCCGCCTGAACGGCTTCGGCCAGGTCACGGCCTGCCAGCTCGCGGCGGGACGGGAGCCGGGATTGCTGGTGCTGAACACGTCCCATTCCAACGGCACCACGTCCGGCCTGCCGGGCGACGTGAACGCCTTGCTCGGGGCCGAAATCGTGCCCTGCGTCCGCGCCGACAGCCTGGTGCCGCCCGGCCGTCGGGTGGACCTCGTGAAGCTGGACGTGGAAGGCGCGGAGTACAACGCCCTGCTCGGCTGCGGCGACCTCCTCGCCCGCTGGCGCCCGGTCCTCATCACGGAGTTCAGCCCCACCCTCATGCCCGGCATCTCCGGCATCTCCGGCCCGGACTACGTAGGCTGGCTGATGGGGAACGGCTACGCCATCGGCATCGTGCAGGTTGACGGCTCGGTCCGCCCGGCGCCCGACGCGGCCGCCGTCATGGCCCAGTTCGAGGCGAAGGGGTCCGACCACGTGGACCTCCTCGCCACGCCGCTGGAGCGCGCCTAATCCAGCAGCTTCACGACCAGGCTGTGGGCCTGGTGGCGGACCTGGTAGCTGTGCACCACCATCCGATACTGCGGCGCTTCGCCAAAGCGGTCGGTGTCGTAGAAGGGGAGCAGCACCTTGACGGAGCAGAGCGCCGTCACCGCACCCGGCATCGAGCGCTCGCCGACCCCGCGCGGGTCCAGTTCGCCGTGCATTCCCCGCGCCTCCAGCTCGTAGGCGACCACCCGCAGCACCTCCGGCAAGCCGCAGACCGGCTCGACCGGAAGCACCTCCTCCTGGGCCAGCCCGATGCCGGGCCGGAGCAGCAGGGCGAAGAGGGCGGCTGCGGCGAGCTTGAACATGCGCGACGGTAACGCGGCGGGCGCTCACTTTCCAGGTCCCATCTGGCGCTCGCGCCCGAGGCATGGTTCATTTCCCTTGATGGTATCTACCGCCTCGCCTCCCACCGCCGTGGACGCCTTCATCGCGCGCTGGGACGGCACGGAGCGGGCCAACTACATCCCGTTCCTCAACGAGCTGTGCGACCTGCTCGGCGTATCCCGCCCCGACCCGGCGAAGGGCAGCGGCGGCGCCTACCGCTTCGAGCGCAGCGTCACCCATCACGAGGCGGACGGCAGCACCAGCGCCCGGCGCATAGACCTCTTCAAGCGCGACTGCTTCGTTCTCGAAGCCAAGCAGGGCGCGAACCAGCACCGCACGCAGGCCAGCTTGTTCCCCGCCGCCGACGAGGCGCAGCACCGCGCCAACGTGCGCGAGACGCTGGGCTGAGCGCGCTACATGCTGGCCGCCAAGGGCCAGGCCGAGGGCTACGCGCGCGACCTGCCCGCCGCCGAGGGCTGGCCGCCCTTCCTGATCGTCTGCGACGTGGGCTTCTGCCTCGACCTCTACGCGGACTTCTCCGGGACCGGGAAGCACTACGTCCAGTTCCCCGACCTCCAGCGCTTCCGCCTCTACCTCCCCGACCTGCGCGACGAAGCCGTGCGCGCCACGCTGCACAAGGTCTGGACGGACCCGCACGCGCTCGACCCGGCCCGCCGCCGCACCGAGGTGACGCGCGAGATCGCCGCCCTCCTCGCCCGCCTCGCCGTCACCCTGGAAGGCCCGCGCGACAAGCCGCGCCACGCCCCCCAGCACGTCGCGACCTTCCTCATGCGCTGCATCTTCTGCATGTTCGCGCAGAGCGTGGGGCTGCTGCCCGAAGGCAGCTTCACCGGCCTCCTGGAACGCTGCCGGGGCAACCCGCCCGCCTTCGCGGGCCTCGTCGGCGAGCTGTGGCGCAGCATGGATGCGGGCGGCTTCTCCGCAGCACTCGCCGCGACCGTGCTGCGCTTCAACGGCGGCCTGTTCCGCCCAGGCGCGCATGGAAACGTCCACGGCGGCGCGGACCCGCTGCCCGTGCAGGAGAGCGAGCTTGACCTTCTGATCCTCGCCTCGCGCAAGGACTGGTCCGAGGTGGAGCCGGCCATCTTCGGCACGCTGCTGGAGAACGCGCTCGACAAGGACCTCCGCGCCCGGCTCGGCGCCCAGTTCACGCCCCGCGCCTTCGTCGAGCGCCTGGTGCTGCCCACGGTGATGGAGCCGCTGCGCCTGGACTGGGACGGGGTGCGCGCCGCGGCGGAGACGGCGCTGAAGGCGGGCGACGCCAAGCAGGCCGCCGCCCTGGTGCGCGACTTCCACGCCCGGCTCTGCCACACCCGCGTGCTCGACCCGGCGTGCGGCACGGGCAACTTCCTCTACGTCACCTTGGAGCTGATGAAGCGCCTGGAAGGCGAGGTGCTGGACGCGCTCGCGGCGATGGAGCCGGGCGCCGGGCGGCTCGACATGGCGGGTGCCGCGGTGGACCCGCACCAGTTCCTCGGCCTCGACAAGAACCCGCGCGCCGTGCCTGTCGCGGAACTCGTGCTGTGGATCGGCTACCTGCAATGGCATTTCCGCACCCACGGCCACGCGCCGCCCGCGGAGCCGATCCTGCGCGACTTCCGCACGATCCGCGAGGCGGACGCGCTGCTCGACTACGCCCGCACGGAGCCGCACAAGGACAAGCAGGGCGCCTGGGTGACGCGCTGGGGCGGGCGCACGAAGCTGCACCCGATCACGGGCGAGGCGGTGCCGGACGAGACGGACCAGGTGATGGACGAGCGCCCGGTCCGCCCGAAGCCGGCGGCATGGCCGGACGCGGAGTTCATCGTCGGCAACCCGCCCTTCGTCGCGGGTAAGGACATGCGCGGCGAGCTGGGCGACGGCTACGCCGAGGCGCTGTGGGCAGCGTATCCCAAGGTGCCGCGAAGCGCCGACCTCGCGTTGTTCTTCTGGTGGAAAGCGGCGCAGCTTGCGGCGGCGGGCAAGGTGCGGCGCTTCGGGTTCATCACGAGCAACAGCCTGCGCCAGAAATTCTGCCGCCAGGTGCTCGCGGACGCCATGGCGCCGCCGAAGCCGCTGCATCTGGTCTTCGCCATCCCGGATCATCCCTGGGCGCAGGGCCGCGGCGCGGCCGCGGTGCGGATCGCCATGACGGTTGCGGAGGGTGGGCGCGGTGAGGGGAAGCTGTGGATGGTGACGCATGAGGATCGGGCGGATGTTCCCGCGGTGGAGTTCGCCGAGCGCCGGGGCGTGATCAACGCCGACCTGACTGTAGGAGCGACGCCCGCCGATGCTCAGGCGCTACGGGCGAACGAGCGAGTATGCAGTCCCGGCGTGAAGCTCCACGGCGCTGGGTTCATTGTTTCCCCTGCGGTAGCCGCCGGGTTGGGGCTTGGTCGGGTTGCGGGTCTGGATGCACACATTCGGCCATACCTGAACGGACGGGATCTGACGGGCCGTAGCCGCTGTGTGATGATCATTGACTTGTTCGGGCTGACCGAGGAGCAGGCTCGGCAGCGCTATCCCGCAGTATTCCAACACATCTTACTACGCGTGAAGCCAGAGCGGGACGCCAATAAGAGCAGTCCCGATGGCGCGCAATATGCCCGCGATTGGTGGCTCTTCGGAAAGACTCGCCCGGAGCTGCGGGCCGCTCTCGATGGCCTGCCTCGCTACATTGCAACCGTAGAGACGGCTAAGCATCGGCCGTTCGTGTTCCAGCCTGCCGCCGTGCTGCCTGACAACATGCTGGTCTGCATCGCCAGCGCAGAGGCCTTCCACCTCGGCGTTCTCTCCTCGCGCTTCCACGTCGCATGGGCGCTCGCGGCGGGCGGCAATCTTGAGGATCGTCCACGCTACAACAAAACTGTCTGCTTCGACCCTTTCCCCTTCCCCGCTGCCAGCCCGGCGCAGCGCACCGAGATTGCCGCCCTCGCCGAAGAACTGGACGCCCACCGGAAACGCGTCCAGGCCGCCCACCCCCACCTCACGCTCACCCTCCTCTACAACGTGCTCGACGCCCTCCGCGCCGACCGCGCGCTCACGCCGGCCGAGCGCGACATGCTCAACGCCGGGCAGGTCGCCGTGCTGCGCCACCTGCACGACCGGCTCAACGCCGCCGTGGCCACCACCTATGGCTGGCCCGCGGACCTCGCCCCCGACGCGGTCGTTGAGCGCGTGGTCGCCCTCAACCGGGAGCGCGTCCGCGAGGAGGCCGAGGGCCTGGTCCGCTGGCTGCGCCCGGACTACCAGGCCGGCCCCGAGCTGCGCCGCCGCGCCGAGCAGGGCGCGCTCGACGTGGCGGAGGGCGACGGCACGGCGCCGCCCTGGCCGCGCAAGACGCCCGAGCAGTTCGTGGCCTTGCGCGCCGCGCTCTCCCGCGGCGGCCCGGCCCGTCCCCGCGACCTCGCCCGCCTCTTCCGCGGCGTCTCCGACCGCAAGCTCGACGAGATGCTGCGCACCCTCGTCGCCCTCGGCCAGGCGCGCGACGCCGGGGCGGGGCGTTACGCGGGCTGACCCGGCGCGGCGCCGTTCGCTTGTGCGAAGTTTGCCCTTGATATTTTGTTCGCTATTGGCGAATGTCCATCGTGACACTGCTCATTCTCCCAGACGTGGCGAAAGGCCTGACCAAGCTTCCCAAGGCTGACGCGAAGCGGCTGCTGGACTCACTGCGGGCCGTCGCGGCAGCGCCGGACGTTCGCCAGTCTTTTGTCACCGAGATGGTCGGCCAGCCGGGTGTGTGGCGGCTCCGCAAGGGTGACTGGCGGGCGGTATATCGCGTGGTGAACGGCGACGTAGTGGTGGACAGGATTATGCATCGCAGGGAGGCTTACCGATGAACCAGATCGAGGTTTTGGAAGAGACGGCTAATACCGTGACGGTCCGCATGGAGCGTGGGCGCTACGAGGCCATGCTCGACGCCATGGAGGACGCAGCCGACCTCGCCGCGGTGGACGCGCATCGCGCCTACGAAGCCCGCGTTGGCTGGGAGGCGGCGAAGGCGAACTATCTCACCGGCGAGGAGGTGCTGCGCCTGCTTGACGGCGAGACGCCGGTGCAGGTGTGGCGCGCCAAGCGCGGCATGACCCAGCGAGTGCTGGCAGCGGCGGCAGACGTGAGCGTCAGTTACCTCTCAGAGATCGAGGGCGGCCAGAAGCCTGGCAGCGTTGCCGCTCTCAAGCGGCTCGCGGCGGCGTTGGGCGTTGCGGTGGAGGCCCTGATCCCATAGGCCTCAGCTCCCGCGATACGTCGAGTAGCTCCACGGCGACACGAGCAACGGCACGTGATAGTGCCCGTCCGCCTCGGCGATCCCGAAGCGGATCGGCACGCGGTCCAGGAACGGCGGTTCGGGCATCCCTGCCGCGCCATGGGTGCGGAAGTAGTCCCCAACGGCGAAGATCAGCTCATAGGTGCCGGCCTGGAAGAGGTCGCCCGCGAGAAGGGGCGCCTCGGTGCGGCCGTCCGCGTTGGTCGAGGTTCGGAGAACCAGCGCCGAGCCGCCGTCTGGGCCGATGCGGTGCAGTTCGACCGCGACGCCCTGCGCCGGGCGGCCGCTGGCGACGTCGAGCACATGCGTCGAGAGACGCCCCATCGTGCGTGATCCCCTCTGTCTCGCTGGCCTCGCGGCCGTGACGGGGCGGAAGCAAGCACGCTCCCGTCTGCCGGTGCAACGCGAAACGACGCTCCATTGTCAAATCACGTTTGAAACTCCTGGGTCCAGTTCGGCATCGTTTTCGCTGCGGTCTGCTCTTAAGGTTCGGTATCGCGGGGCCGCGGCGCTTCGCAGGGAAGCAACAGGCCCAGGCACGAACCAGGGCTGTGGAGATAGTCCATGCAAAGCTCTGTCCATCCCGTGGACGAGGTCCTGCCGGCACCGAAGCTGCTCGCGCTCGGCCTGCAGCACGTGCTCGTCATGTATGCCGGCGCGGTCGCCGTGCCGCTCATCATCGGCCGCGCTCTGAAGCTGCCGCCGGAGCAGGTGGCGCTGCTGGTCAACGCCGATCTATTCGCGGCCGGCATCGCGACGCTGATCCAGTCGCTCGGCCTCGGCCGCGCGTTCGGCATCCGGATGCCTGTCATGATGGGCGTCACCTTCGCCGCCGTCAGCCCGATGGCGGCGATGGCGGCCAACCCCGACCTCGGCGTCCTCGGCATCCTCGGCTCGACGATGATCGCCGGCGCCGTGACCATCCTGATCGCACCGTTCTTCAGCCGCTTGCTGCCCCTCTTCCCGCCCGTGGTGACGGGGACCGTCATCCTGATGATCGGCGTCTCCCTGATGCGCGTCGGCCTGAACTGGGCGGCGGGCGCGGAGGTGGACACGCTGCCGGGCTACGGCGCACCGCTGCACCTGGTCATGGCCGGGGGCGTGCTGCTGCTGATCCTGCTGATCACGCGGTTCGCCCACGGCTTCCTCGCCAACGTCTCGGTGCTCGCCGGCATCGTCGTGGGCTGCGCGGTGTCGTTCGGGATCGGGCAGATGAGCTTCGCGCGCGTGGCGCACGCCGACTGGTTCGGCCTCGTGCTGCCGTTCCAGTTCGGCCTGCCCCGGTTCGACCCGGTCGCCTGCCTTACGCTGTGCATCGTGATGGTGGTCGTGATGATCGAGTTCGGCGGGCATGTTCCTCGCCCTCGGCGAGATGACGGACCGCGGCGTGACGCGGGCGGACATGACGCGCGGCCTGCGCGTGGACGGGCTCGGCACGCTGATCGCGGGCATCTTCAACAGCTTCCCCCACACCTCGTTCTCGCAGAATATCGGCCTCGTCGGCGTCACCGGCGTGCGGTCGCGCTTCGTCACGGTCGTCGGCGGCGCGATCCTGCTCGTCATGGGGCTGGTGCCCAAGCTCGGCGCCCTGGTCGCCTCGGTGCCCTTGTTCGTGCTGGGCGGCGCGGGCGTCGTGATGTTCGGCATGGTGGCCGCGACCGGGGTGCGCATCCTGGGAAACGTGGACTACCGGACGAACCGCAACAACCTCTACGTCGTCGCGATCGCCACCGGCTTCGGGATGATCCCGCTGGTGGCACCGCAGTTCTTCCGCAGCCTGCCCGCGGAACTGGGGCCGATCCTGCACTCGGGCATCCTGCTCGCGGCGCTCTCAGCGGTGGCGCTCAACCTGTTCTTCAACGGCCCGCGTGCCGAGGCACCGCGGGAGGAGGTCGTCCTCCCGCCGCCCGCCGGCAGCGCCGAAGCCGTGCACTGAGAGCGAGGAAAACACGCGATGGACCCGATCCTGCACGAGTGGGGCAGCTTCCTGATCCGGTGGACGCACGTGATCGCGGCGATCGCCTGGATCGGGGCATCCTTCTACTTCATGCACCTCGACGCCAGCATCCGCCCCGCCGCGGAGATCCCGAAGGGCAAGGGCGGCGAGGCCTGGGAGGTGCACGGCGGCGGGTTCTACCAAGTGCGCAAGTGGCTGGTCGCCCCCGAGGTGCTGCCCGACCACCTGATCTGGCACAAATGGCAGTCCTACTCGACCTGGCTCTCAGGTTTCGCGCTCCTGTGCTGGGTCTATTACCTGCGGGCGGACCTCTACCTGATTGACCCGGCGGTCGCCGTGATTACCCCATGGGAGGCGGCGGGGATCGGCATCGGCGGCCTGATCGTCGGCTGGCTGGTCTATGACGGGCTCTGCCGCTCGCCGCTCGGCCGCAACGAGCTGGCGCTGTCGGTGGCGGTGTTCGTCTTCCTCATGCTGGTCGCCTACGGCTTCCAGCAGGTGTTCTCCGGGCGCGCGGCGATGCTGCACACGGGCGCGGTGATCGCCACCTGGATGACGGCCAACGTGTTCTTCCTGATCATGCCGAACCAGCGCAAGACGATCGCCGCCCTGGTCGCCGGCCGCCAGCCGGACCCGATCTGGGGCAAGCAGGCCAAGACGCGCTCGACCCACAACAACTACCTGACCTTGCCGGTCCTGTTCCTGATGTTGTCGGGTCACTACCCGCTGACATGGTCCACGCCTTACGCCTGGGCTATCGTCGGGCTGATCGTCGTGACGGGCGGGGTCGTCAGGCACTTCTACAACGTCCGCCATGCCGGCGGCGGCGACCCCTGGTGGACCTGGGGCGTGGCCGCGGTCTGCGTCGTGCTCGCCATCGGGATCAGCGTCGCCACGTCGCCCGGCCAGCGCGAGCGCCTCGGCCTCGCCAACGCGGCCACCCGCGGACGCCGCGCCCGCCCAACGCCGCGCCCGGCGTGACGCTCGCGGCAGCGACGCCGCCGGACGACGTGGTAGCGATCATCGAGGGCCATTGCAGCATGTGCCACGCCGCGGAGCCGCTCTGGCCCGGCATCGCCATCGCGCCGAAGGGCATCCTGCTCGACACGCCCGAGCACATCGAGCGGTTCGCGCCGGCGATCCGCGAGCAAGCCGTGCTGTCCCACGCCATGCCCCCCAACAACATCACCGCGCTGCAGCCCGACGAGCGGCAGGAGTTGGCGCAGTGGCTCGCCGCTTCCCGCTAGTCCGCTCCGGGCGGCGCGCCAGAGGGCGTAAAAGGGTGCCGTGCCCGCCAGTGCCGGGCGATATCTACGCGGCGGCAGAACCAGACGCCCTCGTGCCTCTGCGCGTGGTCGAGGAAGCGCTCCAGCGCGGCGAGGCGCCCCGGCCGACCTACGAGGCGGCAATGGAGTCCCACCGACATCATGCGCGGCGTCTCCGCCCCCTCGGCGTAGAGCACGTCGAAGCTGTCGCGCAGGTAAGCGAGGAACTGGTCGCCGGAGTTGAACCCCTGCGGCGTCGCGAAGCGCATGTCGTTGGCATCGAGCGTATAGGGGACGATGAGCTGCGGCCCGCATCCCTCGACCTCCTCCCAGTAGGGCAGGTCGTCGTCGTAGGCGTCGAAATCGTAGAGGAAGCCGCCGTGCTCGGCCGCCAGCCGGCGCGTGTTGGGGCTGGTCCGCCCCAGATACCATCCGACCGGACGAGTCCCCGCGACCTGCTCCAAGACCTCGACCGAGCGCCGGATGTGCTCGCGCTCGGCCTCCTCGCCGAAATATTGGTAGTTGATCCAACGCCACCCATGATTCGCGATCTCGTGCCCGGCGTCCACCATGGCGCGGATCACGCCGGGGTTCCGCTCCGCCGCCATGGCGACGGCGAAGATCGTGAGCGGGACACGCTTGCGCTCGAACAGACGCAGGATGCGCCAGCCCCCAACGCGGGCGCCGTAGTCGTAGAGCAACTCCATGCTGATGTGGCGCACGCCCGGCAACGCCTGCGCGGCGACGATCTCCGAGAGGAACGCCTCGGAGGCGCTATCGCCGTGCAGGATGCTGTTCTCGGCGCCCTCCTCATAGTTGAGCACGAACTGCAGCGCGAGGCGGGCGCCGCCGGGCCAGTCCGCCTTGGGCGGATGGGCGCCGTAGCCGATCAGGTCTCGGGGGTATCCTGCCATCGTATCCCTCCGTCACGCGGCGCCCAGGAGCTGTTCCAGGCGCATCCGGCCGATCATGGCGATCTGCTCGACCGCCGTGTCCATCTCGGTCGCCCTGTCGTTCCCGAGACGCCGCTCGAAGGCGTCGAGGATCTGCGCCTTGCCCAGGCCGCGGACGGCGATGACGAAGGGGAAGCCGAACTTCTCGCGATAGGCATGGTTCAGCCGGTCGAACCGGGCGAACTCCGCTTCCGTCAGTTGGTCCAGCCCGGCGCCGCCCTGCTCGCCCCGCAACTCCGCGGTGATCGCCCCAGCGCGGGCCGCCTTGCCTGCAAGGTCGGGGTGTGCGCGGATGAGCGCGAGCCGCTCCTCGGGGCTGGCGGCGCGGATGGCGGCCACCATGGCGGCGAGCAGCGCGGCAGGGTCCGCGAATGGTCGCGCGTCCCAGGCGCGCTCGGCGATCCAGGGCGAGTGCTCGAACACCGGGCCGAGCGTGGCGGTGAAGCCGTCCCGGTCCATCGCGCTGATCGCCTGGATGTCGGGCATGGACTGGGTCTCCTCGCTGCCGGGTGCAGGCCAGACGCAACCACGGGGACAAGCCAGCGCGCAAGCTGGCGCGACAGGGAGGACACATGAACCACGATCCAGGGGCGTCGGCGTTCCTCGGCGCCCGCGTCATGCGGCGGTTGGACGAGCTGGCGCGCTTCTCCAGCGAGCCGGACGCGCTGACGCGGCTGTATCTCACGCCCGACCACCAGGAAGCCGCGGCGCAGGTCGCGGAGTGGATGCGCGAGGCCGGCATGGCGGCCGGGCTGGACGCGGCCGGCAACGTCGTGGGGCGGTATGAGGGCAGCGCGCCCGGGATGCCGGCGCTGCTGCTCGGCTCGCACATAGACACCGTGCGCGATGCCGGGCGCTACGACGGGAATTTCGGTGTCGTCGCCGCCATCGAGGCTGTCGCCGCGCTGAGCGCCCGCGGCGAGCGCCTGCCCTTCGCGGTTGAGGTGATCGCGTTCGGCGACGAGGAGGGCGTGCGCTTCCCCGTCACGCTGACCGGGTCGCGCGCGGTGGCGGGCATCCTCGACCCGGCGGCGCTCGATGCCGAGGACGGCGAGGGGGTCAGCCTGCGCGAGGCGCTGCGCGGCTTCGGCTGCGACCCGTCCTGCCTGCCGGGCGTCGCGCGCCGGCGGGACAGCGTGCTCGGCTACGTCGAGCTGCACATCGAGCAAGGCCCCGTGCTGGAAACCGAAGGCCTGCCCGTCGGCGTCGTCACCGCGATCAACGGCGCGAGCCGCTTCGCCGTCGAGGTCGAGGGCGTGGCCGGGCACGCCGGCACCGTGCCGATGCGGCTGCGCCACGACGCCGTCGCGGCGATGGCGGAGATGGTGCTGGCCGTCGAGCGGACCGCGCTGGACACGCCGGACCTCCTCGTCGCGACGGTCGGCTGGGTCGAGGCCAGCCCAGGTGCCGTGAACGTCATCCCCGCCCGCGCCCGCTTCACCATTGACCTGCGCAGCCCGGACGACCGCGCCCGGGAGGATGCCACCGAGCGGCTGCGCCGCGAGATGCAGGCGGTCGCGGCGCGGCGCGGCGTCCCCCTGGCGCTGCAGACGCGCTACGACGCCCCAGCGGTCGTCTGCGCACCGGCGCTGATCGAGTCCCTGGAGCGCAGCGTCGCCCGCTTCGGCGTGCGTCCGCTCCGGCTGAGCAGCGGCGCCGGGCACGACGGCCTGGCAATGGCCGCGCTCTGCCCAGTCGGGATGCTGTTCGTCCGTTGCGAGGGCGGCATCAGCCACAACCCGGCTGAGGCGATCACCGAGGCCGACGCGGACGTCGCGGTGCGCGTGCTCGCCGATTTCCTGCAACACCTGAACCCGGCGCTCCTCGCGCCCGTGACCGTGGGAGCCTAGCCAACCATGCTCGACACCCCTGCCCGTCCCATGCACGACTTCCTGCGCTCCGAGCGCCCCCGGCAGGAGAGATTCCTGGCGGAGCTGGTCAGGGTGCCATCGGACAACCCGCCCGGCGACTGCGCGCCCCACGCAGAGCGCGCCGCGGCGCTGCTCGAAGAGCTGGGCTTCACCGTGGAGCGGCACCCGGTCCCCGATGATCTCGCGCGCGCCAACGGCATGGTGAGCGCCACCAACCTGGTCGTGCGCCACCGCTTCGGCCAAGGGGGACCAGGAGGCGGTCCGACGATTGCACTCAACGCCCACGGCGACGTAGTTCCGCCCGGCGAGGGCTGGACGCGCGATCCCTACGGCGCCGAGATCGTGGACGGCTGGATGTACGGCCGCGGCGTCGCCGTCTCCAAGTCGGACTTCGCGACCTACGCCTGGGCGCTGCTCGCGCTGCGAACCTTCCACCAGCCGCTCAAGGGCGCGGTCGAGCTGCACCTGACCTACGACGAGGAAGCCGGCGGCGAGATCGGGCCGGCCTGGCTCCTCGCCCAAGGGATCAGCATGCCGGACTACGCCATCGGCGCCGGGTTCTCGTATGCCGTCGTGAACGCCCATAACGGCTGCTTGCATCTGGAGGTGGAGGTGCGCGGGCGGTCCGCCCATGCGGCGCGGCCGTTCACGGGCGTGGACGCGCTGGAGGCCGCGAGCGGCATCCTCGGTGCGCTCTACGCCTGGCGCGGCAGCCTCGCCGCCCGCGTGTCCGCGGTGCCCGGCATCGGTGCGCCGCAGATGACGGTCGGCCTCATCGAGGGCGGCATCAACACCAACGTCGTCCCGGATCGTGTCACGTTCCGCCTCGACCGCCGGATGACGCCCGAGGAGAACCCGGCCGAGGTCGAGGCCGAGCTTCGCGCGGTGATCGAGGGAGGGGCAGGCGCCTTCCCGCAGGCCAAGGTCGAGATCCGCCGCATCCTGCTCGCCGAGCCGCTGACGCCGCTGCCGGGCAGTGAGCGGCTGAGCGAGGCGCTCTGCCGCCATGCGAGCCGGATCATGGGCGAGCCGGTGCGCACGGGTGGCGTGCCGCTCTACACCGACGGCCGGCACTACGCGGCGGCCGGAATCCCGACCGTGCTCTACGGCGCCGGCCCGCACACCATCGAGGAGGCGAACGCCCACCGCGCCGACGAGCGCCTGCCGCTCGCCGACCTCCACAAGGCAACGGAAGTAGTGGCGCTGACCCTGGCAGACTTGCTAGGCGGCGAGACGGAGTAGCGCTTCTTCGGAGCAGGAGGACACCATGGCATCCCACGCGAGCGGCATGATCACGCAGCAGGTTCCTGGCGCTGACCCGAGACTCTACAACCACGACCTCGCCCCGACTGCGCCCGAGGGGCGGACCTGGGGCGTGTTCAGCGTCTTCGCCATGTGGATGTCCGACGTTCACTCCGTCGGCGGCTACACCTTCGCGGCCAGCCTGTTCTTCCTGGGTCTCACGGGCTGGCAGGTGCTGATCTCCATGGTGGTCGGCATCCTCATTGTCTATGGCCTGATGAACCTGATCGGCCGCCCTTCCCAGCGTTACGGCATCCCGTTCCCGGTCATGGCGCGGGTCGCCTTCGGCGTGATGGGCGCCAACCTCGCCGCGATCATCCGCGGCGTCGTCGGCATCGTCTGGTATGGAGTGCAGACCTACTTCGCCTCCAAGGCAGTCCAGGTGCTGGTGCTCACCTTCGCCCCGAGCGCCGAGGCGCTCACGCATGGCGGCTTCGCCGGGCTGTCCGCGCTCGGCTGGTTCAGCTTCCTGTTCATGTGGGTGTTCCAGCTGCTCATCTTCCAGAGCGGCATGGAGACGATCCGCAAGTTCATAGATTTCTGCGGCCCGGCCGTCTATGTCGTCATGTTCCTCCTGGCCGCCTGGATCCTGTGGCAAGCAGGCATCTCCAGCCTCTCGCTGCAGCTCAGCGACAAGCAGTTCAGCGGCCTCGAATTCGTTCGGCGCCATGGCGAATGCGGCGATCCTGATCGTCGCCTACTTCGCTGCACTGCTGCTGAACTTCGGCGACTTCGCGCGCTTCGCCAGGAGCGAGCAGGCCATGCGCACGGGCAACTTTCTCGGGCTGCCCGTCAACTTCTTCGTCTTCTCGATCGTGACGGTGATCGTGACCGCGGGAACGGTCAAGGTATTCGGCGCGGCGGTGATGGACCCCGTCGCCATTGTCGAGAAGCTCCACAACCCAGTGGTCGTCATCCTCGGCTCCGCCACCTTCATCGTGGCGACGATGGGGATCAACATCGTCGCGAACTTCGTCTCGCCCGCCTACGACATCGCGAACCTCTACCCGGAGAAGATCAGCTTCAGGACGGGCGGCCTGATCACGTCCATCCTCTCCGTGCTCGTCTGCCCCTGGATCTTCGTCTCCAGCCCGGGAGCGATCACCATCTTCGTGGGCATCTTCGGGGCGGTGCTCGGCCCGATGTATGGGATCATGGTCTCCGACTACTATCTGGTGAAGCGGGAGCGGGTCGTGCTGCACGACCTCTACACCCTGTCCCCCGCAGGGTCGCTCCACTTCGACGGCGGCTGGAATCCTCGGGCGCTGTGGGCGCTCGCGCTCTCCGGCGCGCTGTCCATCGGCCTCGCGCTGTCCGGGGCGTTCGGGCTGATGGTCAATGTCGGCGACTGGGGCTGGGCAATCGGCGCGGTGGCCGGCGCCGTCCTCTACTGGATGTTCTCGGCCTGGAAGCCCGCGGTGGCTGCGGTCTGATTCGACTGGATTCGAGTGCCGACTGCCGCGCGTGACCCGACCAAGGAGGCTTCGTCGTGAGAGCCGCTGTGCACCGCCTGCCCGCCGCTGCGCCTGACGACGTTTCCGCCCTGCTCGCGGCGGTCGAGGCTGGCGGGATAGATCCTGCCCGCATCGTCGCCGTCCTCGGCAAGACGGAGGGCAACGGCTGCGTCAACGACTTCACCCGCGGCTTCGCGACGCGGGTTCTGAAAGACGCGATCGCCCTCACCTCGGGGCGGTCCCACGAGGAGGTCTCCAGCTCGGTCGCGTTCGTCATGTCCGGCGGCACGGAAGGGGGACTCGCGCCGCACTGGCTGGTGTTCGAGACTCATGCCGCGTCCGTGCCTGCTCCGGGCGCCGCTCCGCGGCTGGCCGTCGGCGTCGCTAAGACGCGTCCGTTCCTGCCCGAGGAGGTCGGGCGCCTGGCGCAGGTCGAGGAGACAGCAGACGCGGTCCGCAATGCGATGCGGGGTGCCGGCATCGCCTCACCCGCAGACGTGCACTATGTCCAGGTCAAGTGCCCGCTGCTGACGAAGGCACGCATCGCGGAGGCGGAAGCGCGCGGCCGGACCGTGGTGACCGAGGACACGTATGCGTCCATGGGCCGCTCCCGAGGTGCGTCCGCGCTCGGTGCCGCTGTCGCGCTCGGAGAGGTCGCTCCGGCCGCGCTCCCGTCAGACGCAGTGATCTGCCGGGAATGGTCGCTCTGGTCCGCCCGCGCCAGCACATCCGCTGGCGTCGAGCTGATGGAGAACCAGGTCATGGTCCTGGGCAACAGCGTAGCTTGGGGCGGCGACCTCGTGATCGGGCACGGGGTCATGGCCGATGCCCTCGACGTCGGCGCCGTCGCGTCCGCCCTTGCCTCTGTGGGCATCGCCGCGGCCGGGCAGATCGGGAGCGCGGACCGTGCGCGCGTCGCCGCGGTGCTGGCGAAAGCCGAGCCGTCGAGGACCGGCCTGATCCGGGGCCGGCGGCACACCATGCTGGACGACAGCGATATCAACGCGACCCGGCACGCGCGCGCGCTCGTCGGCGGCGTGCTGGCAGGCCTGATCGGTGACACCGAGCTGTTCGTGTCCGGAGGCGCCGAGCATCAAGGACCGGATGGCGGAGGTCCGGTGGCCGTGATTGCACGGCGTTGATGTGAAAATCCGCGCCTCGCGCGATAGCCTAAAGATCCTGAATCCCAATCGACAACAAGCGGAGAGGGAACTCGTCGAAGCCTGATCTCGATGCTTGTCAAGGAGGCGCCATGTTTGTTTGCCTGCCTAATCTACCCCTCCAACCGTAAACTCCAGCTCTGTCACGCAAAGGACGCCCTGATGCCAGCCGTGCCCCTCCTCTCCGTTGTCGTGCCGGCCTACAACGAGGCTGAGGGACTGGACGAACTGCACGCGCGGGTCTGCCCCGTGATGGACGCCATCGGCGAGCCTTGGGAGCTGGTTCTCGTCAACGACGGCAGCCGCGACGCGACGCTCGCCGCCATGGAGCGCCTGCGCGCCGCCGATCCTCGGGTCGCGATCGTCAACCTCTCCCGCAACTTCGGCAAGGAGGTCGCGACCACGGCGGGCCTCGACCACGCGAGGGGTGCTGCGGTCATCATCCTCGACGCCGACCTGCAGGACCCGCCGGAGCTGATCCCCGAACTGGTCGCCGGCTGGCGCGAAGGGTATGACACCGTCTATGCCCAGCGCCGGCGGCGCGAGGGGGAAACCTGGCTCAAGCGATCCACCGCCACGCTGTTCTACCGCCTCATGGGCCGCGTCACGCGTGTCGAGATCCCGGCCGACACCGGCGACTTCCGGCTCATCAGCCGCCGCGTCGTGAACGCGCTTTCCGAGATGCGCGAGCAGCATCGCTTCATGAAGGGGCTGTTCGCGTGGGTCGGCTTCCCCAGCAAGGCGGTGCCGTACGACCGCGCGCCGCGGTTCGCCGGGCAAACCAAGTGGAATTACTGGAAGCTCTGGAACTTCGCGCTCGAAGGCATCACCGGCTTCACGATCGTCCCGCTCAAGGTCGCGACCTATCTCGGCCTCGCCGTCGGGCTGGCCGCGGGGATCTACCTTGCCGAGATCGTGATCCGGACGCTGCTGTTCGGCAACCCCATCGCCGGCTACCCGAGCCTGATGGCGGTCGTGCTGTTCATCGGGGGCGTCCAGCTCATGACCCTGGGCGTGATGGGCGAGTACCTGGGCCGCATCTTCAACGAGGTGAAGCGTCGGCCGCTCTACCTCGTCGAGCGCCACGTGCCGAGCGGGACGGGTACCGAGGTTCCAGCGCGCATGGATGAACCCGTCGCCTGATGGAGGAGCGCGGCCAGCTCGACCGCGGGGACGGCACGGCGCTCGCCTGGGCGCGGCTGCCGGGCCGGATGCCCACGCTCGTCTTCCTCCCAGGGCTGCGCAGCGACATGCAGGGGACGAAGGCGCAGCTGGCGGCGGCTCTCTGCGCCGAGCACGGCTATGCTTGCCTCCGCCTCGACTACTCCGGCCACGGCGCGAGCGGCGGCCGCTTCGAGGACGGGACCATCGGGCGCTGGGCCGACGACGCGTGCCTCCTCCTCGACCAGCTCACGGCCGGACCGGTCGTGCTTGCCGGCTCCAGCATGGGCGGCTGGATCGCGCTCCTGCTCGCCCGCGAACGCCCGGCGCGAATCGCCGGCCTGCTCGGCATCGCGCCCGCCCCGGACTTCACGGAGCGGCTGATGTGGGCGTCCATGATGCCGCAGGAGCGCGCGGCGCTGCTGCGCGACGGCGTGTTGCACGTGCCCAGCGAGTACGGCGAGCCCTTGCCGATCACGCGCGCCCTCATCGAGGACGGGCGCAGGCACTTGGTCCTCGACGACGGTGAGATCCCGGTTGCCTGCCCTGTGCGCTTACTCCACGGTCAGATGGACCCGGACGTTCCATGGGAACTGTCCCTGACCCTCGCTGCACAGCTCGCGTCCCGTGACGTGCGGCTCACGCTCATCAAGGACGGCAACCACCGGCTCTCACGCCCGGCCGATCTCGCCTTGCTGCGCGCTGCCCTGCTCGACCTCCTCGGCGAGTGTGGCGGCGAGGCCCTCGCGGTAGGTGGGATAGCGCCAGTGCAGCCCTAACGTCCGCTGTGTCGCCTCGCTGCGCACGCGGCGGTCCTCCGCCCAGAAGCTCCGCCCCATGGCGCTCATGGTAGGCTCGGCCTCGGCGTAGGGCACCAGAGGCGGCGGCGCGACGCCGAGCAGCCTTGCCGCCTCGGCGACCACGTCCGCGCTCGCGGCCGGCTCGTCGTCGCTGAGATTGAGCACGCGGACACCGGGCTGCACGTCCTGGCCCATGGCGGCGAGAACGGCGGCGGCGATGTCGTCGCGGTGGATGCGGCCGAACAGGTGGCCAGGCCGCGTGATGCGCCGCGCGCTGCCGGCCCGCACGTCGTCGAGCGCGGAGCGGTCCGGACCGTAGATGCCGGCGAGGCGGAACAGATCGAGCGCCCGCCCGGCACACGCCGCGCGCCACGTCTCCTCGGCGGCGAGGCGGCGGCGCGAGCGGTCGCTGCCCGGCGCGGGCGGCGTTGCCTCGTCCACCCACCCGCCGCCGCGGTCGCCATAGACGCCGGTAGTCGAGAGGTAGCCAGCCCAGCGCGCCGGCGCGGCCCGGATCGCGTCGCCGTAGCGGGCGAGCACCGGATCGCCCCCGTCACGCACCGGCGGTGCGGTCGCGACGAGGTGCGTCGCTGCCGCGAGCGCGTCCTCGGCCGCGTCGAAGACGACGAGACGGGTGCCGGGCGGCGGCGCGACCTGGGCCGGGTCGCGGCTGGTCGCCACCACGTCCCAACCCGCCGCCGCCGCGGCGTGGGCAATAGCCGCCCCGCTGTAGCCCAGTCCGAAGATCAGCAGCCGGCCTGCCATCCCATCATTCCCCCGTTTGCTGCCCCAATGCCGGGCGCGCTAGATAACGCCTGGGATGGACAAGCGATCTATCGCCCTGACGTGCGCCGTTGCCGTGCTGCTCGCCGGGTCGGGGCCTGCCTTCGGCGCTCCGGCCGCGGCGAACGGGCCGCCGCCCTTGCCGCCGCTGCCATCGCGCATCGCCGAGGGCGCGGACTACGATCACTGCCTCGCCATGCTGGACAACGACCCGGAAGGCGCCGCCATCTTCGCCGACGCCTGGGTGGCGACCGGCGGCGGCGAGGGCGCCGAGCACTGCCTCGCGCTGGCCGATATCAAGCTGGGCGATCCACAGGGAGGAGCCGAACGCCTTGAGCGCCTCGCCAGCGCCAGTCATGGCCCGGCGGCGGCGCGGGCGAGCTTGTATGGCCAGTCGGGCCAAGCCTGGATGTTGGCGCGCCAACCCGACCGCGCCTTCGCCGCGGAGACGCTCGCGCTGGTCCTCCTGCCCGATGATCCGGACCTGCTCATCACCCGTGCCGCCGCCGCGGGCGGCCTCAACCGCTTCCAGGATGCGGCCGACGACCTGACGCACGCGCTGCGGTCCGACCCGCGCCGGGTGGATGCGCTAGTGTTCCGCGCCGCCGCCTGGCGCCACCTCGGGCGCCTTCACAAGGCTGAGGACGACATCGAGCGCGCCTTCGCGCTGGATGCGGACAACCCGGAGGCGCACCTGGAGCGCGGCATCCTGCGCGAGCGCCGCGGCAACCATGCGGGCGCACAGAGGGATTGGGAGACTGTCATCGCCGTCTCGCCCGGCACCGAGACAGGCGACTTGGCGCAGCGGAACCTCGCGCAGCTGGAGGCGGGACCGAAGCGACGCTGAGCGGCCGTGCGCGGCGCACGGTACGGGCCAGGCCACGCGCCCGGCGAGACCACACGCTGGCACCCGGCACCCCGATTCTGTTATTCCATTCGGAACAGGAACCTTCTTTGGAGACCCCGGCCATGCGTCGCCTCGCTCTCGCCTGCCTGTGCGTGCTGGGCCTCGCCGCGCTCGCCAGCCCGGCCGCGGCGCAGCAGCAGGACAACCCGTCCTTCAACCTCGTGAACCGCGCGCAGATCCCCATCAACGAGGCGTATGCGACACCGCAAGGCACGGACACCTGGGGCAAGGACCTGCTGAGCGACACCACGGTCGCACCCGGTGCCAGCTTCGCCGTGCGCCTTCCCGTGGGTCAGTGCACCTACGATGTGCGCGTCGTCTATGGGAACGGCCAGGCGGAGGAGAAGCGCGACCTCGACACCTGCAATGTCAATGACGTGGTGTTCGACGGCAGCAACAGCGCTCAAGCCGCGCGGGGCGGCCTCTCGTTCACCGTCACGAACCTGTCCACGACCACCATCACCAGCGTGTTCGCGACGCCCGCAGGCGTGGACAACTGGGGTCAGGACCACCTCGGTGCCCAGAGCACCATCGAGCACGATGCGACAACGGTCATCACCCTACCTAACGAGGGCAAGTGCCTCTACGACATCCGCTTCGTCTATTCCGACGACAGCACGTTCGAGAAGCGCAAGGTGGACCTCTGCCACGACCCGGTGACGCTGCGGGTGAACTAGCCCGTCAATCCTCCTCGTCCACCGTCCGCCGCGTCAGCACCTCGCGCTTGCCGACGTGGTTGGCCGGGCTGACAACGCCTTCCTTCTCCATCTGCTCGATCAGCTTGGCCGCGCGGTTGTAGCCGATGTTGAGGTGGCGCTGAACGAAGCTCGTTGACGCCTTGCCCTCGCGGGCGACGAGCGCGACCGCCTGGTCGAACAAGCCTTTCTCGCCGTCGCCCGCCGCCGCGATGCCTGACAGCGCCGGGTTTGCTCCGTCGTCCGCCCCCGTCTCGTCCGCCTCCGTGACTTCCTCGACGTAGGCCGGCTCTCCCTGGGCGCGCAGGAAGGCCACGATCTCCTCGACCTCGCGGTCCTCCACGAACGGCCCGTGGACCCGCGCGATCCGCCCGCCGCCCTGCATGTGGAGCAGGTCGCCCTGGCCGAGGAGCTGCTCCGCGCCCTGCTCGCCCAAGATCGTGCGGCTGTCGAATTTGCTGATGACCTGGAAGGAGATGCGCGTCGGGAAGTTGGCCTTGATCGTGCCCGTGATGACATCCACGCTCGGCCGCTGCGTCGCCATGATGACGTGGATGCCCGCCGCGCGCGCCATCTGCGCGAGGCGCTGCACCGTCACCTCGATCTCCTTGCCCGCTACCATCATCAGGTCCGCCATCTCGTCTATGACGACGACGATGAAGGGCAGCGGCTCCAAGGTCAGCGGCTGCTCCTCGAAGGTGGGCTTGCCCGTCTCCGCGTCGAAACCCGTCTGCACCCGGCGCGTGACCACCTCGCCCTTCGCCCGCGCCTCCGCGACGCGCTCGTTGTAGCCGCCGACGTTGCGCACGCCGAGCTGGCTCATCGCGCGGTAGCGCTTCTCCATCTGGCGCACGGTCCATTTCAGCGCCGTGACCGCCTTGGCCGGCTCCGTGACCACGGGGGCGAGCAGGTGCGGGATGCCCTCATAAACCGAGAGCTCCAGCATCTTGGGATCAATCATGATGAGCCGGCACTGATCGGGCGAGAGCCGGTAGAGCAGGCTCAGGATCATGGCGTTGATGCCGACCGACTTGCCCGACCCCGTGGTGCCCGCGATGAGCAGGTGCGGCATCCGGGAGAGGTCGGCGACGATCGGCTTGCCCTCGATGTTCTTGCCCAGCGCAAGTGCTAACCGCGACGGATTGCGCTGGTAGTCCTCCGAGCCGAGCAGCTCGGAGAGGAACACCGTCTCGCGCGTCGCGTTCGGCACCTCGATGCCGATGACGTTGCGGCCCGGCACGGTCGCGATGCGCACGGCGGTCACGGACAGGCTGCGCGCCACGTCGTCGGCGAGGCCGATCACGCGGGCGCTGCGGATGCCGGGCGCGGGTTCCAGCTCGTAGAGGGTGACGACCGGGCCAGGGCGGATGTCGCGGATCGTGCCCTGCACGCCGTAATCGGCGAGCACGCCCTCGAGCAGCCGCGCATTGGCCTGCAGCGCCTCCTCGCTCGGCCGCCCGGCGACGGCACGGCTGGGCGCGGCGCGGAGCAGCGACAGCGGCGGGAAGCGCCAGCCCTCTTCGAGCGGCAGCACGGCTTGCGGGACCGTCGGCGCCGCCGGCTTGCGCGGGGGCGGGGTGGGAATGGCGCGCGGAGACGGGATGGGATCGAGCTTGGACGCTGGCGTCAGGAGCGGCACCGGCGCGGCGGGGGGCATGGGTACGGGCCGCGGCTCGTAGAGGGGGGATGGCGGCTCGCGCCGTGCCGGGCGCAGCAGGGACGCGAGCCGGGCGCCGCCGCTGCCGAGGCGCCGGGCGAGGCCGGCCACGGTCCGCCCTTGCTGGACGGTGAAGCGCGCCGTTCCTGCCGCGCCCAAGGTTGCGCCCCGGCCAGCACCCCGGTAATCCCGCGCCTGCAGCCCAAGTGCCAGCAAGACCAGCAGCATGGCGAGCACGGCGAGCAGCGCCCATGCCACCGTGCTCCCGACCGGCCCCAGCACCGTGCGCCCGGCAAGCATCAGCCAGCCCCCGAGCAGTGTCCCGGCGACGCCGGCGGGTCCGGCCGCCGTCGGCCATGCGCCGAGGTTCAACACCCAGGCCGCACCGAGGCGTGACGCCCAAGACGGCGTCATGGGCAGGGTCGGCAGCAGCGCCGAGAGCGGTGCGAGGGCCGCGCCGAGGACTGGGAGCGCCAGCAGGAGCGCCGCCAGCCGCACCGCCGGGCCGCCGAGGCCGCGCCCCGAGGCCACGCGCCACGCCCAAGCGATCAGCGCGAGCACGGGCAGGACCGCCGCGACGCCGAAGCTCTGCAGCAGGAGGTCGGCGACGACGGCGCCGAGCGGCCCGGCGAGGTTCGTCGCCGGCCGCGAGGTCGCGGTGTTGAGCGAGGGGTCGTGCGGGTTGTAGGTGGCGAGCGCCACCAGCAGCACGGCGGCGCCGAGAAGCAGCGCCAGCGCCCAGATCTGCCCCACGCGCTGCCTGAAGAGCTTGCGGATCTCGTCGGAGACAAGGCGTCGGCTGGACTGCCGGCTGGACTGGGCGCTCGCGGCCATGAAGCGTTCCTGGGCGGTTCGGTCAGCCCAGGATAACAGGGGCGTGAAAGACTTAGAAGCCCAAGATCACGTCCGCCGCGAGCGTGAACTGCCCATCGTCGCGGCCGTCGCCGTAGGGATGGGTGCCGTTCAGCGCGTCGTCGTAGCGCAGCTCGGGACGGATCGCGAGCGTGCTGATGCTCTTGGGCAGGCCCTGCGGCGTGTAGGTCACGCCGACCGTGACCTCCGAGTAGGTCGTGGGCCGGGCGGCGGTGTAGAAATTGGCGCCGAGGCCCCGCTCGCTGTTGACGAAATCGAGATTGCTGACCGGCACGGAGACGAAGAAATTAGTGCTGTCGCGTCAGATCTCGGCGCGGCCGTTGAGCGTCACCGAGTCGCTGAGCGCGTAGGCGGCATACTGCGCGACGCCGTAACCTTCGGCACGGAATCCATCCTCGCGCACGTAGTTGCCCTCGGTGGTGAGGGTCAGCTTGGACGTTGCCTTCCAGGTGAGCACGGCGTCGTTGCAGTAGCGCAGCGCGCTGTTGCCGAAGGGCGTGCTGCGCGTGGGGTCCTCGGGTCCGATATGGGTCAGCGCGAGGAATGTCAGGCTGCCGCCCAGCATGTTCAGGCCGAAGCCCGCGATGCCGCCTGGCTCGCCGTTGTTGTCGCCCGAGCCGAGCGAGGTGTTCGTGCCGCTGTCTATGCCGAGGTAGAGGTCGAGCAGGGGGCTGACGTGCGACGTGCTGAGGATGCCCGTGTGCTCGAAAGGCAGGCCGTAGTTGAAGATGTAGCTGTGCGAGTAGAAGGGGTTGGGCTTCGGGTCTATGACCTCGAAGCCGAGCGGCGTCGGGAAGATGCCGGCCTTGAAGTCCACGCCGCCCGCGAACAGCCAGGGCGTGTGGGCCAGCACGTCGGCCTCCTCCACGTCGAGCTGGTTGCGGTCGTGGATCAGGTGGTCGAACACGCCGAGCGTGTGGATGAGGCGGGCGTCCGAGCCGTAGAGCAGGGCGAGGCGGAAGCCGAGATCGTAGCCCGTCGCCTTGGGGTCGAGCGCGCGGCCTACGGCGAGCACGGCCTGGTTCAGGAGCGGGCGGTTCGCCTTGTCCGTGAACAGCTACCCGAAATTGATGCCGTCGTTCGGGTCCGCCGGGTTGCCGGTGATGCCGGCCTCGCCCTGGAAGGAGAACTTGATGCCGCTCGCCCAGTCCCCGAGCGTCGCGGGCGGTACCCAAGCTGGCGGGGCAGGTTGCTGGGCGGCGGCGCGGCCCGCTGCGAGCAGGATGCCGACCGCCACGGATGGGAGGCGCCGGCCCCAGGACGCACCGCGCCTGGGGCCGGGCAGGGTCAGAACACCTGCTCGCCGTGCAGCGCCAGGTCGAGGCCCTCGCGCTCCTCGTCGGTCGAGACGCGCAGGCCGACGAACACGTCCACGATCTTGAGTATGATGAACGTCATCACGCCGCTATACACGAGCGTCGTCGCGACGGCGATGCACTGCACCTCGAACTGGTGGAGGCCGCCGATGTTGACGCCCTCCGGATGGTCCGTGGTGGCGGAGAGCGGCCCGAAGGCGAACACCCCCGTCAGCAGCGCGCCGATGATGCCGCCGATGCCGTGCACGCCGAAGGCGTCCAGGCTGTCGTCATATCCGAGCGCGTGCTTGAGCGCCGTCGCCGCCCAGTAGCACCCGACGCCGGCGACGATGCCGATGATGAGCGCCGGACCCGGCAGCACGAAACCGCTCGCAGGCGTGATCGCGACCAGGCCCGCGACCGCGCCCGAGACCGCGCCGAGCACGCTGGGCTTGCCCTTCGTGATCCACTCGGCGAAGGCCCAAGACAGCGCCGCGGCTGCCGTGGCGATCTGCGTCACCGTCATCGCCATGCCTGCACGGCCGCCCGCGCTCGTGGCGGAGCCGGCGTTGAAGCCGAACCAGCCCACCCAGAGCAGGCTTGCGCCGATCACCGCGTAGGCGACGTTGTAGGGCGCGAAATTGTCGTGCCCGAAGCCGACGCGCTTGCCGAGTACGAGCGCGCATACCAGCCCGGCGATGCCGGCGTTGATGTGAACCACCGTGCCACCGGCGAAGTCGGCGACGCCCAGCGCGTTGATCCAGCCCTGCGGTGCCCAGACCCAGTGCGCGATCGGCGAATAGACGACCAGCGACCACAGCCCCATGAACACCATCATTGCCGAGAACTTCATGCGGTCCGCGAACGCGCCCGCGATCAGCGCCGGGGTGATGATCGCGAACGTCATCTGGAACATCATGTACACGGTCTCGGGAATGGTCATCGGGCTGGCGCCGTCGATACCCGCGCCGAGTATGAACGCCTTGTCCCAGTTGTCGCCCATGCCGTTCAGGAACAGGCGCGAGAGGCCGCCGATGTAGGGGGCGAGTTGGTCGTTCGGCCCGTTGGTGAACGCGAGGCTGTAGCCGATCACGAACCAGAGCACCGTCACCAGCGCGGTGATGGAGAAGCTCTGCATCATGGTGGCGAGTATGTTCTTCTTGCGGACCATGCCGGCGTAGAACAGCGCCAAGCCTGGGATGGTCATCAGCAGCACGAGCGCGGTGCTGGAGAGCATCCAGGCTGTGTCGCCGCTGTCGAGCTTGGGAGGTGCCGCAGGGGCTGGCGAGGCTGCCGCTGCCGGGGCTGCCGCGTTCGGGGGCGTCGGGCTCGGGGCTGTTGCCGTCGGGTCCGATGCTGCCGGTGCGGCTGCGGGCGGTGTCGCCGCCGGTGCCGCGCCCGTGGTCGTGTTCTGCGCCAGGGCAGGAGCTATGGCGAGCATAGCCCAAAGCAGCATGGGCAGGAGCGCGGGCCGGAGCGCCGCGAGCGAACGTTGCATCTGTTTTGGTCCCCCTCTCACAACGCTGCGACGTCGAGCTCGCCCGTGCGGATCCGCACGGCGCGATCAACGTCCATCACGAAGATCTTTCCGTCGCCGATCTTGCCGGTCTGCGCGGACCGCATGATCGCCTCGACGACTTGGTCGGCCAACTCGGCCGCCACCGCCACCTCGATCTTCACCTTGGGCAGGAAGTTCACCTGATACTCCGCGCCTCGGTAGATCTCGGTCTGTCCCTTCTGTCGGCCGAACCCCTTCACCTCGCTGACCGTGAGCCCCTGAACACCAAGCGGCGTCAGCGCCTCGCGCACGTCGTCGAGCTTGAAGGGCTTGATGATGGCCATGATCAGCTTCATCGCCGCTTCCTCTTCCCCAATGCAGGCCCGCGCCCCACATCCGGGAGGCCGTGCCGCAGTGCTCCCTTTCAAGAACCGTGCCGCACGGTGCCGTGAGCTACCTACCCCCTCCAATCACCTTTGTGCCCACGCATTAGGCAGCACGCATCGCGCCTGTGTTGCCGTCGCGCCAAGGTGAGTTGCACAAGAAAGAGGCAGATCAGGTGAGCAACCAGGTTGAGGTCTGCATTGTCGGCGCCGGGCCGGTCGGCGCCACGCTCGCGTTGCGGCTGGCGCACGCGGGCGTGTCCGTGGCCGTGGTGGACGCGGCGCCGCTGCCGCCCATGGAGCACCCGGATTTCGATGGCCGCGCTTACGCCATAGCGGCCGGGTCGCGCGCGCTCTTGGAGGCGGCCGGCGCCTGGGGCGCGCTGCCGATCCCACCCTGCCCGATCCTGGACATCCGCGTGTCCGACGGCGCCGTGGGCCGCAAGGCGTCGCCGCTGCACCTGCACTTCAACCATCTGGAAGCCGGCCATCGCGATGCCGGGAGCGGCGCCTTCGGTTGGATGGTGGAGGCGCGCAGCCTCCGCGTCGCGCTCAACGCGCGCCTCGCCGAGGAGCCCAGCGCGCAGGTCTTCGCCCCCGCCCGTGCAGCCGTGACGCGCGACGCGGGCGGGGTCCGCGTCCAGGTCGAGGGCGGGCCGGAGGTGGCGTGCCGCCTCGTGGTCGCGGCCGAGGGGCGGGAGTTGCCGCTGCGCCGGGCGGCCGGGATCGGGGTGACGCGCATCCCCTACAAGCAGCGCGGCCTCGTCTGCGCCGTCGCGCACGAGCGGCCGCACCGCAACGTGGCGCTGGAGCACTTCCTGCCTGGCGGCCCCTTCGCGCAGCTCCCCTTGGGCGGGACTTCGGGCGCGCCGAACGCGTCCGCGATCGTCTGGACGGAGCGCGCCGGCCTTGCCGAGCGCCTCTACGCGCTCCCGCCCGAACCCTTCGCGCGCGAGATCGCCCGGCGCCTCGGCGACCACCTCGGCGCGGTACGCCCGATTGGCCGGCGCTGGCTCTACCCGCTCGCGGCGATGCACGCCGGGCGATACGTGGACACGCGCCTCGCCCTCGTCGGCGACGCGGCACACGCCATCCACCCCATCGCGGGCCAGGGCCTCAACCTCGGCTTCCGCGACGTGATCGCGCTCGCGGACCGGGTGCTGGAGACGCTGGACCAAGGGGGCGACCCAGGAAGTCCCGCCGTGCTCGCCGCCTACCAGCGCGCCCGGCGCCCCGACAGCCTCGCCATGCTCGCCGCGACCGACGCGCTCGACCGCTTGTTCAGCACGAACAACCCGGCGCTGCGCCTCGCCCGCGACGTGGGCATCGCGGCGGTGGACCGGGCGCCGCGGCTCAAGCGGTTCTTCATGCGCCGGGCGATGGGGCTGTAGCGGCCTCGATCGGCCGCGCGCGGGCCGACCTGACCGCCCGGCTCACCCCCGTACGCCCGAACATCTCGAACACGGGAATCGCGTGCCGGACCACCTTATGCAAGTCGATCTGATACCAGCGGCCCTGGGTCTTGATCGGCACGCCGAGGCTCGCGTCGCGGCCGGGGACCCGGATCAGGGTCCCGGCGGGCCGGTGCTGGTGCGGGGGCGCGGGGCAGAGAGGGGGTGCGTCGGGGGCGCGGTTCCTGGGCTGAGCGATTGCTGGGCTGGGCGATGCTGGGCCCTGCTGCGCGGGCGCGGAGGTCGCGCACGTCCTGGGGCGTGCGGCGCTTCCAGGGATGGGTGCCGGGGAAGTGCTCGATGCCGAGGTCGCGGCAGATCGCGGCGATGATGTCGGCGATGGGCTGCTGGTCGAGGTCGTCGTCGAGGTCGGGGTCGTCCAGGCGCTCGCGAAGCTCGGCGTGCAGCGCCTCCGCCTCGGCGCCGTCGGTCCGGCGCTGGATGGTGTCCTCGACCGCGCGGATGATCTGCTTGCGGGCGCGAGGCGGCGCTGCCCGGACTGCTCGGCGGCGCGCTCGGCCCGAAGCTCGGCTGGGCGTTGTGGGGCGGGGTCGGTGAGCTTGCGGGCGAGGGCGATGGTGCGGCGCAGGGTGCGGGCGATGCGGTCGAAGGCGATGGTGGGGTCGGGGGTGGGTGCTGCGGC
The DNA here is from genome assembly GCA_963790535.1 of uncultured Alphaproteobacteria bacterium. Taxonomy (GTDB): domain Bacteria; phylum Pseudomonadota; class Alphaproteobacteria; order Acetobacterales; family Acetobacteraceae; genus CAWKEH01. Next base: position 33,068 of record CAWBOZ010000015.1, on the reverse strand, counting down.
GAGGTTGCCGCGGCTGGCTCTGCGGTGGCCTGGCGGTGGACAATGCGGGCGAGGTCGGTGCCGATCTCGATCAGCTCGTGGAGGACCTGGCGGTAGTACCTGGGCGTCCTCGTCACGCTGGCTCACCGGGGTGGGGCTCGTGAGGTTGGCTGGTTCGGGACGGGAGGGCGTGGAGGGCATCGGGGAGGATTGGGGAGTTTGTCGCCGGCTGGGTCAAGCGCTGGATCGATGGCGTGACGGGAGATGTGCGCCCAGGCGGGGTGGTCGCCCAGCCGCCAAGCGCGGGGTCTTGCGGGGATGCGCCCTCCGCCTGCACCATCGGGCCGCATGGACCTGGGAGACCCGATGACCGCGACCCGCACCGTCCCCGAGGGCGGATACCGCTTCGTCCCGGGCGTCTATCAGTACCAGCGCCGGCGTCGCCGCCGAGCCGGGCTTCGCCCTCGAGCGCGTCCGCTTCGCCGAGCCGATGCCGCTCATGCGCGGCTTCGCCCGCATCGCCGAGCTGCTGGAGGCGGCTGGCAGGCCGAAAGCCGCCTTCGCCGCCTGCGAGCTGCGCTCGCCCGCGCCCTTCACCGAGGAGACCTTCGCCGCCTTCAATCGCGTCTATGGCGGGGTGCTGGCGGAGTGGGGCCTGTTCCGCGAGGACGGGCTGAACCCGGTGGCCCGCAGCAATGTCTGCCCGGAGATCGCGCCGCCGTCCGAGCCCTGTTTCCACGCCTTCGTCTTCACGGTGCGAGACCCCGCGGCGCCGCCCTCCTTCGCCATCGCCGGCAGCGCCGAGGCGCCGGAGGGGAAGGCCAACTACCGCGACCACATCATCGCGCCCGGCGACATCTCGCCTGCCGGGCTGCGCGCCAAGGCGCGCTGGGTGCTGGGCGAGATGGAGCGGCGCATGGGCCTGCTCGGCGCCGGCTGGGCCGGCGCCACCGCGGTGCAGGTCTATACGGTGCACGACATCCATCCCTTCTTCGCCGAGGAGCTGCTGGTCGCGCGCGGCGCCGCCCGGCACGGCCTGACTTGGCAGTTCTGCCGCCCGCCGGTGGTCGGCCTGGACTACGAGATGGACTGCCGCGGCATCTGGCGCGAGCAGGTGCTGCCCGCGGGCTGAGCGCACCGCGGGCGCGATCGCCGCTTGACAGGGCGCGGCCGCGCCTCTGCCATCCTGGGACCCGTCCGAGGATAGGTCAGAGATTGCGACACGGCGGCATCTGGGGCCAATACCGAGTCCCGATGATCGGAACCCATGCTCCCGAACACCGGGGCCGGTGGACACGATGCGGCACGCGAGAGCAAGGCTAGGCCGGGCCTCGGACACCTCGCTCGGGCTGAGCGTTGCCGAGAAGCAGAGATCATTAGTCTATGTGACGGCTAGCCCACTATGAACGCTGAGCTGCAGGTGTGTTTACCGGCCGGGAGCCACAGAAAACAGACGTCCGCCCTGCGGAGCCAGCGTACGCCAATCCTCAGGCCTAGATGGATCCACTCGCGATCGGATCACTCCCCTTTTGAAATTGATGCACGCGGTTGTTGCTAACCCCAGGGTCACAGGGACGACTAGTCAACGCTGACGACGTTTAGAGCGCGCCTCGTCCGCCGTGAGAACGTTGGCCGCGAGCGCGATCCCTCTCTCAACGAAGTCCGGTCCGCCGCCATCGACCTGCTGTAGCAGCGCACGCCCGATCGTCTCTGGCGAGAATCCCGACGCAATGATTTGCCGCAACTGCTCGCTCAGGGGGCGTTCGGCCGAGCTCGCCGCCGGCTTGTTCTGATCCGGGGAGGAACGAGTGCCGGTGTGCGAGAACAGGTCGCGCAGCCTGAGCGGAGGGGAAGCTGCAGATCCGGTTGTCGTTCCTTTCGCTCTGACGGACCGCGGTGACTGGCTCGAATGGCAGGGTGTGGGGGTGGGAGCGGACGCGGGCGAGGATCGTCTGCCCGAAGGCCAGGCGATACCAGCCGAGCATGTCCTCTCCAATGGTTTCGACTTGCCTCCCCTCAACTGGTTCGAGCTCCCCCAGGCCGTTCAGCCAGAGGCGCCCGTCGACCATTCCAACTGCGTCCACGGCGGCGCGAGCCGGCTTCCATGAGCGGAGGTCCGGGTAGCGAAAAGACGGAGTCGGATTGCCCTCAGCAATCGCTGCCATGCGCTTCGCCTCGGAACGGATGTAGTCCCGATCCTGCAGCGCCCCTTCGCACTCCTGTTCGGTGCAAGCTCCGAGGATCGCTCCCGCCATCGTAGCAACCGAGTCGGTGTCCGAGCCCAGAGCATTGACCACCACGAAAATCGTGGCCCTTGGATCCGACGGTTCGGCGATGGAGCAGACGAAAGCCGCAAGGATCGCGGTCTTCGTGCCCGACCCCCTAGACGTAGGTTCCTTCCCTCCAATCGCGCCGACCGCCTTCTCATACACGGACAAGGGCTGCGCCCTCTCGAACTGGGCAAGATCGTCGATGTCCTTGATCATCTCCCTCGTAACAAGCGCGACATCCTTCTCAAGCGGAGCGCCGCTTGCCTCCTCCCAAGCTCCGAGCCACAGTAGGCCCAGATCCCCATCGCTCTGGATGAGCTTCGGAAGCGATCCCAGCTGTTTGACCATTTCTCGGGCCTCGCCCATCGTGGCGACCCTGCCCTCCCTCATTGCGAACGACAGGGTGAGGGCATGGAAGCACGCGCCGAGAATGCCTCGCGGGTGGCCGTGAGTGCACACCGAGTTTCGCACGACGTCCAGCAGGATCGCGGCCGTGTCGGAGAGGTCGCGGGCTGCCCAGACGTGCGGCTGGACGCGCATCGCTGCGCCGTTCCCTCCGGAGCGGACATATGCCGCCCGCTTGAACTCAAAGAAGTTTGAGTACCAGGTGGCGGAGGTGCGAGCCAAATTCGCGGCCGCCTCTTTGGACCCGACGCCTGCGCCCAGCGCGTAGTTGGCCCACGCTGGCAGCTCGACTTTCGCGAAGGCCGCCACGTCGAAGCTCCCATCGGAACGGATCGCCCGTCCCGTTGAAAGACGCAGTTGCGTATCATCGGAATAGGTGCCTGCCGGAAGGCTTACGCTCACGCCGTTGTAGCCGCCGATCGTCCGCTTCCAGCTGATGGTGTCCTGAACCAGCGGCGTGCCGATCCGATGCTGTACCCGACCGGCGTCCGCGAGCTCAGTCATGAAGCCTAGGGCGTCGCCGTACGCCGCCCACTCGGCGGATCGCCTGTTCCGTTCTGCGCGATTGGGTCTCATACCGGCCTATATCCAAATTTATCTGGGGCGACCATGACGCCGATCTCCCTTGAAATGTCGCCTTCAGGAATCCGATGACCTCCGACTGGTCGGCCCGGTTCTGCACGTAGATCCGCTGCAGGTGTTCGGTCGACACTGCGTGAGGATAGAGCACCTCGGCCTGGAAGCACGTCGGGTATGACGGACGCGTGGTAGCGTCGCGGGCGGCGACATTGCCGAGCCAGCGGATCACGCAGTTGGAGTACAGGCGGTTTAGGCCGGCCTCGCCGGTCGCCCTTAGAGGCGGTTTTCAGAACTCGCGGGCAAGCCTGCCTGCAACCAGGAATAGGCAGCGGCCTGGAGTAGGGACTGGACAATCAAGCCGAGCCGGTCGTAGCGCAGCGCCAAGCGCCTGCTCTCCAGCACCCAGGCGTTGCTGCGCTCCACCGGCCAGCGGCGTCCGCCCAAGCCCGATCCGTGCGGCCGCCCTCGCTTGTGGATGTGCGGCTCAGCGCCGAACGGCGCATAGGTCGCGGTTGCCCTCGGCATCATACCCTTTGTCGGCGAACACGGTCGCGATCCTGGCCATGACGGCGAAGGCGGCCAGGAACAGGCGCTCGAAGACGACCGTGTCATTGACGTTGGCCGCCGTCGCTGTGCAGGCGACGGGCACACCGTCGCCTGTGACCGCGACGTGGTACTCGTGCCTTGCTTGCCCCGGTCGGTCGGGTTGGGGCCGGTGAGATCGCCAGCGCGCTTGGCGCGCACCGAGCAGCTATCCAGGATTAGCGTAGGGTCGCCGCGCAGCATGGCGACCAGTAGGGCGTGCACCTGCGCGAGCACGCCACCACGAGCCCAGCGCTCAAGCCAGCGACGCAGGGTCGAGCCGCTGACCATGTCCTCGCTCGCCGTCAGGCTGCGCCAGGGCGTGCCCTCGCGCAGGAACCGGCGCAGGGTCGCCAGCACGCGCACTGTCGCGGCAGGTGGATGGCCCGGCCCAGGCTCACGCGGCCCGTCGCAGCACGCGATCACCGTCGCGATCAGGTCCAACATTCTGATGTCCAAGGTTGTCTCCCATGTCTGAACCAGCAAACATCGGTTCCGGGATGGCGGGCCAGGCGGTCAGGTCAGCTCAACCCAGGGTAGTTGTGGAAATGCTTCTTAGAGGCGGTTTTCAGAACTCGCGGGCAAGCCTGCCTGCAACCAGGAATAGGCAAGCGGCCTGGAGTAGGGACTGCACAATGAAGCCGAGCCGGTCGTAGCGCGCGCCAAGCGCCTGTTCTCCAGCACCCAGGCGTTGCTGCGCTCCACCGGCCAGCGGCGTCCGCCCAAGCCCGATCCGTGCGGCCGCCCTCGCTTGTGGATGTGCGGCTCAGCGCCGAAACGGCGGCATAGGTCGCGGTTGCCCTCGGCATCATACCCTTTGTCGGCGAACACGGTCGCGATCCTGGCCATGACGGCGAAGGCGGCCAGGAACAGGCGCTCGAAGACGACCGTGTCATTGACGTTGGCCGCCGTCGCTGTGCAGGCGACGGCACACCGTCGCGTGTGATCGACGTGGTACTCGTGCCTTGCTTGCCCCGGTCGGTCGGGTTGGGGCCGGTGAGATCACCAGCGCGCTTGGCGCGCACCGAGCAGCTATCCAGGATGAGCGTAGGGTCGCCGCGCAGCATGGCGACCAGTAGGGCGTGCACCTGCGCGAGCACGCCACCACGAGCCCAGCGCTCAAGCCAGCGACGCAGGGTCGAGCCGCTGACCATGTCCTCGCTCGCCGTCAGGCTGCGCCAGGGCGTGCCCTCGCGCAGGAACCGGCGCAGGGTCGCCAGCACGCGCACTGTCGCGGCAGGTGGATGGCCCGGCCCAGGCTCACGCGGCCCGTCGCAGCACGCGATCACCGTCGCGATCAGGTCCAACATTCTGATGTCCAAGGTTGTCTCCCATGTCTGAACCAGCAAACATGGGTTCCGGGATGGCGGGCCAGGCGGTCAGGTCAGCTCAACCCAGGGTAGTTGTGGAAACCGCTTCTTAAGGATCAATCGCCGAGGCGCAAGCGTTCGTCGGCGTCGCGGCGGCGTGGCCGACGACGGGGACGATGTCGAGCGCTGCCGACGTGATCCGGCACGGCGCGGCGGCCAGGCCGCACCCGGCAAGCGGCAACAAGGCGAGCAATAGCAAGACACATCTCATGCCTCGATCTCCTCACGCAGCATTTCCAGTTCCAGCCACCGTTCCTCGGCACTCGCGAGCCCAGCTTCGGCGGCAGCGAGCGCCGCGCTTGCCTGGGCGAAGCCGGCGGGGTCGCGGCGGTAGAGGTCCTGGTCGGACAGGCGCTGGCGCAGCCGGGCGATCTCGGACTCGAAAGCTTCGATCTGCGCGGGAAGCAGGCGCAGCGCGTGCTGGTCGCGGCCCGAGAGGCGCCGCGCCGCCGGGCGGAGCGGAGGCGGCTTGGCGGCGGGGCGGGGCGGGGCGAAGTCCACGGCGACCGCTCCGCTCGCCCTGCCTCCTTGGGCGAGCATGTCGCTGTAGCCGCCCGCATACTCGGTCCAGCGGCCCCCGCCCTCGGCGGCGAGCGTGCTCGTGGCAACCCGGTCGAGGAAGTCGCGGTCGTGGCTGACGAGCAGCACAGTGCCTTTGTAGTCGCTCAGCATCTCCTGCAGGAGGTCGAGCGTCTCCAGGTCGAGGTCGTTGGTTGGCTCGTCGAGGACGAGCAAGTTGCTGGGCCGGGCGAGGGCGCAGGCGAGGGCGAGCCGGCCGCGCTCGCCGCCGGAGAGCTGGCCCACGGGCGTGCGTGCTTGCTCGGGGCTGAACAGGAAGTCCTTCATGTAGCCGATCACGTGGCGGCGCGCGTCGCCGACCTGCACTTGGTCGCCTGCGCCGCCCGTCAGCGTGTCGGCGAGGGTGCGCGCCGGGTCGAGGTTGGCGCGCTGCTGGTCGAGCGTCACGGGGGCGAGGCTGGCGCCGAGGCGCACCTCGCCCTCGTCGGGCTGCAGGTGCCGGTGAGCAGGCGCAGCAGCGTGGTCTTGCCCGCGCCGTTGGGGCCGACGATGCCGAGCCGGTCGCCGCGCAGGACGCGGAGGTTCAGACGATGGACGATGCGGCGCCCGGCGTAGCTCTTGGAGACGCTCTCCGCGACGGCGACCAGCTTGCCGGACCCGTCCGCGCCCGCGGCGTCGAGCCGCAGCGTGGGGGCGGTGCGGGACTGCTCGCGGCGCTGGTCGCGGAGAGCATGGAGGTCGGCGAGGCGGCGCACGTTGCGCTTGCGCCGGGCGGTGACGCCGTAGCGCAGCCAGTCCTCCTCGCGCGCGACCTGGCGGGCGAGCTTGTGGCGGTCACGTTCCTCCTGCTCCAGCGTCTCGTCGCGCCAGGCCTCGAAGCGCTCGAAGGGGGCGTCGAGCTGCCGGGTGCGGCCGCCTTCGAGCCAGAGCGTGGCGCGGGCGATCCGCTGCAACAGGCGGCGGTCGTGGCTGACGAGCACGATCCCTGCGCGGAGGCGGGCCAGCTCCGCCTCCAGCCACTCGATGGCGGGCAGGTCGAGGTGGTTGGTCGGCTCGTCGAGGAGCAGGAGATCGGGCTGGGGCGCGAGCGCCTGGGCGAGGGCGCAGCGCCGGGCTTCACCGCCGGAGAGGTGGGCGGGGTCGGCCTCAGGCGCTACGCCGAGCTGCTGCAGGAGCAGGCGGGCGCGGTGCTTCTGCGCCGGGTCGAGGCCGCTCTCGGCGTAGGCGAGGGCGGAGGGATAGCCTGAGAGGTCCGGCTCCTGCGGCAGATAGCGCAGCGAGGCGCCGGGCTGGAGGAATCGCTCGCCCGCATCGGACCGCAGCGCGCCGGCGGCGATGCGGAGGAGGGTGCTCTTGCCGGAGCCGTTGCGGCCCACGAGGCAGACGCGGTCGCCGCGGCCGACGGCCAGCGCCGCGCCGTCCAGGAGTGGCGCCGTGCCGAGGCGGAGCGAGATGTCCTGCAGATGGAGAAGCGGGGCCATGGCGGGGATATGGCGTTCGGGCGCCTGCCTGTGCAACCGGGGGCGGCCCGCCTGGGTGCTCGCCGGTCGAGTCCTCTCAATCCTTCTTCATGTGCGGCGCGAGCAGCGACAGGTCGGCCGGGCCGAGGCGGTCGGAGGCGGTCTGCAATTGGTGCCAGTAGGGATAGAGCAGCACCGGCGCGCTCACCGCGTCCAATCTCGCGCGCTCGTCGGCCGTCAGCACGAGGTCGGCGCTCTTGAGGTTGTCCTTGAGCTGCTCCTCGTTGCGCGCGCCGATGATCGCCGAGGTGACGCCGGGGCGGCCCAGCACCCAAGCGAGCGCCACCTGCGCGGCGGATACGCCATGGGCTTCCCCCACTGCTACCAGCGCGTCCACGATGTCGTAGAGCTTTTCCTCGTCGTGCACCGGCGGCTCGGTCCACCCTGCAAAACGGCGGGAGCCCTCCGGGTCCTTCTGGCCGCGACGGTACTTGCCCGAGAGCAAGCCCCCCGCGAGCGGGCTCCAGACCAGGATACCGAGGCCCTGGTCGAGCGTTGCCGGCACCAGCTCATATTCCGCCTCTCGCGCTTGCAGCGTGTAGTGGATCTGCTGCGCGACGGGGCGGATGAAGTGGTGCTCCTGCGCCACGCCGAGCGCCTTCATCAGGTGCCATGCGGAATAGTTCGAGACGCCGATGTAGCGGACCTTGCCGGCGCGGACGAGCGTGTCCAGCGCCTCCAGGGTTTCCTCTAGCGGGGTCAGGCCGTCCCACTCGTGCAATTGATAGAGGTCTATGTGGCTCCTGCGCAGGCGCTTGAGGCTCGCCTCGCACCCGGCGATGATGTGGTGGCGCGATAGCCCGGCGTCGTTGGGCCGATCGCCCATGCGGAAGCGAACCTTGCTGGCTACCAGCACCTTCTCGCGCCGCCCCGCCCCCTCCAGGGCCTCGCCCAGGATCTCCTCCGAGAGGCCGCGCGAGTAGATGTCCGCGGTGTCAACGAAGTTCACGCCGGCCTCGATGCAGAGGTCGAGTTGCCGCGCGGCGCCGGCGACGTCGGTGCTTCCCACTTTCTGGAACGGGCCGGCGCCGCCGAAGGTCATGGTGCCGAGCGTGAGAGTCGAGACGTGCAGGCCCGAACGGCCGAGCTGACGATATTCCATTGGGCTGGTGTCCATCGTGCTGGAGAGAGGGATCGGCAGATGCAACGCCTCAGAGGCGTTCGGTTCCGGCGCGAAGCAGGCTACACCGTGACACCATCGCTCCTGGGAGGCCCCATGCCCGAACGCCCCTTCACCCGCGACGACCTCGAAGCCCTGCGCGCCTGGGACACGCCGACGATCTGCAACGGCCTGGAGGTGATCGCGCCCGAGCGCCAGGCCATCGGCTTCACGACCGAGCCGATGGTCGCGGCCGACCGCACGCTCAAGCCCATCGTCGGCCTTGCCCGCACGGGCACGATCCGCGCCAGGGAAGCGCCCCGCGGCCCCGTCGCCGACCGCGCGGACTGGTATGAGTATGTCGAGAACGCGGACATGCCCACCGTCGTCGTCATCCAGGACCTCGACGACAGGCCGGGCTACGGCGCGTTCTGGGGCGAGGTGCACAGCGCCGTCCATAAGGCGCTCGGCGCCGAGGGCTGCGTCACCAACGGCTCGTTCCGCGACTGCGACATGCTCGCCCACGGCTTCCAGATCGTCGGCGGCCGCATCGGGCCGAGTCACGCCCACGTCCATCTCGTGAGCTTCGGCGATCCGGTCAACGTGTTCGGCATGAACGCGGCCCACGACGATGTGATCCATGCCGACTTCCACGGGGCGGTGGTCATCCCCGCGGCGTGCGTGCGGCAATTGCCCGAAGCCATCGCTCTCGTCGCCCGGCGCGAGCGGCTGATCCTCGATCTCTGCGCGAGCCGGGACTTCTCGGCGGCGAAGCTGCGCGACGTGCTGCGCCGGGTCAGGGAAGTCCACTAGCGAGCGCCGCCACGATCTCCGCAGCACTCGCGATGACGGGAGGCCAGTCGCCGGCCCGTGACTGCCGCAGGAGGCGCATCGTCGAGTACCAAGGCGTATCCTCGCGCCGGTGCAGCCAGCGCCAGCAATTGTCGTAGCGGTCGAGCAGCAGCACGGTCTTGCCGAGCGCCCCCGCGAGGTGGGCGACGGCGGTGTCCACGGAGACCACCAGGTCGAGCGCCTCGATGATCGCCGCCGTATCCATGAAGTCCCGCACGCCGTCCATGACCTGCAGGGCGCCGGGCGGCGCTGGGGCGTCCCATTGCAGGCTCACGGGGACCGTGCCGGGCACGGCGAGCAGCGGTGCGAGCAGGGCGGGGTCGAAGCTGCGCAGCCGGTCGGTCGCGAGCGCGGCGGGATCGCTCTTGCGCGCCGCACCCGCCCAGACGAGGCCGATGCGCAGGCCGGGCGTCTCGGCGAGGCGACCGGCCCAGCGTTCCGTCTCCGCCGGGTCGGCGCGCAGGTAAGGCGCCGAGGCTGGGATCGTCTCCGGCTCGGTGCCGAACGCGGCCGGCAGATCCAGCATCGGGGCGATCAGGTCGCAGGCCGGCGGCGGCCCGTCCATCGTCGCCACCTCCGCGACGCCCGGCGCCGTCGCGACCAGCCGCATGAGCGGCGGCGGCACCCAGGCCACCACGCGTGCGCCTCGCTCCGCGAGCAGGGCGGCGTAGCGGACCAGCATGATCGTGTCGCCGAACCCCTCCTCGTGGACGAGGAGCACGGTCCGGCCCTCGATGGGCTGCGCGAGGTCGAGACGTGGCCCTGGCGGCATCGCCGGGCGGCCCGGCAGATCGTGCCGCCCCTGCCAAGCCGCGAAGCCTTCCGCGAAGCGCCCGGCCTTGAGCAGGCTCATCGCCCGGTTGAGCCGAAGCTGCGGCGTGGGGTCGAGCGCAACGGCGGTGTCATGTGCAGCGCTCGCCTCGGCGAAGCGTCCCTCGGCCGCGAGCGCCTTGCCCAGGTTGCTCCAGGTCGCGGCCTCGCCGGGCCGCGCGACGGCGGCGGTCTCGAAGCAGGCGATGGCGCCCGGCGCGTCCCCCAGCTCGGCGAGCAAGGCACCGAGCGCCACGTCGTCCTGGCGCAGGGCGACTACGGCGCGAACGACGGCGGCGGCGTCATCGAGCCGCCCGCGGCGCTGCAGGATGCCGGCGAGGTCACGCACCGGATGGGCATGGTCCGGGCGGACACGCGCCACGGCGTCGAGCAGGGGTGCCGCCTCCACGAACCGGCCCATTGCTCCGAGGCCGAGCGCATGGAGCAGCGTCGCTTCCACGTCGCTCTCGCCGCGCGCATACGCCCCAGCAAGGCGGGCCGCTTCCTCGAACCGGCCCGCATCGAGCGCCGCGAGAGCCGCTCGCAGCGTCGCGCGCCGGATGCTGTCGTCTAGCATCGTAGCCATCGAATGAGAGGGAACCTGTCCGCGCGCCGATTGGCAAGGGAGATGATGCGGGCGGCCGTCGCCGCTCTCGCGTCCGCCTATCTCTCCCGCTCCCAGAGCAAGGTGTTGGTGGCCCGCTTCCCCAGCATGAGTCCGCTTGGCGCCTCGAGTGTCCTGTGAAGCTGTCCCGGTTCGGTTGATCGTCGGGGCGATCCGACTGCCCGCAGCAGCGAGGGGAACACATTGCGCGACTTCGACCTGCCGGTCCGGACACGGTGAACCCGGTCGTCGCCGAGTTGCTTCGCGGCTCCGTCCCCGCAGGCGTGCTGGGCGGTGGGGTCGTCCACCGTGACCCACCGCGCTGAGGACGATGCTGCCAATGGCATACCGGCTGGGTTCGGAGATCACACCGCGATCGCGACGCCGTCGTGCCCAGGATCGGCACCGCCGTCCAGGAGGGTCTCCTCGATGCGGATGCCGTGCACGGCCGCGAAGCCGAACGTGTAGGGACTGCGCACGACCTCGTAGCCCTGCGCCTCCAGCTCCCGCGTGACATGGCGTGGGATGCGGTTGGACACGTCGATCGCGTTGGACGTCGCGGAGAAGCGCGCCGCGCTGACTGCCTCGGTCATGCTCATCCCGAAGTCGAGTACGTTGAGGATGGCCTGCAGCACGCCCATGGCGATCTGGGTCGCGCCGGGCGCCCCAATGACCAGGCAGGGCTTGTCGTCCTGGAACAGGATGGACGGGCAGATCGAGGAGAAGCGTGCCTTGCCCGGCGCGATCGAGCCGGTGCGCCCAGGGCGCGGGTCGAACACGCCCATGCAGCCGTTGTACATGAAGCCCAGTCCCGGCGTGATCACGCCGGAGGGCATGCCGAGCGAGTGCGTCATCGAGACGCAGGCGCCGTCGCGGTCGATCACCGAGATGTGGGTGGTGTCGCCGCTCGGCAGGCCGCCGTTGAACCGCGGCACGTCGGCCTTCTCGCGGCTCCTGATCGCCGCGGCGAAGCCGGCCGCGTAACTCTTGTCCGTGAGCCGTTCGACGGGGATATCAACGAACGCAGGGTCGCCGACATGGCGGTCCTTGTCGATGGTCGCCTGCTTCATCGCCTCCGCAACGACGCGGACATACTCCGCCGTGTTGTGGCCGAGGGCGGCGAGGTCGAACGCCTCCAGGATGTTCAGCATCTCGACCAGCATGATGCCGCCGCCCGGCGGCATGTTCGTGGCGGTGCGCCAGCCGCGGTAGCTGCCCCAGAGCGGGTCCGTCCGCCGCGGCGCGTAGTCCCGCAGGTCCTCAAGCGCGAGGAGACCGCCATGCGCGCGAAAATCCTCGGCGATGGCCTGCGCGATCTCGCCACGGTAGAATACATCGGCGCCATCGCGCGCGATCAGCCTCAGTACCGCGGCGTAGTCGGGATTGCGCACGGCGTCGCCGACGCGCTTGGGCGACCCGTCCTCCCGGCAGTAGAGAGCACGGGCCGGCGCCGTGTAGGCCAGCCGATCGGGATTGGGCACGCGGCCCATCATGCCCGGATCGGACCAGAAGAACGCCACGTGCGGGCGCACGACCCAGCCGGCCTCCGCCCAGGCAATTGCCGGCTGCACGACCTCCGCCCAGGGCAGCGCGCCAAACTCCCGCTGTGCCTGGTGATACGCGGCCAGGCTCGCGGGCACGCAGATGGCCTGGTAGCCGACGTCGTTGACGCTGCCCTGCAGGATGAAGCCGTAGCCATCACGCGCCTCGGAAAGGATGAGATCCTCCCACATCTCCGGCCGAGCGGCTCGCGGCGCGGGTGCGTGAAAGTCGATGTATCCGTGGTATCCGCGGGTCGGCATGAAGATGCCCATGCTGCCGAAGCCCGCGATGCCGGCCATCAACGGATCAACCACGCCTTGCACCAGCGCACAGGCGATCGCTGCGTCCACGGCGTTGCCGCCGGCGCGCAGGATATCCGCCCCAGCCTCGGCGGCCTCGGGCTGCGGGGCACAGATCATGGCCTGGCGCATGGGAAACCTCCTCAGTGCCGGATCAGCGGGCAGTCGCTCTCCGCGAGCGGCCGGAAAGCGTCTCGTCTCCAGGATGGTGAGAGGTTGTTAAGCAATTTTATTACGCGACATCCTGTGTAGAAAGCATCGTTTAAGAAGGTGTGCGTAACCATCTCCGGTGGATGAATACTCACCCATACCCCTCCGACCTGAGCGATGAAGAGTGGGCCATCCTTGCCCCCCTGATTACACCCGGCAAGCAGGCCGGCCACCCGCAGGTGCTTGAGCTGCGCCGCATCGTGGATGCGGTGTTCTATCTGCTGCGCACCGGATGCCAGTGGCGAGCCCTGCCGCACGAATTCCCGCCTTGGCCCAGCGTGTTCTATCACTACGCCAAGTGGCGCCATCAGGGCACCTGGGAGCAGGTCAACACCAGCCTGCGCGAGCGTTATCGCCTCGCTTCCGGCCGCACGGCCCAGCCGACGGCGGCGATCATCGACAGCCAGTCCGCACGCACGACCGAGGCGGGCGGGCCGCGTGGGTATGACGGCGGCAAGAAGGTGTCCGGCCGCAAGCGGCATATCCTGGTCGATACCGAAGGCACCCTGCTCAAGGCGTGCGTGCATCCGGCTGACATTCATGATCGGCGCGGCGCCGAGCTGCTGCTCGAAGGGCTCAAGGCAGAGTTCCCGCACATCGCCCTGATCTGGGCCGACAGCGCCTATCAGGGCCTGAAGGCCTGGCTGGCCACGACGCTGGGCTGGGCGCTGACGATCAGCAAGCACTGGTGGACGGGGCTGCACGGCGTGTGGGTCGCCCCCGGCCAGCAGCCGCCCGAGATCCCCAGCGGCTTCCACGTGCTCAAGCGCCGCTGGGTGGTGGAACGGACACTGGCCTGGTTCGGGCGCAACCGGCGCATGAGCCGCGACTACGAGCGCCTGATCGCGACGGCTGAGATGCTGCTCTATGCCGCCATGGCGCGCGTCACCCTGCGCCGGCTGGCTGACGAGGCGCAATAAGGTTGCCCGAAATCCCGCTTTTACAGGCTTAAAGTTAGCGACCACCGCGCCTTCCTTGACTATAACAATACAATCCCGCTACGAAAGCCTTGCTGGACCATCTAGGCTGACATAAAGCAACTGGTTGAGAGCTATGCTTTGAAGGATCATCACAGAGATCACCTCCCTCTTGCAGTTTAATTACTCAACAGCCTCTCATACCAGATGCCCTAGACTTTGACCTGTGCGCAGGTGCGATGGGTGATGCCAGCGAGGCGCTTGGGCGTGTTCATCAGCTTGTTCCAGGCGTCGCAGCAGGCATCCACGACGGCCTCGTAGCTGTCCCAGACGCGGTGGCTCAGGACGTTGGCCCGCAGGTAGGCCCATAGGTTCTCGACCGGGTTCAATTCCGGCGCATAGGGTGGCAGCGAGAGCAAGCTGATGGTGTCCGGCACGCACAGCCGAGGCGAGGTGTGCCAGCCTGCCTGGTCGCGCACGCGCACGGCGTGAGCGCCCGCAGTGACACGCTGGCTGATCGCGGCCAGGTGCAGGGTCATGGCCTCGACGTTGACGGACGCCAGCACGACGGCCGCGCCGACGCCGCGCTCGGGGCAGACCGCGCCGAACAGGTAGGTCCAGGTGCAGCGGTGATCTCGCACGGCACGCGGCCGTGTGCCGCGCCTTCAGGCCGCTCTGCGGTCTGTCCCTGCGGGGGATCGCCTTCGGCGATGGAAGCGACCGGCAACTGGGGGCTCGATCTGGCGGCCTTCCTGTACGGCCGCGGCGTGCGGGTCAGCATCGTCAACCCGGCGCGCATCAAGGCCTTCGGTGAAAGTGAGCTCGCCCGCAACAAGACCGATACGCTCGACGCAGGCCTGACCGCCCGCTTCTGCCGCGCCCACCTCCCGCCTGCCTGGACGCCGCCGGCCGCCCACCGGCGCGAACTGCGTGAGCTGGTCCGCCGCTGCGACGCGCTCAAGGCTGCCCGCGTCCAAGAACTCAACCGCCAACAGGCCGGCTTCGCCTCGCCCGCGGTCGCAGCCTCCATCACCGCCCATCTCGAATGGCTGAACCAGCAGATCGAGGCCGTCGCGGCGGCGGCGCGTCAGCTCGCCGCCGATCCCGCGCTGGCCCGCAATCTCGCGCTCCTGCGCAGCATCACCGGCTTCGGCGAGATCTCGGCCACTATCCTGCTGGCAGAGCTGCCCAACATCGCCGAGTTCACCCCGAAAGCCCTGGCCGCATGCGCCGGCCTCTCGCCCCAGGAGCACAGCTCCGGCACGGCCGTGCGCAAGCCAGGCAAGATGAGCCGCATCGGAGCCGAGCGCCTGCGCGGCACCCTCTCCATGCGCGCGCTCAGCGCGAAGCGGACGAACAAAGCTCTCGCTGGCTTCGTGAGCCGCATGACCGCAGCCGGCAAGCCGCCTAAGGTCATCCTGATCGCCGTCGCCCGCAAGCTGCTGGTCTACGCTCATGCCGTCGTCAGGACGCAGAAGCCGTTCGATCCCTTCCCGGATGCCCCTTCGCGGACTTGACCCGCAACATGGCATCTCCAGGGGATCGCTGCGCGATGGCCAACCACCTCAGGGCGGAGCTGGTGCTCGACGCGCTGGAGATGGCAGTCGGCCAGCGCAGGCCGCCGCGCGACGTGAGGACCGCCGTCGGTTCTGGGCAGCCATTGCGGCAGGCCTGTCGAGTGAGGATGCGGCGGCGGGCGCTGGTGTGTCGCCGGCCGTGGGGGCGCGATGCTTCCGGGAGGCGGGCGGCATGCCACCATCAACGCTTGCACCATCGTCGAAGCCGCCGTCCGGGCGGTATTTGTCCTTTGCGGAGCGGGAGGAGCTTGCGATCCTGCATGCACAGGGCTAGGGCGTGCGGGAAATCGGCCGCCGGCTGGGGTGGTCGGGATCGACGGTCTCGCGCGAGCTGCGGCGCAACGCCGCCACGCGCAGCGGCGGCCTCGAGTATCGGGCGACCACGGCGCAGTGGCATGCCGAACGGGCCGCCCGGCGTCCGAAACCGGCGAAGCTGACGATGAACGCAGCGTTGCGGACCTATGTGCAGGATCGGCTCGCTGGCGTCGTTGTTACCCCAAGCGGGGCCGCGGTGCCCGGCCCGACCCGGCCGTGCCCTGGAATGGCCGGCGGCACGGGCAACGGCAGGAGCGGCGCTGGGCCAGGGCGTGGAGCCCGCAGCAGATCGCCCAGCGCCTGCGGCTCGACTTTCCCGGGGATGAGACCATGCGCATCAGCCACGAGGCCATCTACTAGCCGCTGTACATACAAGACATACAAGGCCGGGGAGCGTTGCGCCGCGAGCTGACTGCCTGCCTGCGCACCGGGCGGGCGCTGCGCGTGCCGCGGGCGCGCACGCGCGACCGAGGCAAGTCCTTCATCGTCCCCGAGGTGATGATCAGCCAGCGCCCGGCGGCAGCGACCGACCGTGCGGTGCCTGGCCACTGGGAGGGAGACCTCATCCTGGGGCTGAACAGTTCCGCAATCGGCACCCTGGTGGAGCGCACGACACGGTTTACGATGCTGCTCCATCTGCCGCCGCCACCCTCGAAGGCGAGCTGCTGGACCGACGCCGCTTCGCCTCCCAGGCCGAAGCTCGCGTGGCCTGCTTCAGCTTCATCGAGGGCTTCTACAACCCCGTGCGCCTGCACTCCGCCCTGGGCTACCGTTCACCGATGGCCTACGAACGAGGGGAGAAGCAGACAGCCGAAGCGGAACCGTAATCAGCCAAGCCCTGCAACCGTCCACCAAATCGGGTCAGCTTCATGAAGCGTGGGCGGACGGCGGCCTATTACTATGCTATTCCTATCAACTCACCATATGTTGCGATCGATATCTTGCACCACTGTTCCGCTAATCAGGCCCAAACTGCTGCCAACTCTGATCTCGCTATGCTGTTCGTGTCGCTCGAACTGAGCAAGTCGAAGTGGCTGGCCACGGTGCTGGCGCCGGGCGGCACAGATGTCCAAGCACACTGTCACCGGGGGCGATTGGGACGCCCTTCTCGCGTTGCTGCTGCGAGCGAGGGCCAAAGCGGAGGCACGCGTCGGCAAGCCGGTCAAAATCGTGGCGATCCACGAAGCCGGCCTCGACGGCTTCTCGGTGCTCGGCTGCTCGAGAAAAGCGGCGTCGAGAGCCACGTCGTCGATCCCGCCTCGGTCGCCGTGCCTCGGCGCAAGCGGCCGGCCAAGAGCGACCGGATCGACGGCGAGATGCTGCTGCGCACGCTCACTGGCCTACAAGCGTGGCGAGCCGCGGGTCTGCTCGATGGTGGTGCCCCCAAGCCCCGAGGACGAGGACCAACGGCGGCTCTCGCGCGAGCGGCAGACGCTCGTCTCAAACGGGTCCAGCACACCAACCGGATCCGCGGCATGCTCATCGCCAAGGCATCGCGGACTACGATCCGCTGCACCGAGGCCGACGCGAGCGGCTCGACGCGCTGCGCACTGCCGACGGGCGCCCCGTGCCGCCCCACCTCAAGGCTCCATCCTTCGCGAGATCGAGCGGGTCGAGGTCCTCCTGCGCCAGATCGCCGAGGTCGAGGCGGAGCGCAACGCGCTGCTGCGACCGGAGAAGGAGGTAGGCTCGGCGGCGGCACCCGAGACCGCAGCCGCGCTCCTGATGAAGCTGAAAGGATCGGTGCCGAGTTCGCCAGCGTGCTCTGGTTCGAGGCGTTCTTCCGCCACTTCGACAACCAGCGCCAGCTCTCGGCCTTTGCCGGCCTGGCGCCCAGCCCGTGGAAGAGCGGCAAGATCGACCGCGAGCAGGGAATCTCGCAGGCGGGCAACCCGCGGCTGCGCACGACCGCCATCGAGCTCGCCTGGATGTGGCTGCGTCACCAGCCGAGTCGGCCTTGAGCCGCTGTTCCACGAGCGCGTCGGCCGAGCTGGCCTGCCCGCCGGATCGCCATCGTAGCCCTGGCGCGTAAACTGCTTGTGGCACTTTGGCGATATGCGACCCAGGCGTGATCCCGGACGGCGCGGTGATGAAGGCGGCCTGAGCGGGCTGCCGGCGATGGATCACAGCACACACTCACGGGCCTGATCAGCCTCGTCGGATGCGGGTGGGCGGACCGTGCCATAGCATCGCTGTGATACGCCGCTTAGAAGAATGGTTCTGCCCCTCCGAGCCCGATGCCCTCGTGCATGAGGGATCTTGGTGTCAGCCGCTGCGCGCGGCGACCGTATGTAAGCTGATGCGGCCACGGCGCCGCATGGGAACATGGGCTCGATCCTCGCAACCTGACGACACGATCATGCTGCTACTGCACCAACAGGTCATCGTATCTGGAGGTTGGAATGGACGCGGCTCCCACTTGACTTTCCCCATGTAAGCTATGGGTTCGCAGGCGCAGGAGGCCATGGTGGATCGTTATAGGTCCTGGCTTGCCGTAGTAGCCATTGCAGCCGCCGAGGCATGCGCAGATCCAGCTTGCCCAAGCGAGCGAGTTGGGTGGGTGCGAGGTCTTGTGTCGCTCGGTCTTGCCTTCCAGCCCGGCGCAGATCGTGGCCACGGCGGGCTGATCGGCCCGGCTGCCGACAGGGTCGGCAGGGGGGCGCGGTCAGCAGCCGCCAGTGCAAGGGTGTAGCCGGGTCCGGCGGGTCGATCGCGCGCGCTTCGACCCCCACAGCGCGACCTCTGCCGGCACCGACCGAGCGCGTGTGGGCGCCTTGATCCGCACCGGGCAGGCGCGCAGGGCCAGCCTGGCCGTGCGCGCGCGGCGCCCTGGCCCGGCCGGCAAGTCAACAGCTTCCTGGCCAAGCTCGGCCACCTCGTCCAGGCAGGCTGAGCCGCGTTCCGTCGGCCAGCACGCGGTCCTGCTGGGCGTGGACGACGAGTTCGACCGCCGCAGGCCGCCGCGGCGATCCAAGAGCGTCGCATCGACCAATCCGAGCAGGGTGCCGTCGAGCGCATCGACGGCAATCGTTGGCTGCAATTGCAGGCTGCGCCGGGACCCGTTGCTGTCATCGCGCAAGCTGGTCGTGTCCTGGATCGCCAGCACATGCCACCCCTCAACCCGCGCCAAGGTGCGCGCGCGGTCTGCACCATCTCGGCCGGCGCCACGCGTCTGTTGCGCAGGAAACGCCCGAGCCGGACCGCCCCGGCACGGTCGCCTCCAAGATCCCGCTCCTCAAGCCGGAGAACATCGACTCAGACAACGCAACCGAAAGCAAGCCCAGCCAGCACGGAAAATGTGTGCATGCCGAAGGATCAAGTCCGGGGGCAGGCCATGGCGACGGAGGTGGGGGAGATTTCTAACCAGGACACTACCGACTCTCTACATGGGATTGATCCTAACCTTGAGGCCCCGCTCAAGCGGCCCGAACATCAGCTAAGAAGCGATCTACCCCTGTCGTGAGGCTCTCAGCCTGCCCGGAAAGACTGCTTGCGGCCTGGGAGACCTCCGCCGCTGCCCGGCCTGTGCCGGATGCAGCCTCGCCTACCTCACCCGCTATCGCGCTCGCTCGCTGTGCCGTCATCGCCGCGCGCTGCACGCTCTCGGCGATCTCACGGGTGGCCGCAGCCTGTTGCTCGATGGCGCCAGCGATGCCGGCCGCGATGCAGCTGCTCTGCGCTACTAGTCCAGCGATGCCGCGCACGGCGCCGATGGCCTCCCGCGTCGCGGATTGCAACTGGGAGACCTGCCCGGCGATGCGCTCGGTCGCCTGCGCGGTCTGCGTCGCCAGCGACTTCACCTCGCCCGCCACCACCGCGAAGCCGCGCCCGGCCTCGCCGGCGCGCGCGGCCTCAATCGTGGCGTTCAGTGCCAGCAGGTTCGTCTGCCCCGCGATCGAGCTGATGAGGCTCACGACCTCGCCGATCACCTGGGCGCCGGCCGCGAGCGCGTCCACCACGCGCTCGGTGTGCGCCGCCTCCTCGGCCGCGTGCGCCGTATTGCGCGTGCTCTCCCCGACCTGGCGGCCGATCTCGCCGATGCTGGCGGCCAACTGCTCTGCGGCGGCAGCGACGGCGCTCACGCTGCCCTGGGTCCCGGAGGACGCGGACGCCATCGCCTCCGCTTGCGCCGTCGTGCGCTCGGCAAGGCCCGCCATGCCCCGCGCGGTTGCTTCCAACGTGGTCACGGCGCCGCGAAGCTGGCCCGCGAGATCCCCAACGCCACCTTCGAACCCGGCGATCAACGCGTCCAGCCGCTCGGCCCGGGCCTGGGCGTGCCGTTGCGCCGCCGCGGCCGCCGCTTGCAGGCGCGCCTCCTCGCACAGCCCGTCACGGAACACAGCGACGGCGCGGGCCATCTCGCCCAACTCGTCCCCGCGCCCGGATCCAGGCACCGTGATGCTCTCCGGCGCTTCCTCGCGGGCGGCAAGCCGCCGCATGACGGCGGCAAGCTGCAGGAGCGGGCGGGCGAACCCGCGCCCGATCGCGAGTGCCGCGAACAGCACAGGTATCGTGAACAGCACCGCCGCTCCGGCGCTGAGCGCGATGAGCCTGGCGTATTGCGCGCGCACCCGTTCGCGCAGGAGATGGTCGAGCGCCCCATGCGCGGAGCGTCCCAGCGTGGTGACCGCATCCAGGGCCACATGCACCAGGGTGCCGGGCTCAGCAGACGATCCGATCTCGGGCAGCAGCAGCCGACGGCCGGCAAGCTGCGCGGCGGCAACCGTCTCGCGCACGGCGGCAAGAGGCTGTGCCAGGTCGCGGGCAACCCTGGCGTTCGTCGCGGCGGCCGTGTTGAGCTTCGACATCACCTGCTGCAGCGCGTGATCGAGCTGCGCGTCGCTTACCATAAGGGCCGCGCGATCCGTTGGCGTGAGATCGCGGTCCGCGAACCCGGCGAACATATCCATCTGGGCGGCGATCCGGGATGCGAGCTCGGGCAACGCGTTCACGAGCGCGTCCGCGAGATAGTAGGTCGGCATCTCCGGATCGAGGATCAGCCCTGAGCCGTCCCCGACCTGCCGCACGAGGTCGCAGAGCGCCGCGTCCGCTGGCGCCCGGGCTGTCTCGGCGAACTGAAGCACGCTCGCCGCGTCGAGAGCGGCCGCGGCGGTGCCCATGCCGGCGCCGTACGCGGCCTCTGCCCGGCCGATGTGATCAGATAACGCAACAAGAGGACCTGGACGCAGCACCTCGTCCTGCAGGGTCCTCAGCTCCCCGATGTAGGCCACGCCGCTGACCTCGAGCATGGTGACGTGAATGCGCTGCAGGCTGTCCATCGCCAGCGCTCCGAGGAGCACCAGGAGCGGCATGACGAACAGCCCGTAGGTAAGCAAGAGCTTAGCACGGACGCGGATATCGCGGGGGCGGAGGCGAAGAAGGCCCAAGGGGCGGATTCGAGGTTGCATTCTGGGGTCCGGTCCCGGTGCCAGGACATGATCTTCACCCCACTTCGTTAAGACTTGGTTGCGCCCGCTCCTGGCACGGGGCGAGCGAACACCTCGCGCAGCTTGGCCGCGAGGGTTGCGATCGTGAACGGCTTGGTGATGAGGTCCACGTCCGGGTCGAGCTGGCCGTTGTGGACGATGGCGTTGCGCGTGTAGCCAGTGGTGAACAGCACACGCAGGCCGGGGCGGCGGCGGCGCGCCTCGTCGGCGAGGCGGCGGCCATCCATGCCTGGCAGCACCACGTCGGTGAGCAGCAGCGCGATCTCGGGATTGGCGTCGAGCAGCCGCAGGGCTGCCGGGCCGTCGGCGGCGTCCAGCACGGTGTAGCCGAGGTCGCGGAGCGCCTCGACGCCGAAGTGGCGCACATCTTCCTGATCCTCGACCAGCAGCACGAGGCCGCCGGGCTGGCCCTCCGCCGGGGGGTGGGGCGCAGGCGGCGGTGCGGGTTCGGCCTCGATCCGGTGGCGGGGCAGGTAGAGCTTGACCGTCGTGCCTGGACCTGGCCCTCTTCCAGGCCGGGTCTCGCTGTAGATGGCGACGTGGCCACCGCTCTGCTTGACGAAGCCGTGGACCTGGGAAAGGCCGAGCCCGGTCCCCTTGCCGACCGGCTTCGTGGTGAAGAACGGCTCGAAGACGTGCCCCATCACGTCGGGCGCCATGCCGGGGCCGGTGTCGCTCACGGCGACCATGACGTATTGGCCGGGCACGACCTCGGGATGGACGGCGGCATAGGCGTCGTCAAGGTAGGCGTTGCCCGTCTCGATCGTGAGCCGGCGCAGGCCCGGCACCTCCTCCATGGCGTCGCGGGCGTTGACGGCGAGGTTGAGCAGTGCGTTCTCCATCTGGTTGGGGTCCACGTTCGCCTGCCACAGCCCGCCCGCGAGCACGGTCTCGACCTCGACCTGCTCGCCGAGCGTGCGGTGCAGCAGATCGCTCATGCCCTGGACGAGCTTGTTCACGTCGAGCGCCCTGGGCGCCAGCGGCTGCTGGCGGGAGAAGGCGAGCAGACGCTGGGTCAGCGTCGCGGCGCGGGAGGCCCCTTCCAGCGCATTGTTCGCGTAGCGGAGCTGGCGCTCGTCGCTGAGACGGCGGCGGAGCAGGTCGAGGCTGCCGATGACGACGGTGAGCAGGTTGTTGAAGTCGTGCGCGATGCCGCCCGTGAGCTGGCCGACCGCCTCCATCTTCTGGCTCTGGCGGAGTTTCTCCTCGGCCTGGGCGCGGCTCTCGGCCTCGGCGCGGAGCCGGGCCAGCGCCACCTCCAGCTGGCTCGTTCGCTCCTGCACCTCCTGTTCCAGCCGCTCGGCGAAGCGTGCCCGCTCCTCGCGCCCGCGCTCCAGCTCATCCACGTCCAGGGTGGCGACGACCGCGCCCGTGACTGCCCCGGCCTCGTCGCGGATGGGTGCGGCCACGAACTGCATCCAGACCAGCGTGCCGTCGCCGCAGCGGTAGCGCGCCTTGAGGGTGGGCCGCGCCTCGCCTGCGAGCGCCAGGGCGAGCGGGTATTCGTACCCCTCCACCTGCCTTCCGTCCGGATGGTAGCTGGTCCACTCGCGATACTCGTCCGTGTTCGCGCTCATCAGCACGGGATGCCCCATGATGCGCTGGACCTGGGCATTGCCGAACACGATGCGCCCGCTCGGCGCCTCCGCGAAGATGAGGCCGACCGGAACCGCCTCAAGGAGTGCGGCGAGGCGCGCCCGCTCGGCCGCGAGCGCGGCCCCGCGCTCCTGCAGCGTGCGCCCGGAGCGGGCCAGCACGGCCGCGACGCGGTCGGCCTCGCGCAGGCCCAGCACGCCAAGGTCGGGCGGGACCTCGCCGCGGCCGAGCCGGGCCGCTTGCAAGGCGAGTCGGCGCAAGGGAACCTCGATGCGCCGGGCGATGGCCCAGGCGAGCGCGCCCGAGAGCAGGGCCACCACGCCGCCGCCGGCCCCAAGGGTCAGCAGCAGCGCGCGCAACGGCCGCTCGACACGGTTGAGCGGCACGGCCACCGCGACCCGCCAATCGGCGAGGCGGAGCCGGTCGTAGGCGGCGAGCACGCCCGCGCCGTTCAGGGTCGTGCCGGTCCAGGTGCCGCCCAAGCCGGTCGCGTTGTCCCGCATGTCTGCCGTCGCGAGGTGGCCGAGGTAGCGCTCCTGCTCGCTGCTGCGGGCGATGACGGTGTCGTGCGAGTCCACGACGGAGATCACCCAGCCCTTCGGCAACGCCTGCTCGCGCAGCACGGCGGCCAGCCGCTCGGGCGAGAGCGCCAGCGCCAGGACGTAAGGTGTGGTCCCGCCTTGCAGCACGGGCACGTTGACGGTGATGATCGGCGCCCGCGCCGCGGCGCCGGTGAACAGGCCGGAGACGACCGTGCGGCCCGTCTGGAACACTTGCTGGGCGGGATCGAAGCTGCTGGTCCGCGGCGGCGGCTCGCCGGGGGGCAGGCGCGTGTTGATCGCCTCCTGCCCGGAGGGGAGAATCAGCACGATGGGATCGCCGAGTGCCGCGGCGGTGCTGCGCGCCTGAGCCTTGAAGGCCGCGAGGTCCCCCGTCGCGAGCGAGGGGCTTGCGCCCAGCGCCTGCAGCGCGGTGGCCATCCCGGCCAGCTCGCGGTCGAGCGCGTCCGCCGTGCGCTCGGCGGCGGCCAGGGTCGCAGTGGCCATGCGCGCCCGCTCGCTCTGCGCGACCTGCGCGAGCAGCACGCCCCCGAAGGCAAGGCACGGCAGCACGAGGGCGACGAGCAGCAGCAGCAGGTAGGCACGGACAGGCCACGCCCGGACGGCGGGCGCCGGCACGGAAGGAGCCGAGGACATGAGGTCGGCTTAGCGCGTTTCCGTCAGGACAGGAAACGTCAGGTGTCTCCCCAGTCGAGACCGGTCGCCAGGGCGGCGTTCTCGTTCGGGCAATACTGGGACGCACGCGTCCACGGCCGCGCGGCCATGCCGCCGGGTTCCGGCTTGGTGGCAAGCACCTGGGCAACGGTCAACATGCCCCGGTCGAAGGCGTAGGCCATGCCGGCCATGTACATGCGCCAGATCCGGTAGCGTTGCTCGCCAGCGATCCGCACGGCCGCGTCCCTGTTCGCCTCCAGCCGGCGGACCCAGCGCAGGAGCGTCGGCGGGTAGTGCGGCCTGAGATCCTCCATGTCCGTGATCTCCAGCCCGCTGCCGGCGATCTCGTAGAGCACCTTCGAGATGTGCGGCAGCTCGCCCCCTGGGAACACGTAGCGGTCTATGAACTCGCCGCCGGGCGGCCCGTCGGCGTGGCCGTCGCGGTCGGTCACGCAGATGCCGTGGTTGAGCGCCACTCCGCCCGGCGCCAGCAGGCGCGCGATGGTCGCGAAGTAGAGCGGCAGGTTGGCGATGCCGACGTGCTCATACATGCCGACCGAGACGATCTTGTCGAAGGAACCTTCCCCCGGCACGTCGCGGTAGTCCTGCAGGCGGAACTCGACCCGGTCCGCCAGACCCTCCGCGGCGGCGCGGGCTTGGGCGTATTCGTGCTGCTGCCGGCTGAGCGTCACGCCGACGCCGGTGACGCCGTGCTGCCGTGCCGCCCAGCGCAGCAGGCCGCCCCAGCCACAGCCGATGTCGAGCAGCCGGTCGCCGGGCTTGAGGCGCAGCTTGCGGCAGATGTGGTCGAGCTTCTGCTCCTGGGCCGTCGCGATGTCCTCGGCGCCGGTCCGGAAATAGGCGCAGGAGTAGATCATGTGGGGGTCGAGCCAGAGCGCGTAGAACTCGTTCGACACGTCGTAGTGATAGCCGATCGCCTTCGCATCGCTCTTACGGCTGTGAGCGCGTGCCCCTAAGCGCGCCAGCGGACGCACCAAGGGGCCGAGCTTGACCGCCCGCTGCACGAGCGGCGAGCGCCCGACCCGCTCCGCAATGGAGACGCCGACCTCCAGGATGTCCTGCAGCCGCCCGTCCACGGTGAGGTCGCCCTCGACGTACGCTTCTCCCAGCCGTGCCATGTTCCCCGTCAGGAACAGCCGCATCACGCGGCGCGAGCGGATCGCGATGGTGATCTTCGGCGCCGGGGAGAAGTCGAACGCCTCGCCGTCCCAGAACGCCAGGCGCAAGGGGAGGGGGGCGCCGGAGATGCGGTCGCGCAGGTGCTGCAGAAGGCGGTGCCGAAGCGATGTCATGGATGCTGTCCCGCCATTGCCCAATCCTCCATGCCAGATCGTCCTGGCCGTGCACCCAGGATCAACGGACGCGCCGCCGCCGGGTTCGCCCCGCTTGCGGTGCGGCGACGGCCCCGATAAGCGCGGTTCCATGCTAGGCATCCCTGAGACCATCCCGCGCATCGCGCTCGTCACCGGCGGCGGGCAGCGGCTAGGTGCGGCGATCGCGCTGGCGCTCGCGGACGAGGGCTTCGGCGTCGCGGTGCACTGCCGGGCGAGCCGGGCGGAGGCGGAGCAGGTCGCGGACGGGGTGCGCGCCCGCGGACAGGCGGCGTGCGTGCTGCAAGCCGACCTCGACGACGAGGCGGAATTGGCCGCGTTGCTGCCCCAGGCGGAAGCGGCGCTCGGACCCGTGGGCGTGCTGGTCAACAACGCGAGCCGGTTCGAGCGCGACGAGTGGGACACCGTCACGCGCGCGGGCTGGGAGGCGCACCTACAGGCGAACCTCCGAGCGCCGTTCGTGCTCGCCCGAGCCTTCGCACGGGCGCTCCCGGAGGCGGCCGAGGGCGTCGTGCTCAACATGCTGGACCAGCGCGTCTGGTCGCTGACGCCGCATTTCGTCTCCTATACGCTCTCCAAGGCCGCGCTCTGGGCGCTGACGCAGCAACTGGCGCTGGCGCTGGCGCCGCGGGTGCGCGTCGTCGCGATCGGCCCCGGCCCGGCGCTGCCGAGCGCCCGGCAGACCGCGGAGCAGTTCGCCCGGCAATGCGCCGCCACCCCGCTCCACCGTGGCACGAGCCCGGAGGAGGTCGCGGCCGCAGCCATCGCTTTGCTGCACCTGCGCAGCGTCACCGGCCAGATGCTCGCGCTCGATGGTGGCCAGCACCTGAACTGGTCACCATCCCGCGAGTCGGCCCTTGACGAATAGCCGTAAGTTGTCCACGGCTCGCTGGATTCGCGTGAGACTCCATGGGATTGCAGGCATGTTTTGATTCCATGACAGTGGATCACCCCCTGTTTGGTGTCGAATCAGGGACTTAGCAGAGTTGCCCGAATCTTGGGCAAACCCTGGCCTGGGCTGGACTCAGGCCGTGGCGGCGCCGCTGTCCCTTGGACCTCCACAGAGTTGTCCACAGGATCGGTGGATAGTGCCCGTCCCTCTGCTGGCCCATCTTGCGCGGGTTGGGTCGCCGCTCCTAGGTAAGCGGAATGGACAGGGAACAGGCAGGAGCGGAAACGGAGACGCGGGAGCGGGACGTTCCAAAGGGCGTAGCCGTCATTGAGCGCGTGGTGGCGACGCTGCCGCTCACGCCGGGCGTCTATCGCATGTTGGATGCGAAGGGGGAGGCGCTCTACGTCGGCAAGGCGAAGAGCCTCAAGAAGCGCGTCTATAGCTACACGCAGATCGCGCGGCTGCCGGAGCGGCTGCGGCGCATGGTCACTGAGACGGCGGCGATGGAGATCGTCACCACCCACACCGAGGCCGAGGCGCTGCTCCTGGAGGCGAACCTCATCAAGCGCCTGCGCCCGCGCTTCAACATCGTGCTGCGCGACGACAAGAGCTATCCATGGCTGCTGCTGACGGAGGACCACGCTTACCC
The DNA here is from genome assembly GCA_963790535.1 of uncultured Alphaproteobacteria bacterium. Classification (GTDB taxonomy): domain Bacteria; phylum Pseudomonadota; class Alphaproteobacteria; order Acetobacterales; family Acetobacteraceae; genus CAWKEH01. Next base: position 6,469 of record CAWBOZ010000015.1, on the reverse strand, counting down.
GCAGATCGCCAAGCACCGTGGCGCGCGGACCCGGCGCGGCAGCTACTACGGGCCGTTCGCCTCAGCCTGGGCGGTGAACCAGACGGTCAACGCCATGCAGCGCGTGTTCCTGCTGCGCTCGTGCCAGGACACGGTGTTCGCGAGCCGCACGCGGCCGTGCCTGCTGCACCAGATCCGGCGCTGCTCGGCGCCCTGCGTGGGACGCATCTCGGAGCAGGATTACGGCCATCTCGTCGCCCAGGCGAGGGCGTTCCTCGGCGGCAAGGCGGGGCGTGTGCAGCAGGAGCTGGCGCGCGAGATGGAGGACGCCGCCGAGCACCTGGAGTTCGAACGCGCCGCCGCGATCCGCGACCGCATCCGCGGCCTCACCCATGTCCAGGGCACGGGCGTGGTCAACCCGGAGAGCATCGCGGACGCGGACGTGGTCGCGGCTTGGCAGGCGGGGGGGCAGACCTGCGTGCAGGTGTTCTTCGTCCGCGGCGGGCGCAACAACGGCAACCGCGCCTTCTACCCGGCGCACGCGCGCGACGACGAGACGGCCGACGTGCTGGCCGCGTTCCTCGCCCAGTTCTACGACGACAAGCCGCCGCCCCAGCTCGTGCTGCTCAATCACGAGATTCCCGAGCAGGCGCTGGTCGCCGAAGCTTTGTCGCTGAAAGCGGGACGGCGGGTCGAAATCGCCGTACCCCGGCGCGGGGAGAAGCGCGCCGTCGTCCTGCACGCCGAGACGAACGCGCGCGAGGCGCTGGAACGCAAGATGGCCGAGAGCGCGGGCCAGGCGAAGCTCCTGGAGGGTGTTGCGCAGACGTTCGGCCTGCCCGGCACGCCCGAGCGCATCGAGTGCTACGACAACAGCCATATCATGGGTGCCCACGCCTACGGGGTCATGGTGGTGGCGGGGCCGGAAGGGTTCGAGAAGAATCACTACCGCAAGTACGGCATCAAGGGTCCGGTGGCGCCGGGCGACGACTTCGCGATGATGCGCGAGGTCCTGGAACGGCGGTTCGGGCGGGCGCTCGCGGAGGGTGAGACGGCGGTGCTGCCGGATCTGGTGCTGATAGACGGCGGCGCCGGGCAGCTCTCGGCGGCGAAGGCGGTGATGCATGATCTCGGGATGCACCAGGTCCCCTTGGTGGCCATCGCGAAGGGACCGGATCGGGACGCCGGGCGCGAGTGGTTCCACATGGAGGGCCGGCCGCCCTTCCAGCTCCCGCCGCGCGACCCGGTGCTCTACTACTTGCAGCGCGTGCGCGACGAGGCGCACCGCTTCGCGATCACGACCCACCGTGCCGGGCGGTCGCGGGCGATCCGGACGAGCGAGCTGGACGAGATTTCGGGGGTGGGGGCGGCGCGCAAGCGAGCGTTGCTCAACCATTTCGGTTCGGCACGGGGCGTGAAGAGCGCGGGGATGGCGGATCTGGAGGCGGCGCCGGGGATCAACCGGGAGACGGCGAGGCGAGTGTACGCGTATTTCCATCCGGGGGCGCGGCTGGAGGAGGCGTTACAGCAAGGGGAGTAGGGCGTTCGACATACGGGTCTGGCAATGTGCGGCGGCTGATGGCATCTTGCTTTTCCGTATTTACTCTCGTGGAGAGAGACTTGGACAATTTCCTCGCGGACGAACGCGCAGATTTCGCTGCTACAGTGGGGCAGCGTGCAGGGGCCAGCCTTGCTGCGCGTCTCGTCCCTGACAGGCAAGTCGGCGACCTATTGAAGCTGGATTACGGGGAGGCGGTCGTGGTCGTTCACGATTACCTCAAGAAGAACGTCGGCGGCCTCCCACTCGGGACGTTCCTCGTCGCATCGCGCTTGGCGCCTGGGTCCGAACCGGACCCCACCCAGGAGGACACGTCGCTGATCCTCTTGCGTGTGCTTGGTCCGGCGCCGCTCCCGAACGTCGGCGAGACCGAGATGATGCGCTTCAATGCGGCGCAGCGGTCCGTTGCGAGCGAGCACCGCTGGGACGACGCGGGCGCTACGGACCAGTTCACGCTCAACTTGCTCCGCTATGCAGGGTTGCGCTGCCGCATTCTCGGTACCTTCCTGCTCCGCAAGAATGAGAGGGGCGACTGGCCGATGGTGTTCGGCCCGGACCTCGCCAACTTCTACTCCGGCCGCGGTATGAAGGTTTACAAGCCGCACCACCAAACCCTCGCCGAGATCGTCAACTTCGTCCGGCCGCAAGGGGACGAGCAGCATCGCGCCGCTGGGCATCGCATCCGCGTGGGGCGGGTGCGCTACGCCGCGAGCGAGCGCGAGGGGGACGACACGGGCGAGGTGGCGGTAGTCCTCGACCCTACGGACCTGCTCGCCCGGCGCACGGCCCTGTTCGGCATGAGCCGAACCGGCAAGTCGAACACCACGAAGGTCATCGCTGCCGCGGTCTTCCAGTTGCGCGGCCGCGAGAACGGCGTGCGCGTCGGCCAGCTCATTCTTGATCCCAACGGCGAGTATGCGAACGACAACGCCCAGGACGCCGGGTCCATCCGGGGTGTGGCCTTGACCACGCCTGGCGCGAAGTCAGGGCGACATCGTGACATACGGATTGCACCCGCATCCGAACGACCCGGATCGGCGGATCATCAAGCTCAACTTTTTCGGCAATGAACCGCAAGATTGGCAGGATCGTGACCAGGTAGGAGAGGCACTGGCCAGCCTCATTCAAGGCAAGGGAATCCTAGACGGGCTGCTCGTAGGTCAAAGCGCACAGTATATCTCGGCATTTAGAGCGTTGCCGCTGGACCTGCCGCTGGACTGGGATAATAGCGCGCGTACTCGTTATAAGCGTCTGATCTCCGCTTATCGCTCTCTTTTGTCAGAGCATCTTCCACTTCCGACATCCATGGCGCGCGCGGACCTTATCAGACTCACCAATGCTGATTTACGAGCTGCGCTTGCCGGTGATCCCCAATATGCATCAGCTGTCGCAGCCTTCAATCACAATCAGCGTGTCCATTGGGATCAAGCGCGCAATGCCTGGCGCTTGCTCGGTCGAGCTATCAAGGACAGGGACTTCGGGTTATCAAGCCTTTAATCAAGCGTCCGGTGCCAGCCGCGATGGAAGGGACTGGCACGATACAGCCCTTATGACCGTTCTCACCTACCTCGACTCCCCTGGAGGCATGAGATTCATCTCGAGGCTGGCTGAATACCATTCCCCGCATACCACTACGGACTACGCTGCCGATGTTGTCGAAGATTTACGCGCAGGCCGTCTCGTCATCGTGGACCAGTCCACTGGTGATCCCGAGATGAACAAGTCCGCTGCCGAGCGCTTGATGTGGCGGGTATTCAACAGCCAGAAGCAAGACTTCGTTGACCCACCCCGCGACGCGAGAGGCAACGTGATCCGGGACTCTCGCGGCCGTATCCCGCCGCCGCCCGATATCCTCATCTACGTCGAGGAAGCCCACAACCTTTTGCCCGCCAAGTCGGATGACCTGACAACAGTGTGGGCGCGCACCGCCAAGGAAGGCTCCAAGTTCCGCATTGGCCTCGCCTACGCCACGCAGGAACCCAGCTCCATTCAACCCAACATCCTGAAGAACACCGATAACTGGTTTGTGGCCCACCTCAACAATGCCGACGAGCTGCGCGAGCTGAAGAAGTCCTACGACTTCGAGGACTTCGCGCAGCAAATCCTCACTGTACCCGAGCCGGGCTTCTTGCGGATGCGGACGCTCTCCAATCCCTATGTCGTGCCGGTGCAGGTGGACCGCTTCCGCGTGGACGGCCCTGCGGCCACGGAGGGCTGACGGTGCCGTTCGACCGCGAGTTCGCCACCGGCGAGAGCCTGCTATCGCTGGACACCAGCCCAGCGTTCCAGGAGATCAAGGGACGGCTCCGGGTACGGCCGGCGCCCACGGAGAAGGGCGGCCCCGTGTTCCGTCGCGAGCCGAGGCGACGGTGGCGGCTTGACCGCGTCATTGCCGTGGATGGTTCTTCCGTCCCCGTCGCGGTGCGCAACGGGTTCCCGGTCGCTGACGCATCGCTGGTCAAGGTCGCGGTGGTACGGCTGGACTTGTCCAAGCTCGACCGCCTGCCCGCAGACTTGATCCCAAGCCCGCGGGTCTTCTACGAGATGGAGCGGGTGCATGCGCTGGACCTGTTCCTGCCGGGCGCGAACGTTGACCGCAACGACGTTCCTGGCAACTCGCCGAGGTCGTATTTCCGGGAAGCGGCGTTCGATGCTTTCGGCGGCAGACTTACCCCGGCCACGAAACCTTGTTGGAGACGGTCCGCGCCATCGTCCGTGGCCGACATGCCTCGCTGAGACCGCCGGGCTGTCCCGTCGAGGGCTGTGACCAGGCGTTGCACCCCGGCACGGGTCGATATGCCTGTCCGTGCTCCAAGGCGGAAATCCTCTATGAGACGGACGCCTTCCGCTTCGCGGAGCAATTCAGCAACGTCTCGTCTAACGGCGAGACGCATGGCGAGGTGCGCCACGCCCTTGAAGTCGTGTGCCTGCTCAACATCCTGCGCTACTTCGCCAAGGACCGGGCAGCCCTCGCCTACCTGCGCGACGCCGTGTTCATCCTGGACGGGCCGCTCGCCCTGTTCGGCCATCCAGCATGGCTGACGCCCTACGTGCGCGAGGAGCTTGGCCGCCTCAACGCCTTGTGCCGGCGAGAGGGCTTCGACCTGGCGCTGTTCGGCTTCGAGAAGAGCGGCGCCTTCGTCGAGCACTTTGATCAGTTGGACATATGTGCCGAGCGCGGCCCGCGCGGCCGGTATCCGAATGGCACCGTGTTCGCGCCCGACGCCGCCTATATCAACCGCAACATCGCACTGCGTCCCGCCAGCGCGAAGCCGCACGGGGAAGACACCTATTTCGGCCGCAAGCTCTTTTACAAGACCGCCTCGGGCGGCCACGCCGTCGTCACGACCGCCATGGTGAACCAGGCATCCCAAGACTTCCGCCGTTGCGACGCTGAGTGCTTCCCACGGCTCGGAGACATGCTCGATGTGCTGGACCATCTCGCGACGTACTTCACCGTGACGGCTTCATGCCACTGGTTCGTGCGCACGCCCACGCCGCCATCCCGCTCCGGCGCGGCACCGACATCATACGGTCGCTATTCGGCGAACTGGCGGGCGGCGCGGCCCCGCCGGCGCCGTGATGACTGGACCGTTGAGCCGCGCGTCGGGGTCTGCCGGGCGATGGCTGCCGTCCACCTCCGTCGGACGCTGGTCCACGCTCGGACCCTACTATGCCATGTTCCCCGTGGATTTCGTCCGGCGCACCATCGAGGATTTCTGTCCTCAAGGGGGCACGGTGCTCGATCCTTTCTGTGGGCGCGGGACGGTGCCGTATGTTGCGAGGGTGACTGGGCGCTGCTCCTTGGGCGTGGACCTCAATCCAGTCGCCTACGTGTTCGCGGCGGCGAAGACTGATCCAGAGCCGGTTGCCGGTTCCGTGCTCGACAGGATTGGGCAGGTCGCCGCAGCCGTCATGCACGAGGATAGCATCCCGCAGAACGAGTTCCAGGACTGGGCGTGGTGCCCTAGGGCGCTCGGTTTCCTGCGGGCAGCGCGCCGGCTGCTTGACTGGCGGAATAGCCGCCTGGATCGGACACTGATGGCAATCATCCTCGTTCACCTGCACGGGAAGGCTGGGAATGCCATCAGCAATCAGATGCGGCAGACGAAGAGCATGGCGCCGACCTATGCCGTGAATTGGTGGAGCAAGCGCGATCAGCGGCCGCCGGAGATCGACCCGGTGGCCTATTTCTCCGCAAAAGTGCTTTGGCGCTACCGGCGCGGCATCCCCCAGGGGCCAACGGCACGTATTGAGTTCGGTGATGCGCGCGCCGTGCTTCCAAGGGCGCGGATGCGCTTCTCGATGCTGCTGACATCTCCACCCTATTGGCAGGTGACGAACTATCGCGTGGACAACTGGATCCGGCTCTGGATGCTTGGTGAAGGAGCCTTGCCCTCTTGGGAGGTGTCCCAGCGTTATGGGCACCGGGAACGCTACGTCACAATGCTGAACGAAGTGTTCGCTGCGGCAGCGCAATTAATGGAGCCAGATGCTACGATCTACGTGAGGACCGACGCACGCACTTTCACGCGCGACGCTACCACCCAAGCAGTCGAACGGCTCTGGCCGGATCGAACAATATTCGCACAGCATGGACGAGGCAAACGGTCGCAAACCCTTCATTACGGCGACTCGTCGCCGAAGCCTGGCGAGGTGGACCTTTTCTTACCTCCTAACGGTCAGAACCCAGCAGGATGGGAGACGATCAAGCAGGTTCAAGCAGCGGCGCCCGGCATCAACCGGGAGACGGCACGGCGCGTGTACGCCTACTTCCACCCAGGGGTGGAGTTCGAGTCGGCATAAGCCCATCGTCCCAACCAGGGCGGCACTGGTCGGGCGCGTGCGCGACGACCGTCCGCGCGGGCGAGGCTTGCGTGATCGTGTCGCACGGCGGCCCGTTGAAAGGTACTAGCCGCGCCAAGCCGCGAC
>CAWBOZ010000014.1:0-111218 GCA_963790535.1 uncultured Alphaproteobacteria bacterium | reverse complement strand
GGCCGAGGCCCGCCATGGCGCGGATGCGCGGCTCGTAGAAGCGGTCCCACGCCTTCCTCGGCCACATGAACGTCTTGTAGTAGAACCCGGCCGGAGGAACGGCGAGAGCAGGCCGTTCGCCGCACCGAGATCGGCGCCGAGCGAGGGCCACCGAGTTGGCTCTCCGCCCGCAGCCCGGCATACAGCTCCACCTGCGTCGCGCGGAGGTTGGGCGCGTAGCGGGCCTCGTCCCGCCTCACCCCAACCAGGGCATTCGGCTCATCCGCGCCCGCCGCCAGGATGCCGCGCGGCCGATGATACTTGAACGAGCGCCCGACCAGATGCGTGCCGTTCGCCAGCAACGCGGAGGCGAGCGTATCGCCGGCCAGCCCCTCGTAGGCACGGCCGTCGAAGCTGAAGCTCAGTGGGCGGCGGCGGTCAACACGGCCGCCCTGCGCCGTACGCAACCGCGCGCTCACGCCGCTTCCTTCCCGACCGTGGCAGGCACCTGGTCAGGCCGCTGCTCGCCGATCCTGTAGGTGGCCACGAACATATCGCTGCCCGTGTCGCGCAGCGCGTTGAAGAACCGCGCGCAGCCGTGCACGTGGCGCCAGCGCTCGGCATGGACGCCCCTGGGGTTGGTGCGCATGTAGAGGAACTCGGCCCACGCCTCGTCGGAGACGCCGGCAGGGTCCGGCGGCCGGGCGACGTGCGCCTCGCCGCCGTAGGTGAACTCCAGCTCGGGGCGCTGGCCGCAGTAGGGGCAGTCTATCAGCAGCATGGTGGGATGCCTCAGTGCGCGACCGCGGCGGCGGCGGCCTCGTCGATCAGGACGCCGTCGCGGAACCGCTCGATGGTGAAGGGGGCGTTGATCCGATGCGGCTCGTCCTTGGCGATGGTCCACGCGAGGACGTGGGCGGCGCCGGGCGTCGCCTTGAAGCCGCCCGTGCCCCAGCCGCAATTGACATAGAGGCCCGGCACGCTGGTCTTGGCGACGATCGGCGAACGGTCCGGCGTCACGTCCACGATGCCGCCCCAGTTGCGCAACATGCGCAGGCGGCGGAACATCGGGAACAGCTCGCAGATCGCGTCCAGCGTGTGCGCGGGAATGTGCAGCCCGCCGCGCTGCGTGTAGGAGATGTAGGCGTCGGTGCCGGCGCCGATCACCAGCTCGCCCTTATCCGACTGGCTGATGTAGGCGTGGATGGTGTTGCTCATCACCACGCAGGGAAAGCAGGGCTTGACCGGCTCGGACACCAGCGCCTGCAACGGATAGCTCTCCAGCGGCATCCGCACCCCGGCCATCGCCGCCACCGTGCTGGTGTTGCCCGCGGCGGAGACGGCGACCTTGCGCGTGCGGATCGTGCCCCGGCTCGTCTCCACGGCGCACACGGCGCCCGCGGCGTCGCGCCGGATAGCCGTCACCTCGCAGTTCTGCAGGATATCGACGCCCAGCGCGTCCGCGGCGCGGGCGTAGCCCCAGGCGACCGCGTCGTGCCGGGCGGTGCCGCCGCGCCGCTGCAAGGACGCGCCGAGGACCGGGTAGCGCATGTTGGCGGCGATGTTGAGCGGCGGGCAGAACGCCTTCGCCTCCTCCGCCGTCAGCCACTCGTTGTCCACGCCGTTCGCGCGGTTCGCGTGGACGTGGCGCTTGAACACCTGCACGTCGTGGACGTTGTGCGCCAGCATCATCACGCCGCGCTGGCTGAACATGACGTTGTAGTTCAGCTCCTGCGACAAGCTCTCCCAGAGCTTCACGGAGTGGTCGTAGAGCGCCGCACTCTCGTCGAACAGATAATTGGACCGGATGATCGTGGTGTTGCGCCCGGTGTTGCCGCCGCCGATCCACCCCTTCTCCAGCACGGCGATGTTGCGCATCCCGTGCTGCTTGGCGAGGTAGTAGGCGGCCCCCAGCCCATGCCCGCCGCCGCCGACGATGACGGCGTCGTAGGCAGGCTTCGGCTCCGGCGAGCGCCATTGCGGCTGCCAGCCCTGCTGCCCGCCGAGGGCGCCGCGGATCAGGGAGAGGGCGGAGAAGCGCTGCATCGCTGGTTCGATCCTGGAGAAGGACGGCTACCGCTTGATGGCACCCCACGAGCCCTCGGCGCGAGCACGCAGCCGCCCTGCCCGTTGAACCGAAGCGACATGCGCGCATCGCCTGCAAGACGCAGAAACATGGGCGACGCTCGACCTCAAGGCGTAGCCTCTCCCGCCGTCACCCGCACCGCGGCCCGCGCCGACCGCCCGGCGGCATCGAGCACCGACACTTGGTAGAAACCCGGCCCCGGCGGCACCCACCGCGCCTCGCGCAGCGCCGGCGCCGACTCCACGGCCGCGCCGTCCACGAGGAACACCAGCGGACGCTCGCCCCCTGACGCGCGCAGCACCACCGGCCCCACCCCCTCGATCGTCGCGGCGGGTGGCGGGAACAGGAGGCTGAGCGCATCACCCGCCGGGACCGCCCCGAGGCTCGCCACCCGCGGCAGCGACAGCGGCGCGCGCGGCGCCGGCGGCAGCAGCGCGAAGACCCGCGCGAGGATCGGCAGCGCGACCTCCGCCGCTGCCTCTCCCGGCCGCACCGACCCGTCCGGCCGCCCGACCCACACCCCGACCAGGTGCTCCCGGTCGAACCCGAACGCCCAGCTATCGCGGTTCCCGGCGCTCGTCCCGGTCTTCCACGCGACGCCGCCGGGTCCGCCGCCTGGGAAGGGCCGGGTCAGGATGGCGGCCACGGTCTCCGCCGCGGCCGGCGAGAGCAAAGCCGTCGCACCCGGCGCATCCCCAGCAAGCAAGCGCAACGGAGCGAGCCGCCCATCCGTGCCCAGCGCCGCGTAGAGCGCCATCAGCCGCCGCAGCGTGATCCCGGCGCCGCCGAGCACGACCGGCAGCGACGCCTCCGTATCCCGCGGCAGCACCAGCCCGGCGCCGCGCAGCGCCGCCGCGAAGCGCTGCGGGCCGTAGCCCGCGAGCAGCGCCACGGCGGGCAGGTTCAGCGACCGCCGCAGCGCCTCCGCGGCTGTGACCCGCCCGGCGAAGCCCCGCCCGAAATTCTCCGGCGCATAATCCCCGAACCGCTGCGGCGCATCCGGGAGCGGCGTATCGGGCCCGGCGATCCCATCCTCGAACGCGAGCGCGTACAGGAACGGCTTCAGCGCCGACCCAGGCGAGCGCACCGCGCGCGTGAGATCGAGCCACCCCGCCCGCCCGGCATCGCCCGGCGCCCCAGCGGTTGCGGCGAGCACAGACCGCGAGCGCAGATCGGCCACCATCACGGCGAGCGACACGCGCGGCGGCAGCGACGGCCAGCTCATCGCGCGCCCGCGCCTCGAGCGCGCCTTGCAGGGACCGGTCGAGCGTCGTGACGCGATTCCCCCCGCCGCCCGCGAACAACGCCCGCCCCGTATCCGGCATGGGGCGCCGCGCCGTGGGCACCTTCTCCGCCATGGCGGCCCGCGCCTCCGCCGCCGTGAGCAGCCCGTCGCGCGCGGCCTGGACGAGGATGCGGTCGCGCAGCGCCTGGGCACGCCCGGGATGGCGATCCGGCCGCAGCGCCTCCGGCCGGCGCGGCAGCGCCACGAGCAGCGCCGCCTCCGCCGGGTCGAGGGCTGACGCCGGCTTGCCGAAATACGCCCGCGACGCCGCCTCCACGCCGACCAAGTTGCCGCCGAACGGGGCCAAGGACAGCCACATCCCGAGCACCGCCGGCTTGTCGAACCGCGCGCTGATCTGCACCGCGCGCAGGCTCTCGACGAGCTTCGCCCCGAGCGTGCGCGGCCGCGGCGCGAGCAGGCGCGCGACCTGCATGGTCAGCGTCGAGCCGCCCGAGACCACCCGCCCGGCCCGCGCCGCCTGGCCCAGCGCGCGGGCGGCGGCGAGCGGGTCAACGCCGGGGTGCTCGTAGAAGCGCCGGTCCTCCGTGGCGACCAGCAGGTGCACCAGGAACGGCGGCACATCCTCCGCCCGCGTGCGGAACCGCCAAACGCCGCCGGGTGCGGGGCGCAGGGCCAGGACCTCGCCCGAGGCGTCGCGGATGGTGGTGCCGGGGGTGTTCAGGCGGGAGAGGTCGGGGGGGAATGCGCGGTCGAGTGCCACACCCGCCGCCGCGACCAGCAGCCCGGCTGCGGCCAGTGCGGCGAGGATGCGCTTCATGCTAGTTCGCATCGTTCCGGACTCTGTTCGCGCGCCCACTCAGTCATGCCCGTTCTCAAGGCTTGATGCTGGAGATCATTCACGGGGGCATGGGCATCCTCTCCCGTGCGCCGCTTGTCGGAGCGTCCCTGCTCGGAATGCCCCCGGCCTGAAGCGGCCCCTCATAGCAGCAGACACCGCTCGAATACTCGCACTTGACCCTCGTGCCGCCAGTCTCATGCAGGCCAGCACACAGAGTCGCCATCAGCCTCACTCCTGCTCCCGGCGTTTGTCTGCCTAAGCTTGGTGCTTTGCAGTCCCGCACCGGAGGCCAGATTTCGGCCGAGGTGAAGCATCCGCCGTTCCGCATCACTGAATTCATGCACGATCTGGGTTGCCTGGATGATCTCAGTGAACCGGAGATCAAGGCACTCCGCCGCGCCCGCGCCTTCGAAGCTGCTCCGTGGACGCCAGCGATCTGGATAGTATAGACGAGCAATCATCGTGAAAACGCCACTGGACCGAAAGTCGCTGGGCCTCGATTATCGGCATCTCGCCCCAGTGAAAGTGTGCCGCCGGATGAGCGACTTCGCGATATTGTGATTCCGATTTCGAATCGGATCGGTGGGACCGCGCTCTGGAATTGCCAAATGAGATACGTGCCTCCTCATGCGTGGATCGCCGATTCCTCAAGCTTTCCCATTGCGAGCACCTGCTTCCGTCGGCAACTCCTTATCAAGGTTCGGAAAATAGGCCATTGCCGGGACATCGCGATCATCCGGCTAATCTGGAAATAGAGTAGTCTCGCGAAATGAAGTTATAAGGGATCGCTTAGGCCACCGCCTGTAGATTTCTGAATATGGTAACACGGCGCGAGCGCGACCCTTCTAAGATTCTACGGATAGCGAAACGTCGCCGTTCATGTCCGGCCGGGATTAGGTCGCATCGAACAAGCTCCATGCACGGCTAATAGCCTCCGGAATTCGGCCCGTCCATTTCGGCGACGCTCCATGATGAGCGACTTCAGATCCTGGCATGAGTTCAAGTCCCAAGTCATCCTTCATACGGTCCATCTCCGCCTGCGCCCGCTTTATCCGTATTCTTAGGATCCGCCAATCACAATGAAATGTGCTCATTTTAGCGCGGATTCGTGCCAAGAAACGAATGTAAGGCGCATGGCGTATCGCGGACTCGATCTCGTGCTTCAAAGGGGCGAACTGGTCTGCCATACCTGTTATGCGTAGCCAGCCCTTCGTGCGAGTGAATGCAGTAAAAAGCTTTCTTCCGGCCCGTTCTAAACTCAAGGGGCACAGCCATCGCAGCCCAGAACTGCAACGACCGCCGCCTCATTACCCTTTGCACGATAGACTGTGCTAAGTATGTACCTTACCTTCGATTGTGAACAGAGGTTCGCTGTTATCGGTCAGCTACAATATTGCTAAAATTAATGCCCTTCTGTGCAAGTGCAGCGGCAAGGCTGGAAAGATAAGACTGTGCTACCTAATCTCAATTCAATGGCCATGAGGTCTTAAGTTGAAGACCCCCAGCTATAAACCTTGCAAATTCATTAGCGCAGAATTTTACCTCTTCTTCTAACCCTTCAAAACTACGAACTTCTATAAGTGGTGTCTCTTCAGGAGTGTTAAGGTGGGTGGGGCTGTTCTTTTCAGACGCCTTATAACTACGCGCGTACCGACCCTCATGTCACCGGAGCTAGCTCATACCCAACATCCTCCCATTGACTCTTATCCTGGAGCATCTGGACTGGCTGTCCATACAGACCGAAGCCGATTGCGTGTGCGAGCACCAACACGTCACGCTGGTTCCGGTAACACTTCGGGAGAACAAAATCGTTGGTTTCAGCGTTCTGAGGCAGAGCCCTCTGGAGTGAAATCCGAGGAATCGATCGAAGTCCTTGCCAAACAACTCTTCTGGCGTGCGGACTTTCACGTCAAATACATCTTGAAGCTCATCATATGCCCAGACAATCTGCTTTTCGTCTCGCTCGCCCTTCGCCAGATAGAAGCAGAGTTCGTAAAATCCCTCAGGAAAGTCTTGCCCTTCATCGATCAGAACGAGGTCATAATATGGTGTGACTCGGCCTGTGCCGATTAGTGTGCGACAGGCGTAATCGAATGGGAGCTGGCGAGGAGCCTTTCCTGCCTGGGCTGCGCCGAAGCTCATTGGAGATAAGCCGGCCCGAACACAAGCTTCTCTATATTACTGGTAAATACTTTTCGCCCCCACCCGTGTAAACATGAAGCATGTCCCAGTCAGGTCGCCCTCACCAAAGTGACGCTAGAACCGAGTGATCAACCTTGTAAGGTGATCATGTAGACTTCGGGTGTAGTAGGTGACCAGAATACGTGCTTCTGGATTGTCGAGGTGCGCCAACGCGGCCTTCAATGCCAGAATAACTGTCTTCCAGAGCCGGAAGGCCGCGGATACGCTGCGGACCGCCAAATCTGTAAGAGCGACCTTCCGTTGGCGAGCGTCGAAGCTCGCAATCTCCTCCTCAAGACGGCTGAGGGGACTCGGCCAATCTCTGGTGTGCGGGATCTGAAATAATCCTGCGGCTACCCCGAACGAGCGCCTTGGCTCCTTCTAAGATAGACCGCGCTTCAGCGATTTGGTCGGCCGACAGCTTCTGATCGTCTAAGTTCTTTAGGAAGGCTAGGAGCTTAACTTCTGAGCCGAAAACCGGCACCTCTTCAGAGCATCGTTGCCCCCTGGGGCAAAGAGGTCGGCACCCCGTCGAAGCGCAGGCGCTGACCTCTGCTCCTCAAAACTGGGCTGCGGATAAGTTCGGGATACGGCGCTCGCAGTAGCCTGAGATATGCTCTCGACTGTGTCATGGATCGTTCGGACACTCGAAGCAGAAAGTACCTCAATGAGCACAACACCCGCTTTCGATGAGACCAAAGCTAAATCGACGTAATGCCTAACAGCTTCGTAGTCCGTGAATTTCGGCCAGCCATAGTAGAGAAGCCCATCGCCGAGCTTTAATCGGTCAGCACGAGTGACGATCTGTCAGTCAGATGGCTCGAAGCAGGATATCTGCTCAGATCGGCCTTAGTAGGAATCAATTCAATTGTCATTGCAATAATGCTTCCACCACAAAAGCTGCGCGGACGTACAACTTCTCTCTGCCTTGCATTGTTCGAGCAGCAGGCCGACTGAAGTCCTGCTTTCTTCATCGCCATGCCTGGACTTAATCCGGACAGGACTATGGAGGAAAACAACTGGGCTAAACTGCCCCATGGCCGTACAGCACGGTGTTCGGCGCCGGCTTGCGCGTGTTCCAGCGCATGTCGAACCCGGTGAGGCATCCTTGGATTTCGGGACGTTCAGTGCCCATACAGCCCGGTCAGCGTCGCCTTGGCGATGGTGTGGAAATGCAGGTTGAACCCAACCACGGCCGGCGACACGCTGCCGTCAATCGGCAGCTTCGCCTGATCAACCGCGAACACGGTGAAGATGTAGCGGTGCGGCTTGTCCCCCGGCGGCGGGCACGGGCCGCCATATCCCGCGATGCCGTAATCATCGCGCACGGTGATCGCACCCGCCGGGAGTCAGGCCCCGCGCGGGATTGCCGGCGTCCTTCGGCAGGCTGTGCGTGCTGGCCGGGATGTTGAACATCACCCAATGCCAGAAGCCGCTGCCGGTGGGCGCGTCCGGATCATACACAGTCAGCGCGAAGCTCTTGGTCGAAGCGGGGGCGCCGGTCCACGACAGCGCGGGAGAGACGTTCATCCCGGTGCAGCCGCCCCCCTTGAACACCTGCTCAGGCTTGATGGTGCCGCCCTCGGTCACGTCCGGGCTGGACAGCTTGAACTCGTCAGCCCGCGCCGCAGCCCCAGCCACCATGCACACGGCCGCCAGCGCCGCCGCCCAACCCGATCTTCTCATAGGCCTACCTCCCGCAGAGCGCCGCCGAGATTTCCCTGACGGACGTAGTGTTAGTTGTTCAGGACAGCCCATTTCGAGGGAATGTGCAACGGGCGCGTTCGCTCGGGACCGGAAACGGGCCGCAAACGACCTGCTTGCGCTCGACATCCCCCTTGAAGCCGTGGCCTCTGCACTCATTCCCTTACCGTCATGGCCGGACTTGGTCCGGCCATCCACGACTTGCTGTGCCGCGACGAAGACGTGGATACCCGGATCAAGTCCGGGCACGACGACGGAGGGGGTGAGTTCACAATGACCCACTACCAGCGCTTGACCCGGTCGGCGACAAACCCCTCTATCCTCCCCGATGTCCTCCACGCCCTCCCGTCCCGAACCAACCAACGACGCCAGCCCCAACCCGGCGAGCCAGCGTGACGAGGACGCCCAGTACTACCGCCAGGTCCTCCACGAGCTGATCGAGATCGGCACCGACCTCGCCCGCATCGTCCACCGCCAGGCCACCCCAGAAGCCCAACAGCGCAGCCAGCCGCGGCACCCCGCCCCCGACCCCACCATCGCCTTCGACCGCATCGCCCGCACCCTGCGCCGCACCATCGCGCTCGCCCGCAAGCTCACCGACCCCGCCCCGCCCAGCCCAGCCGAGCGGCGCGCACCGAGCGCCGCCTCGCAGCCCGCAAGCAGATCATCCGCGCGGTCGAGGACACCATCCAGCGCCGGACCGACGGCGCCGAGGCGGAGGCGCTGCACGCCGAGCTTCGCGAGCGCCTGGACGACCCCGACCTCGACGACGACCTCGACCAGCAGCCCATCGCCGACATCATCGCCTCGATCTGCCGCGACCTCGGCATCGAGCACTTCCCCGGCACCCATCCCTGGAAGCGCCGCACGCCCCAGGACGTGCGCGACCTCCGCGCCCGCGCAGCAGGGCCCCCGAACGCACAGCCCAGGCCCGGCGACCCGCGCCCGCTCCATGCACCGCCCCCGCGCACCCCGACCAGCACCGGCCCGCCAGGACCCTGATCCGGCTCCCCGGCCACGATTTGGGCCATGACGACAAAGGAATGACTACAAGGCCCTCAATTGCAAGAGGACACTACCCATCGGGCGCGTCCGCTGCGTCAGCTGGCGGCCTTGGCCTCGTGCTTGGCGGCCCTGGCTGCCTCCGCCGCGGCTTCCTCGGCCTTCTGGCCGGCGACCTCCTCCGTATGGTGACGATAGAGGGCGAGCGCCTCCACCGCGTGCCGGCTGGCGGCGGTGTCGGCCTCCGCCGCCGTCGTGGCCAGGCGCTCGGCCTTCTCGAAGTTGCCCGACGCGCAGTGCTTGGCTGCCTCGTGGTGCATCTTGGCTGACAGCTCGTGCTGGTGCGCCGCGTCCTCGTGGTGCTTCGCGGCTGACTGCTTGATGTCGTCCATTCTGGTCTCCCCTGGTACGAAGGAGCAGGTCGCGTCGCGCTTCCCCACACCCTTCCCGTCGGCGCAGGGGTATGCGGATCGGGGGAACGCCACAAGGGGCGGTCTGCTCGTGAGGCGACACATCTCTCACGGTGCCGGCAGCACGCTGACCCTCACCGCCCCCTGCCGCGCGTAGATCGCCGGGCGATACATGTCGGCCAGCTCCGTGCCCGGATACTCATACTCCCCCGGCGTGACCGCACGCAGCAGGGCGGCGACGCGGAACGTGGGCGTGTCCGCGGCCACGTCCAGCACCGCGGCGTATCGGTCGTCCGACGCCATCTGCATATGGACCGGGCTCAGCTCCCCCAGCCACTCCATGCCCGGCACCTTATCGTCCGGTATCCGCCCGGCGATCTCCCATCCCGCCGGCAACCCGGCGCGCAGCGCCACCTGATGGTCCTGCCCATCCTCCACCTTGCCCTCGAAGACGACGACGAACACGGTGTTCTGCGCCAGCTTGTCCGGGTCCACCGCCTGGCCGTGCTGGTCGAAGAAGTATCGCTTGACCTGCATCAGGTGGCGCGATGCCGGCGGCGCCACGAGCGGCACGCCGGAGACCGACACGCTCTCCTGCAGCGGCGCCGTCCCCGTGTTGCGCACGCGCACCGCCCCCATGAGCGGCAGCGTAGCGAGCGCCGCGCGCGGCACGTCCCGCCCGTCCACGCTGGCCTGGATCGGCGGCGCCCCCTCGCCCTAGCGCCGCCGCCGCCGCCGCGGCCCAGGCTTGCTCCTGCGTGTCGAGGGCGCGGGGATCGAGGTTCGCGCCGGGCAGCGCCGCGGCCATCGCGGGGACTGCGACGGCGCCCGTGCCGCTCTCCTTGATCAGCACCGCAGTCGCGACCTGATCGCGCAGCGCCGAGCCGTAATCGCTCCCCCAATACGTGCGGCTGGGCGCGCTGAACGCCCCACGGAACAGCGCCACGGCCGGCGCCGGCTCCGCCACCCGCGCGAGCGCCGCAGCGAGTTGGGCACGCGCCAGCGGGGTGGGCAACTCGTCCTCCGAGGTCGCCATCACCCGGATCGCCCCGGCCGGGGCGCGCCCGGCGAGTGCCAGCACATAGACGGCATACGCCTGCGCCGCCCGCGCCGTGGGATCGTCCGGTGGATGGCCGACCTCGTCCGTGAGCCAGCCGAGCGCCCCGTCGAGCGCCGTCTGCGGCACCGCGGCCCCGGCCCGGCGGGCGCGCAGCAGGAACTCGGTCGCATACGCCGTGAGCCACGGCTGCGCCTCCCCCTCCGACGTCCAGAGGCCGAACGCGCCGTCGTAGCGCTGCCGGTCGAGCGCCAGCTCCACCGTCCGCTCCAGCCGCCCGGCGCGATCCGGCCCCGCCGCCGCCCCATCCGGCAGCATGGCGAGCGGCAGGCCGCGGCTCGTCACCTGCTCCAGGCAGTTCAGCGGATAGTCGCCGAGCGCCTGCACCAGCCCCGCCACCCCGTAGCGGACCGCGCCGCCGAGCGAGAGCGTGGCCTGCCACGTCCCCGGCACGAAGGCGGCGGTGTCAGGCACAGCACTCGCCTCGGCGCCGGGCGCCACCTCGGTGCCGCTCACGGTCACGATCCGCCCGCGCGCCGGGTGAACGGAGAGGCTGACCTCGTGCCGAACGGAGAAGCCGCCGGGTCCCGTCACGTCGAGCGCGATCCGCCCTTCCCCGGCCTCCCCAGCACGGAGCATGGTCGTCTGCACGCTCCGCTCGCCCGTGCCGAGGCTCGCCTGGAAGCTGTCCGCGCCGGTCAGCGACAGGGCGCCCCCGGCCGTGACATGGACCTGCACCGCCCCCGCCGGAAGCTCGACGTTCTGCAAGAGCACGCCGAGCCGCGCCGTATCGCCCGGCGCGAGAAAGCGGGGCAGCAGCGCCTCAGCCACCAGCTTGTCGCGCACCAGCACGTCCAGGCTCCCAGCGCCCACCTGATCCCCCGACCAGCCGACCGCCATCAGCCGCAACTGGCCGTTGAAGTCCGGCAGGTCGAGCGGGATGCGGGCGACGCCGTCCGGCCCGGCCTGCACCGGCGGCGTGAACAGCGCCACCACGCGCTGCGGCGGCGGCGCCGACGGGGCCTCCTCGTCACCGCTGCCGCCCTGGCGCAGGAGAGTTGGTGTACCCTCCGCCGGGCGCAGCAGCCGGCCCCACTCGTCGCGGATGTCCACGCCGAGCGCGCGCCGCCCCAGGAAGTGGGCGATGGGGTCGGGTGTGGCGAAATTCGTCAGCCGCAGCACGCCCTCGTCCACCGCGGCGAGGGTGAGCCAGGCGCCCGGCGCCGCCCGCACCTCGACCGTCGCCTTCCCGCGTGGGCGCAGCACCGGCGGTGCCTCGATGGCGACCGGGAGCGTGCGTGCGGCAGGGTCCATCTGTAGCCAGGTCACACCGATGGCGCGCTCGGAGGTCTTTTCACCGCGCGCCGGGCGGAAGGCGTGGATAGTGACGTAGGCGCCTGGCCCCCAGTCCACGCCTACGGGCACGTCCACGTCCAGGCCCCCCGCGGGGAGGTCGAGGTCGCGGATCAGGTGGACGCGGTCGGTCAGCACCAGCAGCGTCGCCGGCCCGGCGAAGGGCGCCTCGACGTGGACCCGCGCCGTATCGCCCGGCTTGTAGCTCGCGCGGTCCGTGCTGACGCGGACGCGGGCGGGCACGTCCGGATCGCCCGAGCTGTCCCAGCCAGCGGTGAACACGCGCGACGCGGCGGCGAGGCCCTTCCCCGTCTGCACCACTTGCAGCTTGTAGCGTCCGAAGCCGAGCCGCCATGCCAGGTGCAGCGGGGTGCCATCGGCGTTGATCGCCGCCACGGCGCTGTCCACCGGCTCGTCGCGCCACGTCGTCTCGTAGCTAGCGACGCCGCGTTTCACGACGAGCCGCCAGTCCGGCACCTGCCGCACGAGCGTCACGCGCACCGGCATGGCGATGCGCCCGCCCTGCGGGTTCACGGCGACCACGTCGAACGCGGCCTCCTCGCCGGGCGCGACGGCACCGTCCGAAGTGCCGGAGCGGATGCCGATGAGCGGGCCGGCGGGCTGGATCGGCACGGTCTCCGTCGCGGAGACGGGGCGCCCCGCAGGATCGTTGACGGTCGCCGTCGCTTTCGCTTGCAGTGCCCCCGTCACGTCCGGCAGGTGCGCGAGGTCGAGCGGCAGGGTGGTGTTCCCCTGCGGGTCCGTCTCAAGCAGGCTTGGGGTTGCCGGGTCGGCGGGAACCTCCTCGCCCTCCAGCCCGAAGCCGTAGCCCGCGAACGCGGCGAACGGCGCCGGGTCGGCTTCGAGGCGCACCGATCCGTCGCCGCTCAGCCCGGCACCCGGCGCCCCGTAGAGGAAGCGCACGGCGACCGGGATCTGGGCTGTCTGACCCGGCGATAGCGGCGCCGCCGGCTTAGTCAGGTCCACCGCGAGCCGCGCCGGCACGAAGGCGTCAACCTGGAAGCTCGCCTGCCCGACATCCGGCCCATCCGGGGTGGTTCGCAGCTCGATGCTCCACGTCCCCGCCTGAGCGCCACCCGAGAGCGTGACCGGCACGGAGAGCGAGGCGCCGTCCCCGAGCGTCGGCACCACATCGGCGAAAACCTGGCCGCCCGGCCGCTTGACGACCACGTGGACGGGCACGCTCGCCGGGTGCCCGGCAGCGTCGCGCAGGAGCGCAGTCGCGTGCACCGTTTCGCCGGGCCGGTAGATGCCGCGGTCGAGCCAGACGAAGGCGTCGAGCGGCCCCGGCTGCGGCCGGCCGGAGACGCCACGGTCGGCGAGGTCGAAGGCGGGTCGGGTCAGGTTGAGCACGGTGAAATCGCCGTCCGACCCGGTGAGGTGGAGTGCCGCCGGCGCCATGCCGGACTCCCCATGCAGCAGGGCGGGGGCGAAGAGCACGACGCCGTCCGGCCCGGTCGCTTCCGTCGCGAGCACCTCGTTGTCGGCGGCGATGAGCGCGACCTGGACGCCCGGCTTCGGCTGCGCGTCCGCGTAGCCCCGCACCTGCACATGCAGCCCGTCCCCGCCCTGCCAAGCGGTCGGCGCGAGGTCGGTGCGGAGCACCATCTGCACCGCCTGGGGCGAGTCGCCGCCAGTGGCCGGCGTGCCGTCGCCCGGCCGGGCCAGCAACAGGTAGAGGCCCGGCTTGTCGAGGGCGGGCGGCAGCGGCAGCTTCGTGTGCAGCAGGTCATTGCGGGTGAAGCCGGGGATCTCCGCGCGACCCTGCCAGACAAGCGCGCCGGATTGGCGCAGCGCATCGAGGTCGGTGCCTTGCAGGTCATCGCCCGGCGGGTGCTGCGCGAGGAAGGGCTGTGCCGCCCGCTCGGTGACGCGCACCAGGTCGAGCTTCACCGCCGAGAGGTTCACGCTCGCGAGCGAGACCTGCGCGGCCGCGCTGCTCGGCTGCAGGTAGCGTGCGCTGTCGAACACGAGGCGCGGCTGCCGGTCCGGCATCGCGACGGCGAGCGTGTCGGCGGCCTTGAGACTCACTCCGTCCGCGCCCGGCATCCCGGCGAGAAGGGTGACGCGCGTGCTCGTCCCAGGGCGAAGGCCGGCGATGCACACCTGACCGGATTCGAGCGTCACGGCGGCGTCGGCCACCTTGGGATCGAGCCGCACCCAGTCGCCGGCATGGAAGTCCGCGCTGCCGCCGGGCCGCCCGATGAAGGCGATGCAGGCGCGGGCGGGGAAGCTCTCCGGCTCGGTGTGGATGCTGCGCACCAGCAGGCCGAGCTGCTGCTCGCGCTGCGCGAGTTGGCGACGGAGATCAGCGTCGTTGGGAGAGAGGCTGGATGCGGCCTCCAGGACCTCGATCTCCTGCACGGGCCGGCCTAGCGCCGCCAGGGCGTCGCGCATCACGAGCAGGGCCGGTGCCTGATCGGAGCCGGCGTCCCCATAGGCCTGCCAAGCGGCGGCGAGGGCGTGCGCCGGGTCGGGCTGCGGCTGCTTGAGCAGGTCGCGGGCGAGCGAGAGCCAGAGAGCAGGTGTCGCCTCACGCTGGCCGAGGCGCTCGGCCCAGGCCGATGCTGCGGCAGCCCAGTCGCCGTGCGCCTCGGCGGCCTGCGCGCGCGCCTCAGCGTCCGCGCGTTGCCGCGTTGTGGCACCCGCCGGAAAGTGCCGCTGCAGCGTCCGCACGTAGGCGTCCGCATCCGCCCGCAAGCCCGGGATCTCAACCTCGTCGCTGCGTGCCGGACCCGGCAGCAGGCAGGCGGCGAGGAGAAGCACTCCCAGGATCAGGCGCATCGTCGTCCCCCACGGGTTCCACGGCGCGCTCGGTCCGCCGCGATCACGGCATGATGACTGCGATTCCCGTCCCGCTCAACGATTTCGTGTAGCTACCGACATCGGCACGCAAACTGGCCGTCTGCGCGCATTGCCGATGCCGCATATCCAGGAACATGCGCCGAAGAATTAGGATCATCATCACAAGACTGTGGGGAATTTGTAGGCCGCTGAGGCTGAATTGGCCAAAATCATAGTCCCACAAAGCTTATCGGGTTGTGCTGTCGAGACCCAGGCTGCTAGCGAACCGCCCGCAATAGCGTCACCTCCGGACAGATATTATCGCGATTTTGGAAGAGGAGATATGTTTGTGGCTACAATAACTGTGGGTTCTGGTGAGCAATACTCGACGATTTCTGCGGCAGTAGCTGCGTCGAGCAGCGGCGACACGATTGATGTGGATGCCGGCACCTATACCAACGATTTTCCGACTATCTCGCAGAATCTCACGTTGCAGGCGGTCGGCGGCACCGTAACGATGGCCGCGACCCAGGCCCCCCCGGACGGCAAGGCCATCATTGACGAGGGCGGCTCCGGGGTGAACGTCACCATCAACGGCTTCGACATCTCGGGCGCGCAGGTTGGCGACGGCAACGGCGCCGCTATCCGCTACGAAGGCGGCAGTCTCACGCTGAACAACGACAACATCCACAACAACCAGGAGGGTCTGCTCTCCGCCCCGGACCCGAACGGCACGATCACGATCAACAGCTCGACCTTCAACGACAACGGCGGGGGCGACGGCAGCACGCACAACATCTACGTCGGCGACATCGCCAACCTAACTGTGCAGAACAGCACGATCGACGCCGCGAACGTCGGCCACGACATCAAGAGCCGGGCAGAGAACACCACGATCACCAACAACACGATCGAGGACGGCCCGAACGGAAACTCGAGCTACGAGATTGACCTGCCGAACGGCGGCAACGCCAACATCCAGGGCAACGATATCGAGAAAGGCCCCAACGCCCAGAACCCGAGCGCGATCTCGTTCGGTGAGGAGGGCGGCGTCTATGGGAACTCCAGCCTGACCGTGCAGAACAACACGATGCTCAACGACGACCCCGCAGGCGACACGAACGCGGTGGTCAACGACACCGGCGCGACGGCAACCGTGACCGGCAACAGCCTCTACGGCTGGAACACGGTGGCCGTCGGTCCGGCCAATGTCAGCGGCAACACGATCCTGACGACCGAGCCGGCGCTGAGCAGCTTGACGCCCGGCGGCGCGGTCAGCAACAGCCCAGACACCAGCACCACGACCCCGAGCACCCCGGCGAGCACGGACACGAGCACACCCACGACGACCAGCAGCGACACGAGCACCCCCACGGCCGCCCCGAGCACCAGCACTGCCAGCACTCCCACTGACACCAGCACCGCGCCAACCCCCGACACCAGCAGCGCGGCGAGCACCACATCCTCGGACGGCAGCGCGCCGATCTCGGCGACCACCGTGGGAACATCGTCGAGTTCGCCGACCTTCGTCGCCGGTGACTCCAGCAGCGGCAGCCAGCAAGCTGGGTCGGGGACCACCTCGACCACGCCGAGTTCCCCCTCGGACACGAGCGGAACCGGGCCGGCGGCGAGCCTCGCCCAGACGCCCGCGACGCCGCCCGACCCGGCGGGAACCTCCTCGAACCCGTTCCTCTCGTTGCAGCAGGCGATCGGCTCGAACAGCGGCGGGCCCTGGGCCGCCTACGCCCAATTCGACGGGAACGGGACGCACTCCCTGATCCCTGTCTCCGGGCAGAACGCCTCGTCGGGACTGTTCTGACAACTCAGTAGCCCCCATCCGCCGCTGCGCGAACCCCCAGGCTCGATCTGGGGGTTCGTCAACGCAAGCCTCTACTGCGAGGAGGTCATCGCAGTCGTGGCGACGGCAGGCGTCCAGAAGGCGCAGTTGTGCTCCGCCGCGAAGCCGCTTTCCGGCGCGGGCGTGGGCGGCACGAGCGACTGGAAGGTGTCGCTCACGATGTCGTAGCGCGGCCAGTAGGGCTGCCCAGGAGCGGTCGGCGCATGTGACCGGGCGAACTGTGTCCAGTACTGAACCATCGCGTCGGCGAGGCTCATCTCAGCCGGAGTGAGTGCCGGCGTGCCCGGCAGCTCCGTGATGTTGAACAGGAACTGTATCTCGCTGGCATGGGCGGCCCCGTAGGGAAAGCTGACCGGCGGCAGGAAGTCCTCCGGCGCCCCCTCGTCGTTGAACTCGTAGGCGTAGGTCGGCACGTAGCGCGACAGGTACACATCCGCCTCGCGCGCCGGGCAGGCGAACACCGCATCCGTCTCGATCGCCGAGACGGCGAGATCGGGCGCTGGCGGGGTGTTGCCGTAGTTGGCGAGCGGGTACTGGGCCAGGATCGCCGGAGCAGCCTGCGCGCCAAACGTTGCGGCCACGGCCGCGGGATACCCCGCCACGCTGAGCGGGCCGCTCGCCAGGTCGTAATCGAGCGCCGTGAACAGCCGTCCCTCGTCATGGTTCGACCCATTCACGACCGGCACCCGGTTGAATTGGCCGCTGGACAAGGCAGTGCCGATGGACAACGGCAGGATCGTTCCGTCCACGACGGTGGTCACGTTCGCTGCACCGTGCGCCAAGAGCTGCTCGACCGGCACGGCACGCAGACAGGCTGCGGTCTGGTCCGTGCAGCCGACGGCCGCCGCGAACGCCGTGCCCTGTGCCTCAGCAGTGCTGAGCGTCGGCAGAGTAAGGCTGTAAGCGCCGCTCTCGACGATGGCTGCCTCAAAGAGACCGCGCGCATCCGGCGACACGAGATTGGAGAGCACACTGAGGCCGCCCGCAGACTCGCCGAAGACGGTGACATTGCCGGGGTCGCCCCCGAAGCCCGCGATGTTGCGCTTTACCCATCCCAGGGCGGCCTGCTGATCCAGGGTGCCATAGTTGACGGCTGGGTGCCCCTCGCTGTCCAACGCAGGCTGGGCGAGGAAGCCGAGCGCACCCAGGCGGTAGTTGATGGTGACCACGACCACGTTGCCCTGCGTCACTAGGCGAACCGGGTCGTAGTCGTTGCTCTCGCCCGTGACGAGGGCACCGCCGTGGATCCACACCATGACCGGCCGCGGCGCGGCGGCGAACGGGATCGGACCCGCCGGCGTATAGACGTTCAGGAACAGGCAGTCCTCGGTGGTGCTCGCGATGCCGAAGGGCGAGGCCGGCTGCGGGCAGTGATTCCCGAACTGGGTGGCGTTGATCAGCCCGAAGCCGTGGGGAAGCGGCTGCGGCGGCTGCCAGCGGAGCTGGCCGACCGGCGGCTCCGCGTAGCGCAGGCCGAGAAAGCGGTCCTCCCCATTCGAGGTCGTGCCGAGGACGATACCGTTCTCGGTCAGCCCCACAGGCGAGGCGGCGCTGGCCGGCGCAGCGAACCCGGCCGAAGCGGCACAGAAAGCAGTCACCCCAAGCAGCAGAGCGCGCAGCCGTCTCGGCTCGCGGCGGACGTTCGGTGTCAGTTGCTCGTACATCTTGGCTTCGCTCCCTTGGCCGCCGGTCCAGGATTGCCTCCTGGTTCGCCATCAGCGCCGGAGTCAGCTTAGCATCGGTCTGGCGCATTTCCAGCAGACCATGCCAGGCTCCGGCGATCGTGTCTGGGCTTCACCAGCGGCCATATCCTGAAGCCGGGCTGCCGTAACAGTTCTCAGATCGGTCTTGGAAGGAGGAACAGGTGCCTGGCGGAGGCGGATGGGAATCGAACCCACCGCTCGCTGATGGCGAGCCTCTGGTTTTGAAGACCAGGGGGGCCACCAGACCCCTATCGCCTCCACATTCCGCTGTAGCACCTCTCACGGAACCTGCGCCAGCACCCGCCGGTCGGCGATGCGCCGGGTGAAGCGGATGGCGTCGAGATGCTCCAGCAACGGCACGCTGTATTTGCGCGAGATGCCGAGGGCCGCGCCCGCTTCCTTCACCAGCAGGCCGGGCGCCTGGGCGAGCAGCGGCGCGAGGCGGCGCTGGGCCGCCTCGATGGCGTCGTGATGGAACAGGACCTCGCGCTTCTGCATGCGGTCGAGGGCGCGTATGACGGTGCCCTCGCGCACCAGCCTGTCGAGCAGGCGGCGGGACGCCGGGTCGGGAGCGATCTCATGGGCGTCGGGCGGTGCGAGGCCGCCTTGGCGCAGGCGCTCGGCCAGGCTAGCGGCGGCGGCACGCTCCTGGCGGGCGCGATCCGCTTCCCGTGCGGCGTGCGGCACCCGGACCAGGCCGCTCTCCTGGCGCAGCACGCCCTTGGCGACGAGTTGAGCGACCGCCTCCTCCAGCACGGCAGGAGATGCTTCGGGCAACAGGGCGGCAAGCTGCCCGCGGGGCACGCCGGTCGGATGGGCGTCCTGCTGCCCGGTGAGCGCCTGGGGCAACCGCGCGAGCACGGCCTCGAACGCGGGCCGGGCCACGGCGACCCGGCCGCGACCCACCATGACCAGCGCCGGGTGCTGCGCCTGCAGCGCCTCGACCACCCGCGCGGGCGCCAGCCCAGCGAGACGCGCCAGGTAACTGAGCGGGACACCGGCGGTGCCGGCCGTCTCGACCTCGCGCACCACGACCTGCCTCGGCGTCGAGGCCGCGAGCAGATGCAGCCAGGCGAGCACCGGGGCCGAGTGCCGACGCTCCCGCCTTGCCTGGGGGTCGAGGATGCGGCCGCCCGCGACTGTCAGGGTGGGCGAGGCCGTACGTAGGATGAAGCGCTCCCGCGCCGGCACGGCGACCGGCTCGGCGCACTGCAATTGGGCCAGCACGGGGGCCAGCGCCGCCTCGCCCGGCTCCAACACATCGCGGTCGAGCAGTCGGAGGCGCGCGCCCACCTCCTCCGTGCCGAACAGGAGCACCAGGCGGGCGCCGGTCGGCAACGGCGGCCCACCCTCTACAGTGCGTATCTCCGCGCTGAGCCAGGCCGACGCGGGCAGCAGGCCGGGCGTGGCGAGCGCCGTGCCGCGCCGCACCTGCGCCGGCTCGAGACCCCGAAGGTTGACCGCCACGCGCTGCCCTGGACTCGCCGCGGCGACTCGTGTCCCATGGACCTGCAGACCCCGCACACGGACGGGCAGGGTGGCCGGCACCGCCTCGATCTCGTCGCCGGCCAGCAGCTTTCCGCGGCGGAGCGTGCCCGTCACGACGGTGCCGTGGCCGGTCACGCTGAACGCGCGATCCACCGGCAGGTAGGCGAAGCCAGCTTCGTCCGGCTCGGGGACAATGCTTAGCGCATCGGCGATCGCCTGCTGCAGCACCCCGATCCCCTGCCCCGTCACGGCCGAGACTGCTGTCGGTGCCGCAGCCGCCAGGCCAGCCTTCGCCGCGAGCGCTGCCGCCTCCCGCGCCACAGCGGCGCAGCGCTCGGGCGGCACCAGGTCCGCCTTGCTCACGGCGATCACGGCGCGCGTCACCCCGAGCAGCCCTGCGATGTCCACGTGCTCGCGCGTCTGCGGCATCACGCCCTCGTTCGCCGCGACGACGAGCAGTGCTGCACCGATGCCGGTGGCGCCAGAGACCATCGTGCGCACGAACCGCTCGTGGCCCGGCATGTCCACGAAGTCCACCTCCACGTCCCCGATGCAGGCATGGGCGAAGCCGAGCGCGATGGAGATGCCGCGCTTGCGTTCCTCGGGCAGGCGGTCGGTCTCCATGCCGGTCAGAGCGCGCACGAGCGCGGTCTTGCCATGGTCCACGTGGCCGATCACGCCCAGCACGAGCCTTCTCACGCGAGAGCGCCCCCGAGCACGCGCCGGACGGCGTCGGCGAGATCGGGCAGTTCCACGTCGGCGACGGCGAGCATGTCGAGCAGCAGGCGGCCATCGTGGAGGCGACCGACCACGGCCGGGCGCCCGGCACGCAGGCGCCGGGCCAGCTCGTCAACGGCAATGCCCGGAACGGCAAGGCTCAGGGCGCGGCTCGGCACGCCTTCATCAGGCAGCGACCCGCCCCCGGCGTAGCCGGTCGTCGGCTCGATCCGGGGGGAAGCGGCGGGCGGCAGAAGGGCGGCGAGGCGCTCGGCGCGGTCCTGCAGCGCGGCCTCGCCTTGGGCGAGCATCCGCAGCACGGGCAGGCGCCGGGTGGCGCCGTCCTCGTCGAGATGGAGGCGCAGGGTGGCTTCGAGTGCTGCGAGGGTCAGCTTGTCGAGACGGAGCGCGCGCAGCAGCGGATGCTTGCGGAGCGGGTCCACCGCCTCGCGCTTCCCTACCAGCAGCCCCGCCTGCGGGCCGCCCAGCAGCTTGTCGCCGCTGAACGTGACCAAGTCAGCACCGGCCTCGATGGCTTCCTGCACTGTCGGCTCGTGGGAGCGGCCGAGGCGCCCCAGATCGGCCAGCGTTCCGCTGCCCTGGTCCTCGACGAGGAGCAGGCCCCGCTCCCGCGCGAGCGTGGCCAGCTCCGCCAGGGACGCCGCCGCCGTGAAGCCCACGATGCGGTAGTTGCTCTGGTGGACCTTGAGCAGCACGCGGGTCGCAGGCGTGATCGCGTCGCGGTAGTCGGCGAGGCGGGTCCGGTTCGTCGTGCCGACCTCGACCAAGCGCGCCCCACCCTGGCGGATCACGTCGGGAATGCGGAAGCCGCCGCCGATCTCGACCAGCTCGCCGCGGGAGACGACTACCTCGCCGCCGCCCCCCTCCAACCCCGGCGAGTGCCGCGAGCGCGAGCAGCACGGCCGCCGCGTTGTTGTTGACGGCGAGCGCGGCCTCCGCGCCCGTGATCCGGCGAAGCAGCGGCTCGACGCCCGCAGTGCGCGAGCCGCGCTCGCCGGCATCCAGGTCGAACTCCAGGTTCGAGTAGCCGGCCGCCACCTCGGCGACCGCCGCCACCGCCTCGGGCGCGAGCGGGGCGCGGCCCAGGTTGGTATGCAGCACGATGCCGGTCGCGTTGATGACCCGGCGCAGGACGGGTTGCTCGCCTGAACGCAACGCGGCGCCGGCGCGGGCCAGGATCTCGGCCGGAACGGGAACCACCGCCAGACCGCCGGGCGCGAGCAGTTCGGTGCGGACCTGCGCGAGCACGGCACGCAGCGCCGCCACGACGGCCGGGCGCGAGGCGGCGGCCAGCAAGGACAGCGCCTCCGGCATCTCCAGCAGGCGCTGCACCTGCGGCAAGCTGCGCAGCCCCGGCGGGCTGCTGCTGTTCATCGCGTCCATGGAGCCTTCGTGTGCTCGCCTTCCGCTCTGAAGTCCAACTATCACGGCGATCATCTCAGCGGGAGCGGAACACCATGGCCGACCTCGACGCCGTCCCAAGCGCCCCACGCCTGACCTCGCTCGCCCACGGCGGCGGGTGCGGCTGCAAGCTGGCGCCTGCCGTGCTGCACGAGATCCTCGCGCAGATGCCGCAAGCGGGGCCGTTCCCCGACCTGCTGGTCGGCACGGAAACCGCAGATGACGCCGCCGTCTATCGTCTCAACGACGACCAGGCGATCGTGGCGACGACCGACTTCTTCACCCCCGTCGTGGACGATCCGCACGATTTCGGCCGCATCGCGGCGACGAACGCCCTGTCCGACGTGTATGCCATGGGCGGCACGCCGATCCTGGCGCTCGCGGTCGTGGGCTACCCGGTGGACAAGCTCCCGGCCGAGACCGTGCAGGCGATCCTGGCAGGGGGCGCCAGCGTCTGCGCCGAGGCGGGCATCCCCGTGGCGGGCGGTCACTCCATCGACAGCGCGGAGCCGATCTACGGCCTCGTGGCGCTCGGCCTGGTGCGGCCGGACCGCGTCAGGCGCAACAGGGACGCGCGGGCAGGCGACGCCTTGATCCTGACCAAGGGCCTGGGCATCGGCGTGTTCAGCGCGGCGCTGAAGCAGGAACGCCTCGACGCGCGTGACTACGCGACGATGCTCGCCTCCACGACGCAGCTCAACCGGATCGGCCCGGCGCTCGCGGCGATGCCCGGCGTCCACGCGATGACGGACGTGACGGGCTTCGGCCTGCTCGGGCACCTCCTGGAGATGTGCCGCGGCTCGGGGCTGCGCGCGGTGGTGCGGGCAGAGGATGTCCCGCTGCTGCCGGGCGCGGAGCGGCTGGCGCAAGCCGGCGTTGGCACGGGAGCCGCCCGGCGCAACTGGGCGAGCTACGGCGCGGACGTGCGTCTTGGGGCGGGACTGGCGCCCTGGTGGCAGGGATTGCTGTGCGATCCGCAGACCAGCGGTGGGCTGCTGGCGGCCGTGGCGCCGGAGGCGGTGCCCGACGTGATGGACCTGGTGCGCAAAGCTGGGTTCGGCCACGCCGCTGTCGTCGGCCGCTTGGCGGAAGGGGTGCCGGCCGTGGACGTGGAACGCTGAAATCCTCTACGCCCATCCAAGACGCGCAGCGAGCCGGGTGTGGAGGTCAGGCTGCCGTCGCCATCTCCGTCTGCCCCTGGAGCACCTGCGCGAACTTGCGCCGCCGCCGCTGCATCAGCCCCCAGGCGAGCCGGGCCGCGGCGTCGGACACGCGGCCGCGAGGCGGCAAGCCCACGCTCTTCAGGACCATGCCCATGCCGCGCTCGATGTGCCGGAAGCGGTAGTAGCCCATGGCCTGGCCCATGTAGCCCGCGATGCAGCGCTCGTGCTGGTAGGCCATGGCCTCCGGCTCGTTGCCGCAATGGTAGGCGTAGGCCAGCTCGTCGTCCTCGCTCTCGGTGATCCGCCCGGCAGCGATGCGCAGCCGCTGGACGAGGCCGATCCGCTCGCGCGCGAGATACCGCTTCATGTGATCGTAGAACAGCTTGAAGTGCCGATACTCGTCGGCTGCGATCAGCTTGCAGACCTGCTTGAGCACCGGCTCCTCGGTCGCCTCGCCGAGGGCGGTGTAGTAGCTGCTCGTCCCGGTCTCGACCATGCAGCGCGCGATCAGCTCGCCCGTGCGCGAGCCGCGGATGCTTGCCTCGGCGTCGAGCGGCAGCTTGTAGCCGGCGCGGTAGCGGGCGAAGGCGGCGTCGAAGCTCCAGGCCGGGTCGGCCAGCTCGGACCAGCGGCCCAGCGCATCGCCGTGCTGGACCTCCTCGACGGCCCAGTTGTCCGCGGCCTGGCGGAAGTCGGGGTCGTCATGGAAGACGCGATTGAGATAGATCGCGTAGTCCGTGCCGTTCTTCTCGACCATGGCCGCGGCCTTGACCAGCGGCACGATACCGGGGTCCACTCTGGCCGGATCAAAGTTCGACCACGCCACGTCGTCGAGATGCCAATGCTTCATGGCAGCGGACTTAAGCACGCCCTGCGTGCCAGGCAGCCCCTAGGCCGCGACTCCACCCTGCCCTGTTGCAGCGCAGTGACGGTTATGCAGCCCCCGCCGCCGCGACCCTGGCGCGGGCGGACTGCACGAGCGCCGTCGCCGCGTCGTACGCGGCGATGTCCCGCTTGTCGGCAGCGTCATAGGCGGCCTGCGCCTCGGCGAGCCGCTGTTCCGCGTCGCTGCGCGACAACTCGCCGACCGGCACCGCCTCGTCGGCCAGCACGGTGCACCGCTCCGGCGTGATCTCGGCGAAGCCGCCGCTGACGAACAGCTGGTCCGTCGGCCGCCCGCCCTCGTAGATGACTGATCGTGCCGCCGGCGAGCAGCACGATCATCGGCGAATGGCCCGGCAACACGCCGATCAATCCCTCGGACGCAGGGATCACCGCCATCTCCACGTCGCGGGAGAGCAGCAGCCGGTCGGGGCTGACGATCTCAAGCGGCAGCGGCATCAGGCGGCAACCTTCATCGTCTCACCCTTCTTCGCGGCGTCCTCGATGGTGCCGACCATGTAGAACGCCTGCTCCGGCAGGTGGTCGTATTGGCCCTCCACGATCGCCTTGAAGCTGCGCACCGTGTCCGCGATGGGCACGAAGATGCCGGGCGAGCCGGTGAAGACCTCGGCGACGTGGAAAGGCTGGGACAGGAAGCGCTGGATCTTGCGCGCGCGGGCGACGACCAGCTTGTCGTCCTCCGACAGCTCGTCCATGCCCAGAATCGCGATGATATCCTGCAAGCTCTTGTAGGTCTGCAGGATCCTCTGCACCTCGCGCGCCACGCCGTAGTGCTCGTCCCCGACGACGCGCGGGTCGAGCGCGCGCGAGGTGGAGTCGAGCGGGTCCACGGCAGGGTAGATGCCAAGCTCGGCGATCGAGCGGGAGAGCGTGGTCGTCGCATCAAGGTGGGCGAAGGAGGTGGCGGGCGCCGGGTCGGTCAGGTCGTCGGCGGGCACGTAGATGGCCTGCACGGACGTGATCGAGCCCTTGTTCGTGCTGGTGATCCGCTCCTGCAGCGCGCCCATGTCGGTGGCAAGCGTCGGCTGGTAGCCCACCGCGCTCGGGATGCGGCCCAGCAGGGCGGACACCTCCGCGCCCGCCTGGGTGAAGCGGAAGATGTTGTCCACGAAGAAGAGCACGTCCTGGCCCTCCGCATCGCGGAAATACTCGGCGAGCGTGAGGCCGGAGAGGGCGACGCGGGAGCGGGCGCCGGGCGGCTCGTTCATCTGGCCATAGACCAGCGCCACCTTGCTGCCCTCGGTGGTGTTCTCGCCGAGCTTGATGACGCCGGCGTCGATCATCTCGTGGTAGAGGTCGTTGCCCTCGCGCGTGCGCTCGCCGACGCCGGCGAACACCGAGACGCCGCCGTGCGCCCTGGCGATGTTGTTGATCAGCTCCTGGATGAGCACGGTCTTGCCCACGCCGGCGCCGCCGAAGAGACCGACCTTGCCGCCCTTGAGGTAGGGGGCGAGCAGGTCCACGACCTTGATGCCCGTCACCAGGACCTCGGCGGAGGTCGCCTGCTCCTCGAAGGTGGGCGCCTCGCGGTGGATGGGCAGGTATTCGGTCGCCTGGACCGGGCCGCGCTCGTCAATCGGCTCGCCGATCACGTTGAGGATGCGCCCCAGCGTTCCGGGGCCGACGGGCATCTCGATGGGCTTGCCGGTGTCCGTGACCTCGGCGCCGCGCACCAGCCCGTCCGTGCTGTCCATGGCGATGGTGCGCACGGTGCGCTCGCCCAGTTCCTGCGCGACCTCCAGCACGAGCGTGGCGTCGCGGTTGCGGGTGGTCAGCGCGTTCTGGATGAAGGGCAGGTCGCCCTCGAACTGCACGTCCACGACGGCGCCGAGCACCTGGGTGACGCGGCCGACATTGTTGTTCGCCATCGTTGGTCTCCTTATGGGCCAGAGGGCAATGTCTCGATCAGACGGCTTCGGCGCCGGAGATGATCTCGATCAGTTCCCTGGTGATGTTGGCCTGGCGCGTGCGGTTGTAGTTGAGCGTCAGGCGGGTGATCATCTCGCCCGCGTTGCGGGTCGCGTTGTCCATGGCCGCCATGCGCGCGCCCTGCTCGCCTGCGGCGCTCTCGATGACGGCGCGGAAGAGCTGGATCGCGAGGTTGCGCGGCAGCAGCGCGCCCAGGATCGTCTCCTCGTCCGGCTCGAACTCGTAGATCGCGCGCGCCCCAGCCGCCTGCCGGTTCCTCCGCGGTGTCGGGCATGGGCAGCGGCACGAGCTGCGTCTCGGTCGGGATCTGCGAGACCACCGAGACGAAGCGGTTGTAGAGCACCTTCACCACGTCGGCCTCGCCGTTCTGCACCATGGCGGTCGCCTGCTCGGCGATGCCGGCCACGTCGGCGAACGACACGCTCTTGCGCCCGGCGAAGCTCACCTCGCCCACGAGCCGGTCCGCGAACTCGCGGCGCAGGTAGTCCCGCCCCTTGCGCCCGACCGTGATGATGCGGACCTGCTTGCCCTCGCCCTCCAGGCGGCGGATCAGGGTGCGGGCGGCACGGCCCACGTTGCTGTTGAACGCGCCCGCGAGGCCGCGGTCGGCCGTGACCACGATCAGGAGCTGCCGCTGGTCCTGCCCCGTGCCGGCCAGCAACCGCGGCGCGGTCGGCGAGTTGCGCGCGCTGTTGGCCAGCGCCGCCAGCATCCGCTCCATGCGCTCGGCGTAGGGGCGCGCCGCCTCCGCCTGGCTCTGCGCCCGGCGCAGCTTGCTCGCCGACACCATCTTCATGGCCGACGTGATCTTGCGCGTGTTGCGCACCGAGTTGATGCGCCCGCGCAGGTCCTTGAGGCTGGCCACGGCGCCTAGCGCCCTCACGCGAAGGATCTTGGCGAAGTTGTCGAGGAACGCGACGAGCCGCTGCTCGACCTCGGGCTTGAGGTCCTTGTCGGTGCGGATCGCGTCCAGGATGCCGGGCTCGCGCGAGCGCAGGTCCGCAGATCATCCGGCGCTCGAACTCGGTGATCCGGCCGACGGGCAACGCGTCCAGGTAGCCCTTGGTGCCGGAGTAGATGCTGACCACCTCCTCCTCGACGGGCATGGGCGCTGTATTGCGGCTGCTTCAGCAGCTCGGTCAGCCGCGCGCCGCGGTCGAGCAGGCGCCGGGTCGAGGCGTCGAGGTCGGAGGCGAACTGCGAGAAGGCCGCCATCTCGCGGTATTGCGCCAGCTCCAGCTTGATGGAGCCGGCGACCTTCTTCATCGCCTTGATCTGGGCGGCCGAGCCGACGCGCGAGACCGAGAGGCCGACGTTCACCGCCGGGCGGATGCCGCGGAAGAACAGCTCGGTCTCCAGGAAGATCTGGCCGTCGGTGATGGAGATGACGTTGGTCGGGATGTAGGCCGACACGTCGCCGGCCTGCGTCTCGATGACGGGCAGCGCCGTGAGCGAGCCGCCGCCGAACTCGTCCGACATCTTGGCCGCGCGCTCAAGGAGCCGCGAGTGCAAGTAGAACACGTCGCCCGGATACGCTTCGCGGCCCGGCGGGCGGCGGAGCAGGAGCGACATCTGGCGGTAGGCCACGGCCTGCTTCGAGAGGTCGTCGTAGAAGATCACGGCGGCCATGCCGTTGTCGCGGAAGAACTCGCCCATCGCGCAGCCGGTGTAGGGGGCGAGGAACTGCATGGGCGCCGGGTCGGACGCGGTGGCGGCGACGACGATGGAGTAGTCCATCGCCCCCTGCTCCTCCAGCGTGCGCACGAGCTGCGCCACCGTCGAGCGCTTCTGCCCGATGGCGACGTAGATGCAGTAGAGCTTCGCCTTCTCGTCGCTGCCCGCGTTGACGGTCTTCTGGTTGATGATCGTGTCGATGATCACCGCCGTCTTGCCGGTCTGGCGGTCGCCGATGATCAGCTCGCGCTGGCCGCGGCCGATGGGGATCAGCGCGTCGATCGCCTTGATGCCAGTCTGCATCGGCTCGTTCACGGACTGGCGCGCGATGATGCCAGGCGCCTTCACCTCGACCAGGTGCTCCTGCACGTTGGTCAGCGGCCCCTTGCCGTCAATCGGCTGGCCCAGCCCGTCCACGACGCGGCCGAGCAAGCCGAAGCCCACGTTCACGGACACGATCTGGTTGGTGCGGCTGACCGTGTCGCCCTCGCGGATCGCCCGGTCGTCGCCGAAGATCACGACGCCGACGTTGTCCGTCTCCAGGTTCAGCGCCATGCCGCGGATGCCGGCGGAGGGGAACTCCACCATCTCGCCCTGCATCACGTTCTGCAGGCCGAACACCCGCGCGATGCCGTCGCCGACCGAGAGGACCTGGCCGGTCTCGGCGACGTTCTGCTCGCTGTCGAAGCTCGCGATCTGCTGCTTCAGGATGTCCGAGATCTCGGCGGGACGGATGTCCATATCAGGCGGCTCCCTTCATGGCGTATTGGAGTCGCTGCAAGCGCGACTTCAGGCTGGTGTCGTAGAGGCGGGCGCCGACGCGGACGACGAGGCCGCCGAGCAGCGAGGGGTCCACCGCTCTCCTGGATGCGGACCTGGCCGTAGCCGGCCTCGATCAGGCGGGCGCGAAGCTGCTCGCGCTGCACGTCGGTGAGCGGGTGCGCGGTCGTGACATCGGCCACGACCACGCCCCGCTTCTGGGCGACGAGGGCGGCGAAGGCGGCGACGATGGCGCGCAGCACGCTCAGGCGCCGGTTGGCGGCGATCACGCCGACGAAGTCCTGCACGAGCTTGCCGAAGCCCTCCTGCGTGAGGATGGCGAGCGCGGCCTTGCTGGCGGACTGGGCGTCAATGGTCGGGTCGCCGAGCAGCCGGCGGAAATCGGCGCTCTCGTCAATGAGGCGGCCGAGCGCGTCCATCTGCTCGACGGCTTGGTCAACCTGGCCGGTCTCGTCGGCTCTGCCGTAGAGGGCGGCGGCGTAGCGCTGAGCCACACCGCCCGTTTGCTGCGTCGTGCCAGACACGGGGGCGTCCACGTTGCTCGGGGATGCCGGCCCTGCGCCGGCGCCGGGTGCCTAGCATGGGGTAGTGCAGGCGCGCAACACCGTGTTGCCCAGCCCTTGCCCGCTCCAGGACACTACGGTGGATGAGAGATGCGGCGAGCACGCCGTGGAGGGGGGACGAGATGGATGGCTCCGGGCAGGACGCGCCCTATCTTGCCCTGTCCCCTGCATGGGCGTCGCCTGCATCGTCCCAGGCGACCCCACGGCCGCTGACCTTCGCGCTCCTCTCCTGCCTTGGCCAGAACGGCATCCAGGACGTGCTCGGCCATGCCGATTACAGCTACCACTTCGTCCGCGAAGCCTTCCGCCCGATCCTCGGCCGCATCGGCGAGAGCGTGCTCGTGGCCGACCCGGCCGAGGTGGACGCGATCGGCACGGACGCCAATGCGCGCGGGCGGGACTGCGTTGCCCTCTCCTTCGCGCCGCCGCACCGCACGCCGCTGGGGCTGCGCTGCCCCACGATCCCGGTGTTCGCGTGGGAGTTCAGCACCTTGCCCGACGAGGCTTGGGCCGGGGACGAGCGCAACGACTGGCGCTGCGTCTTCGCGCGGACGGGCCGGGCGATCACCCTGTCCAGCCACACCGCCGCCGTCGTGCGCGCGGCGATGGGTGAGGATTACCCGGTCGCGGCGATCCCGGCGCCGGTGTGGGAGCAGTTCGCGTCGGTCGGCGCGCAGATGCCGGCGCGGCCGTGGAACCCAGGGACGACGCTGCGGCTGCGCGGCGCGGTGCTGGACAGCGCGGCGCTCGCCCTCGTGCCGGGCGGGACGCTGCCGGAGATTCCCGCGCCGCCCGCGCCCGAACCGCCCCCCGCGGCGGCCGTGCCGGACATCGTCCCGGACCCCATGTCAGAGCCGGCTCCGCTCACCGTCCCGGCCCGGCGCTGGGGACTGCGCGGCCCGCTCCCAGCCTGGCACGCACCAGTGAACGCGCAGCCGATACCCATCCCTGAACCGGAACCGCTCCCGCCGCCCGCTCCTCCGCTGCCCGAAGCGCTTGACGCACAGCTGGACCTGCGCGGCGTCGTCTATGTGTCCGTGTTCAACCCGGCGGACGGGCGCAAGAACTGGTTCGACCTGGTCACCGCCTTCTGCTGGGCGTTCCGCGACACGCCGGACGCGACGCTCGTGCTCAAGATGGTCCACACCAGCCGCGCCGTCTGGCAGGGAACGCTGCTGCTCCTGCTCTCCCAGCTCTCGCCGTTCCGCTGCCGGGTCGTGGCGCTCGACGGCTACCTCGACGAGGCGGCGTATGCGGCGCTCGTGGGCAGCGCCAGCTACTACGTCAATGCGTCCAAGTGCGAGGGGCTGTGCCTGCCGCTCCTGGAGTTCATGGCGGCCGGGCGCCCGGCCATCGCGCCCCGCCACACCGCGATGCTGGACTACGTGGACGAGTCCTGCGCCTTCGTCGTGCGCTCTGGCATCGAGCACAACGTCTGGCCGCACGATCCGCGCGACCTGTTCCGCACGCTCCGCCACCGCATCGAGTGGGACAGCCTGCGCGCCGCCTACCAGGAGAGCTACCGCGTCGCCAAGAGTGCTCCCGGCGGCGCCATGGACCGCTACAGAGCGATGGGCAGGGCGGCGAGCGAGCGCGTGCGCGCGCACGGGTCGGCGCCCGTCGTGGAGCAGTTGCTGCGCAGCTTCCTGCTGTGCCCGGAGACCGCGGCGTGATCGTGCTCCTCTACTCCGAGACCGACGCGGGCAGGCTGCGCGGCAATCTCGGGGCGAGCGAATACAGCTACTACTTCGTGCTCAAGGAGTTCCGCCCGGTCCTGGAGCGGCTCGGCCTTGCCGTGGTCGTGCATGATCCGCGGCACGAGGCGGACGAGGTGCTGCGCCAGGCTCGGGCGCGCGGCGAGCCGTGCGTGCTGTTCTCCTTCGCGCCGCCGCACAAGACCTTCCTCGGCCTCGGCTGCCCCACGGTCCCGGTGTTCGCCTGGGAGTTCGACAGCCTGCCCAACGAGGCGTGGGACAGCGACCCGCGCAACGACTGGCGCCACGTCCTCGCCCGGCTCGGCCGCGCCGTCACCCACTCCGCCTTCGCCGCGCAGGTCACGCGCCGGGCGATGGGCGCGGACTATCCGGTGGCCTCGATCCCCGCGCCGGTCTGGGATCGGTTCGCAGCACTCCCGGACCGCGCTGGCGAGCCGTGTGCTGGAGGCGCGCGAGTTCGCCGTCACCGGCCGGGTCCTGGATACGCGCACGCTCGACCTCGCGCCCTACGCGTCCAGCCTGCGCCGCGAGCACGGCTACGCGCCGCTCCCAGCCTTTGCCGCGCCCCATGCGCGCGTCCGGCTCGACGGGATCGTCTATACCAGCGTGTTCAACCCCAATGACGGCCGCAAGAACTGGTTCGACTTGGTGGGCGCCTTCTGCTGGGCGTTCCGCGACACGCTGGACGCGACGCTCGTGCTCAAGCTCACCCACAGCGACAACGCGAACGCGCTGAGCGGGCTGCTGGAGGAGCTGAGCAAGCTCTCGCCGTTCGCGTGCCGGGTCGTGCTGGTGGACGGGTTCCTCGACGACGCGGACTACGAGGCGCTCGCCGACGCCACGACCTATACGGTGAATGCCTCGCATGGCGAGGGCCAGTGCCTGCCGCTGATGGAGCATATGTCGGCGGGCAAGCCCGCGGTGTCCCCGACGCACACGGCGATGGCGGACTACGTGAGCGCGGAGACGGGCTTCACCGTGCACTCCACCCCGGAGCCGAGCCACTGGCCGCACGACCCGCGCCAGGCGTATCGCACGCTTGCGCCATCGGGTGGATTTCGGCTCGCTGCTGGCCGCCTACCAGGAGAGCTACCGCGTCGCGCGCGGCGATCCCCGGCGCTACGCCCGGCTGTCCGCGAACGCCCGCGAGGCGCTGCGGGGGCACTGCTCGCACGCGGTCACGCTGGAGCGGCTGCGCGGCTTCCTGGCGCTCCCGGCGGCGCGCGAGTTGGAGCCGACGTAGTGGACGGCGCCGACCTGCACCGCGTGGCGGCCGTCGCGGCGCGGCCCGCACGGCGCGTCATCGGCGATATCGAGGTGCTGCGCGCTCTCGCCGTGCTCCTCGTCCTCGACGAGCACGCGCCGCTCAACCTGATTTTCTGGCACAGCCGCTTCGTGGACCTGCAACGGGAGTACTTCCGAGGCTGGGTGGGCGTGGACCTCTTCTTCGCCATCTCCGGGTTCGTCATCGCCCGCTCGCTGCTCCCGCAGGTCCGGGGCTGCCAGGACCGGGGCGCGTTCCTGGTGACGGCGCTGCGCTTCTGGATCCGGCGTGCCTGGCGGCTGCTGCCGTCAGCGTGGCTCTGGCTGCTGGTCCCGCTCGCGGCGACCGTGCTCTTCAACCGCTCGGGGCATTCGGCCCCTTCCAGGCCAACTACGAGGCCGCGGTCGCCGCCGTCCTGCAGGTCGCGAATTTCCGGCTCGCCGAGGTGTTCGGCGCCCGGCCGAGCGGCGCGAGCTTCCCCTACTGGAGCCTGTCGCTGGAGGAGCAGTTCTACCTGGTGCTGCCCGTCGCGGTGTTCCTGCTGCGCGGGCGGCTTGCCTTGGCCCTTGCCGCCGTTGCCGCCCTGCAATTCGCGGCGCCGCACACCCCGCTCGCCATGATGACGCGCAGCGGCGCGCTCGCGCTAGGCGTGCTGCTCGCGCTGTGGGCAGGGCGGCCGAGCTGGGGACTCTGCGAGCCATATAGTCTCGGCCGCTCCCGGCTCGCGCGCGGGGCCGCCCTCGCGGCATCCTTCGGCCTACTCGGCGCACTCGGCTCGGACGCGCTGCACATCGCCTCCTTCCGCCTCGGCCTGATCGCCGTGCTGGCTACAGGGTTGGTCTGGATCGCGTCCTACGACCGCGACCTCCTGATGCACCCCGGTCCTCTCAAGCGGATGCTGCTCTGGCTCGGCGCCCGCTCCTACGCGCTCTATCTCATCCACATCCCCGTCTATTTCACAGCCCACGAAACTTGGTTCCGTCTCGCGCCGCGGGGCGCCGTGCCGCATGGGTGGGTTGCCTGGGCCTACGCGCTCGCTGCCTTGGGCGCGCTGCTCCTGCTCGCCGACCTCAACTACCACGTCGTCGAGGTGCCGCTGCGCCGCAAGGGCAGGCGCATCGCCGAGGGCTTCGGCCGTGCCGCCCTCACCCCTGCGTTGGACGCAGCCGCATGAGCGAGGCCCCCATCCGTCCCGCCAGCATGGCCGAGGACACCCAGGCCGCCAATGTCGGCCTGCGCGACGCGGCCCTCGCGGGTTGGTACAAGATAAGCACCGGCGAGCTGTTCGAGGGCTTCCGGATCGGCCCCAAGGACGTGGTCGCCGATATCGGCTGCGGCGACGGCGGCAACGCCGGGTTCTGCGGCCGTTTCGCCGCCCGCGTGATCGTCGCCGACGTTGATCCCGACCGCGTGGCGCGAACGGTCCAGCGCGTGCGCGACGGGGGGGCACTGCACGTGGAGGGTCATGTCACCGACGGCGACCCGCTGCCGATCCCGTCCGGCACGGCGACGCGCGTGGTCTGCACCGAGGTCCTGGAGCACGTCCCCGACCCGGCGCGCTTCCTCGCCGAGCTGGCGCGCATCGGGCGGCCGGGGGCGGAGTACCTCATCACCGTGCCCGACCCGCTCGGCGAGCGGCTGCAAGCCGCGGTCGCGGCCCCGAGCTACTTCGCGCCGCCCAACCATGTCCGCATCATCGAGCGCGACGAGCTGGCCCGCCTCGTCGAGGGCGCCGGGCTGCGCATCACCCGGCAGGGCGGGTTCGGGTTCTACTGGACGATCTGGATGACGATGTTCTGGAACTGCGGCGTGGATCTCGCCGCTCCACGCCATCCCGTGCTCGACGGCTGGACGCGCGCCTGGGACAGCTTCCTCGACACGCCCGAGGGCGCGCGCGCCAAGCAGGCGCTCGACGCGGTGCTGCCTAAGAGCCAGATCGTCCTGGCGCGCAAGCCGTAGGATCCCCCCATGCCGGAGACCGGACCAGACTACGTCATCACGGCACGCGCTGCCGCAGGCGCAGTCTTCGGCGACGATGTTGGGCCGACCATCTTCCTGCAAGTGCCGGCGACGGCGGCGAACACCGCGCCCGCGGACGGCATCCCTCGGGACGATTGGGTGCGCAAGGTCATCGCGGAGGCCGGGCGGAAGCGGGACGCCACGGGCGTCGTGCGCGGCGACGTGCTCACCTTCATTCACGGCTCCGATACAAATCCGACGATCATGCTGCAACGCCACCGGCGCCTGAAGACGGATCTGCGGCAGCACGGCTACGCCGGCGCGGTCATCAGCTTCGATTGGCCGGCCGGCGACGTCGCGCTGGCCTACCTTGAAGATCGAGAGAAAGCCAAGCTCACGGCGTTCCAGCTCGTGCGGAACTGCATCGAGCTGTTCGCACGGATGCAGGGTGCGGCCGACTGCGACATCAACGTCCACCTGCTCGCCCACTCGACCGGGGCCTACGTCGTCCGCGAGGCGTTCGACGATGCGGACGACCGCCGGGCCATCGCCGCGGTGAACTGGACGACGAGCCAGATCGCCCTCATCGGCGCCGACGTATCGGCCGCCTCGATGTCCGAGGGCAATCCAGCGAGCGAGTCCATCTATCGCCACTGCATCAGGCTGACGAACTACGCCAACGCGTTCGACGAGGTCTTGCAGCTCTCCAACGTGAAGCGGGCGGGACTGGCGCCGCGGCTGGGGCGCGTCGGGCTGCCCGCCAATGCACCGGAGAAGGCCGTCAACGTTGACTGCGGCGAGTATTACCAGGCGATGATAAAGACGCGGCCGGCGAACACCATCATCGGCTACCCCTCGCACTCCTGGCAGATCGGCGATCCCGTCTTCACCGAGGACCTGGCGCAGACCTTGAACGGCGCTCTCGACCGGAGCGCGATCAAGACGAGGCAAGCTTTGCCGAACGGACAGTTCAAACTTGTTGGTCCTCAAGTCCTCGTCGCGACCGCCGCGTCAACGCCGGTTCCGGTGAAGCCTGTCGGCTAGGGGCGGAGCCCACCATCACCCCAAATCAGCGGGCGTAGGCATTGCCATCTGGACCACCACCGTTCTGCTGGCGATTATATTGCTGCTGTTCATCTTGCCGGGACATCTCTCCCTCGTGCTTGCGATACTCGTGGCGCCGCCACATCCCCGTCGCACAACCGCCCAAGGCTCCGAGCACCCCGTGGTGCACCAGGTGCCCGCCCACGGCACCAGCGGCCCCGTACTTGAGACAGCCCCCTGGCTCGGCTTGTGCCGAGCCGACACCGAGGCCGGTTGCCAGCAATGCAACCGCGGTCAGGGATGCGACGGTTCTCATGGTTTCCATCTCCGAGATCCAAGATGTAGATCAAACAGCACGGGTGCCGAAAAGTTCGCTTCCCGCCGCTCACATGGCGGCACGAAGCCCACCGAGGGCACGCCGCAGGCGCCGTCAAGCCACGCGGTGCAGCCGCACCCCCTCGGCGGCGAGCCACGCGACGGCCGCCGTCCCGGTGCGGCGTGAGCTGCTCGACCAGGGACCAGAAGTGCTTCCCGTGGTTCATGTGGCGCAGATGCGCCACCTCGTGCGCGACCACGTAATCCTGGATGTGCTCCGGCGCCATGACGAGCCGCCAGGAGAACATCAGCGTGCCGTCCGCGGCGCAGCTCCCCCAGCGCGAGCGCGTGTCCTTGATCGCGATGCGGCGGGGAGCAAGCCCGGCGAGCGCGGCCTTCGCCACGGCCTGCGCCCCGAGCCGCCGCCCCGCCTCGCGCCGAAGGAGATCGCGCACCCGGCGCGCGACGTGCTCCGACCCGCCCGCTACGTGAATGATACCGGCCTCGATCCAGGCGCCGCCGCGCTCGCCCGGCACGTGCCGGATCGGGTGGGCAACGCCGCCGAGCGCCACACTCCCGCCGTCTGCGAGCGGCACGGCGCCGGGCAGGCGCGCGAGGCTGTGCGCGACCCAGTCCGCATGGGTGCGCAGGAATGCCACGCCCGCAGCCCGCCCGGCGCGCGGCGGCAGCGTCACCACGACGCGCGCCTCCCGCGGGTCAATGCGCAGGCTGACCCGCCGTGCCCGCCCGCTCCGGCGCCAGGCGACTGGGACGGCGCCGCCCGGCAAGGCGACGAGATCGGACGACTCGGACGGCATGGCCACGAGCCTACCTCATGGGCGCCGCAGGAACAGGCCCACCGTCAGCACCAGC
The DNA here is from genome assembly GCA_963790535.1 of uncultured Alphaproteobacteria bacterium. Classification (GTDB taxonomy): domain Bacteria; phylum Pseudomonadota; class Alphaproteobacteria; order Acetobacterales; family Acetobacteraceae; genus CAWKEH01. The sequence continues at coordinate 75,187 of CAWBOZ010000014.1, read as the reverse complement.
CCGACGATCACGATGCCGATCCTGAGCGGCTTCTCCGGTACCCGGCGCAGGGCCCAGGCGCCGAAGAGGCCGCCCCCGATCGCGCCCACGCATACAACGGCCGCCGCGAGCCAGTGAACGCTGGCCGAGAACAGGAAAACGATCACGGCCGTGAGGTTCATCACGCCCGCGAGCGCGTTCTTCGTAGCGCCCGCCTCGCGCACGGCCAGCCCGGCCATGGTCAGCGCCGCCAGCATGAGGAATCCGATGCCGCCGCCGAAGTAGCCGCCGTAGATCGAGATGAGGAGCTGGACCAAGGCCGCAATTCTCGGCCCGAGCCGGGCGCCGGCCGGGTGCCGGGCGAAGCTGCCCCAGGCGAACACGCCGGTCGCGAACAGGACGAGCCAGGGCACGAGCCGGGCGAAGAAGCTCGCGGGCGTCGCGAGCAGCAGCACCGCGCCGAGGCCGCCGCCGACCAGGCTGACCGCGGACAGCACCCGGAAGGACAGCTGCCCGGCACCGCTCACGAACCTACGCCCGGCCCAGCCCGAGGCGCCTGGCCCGGCAGCAACGCCACCGTGCTCGTGATGTTGGCCGCCCGCGCGTCGAGGCCCGCGAGCAGCAGCGCCGGGAAGGTGATGAACGATCCCCCGCCCGCGAGCGCGTTCTGCGCTCCGGCGATGACGGCGGCGACGAGGAGGATGCTGAGCCGGGCGCTCTCGGGCACGGCCGGAGCTAGGCTGCATCGGAAAGAATGAGCCGTCGCCGGGCGACGCGCCGGGCCGGGACGGCGCCATAGAGATCCTTCACCGCCTCGGTGATCGTCACCCCCGCGAAACGGGGTGCCACGCCGCGCCCGGCCCGCTCCCAGAACCGCGCCCCGCGCAGCACGACGCGGGCGCGCACGGGGGGAAGATAGAGCGCGCTGTCCCGCCGCTCGACATGGAACATGCACGCCGCCAGCAGCCTGCCGATCTGGCCCGGCGAGAACGGCTGGCCGTGGCCGAACGGCGTGGCCTCGACGTGGGCCCACATCCCGACCCGGTTGGGGGCCACGACGAGCAGGCGCCCGTCGTCGCGCAGGAACTCGCCAGACCTCGCGCAGCAAGCGGCGGGCGTTGTCCGCGGCTTCGAGGCCATGGACGAGCAGGATGCGGTCGAAGCTGAAATCAGGGAACGGGAGCGTCTCTTCCTCGACCGTGCAGGTCAGGTTCGGGCTGCCCATAGGCCAGCGCGCGGCGCCGACCTGCGCGGGCGTCGCGGCCACGCAGCACGCCGCCTGCTCGCGCCAGGTCCGGAGATAGGGCGGCGCGAAGCCGAGGCCGAGGATGGCCTGGCCAGTGACATCCGGCCAGAGCAGGGCAAGCCGCTCGCGCACGAGATCCCGCGCTATCACGCCCCAGAGGGTGCCGTAGAAGTCCGCCGCCGCGTGTGCGTCCGCCGCCATGCCGCCTCTATAGCACCGCGCGGTCGCTTGCGCCCCCGACCCTTGCACATGGAGACGCTGACGGGCACGGTGCGCCCATAGCTTTCGGAGGCGGCCGTGACGCTCCTGGCGCAGCCCTTGCCTATCCTCGCGGACAACTATGCCTGGCTCTTGCGCGATGACGCGACGGGAACGCGCGCCGTCGTGGACCCTGCGGACGGGGACGCCGTGATCCGGGCGATCGAGACGGACGGCGGGCGGCTCGACGTGATCCTGCTTACCCATCACCATGCCGATCACGTTGCCGGCACCGACGCGGTGCGCGAGCGCTTCGGCTGCCAGGTAATCGGCGCCGCCGCGGACGCCCATCGCTTGCCCCGGCTGGACCGTGCTGTGCGCGAGGGCGATGACGTGGCGCTGGGAGAGGCGCACGCCCGCGTGCTGGACACGCCAGGCCATACGCGGGGGGAGGTGTGCTACGCTTTCCCCGGCGTGCTGCTCAGCGGTGACGTGCTGTTCAGCCTGGGGTGCGGTCGGCTGCTGGAAGGGACGGCCGAGGAGATGTTCGCGAGCCTGCGCAAGCTCGCAGCCCTCCCCGCGGACACTCTCGTCTGCTGCGGGCACGAGTACACCGAGAGCAACGCCCGCTTCGCCTTGCATGTGGACCCGGACAACCCGGCGCTGCGTGCCCGCGCCGAGGCGGTCGCGCGCCTCCGCGCTGAGGGCAAGCCTACGGTGCCGAGCCGGCTCGGCGACGAGTTGGCCGAGAACCCTTTCCTCCGTGCCCCCGACGCCGCGCGCTTCGCCGCGCTGCGTCAGGAAAAGGACCGATTCCGTTGAAGCTCTACTACTCGCCGACCAGCCCCTACGTGCGGAAGGTGGTAGCCTGCGCCATCGCCCGCGGTCTCGATGACCGTATCCAGAGGATCGAGACGAACCCGCACGAATCGCCGCCCGCCCTCGTGCGCGACAACCCGCTGAGCAAGGTTCCTTGCCTCGTCACCGAAGATGGTCTCGCGCTCTTCGACAGCCCGGTGATTTGCGAATATCTGGACAGCGTGGGCGACGTGATGCCGCTCTTCCCGCCGCACGGCGCCGCACGCTGGCGGGCATTGCGTTTCCAGGCAGCCGGCGACGGAATCATGGACGCGGCCGTGACGCGCCGCATGGAGCAGGGCCGCCCGCGCGAGGCGGCGCGCGACACCGTCGTGGCGCGGCAGGAAGCCGCCATCGCGCGGACGCTCGACTTGCTCGAAGCTGACGCTCCAGCCAAGCATCTTGATATCGGAACGATCACGATAGCGTGTGCTCTCGGCTATCTCGACCTACGCTTCGCGGAAGCCAATTGGCGCGAGGGGCGGCCCAAGCTCGCCCACTGGCACGAGGCGATGGCTGCGCGTCCGGAACTAGCCAGGACCACGCCGCCGGCCGGCGCATGACCTTGCTCGACCGGGCGATCCACATCGCGCCGTTGACATCAGCTTAACGGATCGTGTTGAAGATGACACACTCTAGGCATGGTGTGTATATGCGACTCTTCTTGCTCCTCGCCGCTGTGCTATTCTCGTCTGCTGCTTGGGCAGCGCCACACCGCGCCGCACGTCACCATGTGGCCGTGTTCGCCCCTGCTCCATCTTTACCGGCAACGCCCTATGACGAGTGCGAGGCGGCGATCGGCGCGGCCGAGCACGCCCAGGCGATCCCGCCTCGCATCCTTCCTGCCATAGGCCGGGTAGAGAGCGGCCGACCCGATCCGGACTCGAAGGGTCGCATCCGGCCATGGCCCTGGACGATAGACGTCGAAGGCCAAGGGCAGTCCTTCGCGACGAAAGAGGAAGCTGTCGCGGCCGTGCAGGCGCTGCAGGCGCGCGGGGTGCGCTCGATTGACGTGGGGTGCATGCAGGTCAACCTGCTGCAGCATTCGGACGCTTTCACCAGTCTTGACGCGGCCTTCGACCCGGTGACGAACGCGGCTTATGGCGCCCGCTTCCTCGCGGCATTGTTCCACCAAACTAAGAGCTGGCCGATGGCCGTAGCTGACTACCACTCGCAGACGCCGGAGCTGGGCATCCCTTACCAGCAGCGCGTCCTGGCCGGCTTGCCGGGCTGGGATCCGCTCACCCTCCCTGGCGGCGCCACCGCCGTCGCCATGAGCGCGAAGTCGGCCGGGCCTTACGCCGCCTGGCCGCCGCGCGGCGCCGCCTTCGCCGCGTTCGCGCCGCAAACCTACACCTTCGGCGCCTTCGCGCCGGCGCCCGACCTGGCATTGGCGACGCTGATGTCCGGCCGCAAGCGGCTCACCATCCTCCCCGCCGCGCGCAGGACAACGCAGGTCGCCGAATTGCCCGCCCATACACGGTCACGGTAGGCCCGGCTCGTCAGGCCAGGACCTCGTCAAGCCGTTGCAGTGAGGCGGCCCAGGTATGCCGCTCCTCGACCGCCCGGCGCCCGGCAGCGCCCAATCCTGGATGCTCGCCCCGCAGCACCTCGGCAACGAGTGCTGCGAGCCGAGCTGCACCTTCGCCCACGAGCAGGTCCTGACCCGGCTCGGCATGGACGCCCTCGAACGCCTGCGGAGTCGCGACGACCGGGCGGCCCATCGCCATGCCTTCGAGGACTTTGTTCTGGATGCCGCGGGCGATGCGCAAGGGCGCCACGATGGCGTCGGCATGCGCCACGTAGGGCCGCACGTCGGGCACGCGGCCCGTGACCTGGACGCCAGGCAGGGCACCGAGCGCGAGCACCTCCGGCCCTGGGTTCGCGCCCACGACGTGGAGCCGTGCGCCCGGTGCCTCTGTCCGAACGAGCGGCAGGACCTCGCGCGCGAACCAAGCCGCTGCGTCGGCATTGGGCCAGTAGTCCATGTTGCCGACGAAGACGAGGTGCGGCCCTGGCTCCGCGTACGGCGTATCGAAGGCGAGGCCGGGTGCGAATTGCTGCAAGTCCACCCCATTCTCGATCGGCACGACGCGTCCTTCCGCCTCCGGCGCGAGTTCGAGGAAGCGGCGGCATTCCGGCTCGGAGACCAGGAAAGTGCGCTCGCACGCCATGGTCGCCCGGCGCTCGTAGGCGAGCAGCGTGCGTGCCTCGCGCGCCCAGACGAAGCGCATAGGGAACCGCGCGCCGCGCGCGTATTCGGCCCATTTCTCGGAATCCACGTCCTGCATGTCGAGGATGCGGCGCCCGGCATGGTGCAGGCCATACGGCGCCATCGCCGTCGAGTAGAGGTAGAGGATATCGGGTCGCTCGCGCGCCACGGCAGCATCCACCCAGGTGCGGAGATCCCGGCTCGCGTAGTAGTCCAGCATGAGCGGCCGGCCAGGGCGGATACGGGCCAGCGCGCGCCACTTCTGGGTGCGCTTGTCTATCGGGAACGCGGCCACCTCGGCGCAGATTCCATGCAGCACGTCGAGGTGTTGCCAATCGCTCTCCTGATCCACGAGACAGCCCAGCAGCACGCGGTAGCGCGTCGCAAGATGGCGGATCAGGTTGATGCCGCGAATCTTCTCGCCCCGGTCGGGCGGATAGGGGAAACGATGGGAGATGAAGAGCAGCGTCTGCACGGCAAGCTTGCAACGAATGGTGGAAATGCATTATACATACACAACTAGGGAGGCGCAACGCCGGCAATCTCATGATTCGCAGCTTCAACGCCATCCGCGCACGCGCGCCCCTGCGTCTTGGCCTCGCGGGCGGCGGCACGGACCTCAGTCCCTACTGCGACGAGCACGGCGGCGCGGTGCTGAACGGCACTATTGATCGCTACGCCTTCGCCGTGATCGAGCCGTCGCCGGACGGCATGGTCCACTTCGTCGCCAAGGACATTGAGGTGGAGGAGTGCCTTCCCGCCAGCCTCGACGGGATCGCGGGAGCACAGCTCGGGCTGCACGCGGGCGTCTATCGCCGCATGATGCGCCAGCACGGCGGCGGTGCAGCCCCGGCGCTGCGCGTGACCACGTTCGTGGACGCGCCGCCGGGCTCTGGCCTCGGCTCCAGTTCGGCGCTGGTCGTCGCACTCGTGGAGGCGTTCCGCCACATGCTCGACGAGCCGCTCGGCATGTATGACGTGGCGCGCCTCGCCTTCGAGATCGAGCGGCTCGACCTCGGGCTGCCCGGCGGCAAGCAGGACCAGTATGCGGCGGCGTTCGGCGGCGTGAACTTCGTGGAGTTCTACGCGCAGGATCGCGTGATCGTGAACCCGCTGCGGGTGCCGCGCGCCTTCCTCGCCGAGGTCGAGAGCTCGTTGGTCACATGCTTCACCGGCGTCTCGCGGCGCTCGGAGCAGATCATCCGCGACCAGCAGCAAGGCATGGCTCAGTCCGGCGATGCGTTGGAGAGTCTGCACCAATTAAAGCATGAGGCCGTGGAGATGAAGCAGGCGCTCCTGCGCGGCGAGGTCGCGCACATGGCGGCCGTGCTGAACCGCTCGTGGCAGGCCAAGAAGCGCACGGCGCCCGGCATCAGCACCGGGCTGATCGAGACGCTGGAGACGGCGGCGATGGCGCATGGTGCCATCGGCTGCAAGGTCTCCGGCGCGGGGGGCGGCGGGTTCATGATGTTCCTCGTGCCCCCCGAACGCCGGGTGGAGCTGGTACGCGCGCTGACGAAGGCGGGCGGCCAAGCGACGCCGGTGCGCTTCACGACCGAGGGCGTAGAGGCGTGGGACGTGCCGAAGCGCGCGCGCTGAACCCTGGAGCGCGATCCGGAGAGCTACCCGGCGCCGTCCCTGCACCCTAAGATCGCACGGGAATGCCGTCTTTACCCAATGCTGGTCGCTTGAATGCACCGGCACTCGTCGCCGGGCACGGCCGCGCCGCCGTGCTCACCGAAGACGGCGAGCTGCTCCTGCTCGGCACGCCTGAGGCCGCCACCCTCATCCGCCTCGCCTCGCCGCCCCTGCTCGTCCACGCTCCGGCGACGTGGCGCCGCCTGGGCCTGCCGCCGGGCACGCCCTGTCTCGACCTGCTGCAATTGTTCGCCTTCGTGCTGCCCGCCCGCGCGGCAGCGCCGACGCCGCGCGGCCTCGCCCTCGCGCTTGATGAGGACCCGCCGCAGACGCTGGAGCAGGAAGCCGCGCTCCTGCCCCGGCTCGCGGCGCGGCTGTTGCGCAGGCTCCGGCAAGGTCGTGGCCTCGCGCTGAATCGCGATGCGGCCGGACTCGCGGCGCGGATGGGCGATGCGGGCTGGCCGTGGGCCGAGGCCGTCCTCGATGCCCTCGATGAGCCGGACGCCATGCCGTCCGCCGAGGGACTGCGCGTCTGGCGCACGCTGCCGCAATGGGAAGATCAGGCGCCACCGCCGCCGCCCGGCAGCATCCCCGTCCGGCCTGCCGATGCGAGGCGCCGCCTCGCCGAACTGCTCGGCCCCTACGCGGAGCAGCGCCTCGGCCAGAGCGACTACGCCGCCGCGGCAGCGGGCGCTTTCCTGCCGCGCGAGGCGCCGGGCGATCCGCGCTTCGTGCTCGCCGAGGCCGGGACAGGGACGGGCAAAACTCTCGGCTACATCGCGCCCGCGAGCCTCTGGGCCGAGCGCAACGGCGCGCCCGTCTGGATCAGCACCTACACGCGCCACCTGCAACGCCAGGTCCAGGCCGAGGCCGCGCGCCTCGTGCCGGACCCGGAGGCGCGGCGGCGCCGGGTCGTCGTGCGCAAGGGGCGGGAGAACTATCTCTGCCTCCTCAACTACGAAGAGCGCGTGAATTTGACCCTGGCGAGTGGCGGGGTACCAGGCATCATCCCGCTCGGCCTCGTCGCGCGCTGGGCGCTCGCGACTGCGGAGGGCGACGTGCAGGGTGGCGACCTGCCGGGCTGGTTCCCGGAGCTGTTCGGCCCCGCTCTGCTGCCCGCCATCGCCGACCGACGCGGGGAGTGCATCCACGGCGCCTGCCCGCATTACCGGACCTGCCTCGTCGAGCACACGATCCGCCGGGCGCGCGGGGCGGAGTTGGTGGTCGCGAATCACGCCCTCGTCATGGCGCAAGCGGCCTGGGGCGGACTCGACGACGACAGCGTGCCCGTTCGCTACGTCTTCGACGAGGGCCACCATCTGTTCGACGCTGCGGACGGCGCGTTCTCCGCCGAGCTGTCGGGCCGCGAGGGCACCGATCTGCGCCGCTGGCTCCTGGGCGCGGAGGGCGGCCGCTCCCGCGCACGGGGGCTGCGGCGACGGCTGGAGGATCTCCTCGCCGGGAAGCCGGAGCTGCTGACACCTTTGGAGGCAGCGCTTATCGCCGCTTCGATGCTCCCAGCGCCAGGCTGGACGGAACGGCTGGCCGAGCCGGGCGGCGACAATCCGTTCGAGGCCGTCCTCCGCCTCGCGCGCACCCAGGTGCTCGCCCGCACGGCCGAGGCGGACCCTGGGCCCGGCACTATCGAATGCACACTGCACCCGCCCGTGCCCGGCCTGGAGGAGGCTGCGGACCGGCTCGGCCGGGTGCTCCGGCGCATTGCGGAGCCTTTGGAAACTCTCGTCGCCCGCCTCGGGGACAAGCTGGACGCCGAGGCGGAGGAGCTGGACACCCAAGCGCGCAACCGCATCGAGGCAGCGCGCAATTCACTCAAGCGCCGGGCGCTCGACCAGCTTGCCGCCTGGCAAGCCATGCTGCGCGCCGTGGCCCAGCCACCGCCCGAGCCCGGCATCCGCCCGGACCACGTCCACCTGATTCGCCTCGACCGGCGCTGGGAGGAAGACCGTGACGTGGGCCTGCATCGCCATTGGCTCGACCCGACGATCCCCTTCGCCGCGACGCTCGCCGCCCCGGCGCACGGCATGCTGGTCACCTCGGCGACCCTGCGGGATGCGGGTGCGGGCGACCAGGAGACCGGCTGGGCCGAAGCCGAGGCGCGCGTCGGCGCGACCCACCTCCCCTCTCCGCCGCTGCGCGTCCAGGTTGCCAGCCCGTTCGACTATGCGCGCCAAACGCTCGCCTTCGTCGTCACCGATGTCGCGCCCGGCGACACGGCCGCGCTCGCCGCCGCCCTACGCGCACTCTTCCTCGCGGCCGGCGGCGGGGGTTTGGGCCTCTTCACCGCCATCCGCCGCTTGCAGGCGGTCCATGCCCGGCTCGCGCCCGCGCTCGAAGAGGCCGGCATCCCCTTGCTCGCCCAGCACGTGGACGCCATGGACAACGCCACCCTGGTGGACGTCTTCCGCGCCGAGGAGGAGAGCTGTCTTCTGGGCACGGACGCGATGCGCGACGGGGTCGATGTGCCGGGCCGGGCGCTCCGGCTCGTGGCCTTCGAGCGCGTGCCATGGCCGCGGCCGGACATCCTGCACCGCGAGCGGAGGCTCCATCTCTCGGGCGGCAATCCGCGCGGCTACGACGATGCCAAGGCCCGGCTGCGGCTGCGCCAGGCGTTCGGCCGCCTCGTCCGCGCCGCCGACGACCGCGGCGTGTTCGCGCTTCTCGACGCGCGCACGCCGTCCCGCCTGCTCTCGGCGTTCCCGGCGGGCGTGCGCGTCGAGCGCGTCGGCCTTGCCGAAGCCGTGGCGCGCACGCGAACCTTCCTTGCCGAGACTCGCGAACCCGTGCGTTGATCGGGAGGACACGTTGAAGCAGGGTCCGCGCACGATGACGGAGGATAGAATGCTCGCCCGGACGGGACTTGACGCACAGGAGGCGCTGGTCTGCACCATGGTGCTCGTGGCCGCCAGCGACGGCGATCTCACGGACCGAGAGATCGGCACCATGGCCGGCATCGTCCAGACGATGCCCGTCTTCGCCGACTTCGCGAGCGACCGGCTCGATATCGCCGCCGACGCGGCCGTGGCGTTGCTGGAGGAAGACGACGGGCTGGCGCACGCAGGACGGCTGATCCGCGACGCGCTGGAGCCGCGCCTGCGCGAGACGGCTTACGCCTTGGCCTGCGAGGTCGCCGCCGCGGACGGTTTCGCCGCGCAGGCCGTGTTGCGCATGTTGGAGTTCGTGGCGGCGGAGCTGCATCTCGACCCGCTCGTCGCCGCCGCCATCGAGCGCGGCGCCCGCGCCCGGCACCAGCTCGTGTAGGCGCCCAACTCCTACAGACGCGGGAACACGCGGGAGCGCAGGGCGTTAGCTTGGCAACACGCGGAGTGGTGGCGATGAGCGAGAGCGCGAACGAAGGCCCGGCGCTGAGCGGGACGGTTCAGGAAGTGCAGGGCTGGTTCCCGGACGACGCCACGGTGCGAGTGGCGCTGGATAAGATGTTGGATGCTGGCTACACCCGTTCGGATTTCAGCCTGCCCGAGGAACAGGTCGTGGGAAACCCTTCCGAGGCGACACCGACGGAGAGCGCGGACGCTCAGGAAACCTCTGTGGACCACCAGCAAATCCGCACCATGAACGCCGGCATGGCCGGCTACGCGGGCGCGACCATCGCCGCTGGCGCCGTGGTCGCGACGGGCGGAGCGGCGGCACTCGCGATCGGCGCGGCCGCGGCCGCCGGTCTCGGGGTGACGGCGGTCTCGCAGGGGATCGGCCACGCGGCGGAACAGGCACAAGCGGACGAACTGGACCGCCGCGGCGCCGCGGGCACGCTGGTGCTCGCCGTCCACGTCAAGGACCAGACTCAGGCCGACCAGGCAGCCCAAATGATGCGCGAGAACGGCGCGACGGAGACCAAGCTGATCACCCGCGCCGACGAGGCGTTGACGGCGGGCGTCAGCGCCTCGTCATGGACAGGTTAGCTACATTACTTTGAGATTCGTCGCGGCGGCTTTGCCGCGCTCCTGCATGACATCGTAGGAGACCTTCTGGCCGTCGTTGAGGCCCTTAAGGCCGGCCGCCTGGACGGCGGTGATATGGACGAACACGTCCTTGCCGCCGTCCTGCGGCATGATGAAGCCGAAGCCCTTCGTTGCATTGAACCATTTCACAGTGCCAGTCGCCATCTCTGGACCTTCCCCCTTTTCGCGCCCGGCAACAGCGCCCAGGCTCCCTCGCAACCGGGCCGCCTTTGAGCCATGGTCTGCACCCGGGGAAGCGGGGCTCTTCAGGCCAGATAACGACACGATAGCGTGACTATAGGGGCAGAGTGCGCGCGCCCTGTCAACATTTCGGTATGGGCTGGCTTTCCGCTACTCGGGCGGCGTCTTGCCAGCACCTTCGTCCAGCTCCTCCACGAGTTCCGTAAGGGCCGTTCCATCGAGCTTCTTGGCTTTCTCGATCAGCGTGTCAGCCTTCTTCTCGTCGCCCTTGTCCAGCGCCTCCAGCGCCTCCTCACCCAGTTCGCGCGCCTGCTCATGCTTGTCGGACATTGAACCCTCCATCGAACCGCTGCGATAGCGCGCGACCGGGATGCGGGTTGCGTCAATAGAGATTGGCCCGGAGCCGCTCCTGCAATCCGTCGTCATACTCGGCGCCGATTCGCCCGGCGCTCACCTCCGCCAGGATGCGGCCCGGCGTCGGCAGGTTGCGCGGTCCACCCGGCTCTCCGGCTCCCAGAGCCGAGCGCGCAGCACGGCACGCGAGCACTGGAAATAAACTTCCATGACACGCACGATCGAGCACCGTCCGCGGCGCCCGGCCCTGCACGGCGAATCGCTCGCACAAGGCCGCGTCCGCATGGACCTCGCCCGTGCCGTTCACCCGCACTGTCTCACCCAAGCCGGGGATGAAGAACAGGAGCGCGAGCCGCGGGTCGGCGACCAGGTTGCGCAGGGTATCCGCCCGATTGTTCCCGCGCCGGTCCGGCAGCATCAGCGTGTGCTCGTCCTCGACCCGGACGAAGCCGGGCGCGTCGCCGCGCGGCGAGGCATCCACGCCACCTGGCCCCGAGGTTGCGAGCACGCAGAACGGCGCCGCCTCGATCAGGGCGCGGTAGGTCGGGATCACCCGGTCCGCAACCTTCGCGAGGCTTACCGGCATCGGCTCGCCGTAGAGCGCCTCCAGCTCGGCGAGGCTCGTGATCCTGCTCATCGCCGTGCCGCCTCCATGATGGCCTTCATGCGCGCAACCGCCGCGGCCAATCCCGCGAACACCGCCTGGCCCACCAGGAAATGCCCGATGTTCAGCTCGGCCACCTCCGCCATGGCCGCGACGGGCGCGACGTTCGCGTAGGTCAGGCCATGCCCGGCGTGGCACTCCAGGCCGAGCGTCGGCAGCATCTGCGCCGCGTCGCGCAGCCGCTCCATCTCGCCGGGCCTGCCCTCGGCGTAGGCGCCCGTGTGCAGCTCCACGCACGCCGCACCCAGCGCCGCCGCCGCCCGGAGCTGCTCCGGGTCGGGGTCGAGGAACAGGCTGACCCGGATGCCAGCATCACGCAGCGCCGCGACCTTGGGAGTCGAGCGCGACCACCTGCCCCGCCGCGTCCAACCCGCCCTCGGTCGTGACCTCCTCGCGCCGCTCCGGCACCAAGCAGCATGCTGCCGGGCGCAGGCGGCAGGCGATGGCGACCATCTCGTCGGTCGCCGCCATCTCCAAGTTGAGCCGGATCGCGTGCGCGGTCGCGAGCCGCTCGATGTCGGCGTCGCGGATGTGGCGCCGGTCCTCGCGCAGATGCGCGGTGATGCCGTCCGCCCCGGCGCCGACGGCGACGAGCGCCGCCGCGAACGGGTCCGGGTACGGGCTGCCGCGCGCGTTGCGGATGGTGGCGACGTGGTCCACGTTGACGCCGAGCCGGATCGTCATGCCTGTCTCCGAGCCGCAAGGTCTCCTGCGAGACGGATCGCGGCGATGAGGCTCGCCGGGTCGGCCCGCCCGGCGCCCGCGATGTCGAACGCCGTCCCGTGGTCCGGCGAGGTGCGCACGATGGGAAGACCCAGCGTCACGTTGACGCCGCTCGCCATGTCGAGCGTCTTGAGCGGGATGAGCGCCTGGTCGTGATACATGCAGATCGCGGCATCGTAGCGCGTCCGCGCCGCCGGCGTGAACATGGTGTCGGGAGGCCAGGGACCGCTCGCCGCGATCCCCTCCGCCTGCAGCGCCTCGATGGCGGGCACGATCAGGCGCCCTTCCTCGTCCCCCATGGCGCCGCCCTCGCCCGCGTGCGGGTTCAGCCCGGCGACGGCGAGGCGAGGTGCCGCGATGCCGAACTGCCCGCGCAACGCGGTCGCCGTGACGCGCGCCGCCGCTACGATCGACTCCGTGCTCAGGCTGTCCAGCGCGCGGCGCAATGCCACGTGGACCGTCACCGGCACTACGCGGAGGTGGGCGTTGGCAAGCATCATCACCGGGTTCGGGCAGCCCGTGAGCGCGCCGAGGAACTCGGTGTGTCCTGGATAGGCGAAGCCCGCGCCGTAGAGGGTAGCCTTGCTGATCGGGTTGGTGACGACGCCACCCGCCTCGCCCGCGAGCGCGAGCCGGACGGCCCGCTCGATGCTCTCGATCACTGCGGGCGCATTGGCGCGGTCGGGATGCCCAGGCCGCGGCGTCGCGGCGAGCACGACCGGCAGGACAGGCAACGCGTGCGGGAAGCAGCTCTGCCGCCTCCGCGGCCGACGCCACCGGCGTCCCGAGCCGCGCATCGCCGAGGAGCGCGAAGGCTGGCCCCGTCGCGCGTAGCTTCTCCCACGCTGCCTGCGTTATCTCCGGGCCGATCCCGGCAGGGTCGCCCATCGTCAGGGCAAGGAGCCTACTCAGGCGTTGCCTCTTTCGCCGCTTCTCGCGTCTCTCCCAGCGTCGCCGAGGCAGCGCGGATCACCGGCTCGTGCCGGACCGGGAAGTTGACCGAGTTGGCGATGAAGCACTTAGCGTTCGCCTCCTCATGCAGTGCGCGAGCGCGCTCCACGTCGGAGCCTGGCGCGAGCGTGATCTCGGGGGCGAGCACGACCTCGGTGAACCGCCCTTCGCCGCCGGGCTGCTCGTGCATGAAGCCCTCGGCGCAGTCCTCGTAAGCGGTAACGACGACGCCGTTGATTGAGCAGAGGTGCAGATACCAGAGCATGTGGCACGAGCTGAGGGAGGCGACGAGCAATTCCTCGGGATTGTAGCGCGCCGGATCGCCCCGGAAGCCCGGGTCGCTGCTCGCCGGGATCGTCGGCTTGCCGAGGGCAGTGATCTCGTGCTGCCGGGCATAGGCGCGGTAGGCGCTGGTGCCGGTGCCCTTGTCGCCCGTCCAGGTAACGGTGACGGTGTAGGCGTGGTCTTTCGGCGTTCCCATGACCATCAGATATGTATCGCCCGGTTCTCGACGGCGAGGGCCGCCTCCTTGACGGCCTCGCTCAGGCTGGGGTGCGCGTGGCAGATGCGGGCCACGTCCTCGGAGGAGGCGCCGAACTCCATGGCAGTTGCCAGCTCCGCGATCAAGGTGCCCGCGTCCGGCCCGATGATGTGGGCGCCCAGGATGCGGTCTGTGTCCTTGTCGGCGAGGATTTTCACGAACCCGTCCGTGCTGCCCATGGCGCGCGCCCGGCCATTGGCGGTGAACGGGAACTTGCCGACGCGATAGGCGGCGCCCTGCTGCTTGAGAGCGTCCTCGGTCTGGCCGATGCTCGCGACCTCCGGCCACGTGTAAACGACACCGGGGATCACGTCGTAGTTCACGTGCCCGGCCTGGCCCGCGATCCGCTCGGCGCAGGCGACACCCTCCTCCTCGGCCTTGTGCGCGAGCATGGGGCCGGCGATCACGTCCCCGATGGCGTAGATGCCCTGCACGCTGGTCGCGTAATGTGCGTCCACCTTCACGCGCCCGCGCTCGTCGAGCGCGACGCCCGCTTCCGCAAGTCCCAGCCCCTCCGTGTAAGGCCGGCGGCCGATGGCGACGAGCACCACGTCCGCCTTCATCTCCTCTGGCGTGCCGCCCTTCGCGGGTTCGAGCGTGAGCATCACGCCGTCGTTGCCGCGCCGGGCGGCGGCGACCTTGGTGCCGAGGCGGAACTTGATGCCCTGCCGGCCCAGCGTGCGCTCGAACTGCTTGGCGATCTCCGAATCCATGCCCGGCACGAGGCGGTCGAGATACTCGACTACCGTGACCTCGGCCCCGAGCCGGCGCCAGACGCTGCCCAGTTCCAGCCCGATGTAGCCGCCGCCGATGACGGCGAGGTGCCCAGGCACGTCGTCCAGCTCCAGAGCGCCAGTGCTGGTGACGATCGCCTCCTCGTCCACCTCGACGCCGGGCAGGGTCAGGCTCTCGCTGCCGGTGGCGATGACGATGGATTTCGCATCGTAGCTCGTGCCGTCCACCTCGACGCGGCCAGGCCTGGCGATGCGCCCCTCGCCCTTGAGCCACGTCACCTTGTTCTTGCGGAACAGGAACTCGACGCCCTTGACGTTGGCGCCGACCACCTCGCCCTTGCGCGCCATCATGCGGTCGAGATCGAGCCTCACGCCGTCCACGAGGACGCCGTGTTCGGCGAAGGCGTGGCGCACCTCCTCGTAGTTCTCGGAGGATTGCAGGAGCGCCTTGCTCGGGATGCAGCCGATGTTGAGGCAGGTGCCCCCCAGCGTCGCGCTCTTCTCGACGCACGCCGTGCGCAAGCCGAGCTGCGCCGCGCGGATGGCGCAGACGTAGCCTCCGGGACCGCCGCCGATGACGATGACGTCGTAGCTCTCGCTCATTCCTGTTTCCTGCCAAGCCCGGTCGGGCCAGCCAAGGTTAGTGCATACGTACCAAAACGAACGTAAGCAGCGCCACAAGACCGCCGCAGAGCGCGAACCCGGCACCGAACGCGGTGGCGACGACCTTCCATGGCTCGTCCCGCAGCAGCCCGACCTTGTAGGCCGTATCCGCTTGCTTGTTCTCCAGGTCCGCGCGCATCAGGGCCATCCTCAGCTCCCGTTCCTCGGCGTCCAGCGACTCACTGCAACAGTTGGGGACGCCTCGCCTACAAGTCCAGCAACAGCCGCCGCGGGTCCTCCACGCCTTCCTTCACGCGCACGAGGAAGGACACGGCCTCCTTTCCGTCCACGATCCGATGGTCGTAGCTCAGCGCCAGATACATCATCGGCCGGATCTCGACCTTACCCCCCACGGCCACCGGGCGGTCCTGGATCTTGTGCATCCCGAGGATGCCGCTCTGCGGCGGGTTGAGGATCGGCGTGCTCATCAAGCTGCCATAGATGCCGCCGTTGGTGATGCTGAACGTGCCGCCCGACAGCTCCTCCAGCTTGAGCGCCCCATCTCGCGCGCGCCTGCCGAAATCGGCGATGGCGCGCTCGATCTCGGCGAAGCCCATCCGGTCCGCGTCGCGCAGGACAGGCACCACGAGGCCGTTCGCGCCGCCGACCGCGATGCCCATGTTGACGAAGCGCTTATAGACGATCTCGTCGCCGCTGATCTCGGCGTTGACGGCGGGGAACTCGCGCAGCGCCGAGACGCAGGCGCGGACGAACAAGCCCATGTAGCCGAGCCGCGCGCCCTGGTGCCGCTTCTCGAACGCCTCGCGATACTCGGTCCGCAGCGCCTTGCGCCGCCGTCATGTCCACCTCGTTGAAGGTGGTCAGCATGGCGGCCGTGTTCTGCGCTTCCTTGAGCCGCTGCGCGATGGTGCGGCGCAGCCGGGTCATCTTGACCCGCTCCTCGCGCGCGTCCTCCGCACGCGGCGACGGCGCGACTGGCACAGATGCGGCTTGCGGAACCGAAGCCCCTTGGGGGCGGTTGAGGAAGGCGAGCACGTCGCCCTTGGTGATGCGGCCGTCCTTGCCCGTCCCGTCGCCGAGTTGGGCGGGTTGCAGCCCTTTCTCCTCCATGACCTTGGCCGCGGACGGCATGGGCGCGGGGCCGCTCTGCGCCCTGCGTTCCATGGGCCGCGACGTCCGCGGGCGGCGTCGCCGGGCGGGACACCGGGCCGAGGGTGCGCGGCGGCGGATTGACACCCGGACCGGGGTTGGCCGCGGGCGCGGTCGCGACGGCCGTGGGGCCAGGCTGGGGCGTGGCCGATGGCGCGACGCCGACCGGCTCCGCCTGACCCTTGCCCGCCCCTGCCTCCACCGTCCCGAGCAGCGCGCCAACCTCGACCTCGGCGCCCTCCGCCGCCTCAGGCCGTCCCAACACGCCCGCTGCCGGCGAGGGCACCTCGACCGTGACCTTGTCCGTCTCCAGCTCAACCAGCGGCTCGTCCACCGCCACCGCCTCGCCCGCCTTCTTCAGCCAGCGCGCCACCGTCGCCGATGTCACGCTCTCGCCCAGGGTGGGTACCTTGATCTCGGTGGCCATGGTGTTGCTCTTCGCTCCCCCTTAATTCAGCAGCAGCGCCTCGCCCACCAGCGCGGCCTGCTGCGCGGCGTGGACGCGGGCGAGGCCGGTTGCCGGGCTAGCCGCTGCCTCACGGCCTACGTAGCGCGGGCGCTGCGCCCGGCCCAGCGTGCCCAGCGTGCGCTCGATCCTGCGGTCCACGAAGCACCAGCCGCCCATGTTCTCCGGCTCCTCCTGGCACCAGACCACCTCCGCTCCCTCGTAGGGCCGCAGCACGTCGGCGAGGCGGCGCTCGGGGAACGGGTAGAACTGCTCCAGCCGCACGAGCGCCACGTCCTTGACGCCCTTCTCCCGCCGCTCGGCGAGCAGGTCGTAATACACCTTGCCCGAGCACAGCACGACGCGCCTGACCTGCTCAGGCGGCGCGATCGCGTCCATCTCGGGGATCACGGCCTGGAACGCGCTGCCGTCGCCCATGTCGGCGAGCCGGCTCACCGCGAGCTTGTGCCGCAGCAGGCTCTTCGGCGTCATGATCACGAGCGGCTTGCGGAAGTTGCGGCGGAGCTGGCGCCGCAGCGCGTGGAAGTAGTTGGCCGGCGTGGTCAGGTTGCAGACCTGCATGTTCCGCTCGGCGCAGAGCTGCAGATACCGCTCCAGCCGCGCCGAGGAGTGCTCCGGCCCTTGCCCTTCGTGGCCGTGGGGCAGCAGGAGCGTCAGCCCGCTCATGCGCAGCCACTTGGTCTCGCCGCTCGCCAGGAACTGATCGATGATCACCTGGGCGCCGTTCGCGAAATCGCCGAACTGCGCCTCCCACAGCACGAGCGTCTTGGGGTCGGCGAGGGAGTAGCCGTAGTCGAAGCCGAGCACGCCGGCCTCGCTCAGCAGGCTGTTGTAGATCTCGATCCGCGCCTGGTCGGGCTGGATGTTGTTGAGCGGCACGTATTCGTTCTGGTTCGCCTGGTCTATGAGCACGGCGTGCCGCTGGCTGAACGTGCCGCGCTGGGTGTCCTCGCCCGACAGGCGCACCCGGCTGCCTTCCAGCAGCAGGCTGCCGAAGGCCAGCGCCTCGCCCGTCGCCCAGTCCACGCCCTCGCCGGTCTCGATCATCTGCCGCTTGGCGTCGAGCTGCCGGGCGATCTTGGGGTTGAGGTCGAAGCCTTCGGGCGCGCGCGAGATCGCCTCGCCCACGAGGCGCAGCGTCTCCATGCTCACCGCCGTCGGGCACTCCTGCCGCTCGTCCTCCTGGCCGGACTGCTTGAGGCCGGACCAGTGGCCCTCCAGCCAGTCCGCCTTGTTGGGCCGGTAGGACTGCGCCGCCTTGTAGGCCGCCTCCAGCTCGCCCTGGAACTCGTCCCACATCGCCTGGCTCTCGGCCGCGGGCACGGCGCCCTCCGCGGCGAGGCGCTCCGCATAGAGCGTGCGCACCGTGGGCCGCTCGCGGATCGCGCGATACATGATCGGCTGCGTGAAGGCCGGCTCGTCCGTCTCGTTGTGGCCGTGCCGGCGGTAGCACACGATGTCGAGCACGATGTCGGTGCCGAACTCCTGGCGGAACTCGGCGCACATCCGCGCGCAGAACACCACCGCCTCCGGCTCGTCGCCGTTGACGTGCAGGATCGGCGACTGCACCGACTTCGCCACGTCCGTGCAGTAGAGGCCGGAATAGGCGTGGGCCGGGACCGTCGTGAAGCCGATCTGGTTGTTCACGACGACGTGGACCGTGCCGCCCGTGCGATAGCCGATGAGCTGGCTCATCGCGAGCGTCTCATAGACGAGGCCCTGCCCGGCGAACGCCGCGTCCCCGTGCATCAGGATCGCCATGACCGAGCGCCGCGCCCTGGTGTCGCCCGCCATGTCCTGCAGCGCCCGCACCTTGCCGATGACGACCGGGTCCACCGCCTCCAGGTGCGAGGGGTTGGGCTGCAAGGAGATGTGGACCGGGTGCCCGGCCAGCTCCAAATCCGTGCTGGTGCCGAGGTGATACTTCACGTCGCCCGAGCCTTGCACGTCGTCCGGCTTGAAGGAGGAGCCGCCGAACTCGCCGAACACCGCCGTGAACGGCTTCTTCACGACGTTGACCAGCGTGTTGAGCCGCCCGCGATGCGGCATGCCGATCGCGATCTCGCGCACGCCGCCCGCAGCGGCCGTCCCGATGATGGCTTGCAGCGCCGGGATCGTGACCTCGCCGCCTTCCAGCCCGAAGCGCTTGGTGCCGACGTAGCGGCGCTGGCAGAATGCCTCGAAGCCTTCCGCCTCCGTGAGCTGGCGCAGGATCGTGCGCCTCTCGTCCACGGGAAGCCCCTTCGCCCAGGGAGCGCCCTCGATGCGCCGCTGGATCCAGGCCTTCTGCCCAGGGTCCTGGATATGCATGAACTCGACGCCGATCGGCCCGCAGTAGCTCGCCTGCACGATGGCCATGATCTCGCGCACGGTCGCCGTCTCGCGGCCGAGCACGTTGTCGATGAAGATCGGGCGGTCGAGGTCGGCCTCGGTGAAGCCGTAGGATCTCGGGTCGAGCTCCGGATGGGGCCGCGGGACCTGCAAGCCGAGCGGGTCGAGCTGGGCCTGCAGGTGCCCGCGCACGCGGTAGGCGCGGATGAGCATGAGCGCCCGCAAGCTGTCGAGCGCGGCCGCCCGCACCTCCTCGACCGTGGCCCCGCCCGAGGGGAAAGCCGCGGCCTCGCCGTTCATCCTGGGTGCAGGCTCCGCCTCGCCCACTGCGGAGCGGTGCGGCGCCCAGGATGCCCCGGACGCATCCTCCATCACGGCGCGCGCCTCGTCGTCCATGACGTCGAACAGCGCGGCGAAGCTCGGGTCCACGCTGCCGGGGTTGCTGGCCCAGCGGGCATACATGTCGGCGAGGTAAGCGGCGTTGGCGCCGTTGAAGGCGGAGGCGAGCATGTCTGCGCCGGGCATCTGGACGGTCCTCTGAACGGGGCGAATCGACGGGCACTCTACCCGTCCGGCCTTTATTTGGGGTTGCGCGCGCGAGCGAAGGCGCGGGACCTGCCCTGCGCGGGGTGCATGGCAGGCGTGCTTACCCCTTGAGCGCGCGCACCATGGTGCTGCCCAGCGCCGCCGGGCTCTCGGCGACGTGGATGCCGGCCTCGCGCATGGCCTCCATCTTGGCCCCCGCCGTGTCGCGCCCGCCTGATATGACGGCGCCGGCATGGCCCATGCGCCGGCCGGGCGGCGCGGTCACGCCCGCGATGAAGCCGACGACGGGCTTCTTCGTCCCTGATGCCTGGATGAACTCCGCCGCCTCGATCTCGGAGGCACCCCCGATCTCGCCGATCATCACGATGCTCTGCGTCTCCGGGTCGGCCAGGAACATCTCCAGGATCTCGATGAAGTCCGTGCCCTTCACCGGGTCGCCGCCGATGCCGACGCAGGTGCTCTGTCCCAGCCCGGCGGCCGTAGTCTGCGCCACCGCCTCGTAGGTGAGCGTCCCGGAGCGGCTGACGATGCCCACGCTTCCCCGCCGATGGATATGGCCCGGCATGATGCCGATCTTGCACGCCTCGGGCGTGATGACGCCGGGGCAGTTCGGCCCGATCAGCCGCGACTTGCTGCCCGAGAGCGCGCGCTTGACCCGCACCATGTCCAGCACCGGGATGCCCTCGGTGATGCACACGATCAGCGGCACCCCGGCCTCGACCGCCTCCAGGATCGCGTCCGCGGCGAAGGCCGGGGGCACGTAGATTGCGCTCGCTAGCGGCCCATCGGACCCGTCGCC
The DNA here is from genome assembly GCA_963790535.1 of uncultured Alphaproteobacteria bacterium. Lineage (GTDB taxonomy): Bacteria > Pseudomonadota > Alphaproteobacteria > Acetobacterales > Acetobacteraceae > CAWKEH01. The sequence continues at coordinate 54,996 of CAWBOZ010000014.1, read as the reverse complement.
CTCGTCGCCGCGACTGCCTCGGCCACGGTGTCGAACACGGGCAGGTCGAGGTGCGTCGTGCCCCCTTTGCCCGGCGTCACGCCGCCCATGACCTTCGTGCCGTAGGCGATGGCCTGCTCGCTGTGGAACGTGCCCTGCGCGCCCGTGAAGCCTTGGGTGATGACGCGGGTGTTCCTGTCCACCAGGATCGCCACTATGCGGCCTCCTTCACGGCGCGGACGATCTTCTCGGCCGCGTCCGCGAGGTTGTCGGCGCTGATGATGGGCAGGCCCGACTTCGGCCATGATCTCCTTGCCCAGCTCCACGTTCGTGCCTTCCAGCCGCACGACGAGGGGCACGTCGAGCGCCACCTCCTTCGCCGCCGCGACCACGCCCTCCGCGATCACGTCGCAGCGCATGATGCCGCCGAAGATGTTGACGAGGATGCCCTCCACGTGCGGGTCGGACAGGATGATCTTGAACGCCGCCGTGACCCGCTCCTTGGTGGCGCCGCCGCCCACGTCGAGGAAGTTGGCCGGCTCGCCGCCGTAGAGCTTGATGATGTCCATGGTCGCCATCGCGAGGCCCGCGCCGTTGACCATGCAGCCGATCGTGCCGTCGAGCGCCACGTAGTTGAGGCTGTATTTGGCGGCCTCCAGCTCCTTCGGGTCCTCCTCCGCCTCGTCGTGCAGCGCCTCCAGCTCGGGGTGGCGATAGAGCGCGTTGTCGTCGAAGCTCACCTTCGCGTCGAGCGCCACCACCTCGCCCGCGCCCGTGACCACGAGCGGGTTGATCTCGACGATGGCGCAGTCGAGCTCCTCGAAGGCCTGATACATGGCGGCGACGAACCGGCCGAACGCGGCGACCTGCTTGCCCTGCAGGCCCAGCCCATAGGCCAGCTCGCGCCCGTGGAAGGGCTGGATGCCGGTCGCCGGGTCAATGGCCGCGCGCAGGATGCGCTCGGGGTGGTGCGCCGCGACCTCCTCGATCTCCATGCCGCCCTCGGTGCTGGCGACCAGCGTCACCCGCCCGGTGCCGCGGTCCACGAGCAGGGAGAGATACAGCTCGCGCGCGATGTCGCACCCGGCCTCCACATAGACCCGGTTCACCCGGCGTCCGTGCGGCCCAGTCTGCTTCGTGATCAAGACGTGCCCGATCATCGCCTCGGCCGCCGCCCGAACCTCCTCCGGCGAGCGCGCGAGCCGCACGCCACCCTTTCCCGTCCGCGGTCGTCCTGGAACCGCCCGGCGCCGCGCCCGCCCGCGTGGATCTGGCTCTTCACGACGAAGACCGGCCCAGGGAGCTTGCGCGCCGCCTCCTCCGCCTCCTGCCGGCGTCCAGGCGACGTGAGCCTTCGAGCACCGCGACGCCGTAGCCCCGGAGCAGCTCCTTGGCCTGGTATTCGTGGATGTTCACGGCCTAGCCCACCAGCTTCTTGCTCGCCTCGATCAGCTCGCGCACGGAGGCGCAGCTCTTGTCGAACGCCGCCTTCTCGTCGGCGTTCAGCTCGATCTCCACGACGCGCTCGACGCCACCCGCCCCGATCACGCAGGGCACGCCCACGTAGAGGTCGCTCACGCCATACTGGCCGCTGAGGTGCGCGGCGCAGGGCAGGACGCGCTTCTTGTCCTTGAGATAGCTCTCGGCCATGGCGATGGCGCTCGCGGCCGGCGCGTAGAAGGCGCTGCCCTTCTCCAGGAGCTTCACGATCTCGCCGCCGCCGTTCGCCGTGCGCTTGACGATGGCGTCCACCTTGTCCTGCGTCGTCCAGCCCATCTTCACGAGGTCCGGCACCGGGATGCCGGCGACCGCCGAGTAGCGCACGAGCGGCACCATGGTGTCCCCGTGGCCCCCGAGCACGAACGCGGTCACGTCCTCGACCGAGACCTGGAACTCCTGGGCCAGGAACAGCCGGAACCGCGCGCTGTCCAGCACGCCCGCCATGCCGACCACCTTCTCGGGCGGCAGGCCGGATTTCTGCTGCATCACCCAGACCATGGCGTCGAGCGGGTTGGTGATGACGATGACGAAGGCGTCCGGGCAATAGCTGCTTGATGCCGTCGGCGACGCTGGCGATCACGCCCGCGTTCTTGGCGACGAGGTCGTCGCGGCTCATGCCGGGCTGGCGCGGGAAGCCGGCGGTGACGATCACCACGTCCGCGCCCTCGATGGCGGCGTAGTCGCTGCCGCCCTGCATGTGGCTGTCGAAGCCGTCCACGGGGCCGCTCTGCATGATGTCGAGCGCCTTGCCCGCGGCGACGCCCCCGAACACGTCGAAGAGCGCCACGTCGCCCAGTTCCTTGAGGCCGATCAGGTGGGCGAGCGTGCCGCCGATGTTGCCGGCGCCGACGAGGGCGATCTTGCTGCGGGCCATGGGGAGTCCTTGCCGGGCGCGGGAGACGTGCCACGCCGGGCGCCCGGCGGCCCGGAAGGCGGCGCGGTTGCTACTCCCTTTGCCGGGGGGCGGCAAGCGGGGTGGAGCCACAGACAGTGTCGCCAGTCGATGAACTGTAGCTGATTAGAGTTGGCCAGGATGGTTACATCAGCCTCATTGAGCACTAACTCCGCGACGACGGCACCAATTCCATAACAGATCGAAGCTTGATCTATACTCGTGATCAGACTCGGCCTCAAAGCCGCCAAATCGAATGTCGGACACTGGCAGAGCGTCTCGAAATCAGTCTTGGTAGACTGGTCGATCTCCAAGATATGGACTGGCGAATTTATGCTCGCTTGGGCGTTTACGGATCGGCGACCGCCAACTCGTGAATGAGATTTCTGCAACGCCGCATTCTGCAAGTCTTGTTCTGATACGGGCACGCGTGGCTGTTGGTATGCTCACAGCGGTTCTTAGGCTCATTCGAGCTGCCCCATATTGTAGCCTCGCTTGATCGTCTGATAGCCGCATGAGATGCTAGCGTAAAGATTCTCCGAGGCCGAACGCGGGATATCGGCCCTCGCAACACACCTCGCCAATGTCAGCAACGTCCTGACCAGTCTGCCACTCAGTGCATAATCATGCCTGCGTTGATCCACCGCTGAGCAACAACTATACCGTGCCAATGCCGTCCATCCTACGTCAGATGCGCCAGCGCCAGCCACTCCGCGCCCCGCATCTCCTCCAGCCGCGACGCCGTGCGCTCGAACGCCTTCGCCCCCTCGCCCCGCTCGTAGAGCTGGTCCGGCATCGCGTCCGCGCTCGCCACCAGCTTCACCCGGTGATCGTAGAGCGCGTCCACCAAGCGTGACGAAACGCCGCGCCTCGTCGTAGTTGGCGGGCGAGAGGCGCGGCACCCCGTCCAGCACCAGCGCGTGATAGTGCGTCGCGAGCGCGAGATAGTCGCCCGGCCCGAGCGGCTGGCCGCAGAGTGCTGCGAAATCGAACCGCGCCACCCCCGCCGCCGCGAGCGGCACCAGCAGCGTGCGCCCCATGACCGTCAGCCGCGCCGGCTTCGCCTCGGCGCCGCCCGGTCAGCTCCGCGAACGCCCGGTCGAGTGCCGCGTCCGCCCGCGCATCCGCCGGAACGTGCCAGGTCTCCGTGCCGCGCAGCCGCTGCCGCCGCCAGTCGCGCGCGCCGTCCAGCACCAAGACGTCCAGGTTGCGCTCGATCAATGCGATGAAGGGCAGGAAGGCATCCCGCCCCGGCTGCCCGGCGAACAGGTCGCCCGGCTTCGTGTTGCTCGTCGCGACCACGACGACGCCGCGCTCGAACAGGGCCTCGAACAGCCGCCCCAGGATCATCGCGTCCGCGATGTCGTTGACTTGGAACTCGTCGAAGCAGAGCAGCGCCGCCTCGGCCGCGATTCTGGTCCGCGAGCGGCAGGATCGGGTCCGCGCCTTCCGGCTCCGCCCGGCGCCACGCGTGGATGCGGGCGTGCGCCTCCTGCATGAACTGGTGGAAGTGGATGCGCCGCTTGCGCGGGACCTGCGCCGTCCCGAAGAACAGGTCCATCAGCATGGACTTGCCCCGCCCGACCTCGCCGACGAGGTAGAGGCCGTGCGGACGCCCCTCCGGGATGTCGTCCGCGCCGCGTTTGCGCCCGAACAAACGCGCAAGCAGGCCCGGCGCCTCGGCGGGCTGCGGGTCGTAGCCGCGGAGCGCCGTCCACAGCGATTGCAGACGCTCGGCGGCGAGCGCCTGTGCCGGGTCGGTCGAGAGCTCGCCGCGCGCGAGCTTGGCGCGATAGGCGGCAAGCGGTCCCGCCGAAACGGTTGCTAGCCCATCCACGATAGCCTCCGACTGCAACCCGTTAGCCACATATCAACCAAATGCGAGGTAGGAAGCTTGTTCTGGATTGACACGTTGGTTTTCCAGTATGTTGGCGGGGAGAGGAGAAGTTGGCGATGAAGACGGGCATTCTGGTGGCGGCGATGACCCTAGCCGCAGGAACCACCTCCCATGCGATGGGGTTCCGCTCGGCATTCGCCGGGCAGCTCTACACCTGCGCCAGCGGCCCGATCTCCCGAGTTTCAACACTCGCGGCACGGCCAGCGCGGTGCTGTGACGGTAAGCTGCAATGCCCGCAATTCCTGGCCACCACCACGGTTCTGCGCCCCAAGCACGATCCGCACACCTGACGCCCAACATCTAGCGTCTGGGCGCTAGCGCGGCTATACCCCGGCCATGCTCGATCTCGCCGCCCTCGACGGCACGGCCGTCAGTTCCGATCCGTTCGCTCACGTCGTCGTTCCGGGTTTCGTACCGCCGGCGGCGCTCGCCGAGGTCGTTGCGGGCCTGCCTGAGCTGTCGAGCGGCGGCTCCTTCCCGCCCGAGGCGCTGCGCCTCGGCTCGAAGGCGGCCGAGTTGATGAGTGAGATGCAGGGTAGCGCCTTCCGCAGGGCGATTGCCGCGAAGTTCGATCTCGATCTCGCGGACGCGCCCGTCATGGTGACGCTGCGCGGCCAGACCCGCGAGAAGGACGGGCGCATCCACCGTGATTCGGACGCCAAGCGCGTCACGATCCTGCTTTACCTCAACCCGGAGAGCGCGGCGTGGGCGAGGCAGGAGGGATGCCTGCGCCTCCTGCGTGGGCCGGACAATTTGGACGACTACGCCGTCGAGGTCCCGCCCGTGAACGGCACGCTGCTCGTCTTCCCGAACGGCCCGACGACGTGGCACGGGCACAAGCAGTTCGTGGGACGGCGCTACGCGATCCAGCTCAACTACATGACGACCGACAGCAAGGCCCGCAGCGAGATGCGGCGGCATAAGGTCTCCGCGCTGGTCAAGCGGCTGACCAGGGCGGCGTAGCCCAGCGTCGAAGCCTACTCCCGCCGCAACACCTGATCGTTGAGGAAGGAGCTGAGGCCGCCCGCTGCCGTGAACGCGCGGCGCAGGGCGGCCTCGTCGTAGCCGCGCTCCACCCACTCGATGAACGGCATCCTTCCCTCGCCGTCGCGGGCGTAGAGCGTGAAGAAGGCGTCGAGGATGCCGGTGCGCGAGCGGTTGAAGTGCCCGAAGCGCCAGGACAGCTGGCGCGCGGCCTCGGCCGCCGTGCCGCCCTCGAACAGGATCGCCAGCCCAGCGGCCAGCCCGGCCCGGTCGGCGCCCGACTTGCAGTGCATCAGCGCGGGCGTCTCCATGGCCGCGGTAGATCTCGTGGAAGCGCAGGATGCGGTCGCGATGCGGGGCGCCGCGGCTCTCGAACGCCATGTCCACGTGGACGAGGCCGATGCGCCGGGCCATCTCGCGGGAGAGCGCATCCGAGCCGCAGGAACGGTGGCCGCGGAGGTTGACCAGCGTGCGCAGGCCGTGGCGCCGGGCGGCGCGGGCGAGGCGGCCCGGCGTCGGGTGGTTCGAGCGGTAGAGCTTGCCCGGTACCACTTCGGCCCAGTTGGTCCAGGCGATGCGGAACACGCCGTGATCCACCGCCAGGCTGTCGCCCCAGGCAGCGAAGCGGCCGCTCGGGGCGGCGAGGTCGCCGCGGAATGCCATGGGAGCGGGCCGGCTAGCCTTGGCGGTCCACCAGGAGCTGCTTGATCTCGCCGATCGCCTTCGCCGGGTTGAGCGACTTCGGGCAGGTCTGCGTGCAGTTCATGATGGTGTGGCAGCGGTAGAGCTTGTACGGGTCCTCAAGCTGGTCGAGCCGGTCGCCTGTCGCCTCGTCGCGGCTGTCCGCGATCCAGCGGTAGGCTTGCAGCAGCACGGCCGGGCCGAGATAGCGGTCGCCGTTCCACCAGTAGCTCGGGCAGGACGTGGTGCAGCAGAAGCAGAGAATGCACTCCCACAGCCCGTCGAGCTTGCTCCGCTCCTCCTTGCTCTGCAGGCGCTCGGCGTCGGGCGGCGGCAGGGTGTCGCTCTTGAGCCAGGGCTCGACGCTGCGGAGCTGCGCGTAGGCTTGGGAGAGGTCGGGGACGAGGTCCTTGACCACGGCCATGTGCGGCAGCGGGTAGATGCGGACGGCGCCGTCTATCTCGTCGCTGGACTTGATGCAGGCGAGCGTGTTCGCGCCGTCAATGTTCATGGCGCACGACCCGCAGATGCCCTCGCGGCAGGAGCGGCGGAAGGTGAGCGTGGAGTCGATCTCGTTCTTGATGGTGATGAGCGCGTCCAGCACCATGGGGCCGGTCTTGGCCATGTCCAGCTCGTAGGTGTCCACGCGCGGGTTCTCGCCGCTGTCCGGGTCCCAGCGATAGACGCGGAACTCCTTGACGCGCTGGGCACCGGGCGGGGCCTTATAGTGCTTGCCCTGGCCGATGCGGCTGTTCTTGGGAAGGGTGAAGGTGGCCATCGGTCTCTTGTTTCCTAATACACCCGCTTCTTCGGCGGGAACACCGACACCTCGTTGGTCAGCGTCCGCATCTTCACGTCGCGGTAGGCGAGATGCGCGCGCCCTTGGTCATCGCACCAGGCGAGCGTGTGCTTCATCCAGTGCTGGTCGTCGCGCTCCGGGTAGTCGTCATGGGCGTGGGCGCCGCGGCTCTCGTGCCGGGCCTCGGCGCCGACCATGGTGACCATCGCGTTGCCCATGAGGTTCTGCAGCTCCAGCGCCTCCACGAGGTCCGTGTTCCAGATCAGGCTGCGGTCCGTCACCTGCATGTCGTCCATGCCGGCCCAGAGCTGCTTCACCTTGGCTACGCCCTGCGTCAGGCTCTCCGAGGTGCGGAACACCGCGGCGTGGGCCTGCATCACCTTTTGCAAGTCGAGCCGCAACTGGGCCACGCGCGTGTCGCCATGGGCGTTGCGGGTGCGGTCGAGGCGGTCGAGCGCGGCCTCGCCGGCGCGCGGCGGCAGCGGCGCTTGGGAGGCACCCGGCTTGATGATCTCCGCCGCGCGATGCGCCGCGGCGCGGCCGAACACCACGAGATCGAGCAGCGAGTTGGTGCCGAGCCGGTTCGCGCCGTGAACGCTGACGCAGGCCGCCTCGCCGACCGCCATGAGACCGGGCACCACCGCGTCCTGGTCCTCCTCCGTGGGGCGCAGGACCTCGGTGCGCAGGTTCGTCGGGATGCCGCCCATGTTGTAGTGAACGGTGGGCAGCACCGGGATCGGCTCCTTGGTCACGTCCACGCCGGCGAAGACCTTGGCGGTCTCGGAGATGCCGGGCAGCCGCTCGTGCAGAAGTGCTGCGCCGAGATGCTCCAGATGGAGCAGGATGTGGTCCTTGGCCGGGCCGACGCCGCGCCCGGCGTTGATCTCGAGCGTCATGGAGCGGCTCACCACGTCGCGGCTCGCGAGGTCCTTGGCGGTGGGCGCGTAGCGCTCCATGAACCGCTCGCCCTCGGCATTGGTGAGATAGCCGCCCTCGCCGCGCGCGCCCTCGGTGATGAGGCAGCCCGCCCCGTAGATGCCCGTGGGGTGGAACTGCACGAACTCCATGTCCTGCAGCGGCAGCCCGGCGCGCAGCACCATGGCGTTGCCGTCACCCGTGCAGGTGTGCGCCGAGGTGCAGGAGAAGTAGGCGCGGCCGTAGCCGCCCGTCGCGAGCACGACCATCTGCGCGCGGAAACGGTGCATCACGCCGTCTTCCAAGTTCCACGCCATCACGCCGCGGCAGGCGCCTTCCTCCATGATAAGGTCGAGCGCGATGTATTCGACGAAGAACTCCACCTCGTGCTTGAGGCATTGCTGGTAGAGCGTGTGCAGGATGGCGTGGCCGGTCCGGTCGGCTGCGGCGCAGGCGCGCATGGCGGGCGTCTTGCCGTAGTCCTTCATGTGGCCGCCGAAGGGGCGCTGGTAGATGCGCCCGTCCTCCGTCCGCGAGAAGGGCACGCCGTAATGCTCCAGCTCATAGACGGCAGGGATGGCCTCCCGGCACATGTACTCGATGGCGTCCTGGTCGCCGAGCCAGTCCGACCCCTTCACGGTGTCGTACATGTGCCAGCGCCAGTCGTCGTCGCCCATATTGCCGAGTGCTGCCCCGATGCCGCCCTGGGCGGCGACGGTGTGGCTACGCGTCGGGAACACCTTGGTCAGGCAAGCCGTGCGCAGCCCGGCAGCCCCCATCCCCAGCGTCGCCCGCAGCCCGGCACCGCCCGCGCCCACCACTACCACGTCGTAGGTGTGGTCCACCACGGTGTAGGACCCGCTGGAGGGCCCAGAGGACGGGATATTGATCGCGTTCATGACCTGTTCACCAACTCTAGACGGATATGGGCGTCGTGAACGCGAGCCTCAACACGGCGACCACGGCGGCCAGCCCCAGCAGGAATGAGACCGCCTTGGTCGCGAGGATCAGCACGTTCATCAACCATTTGGCGTCAACGTAGTCTTCATAGACGACCTGCAGGCCGAGCTGCATATGATGGAACGTCGCGATGATGAGTGCCAGAAGCAGCACGGTGTTCCAGGGATGCGCGACCCAGGCCGCCACGAAAGGCTGCGACGCGCCGATCAGGTGCAGCATCGCGTAGATGAACCAGAGGGTGAGCGGGACGAGGGCGATGGCCGTCACCCGCTCGGCATACCAATGGTGGACGCCAGCATGAGCCGACCCGGTGCCGCGCACGCGGCCGAGCTGGCTGCGCATCATTTCGATGCGGATTTTCTCGGCCATGGCGCTACGCCGGCCAGAACCAGAGGCCGACCGCCCAGGCCAGCACGGTGCAGACCACGGCCGCGGTCACGGCGGCCCAGCCGGACAGGTGTGTGCTCTCCAGGTCGAAGCCGTAGCCCAGATCCCAGGCCAGGTGCCGGATGCCGCCGAAGAAGTGGTAGAACAAGGACGCTGTCCAGCCAAACAGCAGGAACAAACCGAACCACGAGCCGACGAAGCTCTGCACGGTGGCGAAAGCGCCGGGACCGATGGCGGCCGAGACGAGCCACCAGACGAGGAGGAGCGTGCCGAGTGAGATCGCGATGCCGGTCACGCGGTTCATGATGGAGAGCAGCGAGGTGAGTTGCGGGCGATAGACCTGCATGTGCGGCGAGAGCGGGCGGCGGATCAGCTTGCCGTCGCTCGTGCGCGCCACCATGAGCGCGTCGCGGACGTCCTTCATCGCGGGAGGGCTCCAAGGGCCTGGGCGGGATTGCAGCTTGGTAATGGCAGAGGTGGGCAGGGTCAACGCGGGGTCAACCGGCGCTGACCACTCCGCCTCTCCTGTGCTGCGCTCTCGGTGCGCCGAGAACGCTCGCGATACGCGACTACCCCGCCAAGCCGTTAGCCGCGGCAACAGTCACAGTCCACGCACCCATGCCCGAGCCGACGCTACTTGTTCATGTTCCAAATGTCGGTATCGAGACGCCATTCGCCGCCGATCTTCTTCCAGACAACGACGTATTTGCCTTCTACCTTGGAAACCTGGCCTTGCTGGCCGTGCGCGTCGAAACTGAATTGGCCGATCTCCCGGGCCGCTTGTCCGTAGTCCTCGACGTTGACCGTGGTCAGCATGAGGTTCGGGGAGTTGTCCTTGATAAGAGCACCCCAGAGTTTCTGGATGCCGTCGCGTCCCTTCACCATGTCTGCGCCAGCTGGCAACACGGTGGCGTCCTCGGTGTAGAATTGCGCCACAGCCGCGGCATTCTGCTTGTTGGCGGCCTGCGCGAATTGGTCTTCGAGCTTCTGGATGTCGGATGCAATGCCCTGAGCCATGCTCGGGCTAGCCGCGAGCAGCAGGGGAATGGCAAACATCAATCCTCTCATGACGGCGATCCCTCCCTCAGCGACGGGTTGATTCTAACTCAGCAATGAATGGTCTCCCGCAATCATTCCGATGTCAACAGGATTCGAGGGTTCCCTGGTGCCGGCTTCCATCACGACCCCAGCTTCAGCCCGGCCACCCCCGCCAGGATCAGCACCACGCACAAGATGCGCATCACCCCCGCCGGCTCTCCTTCCGCGAAGATGCCCCATGCCAACCCGCCCGCGGCGCCGATACCCGTCCAGACCGCATATACCGTGCCCATGGGCAGCGAGCGCAGCGCCTGGCTCATGCAATAGAAGCTCGCCACCATGGCCGCGACTGTGACGAGGCTCCAGTCAAGCCGGGTGAACCCGTCCGCCCGCTTCAGGAACACCACCCAGCAGACTTCAAACAGCCCAGCCACCGCGAGCCAGGCCCATGGCCCACCCTGGGCAATCGCCCTCACGCCGCCCGGCGCAGCCGCCCCTGCTCGACCAGCGCCTCCGCGATCTGCACCGCGTTCAGCGCCGCTCCCTTGCGCAGATTGTCCGACACGCACCAGAACGAGAGGCCGTTCTCCACGGTCGGGTCGCGGCGGATGCGGCTCACCCACACCGCGTCCTCGCCCGCGCAATCGAGCGGCGTCACGTAGCCGCCGTCCTCGCGGGTGTCGAGCACCTGCACGCCGGGCGCATCGCGGAGGATGGCGCGCGCCTCGCTGGCCGTCACGGGCCGCTCGAACTCGACGTTCACCGCCTCCGAGTGCCCGATGAACACGGGAACGCGCACGCAGGTGGCGAACAGCTTGATGTCCGGATCGAGGATCTTGCGCGTCTCGACCGCCATCTTCCACTCCTCCTTGGTCGAGCCGTCGTCGAGGAAGCGGTCAATGTGCGGGATCACGTTGAAGGCGATGGGCTTGGTGAACTCCTCGGCCTTCACCGGGTCGTTCACGTAAGCGGCGCGCGCCTGCGCCCATAGCTCGTCCATGCCGTCCTTCCCCGCGCCGGAGACGGACTGGTAGGTGGCGACGACGACGCGCCGCACCTTGAAGCGGTCGTGCAGCGGCTTGAGGGCGACGACGAGCTGGATCGTGCTGCAATTGGGGTTGGCGACGATGCCCCGGCGGATGCGCGCGAGCGCCTGCGGGTTCACCTCCGGCACGACGAGCGGCACGTCCGGCTCCATGCGGAACTGGCTCGTGTTGTCCACGACGAGGCACCCGGCCTCGGCCGCGCGCGGGGCATGGACGGCGGAGACGCTGGCGCCGGGGCTGAACAAAGCGATGTTCCAGCCCTTGAAGTCGAACGTATCGAGGTTCTTCACACGCAGCGTTCGCTCGCCGAAGGAGACCTCGCGCCCCGTGGAGCGGGCGCTCGCGACGGCCACGACCTCATCGGCAGGAAACTCGCGCTCGGCGAGCGTCTTGAGCATCTCGCGCCCGACTGCCCCCGTGGCACCGACGACCGCGACCCTGTAGCCCATCCTCTTCCCCTATATCAAACCGGCTCCAAACCGGCCCCACCACCTATGCCCTCGCCGCGCCCGGCGCAAGCAGGCGCGATGGGTGCCGCGCTAGGCGACACATCCTCCGCCGTGCCGCGCGAAGCCAGCAGCGCGCGCAGATTGCGGATCAGCGGGAAGACCTCCTGGTTCCGGTCCTCGCCCTGCGCATCGTGCGCCGCCTGCTCCATCTCCACGATCTCCCGGTCTTCCTTGAAGATGCGTTCGGTGAACATGACCAGCAGCGGCCAGGCAGCGTCCAGCAGGCCAGGGATCTTCGGCCGCTGGACGGACAGCAGGCCGAAGGTGCGGATCGTGCGCTGCGCCTGGTCCAGCGGCACATAGACGATCCACAAATCCATCACGGGCGTATCGTCCTTCGTCCGGATGCGCAGCGTCTGATACGGGTATTCCGTGCGGATCGTCATGACGTCGCGCTCGGCCGTCGAGGCGTTGGTGCCGCGGCGCTGGCCGAAGACCAGGGCTTCGCCCAGCGGTTGCTTGCCCGCGGTGCGCGCGAAGGTGTAGCGCGCCTCGATCCAGTCCTCGCCTTGGCTCTGCCCGAGGAAGCGCGGCCTGATCTGGCCCATCTGCTTGCGATGGAGGAACTGATGGTTCATGTCCATCAGGTTCTCGTGCATGAAGCTGTAGTGGCAGGCCACCTCGCGCCCGAAGCGGCGGGTCTTGTAGCGGGGATCGGCGACCGACCCCAGCCCTGGCAGCGGCACCTCGTCTGCGCGCGCCGAATCGCCGGGGAACACCAGGATCAGACCCCCCACCTCCCGACAGGGATAGGACCGCACGCCGTTCGGCAGCTTGTCCTTGCCCAGGTACGGCACGTCAATGCAGCGCCCGGTGCCGTCGTAGGTCCAGCCGTGGTAGCAACAGCGGATCGCGCCGCCGTTCACCACGCCCTTGCTCAGCGGCACCTGCCGGTGGGCGCAGCGGTCCTCCAGCGCGAACACCGGGCCGCTCTCCGGGCGCACCAGCACGATCGGCTCGCCGGCGAAGCGCACGGCGAGCGGCTTGCCGCGCTTCAACTCGTGCGACCAGGCCAGGGGATACCAGTGGTCGGGATGCGTGCCCACGCGGCGCAGGTCGCGCCGCGGCGTGCTCGCTTGGCTGATCTCGTTCAGCTCTGACAGGACCTGATCCATTCACCCTCGTGTCCGCAGAAATCCGATCCCGCAGCCGCAGGCAGCCGCAGGTCGCCGGCACCCTAGAGAGTATCTTGCGCCGCGGCCAGTTCCACGGCAGGGCAGGCGCGATGCCGCACATTCAAGAGATCGCTTCCCGCGACCCGGCCGAGGCGTTCGCCATCTGGTCGGACGAGCCTTGCCTCGCTTGGCTCGACAACGCCGCCGCGCCATAGCTGACACCCATGGACACCACAGCCCCCAACCGCGACGCGGAGATCGCCCGGCGCTTCGACCTTCGCGCGCTGCCGGACTCCTTCTACGACGATCCCTATCCCACCTACGCGGCGCTCCGCCGCACCGCCCCCGTCCTGCGCCTGCCCGATGGCGGCCTTTTCCTCACGCGCTACGCCGACGTGCAAGCTTGCTATCGCGACCCCGCAGCCTTCACCTCCGACAAGACGGTCGAGTTCGGCGCCAAGTTCGGCCCCACGCCGCTCGGCGAGCACCATACCACCAGCCTCGTCTTCAACGACCCGCCACGGCATACCCGCGTCCGCCGCCTCATCATGGGCGCGCTCACGGCCCGTGCCGTCGCCGCCATGGAACCGGGTCTCGTCCGTCTCGTGGACGCACTCTTGGACCAGGCCGCCGCACGCGGGCGGCTCGATCTGGTAGAGGATTTCGCGGCCGCCATCCCCGTCGAGGTCATCGGCAACCTGCTCGCCGTGCCCCGCGACGAGCGCGGGCCGCTCCGCGCCTGGTCGCTCGCCATCCTCGGGGCGCTGGAACCAGCCCCGTCCGCCGCCCAGCTCACTGAGGGCAACCAGGCCGTTGAAGGGTTCCTGGCCTACCTCCGCACCCTCGTCGCCGAGCGCCGGCGCCACCCCGGCGACCCGTCCCACGACGTGCTGACTAGGCTGATCCAGGGCGAGGGCGACGAGCGCCTCGCCGAGCCGGAACTGCTCCACAACTGCATCTTCCTGCTCAACGCCGGTCACGAAACGACCACCAACCTGATCGCCAACACTCTCGTCCTGCTCTGCCGCTTCCCCGCCGAGCGCACCCGTCTGCTCGCCGAACCTGCACTGATCCGTCCCGCCGTCGAGGAGGCGCTGCGCTACGAGAGCAGCAACCAGCTCGGCAACCGGATGGTGGCCCGCGACGCCGAGATCGCGAGCACGCCCTACCCCGCCGGCACCGGGATCACGCTGGGCATCGGCGCTGCGAACCGCGACCCGGCGGCTTTCCCGGACCCGGACCGCTTCGACATCGCGCGCGAGCCGAACCGGCATCTAGCGTTCGCGTTCGGTATCCACCAATGCGCTGGGCTGAGCCTGGCGCGGTTGGAAGCCCGCGTCGCGGTCGGGCAGTTCGTCACGCGGTTTCCGGAATACCAACTCGGCGGCGCCCCGATCCACGCCCGACGGGCCCGGTTCCGCGCGCTTGTCAGCGCGCCCGCTGTGCTGGACGGAGATGCCTGACACCGGCATATGCGCCGCAGCTCGACCCGGTCGAGCGTTCGTGGCTATACTGACGAGAGCGCCACCTCTCCCACTGCCTGCTCAGCCGACTGGAAATCCCGTTGTCATCGGAGAAAACCAGTTGTCCCCTCGGGGCCGTCCCCATAAGGTTCCTGAATGCACCGCTCCCTGCCGCTCGCCGCCCTGCTGCTCGCTGCGGCATTCCCTGCCCTACCAGCCGGGGCGCAGCGGGGCCAACCGCCGCACGCTTGGCTGTTCGGGACATGGACCGGAGGGCTGTTCCCGGCGCCCGAGAACATCTCCTCCGAAGCCTGCCTCTCGCAACCGGTGGTGATCTTCACGCGCGACCTGGTTCTGCGGGCGACGCTGATCCAGCAGACACTGACGCAGCGCGTGATCGAGACCGCGAACGTGGCGGCGGGCAACGTCGAGTTCCGCTTCGCGCCGGGAGGCGCGGCGGCCGGCGACAGTGCACTCGGCTTGCCGAACCCAGCGACGGCGGCGGGCTTCGGCTGCGCCTCGGAAGATGTGCTGCATGTGCAGCGCAAGGGGCCGAACGAGATCACCTTTCCCGGCTGCAAGGATTTCCCAAACCCGTTGGTGCGCTGCCCATCCCGGTAGCTGGAGCAGGTCACGGGTTGGCCGGGATCGTGGCGACCGCCCGCAATCCGCCCTCGGGTCGGTTAGCGAGCGCGACCTCCCCACCGTGAGCGCGCAAGATGTTGCGGGTGATGGCAAGACCCAGGCCAGTGCCGCCCGTCTCTCGCGAACGGCTGCGCTCGCCGCGGCGGAACGGCTCGAACACGCGCTCAAGCTCCTCGGCGGGTAAACCAGGGCCGTCGTCCTCGACAACGACCGTTGCGGCCACGTCACGCGAAGGCTCGGTCCGCGAAGGCCGGGCGCGCGGAGGATCGAGCCGGGCGCGGGCGGCGCCACCGTAGGCGAGCGCGTTGCCGACCAGGTTCGCCAGCGCGCGCTTGAGCGCCACTGGGCGGCCTTGGATGGCAAAGTGCTCTGGCCCCTCGTAGCCGATGCGATCCGCGAGTGCCGGGCGGGCATCAGCGGCCTCGTCGAGCACAGTGCGGACCAGCGCCGCCAGGTCGAGCCGCACCGCCGGCTCGCTCGTGGCCACGTCGCGGCTGAAGGCGAGCGTCGCGGCCACCATGGCTTCCAGCTCGTCGAGGTCGGCGAGCCACTTGCGGCGCTGCTCGTCGTCGTCAAGCAACTCCGCCCGCAGCTTGAGGCGCGTGATGGGCGTGCGCAGGTCGTGGCCGATGGCGGCGAGCAGGAAGGTGCGGTCGTCCACGAAGCGGCGGATGCGCGCGGCCATGCGGTTGAAGGCCGCCGCGGCGAGCGCGACCTCGGATGGCCCCTCCTCCGGCAAGGCAGGCGCGTTCACGTCGCGGCCCAGGCGCTCGGCCGCCGCGGCAAGGGCGCGCACGGGCGCGGTCAGCCGCTGCACGGCCCAGACAGCAAGGAGCGCCGCGGCCAGCGTCATGCCCAGGAACAGGGCGAGGAACCCGGCACTGTCCCAGGGGCGCGGCTCGGGCAGCACGGTGCGGGCGACGAGCCAGCGGCCGTCTGGCAGGTGGAAGGCCGCGAGCAGCGCATCCGGGGTGCCGCGCAGCAGCACCTCGCGCGGGCGGAGGCCTGGAGGCATCAGCCCGCGGACCAGGAAAGGACGGACCAGGCGCTGCACCTCGGGCGGCGCCGGCGCGGGCAGCGGCTCGGGCAGAGCGCCGAGGGTCGCGCTCAGCCCAGGGCCAACGTTGGGCAGCAGGTCGGGCGCCGCATCCGCAGGTGCGGTGGCGACGGCGCGGTAGAGCGTCCTGAGCCTTGTGCCGAGGTCGCGCGCCTCGGCGATGCGCTGCAGCCCGGCGCTGTCGAGCGCGTGCAGCAGTAGGCCGCCCCCCTGGACGAAGGCGAGGCCCACGAGCAGCACGAGCGCCGTGCGCGCGGCGAGGCTGCGGGGCCAGAGCGTCACAGGCGCTCGACATCGGCGGCGAGCACGTAGCCGCCGCCGCGTACGGTCTTGATGAGCTGGGCGTCGCGTCCACCGTCCTCCAGCTTGCGGCGGAGCCGGCTGATGGCGACGTCTATGGCCCGGTCGAACGGCCCGGCTTGGCGCCCGCGCAGCAGATCAAGCAATTGGTCGCGCGTCAGCACGCGATTGGCACGCTCGACGAGGGCCGCGAGCAAATCATACTCGCCGCCGGTGAGCGCGACCTCGGCGCCTTCTGGATTGATGAGGCGGCGTCGGGCAGGCTCAAGCCGCCACCCGGCGAAGGCGAAGGCCTGGGGCGCCGCTTGCGTCCCGCCGCGCTCGCCCGTGCGGCGCAGGACGGCACGGATGCGGGCAAGCAGCTCGCGCGGGTTGAACGGTTTGGCCAGGTAGTCGTCCGCGCCCAGTTCCAGGCCGATGATGCGGTCCGCCTCCTCGCCCATGGCGGTCAGCATCACGATCGGCACCGCTCCCTGCTCGCGCAGCCAGCGCGCGAGGTCGAACCCACTCTCGCCCGGCAGCATCAGATCCAGCACGACGAGACTGTAATGCCCGGCGCCCCAGGCCCGCCGCAGTTCGCGCCCGTCGCGCACCGCCGTGACGCGCAGCCCGTGCCGCTCCAGGAACCGGGCGAGCAGGTCGCGTATCTCGCGGTCGTCGTCCACGACGAGGATATGCGGCACGGTCGGCATGAAAGGACACCATAGGCCAGGGACACCGTTGCGGCGACAGCCGCTCTCGCCCATACGGAGACCGTGCCGTTTCCCCATCCGCCGCCCGCGGCGCGCGCCCACCTCGACCGACTCTGCATCGCCGATCCACGGCTCGCGGGCGTCGAGCGGGCAGCCGGCCCGCTGCCATGGCGGGCGCGGCCGCGCGGGTTCCCAGGCTTGCTCCAAGCAATCGTGGGGCAGCAGATCAGCACGGCTGCCGCCGCCGCGATCTGGCGCCGGCTGTGCGCGCTCGACGCCGCGCTGGATCCTTCGGGACTCCTCGCCCTTGACGAGGCGGCGCTGCGCGGCGCCGGCCTGTCCCGCCCCAAGATCGCGCACGCGCGCTCGGTCGCGGAAGCCTTCGCCTGGGGGCATCTCTCCGATGGAGCCTTGGAGCACCTCGACGACGAGAGCGCGATCACGGCGATCACCGCCGTGCGCGGCCTTGGGCGATGGAGCGCGGAGGTGTTCCTCTTGTTCGCCCACGCGCGCCCAGACGTGTTCCCGGCCGGGGATCTCGCGCTGCAGGCTGCTGCGCAGGACCTGCTCGGCCTACCCACCCGACCCGGTGCCGCGAGCCTGCGCGACCTCGCCGAACTCTGGCGCCCTGCGCGGGCGCTCGCGGCGCGACTGCTGTGGCACCACTGGCGGTTTGCAACCGGCCGTCCCACCATGGACGACCCACCATAGCTGAGGACTGCTGCTCGTCGCCCGCTAGCCGATCTGCGCCGCCTGCACAGCCTGCTCAAGGTCCTGGAAACTCGGCATGTGCTGGTTGGGCACCATCTTGCGCCCGGCCTCGACGCTGATCTGGGGCGGGTTGCCTTGCAGATGGGCGACCAGAACGGCGCGGATCACCTCGAAGAACTTGGCCTCCTCCTCGACCACCGCGCGCAGGCGCGACGCGCAAGGACCGGCGAACCCGTATGCCAGCAGCACGCCCAGGAAGGTGCCGACGAGCGCGCCGCCGATCATCTCGCCGAGCACGGCCGGGGGCTCATTGATGTGGCTCATGGTCTTCACCACGCCGAGCACGGCCGCGACGATGCCGAGTGCAGGCAGGCCGTCCGCCATCGTCTGCAAGGCGTGCGCGCCGTGCAGCTCCTCGTGCAGCGTCTTCTTCAGCTCGCGCGCCATCACGTCCTCGATCTGGTGCGGGTCGTCGGCGTTCATGCCGACCATGCGCAGGTAGTCGCAGATCAGGTCGGTCGCGTGATGGTTCGCGAGGATCCGGGGGAATTTCTGGAACGCCAAGCTCTCGGTCGGCTTCTCGATATGCACTTCCAGGGCCATCGTCCCTTTGGTGTTGGCCAGGCGCACGAAGAAGTAGAGAAGCGAGAGCAGGTCCACGTAGTCGGTCTTCTTGAAGCTTGAACCGCCGAGGACTTTCTTGAAACCTCCCAGCGTATGCTTCACGTCGTGCATGCTGTTGGACATGACGAAAGTGCCGAGCGCGGCGCCGCCGATGGAGAGCATCTCGAACGGCAGCGATTGCATCAGCGGCTTGAAACTGCCGCCCGACGCAAGGTAGCTGCCGAAGACGCAGGCGAGGAGGAAGCCGAAGCCGCCGAGAGTCAGCACGGTGCAGCCTCAGCGGACATGAGCATTGACTGTGTCGTGCAAATTGCCTTGAGGCGTGGCGGCCGGCGGTGCGGCTTCTTGCGGTGTGGCCTCCTGTGGCGCAGCCCCTTGTGACGCAGCCCCCTGTGGCGCAAGCGGAGCCTGGCGCAGCACAACGATTGCGATGCGGCGGTTGGCAGCGGCTAGCGGGTCGGCAGGCAAGAGAGGCTCGCGGTCGGCATGGCCGGTCACGCTCTGCAACCGCGAATCGGGCAGCCCGGCTTCGGCGAGCAGGCGCCGGGTCGCGTTGGCGCGGTCGGCGGAAAGGTCCCAGTTGGTGCGCTCACCACCGCGGTAAGGCTGCGCATCAGTGTAGCCGGCAATGCTGACCGGCTCCGGCAGGCGGAGCAGCGCGGGCGTCACCTTGGCGAGGACGGCGCGCGCCCAGTCGTTCGGCGCGGCGGAGCCGGTCGCGAACATCGGCCGGTTCTCAGCGTCGAGAATCTGCACGCGTAGGCCCTGCGGCGTGATGTCCACGGCGAGCTGATGCCCAAGGCCGGCCAATGCCGGGTCGGACCGCACCTGATCGCGGATCTGCTCCGCGGCCTGCTCGAAGGCGGCCCGCTCCTGGGCGGCTTGGGCCGCCGCGTGCTGGGCCTTCTGCTCGGCCTCGGTGGGCGCCCCCTGCCGCTGCGCCGAAACCTGCGCCGCCGAGGATGGGCCACCCATCGGGGAACCGGGGTGAGCCGCCGAGCGGTACGGACGGGTCGCCTCGCCCTTGCCCAAGCCGGCACCCGGCTCCTCGGTCGTCCCTGCCGTGCGTTCCGTGGCTGGCGGACCGTCGCCTTCGTCGGCCGCGTCAACGTAGGGGCGCGGCTTGGCCTCGACGACCCGGACGGCTCCCTTGTCAGAGACTAGGGTGCCGTCAACGTTCGGCGTCGTCCCCCCGAACGGCTTGCCAAAGCCGGAGCGGTTGCTGGAAAGCACGCTGTTCGGGCTGAAATAGTCGGCAAGGCCGTCGCGCTGCGCCTGCGTCGTCGCGTTCAGCAGCCACATCAGCAGGAAGAAGGCCATCATCGCCGTCACGAAGTCGGCGTACGCGACCTTCCAGGCGCCGCCGTGGTGGCCGCCCTCGACCACCTCCTCGCGCCGGATAACGATGATTGCCTTCTCACGCTTGGCCGCGGCCATGCTTATTGCCCTGGACTGCCCAAGCCCGAAGCTACGCACCCAGCGTTAACAGGCAGCTAAGATCACCCGTTGGTGCCCGGCGCGAGCGCCTGGATGAAGCTTGCCGGGTCCACGTTGCCGCCGCTCAGGATGGCGCCGACGACCCGGCCCTCGGCCCGGAAGCGTCCGGCTAGGAGTGCTGCGAGACAGACGGCGCCGCCGGGCTCGACGACGAGCTTGAGATGGGTGAACGCGAACGCCATCGCGGCGAGCACCTCGGCGTCGCTCACAGCAAAGCCCCCCGCGAGCCGCGGCTGGTTCACCGCGAAGGTCAGTGCGCCCGGCATCGGCGCGAGCAGCGAGTTGCACAGCGTCGAGCCGCCCGGCGCGCGCTCGCGCCGCCCCGCGCGCAGGCTGCGGCCCGTGTCGTCCCACCCTTCCGGCTCAATGGCATAGACCTGCGTGCCGGGCGAGAGGACTTCCATCGCGAGCGCCGAGCCACCGATCAGTCCGCCGCCGCCGGTGCAGACTAGGAGCGCGTCCATGTACAAGCCGTCCGAATCCGCGTCCTCGGCCAGTTCCAGCGCCGCCGTGCCTTGGCCAGCGATGATGTGCGGGTGCTCATAGGGCGGGATCAGCGCGGCGCCTGTGCGCTCGGCAATGCCCGCCGAGATCGCCTCGCGGTCGTCACGGATCCTGTCGTAGAGCACGATCTCGGCGCCCCAGCGCGCGGTGCTCTCCGCCTTGATGCGCGGCGCATCGGCCGGCATCACGATGGTCGCCCTCGCGCCCACGGCCGCCGCGGCGCAGGCGAGCGCCTGGCCGTGATTGCCCGAGGAGTGCGTGACGACGCCCGCGCGCCGCTCGGCGTCGCCGAGTTGCAGGACGGCGTTCGTGGCGCCCCTCAGCTTGAAGCTGCCCGTGCGCTGCAAGGGCTCGGCCTTGAGCAGCACGGTGCCGCCAGCCAGCTCATCGAGCAGCGGATGGCGCAGCATGGGCGTGCGGACGACGCGCCCGGCGATGCGACGGCTCGCGGCGAGGACATCCTCAGGGGTCGGGAGCTGCATCTAGGGGACCTCCGGACGGGGAAGCAGGACTGGCAGGGTGCCAGGGCGCGAGCGAACTCGGTAGAGGCGATACGACTCGGCCACCTCCCCATTACGGCCGCGGTCGAGAGTGCCGATCAGTTCGGCGTTCGCCCAGAGCGCCGGGTCAGGCGGCTCGCGGCGGCGGTCCGTCTCGACGAGGAGACCGGCTTCCCCCGTGGGCGCGGGCTGCAGGCGCAGCAGCGACCAGCGCGGGCCGGCGGCGAGGACGGGCATGGCAAGCGGCACGTCGCGGGCCAGTTCGGCGACGACGCCGTAAGGCTCGGCCGTGATGAAGGCGGCGCCGAGTCGCTGCCCCTGCGCCGAGACCGCGCGGGCGAGGGCCGGCCAGCCAGCAAGCTGGATCAGCGTGGGATCGAGCCGACGCGGCAGGCGGAACGGCGCGGCGGCGGCCTGGACATAAACCGCCGCCGCCATCACGAGGCCGAGCGCCACGGCCGGACGCCAGAGGCGCGACCCTAGCGCCGCCGCCGCGATGCACGCGGAGGGATAGATCACGGCGGGCCAGTTGCCCTGCACGCGGTCGCCGAGGGCATGTTGCACGAACACGGCGGCCGGCAGGAGCGTGAGGCAGGCGAGCAGCGCCGCGGCCCCGTCCCGCCGCGCCGTGCGCAGCACAGCCCACGTGCCCCAGGCGCAGAGCACGAAGACGAGCGGCGTCGCGAGCGCCACCTGGCTGCCGACCAGTTCGCCGAGGTAGCCGACGGCGTGAGCAGGCTGCCAGTCGCCCGTCCGCCCGCCCTGCTTGGCGAAGCTCGCCCATCCATGGGCCGCGTTCCACGCCACCACGGGCGCGAAGACCAGGAGCGCGAGCGCCGCCCCCGCCCAGGGTTGCGGGCGCCGCAGCCACGCCCGGCCCTCGCGCGTCGCGACCAGCCACAGCAGCAGCCCGGCCCCGAGCAGCGCGGCCGTGTATTTGCTCGCGAGCGCGCAGCCGCCGAACACCCCCGCGGCGAGCCACCATCCGCCCCTGCCCATATGCCTTGCCCGCGCGACGGCCCAGAGCGTTGCCGTCCAGAAGAAGAGCAGCGGCGTATCCGGCGTCATGGTCACGGCGCCGACGCCCAGCAGCAGCGTCGCGTTCATCAGCGCCGCGGCCGGGACGCCCGCGCGCCGCCCTGGGAACAGGCACTCGGCAGCGTCCCATAGCAGGACGGAGCCGGCGAGCGCGGAGAGCGGCGCGAGCAGGCGGATGCCGAGGCTTCCCTCGCCGGCAACGGCCGTGCCGAGCCGCATCCAGAGCGCGACCATGGGCGGATGGTCGAGATAGCCCGGCGCGAGTGCCTGCGACCACAGCCAGTAATAGGCCTCGTCGGGCGACAGCGGCGCAGCGGCGGCCACCAGGAGACGCAGCAGGGTGAGCGCGAGCAGGGCCGCGAGCCAGGGTGCCCAGGGGGCGATGCGTGTCGGCATCCCGGCTCGATCCGCCGGGCGGGCAGCGCCGTCAAGGCTGCCCGAGGGAACGCCCAAGGGAACGCAATGCGCCGGCGCATGTTCAAGGGCCAGCTTGCACCGGAGTCCTCCCATGTCGTGCCGTCTTGCGTTCGCTGTCCTTCTGTTGCCACTCCTGCTTGCCGGATGCGGCGAGCCGGGCGGCCCTCCCCTCGTCTCGGCGCGGTCGCCGGCGGGCACGGGCCTGGTCGGCACCGGCGAGCCGCAGCCGATCAACAGCCTGCCGCCGGGTGCCGAGGGCCTGTCAGCGCGGAGTCCGTTCGCGACCGCGCCGGACTACCTGTCGTACACGTTCGGGCGCTGAGGCTGCGCTCGCGGTAGCCTAGCAACGAGTTCGTGAAGACGCACCTGGGCTGCGCGACGGCACCTCAGTCGGCGGGTGCACCATTAAAGTCGCCATCTGTAATTTTATGGAGACAGTGATGGACTTACGTGATCCGGGCAGGGCATGATCGTCCACATAGAAGCGGTTCGCCTAAGGACCGTAGGAGGAGGAAAGTTCATGCGAAGCCGGACGCTAGCCGTCGCCGCGATCTCGTTGGGTGCGGCCTTCATGCTTCCCGTATCGTCCCACGCGCTCTCGTATGACGCGGAATACGTGTTCGGCGACAGCCTCTCGGACACCGGCAACCTTGCCGAGACCGGCATCTTGCAGACGGAGGCCAAGCTTCCCATCACCAACTTTCCTAACCCGCCCAGCAACCACGACAGCTTCACCAACGGGCCGGTCGCGGTGCAGGTCCTGGCCCAGTCCCTGGGCCTGAACGCCAATCCGTCGGTGTGGGTGACGGGCTTCAAGGACGTCAACAACCTGTTCGGCGGCCCATCCTACACGCCCGGCACCAACTACGCGGTCGCGGGCGCGATCGCGGCCCCGTCGCTCCCAACGGGCGGTGTCCCTGGCGCCAACC
This sequence comes from uncultured Alphaproteobacteria bacterium, assembly GCA_963790535.1. Taxonomy (GTDB): domain Bacteria; phylum Pseudomonadota; class Alphaproteobacteria; order Acetobacterales; family Acetobacteraceae; genus CAWKEH01. Next base: position 31,917 of record CAWBOZ010000014.1, on the reverse strand, counting down.
TGCCGCAGCAGGCGGCCGCCTATCTCGCCGTCAGCGGCGGCAAGGCGGACCCGAACGCCCTCTACACCGTGTTCATCGGCGGCAACGACGTGCGCAACGCCGCGCTTTACGGCAACAGCACCACCGGCCCGGCCGGGATCACCACGGGCGTCATGACCGAGGTCGGCGTCATCCAGGCGCTGTCGGCCGCCGGGGCGCGCAACTTCCTGGTGCCCAACGTGCCGAACGTCGGCATCATTCCCGAGTTCGCGCAGGACAATCCCACTCTTGCCGCCGCCGCGTCCAACTACAGCGTGAGCTACGACTCGCAGCTCGCGACCGACCTCGCCGGCCTCACGCTGCCGCAGGGCACGGACCTCACGCAGTTCAACCTCTACGCCTACAACCAGGAGATCGAGGCCAACGCTGCGGCACTCGGCTTCACCAACACGACCGATCGCTGCTTCACCAACACACCGCTCTCGGCCGCGACGACGCCGCAATGCGGCCCGGGCGGGCAGAACATCGATAGCTTCACCTATTGGGACAGCATCCATCCTACCGGCCGCGTCCAGGCCCTCTGGGCGTCGGGGATGCTTGAGGCCTTGGAAGGCAATCCGAACCCCAGCCCCGTGCCCGAGCCGGCGACCCTCGCTTTGCTCGGCGCTGGGCTGCTGGGCCTCGCCGGGCTGCGCCGCCGCGCTTGAGAGCGCAGGGGGAGGCCGCCTCCGTTGGGAGGTGGCCTCGATCCCGGTCCCGGCGTCTCGTTCAGCGGCTCTTCGCGGCCAGCGCCGAGGCCGGGGGCTTCTCCAGGGTCAACGCTGTCGTGCGCATCACGCCGGCGAGCATGGCGTAGGTGCCGACCAGCACCGTCAGCTCCACGATCTGCCGTGGCGTGAAGCGATCCTTCGCCGCCGCAAATGTCGCGTCCGACACGCACCCGTCGCGGAGCAGTTCGTCGGCGAAGCGCAGGACCAGGTGTTGCTTCTCGTCGAACATAGGACCAGCAATCTCGCCGCGCTGGATCGCTGCGATCTGCTCATCGCTCAGCGACGCCTTCTCGGCGATGGGCACGTGCTGTGCCCACTCGTAGTCGGTACCCTTGGCGTGCGCCGTGTAGAGGATGGCCAGCTCCCGATGGGGCGTCTCCAATTCCAGATCGTGGAGGATCTCCATCACGAGGCGGACCAGGGGCGGGTAAAGCGTCCTCGCGTGGCCCAGCATCCGGAACAGGTTGATCTTGATCGTGAGCTGGTCCCAGACGCGGGCCACCTCGTTCGAGGCGTGCATGTCCGGGTAGGGCAGGCGCGTGGTGGCCGCCGGGAAATCAGGCTCCACGTCAATGCACTCCCATGCGCAGGATCGGCTTCACGACCGCACCCGAGTCGCTGTCGTCTATGGCCTGATTGATGTCGGCGAAGTCGTAGTACCGGACGAGCTTCTCCAGCGGGAACCGGCCCTGGGCTTGCAAGCGCATCAGCGCTTCGAGAAAGGCCGGCGTCCGGCTGCTGCCGCCCAGGATGCCGACGAGGCGCTTGCCGTGCTGCTCCATGTCGGAGTGGTTGAGCGTGATCTCGGCCGTGGGCTTCGATCCCCCGACCGTGGCGCAGGTGCCGCGGATGGTCAGCGCCTGGACCGCCTCGGCCACCAGGTTCATGCCGTTCGTGGACTCGATGGCGTAGTCCACCCCGCCCCCGGTCAGGTCCTTGATCGCCTTCGCCGTCCCGCTATCAGACTGCAGGGTATGGGTGGCGCCGAGCTCGCGAGCGAGGGCGAGACGGTTCGGCTCCTTGTCCACGGCGATGATGGTCACAGCCCCCGTCAGCCGCGCCGCCATGACCGCGGACAGCCCCACGGCACCCGCGCCGAACACCGCAAGGCTCGACCCAGGCTGCGGGCGCAGCTCGTCCAGCACCGTGCCGGCCCCCGTGCTGATGCTGCACCCGAGCGGCCCCATGAGGTCGTGGTCCACCCCTTTGGGCACCTTGGCGAGTTGGCGCTCCAGCGCCACGGCGTGGGTCGCCCAGGAGGATTGCTGGAAGAAGCGGCCGGAGAGCGCCTCGCCGTCCTTGCGGAGCGGGGTGGAGCCATCGAGGCGATAGCCGCTGAACATGAGCTTGGCGCCGTGCACGCAGTAACGGGGCTGGCCGCCGCGGCAGTTCACGCACACGCCGCAGAACGGGAAGCCCATGACCACGCGGTCGCCGGGCTTGACCAGGGTGCACTCCGGCCCGACTGCCTCGACGATGCCTGCGCCCTCGTGGCCGAGCACGCTGGGAATGGGATACGGCATCTGGCCGTGGATGCAGCCGCGGTCGGTGCCGCAGACGCCGCAGCTCGTGACCCGGACCAGCACCTCGTCTTGGCGCGGCCCCTCCAACTCGACCGGCTCGATCCGGATCTGGTGCCGGGCGACGATCCCGTCGGCCCTCTCCATCACGGCGGCTTGGATCTGCATGGCTGGCCTCCCGCGGCGCGCGGTCGCGCCCGCTCCACTACTCCTGGCCGGCCTTGCCGTTCCCACTCGACGCAGCGGCGGGGCTTCACTCCGATGCGAGGCCGGCGCTTGACACCGTTCCAGGCCCAGGCTCGTATCGCCGGCCAACGAGCGCCCGGAACGAAATGGCGCCGACCCAGGGAGGATTTTTCATGCCCAGCATCGCTCGCCGCACCCTTGTCCAGGGCGCCGCCCTCGCCGCGGCCCTCGCCGCCCTCTCGACCACCGAGGCGGCCGCGGCCGCCGGGGATCTCTACGTCATGGCCGAATTGGTCGCCAAGCCCGGCCAAGCCGATGCCTTGCGCGAACTGCTGGTCCCGTTCGTCGCCAAGGCCCGCGCCGAGCCGGGCTGCAAGCACTATACCCTGATGGAGGTCCAGTCCGAACCTGGCCGCTTCGTCACTTACGAGATCTGGACCGACCGCGCCGCCCTCGACGCCCACATGGTCACGCCGCAGATCAAGGAACTCGGCCCCAAGCTCGGCCCCGTCCTGGCCAAGCCCTTCACGCAGACCTTCCTGAACGCCGTCAGCCCTGGGTGAAGCACGCTGCCTCAGTGAGGGCAACCGCGCTACGTGCTCTCCACCACGCTGCGGCGAGATTCCGCGAGGTGGTCGAAGTGGCTTCGATAGGTGCCCAGGCCCATCGTCTGCGAACGCAGCTCGATGATGAGGTCGTGCAGCTCCGCCTCGGGCACTAGCGCCTCGACCTCGTCCCAACCGCTCCACTCGCCCTTCTCCGCGAAGCCGAGGATGCGGCCGCCGCGCGTGGTGAGCAGGCGCTGCGCGTTGGCGGTGAAGCTGTTGGGCACCGTGATGGTCACGTGATTGATCGGCTCCAGCAGCACCGGATCGGCCTTCGCCAGCCCCTCCATCATCGCCGCCCTGGTCGCGCTCTTGAACGCCATGTCCGAGCTGTCCACGGAATGGAAGCCGCCGTCCACGAGCGTCACGGCGACGTCCACCACGGGATGGCCCAGCGGTCCCTTCTGGCACGCCGCCTCCGCCGCATCGGCGACGGCAGGGATATATTGCCGCGGCACGGCGCCGCCGACGATTCGGTCAACGAACAGGAAGCCCTCGCCACGCGCGCGGGGGGCGATCTCCAGCTTCACGTCGGCGAACTGCCCATGCCCGCCGGTCTGCCGCTTGAGCCGCGTATGCTGCGGCACCTCGCGGCGGATCGTCTCCTTGAACGGCACGCGCGGCCGGGTCGCCTTCACGCGCAGCCCGTAGGCACGGGCCAGGCGCTCCATCGCAGCCTTGAGATGAATCTCGCCCTGGCCGTGCAGCACGGTCTCGCCGGTCTGTGATCCGGTCTCGACACTGAGCGAAGGGTCCTCGTCCACCAGCTTCTGCAGGGCGCTGAAGAGCTTGACGTCGTCCTTGCGGTCCTCGGGGGCGATGGCCAGCCCATAGACGGGCGGCGACGGCTCCGGAAAAGGGAGGGGCGGCGCGGCGCCGGAGGCAGAGAGGGTGGCGCCGGTCGCCGCCCGCTCAAGCCGACCGAGCACGACGAGCTCTCCCGCGCCCGCGTCCTGGACCCTGGCAGGCTCACCGGCAGCCGACATCCGAAACAGGCCGCCTAGGCGGGCATTGTTGAGCGTCATCCCGTCCTTGATCGTGCCGCGCCAGATGCGGGTGTAGGATAGCCGGCCCGTGTGCCCGGCCTGGACCGTCTTGAACACCTGGGCAAGCGGCTCGCCGGCAGGATCAATGCCTCGGCGCGCCGCCGCCTCCGCCGCGTCCGGGACATCGTGGCGCAGCGCCTTCCACAGCCGCCGGACGCCGTTGCCGTGCTCGGCGGCGCCGAACAGCACCTCGACGATCGCGCCCGCCGCCTGGTCCGCCCTCATGCGGCCGAAGATCTGGTCGGGGCTGGGCGGCACGCCCTCGATCACCTGCTCCAGCAGCGCGTCGTCACGGTCGGCCAGCACCTCGACCAGGGCGTCGCGTGCTTCTTGCTCCCGCTCCTCCACGTGCGGCGGCAGCCGCACCAGTTCCGAGGCCGCGCCCTCGCGGTAACGGTAGGCACGCTCGCTGACCACGTCGGCGTAGCCGGTGACGCGCCCGGCCTCCCGGATGGGGACCTGGCGCAGGACCAACGGCCGCTTCGAATGCTCCTGCAGAGCCGCCAGCGTATCGCGCACGCTGGCGTCCAGGGCATCCATCTTGTTCACGAAGATCAGGTGGGGGAGCTGCGCCTCGTCCAACGTCTTCAGCAGCGGGGCGACCGCGAGGGCGCGGGACGGCGCCGGCTCGCAGACGACGACGGCCAGGTCCACCACGGCGAGGGCGGCGGCTTCCGAGGCCGCGAATTCGACGGAGCCGGGACAGTCGAGGATGGACCAGGAATCGCCGAGATAGCTGCAATGGCCCAGGCGAAGCTCGGTGCTCATGCTGCGCCCGCGCGGATCCGGAAGGTGGCGCGCTGCCGCCCCCGCCGCGCTCAGCAACTCCTCGAAGAGCGCCGACTTGCCAGCCCCGTATGGCCCGACCAGGGCGATGGACCGTGGACGGCCAGTCTCTGTGCGCCCAGTCCCTGTACGCCCAGCGCCTGTACACAATGAGGGTTCGGACATCGCAACGCCTCCCAATCGCTGTTCAACGGCTCTCCGAGTTCACCGGTGCGCGAAGGAAAGCACCTTCGCGCCTGGTCCGGGCGGCTGGCAGCGAGTTTCGGCAAGAGTTCCTGCCGGCGGCAGTGCAAGCTATGACCAGTTCAGTGTTCTGGTCCAGCAGTCCGCCTCAGCGTCAGAGTCAAGCGTGACGTTCCGTATCAACAGCGCCCACGTGAGCCTATCCCGTTCAGCTCTTCGCGCCGCAGCAGGGCGGCATAGGCGCCAGGGCGGCTGACGGCGATCATGGGGAACATCCAATCCCATGGGGGATTGCGCCGCTGCTATAGCCTTACAGGCAGCTTCAGGGTCGGCAACAAGTTCCAGCAGCTGGGGAAGGCGGCGCTGGCCGGGCGACACGTCAACATTCTAATGACCGTCAGCCCGGCTGCAGCACCGTGCGGTACACCACTTCCCAATACGGACCATAGACCAGGACGATGATCAGCGCCACCAAGGTGAGCATCCCAAGCGTCCCAAAAGTCGTGAACCCGCCCATGTACGATTTGCGCCACCCGTAGAACGCGCTGCACACCAGCCAGAACCAGACGATCAGCACCCCGACCACGAGCCAAAAATGCATCGTCCTTCTCTCCGTGTTCTCGGCGTCCGATCAGTACTTCCCACCAGTCGTCAACTGCGTATAGACACGCTCGCTGAAGTGGGTGAGCTCCCAAATCTTCTGGTCGGGATTGAGCTGGCCGTTCTGCGCGACGATGGGGCAGTAGGCGATCGTGAGGCTGTTCACGATGTCCTCCTGCGACGCGTTCGGCGCGCCTGCCTTCACCTTCGCGATGATCTTGTTCACGTCCGGCAGGATGGTTTGCAGCGTCATGCCTTTCAGCGTCTGCGCGATCCCGCTGCTCGGGTCGGACACCACTTTCCATAGATCGGGCTGCGCGATCTGCGGGCAGCCCTCAGGCCGCTCGCCGTTCATCAGCGTGTGCGTCACCTGGCGGATGATTAGGACGTTGAGCGGCGAGGCATTGTCCGGCGCCCCGTTCCCCCAGGCCCGGCGCACGTAGTTCGCGACGTCCGCGATCTGCTCGTCGTTCATGCCCGCGCCGAGGCCCGGCATCGGCGCGTAGGTCCCGTGCGCCTCGACCCCACGCAGGACAACCTGGATCACGCTCTGCGGACCGCTCGACGCCACCATGCCGTTGTTGGCGAGCGGCGGGACCTGCCCCTTGATCCCGTTGCCGTCCGTCTGGTGGCAGGAGGAGCACATGCTGAGATAGACCTTCGTGCCGCGCAGCGCCGAGGCGCTCTGCTCCGGCGTACCCCCCTTCTGGAAGCCGGAGCCGCGCGATTGCGTGCGCAGGTAGGCGACCATCGCCCGGATCTCGTTGTCGTCGAGCTTGCTCAGGCTGTGACCCACGGTCGTGCGCATCGGTCCGACCGCGGTGCCCATCCCCTCCGCGGCACCGGTCTTGAGGAATGTGAACAATTGGTCGTCGGTGTATCGCCCGAGACCCTCGCTCTTGTCCGAGGTGATGTTCGGCGTCGCCCAGCGGTCAATCACCCCCCCTTGCAGCGGCTCGGACCACGAGGACGTGCCCAGCAGGTTGCGCCCGTTGTGGCACTCGCCGCAGTGCTCCAGCCCGTTGACGATGTAGTCGCCCTGATTGACCAGCTCCGGTCTGGAAGGATCGGCCTTGAACTCCCGGCCCGTGACGAACAGCCAGTTCCAGACGGCGATGAGCGGGCGGATGGTGAACGGAAAGTAGATCTTGTTCGGCTCGCGCGGCGCGTGGATCGGCTTGAGCGAAAACAGGTAGGCCTTGATCGCGAGAATATCGTCCCGGTGCACCGTCGCATACCAGGGATAGGGCATCGCTGGGTAGATCTGCATTCCGTTGGCGCCGACCCCCTCGTGGAACAGCCGGACGAACTGGTCGTCCGTGTAGTTCCCGATGCCGGTCTCCTTGTCGGGCGTGATGTTAGGCGTCGAGATCTGCCCGAACGGCATGTCCATGTAGCGCCCGCCGGAGAGCGGCTCACGGCCGTTGCCGGTGTGGCAGGCGGTGCAGTCGCCCAGGTCCACGAGGTGCTTGCCGCGGGCGATCAGCGCTGGGTCGCCGGCCGGGTTCGCCGCCTCGACCGGCTCCTCCGATGGCACCTGTGCGGGCTGCGCCGCGGGCACGCCCGGCATCAGCACCGCCGTTAGCGTGCCGAAGCCCAGCGCCAGCGTGCCGAGGCCCGCTGCGAACTTACCCATCTTCCGTCGGCTCTCTCGATCAGCAGGCTGCACAGACGCTCCCTCCCTCGCTAATGCACCGTGCCGCCCCCGGCGGGCGTCGCCTTCCCAGCAGGACTGGCGAGCTCCGGGTAGGCAGCCAACGAGCTCGCCCCGTAGAACGGCTTGTAGGCCCCTTGGTGGCACGTAGCGCAGCTGATCTTTGGGCTGTCTCCCAAGGCGCCAAGCCGTCCGCGCGGGAATGTGTCGTGCAACGGCAACATAAACTGCCGGTTCAGGTCCCGCACCATCTCGATCCCATACCAGGCGGTGACGCGCTGCGGCGTCCCTTGGTCCCACTCCCCGAAAGCGCGCGAGTTGTGGCAGTAGTTGCAGCTCACGCCGAGCAATTCCGCGAAGTGGATCATCAGGGCGTAGGTCCAGTCAGTCTGCTTGATGGACTCGCGGTTGCCCGTGGGCAGCGCCGTCGTCCCTTGCACGCGGATTGACTGAGCATTCAGCAGGAACGGGGTCAATGGGTCATACGGCAGCGCGGTGAGGCCGGCCGCGGCGGAGGGATGATTCTGGCCGGCATCAACCTCGGCCACGCCCGCCCAGCCGGGCGGCGGCGCGGTGTACCAGATGCCGCGCGGCATCGCCTGGCCACGGTGGCATGTGTAGCACGTCACGCCGACGTCGCTGCCGACATGGTTCTGCCAGTGACTATTGATGTACTGCACCATCTGGATCATGCGCCGGGCAACGTTCTTCTGGTAGAGGGCATCGTCGGCCATGTTCTCCACGGAGTGGCAGCCCGCACACCCCACCTCCGGATAGTTCCAGGTCGTTATCGCCGCCATCAGCCGCAGGAACTCGTTGCTGTCTAGATTCTTGAGCACCTTGATGTTCTGATAGACCTCCGAGGATGGAACGCCGGACGGGTCCACCGCTGGCTGCGGCTCAAGCACGCGGTTCTTCTCCATCGAGGCCTCGATGAGCGCCGGCTTGTAGTGCATAATCATGCCCGTCCCTTTGTAGCCGCGCTGGATGCTCACGACCGGCGGGATCTCGAGAGTCAGCCCGAGCCCCACCACGATGATCAGCACGACGAACGAGGCGACCCCGAGCATGACCCACCGGAAGTTGGCCCAGGTGAACCTGGCGAGCAGGCCGAACAGCCTTGCGGGGACCAGGATCGGGACGAGCAGCCAGCGCATCACCGCGTCACTCCCACGAGCGAGCCTGGGTCATGGATCGGCGGATAGACGGCCGGATACTGCGGCGCGATGTAGTGCTTCACGCCCCAGAGATACCAGTTGTCCACGACCGTCCCAGTAAGCAGGATGCCGATGCCGCCGGTCAAGGTGCACAGGACGGCGAACCACCACGCCCAGCGGTGGATCGACTCGAACGTGGCGTTGAAGCCCATCACCCAGCGCCAGAAGATCGCTCCCCGCTCGGCCGCCGTGCCGCGGTCGGTCGCGAGCTCCACCTCGCGCTCGCCCCCGTAGTAGCTGGTGGAGAGGATCGTCCCCCCGTGCATCGCGAACAGCAGCGTCGAGCCGTAGAGGAACACGATCGAGAGCATGTGGAACGGGCAGTAGTAGAGGTTGCCGTAGCGGATGGAGAGCGATGCGGTCCAGTCCAGGTGCGGGAAGATGCCGAACGGCACCCCCTCGCCCCAGCTCCCCATCAGCAGCGGCCGCAGGAACCCGCACACGAAGTAGAGCCAGATCGCCGAGGCGAACGCCCATGCGACATGGGTGCCCATCCCGAGCGCCCGCGCGCGCCGATAGACGCGGACCCACCACAGGAAGATGGACGCGGTCAGGAAGAACCCCGCCATGAGCCACCACCCGCCCTGGTTCAGGGGCGGGAAGAGATAGAGGCCGTTCGCGGGCGACGGCGGCTCAAGGGCGAGCCAGGGGAGCTGCCGCACGAACTGGACCGGGCTCCAGTTGACGGAGGCGAACATGTTCAGCCCGATGATCTCGAAGGCGATGAAGCCGCAGACCAGCGAGGCGATCCCGGTCGCGCCCAGGTAGAATGGGCCGACCTGCGAGGCGCCGATGATCCCGAGCAGGAACGAGTAGAACGGCCTTCCCCGGCGGTTCTCCATGCCCCACTTGAGCGGCACTCCCTCATCAACCGGCCCGCGGACCTGCACGCGATTGAAGAAGTTCTGGTATTCGAGGCCGAAGCCCGTGCGATAGTCGGACACGACGGTTCCCCCTAGTCGTTACCTGCCCCTTTCTTAATGCCCCCAGGTTCCCCAGATCGGCAGGTTGAGCCACCAGCTCCACCATTCCGGCCAACCGTGCGTCCAGAACGGACCGCTGAGCACGATGCAGATGGCACTCCAGATCCCGGCGGAGACCGCGCAGAACCACCCGAGTCGGTGAATGCCGAGCGGCCCGATGGAGTAGTAGATGAGGTCGCGGAAGTAGGTGTCCTCATACCCGGACGTCTTGACCGGCTCGCCGCCCGGACCGTTGATGGACGACAGGATCACCCCGCCGTGCATCGCGAGCACGAAGGTCGTCGTGAAGAAGAACGTCACGGCGATCATGTGCGCCGGATTGTAATGGAACTGCAGGTATTGATACCCCGTGTTCGACACCCAGTCGAGATGACTGATGATGCCGTAGGGGAACGCGTTGCCCCACGCGCCCAGCAGCACCGGCCGGATCACTTCCAGCGTGAAGTAGGCGAGGACGGCACAGCCGTAGGCGATCGGGATGTGGAAGCCCATGCCGAGCTTGCGCGCAATCTCGACCATGCGCAGGTCCCATGAGATGAACGCGCCCAGGGCGCAGAAGGTGATGACTTGCCAGAACCCGCCTTCTCTCAGGGGTGCGGGGCCAAGCCCCCAGCTCAGGTCGGGCGGTGGGATATTGATCCGCCACACGTTCCAGGTTGGCCCGAGAGCTGCGGCCCAGACGATGAACGCGGTGCCAAGGACGATGAAGAATACCGCCGTAACCCCGAAGAAACCGACGTAGAAGGGCCCCGCCCAGAAGTCGAAGAGGTCGCCGCCGACCAGCGTTCCGCCGCGGACGCGGTATTTATGCTCGAAGCTCATCATCGCCATTGCCGCCATCTCCTCCGGCTCGGGTACCGCTTTCTCGCTGCTCCGGCGGCGGGTGAGGGCGGGCCGTTCAGCACGACCTCGCCCGTCACCCTGGCCGCGCGGTGGCGCCCCGCTTAGGCTAGTGCGCCGGCGCGGGTGCCGGCGCCGGTGCTGGCGTCGCCGACTGTCCAGCCTGCCCCGTTTGCGGCGGCGCCGGCATCGGCGTCATCTGCTGCAGCTCCGAGCCGCCGCCGTAGGTCGTGCGCCCGTGGTTCGGGCCATCCAGCCAGTTGAACCGGTCGGTGCTGAGCAGGATGAAGTGGATCACCAGCGCCAGGACCAGCAGGAACACGAACAGCGTGATCAGCGACCTGCGCGGGTCGAAGAGGATCCATACGCGCCACATCGGTTTCGCCTCCTACACGAATGAGAGCAGCGCGTGCGCCGCGTTGCCCACGCCTTCGATCAGCATGGACGTGTGGTAGCCGTTGTAGCCGTTCACCGACGGCAGCCAAGGACGCCACCAATAGGCCAAGAGGTGCGCGACGGTGCAGATCGCGATGAAGACGATGAAGCTGAGGAGGAAGAAGCGGTTGAACTCCCTCGCCTCGTCCGCCGTCAGGCCCGATAAGGTCGAACGCGTCGCCACGTCGCGCCTCTCCGGGTCGTATCTCTCTGCCTCAAGTGCCATGGGAAAAGCCTCCGAATGAAACCCTGCGTTGCTCTGGTTGGCGCCCCGCACGCGGTGCGCTTCGCCCGACACCGCGGGCGAACTCTTGGGTCTCGATCATGGGACCCGCTCCCCGGCCAGCGCGGCGAGCGACGCCTGCACCCTTGCCGCAGTGATTCGCTCTTCCGCCATCGCCCGCGCATCACGCTCGACGCGGTCGCGCAGGCGCTTGGCGGCGGAGATGCGGACCAGGAAAGGCTCCGCCTCCACCCGCCCGTCGAGGAGTTGCGCGGCGTCCTCGTCCCAAGGGCTGATCCGCTCAAGGCGTGTGGGCGTGGGCTCGACGCGGTCCATCTCGGTGCCCAGCGGCAGCATGTTGAACAAGGCGTCGAACAGCGCGTTGCAGTACTCCTGCACGAGGTAGGTCGCCCCGGCGTAGCCCATGAACGGCGTGCCGGTCGCCCGGCGTATGATCGCGCCTGGGAACGAGGCCGGGATATAGACCGCGCGGCTCCCCAGCTCGGCCGCGTAGATCCGCTCGTTGTTGGAGCCGAACAGGACCAGCGGCGGCTTGGTCTTGAGCATCTCCCGCACCCCCGCGTTGTCCGGCTTCACGCCGGGCCGCCGGGCGACGGCGAAGGTGCAGGGGATGCCCATCTCCTCCTCCAGGAAATGGCGAATCCCCCGCACGTAGGTCTCGGTCGCGACGATGGCGAACGAGGCCGTCGCGAAGAAATCCTGCGTCACGCTGCGCCAGAGGTCCCAGATCGGCTTGATGGTGGCCTGCTTCTCCGCCTCGATGAACGGCTCGGGGTCAACCCCGGCCAGCTCGCCCAGCGAGCGCAGGAAGCGCGTCGTGGAGAACAGCCCGATCGGCGCTTGCAGGTAGGGGCGGTCAAGCTCCTCGCAGAGCATCCGCCCGAACTCGCGGTAGAGGCAGACATTCACGTCCGCGTCGGCGAGGCGCCCGATGTCGTTCGTGTGCGTCCCCATCGGGAACACCAGGTTGACCTCGCAGCCGATCCCCTCGACCAGGCGTCGGATCTCGGCGAGGTCGGACGGCATGTTGAAGGTGCCGTAGATCGCCCCGATGATGTTCACGCGCGGCTTCGCACCTGGCGCGCGCTTCGGGCGGGCGCGCTTGGCCTTCTTCGCGCCGAACTGCGTCCACAGCCAGTAGATCGCACGGTCGGCGCTCTGCCACTGGTCCTCGTCTATCGTGCGCGGGATGAAGCGCAGGAGGTTCGACCCCTCCGGCGTGACGCCGCCGCCGATCATCTCGGCGATGCTGCCGGTGACGACGACGCCCGGCAGCTTCGTGTCCCCCACCGCGTTCGCACGGCTCATCGCGCCCTCGGTGCCGCTCGACGAGAGGTGCTTCTCGGAGAGGCCGGTCACGACGATGGGCAGCTCGTGCGGCGGCAGCGCGTCGGTGTAGTGCAGCACCGCCGTCACCGGCAGGTTCTCGCAGCCCACCGGCCCGTCAATGACCACGCGCAGCCCCTTCACCGCCGCGAAGGCATAGACGGCGCCCCAGTAGCCGCCGGCGCGATCATGATCGAGCACAAGCACCGGCTCAGCCCTCCACCGCCGGACTAGCGGGGCCTTCACCCTCGCCGAAGAACGCCACCATCCGCGCGAAGCGGTCCCGCCCCCTGGTCTGCGCGCTAACGATGCTGGCGAGTGCGCCCACGCCCGCCGCGCCGAACAGCGGACGCGCCGAGACCATGTTGGTGAAGTAGATCGCGGGAATCCCAAGCTCCTTGGCTTTCTGCACCACCGGCGTCGTGCCGAGGGCGAGGTCCGGCCGCACCTCACGCATCGCCGCGAGGTCCTGTTCGAGCGATGCCCGGAACTGCACGTAAACCCCCCGCGCCTCCAGCCATTCGCGGTCGGGGTCGCTCCACTCCGTGCGCGGGCAGGCGGTGCCGACGTAAGGAACCTCGGCGCCGGCCTCGACGAGCAGGCGCGCGACCAGCAGCTCCGATCCCTCGTAGCCCGCGACGGTCACGCGCGCCTCGATCGGGTTGGCGTCGAGCGCGGCCCGGATCTGCGGGATCGCCCGCGCCTTCGCCGCCTCGATTCGCGCTGGCTCGACGCCGGCCGCCTGCCCGACCGCTTCGAGCCAGGCCGCGGTGCCCTCGGCCCCGACCGGGCCGGAGCCGACCACCGGGCGCCCGGCGGCGTGGAACTCGCGGACGGACGCCGTGTAGAACGGATGCACCGCGGCGGCCACGGCCGCGTCGAGCGCGCCGTAGAGGTCCCGCCACTCGCGCGACGGCAGCGGCGGCGCGACCTGCAAGCCCATCGGCGCCAGCAACGCCCCGACCCCAACCGGGTCGGCCGGGAACAGCTCGCCGATCAGCGCCACGCCCCGCATCTCGCCCGCGCCCGGCTGCCGCGGCCGCTGCACCGGACCCGCCTCGGCCTCCAGCCGGGCGTAGCGCAGCATGGCGCCGGCCAGCACGTCCTTCGCCTCGGCATGGGTCGGCACCCCGAACCCCGGCACGTCTATGCCGATGACTCGGACGCCCGCGATCTCCTTCGGCAGCAAATCGAGCGGCACGCCCGACGCCGTCGGCACGCACAGGTTGATCACCACGACCGCATCGACGTTCGCGGGGTCCGCGAGCTGCTGCACGGCGTCGCGGATGTCCTCGTAGAGCTTGCCGCGGACGAGCGTCTCCGAGTTGAACGGCACGTAGCCCACGCTGCGCCGCGCGCCGTAGAAGCGCGACGTGAAGGTGAGGCCATAGACGCAACAGGCCGAGCCGCACAGGATCGTTGCCACCCGCCGCATCCGCAGGCCGACGCGCAGCGAGCCGAAGGCCGGGCACATGGATTGCGGCTGGTCGTGCGGGCCGCGCGGGTAGTCTTCGAGCAGCCGGGCCAGCGACTCGCTCTTGCCGGCCGCGCGCGCGGCCTCCAGCATGGTCTCCCGGCCGCCGTGGCAGCCACCCCCCGACCCAGCATCCGGTCGGTCCAGCTCAGGAACGGTGATCGCTCCATCCATCGCTACACGGCCTCGTAAACGACTTCGAGCGAGGGCTTCTGCAGGATCGCCTCCGCGCACATGTCCTCCGCCGTCGCGGGCACCAGGACGACGCCGCGCCCCACCGCCTCACCCTTGAACAGGCCGAGCAGCGTGTCGTGCGAGAGCGGGTTCGGACGGACCGGCGGCGCCACGGCGGCCTCGTGCGCGAGCGCCTCGAACAGCGGCGCCCAGCGGCTGCCCGGCGTGCCGATGATCTCGTAGCTGGCACTCTTGCGGCGGATGTCGTCGTCCGCGGGGATCGCCGCCAGCACGGGGATGCCGACCTCCTTGGCGAAGGCCTGCGCCTCCCCGGTGCCGTCGTCCTTGTTGATCACCAGGCCGGCGACGCCCACGTTGCCGCCGAGCCGGCGGAAATAGTCCACGGCCGAGCAGACGTTGTTCGCGACGTAGAGCGATTGCAGGTCGTTCGAGCCGACGACGATGACCTTCTGGCACATGTCGCGCGCGATCGGCAGGCCGAAGCCGCCGCACACCACGTCACCCAGGAAGTCGAGCAGAACGTAGTCGAAGCCCCACTGGTGGAAGCCGAGCTTCTCCAGCAGCTCGAAGCCGTGGATGATGCCGCGTCCGCCGCAGCCGCGGCCGACCTCGGGACCGCCCAGCTCCATCGCGAACACGCCGTCGCGCTTGAAGCACACGTCGCCGATCTGCACCTTCTCGCCCGCCGCCTGCTTGCGCGACGACGTCTCGATGATGGTGGGGCAGCTCCGCCCGCCGAACAGCAGCGAGGTCGTGTCGCTCTTCGGGTCGCAGCCGATGAGCAGCACGCGCTTCCCCGCCTGGGCCATCGTGTAGGACAGGTTGGCCAAGGTGAAGCTCTTGCCGATGCCGCCCTTGCCGTAGATCGCGATGATCTGCGTCTGCTTGGTGGGCGGCGTCGTCGCGACCGGGTCCGGCTCGATGGCCGCCTCGGTGCGGAGATGCGCCTGCGTGCCCGCGAGGGCCTGCGTGTTGGGCACCGCATTCATGAGCAAGCTCTCCAGTCCAGGATCATCTTGAGGCAGTCCGGGTCGCCGAAGGCGATGCGATAGGCCGCGTCCGCCCCGGTCGCGTCCCGCCGATGAGTGATCAGTCCATCGAGGGATAGACGCCCCGACCCGATCAGCTCGCGGACGGCCAGGAGGTCCGGCCTCTGCCACTCGGCGGCGATGCGGAGGCGCGCCTCCCGCATGAAGGCCGGCGGGAACGCGAAGGAGAGCGGCTCGCCGTAGAACCCGGCGAGCACGACCTCGCCGCCGCGGGCCAGCCGCGCGATGAGCGTGTCGAGCAGCGCGGGATCGCCGCTCGCGTCGTAGATCGCCCGGTAGTCGCGGCGCGAGTCGCTGTCTGGATGAAGGACCGGGTAGCCGAACCGCCCTTCCGTCCGCGTGCTGTTGCGTTCCCAGACCGTCGGCGCCGGATGGCCCGCGGCAAGCGTGAGGCGCGCGAGGAGGCGCCCGAGGACGCCGTGGCCGACGATGAGGTCGGGCGGTGCCGCGCCGGGTGCCGCGATGGCGTGATGCGCCGTCGCCGCTAGAGCCAGGAGAACACCCCGTTCGCCTAACTCTTCCTCGATGGCCAGGACGCGTGCGCCAGGTACGACGACCCGCGCCGCCGCGCCGCCGAACAGGCCGCGCACTTCGCCGAAGCAGCTCGCCCCCGGCACGAATACGAGCTCGCCGACCTGAGCCCCGGAACCCGGTCCGGCCGCGCTGACCCTGCCCACCAATTCGTAGCCCGGCACCAGCGGGTAGCCCATGCCTGGGAAGTGCGGCATCCGCCCGGACCACAGCAGCCGTTCCGTGCCCGCGCTGATGCCGCTCCACTCGATGTCCACGACGACGTCCGCTTCGCCGGGGGCCGAGAGGTCGAGCCGGCTGAGCACGACGTTGCCGGGGTCGGTCAGCACTACGGCGATAGTCTGCACTCGCTACCCTCCCCGGCTAGCCCTGAGCGGGCCGCGTCCGTCGCTTGAGTGTCACGCTAACACGACATTTCCATGCGTCAATGTAAATTTACACTCCTCCGCGCCGCGTGATGCGCCCGCGCCACAATCAGGCGCGTGAGGAGCGGCGTGTGGGTCGGCACGAGATGACTGCGCGCGAAGCCGGCCTCGCGCAGCAGCGCCCTGATCTCGCCCGGCGTGCGCGGCCGTCCGCGACCCATGGCGAGGAGGTAGAACCCGAAATAAGCGTCCCCGATCGGCTCCGCGCCGCGCGTCCCCGACATCGGCTCCGCGACCAGCAGGGTCCCGTCCTCGGGCAAGGCACAGCGGACGGCGCGCAGCAGGGCGAGCGCGGAATCGTCGTCGTGGTCGTGGAGGATCCGCACCAGCGAGACGATGTCCGCCCCCCGCGGCAGCGAGTCGCGCAGGAAATCCCCCCCGACCGCGGTGGCCCGGCCTGCGAGCCTTTGCGCGGCGAAACGCTCGCTCGCCCGCTCGGCCACGGGCGGCAGATCGAACAGCACCAGCCGCAACCCTGGGGCGCGCGCGGCAGCGGCGGCGAGGAAGGTGCCGTCCCCGCCCCCCACGTCGAGCAGGCAGCGGTGCCGGTCCAGCCGGTAGGCGTCGAGCACCTCACCAGCGACCAGCGGCTGCGAAGCCGCCATCAGTGCCGTGTAGGACTCCACCTGCTCCGCGCCGAGGCCGGGCACCGCGCCCGAAATCGGCGTAGGGCCAGTAGCCGGCGAGGCCGGTCCCGCCCCGCTCCTCGCGCAGCAGCGCCACTGGGTCGCGAAGGTCGTCGTAGAGCAGGGCGTGGTGCTCGATCATCGCCGTGACGCCGGGATTGTCCACCAGGGCAGCCCCGAGCGGCCCCAATCCGAACCGCCCCTGTCCGCGCCGGGCGGCGATGCGGAGCGAGACGGCCGCCGCGAGCAGCCGGGCCGTGGCGTCCGCGGACAAGGATAGCCGCACCGATAACGCAGCGACGGTCTGCGGTCCTTCGAGCAGGATTTGCGGCAGGCGCAGGCGAACGCAGGCGAGCAGGATCTGCGAATAGACGAACCCGGCGCACAGATCGAACAGCGCCCGCGCGCGCCGCCGCGCCACCGGCCGCGTCAGCGGGAAGGCGGCCGCCCGGCGCCGGAACCAGGCACTGGCGACCAGGCGGTCGCGAGCCGCGCGGCCCCGGTCGAGCCAAGGGTCGAGCCACGACGGATGCAGCGCCACGGCCGGCATAGCAGCGCGCCGTCAGGCCGCCTGCAGCACCAGCTCCTTCGGCAGGAGCCGCCGCATCTCCAGCAGGATCAGGCTCCGCAGCTCGGCGGCGTGCGGACACGGCGGGATCGAGGCGATGGCCTCGGCCACCAACCCTTCGAGCCGCCGCAGCGCACCCGGCACCCCGAATTGCAGCGCGGCGCTCGGACGCCCTAGCGCGAGGTCCTGCCCGACGGGCTTACCCAGCTCCGCCGAGTCCGACGCCACATCGCGGATGTCGTCCGCGACCTGGTACGCTTCGCCGAGCCGCTCGCCCAGCGTGCGCCAGCACTCCGCCTCGGCGCCGGCCGCCGCCGCGCCCGCCAGCGTCGCCGCAGCGAACAGCGCCCCCGTCTTCGCGCGCTGGTAGGCGGCGAGGTCAACGAGAGGCTCGCACTCCCAAGCCTGCCCCGCCGCGATCCCCGTCGGCGTCCCCGCCGACCGGCCAACGATGAGCATCAACGTGGCGAGCCGATGCGGGGCGCAGGCGGCGCCGCGCGCGAGCGTCTCGAAGGCGAGCACGATGAGCGCGTCACCGGCGAGCAGGGCGAGTCCCTCGCCGAATGCCTGGTGAACCGAGGGCTTGCCCCGCCGCAGGGACGCGTCATCGAAGCAGGGAAGGTCGTCGTGGACCAGCGACGCGCAGTGCAGCAGTTCGATCGCCGAGGCCGCGGCGTCGGACAGTTCCGGATCGCTCTCACCGCAGGCCCGTGCCACGGCGAGGCAGAGCCGCGCGCGGACGCGCGCGCCGCCAGGGAACACCGCATGGCGCATCGCCGCTGCCAACCGCGGCGGACCGTCCGGCGCATCCGCCCATCCAACGGCCGCGCCCAACGCCAGCTCGATTCTCGCCAAGGCATCCATGATCCAGTCTCCCGCGTGCCAGCGTGTGTCACTAGAGATTGTCGTTTTAGAGTGTCAGGTATAATAGACACTTCCGTCAACCACGATTTTCAGGGATTGGTTGGGCATGGGCGCGCAGCGGGTGGCAGTGATCGGCGCCGGCATCGGTGGCCTGGTGGCCGCGCTGGAACTCGCCTCGCGCGGCCTCGATGTCACCGTCCTGGAGCGGGCCGCGGCGCCCGGCGGCAAGATGCGGGAGGTCGAGGTTGGCGGCACCCGCCTCGACGCCGGGCCGACCGTCCTCACGATGCGCTGGGTCTTCGAGGAGATCTTCGCCGCCGCGGGCGCCTCGCTCGCCGAGCACCTGGCGCTTCACCCCGCGGACATCCTCGCGCGTCACGCCTGGACCGGGGGAGAGCAGCTCGATCTCTTCGCCGACGTGGAGCGATCAGCGGACGCCATCGGCGTGTTCGCCGGTCCCGCGGAAGCGCGCGGGTTCCGCACGTTCTGTGCGCGCGCCGGGCGGATCTACCGAACTCTCGACTACGCCTTCATCCGCTCGCCGCGGCCGTCGCTGCCCGGCCTGATCCGCGGCGCAGGCGTCCGCAACCTCGGGGGCATCAGCCCGTTCACGACCCTGTGGCGCGCCCTGGGCGAGCATTTCCACGATCCGCGCCTACGCCAGCTCTTCGGGCGCTACGCCACCTACTGCGGCTCCTCCCCCTTCGCAGCACCCGCGACTCTGATGCTCGTGGCGCATGTCGAGCAGGACGGCGTATGGCTGGTCGAGGGCGGCATGCACCGGATCGCCGCGGCGCTCGCCCAACTCGCCGCCCGGCACGGCGCGACCTTCCGCTACGGCGCGGACGTGGCCGAGGTCGCCGTCGCGGGTGGCCGCGTCGCCGGCGTGTCGCTCGCCACAGGCGAGCGAATCGAGGCCGACGCCGTCGTATGCAACGCCGACGTCGCCGCGGTCGCGGGCGGGCATCTGGGCCGCGAGGCTGCCGGTGCCGTATCGTCCGTCCCCCGCTCCGCGCGCTCGTTGTCCGCGCTCACCTGGGCGTTGGCCGCGGAGACGGAGGGCTTCCCGCTACTCCGCCACACGGTCTTCTTCTCGGACGACTACCCCGCCGAGTTCGAGGACGTAATCCGGCACGCCCGGCTGCCGGCGGCGCCGACCGTCTATGTCTGCGCCCAGGACCGCGACGACCGCGGCGCGGGAGCGCCGGACGGGCCGGAGCGGCTGCTCTGCCTCGTCAACGCCCCGCCGACGGGCGACTCCCACCCCTTCAGCGTGACGGAGATACGGCAATGCGAGGAGCGGACATTCAGCCAGTTGCGGCGTTGCGGCCTACAGGTGCGGCGGAGGCCGGAGGCGACGGTCACCACGACGCCCGCGGACTTCGACCGCCTGTTCCCAGGGACGGGCGGGGCGCTCTACGGGCAGGCCTCGCACGGCTGGGCGGCCTCGTTCCAGCGGCCGGGTGCGCGGAGCCGCCTGCCGGGTCTCTACCTGGCGGGAGGGAGCACACATCCGGGGCCGGGCGTGCCGATGGCGGCGCTGTCCGGGCGGATGGCGGCGGCGAGCCTGCTCGCGGACCTCGCTTCGACCAGCCTGTCCCGCCGCACGGCTACGCTTGGTGGTATGTTGACGCGCTCAGCGACGACGGCCACCACGGGATCACGCTGATCGCCTTCCTCGGCAGCGTCTTCTCCCCCTACTACGCCTGGACACGCCGGCACGGGGGGGGCGACCCGCTGCACCACTGCGCGCTGAACGTCGCGCTCTACGGCGGACGGGGCAAGCGCTGGGCACTGACCGAGCGAGGCCGCAGCAGCGTGCAGAGGAGCGCGTCGCACCTCGCCATCGGCCCGAGTGCGCTCTCCTGGGACGGCGACGCACTCACGGTGAACATCAGCGAGGTAGCGGTCCCCCTCCCCGCCCGCATCCGCGGCAGGGTGCGCGTCCACCCGGCCGCCCTGACGAACCACACGATCCTGCTCGACGCCGAGGGCCGCCACCGCTGGACGCCGCTCGCGCCGCACGCACGGGTGGAGGTCGCGCTGGAGCGCCCGGCGCTGCGCTGGACGGGCACGGGCTACTTCGACACCAACGCGGGCGATGGGCCGCTGGAGGACGCCTTCACGCGTTGGGACTGGTCCCGCGCGCCGCTGCGCGACGGGACGGCCATCCTCTACGACGTCGCCCGCCGCGACGGCGGGGCCACGGCGGTGGCGCTCCGCGTCGGCCACTCCGGCGCCGTCGAGGCGTTCGACCCGCCACCCCCGGTCCCTCTCCCACGCACCCGCTGGCGCGTGGCACGCGCGACGCGGGCCGACGCGGACGGTTCGGCGAGCGTGGCGAGGACGTTGGAGGACACGCCGTTCTACGCCCGCTCGGTCCTGCGCACGCACCTGCTCGGCGAGCGCGCCGAGGCGATGCACGAGAGCCTCGCCCTGGACCGCTTCGCGGCGCCCTGGGTGCAGGCGATGCTGCCGTTCCGCATCCCGCGCGCGTTGCGGTGAGGGTTGCTACGGACCATCGTCCCCGACTTGCCGATACCAGCGGCCATGCCTGATAGCTGCTGATGGGAAGCTGAGGCTGGGAGCAAATGGCCGGCTTCAGACGGTTCGGAACCAGATTGGAGTGCGCCCCTGATGGTGGACCCAACGAGCGAATTGGTTTGACCCTCGTGTCCTGGCTTCCGGAGGATGGAAGTCATGGCAAGGCATCGTTCCCACAGCGCGGCGTTCAAGCGGCAGGTGGCCGAGGAGTTCCTGGCCGGGGAGACGCTGCACGGCTTGTCGCAGCGGCACGACATCTCCCGGCAGCTGATCCGGATCTGGGTCGGCAAGTATGAGGCGGGCGCGCTGGACGGGGATGTCCAGGCGGCGGACCTGTTGCAGGAGCATGAGGCCAAGATCGCAGCGCTTGAGCGAATGGTCGGGCGGCAGGCGCTGGAGATCGAGCTGCTAAAGGGGGCTTTGAAGCATGCACCCCGGCCGAACGGCGCGAACCCCTCCGTCGTCACCGGCCCCGCGGCATCTCGGTCAGCAGGGGATGCGAGCTGATGGGCCTCTCTCGCTCCACGTTCTACGACGGCCCGGCGCCGACCCCGCCCGGCGACCTGCTCGGCCAGATCAGCGCGGTCTGCGACGAGTTCGAGAGCTACGGGTATCGGCGGGTCGGGGCGGCACTGCGTCATCAGGGCGTGGTGGTGAACGGCAAGAAGCTCCGGCGCCTGATGCGAGAGCACGGCCTGCAGCCCAAGTGACGGCGCCGCTACGTGGTGACCACAGGCAGCGACCATGCCGGGCCGATCTTCCCGGACCTGGCCAAGGACGTCGTTCCCGACCGCCCGAACCAGCTGTGGGTTGCAGACCTGACCTACGTGGCCATCCCGGGTGGCTTCGTCTCCTTGGCGGTCATTCTGGATGCCTGGTCGCGCAAGGTGGTCGGCTACGCGATCAGCCGGTCGATGGACGCCCGGATTGCCGTGGCGGCGCTCAAGGCAGCCATCCGGAACCGCACGCCGCCCAAGGGCTGCATTCACCATTGCGATCGCGGGTCGCAATACGCGTCGGAGGTGTATCGCGAGTTGCTGGCCGCTCACGGCCTGATCGGCTCGATGAGCCGGCGCGGCAACCCGCACGACAACGCCAAGGCGGAGAGCTTCATGAAAACGCTCAAGGTCGAGGCCGTCTACCTGGCCGCCTACGAGACGTTTGAGGATGTCACCGCTGACCTTCCTCGGTTCATCGACGACGTCTATAACTCAAGACGGCTGCACTCGGCTCTCGGTTATCTCAGCCCCGTGCAGTTCAAGGATCAACACGCCCGGCAGACGGTCAAAACAGCAGCTTGATCCTGTCCACTCAAAAGGGCGCACTCCAGATCTCGGCTACCATCGAGTGCACTGCTTCAAGGTAGAGCGACACAGGCGCTCGATGATGTAGCGGTTCAGGTTCACGATCTCGGGATCGCTCAGCCCGGCAACGTCGCTCCTCATTGGCTCTCTCCTGCCAATGCAGGCACCGTGTCGGCCAACCCCGCTGAAACCTCTACCATGTAAAGCCTGACTTCCGCAGCGGATCGAGGGCGGCTGAAAAGGAAACCCTGTACCCGCTCGCAGCCAGACGCTTGCAGGATTTCCGCCTGCTCCTCGGTTTCAACTCCCTCGGCAGTCACGGTCATCCCCATGCTACGGGCGATATCGATAACCGCCTTTATGATCGCCGATGCTGCCTTGTCGTGTTCCAAGTCGCTGACGAAACTGCGATCGACCTTGATCGTGTCGAACGGGAAGCGGCGCAGGTAGCTCAGGGAGGAATAGCCCGTGCCGAAGTCGTCGAGCGCAATCCTGACACCGAGGTCTCGAAGTCGTCGCAAGGTGTCAAGCGTCTGCTCTGTCGGCCTCAGCAGGATCGACTCCGTGATTTCAAGCTCCAGCCTGGCAGGCGGAAAGTCGTGCACCTGGAGTGTATCGGTGATGATGGTCACCAGATTGGTGTCGCGGAACTGCAGTGGCGAGAGGTTCACCGCGACCACGACCGAGGAAGGCCAGCTCGCTGCCTCTTCGATGGCTTGGCTGATCACCCATGCACCAATCGAGCCGATGAGGTCAGCCTCCTCGGCGATCTGCACGAACTCGAGCGCAGGCACCGAGCCTCGCGTTGGATGCAGCCAACGCAAGAGCGCCTCGACAGCAACAACACGACCCGAGGACAGTCCGATGATCGGCTGGAACTCGAGCCTGAGCTCGTTGCGCTCGATCGCGCCCCGCAACTCCGCGCGCAGGAGCTGGCGATCCTGCACCTGCTGATCCATTGCGGGATCGAACAAGCGCCAGGTACGCCGGCCCTCGGCCTTGGCGCGGTACAAGGCTAGGTCAGCGTTCCGGAGGAGCTTGCTCGGCTCACACTCCTCAGGTTGCGCGAGGACGACACCGATGCTGACGCCGATCTCGACGGACTGGCCATCCAGGCCGTAGGGCCGACTTATTCTCTCGACGATCCGAGACGCCATCTGCACTGCGTCGCCGGGAGTGGCATTCGCCATGATGATCGCGAACTCGTCGCCACCGAGCCTAGCGGCGACGTCTCCCTCGCGAATGCAGCGGCGGAGGCGGTCGGCAACCGCGGTGAGCAGGACGTCGCCGACTGCGTGCCCCATCGTGTCGTTTACGGCCTTGAACCCGTCGAGATCGAGACACAGCAAGGCTAGATCCTCGGTTTCGATTCGGGAGCACGACCGGGTCAGCACGTCCGTGAACAGGGTCCTGTTAGGGAGACTCGTCAGGCTGTCATGGTGGGCGAGGTATGAGATCTGCTCAGTGGACCGCCTCGCAGCCGTGATGTCCGATCCGATCCCATGATAGCCGGTGAACACGCCGTGCTTGTCGAAGAGCGGTTTGCCCGTCATCGACCACCAACGCGTCTCCCCGGCTCCCCGAACGGGTATGGCGATATCACGGAAGCTGCTCCTGCCAGACAGAACGTTCAGCAACGTCGAGACGTGCTCGCCCCCGCTACCATCGGCGATCTGCGTGACCAGCGTCTCCAGTGACGAGCCGCAGAGTTCCTCGGCCGGAACTCTCGCAACCTGCGCCATCCGCAGCGATACGTGCTTGAAGCGGAGTTGGCCGTCGGTCTCCCAGAGCCAGTCGCTCGAGTTCTCCACGAAGTCGCGGAGCAGCAATCCTATGACCTCGGTCTGCTCTTCCAGCCTGATCTCGTTTCCGATCCGGTCGATGAAGTTGCGGTTCGCGTAGATCGCGTAGGCGAGGGTCAATAGAACGTAGCCGAGGAGACAAGCGGCGGTCAGCAGGCTGACCCATTCGTAAGTCGCGAGAAGTGAGCCGAATGCCCCGACCGTCGCTGGAACGCCGAAGGCGAAGGCTGCCGAGATCGGCACGTTGAGCGCTGCCGTGGATACCAGGCCGATCGCGATCCCATACAGCAAGCTGCGCTGCCCGGCATCGCTGCCCGGGACAAGTTCGACGAGCAGCAGGCCCCACAGCACGCCAAGCGAAAAGAACAGCATGTTGAATTTACGGACATAAACTCGAGCAGCCTGATCGGATGCGGTTTCGGACCGCCAGTTCGAGGCTTTCACGATGAGAAGAACGTAGATTGACGAGACTGCAAGAGGAATGAGCACCAGGAAATGCTCACTGCCTTTTCCCCAGCATGCCCAGATTGCGAACAAGAGCGTGTTGATACCGGTCAGGGCCATGATGCGGCAGAGGTATGCCAGCCTGTTGAGCTGCTGGATGCGGATCCGCTCGGCGACGTGAGAAGGCATCTCAGAGAGCGAGAGAGCCCGCCGCAAGCCTGAGAGCATGTCACTGATGAAACGCACGACGGTTCCTGTGAGGTTACGTCACCCAGGCCGAGACTGTGCCAGCCAATGCCTAAGAACGGGCTAACACGGCTAGCGAGGATATGCGGGGCAGGAACATCCCCGTCTCGCGTCGATAGGCTGCGTAGGAAGCGGCTAGGTGGGACCTCTCAAACTTCGCTTCCTCACGGCGCCCGGCAACCGAATAGATGGCGCAGAATGCTGCGACGATGATCCACGGCGTCCAGCCGGGACGGGCGATGGCCGTCGCCGCCCAGAAGATCAGGTATGTCGAGTAGAACGGATGTCTCACATACCTGTAGGGTCCATGCTCGAGCAGAACTTGAGGCTGATCGGCTGTGAAGGCGACTGTCAGCCGTGCAGACCTAGATGCCCGCACCGTCACGAAGAACAGAACCAACGCAACCACGAGGAAGGACACCGCAACAGGCCACGCCGCTCCAAGCGGCCGGTTGATGACGTCCCACACGAACCAGGCATAGGCGGCAAAGCTCAAGCCGCAGATCAGCCACACACCAGGAGGCGTCGCGCCCGGCGTCCTGAAGTGCCAGCGCAATGCCCAACTGAAGGCCAAAAAACAGGCAGAGCCAAGCACTAATAGTAATGAATTTGCTATCATGACCTGCATCAGACAGCAATGTCTCTGGAAACCGGAACGGAATTTCCGCGGAGTAATCCAGAATATGTTGACTTCATCTCCACGTGAACGTCGAGAACGGGAGCAATCCGACGCACGTCATCGTAGTCTGAACGGGAACAAATCATGAGATAAGTGACGAACTTGAGATTAGGGTATGACCGAGGTCCTGCTATCACCTTAAACCGCAGCCGACTGTAGAACGGGATGTGGTTGCGGCGGATGCAGGATAGCACAACGTCAGCGTCGAGTTCCGTGACGAGATGACCAATCAGGCGAAGCAACAGGAAGATGAGGCCGTAATCTCCTGCAAGATTAGGGTGCCTGACTAAACGCGTGATCTCCACAGCTCGCTTGGCTCGGCCCAATTCGGGCACTCTCTCAATGATCTCAGTAATTTCGTCAGGGAACACGAGATGCCCAGGGATGCTGCTGGCGTTGCACGATCCATCCAGCACGTCCATGATGGAAATCCTAGCTGAACCGACCGCTTCGTTCCCTGAATAGACGACGATAGTTCGCGAGCTCGGGTCTTGGTCATAGTTGTCAGAGAACAGGCTTGTTGGGTTGGGATCGATATATCCGTCGGCTAAGTAGCTCTTGTATCGCAAAGCGAACGCGTCGCGTCGCGTGTTGGGATCGAGGGCGAGGCGGGCGTGCAGCTGAGTTTTTTGGAGATTGTGCCATTTATATGGTCTCTCGCGCCCTAACGGAGATTGGCGAGATGTATCAGCATTGATTTGGAGAAAGTCCAACTTTCGGTCCTTTCCGTTCTTTCAGACTTTCTGAACTCATGAGGACCCGTAGCTCAAATAGGACGTAACTTGCAAGTGATTTTCCGTAGGAACACTTGGACTATACTGCCGGAAGACATACTGGGGCCGGTATGCTGAAGGATCGCAGTAGGAGCCGCGTCAGCTCACGCGGCGTCTGCCATCGGCATTGAGGCATGAATTGGTTGGTACTGGGGGTTGGGTAATGCAGGGGGGCACTTCCTAGCGGCCGGTGGCCAGGACCAACCGCTCCTGGTCGTCCGGGACACGCAGGGCGGCTCGCGCCGCATTGCGCTCGGCCGCGCTCATGCCACCGCGCAGCACGACGAGGTTGCGCGCGAACCACTGGAAGCTGGTCCGCAGGTGCCAAGGTGGTCGCGCCGCTCGGTCAGCGCCACGGGCGAGCGTTTCGCCTCCAGTGCCGAGAGAACGTCGCCGAAGATGATCTCGTTGCGCACGGTGTCCTGGGCCAGCGCGGCGTAGATCGCCGGCATCGCGGGCCGCTCCGCCCTGATGTGAACGCTTCCGCCTGTCCGCCGCGCAGCTCGCCCATGAAACGCACGCCGGAGGGAAACGGGCTGCCGGCGTTGCGGTAGTCCTCGACGGCGCCGCCGATGCCATGCGACCGCAGCAGCGCCAGTGCCTCATCGAGGTAACCCCGCGGCAATCCGACGTGGCGTGGGCGCAGTTCGGCGCAGGAGACGATGCCCGGCCTCGGCGCCCAGGGCGCGTGCCGTGACGGCCGCAGGCTCCATCGGCCGGACCGAGGCGAGGAATGCCCACTGGTCTTCGTAGGGCCGTAGGACGTTGTCCACGAAGACGCTGTTCCCGCGCGACCGTGCCCGTCCCTGCAACGGCAGCGCGATCAGGTTGCCGAAGTCGCCGAGCGGCATGATGCCCTAGACTTGACCTGTGCGCAGGTGCGATGGGTGATGCCAGCGAGGCGCTTGGGCGTGTTCATCAGCTTGTTCCAGGCGTTGCAGCAGGCATCCACGACGGCCTCGCAGCTGTCCCAGACGCGGTGGCTCAGGACGTTGGCCCGCAGGTAGGCCCATAGGTTCTCGACCGGGTTCGATTCCGGCGCA
Organism: uncultured Alphaproteobacteria bacterium; assembly: GCA_963790535.1. Taxonomy (GTDB): domain Bacteria; phylum Pseudomonadota; class Alphaproteobacteria; order Acetobacterales; family Acetobacteraceae; genus CAWKEH01. The sequence goes on along the minus strand of CAWBOZ010000014.1, from coordinate 4,976 downwards.
TAGGGTGGCAGCGAGAGCAAGCTGATGGTGTCCGGCACGCACAGCCGAGGCGAGGTGTGCCAGCCTGCCTGGTCGCGCACGCGCACGGCGTGAGCGCCCGCAGTGACACGCTGGCTGATCGCGGCCAGGTGCAGGGTCATGGCCTCGACGTTGACGGACGCCAGCACGACGGCCGCGCCGACGCCGCGCTCGGGGCAGACCGCGCCGAACAGGTAGGTCCAGGTGCAGCGGTGATCGCGCACGGCACGCGGCCGTGTGCCGCGCCTTCAGGCCGCAGCTCTCGGCCGCGTCCTCGCGCGACTGTCCATCCAGCACCAGCCCATCCAGCACCAGCCCCTCCAGCACCAGCGCGATCGCCAGCATCCGCCGCGCTGCGTTCGCATCCCGGCTCCGGGCCGCTGCCTGCCTCAGCGCAGCCGCCGACATCTCCCGCCGTGTGATCTCCACTGCCATCCCAGCCTCCGAACCGAGCACTGGAGCCAGCCAATCACGCCCGCGGCAGCGGCAGGATCACATGCGAGCCAACAACCAGGGCGTCTGGTATGAGTGATATCCTGGTCATGGCACGGCACGAGGTCTGGGCCGTCGGGAAGCAGCTTCTGGACCTGGCCCGAAAATTCACACGGGTGGGCCGGGCCCAGGATGCTGATGATGCATGGCGGGCTCAGCCTGCGGGCTTGGGACTAGCTGACGGCGTAGCCGAGCGCGTCGAGGCGGCGCACCAGGCGCTTGGCGGTGCGGTGCTTGTCGATGTGGTCGAGGTAGTCGGCGCCGAGGTCAACGAGGTCGTTGAGGACCTGGGGGACGCCGAAGGCAAGGCATAACGCCACACGCGAGAGTAGCCGGGACTGCGATCACACGAACGACGGCGGGCACTCCGCCCGGCGCTTGCCAGTGTCACTGCTGAGGGCGCTGCAGCTTTGCTTGCCGCGCCACACACGGCTGTCGCGCTCATCCAGGATGACAGATAGACGAATCGCTGCGACACATCGAGACCAACGAAGCGTTCCACCATGCTCTCCTCCCGACAACCACGGTGCTGACCCACCTGGGCCAGCTGTAGTTTGCTGTCGGAGCGCCTCAGCCGCGCCCGCATTGCCCAATGTCCACACATGCAACAACGTCACAGGCGTCTTCCTCAACGATCAGCGGCGGACCCTGTTCGCGTAAACAAGAGAGGCCCGGCCTCTCCCTTCAGGGCCGCCGGCGCCGGGTCGCTCTCGTCCTTTAGCCCTACGCCAGTGAGCTGCAACGTCAGCGCCCGGTCGAGTCGCCAGGCCATCTTGTAGGCCGCAAGTTCGAAGCCGAGCCCTTCTGGCCGCACGTTGGAGATGCAGTTCCGCTCCGCGTCCGTGCGCCCAGGGCGCGGGTCATAGGTGAGATAAATGCCCAAGCTGTCCGGCGAGGAGAGGCCGGGCCGCTCGCCGACCAGCAGCGCGACCGAGCGTGCGCGCAGCAGCGCGCCGACCTCGTCGCCCAGCGCGACCCGTGCCTGATGCGCAGCACCACAGGTGCAAGGCGCCAGCCCGCCCGCTGCGCCCAGGGCAGGAACGCGCGTAATAGTGGCACGACCTGTGTGTGCGCGGCCGTTGCCGAGAGGCCGTCGGCCACTACGACCGCGAGGTCGCACGTCTCGCCGCCTGCCGCCGCAGCAAGCGCATCGCGACCCTCGGGCGACAGCCGGCGGCCGAGATCCGGGCGGCGGAGATAGGTGGGCCGGTCCGGGGCAGCGCTACGCACCGCCAAACTGCGCAGGCTTAGTGCGCCAATCTCGCCCGCCAGCGCCTCGGCGTCGAAGGACGCGTTTACGGCGTCCCGCGCCCTGGCATGGGCTAGCGCGAGCGGACATCTCGCTCGTCGGGAGCGCGGCGCCGGCGCGGCCGAGCGCGATGCGCGCAGGGGTGCGCAGGGTCAGCCCCGCCCAGGGATCGCGTGTGACGTGGTCGGGAATGACGGGGCTGGTCACGCGACGAGGCTGGCGGACGCGAGCAGCGGGTGCGACGGCGCCTTCGGCAGCAGGCGGCCCGCGGCATCGGTGATGCTCATGCGCTGCAGCCATGCCTCGAACTCGGGCGCACGGCGCAGGCCGAGTACCTGGCGGACGTAGAGCGCATCGTGGAACGAGGTGGACTGATAGCCCAGCATCACGTCGTCGGCGCCGGGAATGCCCATGATATAGGTGACGCCGGCCGCCGCGAGCAGCGTGAGCAGCGTGTCCATGTCGTCTTGGTCGGCCTCGGCGTGGTTCGTGTAGCAGACATCGCAGCCAAGCGGCAGGCCCATCAACTTGCCGCAGAAATGGTCTTCCAGCCCGGCGCGGATGATCTCCTTGCCGTCATAGAGGTATTCCGGGCCGATGAGCCGACGACGGTGTTGACCAGCAGCGGCGAGAACCGGCGGCACACGGCGTAGGCGCGCGCCTCGCAGCTCTGCTGGTCCACCCCGTGATGCGCCTCCGCCGACAAGGCCGAGCCCTGGCCGGTCTCGAAATACATGATGTTGTCGCCGACGGCGCCGCGGTCGAGGCTGCGCCCGGCCTCCATCCCTTCCCGCAGCACGGCGAGATCGACGCCGAAGGAGCGGTTCGCGGCCTCGGTGCCCGCGACCGACTGGAAAACGAGATCGACCGGAAGACCGCGCTCGATGAGCTGGATTGTGTTGGTGACGTGGGTCAGCACGCAAGCCTGGTCGGGATGCTGAAGCGCGCGATCAGCCCGTCGAGCAGGCGCAGCAGATCGGCAAGCGCCAGCAGGCTGTCGGATGCCGGATTGATGCCGATCACGGCGTCCCCGCATCGAAAGAGTAGCCCGTCGAGGATGGAAGCGGCGATGCCTGCCGGATCGTCGGTCGGGTGGTTGGGCTGCAGCCGCACCGCCATCGTGCCAGGCAGGCCGATTGTGTTGCGAAAGCGCGTGACCACCCGGCATTTCCGGGCAACGGCGATCAGGTCCTGGTTGCGCATGAGCTTGCAGGAAGCGGCCGCCATCTCCGGCGTGATTCCCGGCGCGAGCGCGGCCAGCACCTCGGGTGTCGCCGCCTCGGAGAGCAGGAAGTCGCGGAAGTCGCCGACGGTCAGGTGGGCGACCGGGGCAGGCCGAGGCGTCATGAGTGTCCAGGATGAGGCGCGTGACCTTGTCGGCCTCGTAGGGGATCAGCGCCTCGTCCAGGAAGCGGCGAAGCGGCAGCTCGGCAAGACACATGCGCGCGGCTACCCGCTCCTCGGCCGAGGTGGCGGCGATCCCGGCGAGACGATCACCTGAGCGCGACGACGTGGCCTTCGCCATAAGGTCCTTGAGGTCGGCGAACATCCAGGTGCGGGGGCCGACGACGTGACGATACGCCATACCATCACCGCAGCGACGTTGCCGAGCCGGGCTTCGGGACCAGCTCTCGAGCGGAACCGTCGAAGGGTTGAGAGGTTAGGGAGTCCCTCGCCTGCTGGCTAGCCTGCAAGTTCGCCACGGGACCGCACGTTCGCCTGCATCGAGGGCTGGCGCGAGCCGCCCGAATACGCCTCGGTCAACCTCGCCGAGCCGGGCGCGCCCGCGGTGATGGAGCGGTTGTGGCGGCGCGGCATCGGCGTCGAGGCCGGGCTCGCGAGCGTGGCCGACGCTGATCGCCTGGTCGCCCTGGGCGTGGGCGGGCGCGCGCTGCGCGTCTTGGTCGAGATCGAGGAACAGGGCGAGGCCGAGGCCCTGGCCGTCGCTGAGGGAAGCGAGGCGGTGCTGGTGCGCGCCGTGCTACGCTGCCCCGTGCTGCTGCACGGCCTGGACGCGACGGTGTGGCGTTGTCGCGCGCTCGGCCGCGCGCCGCTTCTCGACCCGGGTCGGGCTGGAGGACGGTTGCCTCCTGCCGGACGGCGCCGTGACGCCGGGCAACGCCACCCTGATCGCGGCCGCAGTCGAGCTGTTCGCCGGCTCACGGTATCCTTAACCCCGGTTTCCGGTGGATGCGGCCACGTCCTCTTCTCCGGATCATGAGCGATCAACGATCCATCAGTGGGTGCTCCTGGGCAGCAGCGGGACGGTGCATGGAGCAGCGCACGCCACGTCCGGCCGGCGGGCGGTCCGGCATCGCCCGCGAGGCAAACCATACATTCGAATTTGATGTCAGAGTGTCGGAACAACCTTTGGGCCACGAGAACGCGTCAAGTGGACTGCGCATACCCAATTTTCAAAATACCCGATATAAGATTGCCTTTCAGCGTCGGGTTCGGTAGGTTAAGCGAAAAGAAGGCTCGCGCCACAATCGGGAGGACGTCATGGCCGCACCAGTCGACCGTCGCGATCTCATGCTAGGACTGGTTGGCGCAGGCTACTTGCTGCTGGAGGGCGGGCCAGCGAAGGCCGCAGGCGATCCGAGCCTGCCTGCCGAACCCTGGGCCGTCTGGGACGAGGCGGAGAAGCCGGTGCGCGGCGGCTACCTGCGAACCGCCGCCGCGCAATATATCGGCAAGATCAATCCTGATCACTGGCCGGTGCTCGATTGGCTCACGATCAATCTCTTCTACGAGAAGCTACTCATTACCGACGGCAACTATCGGCCGACGGTCCCCTGGCTCCTGGAGTTCATCGCCTTCGAGGACCCGATGACCGCGGTGACGGAGCTGCGCGACGGGGTGACGTTCCAGGACGGCACCAAGTTCGACGAGGCGGCGCTGAAGTTCGTCATCGACTGGATCCGCGACCCCAAGAGCCAGGCCTGGAGCGCGAGCTGGCTGGCGCCGCTCGACAAGGTCGAGATCGTGGGAGAGCTCACCTTGCGCTGGCACTTCAAGACGCCCTGGGCAGCGTTCCCTGGCATCATCGCCAACGTCCCAGGATACATGATCTCCCCGACCGCCCTCAAGAACGATCCGGAACACTGCGACAACCACCCGGTCGGCACCGGACCGTTCATGCTGAAGCAGGCCATTCCCGGCAATTTCCTGAAGACGAAGCGCAACCCCAACTGGTGGTTCGCAAAAGCATCGGGCA
>CAWBOZ010000013.1:152500-212408 GCA_963790535.1 uncultured Alphaproteobacteria bacterium | reverse complement strand
ATCGAAACTGCTCCAAGGGAGCCAGGCGCTCGATGCGGCCGCCCGGATGCTCCCGCACCACCCAGCCATCGTCCAGCACATAGGTCATGATCTCGCCGCTGGCCCGGCGCTGCGCGAGCGCGTTCTGCGCCGCGCGCTCCACTGCCTCGCTCTCCGCCCGCATGAATGCGGATTCCTCTACGCGGGTCTGCTCGTTCATCGGAAGGTCTCCTTCTCCTGTGCCACGATACCCGAGGCGAATCCATGACGCGAGTGCAGCGTCAGATTTCCAGGGCGCAGACAGCCCCGGAACCAGCGCAGGCGTCCGTGCCTTGTAGCCCGGATAGTCCTGCGGGAACTGCTCGGCCATGAACCGCTCCTCCACCCGCAGCTTGAACAGGAACGATACGGTCGACGAGCAGCGAGCGCGACCAGGCCGCGCACTCGTCCCCGCGCCATCGCCGTGCCCACGAAGGCGAGCAGCATCCCCGTGTAGATGGGGTGGCGCACGAGGCGATACGGGCCGGTGCGGATCAGCTCGTGCCCCTGCTTCAGCGTGACCGTGCCGCTCCAATTCCGCCCGAGATAGGCGCGCGCCGCCACGGCGAAGCCGAGGCCGGCGGCCACCAGCGCCGTCCCGATCCAGAGCCATGGGCCTGCGCGGCAGCAGCGGCTGCCGGCCGACCAGCCACGGCGGCGCGAACAGGACGGCGCCCGCCAGCAAGGGCACGTGGTAGGCCAGGCGCGACGCTCGCGACTCCCGCCGCACCGTCCGCTTGGTGCCGACCGACCACGCGGCCCAGATCGCCATCCAGCCAAGCCAGAGCACGGGGATCGCCCAGCCATAAACGGCCCTCATCGGGGCTACTCCTCCTCGTCGAGGAAGAACTGGTCCGCGTCCTCGTCGTAGGCGTAGAGCTCGCCGTAGCGGCCCCAGGAGATCGCGGCGCGCAGCGTGGCCTCGGCGTAGTCGGGGGACATGTAGTCCTCCAGCTCGTCGCGGAAGCGCACGGCCGACGCCCGGTGCGCCGGGCGCTCGTCGAGGACGCGGCGAATCTCGGCGGCGAGCGGCAGGTTGGCGCGGAGTGCTGCGCCGAACAAACGCTTGCGGCTGTCCGTGTCCGCGTCCACGAAGGCGCGGCCTTGATCGGTGAGCCGTATGTCGCCCTCCTCCACCACCGCGAGCCGGAGGAGCTGCAGCGCCTCGCCGATGGGCAGCAGGTCGTCCAGCTCCAGCTGCAGCGGGCCGGCGAGGGCGGGCAAGTCGGCGTGGCCGTTGTAGGGCGCCGCCGCGAGCGTCTCCATCAGGCCCGCGAGCAGGTTGGTCGAAACCGGGTGGATCTCGCGCGCGAACGTGGGGGCCGGGGTCGCGCCGCGGGTGTCGGGGTGCGCCGGGTCATCAGCCCGTAGATGTCGTCCACGATCTTGCGGAACGCGGGTGCGAGCCGGCGGCGCGGATGCGGGAACGGCACGCGCAGCTCGGCGGCGACGCGGCCGGGGTTGCTGCTGAACACCAGGATGCGGTCGCACATCAGCACCGCCTCCTCGATGTTGTGCGTGACCATCAGCACGCCGCGCACGGGCAGCCGCCCCTCGCTCCAGAGGTCAATCAGGTCGGTGCGCAGCGTTTCCGCCGTCAGCACGTCGAGCGCGCTGAACGGCTCGTCCATGAGCAGCAGGTCGGGATGGACGACGAGCGCGCGGGCGAGGCCGACGCGCTGGCGCATCCCGCCCGACAGCTCCTTCGGATAGGCGCTCTCGTAGCCGCCGAGGCCGATCAGGTCTATCGCGCCTTCCGCCCGCTCCTCGCGCACGGCCCGCGGCACGCCTTGGGCCTCGAGACCCAGCTCGACGTTCTCCTGCACCGTGAGCCACGGGAACAGCGCGAAGCTCTGGAACACCATGGCCACGCCCGGCGCCGGTCCCTGCAAGGGCGCGCCGCGCCACAGCACATCGCCCCCGCTCGGCGTCAGCAGCCCGGCGACGATGCGCAGCAGCGTGCTCTTGCCCGAGCCCGACCGCCCCAGCAGCCCGACGATCTCGCCCTGGCGCAGCGTGAGGTTCACGCCGTCCAGCACGATCAGGTCCGCGCTCGCTTCCTTGTGGTAGGCTTGGCGCACGCCGCGGACCTCGACCAGCGTCTCGGCAACCTGCGTGTCCATTGCCTTGCTCCTTACGCGAAGGTGAGCCTGCGGTTGGCATACCCGTAGAGCGGGCGCCAGAGCAGGCGGTTGAAGGCGACGACGAACAGCGACATCACCGCGACGCCGAGGATGATCTTCGGCGTGTTGCCGGCGTCGGTCGCCTGCGCGATGTAGGCGCCGAGGCCGTTGGCGACGAGCTTCGTCTTCCCCCAGCTCGCCACCTCGGCGACGATCGCCGCGTTCCACGAGCCGCCCGAGGCGGTGATGGCGCCGGTGACGTAGTAGGGGAAGATGCCGGGCAGGATGACGCGCCGCCACCACAGCCAGCCGCCGACGCGGAAGTTGCGCGCCGCCTCCCGGAGATCGCCTGGGAAGGCCGCCGCGCCCGCGACCACGTTGAACAGGATATACCATTGGGTGCCCAGCACCATCAGCGGCGTGAGCCAGATGTCCGGGCTGAGATGCCAGCGCACGATGGCGACGACGAAGATCGGGAAGAACAAGTTGGCCGGAAACGCGGCGAGGAACTGGGCGAGCGGCTGCGCGCGCCGGGCGAGCGTGGGGTTCAGGCCGAGCCAGACGCCGATCGGCACCCAGACCAGCGTCGCCAGCACCATGAGCACGACGACGCGGATCAGCGTGTAGAAGCCGAGCCGGAACGCCTCCGCCAGATCCGCGAGGCTGAGCGACCCGGCCACGAAGTGCCACGCCTCCCACGCGCCGAACGCGGCCGCAGCGATCAGGAGAGCGTAGAATATGCCGTCCCCGGCGCGTCCGGGCAGGCGCGGCAGCGTCGGCAAGCGCGCCGCCCCTTGCAGCCGCCGGCCGCCGAGCCAGCCGAGCGCGTCCCCTACCGCGTCCCCGGCCCGGCGCAGCACGCGCGTGCGCCGCAGGAGCTTCAGCACCCAAGGATCCTCCGCCTCGGCGCTGGCCGTCGTCTCGAAGCGGAACTTGCTGCTCCACGCGACCAGCGGCCGGAACAGGAGCTGGTCGTAGAGCAGGATCACGACCAGCATGGCGAGGATCGCCCAGCCCACGGCCGCGAGGTTGCGCTCCTCCAGGGCCAAGGCGACGTAGCTGCCGATGCCGGGCAGCTTCCAGGTGTGTGTCGCCGACGGTGATCGCCTCGCTCGCCACCACGAAGAACCAGCCGCCCGACATGCTCATCATGGTGTTCCACACGAGGCCGGGCATGGCGAACGGCACCTCGAGCCGCCAGAACCGCTGCCAGGTGGACAGGCGCAAGGATCGCGACACCTCGTCGAGGTCGCCCGGCACGGTCTTCAGCGCCTGGTAGAGGCTGAACGCCATGTTCCAGGCTTGGCTGGTGAACACCGCGAAGATCGCCGCCAGCTCCAGGCCCAGGACGCGCCCAGGGAACAGCGACATGAAGAACACGACCGTGAACGAGAGGAAGCCCAGGATCGGCACCGATTGCAGGATGTCGAGCACGGGGATCAGGATCAGCCCCGCGCGCCGGCTCTTCGCGGCCCAGGTCGCGTAGGTGAAGGTGAACAGCAGCGAGCAGACGAGGGCCGCGAACATGCGCAGCGTGGTGCGGACCGCGTAGCCTGGCAGATAGGCCGGGTCGAGGTGGATCGCGGTCGCCTCGGGGGCGCTGAGCGTCCCGAAGGTGCTGCGCGCGACCAGGGCCACGTAGGCGATGACGCCGAAGATGCAGGCGGCGGCCACGAGGTCGAGCAGGTTGGGCAGGCGGCGGGCAAGCGAAGCGGCGGGGAACGGCGCGTCGGACATAAGCGTGCCTTCCCGTGCTGGATGGTTGTGCCGCCCTTATCCCAGGTTTTGCCCGCTGTCAGCAGGGAGTGTCGCTTCAGTTCTGTGACACGGTCCCCGTGCTGCCGAAGCCGGCCGAGCCGCGATCCGTCTGCGTCGAGGCTGGCGACCTCGCGGAAGACGGCGCGGGTCACGGGGGCGAGCACGGCCTGGGCGATGCGCATCCCGCGCTCGACCGCGAACGCGGCGGCGCCGAGGTTCATCACGATCACCTGCAGCTCGCCCCTGTAGTCCTCGTCCACCGTGCCGGGGCTGTTGGGCAGCACGAGGCCGTGGCGCAGCGCGAGGCCCGAGCGGGGACGCACTTGCAGCTCGTGCCCAGGCGGCACCGCGACGAGCAGCCCGGTCGGCACCAACGCCCGCTCGCCCGGCGCCACCACCAGCGTCTCGCGCACGGCGGCGAGCAGGTCGAGACCTGCCGCGCCAGCCGTCGCGTAGGCGGGCAAGGGCAACCCTTCGGCGTGCGGCAGCCGGACGACCCGGATCTCGGCCGTCATGCGAGCACCCCTTCTGCCAGCGCTTGGGCGATGCGCCGGGCGAGCCGGGCGGCGACCTCGGTCTTGGGCAGCAGCGGCCAGTCCTCGACGCCCTCGGCCGTGACCAGTTGGACCCGGTTCGCAGTCCCGCCCATGATGCCCGTCTCCGGCCGCACGTCGTTGGCGACGATCCAGTCGCAGCCCTTGGCCTCGCGCTTGCGCCTGGCGTTGTCGAGCACCGACGTCCGTCTCGGCCGCGAAGCCCACGACGAGGCGCGGGCGTCGCGGGCCGGGCCGGGAGAGCGTCGCGAGGATGTCCGGGTTGGGCACGAGCCGCAGCTCGGGCGGCGCGGCGCCGGGCGCCTTCTTGAGCTTGTGCTCCGAGGCGCCGTCCACGTGCCAGTCCGCGACGGCCGCGGCGCACACGGCCAGGTCCACCGGCAACGCCGCCTCGCACGCGGCGAGCATCTCCCGCGCCGTCTCCACCCGGCGCACGCTCACCCCCGCCGGGTCCGGCACCGCGACGGGGCCGCTCACCAGCACCACCTCCGCGCCCAAGCTCGCCAGCGCCGCCGCGATGGCGTGTCCCTGCTGCCCGCTGCTGCGATTGGCGAGATAGCGCACCGGGTCCACCGGCTCGTGGGTCGGCCCGCTCGTGACCAGCGCGCGCTTGCCGGCAAGGGGGCGATCCGGTGCAAGCAGGGCGCGGATGGCCTCCACGATGACGGGCGGCTCCGCGAGCCGTCCCGGCCCGAACTCGCCGCAGGCCATCGCGCCCTCGTCCGGCCCGACGATTTGGACGCCCCGCGCGCGCAGCAGCGCCATGTTCGCCACCGTCGCCGGGTGCTGCCACATGCGCACGTTCATGGCGGGTGCGACGAGCACGGGCTTGTCGGTGGCGAGCAGCACCGTCGCGGCGAGGTCGTCGGCGAGCCCGGCGGCCATGCGCGCGAGCAGGTCCGCGCTCGCGGGCGCGACCACGAGCAGGTCGGCGCTGCGCGACAGCTCGATGTGACCCATGCGGCTCTCGTCGTCGAGCGCCCACAGCTCGGTGCGGACCGGTTCCTCGGCGAGCGCCTGCAAGCTGAGGGGCGTCACGAACTGCGCGCCGCCGCGGGTCAGCACGGGCGTGACCGAGACGCCCTCGCGCTTGAGCAGGCGCACCAGCTCCAGCGCCTTGTAGGCCGCGATGCCGCCGCTCACGATGAGGAGGACGCGCTTGCCTCTCATGGCACCCCACCGGCTCCAGCGCGACCGCCGGGCCGAAGCGCCGGAAGTCGGCCTCGTTGAAGGTGAGCAACCGGGTGATGCCGTGGGCCAGCATCGTCGCGACCAAGTTCGCGTCGTGCATCTGCTTGCCGCGCGTGGGGTGATCGACGACGAGTTGCAACAGGTGCTCGGTCACCGCCGGTCCGTCCTCCAGCACGGTGTAGATGTCAGGGAGACGGCGCACGTCGGCGACAGCCACCTCCAGGGTGAGCGGCGGCGTGGCGTCTGTTGATGGCCGGGTCATGGTCACGATGTACTCTCGCAGCACCTGACGGCTGATGCACAGCTCGGCGCCCTCGACCTCCAGGCGGAGCACCGCGGCGCTGGCCTGCTTGTAGGCGAGTGCCGTGCTTCTACTGACGTAGATCAAGACGTTAGTGTCAACGAAGACCCGGCCGCCATCGCTCATCGCCCGTCGTCGCCGTACATGTCCTCGCGGCGGAGCGAGATGCTGTCGTCCCACGGCGTGTCGTGGACCGGCATGTCCTTGACGCTGAAGCGACGCTTGGGCGCACTCGCGGCCGGCGCATCGGTGAAGGCAACCTCGTGCTCGCCGGGGGGTACGTTGTCAGGAGCGATGCCGCAGATGCTGTGGTCGTCGGCGACGCTGACTCGGGCCTTGGTGACGCTCATGGCGGGCCTCCTCCACCTACAAGGGAACGTGCGGGATCGTGCTCGGCGAGTCCACAGCAGCCTGCGACACGGCTCATAGCCGCCAGCCCGCGTGGACCGCGGCGATGCCGCCCGAGAGGTTGCGCACCGCCACCCGCGCGAACCCGGCGTCCCGGAACATGGCGGCGAGCGCCTGCTGGTCGGGGAAGGTGCGGATGCTCTCGGCGAGATACTGGTAGCTCTCCCGGTCGCCCGCGATGGCGGCGCCGAGGCGGGGCAGCACGCCGAAGCTCCAGGCGTCGTAGAGGGGCGCCAGCGCCGAGACCTGGAAGCGCGAGAACTCCAGGCACAGGAACCGCCCGCCGGGCCTGAGCACGCGCCGGGCCTCGCGCAGCACGGCGAGCTTGTCCGTGCAGTTGCGCAGGCCGAAGGCCATGCTCACCCGGTCCATGCAGCGGTCGGCCACCGGCAGGCGCTCCGCGTCCGCGACCAGGAGCGCCACGCCGGCTGGCGTGCGCGCACGGCCGGCCTCCAGCATGGCCCGGTTCACGTCGGACAGGACCGCCTCGCCCCCGCCCATGCCGCGCCAGAGCCGCACGATGTCGCCCGTGCCGCCCGCGAGGTCGAGCAGGCGCCGGTTTGGCCGCGGGTCCAGCATCCGCGCGAACTCGCGTTTCCAGACCCGGTGGATGCCGAGCGACATCAGGTCGTTCATCAGGTCGTAGCGGGGCGCCACGCTCTCGAACACCCGGCGCACCATCCCCGCCTTCTCGCCGCGCGCGACCGCGCGGTAGCCGAAGTCAACCTTGTCCTGCTCGCCCCAAGGGCTGCCGTTGCTGCTCATGCGGCGACCATATAGCGTGCCGCGCCATGCCGGAACTGCCCGAGGTCGAGACCGTGATGCGCGGCCTGCGCGCGCGCCTGGAAGGGCGGCGGCTCGCGCGCGCGGAGCTGCGGCGCGGCGACCTGCGCTGGGCCGCCCCCGAGGGGCTGGCGGCGCGGCTCACGCGGGCGTCGGGTGCTCGGGTTCCGGCGGCGCGCGAAATACATCCTCATGCGCCTGGACGGCGGCGAGAGCGTGCTGCTGCATCTCGGCATGAGCGGGCGCATGGTGGTGACGGAAGGCGAGGTCGCGCCGATTGCCCACGAGCACCTCGTCCTGGAGACGGAGGACGGCGGGCGCGTCGGCTTCGTGGACCCGCGGCGCTTCGGCTCCGTCCACCTCGTACCCACGCCGGAGGAGGATCAGCACCGGCTGCTCGCCGGGCTGGGGCCGGAGCCGCTGGAGCCGGGCTTCACGGGCGCCGTGCTCGCCGAGCGCCTGAAAGGCCGGAACACCCCGCTCAAGGCGGCGCTGCTCGACCAGCGCGTGGTCGCGGGCCTGGGCAACATCTACGTCTGCGAGGCCCTGTTCCGCGCCGGGCTCTCGCCCAGGCGCCGGGCGGGCAGCGTTGGCGGGGCGCGCGCGGCGCGGCTCGTCAGCGCGATCAAGGCCACGCTCGCGGACGCCATCGCCGCGGGGGGGTCCAGCTTGCGCGACTACGTGCAGCCCAGCGGCGAGCTTGGGTATTTCCAGCACGCCTGGAAGGTCTATGGCCGCGCGGGAGAGCCCTGCGAGCGCTGCCCCGGCATACCCCCCTGCCCCGGCATAAGCCGCCTCGTGCAGGCTGGGCGCAGCACGTTCTATTGTCCGCGAACCCAGCGATAGGAAGCACCATGCCCGAGATGATCCTGATCGAGACCCACGGCCGCGTGGGGCTGATCCGCCTGAACCGCCCGCAGGCGCTGAACGCACTCTGTGATCAGCTCATGCAGGAGCTGGGCGACCAGCTCCTCGCCTTCGACCGGGATCCTGCGATCGGCTGCATCGTCGTCACCGGCTCGGAGAAGGCGTTCGCGGCGGGGGCGGACATCAAGGAGATGCGCGACCGCACCTACCCCGCCGCGTTCCACGACGACTTCATAGCCGCGCGATGGGAAACAGTGCTGCGCGTGAGGAAGCCAGTGATCGCAGCGGTGGCGGGCTTCGCGCTGGGGGGCGGGTGCGAGTTTGCGATGATGTGCGACCTGATCCTCGCCGCCGACTCGGCGCGCTTCGGCCAGCCGGAGATCAACCTCGGCGTCATCCCCGGCGCGGGAGGCACCCAACGCCTCACGCGCGCGGTCGGCAAGAGCAAGGCCATGGAGATGTGCCTGACGGGGCGCATGATGGACGCGGCCGAGGCGGAGCGGAGCAACCTGGTGTGCCGGGTGGTGCCGGCGGCGGACCTGATCGCAGAGGCGCTCAAGCTCGGGGCCAGCATCGCGGAGAAGAGCGCTACGGCCGCCGCCATGGTCAAGCGCGCAGTGAACGCCGCCTACGAGACTGGGCTGGCCGAAGGCGTGCGGACGGAGCGCGCCCTGTTCCTCTCCCTGTTCGGCACGCCGGACCAGCGGGAGGGCATGGCGGCGTTCGTGGAGAAGCGCAAGCCGAGCTTCCAGCGGGGCTGACGGGGCTGACCTTGACTCGGGCGGGCACGAGTCGCTAGATCGTCACCTTTCGCGGGTTGCCCGCGACGAACTCACGTAATTTGGACTCCGCATGGCCAACACTGCTTCCGCGCGCAAGCGCGTCCGCCAGACCGTCAAACGCACCGAGCGCAACCGCGCCCGCAAGTCGCGCATGCGCACTTTCGTCAAGAAGGTCGAGACGGCGATCGCTGGTGGCGACAAGGCGATCGCTGCCGAGGCGTTGCGGCTGGCGCAGCCTGAGATGCAGCGGGCTGTGACCAAGGGTGTCACTCACCTCAACACGGTGTCGCGTAAGCTCTCGCGTCTGTCGGCGCGCGTTAAGGCAATGAAAACCGCTTAATTGCGGTCAGGCTTCGTTAAGTAAACGCGCCTTCACAACGGCGTTTGCTCTGTCACGTTCGCGTGGCAGGCGAGCGCCGTTGATGTTCGTGTGGCATCCAGGTTACACACACTGTTGCGCGAGTCCGTTTTCATTTGCCTAGAGGGGCCGGCTGATCCTAACCATGGCGTCATGAGCGCAGCGGTGGGAGACGGTATGGAGCAGGGTTCGGGTGCGCTGGCGGAGACTGGCCGCGACGCTGCCCCAGCCCCTCCCGAGCAATTTGCCGCGCAATGGGCGCGGGTGCGTGGACGGCTGCAGGCCGAGGTGGGCGAGGTCGAGTGGCGCACCTGGCTGCGGCAGATGACGCTGGCCGGGCTCGACGGCGACGAGGTCACGATCCTGCTGCCGACGCGCTTCCTGCGTGACTGGGTGCGGAGCCACTACGCGGACCGGCTGCAGGGTCTCTGGCAGGCGGAGAATCGGCGCGTGCGCCGGGTGGACGTGCGAGTTGGCGACGGGGCTGCCCAGTCAGCGCCGGTGCGGCCCGAGTTGCCGGCGGCGGCGCCGCGACCGTGAGCCCGACGAAGCGCCGACTCGGTGCGCGCGGACATGGCGGCGCCGCTCGACCAGCGCTTCTCCTTCGAGGGCTTCGTCGTCGGCAAGCCCAACGAGTTCGCTTACGCCTGCGCCCGGCGCGTCGCCGAGCTGCCGAGCAGCCCAGGGTTCAACCCATTGTTCCTCTACGGCGGCGTGGGCCTCGGCAAGACGCACCTGATGCACGCGATCGGGCTGGAGCTGGGCCGGCGCGAGCGTCCCTGCTCAGTCGCCTACATGAGCGCCGAGAAGTTCATGTATCGCTTCATCGCCGCGATCCGTGCCCAGAGCACGATGGAGTTCAAGGAGCAGCTCCGCAGCGTGGATGTCCTGATGGTGGACGACCTGCAATTCCTGATCGGCAAGGATAATACGCAGGAGGAGTTCTTCCACACGTTCAACGCACTCGTGGACGCCGGCAAGCAGATCGTGGTCAGCGCCGACAAGTCACCCTCCGATCTGTCGGGCCTGGAGGACCGGCTGCGCACGCGGCTCGGCTGCGGCATGGTGGCGGATTTGCACGCGACCACGTTCGAGCTGCGCATCAGCATCCTGGAGGCGAAGGCGGCGCGGGCGGGGGCGGCGGTGCCGGGCAAGGTGCTGGAGTTCCTGGCGCACAAGATCACGACCAACGTGCGCGAGCTGGAAGGCGCGCTGAACCGCCTGATCGCGCACGCCAACCTGTTCGGCCGGCCGATCACGCTGGAAAGCGCGCAGGAGGTGCTGCACGATGTCCTGCGCGCCCACGACCGGCGCGTGACGATCGAGGAGATCCAGCGCAAGGTCGCGGAGCACTGGAACATCCGCCTCACCGACATGAGCAGCGCCCGGCGGGCGCGGGCAGTGGCACGGCCACGGCAGGTGGCGATGTACCTGGCCAAGCAGCTCACCAGTCGCAGCCTGCCCGAGATCGGCCGCCGGTTCGGCAACCGCGACCACACCACGGTGATGCACGCCGTCAGCCGAGTCGCGGAGCTGATGGAGCAGGATCTGGAGTTCGCGGAGCGGGTGGAGCTGCTGAAGCGGATGCTGGAGAGCTAGCGCCACGGCGGAGCCCCGCCGAAGGAGCCGTCCATGGCTAGCCTGCTCACCGAGCGGCGCTTTGCCCCCCTGTTCTGGTGCCAGTTCCTCGCCGCGTTCAGCGACAACGCCCTCAAGAGCGCGCTCGTGTTCCTCCTGGTCTGGGGCCGCGGCGGCGCGAGTGCGGGGCCGCTGGTCACGCTTGCGGGCGCGGTGTTCATCGCGCCCTTCTTCCTGCTCTCCGGCCTCGGCGGCGAGTTGGCGGACCGGCTCGACAAGGCGCTGATCGCCCGGCGCATCAAGCTCCTGGAACTGGGCGCGGCCGCCCTCGCCGCGGCCGGGGTCGCGCTCGGCAGCGTGCCCGTGCTGTTCGCGGCGCTGCTGGCGTTCGGGATCGCCTCCGCGCTGTTCGGGCCGGTGAAATACGGCATCCTGCCGGACCACCTCGCCCCGGAGCGGCTGCCGGCCGCGAACGCGCTCGTGGAGGCGGCGACGTTCGCGGCCATCTTGGGTGGCACCGTGGCGGGTGGGCTGGCAACGAGCGTGCCCGGGCCGCTCGCCGGGCTGATCGCCGTCTGCTCGGTGCTGGCCTGGGCGGCGGCATGCCTGATCCCACCGACCGGGCGGGGAGCGCCGGGCCTGCGCGTGCGCGCCAACATCCTCGCGTCCACGGCGGGGCTGGTGCGCGGGTTGCGCGCGGAGCGCCGGGCGTGGCGGGCCGGGCTGTTCAACGCCTGGTTCTGGCTGGCGGGCAGCGTGGCCCTCGCGCTCCTGCCGCCGTTCGTGAAGGTGACGCTCGGCGGCGACGAGGCAGCGGCCACGGTCGCGCTGTGCCTGTTCGCGGTTGGCGTCGGGCTGGGGTCGGCAACCGCCGCCTGGCTGCGCAGGCGGGCGCATCATCCTGCTCCCCTGTGCGCTCGGTGCCGCGCTGGTCGGCGCCGCGCTGCTGGACCTCTGGTGGACGTGGACATCGCCGAAGCTCTTCCCTCTGCTCGCCCATAAGCCGGCGGGCAGCCTTCGTGTTTTCCTTGCCCAGCCCGGCACGCTGCACGCCCTTCTCGACTTCGTCGTGCTGGCGGCGGCGGGGGGCCTCATCGCCGTGCCCAGCTTCGCGGCGGTGCAGGCTTGGGCGGCGCCGGAACGCCGGGCGCGCAGCGTGGCGGCCGTGAACGTGCTCTCCGCGGGCGCCATCGTGGCCGGCGCGCTGGTCACGGCGCCGCTGCAGCACAGGGCCTGGGCCCGCCGGCGCTGTTCGGCGTGCTCGGGGCGGCGAGCCTTCTCGTCGCCGCCCTCATGCTCGCGACGCTGCGCAGGACCCGGCTGCGCAGCATCGCGGACAGGTCGGCTTGACCATCTTATGTTCTTGATATGTTCTCATAAGCCCCGCTAGAGTCGCTACGTTCGAACTCGGAGGCATGGCTATGAGACCCCACGACGAAGCGGCCTGGCGTCAGCTGCGCGGCCGCGCGTGGTCTGAAGGCGACCGCGCCCCTGAATGGCCGGCGGCGTGCACGCGCTGTCCGACGAGGGGCGGCGGCTGCTCGGGCTGGACCGCAAGGGACAGCTCTACTGGGACGGCAAACCGCTTGAGGTCAGGCGCAGATTCGGCTTGACCTGGCGGCAGAAGCTGGTGGCCGGCGCGGTCACGGCCGCGGCGATCGCGGGTGGGCTGAACGGGATCGTGCAGGCCGTCAGCGCCGGCACGGAGTTCGGCTGCAGGCACGGCTGGTGGATGCAGGGCTGCGTGCCGCACGTGATTTCCGTCGTCAAACCGTGAGGGGTGCTGCACTCTGCTGCGATGCCTGAGGGCTACCATGCTGACCGACGACGAACGGCACCGCCTCACGCAGCTTGAGGGCAAGGCGGATGCAGCACTGACCATGTCCGAGCGGTCCGAACTGGACGCGCTGCGACACCGGCGGCACGAATCGCCGTCGCGTCACTTGAGGGCGATCCGGCGCGATCCCGACCTCGACGACACGACCCGGCCCGATTCCGACGACGCGATCCAGCGCGATCCTGACCTCAATTAGCCGGCTGGAGGCGACGCAATGCCCTCACCCAACTTCGTCTTCTTAAGCCTCAGCGGCTTCGACGCGAACTTCGCCCTCGCGCCCGCCAACGGCTACACCCCGAGCACGGCCGAGCAGAACTTCATCACTTGCGTCAACCACTCCGTCGCCGCGCTCGCCGCAGCCTGCCTCAAGCAGGGCAACACGAACGACCCGCAACTGCTGAGTGAGGTGCAGGGCGTGCGTAACCGCGGCGCGCGTGAGCTGCGCGACCTCGCCGAGAAGGCCATAGCAAAACCCGGCGGCTCGGAGCGGGATGCGGCAGCCCTTGCGACAATACCCAAGTGCTACCGGACCGAGGGGCAGCATAGGGAGTGGCTCCGCCGCCTCGACCGGGCGCCTTTCACGGTCCGGTGCGTCTCGCGGCCCGGCAACCCTGCGCTGATCCAGGACCTCGACTTCGACACGCGGGACGTGTTCATCCCCGAGGCGAAGGCAAAGCTGAAGACCGAGATTGACAGCGCCATGACCGTGACCAAGACCGTTATGGCCGAGCGCGAGCGCACCGTCGGCTGGCGCGACTGGCTGCTCCTCCGCCACGCGAAGCGGGTCGCAGAGGCGCAGCAGCGGCTGAGTGAATACCTATCGCAGATGTACGGTATTGCTACGGTCGGCCTGATGAACGTGGACCCGACGCAGGTTGCCTTCGCGCGGGACGATCTCGATCGCTACAGGCAGGAGTTCACGAACCGGGAAGCCGGGGTTGTCAAGAACCGCTACGTCGGGCGCCTCGGCGCCGTATGCTTGCTCGCCGCCATCGTCTGCGCCATCGCCTACGGCGTGGTGCGGCACAACAGGCAGTGGCTCATCCTGCACGACACGCGCAACTTCCTTCTGCTCGCCGCCGGCACGGCGGTGGGCACGTGGCTGTCCTTCTCGCTGCGCCGGGTCACGCTGACCTTCAACGACCTGGCGGTGCTGGAGGAGGACCGGCTGAACCCGAGTCTGCGCGTGCTGTTCATGATCGGGCTGACCGCCGTCGTGGGCCTGCTGTTCTGGAGCGGCGCCGTCACCTTCGGCATAGGCGACCTCACGAGCCGGACGGCGATGCACGAGCACGGATCGTGGGCGCTGCTGCTCGGCTTGCTGGGCGGGATAGCCGAGCGCGCCCTGGGCACCGCCGTGTCACGCCGGGCGACCGACTTCGCGGTCGCGGTCGGGGGCGTCAGCGCGCCGGCCGCGCCGGCCCGTCCGGCGGTCAGTTGGGGCGGACCCGTCCCCACTGCGGCCGATCACGTCTAGCGCGCCGATTCGCGTGCCCTGTATCCAGGCGCCTGGGATCGCGGCAAGATCGCCCGACGACACTGGAGGGCACCGTGGCCGACGCGAGCACCTGCACCCGCCGCAAGGCACCCGAGGATCTTCGCAGCGCGCGCTGGTTCGGCCCGGCCGACCTGCGCTCCTTCGGCCACCGCTCGCGCATCGCCCAGATGGGCTACGCGCCCGAGGACTGGCAGGGCCGCCCCTGCATCGCGGTCGTCAACACCTGGTCGGACATCAACCCCTGCCACGCGCACTTCAAGCAGCGCGTGGAGGACATCAAGCGCGGCGTGCTGCAGGCGGGCGGCTTCCCCATCGAGCTGCCCGCGCTCTCGCTCTCCGAGAACTTCGTCAAGCCGACCACCATGCTCTACCGCAACATGCTCGCGATGGAGACGGAGGAGTTGCTGCGCAGCCATCCCGTGGACGGCGCGGTGCTGATGGGCGGCTGCGACAAGACGACACCCGGCTTGATCATGGGCGCGATCTCCGCCGGGCTGCCGGCGATCTACGTGCCGGCCGGCCCGATGCTGCGCGGCAACTGGCAGGGCAAGGTGCTCGGCTCCGGCTCGGACGCCTGGAAATACTGGGACGAGCTGCGCGCCGGCCGGATCACGGACCAGGACTGGCTCGGCGTCGAGGGCGGCATCGCCCGCAGCGCCGGCACCTGCATGACCATGGGCACGGCGAGCACCATGACGGCCATCGCGGAAGCGCTCGGCCTCAGCCTGCCCGGCGCCTCGTCGATCCCGGCATCGGATTCCGGGCACATCCGCATGTGCGCCGCCTCGGGCCGGCGCATCGTGGACATGGTGTGGGAGGACCTCGCCCCTGCCCGTCTCCTGTCGCGCGCGAGCTTCGAGAACGCGATCACGGTGGCGATGGCGATGGGGTGCTCGACCAACGCGATCATCCACGTGATCGCGATGGCCCGGCGCGCGGGCTGCCCCGTCGGCCTCGACGATTTCGAGCGGGCGAGCCGCCGCGTCCCGGTGATCGGCAACATCCGGCCCAGCGGCGACCGCTATCTCATGGAGGATTTCTTCTACGCGGGCGGCCTCCGCGGCCTGATGTCGCGGCTGCGGGACCATTTGCACCTCGACGCGCCGACCGTCACCGGCCAGACCCTGGGCGAGGGGCTCGAAGGCGCCCAGGTCCACGACGCGGACGTGATCCGGCCGCTCGACAATCCGGTCTATGCGGAGGGGGCACTGGCCGTGCTCACGGGCAACCTGGCGCCGGACGGCTGCGTCATCAAGCCGAGCGCCTGCGACCCGCGTTTCCTGCGCCACGCCGGGCCGGCGCTGGTGTTCGACGACTATCCCGCGATGAAGGCGGCCGTGGACGACGAGACCCTCGACGTCACGCCGGACCACGTCATGGTGCTGCGCAACGCCGGCCCCCAGGGCGGCCCCGGGATGCCCGAGTGGGGCATGTTGCCGATGCCCAAGCGCCTGCTCAAGGAGGGCCACCGCGACATGCTGCGCCTGTCCGACGCGCGGATGAGCGGCACGAGCTACGGCGCCTGCATCCTGCACGTCGCGCCCGAATCCTACGTGGGCGGCCCGCTCGCCCTCGTGCGGACCGGGGATGTGATCCGGGTGGACGTGCCGGCACGCACCCTGAGCCTCGACGTGCCGGAGGCGGAGCTGGCCCGGCGCCGGGCCGCCTGGACCCCGCCGCCGCCGCGCTACGAGCGGGGCTACGGCTGGATGTTCTCCCGCCATATCCGCCAGGCCAACGAGGGCTGCGACTTCGATTTCCTGGAGACCGGGTTCGGCGCCCCCGTGGCCGAACCCGCGATCTTCTGACCGCCACGACGCTTGTTTGCATGCCGCGCGCCGCTTGCTACAGTGTCCGGCCCAACGCCTGAAACGGACGCGACCAATGAAGTTCAAGGCCGACCGCGCGACCCTCCTCAAGGCGCTGGCCCATATCCAGAGCGTTGCCGAGAAGCGCAACACCATCCCGATCCTCGCGAACGCGCTCATCCGCGTCCAGGACGGCAAGCTCTCCTTCACCGCGACCGACATGGAGATCGCGGTCGTCGAGGATGTCGCCATGATCGAGGCGCAAGCCGACGGCGCGACGACCGCGCCCGCGGCCACGCTCTACGAGATCGTGCGCAAGCTGCCTGAGGGCGCCGAGGTCGAGCTGGACCAGCCAGGGGGCGACGCGCAGCTTGCGCTGCGCGCCGGGCGCTACGCCACCAGCCTGATCACGCTGCCCACCGACGATTTCCCGAGCATGACGGCGGGCACCCTCCCCCACAAGTTCAAGCTGCCGGCGACACGCTGCGCGGCCTCATAGACCGCACGCGCTTCGCCATCAGCACGGAGGAGACGCGCTACTATCTCAACGGCATCTATCTCCACACCGCCGAGGGCGAAGGCGGGCGCGTGCTCCGCGCCGTCGCCACCGACGGGCACCGCCTCGCCCGCGTCGAGGAGCCCGAGCCGGAGGGCGCCTCGGGGATGCCCGGCGTCATCGTGCCGCGCAAGACGGTGGCGGAACTCCGCAAGCTGCTCGACGAGGAGAGCGGGGACGTGGAGGTCGGCCTCTCCGACACGCGCATCCAGTTCCGCGTCGGCCCCATCCAGCTCACCAGCAAGCTGATTGACGGCACCTTCCCCGAATACGAGCGCGTCATCCCCAAGGACAACGACAAGGTGATGCGCGTCGGCAACCGGGAGTTCTCGGATGCGGTCTCGCGCGTCGCCGCCATCAGCAGCGAGCGGTCGCGGCCCGTGAAGCTCAGCCTCTCGCGCGACCTGCTCACGCTCTCGGCCGCCTCGCCCGAGCAGGGCACGGCGACGGAGGAGCTGGATGACGGGCAGGTGCAGTATGGCTCGGGGCCGCTGGAGATCGGCTTTCAGGCGCGATACCTCAACGACATCACGGACCAGATCGCCAAGGACAAGGCGGTGGAGTTCTGCTTCTCGGACGGCGCCGCCCCCACCATCGTGCGGGACGCCGAGGACCCGAGCGCGCTCTACGTGCTGATGCCGATGCGGGTCTAGCTCAGAGGACGCTCTCTGGGCCTCCATCGCCTGCAGCTCACGCAGTTCCGCTCCTACGCCGCGCTGGACTGGCGCCCGGCGGCCTCCGTCGCGGTCGTCACCGGGCCGAACGGCTCGGGCAAGACCAACCTGCTCGAAGCCGTCTCCCTGCTCGTGCCGGGCCGGGGATTGCGCGGGGCGCGGACGGCGGACCTTCCCCAAAGGACGGCGGACGGCGCCGCGGAGTCCTGGGCCGTCGCCGCGGAGATCGAGCGCGACGGGGTTGCCTACGCGCTCGGCACGGGAACGCCGCCCGAGGGACCGAGCGATCGTCGGGTATTCCGCCTGGATGGGGCGCCGCCCCGCAGCCAGGCGGAGATAGCAGCCCTCGTCTCCGCCGTATGGCTCACGCCGCAGATGGATCGGTTGTTCCAGGAAGGCGCGTCGGGGCGGCGGCGCTTCCTCGACCGGCTGACCTGGGCGCTGGAGCCGGGCCACGCGCGCGAGGTCTCGGCCTTCGAGCAGGCGATGACCGGCCGCAACCGGCTGCTCGCGGACCGCAGCACGGACCAGGCATGGCTCGCCGGGCTGGAGGACGCGATGGCACGCCACGGCGTCGCCGTCGCGGCGGCCCGGCGTCAGCTCGTCGCTCGGCTCAACTCCGCGTCCGGAGCGACGCGCGGCTTCCCCGCGGCGCGGGTCCTGCTCCTCTGCCCCGTGGCGGACCGTCTCGCGGAGGCACCCGCCGTCGCCGTCGAGGACTGGCTGCGCGAACGGCTCGCCGAGGATCGCGGGCGGGACGCAGCGTCCGGCAGCGCCGCGGTGGGACGCACCGGGCGGACATGGGACTTGAGGACCGCGACACCGGCCTCCCTGCGGCGCAGGCCAGCACCGGGCAGCAGAAGGCGCTCCTCATCGGCGTGATCCTCGCCCACGCCCAAGCCATCGCCGAGGCTCGCGGCGCGCCACCGCTCCTCCTGCTCGACGAGCCGGCCGTCCATCTCGACGAGGGCCGCCGCCGCCTGCTCTTCGCCGCGCTCGCAGAAGGCCCGGCGCAGGCGATCCTCACCGGCACCGACAGCGAGACGTTCCACCCGCTGGCGGGCATCGCGGAGGGCCTCGTCGCGGGCGGGGGCACGCTGCGGCCGGATCCCAGCTTCCCTCCCCCGCCCGCGTGACATTGATCGTGGGGCGATCAGCCTCCTGACCGTGCACATGGCCTGGCGCCGCCGAGTTGCGGCGAGGCCGATCAAGCCGGCCGCGAGCAGTGCGAGCGAGGCCGGCTCCGGGACCGGCGAAGCGACGAAGCCGACGACGTCGTCGTTCGCGTCGGTGTAGAAGCCGACGAGCTGGCCGAGATCGTTCACGCCGTTGATCGTCGTGTTCACCGAGCCTGCCGGGTCGAAGCTCGCGAAGCTGCCGCCTATGTCGGTGTAGCCGTGCTGCACGCCGTTGGCGTCGGTGTAGAAGCCAACGGTCTCGCCGCTGTCCGCGATGCCGAGCGCCGCGGTGTTCGTCGAGCCGAACGGGTCTATGGTGCTGATCGTGCCGCCCACGTCGAGGAAGCCGAGACTTGCGTCAGGGCCGCTCGCGGGCAGGTAGAAGCCGACCGCGGTACCGGCGTCGTTGATGCCCGTCGCTTGGCTGTTCAGGTTGGTGGGCAGCAGGCCGTTGATGTCCGTGAAATTGTTCCCGAACAGGCCGGCCGTGCCGATGTAGGCTCGTTGCAGGGTCATGCCCGCTGGATCAAGCGAGGAGTAGCCGGCGATGCGGTTGTTCGAATTGCTGATGCCGAGCACCTGGTTGAACGCCGTGCCGGGCTGATCCACCGTGACGAAGGGGTTGAAGTCCCCCCGGAATGTTGATGAAGCCGTGCGTCGCGCCGGCCGTGTCCACGTAGAAGCCGACCTTATCGCTGCCCGCGGTGGCGCTAGCTATCCCGGTCACCTGCGTTTGCGCCGAGCCGGGAAAGTTGGTGTCGGTGAAACCGCTGGGCAGGGTGAGCGTGAAGCCCTTGTTCACCGCGGCACCGTGATAGCCGACGATGGTGTCTTGGTCGTTGATGCCGAGTAGTTGGGTGAAGGTCGGATCGGTCGGGAACTGCACGGTTTGCACCGTGTAAGTCGGGGCCGCTTGCGCCGCGCCGATCAGGGCGACGACAAGCGCCGCCGTAGAAGCTGCCAAATGTCTCATGATTGCCTCCGTGCATTGATTGCGCCGGATAGATGGACGGCGCGGCCGGCTTGGGTCTGTGGGAAATGCCACACCGGAGGCGGCGCCGGGCCGGTTGCGCCGCTTGTGGGAAATGCCACAGCCGGGCGGCCGTCTCTCGGCGAGAAGGGTGCATCCCGGCGCCGTCGCCGGGACAACACGATGACCCGGAGATCAACGATGACACGCACCGCCTACATCCTCGCCGCGCTGGCGCTCGCCGGCACCTTCGCCTCTCACGCGGAGGCGCGCTTCGGCAATCAGCCACTGGTTACGCCGACCAACACGCAGCCGCTGTTCGGTAACCACACCAACACGATGGTCACCAACACTCAGCCGCTGTTCGGCAATCACACTGTGACCATGCCGACCAACACCCAGCCGCTGTTCGGCAACCAGGTCAAGACGCCGACCAACACGCAGCCGCTCTTCGGCAACCACCCCATCACGACGCCTACCAACACGCAGCCGCTGTTCAGCAATCACGGCGTTGATCCCGTCAGACGGAGCTCACATGGCACGTTTCCTCGCCACGCTCGGCGCGCTCGGCTTCAGCCTCGCTGCCACCGCCGCCTACGCCCACGGTGTCGGCTCGCAAGGATTCGCCGATGGCGGCCAGCACTCGTTCGGGCTGTCCGTCATGCAGGGCAATCCGGCGGGCGCCATCAAGGTCCAGGGCCTGACGGATCACGACCCCAACCGCGACCGGCGTGACACCCGCGAGCTTGCCGAGAAGCAGCGGGTTCAGACAGAAGTCGTCAGCCTCAAGACGCGGGCATTGCTGCTCGTTGAGAAGCTGAACATGCTCGAGACCGCCAAGGGCGACCCTCGGGAAATTGCGCGCCTGACCGAGGAGATCAGGCACCTTGGAAACAAGGTCGTGATGCTCGAGCACGAGGAGAAGGGCTCATCGTGACGCCAGCGGGGCTTCCCCGACCAGCGGGCGGCACGGTGCCGCCCGCTCTCTTCCGGCTCACGCCTCGCCGGGCTCGGCGACCATCCCGCGCAGCCGGTCGGCGTCGAGCAGGACGATGGCTCCCCGTCGGCGCTCGATCAGCGTGCCGCGCTCCAGGGCGTTCAGCTCGCGCGTGATCGCCTCGCGGTGGCTGCTCACCCTTGCGGCAAGCTCGGCGTGGGTGGGCGGGGGCGACACGACGGATGGCCGCCGCCCGCCGGCGTGCGGGCGAGGCGCAGCAGCTCGGCGTAGAGGCGCTGGCGGACACCGAGGGTCGAGTGCTCGTTGGCGCGGTTGGCCAGCGTCCGGACCTGCGCGACGAGCACCTGGAGCAGTTGGTCGCAGACGTCGGGGTGGTCGTGCACCACGCGCCGGAACACGCCCGCCGGCATGCGCGCGACGATCGTGTCCGTGATGGCGAGGATGCCGGCCGAGCGCGGCTGCTGATCGATAGCCGACAGTTCGCCGAAGAACTCGCCGTCGCGGATGTCGCGCAGGATCACCTCGCGGCCGGCGGCGGTGATGACCACGCGCACGTGCCCGCGCAGCACGAAGAACAGGTCCGTGCCGCCCGACTGGTAGTCCAGTACCCATTCCTTCGCACCCGCCCGGCGCCAGATGCACCCAGCGTCGAGACGGCGGACCGCGTCATCGCCGAGCGAGCGGAACAGAGGGATGCGCGCCAACGTCTCGGCGGTGCGGGACATGGCGCCATCATGGACGGGGTATTCGGGAATCGGAAGAGCAGTAAGATCGCGCCCGCCCCAGCTCTCTGTTGCCCCGGCGAGGCATCCGGCGATAAGCCCGGCCCATGGAGCGGAACGTCAGGCTCGCAACCGGCCTCACCCTCTTCGCCTACGCGGCGTGCCACTTCGCGAGCCATGCGACCGGCCTGTTCGGCCTGCGCGCCATGGACGCCCTAGGGCGCGGCATGCTGCTCGCGCCCTGGCGGAGCTTAGTCGGGCACACCGCCGTGTTCGGATCGCTCTTCGTGCACGGTGGCCTCGGGCTGCGGGCGCTCCATCGCCGCCGCCACCTGCGCATCCCTGCCGCGGAAGCGTGGCAGCTCGGCCTCGGCCTCTCGATACCGCTCTTGGTGATCCCGCACGCGGTCAACGTGCGGCTCGGCGCCGGGCTCTACGGCCTCCCCGATACCTACGACCGGATTCTCTACCAGTATTGGCTCACGCCGCCCGTCAGCGGCCTGGTTCGCCAGTTCACGCTCCTGTTCTTCGTGTGGGTGCACGGCTGCGTCGGCCTGCATTTCTGGCTGCGGTTCCGGCCTTGGTATGGGCGCTGGCGACTCGTCCTGCTCGGCGCCGCGGCGCTGCTGCCGTTCCTCGCCGTGCTCGGCCTCGTGAACGCGGGCTGGGACACGGCCATGATCTCGGCGCTGCAGCCCAGCTTTGCCGGAGCGCATAGGCCGCCGCTTGCAGGCACGCCGCGAGCGCTGGCGCTCGCCGCCCTCAAGAGCCTGTGGCAATGGTTGCAGCTCGCCTATATCGCGCTGGTCGCGCTCATCCTCCTGCTTCGCCTCGCGCGGAACCGCCGCGCCCGCGGGACTTCGGCCTTGCGGATCACGTATCCGGATGGGCGCGTCGTCCTCGTGCCGCGCGGCTTCTCCGTGCTCGAAGCCAGCCGGTGGGCTCGCATCCCTCATGCCTCGATCTGTGGCGGGCGCGGGCGCTGCTCGACGTGCCGGGTGCGGGTATCAGGCGGACTGGGCCACCTGCCTCCGCCCTTGCCGGGCGAGCGGGCGACGCTCGAGCGCGTCGGGGCGCCCGCCAGCGTCCGGCTCGCCTGCCAGTTGCGGCCCAGCCGCGATGTGTCGGTCGCACCGCTCCTGCCCGCGAACGTCACGTCGCGGGGCATGCGCGTTGCCGTGAGCGAAGGGCATGAACTCCAGGTCACGGCCCTGTTCATTGATCTGCGCGACTCGACGCGCCTGGCCGCCGGCCGCTTGCCGTTCGATGCCCTGTTCATCATTGATCGCTACGTCCAGTGCGTCACGGCGTGCGTGGGGGCGCATGGCGGCCACGTCACCAGCGTCGCCGGGGACGGCATCATGAGCGTGTTCGGGGTCGGGGCAGGGAGCGCTGCCGATTGCGCGGCGAGCGCCCTGCAAGCCGCCCTCGCGATCTGGGCGGGCCTCGATCAGCTCTCGGACGAGCTGCGGGCGGAGATCGAGCAGCCGCTCCGCTTCGGGATGGGGCTGCACAGCGGCCTCTCGGCCGTCGGCTCCATCCTGGTGCTCGGTCAGCCCTCGGTGCGGTTCCTGGGCGACATCGGCAACGTCGCCGCGCGGCTGGAGGCGATGACGAAGGAGATGGGATGTATCCTGATCATCTCGGAAGCGGTCCTCGAGGTTGCCGGTCACGAGGTGCCGGTGGGGGTGCAGCGGACCGAAATCCGCATCCGCGGACGCGAGGAACAGCCCTGCCGCGTGGTGCTGCTGCGGAACCGTGATGAGGCGCTGTCCCTGATCCCGTTGCCCGTGCCTTCCCTTCAAGTCGGACGGCACCGCCGGCACGGGGCGGTGACCATTCGAGGGTAGGGCGGTTCGCGACGGCTATCCCGACCTCGCACGACACCGCGCCGGCATCGCGTCCGGCACCGGGGCCCCGTCTGCCCCTGGCCTCAGCGCCCCGGAATCCCTATATTCCAGAGCGTAGCAGTCTCTCTTCCAAAGGTATCCCGAAGGCATGTCCGAGGCCCTCCAGCAGCCCGATCCGGCGGCGTATGACGCCGCGTCCATCTCCGTGCTCAAGGGGCTGGATGCCGTGCGCAAACGGCCCGGCATGTATATCGGCGACACCGACGACGGCTCCGGCCTGCACCACATGGCGTTCGAGATCATAGACAACGCCGTGGACGAGGCGCAGGCCGGCTATGCCACGCGCTGCGAGCTGACGCTCAACGCCGACGGCAGCGTAACCGTGCGCGACGACGGTCGCGGCATCCCGACCGACATGCACATCGAGGAGGGGGTCTCCGCCGCCGAGGTGGTGCTGACGCGGCTGCACGCGGGCGGCAAGTTCAACCAGAACAGCTACAAGGTCTCCGGCGGCCTGCACGGCGTAGGCGCCGCCGTGGTCAACGCGCTCTCCGAGTGGATGGATGTCCGCATCTGGCGCGATGGCCAGGAGCACTTCATCCGCTTCGAGCATGGCGACGCGGTCGCTCCCCTCGCGGTCGTCGGCCCCAGCGGCAAGCCGTCCGGCACCGAGGTCACGTTCAAGCCGAGCACCGGCACCTTCACGAAGACCGAATTCGACCATGCCGTGCTGGAGCGGCGGCTGCGGGAACTCGCGTTCCTCAACTCGGGCCTCAGCATCGTGCTGCGCGACGAGCGGCACGCGCCCCCGCAGGAGCAGCTCTTCCGGTTCGACGGCGGCCTGGTCGCCTTCGTCGAGTGGCTGGACCGCGCCAAGTCACCCGTGCTCTCGCCTCCGATCAGCGCGGCCACCGACGACACGACGTCGGGCATCCGCGTCGAGTTCGCGCTCTCGTGGAACGACTCCTTCCACGAGACGATGCTCTGCTACACCAACAACATCCCGCAGCGCGACGGCGGCTCGCACCTGGCCGGCTTCCGCCAGGCGCTCACGCGCGTCGTCACCAAGTATGCTGACGGTCTTGGCAAGAAGGACAGCCTACAGCTCTCGGGCGAGGACATGCGCGAGGGCATGACGGCCGTGCTCTCGGTGAAGGTGCCGGACCCCAAGTTCAGCAGCCAGACCAAGGACAAGCTGGTCAGCAGCGAGGTCCAGCCCGTCGTCCAGGCCGCGGTGGCGGACGCGGTCTCGCACTGGTTCGAGACGCACCCGAAGGAAGCCAAGTCCATCATCGGCAAGGTGATGGATGCCGCCGCCGCGCGCGAGGCCGCCCGGCGCGCCCGCGAGCTGACCCGGCGCAAGGGCGTGCTCGACGTGAGCACGCTTGCCGGGCAAGCTCGCCGACTGCCAGGAGCGGGACGCGACCAAGAGCGAGATCTTCATCGTCGAGGGCGACAGCGCCGGCGGCAGCGCGAAGCAAGGGCGCGACCGCAAGTTCCAGGCCATCTTGCCGCTGCGCGGCAAGATCCTGAACGTGGAGCGCGCGCGTTTCGACCGGATGCTCGGCAGCGAGATGATCGGCACGCTCATCACGGCTCTTGGCGCGGGCATCGGCCGCGGCGAACCCGATCTGGGCGGCTTCGACCTGGCCAAGCTGCGCTACGGCCGCGTCATCATCATGACGGATGCGGACGTGGACGGCAGCCACATCCGCACGCTGCTGCTCACCTTCTTCTTCCGCCAGATGCCGGAGCTGATCGAGGGCGGCCACTTGTTCATCGCCCAGCCGCCGCTCTACCGCGCCAAGCGGGGCAACGATGAGCGCTACCTCAAGGACGACGGGGCGCTGGAAGCCTTCCTGCTCGACAAGGCGCTGGATGGCGCGCGCCTCGCCTACGCAGGGCAGGAGCCGCTCGAGGGTGAGGCGTTGCGGGCGGAGATCAACTTCCTGCGGGAGACCACCGCCCGCATCCGCCAGCTTGCCCAGGGCACGCCGGCCTGGATCGTCGAGCAAGCCGCGATCGTGGGAAGCCTCACGCCCGATCCGGCGCGTCTCCTGGCGCTCGGCAACGCGCTGACACAGCGGCTCGACGCGCTGTCGCTGCCGGGCGAGCGCGGCTGGCTGATCACGGCCGACGACCGCGCGCTCTACCTGGCCCGTACCGTCCGCGGCGTCGGCGAGCGGTTCGCGATCGAGATCGCGAGCCTGCGCAGCGCCGAGGCGCGCTGGCTCGCGGAGCGGTCGGGTAAGCTCGCCGAGCGCTTCGCCGAGCCCGCACGGCTGCAACTCGACAAGCAGGAGGCCGACGCCGCTGGGCCGGCCGCGCTGTTCGACCGCGTGCTGGCGCACGGCCGCCGCGGCCTTTCCGTGCAACGCTTCAAGGGCCTGGGCGAGATGAACCCCGAGCAGCTCTGGACGACAACGCTCGACCCGGCCCACCGCACGCTCCTGCAGGTCCACGTCGGCGACGTTGAGGATGCAGCGCAGGTGTTCAGCACGCTGATGGGCGACGTCGTCGAGCCACGGCGCGAGTTCATCGTCGGCAACGCGCTGAAGGTGGCGAACTTGGACGTGTAGGTGTCGTTCTTCTAGGGGGAACCATAAAGTGTCACGAGAGATACCAATTTCTGCACTTGGGGAACAAATAATTGGTTCGACGGCCCCTGCGTCGTCCCGGCCAGAGAGGCCGTCCCTGCGTGTCGGCGGTACGCCAGCCAACCCTGTTTGAACGCCTGGCGGACACGGCGACACCCTGGCAAAGGGTGATCGTGACAGCATGATACGGGTGCAGCGTGCGCCAGCTCGATACAAGGCACGGTCGCCAACTCCGACTTCGGCCAGCTCGTGGAGCCGATCCTGGCCGCCCTCGCCGACCGTGACGACCTGCTCGTCGTGGTCACCCCGGGCGGCCGCCCGGTCGAGAACGTGCGGGGCCCGGTGCCGCCCAACGCGCGCATCAAGCCCTTCCTCGAGTACGAGGCGCTGCTGCCCAAGATCAGCCCCGTGGTGACCAACGGCGGCTACGGCACGGTGTCGCTCGCGCTGCGGGCCGGCGTGCCAGTCGTGGCGGCAGGTCGGACGGAGGATAAGGCCGAGGCCGGGGCGCGGGTCGCCTTGTTGGGCGTCGGCGTCGAACTGGCGTCAAACGCCCCAAGCGTCGAGGCGCTCCGGGGCGGTATTGCGCGGGCACTCGAGGAGCCCTCCTTTCGCGAGCGGGCGCGTGCCATGACGGCAGACTTCGCGACCCTGGATATGCGGCGCGAGGTCTTCGCCATCATCGATCGTCTGGCCCGAAAAAGAGGCGGCAGATGTCATGGCTGCTGAACTCGGCGGCGTCCGCCTGTATGATCCGCCCTTCCCATCCCGAGCGCGTCCGGAACGATCTCGGCGGCACCAAGAACTGGACCTGAAGAGAATGGACAGCGCAGCAATGGCGGCCGCCCTGCCCGGCACGGCGGAGGTGAACACCACCGGGCGCGTGGTGGTGGCGAGCTTGGTCGGCACAGCCATCGAGTTCTACGACTTCTACGTGTTCGCGACCGCCTCGGCGCTAGTGATCGGGCCGATCTTCTTCCCGTCCGGCTCGCCGACGACGCAGCTCCTCGCCGCCTTCGCCACCTTCGCCATCGCCTTCCTCGCCCGCCCAGTTGGTGCGGCGCTTTTCGGCCATTTCGGCGACCGGATCGGGCGCAAGTCCACCCTCGTGGCGTCGCTGCTCATCATGGGCATCTCCACCACGCTGATCGGAGTGCTGCCGGGCTATGCGAGCCTCGGCGAGCTAGCGCCGCTGCTGCTGTGCCTGCTGCGCGTCGGCCAGGGGCTTGGCCTCGGCGGCGAGTGGGGCGGCGCTGCGATCCTAGCGGTGGAGAACGCGCCGCCGCGGCAGCGCGCCTGGTTCGGCATGTTCCCGCAGCTCGGCGCACCGATCGGCTTCATCGCAGCCAATGGGCTGTTCCTGCTGCTGGCGCTGGGGCTAGATG
Source organism: uncultured Alphaproteobacteria bacterium (assembly GCA_963790535.1). Classification (GTDB taxonomy): domain Bacteria; phylum Pseudomonadota; class Alphaproteobacteria; order Acetobacterales; family Acetobacteraceae; genus CAWKEH01. The sequence continues at coordinate 185,654 of CAWBOZ010000013.1, read as the reverse complement.
ACGCGTCGTTCCGCGCCTGGGGCTGGCGCGTGCCGTTCCTGCTGTCGGCAGCGCTGGTGGCGGTCGGGCTCTACGTGCGGGTGAGGCTGGTGGAGACGCCGGTGTTTCAGCAGGCGATGGCGCAGCACGAGCGGGTCCGGGTTCCGATGCGTGCTGTGCTGGCGCAGCACGGCGGCTCGACGCTGCTCGGTGCGCTGGCGGTGGTCTGCGCCTTCGCAATCTTCTATCTGAGCACCGTATTCGCGCTCGGCTACGGCACGACGGCGCTGCACTACACGCGACAACACTTCCTAACGCTGCAATGCTTCGCCATCGTGTTCATGGCGATCGGTACTGCGCTTGCCGGGTGGCTCAGCGATCGGTGGGGACGGCGGCCGGTGCTGCTGACCGGCATGGCCGCTACGATGGGGCTGGGCTTCCTGCTCGGCCCCGCCTTCGCCAGCAGCAGCGTGACCGGAATCGTCGGCTTCCTCAGCGCGGCGCTGTTCTGCATGGGGCTGGTGTTCGGCCCGTTGGGCGCGCTGCTGCCGGAGCTGTTCCCGACGGCGATGCGCTACACCGGCGCCTCGCTCACCTACAATCTGGGCGGCATCCTCGGCGCGTCGCTCGCGCCCTACCTGGCACAGCGCTTGGTGGCCTGGGGCGGCCTCAGCTGGGTAGGCTACTACCTGAGCTTCGCTGCCATGGTCAGCTTCGTCGCGGTGCTGCTGATGCGGGACACTCGCGAGGAGGAGATCACCGCGGCCGGCCGCTGACCGGCGGCGCCGGTCAGCAACGATCTTCGGCCCTCCGGGTTCGGAAGTTCTCCTGCTCCTCGATAGCTCCCCGTCTGCCTCTCAGCATGTGCTCAGTTCACATGGAGGCGTGGCGCTTGATCCAGCAGCTGGCAACACACGGCCGATCAGCCAGCCAGCATTCGTGGGGGACCGTCCAGAAGTTGGGGGATGGAGACGGGAACGGTGTGACCAGCCGTGCCGAGGCTGGCCGGGAGAGTGTGGATGGGGTTGGTGCTGCAGCTGGTCGAGACAGGAGCTGACAGGGGTGATACTCGGGGGTGCGGGATCGAGGTGCTGGAACTCGATCCGCCCCGCGACCTGCGCGGCATCACCAACCTGGGACTGACGCTACCCGAGGCTAAGCAGCTGCTGGCCCGGGTGCAGCAGGCAGTCGTGGCCGTGCAGGCCCGTGATCATGCGGTCCTGCGGCCGGAGTGCTCGAGCTGCGGGGCGAGCTGCCAGGTCAAGGACTGGCAGTCGCGTCAGATCGCGACGCTGTTCGGCACTGTCGCGGTGCGGCTGCCCCGGTTCCGCTGCTCAGGCTGTGGCCGCAGTGAACCCGGTGTCCGCTGGCCCGGTCGACGCCGGCGCTGGATCAGCTGCAGGCACACCTGTGTGCGCTGATGACCTACCGGGTCGCGGCTGGCGTGCTGGCCCACTTGCTGCCGGTCGCGGCCGAGACGAGCCACGAGACCCTGCGCGGCCGCACGCTCGAGCTCGGTGAGCAGCTGCGCCGCGCTGCCACTGCCGCGCCCGAGCCGACGGCGGTGGCAGCACCAGCGTCGGCGATCGTCGTCACCATGGACTCCACCTTCATCCGCAGCTGCCACGACGGCGAGCGGCACTTGGAGGTGCGCGTCGGCAACGTTGAGATCCCTGGAGGCGGCGGGCGGCAGGTGTTCGGTGCTGTGGCGAACGCCGGCACCGACATCGGGGCCCTGATCCAGCGTGCTCTCGGCACCATGGGCTGGACCAGCGACACTGAGCTGACCGCGTTCACCGACGGCTGCTCGGGCCTGCGCGCCATCCTGGTCGCTGCCGGCGTGGCGAGCTCGCCTATTGCAGACTGGTTCCATGTTGCCATGCGCCTGCAGCACGCAAAGCTTGTGGCGGAAGCCTTGCCCGCCGACGGGGCGGAGCAGCAGTAGGCGAAGACTGAGATCGTCACCGAGGTCGAGCGCCTGCCGTTTTTTTTTTGTGTTATTTTCATGGCGGAGCACCTGCTGATCGTACAGACTTTGAGGTGCTCGCGCCATACGTGTCCGCGCGGCGATGTGTTCAGTCCGCTGCGCTGTCTACAACGCGCGCTCGGGTCCGCTTCGCCAGCTGTTCAAGCCGACGCCGTACGGCCTGTCATGGGCGAGGCGTGATCCCCAACCGCTGGACAGTCCCTGCGGCGGATGCCGCCTTCCTGCGCCGCAGACCTCGCTGGACCTTCCTCCCCTCACCACCCACCTGCGAGCCAGTCCTGACAGCGCACGCAAGCTCGGCCGACCCACGCATCCTGGAACTCAAGCCAAGATGCCCTGGGAGGGGCCTGTCAGGCCATGGGCTGCCCGTGTTCTACGCTGTTTATCCCGTGCCCAATGGGAACTGGATGGTGGACGCGATGCCGCTCGAACCGGCTCCTTCGCGCAGCGCCTGTCGCTGCCCCAGGCCTGGGCAGGCCTGCGCGACGCGGAACTCGCTGCGGCGAGCGGCGTGGCGGATGCCGTCTTCGTGCATGTGCGGCGCTTCGTGGGCGCGGCCCGCTCGCGCGAGGGCGCGCTGGCAATGGCCCGCTAGGCGATCGAGATCGGGTTCCGGGCGGTGCCGGGTTTAGAGAGTTGGTCCCCTGCCTCTGCTTACGAGATTTACGATAAGGACCACGACGAAGATCACGATGAAGATGTAGAACAGGGTTTGCGCGATGCCCGCCGCTGTCCCCGCGATGCCGCCGAAGCCGAGGACGGCCGCAACGAGCGCGATGACAAGGGCGACGATGGCCCAGTACAGCAGATTGCCCAAGTGTAGCTCCTCTGATGTGACTACGTTAGAACACCATAACGTTGTTACCTCGCGTGAGTTCCGTTGCTGCGGCCCGCGAGCCCAACTTGCTTCCAGCCTATGCACGGCGGTGAAGGAAGCTCGATGTTCAGGTCCCAGTTGCAATCGGGGATAGACTTGCACGGCTGACACAACGCCTTGCCCAGACGGGCTGCCAGTCGCACGGGCAACAGCAGTCTCCGGGCGGACGCAAGCTGGAGCGTAGGCCCCAGGAGTGGACTCGGACCGCGTCGTTCGATCGGAGCCTGTGCGGTCACAGCTTCTCGCCGCAGAGAGAAGCTGCGCTCGCCTCCTCCAGATCGGAGCGCCAGCGAGAGGCATCGAAGCGCATGCCGGTCACGCTGTCGGAGGCCTCAGAGGCGAGCCACATCAAGGGTGGGACGATCACGGTAGGGGACAGAAGCTTCGCCCGGAGAGCGGCATCGATACTCTCCGGGATCATGCCAGTGAGGGTCGCACCCCCCGGCAGGATGGCATTCACAGTGATGCCGAAGCCATCGAGATCCTGGGCCCAGATGGCCGTCTCGGACTCCAGCGCTGCCTTGGACGGGCCATAGGGGGAGAAGCCAGCGCGACGCATCGTCTCGCGGTTCATCGAGACGTTGACGATGCGCCCCCAGCCGCCGTTGCGCATCGCGGGGACGGCGGCGCGCGCCATGAAGAAGGGTCCGTTGACGTTGGTGTCGATCACCATGCGCCAGACCTCCGGGTCGGTGTGCCAGAAGCGCGTCGGCTCTGTCAGAAAGGTCTCACTCACGTATTTCATCCCGCGCCCGGCGTTGTTGACAAGGAGGTCGAGACGGCCGAAGCGCTCCATCGCCGTCCGGACCACCCGTGCGCAGTCATCCGGGCGAGTCACGTCAGCGCAGAGGGGAAGGACACGCATTTCAGCCGCCCCGTTGGCGACGGCCTCGATTTCCGCGAGTTCGCGGGACGCGGTCGCGATCACGCTCGCCCCCGCCTCGGACAGGGCCAGCATCATAGCCCGGCCGAGGCCTCGACCGCCCCCAGTGACGATCGCCACCCGTCCAGCAAGGCGCCCCGCCCAGCGCCCAGTCCTCGCTTCGTGCCCGACCGCCATCGTGTTCGTCTCCCTGTCCTGTCAGGCATGGTAATATCTCCCATCCTTGGATCGCGCCGAACCGACGCCGACCCGGGAGAGAGGTCACGCGGGTAAGCCAGTCTCCGGGTCGGGCTGGACCGGGCGGCATTCGCCACGAGTAGGCCTACCGCTGTTCGGGGTGGAATGCGGTCACCCGCGACCGTCTGCGATGAGTTAGCGGCTGTGGTGACCCTGCGCCTGAAACCTCCTGGGCTTCTTCCACCGGCCGCACCGGGGAGTATAGCGTGACACGCAATGGCAGACCCGTTCGATCTCGACCGCTTCAGGCAAGCTCAAGACCCAGTTCTGGCACAGGTTCGCCTCGAGCTCGGCGACGGCCGCAAACGCACTCACTGGATGTGGTTCGTCTTCCCGCAGCTGAGCGGCCTGGGGCACAGCCCCACCGCTCGACATTACGCCATAAGCTCGCTGGCTGAGGCTCAAGCTTACCTGGCGCATCCGGTCCTGGGACCGCGGCTGGTCGAGTGCACCGAGTTGGTCAACAAGGTTGAGGGCCGCTCGATCCACCAGATCCTTGGCAGCCCGGATGACCTGAAGTTTCGTTCGTCGATGACGCTGTTCGCGGTCGCGCAGCCGGACGCGTCGGTGTTCCGTGAAGCGCTGGACAAGTATTTCGGTGGCACCTGGATCCGCTGACAACGAAGAAGCTTTCGTATTCCTAGGCGATCTCACACCGACTCCAGAGAAGGTCGCCTCGGGTCGGGCGCAGGCTCCGTCGTGACCTATCTGCGCGGCTCCAGCACTTCCTCTCCGCAATGCCTACGGCATTGTCGGATGGGAAGTGCCTGACCAACGCCTGGGCTGGGGCAGCGCGTGGGCTGTGGACGAAGGAGGCCCGGCGCCAGCAAGCAGCCGCGACGAGCGCGGGTGCCAAGCAGGTGATGAGCTTGTGGACCGCCGCCCTGACGCCCCCTGCACCGGCGGCAAGAAAGCCAAAGGCCACCGGTAACCGCTGACCGGCCATCCTGTCGGTGCTATGGCCTGGTCAGGATGTTTTAGGACTGACCTGATGGCCGACCGCACCACACTCGCGCGCCTCGGCAAGCTCGTGGCCGCCGACGTTGCCGCGGGCCAGCCGGGGGCGAACTCGCGGGTCGTCTCTGATTACCTGGAAGCCCAGCCCGAGGCCGTGCTCGACCTCCTCGGCATGCTCCTGGCCGAGGCGCGCCGGAAGCGGCGGAACGAGAAGCTGATCACGGCCTATGGCACCATGATCGGCCAGGCGCTGGAGTTCACCCGCTACGCCGTCGAGGGTGGATTTGCGCAAGCGGCGGAGTTGGTGGACGCCGTGCGCCAGCGGCTGCTCGCGATCGGTCGGGACGGGCAGGTCGAGCCAGCCCTGGTGCTGATGGTCCTGCGCGAATTCGCCAGCGCCAAGCTCGACCCCGGGCCCGAGCTCAGGGGGCTTATGGAGCACCTCGCGGAGCAAGCAGCCGCGAGCGCATCGGTCTCCGAGGGCACGGAGACGCTCGACAGCTACCTCGAGGACCTCACGCGCGAGGTCGGTGGCGATCCGTTCGAGCTCTACGCGCAGGTGCGCGAGATGGCCGACGCCTTCCCGGAGGAGCAGCGCGCGGCGATGGGCACCTGGCTGCTCCAGGCCAAGAAGGTGGCGGCGCGCGAGGCCGCCGTTGGCTGGCTGCTGGACGCGTCCGCCTCGGTGCGCAACTCGGCCGCGTCCGGCATCGAGCACGCGGCAGCCCAGGGCGGCGTGTCGGGGGTGATGCTCCGGAGGCTGATTGCCCTGCGCAACTGGCTGCCCGAGGCCGATCGTATGTCGCTCGACCGCGCAGTCCAGGCGTGCCGCCGCAAGGGCGTTGAGATCAGTCCCTGGCCGCAGCGCAAGTGCGCGAGGTGCTCGCGTCCTGCATCGACGGTGCGGGCGCGCAAAGCATCTTCGTCTTCACGCGGGAGGGACGGCGGAACGCTACCGCTTGTTGTTGGTGAAGCACGGCATTGGTGTCCGAGACGCCTGGGCGCGCCATGGGCTGACACGCTCAGAGTGGGACGAGTTTCTGGGCCAGGTGCAGGAGATCGACCTCTTGCCGACCAGCCTCGACTACGTCCGGATCGCGGCCGCGCATGCCCTTGCCGTCAATCTGGCCTCGGGCGTGATGCCGTCCTTCGCCATGCTCGATTTCGCCGAGACCGCGGGCCTTCAAGGTCTCCAGCCCGAGACACTCAGCGCGGACGCCGTGCTGGGCCTGCTCGAGGCCGAGGCCGATCCTGCCCTGTCGCGAGAGGAGGTGGTTGCAGAGGTGCTGGCCAGCAGCCGCGATCTGCCAGGCGAGTTCCATTCCTGGCCTCCTGGTTCGAGGTGGACACGGAGACCGAGCGGCTGCTCGGGGCCGAGGGGATGTCCCGTGCGAAGCGGATCGCCCTCGTTCGGGATGAGTTGCTGCCGCAGCGCGCGGCGAAGTGGATGGAACGGCTCGCCTGGACCGCGCTGACGCTGCGCCACGGCGAGGAGGACGAGCCGTGGGAGGCGTTCTTCGTCTCCGCCCGCGAACTCAGGGCGGGGCGTCCCGTGGCCGGATCCCGTTGATGGCGCATGTGGTACACAGACCGTGGACGCTTATGCGGCGAACCACCGTGAGCCGCGAAGTCCGCTCGCCGCGAGACCTCGGACGGACTGAACTCGCCTATCAAAGCGCGAACCCGCCGGAACGGGTGGGTAGCGGCTGTTGACCGCTTCCGGCACTGACGTCCGCTCAGCGCCCAAGCCGGACATTGGAGGAGCAGCCCGGTAACGCCTGCTTGCAATCGTTGTGGGCGCTAGCTGGAGGCGTCGCGCGGCCGCTATGCGGTCACATGCCGGACGACTCGCGACATGGCCTGGACAGCTTGTTAGCAACTAGGCTCAAGAGCGACATGCTTCGCCGGAGACCGCAATCCATGCCGAACCCTGTTCAATCAGCCGTTCGCGCGGTCATCGAGGGTGGGGTCGAATTCATCGCAGCCTTCAACCGCAAGCGCCTATCCGAGACCGGCAGCCTCTACCTTGTCGGCATCCACGCGCCGATGCGATCGGAACTCACGCTCCAAGATTTCGCGGTGACCGGGTCGATCCCGGCGGGGCTCAACGGCCGGTATCTCAAGATGGGCGCAAATCCGGTCCGTCCCGATCCTGCGGGTCATCATTGGTTTCTCGGCGACGGCATGGTGCACGGCATCGCCATCCGGGACGGCAAGACCTTGTGGTACCGTAACCGCTGGATCCGTTCGCGCCTGGCGGCTGTGGCGCTCGGCCGGGCCGCCGCACCCGGACCGCGCAGGGGACGCAACGACACCGTGAACACCAACGTGGTCGATATCGGCGGCCGCGCCTTCGCCCTGGTGGAAGCGGGCAGCTTTCCGGTCGAACTCTCCGACAACTTGGAGGAGCAGTGCTACAACCCGTTTGACGGCACGCTCGACGGATCGTTCACCGGGCATCCGCACCGCGACCCGCGCACGGGCGAGCATCACGCGATCGCCTACGACGGCAGCATTTGGGATGCCGTCCGTCACGTCGTCGTCTCGGCAACCGGCAAGGTGGTTCGCGATGTGCCGATCGCAGTGAAGCATGGCCCCTGCATCCACGATAGCGCTCTGACGGCGCGGTTCGCCGTCGTCCTTGATCTGCCCGTCACCTTCTCGATGCGTGCCGTGCTCGGCGGCCACCTCTTTCCATTCCGCTGGAACCCGGCCCACCACGCCCGCGTGGGCCTGCTGCCGCGGCACGGCGAAGCCGCAGATATCATCTGGTGCGACGTGGAGCCGTGTTTCGTCTTCCACGTGGCCAACGCCTTCGATGGCGACGACGGTCAGGTGATCCTCGACGTCATTGCGTACACCACGATGTTCGCCTCAGGCGCGAGCGGTCTCGACGCGCTGGGCCAGTTCGAGCGCTGGACGGTGGATCCTTCGACGCACCGCGTCAGCCGCCGCGTGATCGACGCCACGCCGCAGGAGTTCCCGCGCATCGACGAGCGCCGCTCTGGCCAGGGCCACCGCTACGTCTACACGGTCTCCGTCCCGCCTGACGGCAACCCGCAGCTCACTGGCGCCACGCGGCTCTACAAGCATGATCTCGGAACGGGCGGCCGCCGCGTGCATGAGTTCGGCGACGGTCACTTGCCCGGCGAGTTCGTCTTCGTGCCAGTGACTGCCGACGCGGAGGAGGACGAAGGCTGGCCGATCGGCTTGGTCATCAACGCGGCGGACGAGACCACCGACTTCGTCATCCTTGACGCGCGATCCTTCGAAGCGGCCCCAATTGCCACGGTTCGGCTGCCGCACAGGATACCACCGGGTTTCCACGGGAACTGGTTCCCAGCCGCATAGCAACGAGCTGCGCAATGGACGGAGATGTGTTCGCGGCGGAACTCGCGGGCAGGAGGTTGCCATTATTGACTGATGTCTGCTCCGCTCCGGCTCCGCCCGGCGCTCGACATGACCGGGCGCGATCACCATCTTCGCGAGCAAAGGAGGTCCGCATGGCAACCTATCGCAAAACCCCCGAAGCCGTCGCTGCGCTGACGCCGGAGCAGTATCGCGTCAGCCAGCAGAGTGGGACCGAGGCTCCCGGCTCGGGCGCGCTCCTCAACAACAAGGAGCCCGGCATCTACGTTGACATCGTCTCGGGCGAGCCGCTGTTCGCAAGCGCCGACAAATACGAGTCAGGCTGCGGCTGGCCGAGCTTCACGAAGCCGATTGAGCGAGCAAATGTGGCCGAGCTCAGGGACGTCTCGCACGGCATGATCCGCACCGAGGTGCGCTCGACCCATGGCGACAGCCATCTCGGCCACGTCTTCGACGATGGGCCTCGCGACCGGGGCGGGCTACGTTACTGCATCAACTCGGCCTCGCTCCGCTTCGTTCACCGTAGGGATATGGATGCCGAGGGCTACGGCGCCTATCTTCCCCAAGTGGAGGAGGTGGCATGAGCACCGAGCGCGCCGTACTCGCAGGAGGCTGCTTCTGGGGCATGCAGGACCTGATCCGTAAGCTGCCCGGCGTCGTCTCGACCCGTGTGGGTTATTCGGGCGGAGACGTGCCGAACGCAACCTATCGTAACCACGGCACCCATGCGGAGGCAATCGAGATCATCTTCGATCCTGCGGTGACCAGCTTTCACAAGCTGCTGGAATTCTTCTTCCAGATCCACGACCCGACCACGCTTAACCGGCAGGGCAACGACACAGGCATGAGCTATCGATCAGCGATCTTCTACACGACCCCTGAGCAGAAGGCGGTCGCCGAGGACACAATCGCCGACGTCGAGGCCTCGGGGCTGTGGCCAGGCAAGGTGGTGACCGAAGTGTCGCCTGTCGGCGACTTCTGGGAAGCCGAGCCCGAGCACCAAGATTATCTGGAGCGGATCCCGTATGGCTACACCTGCCACTTCGTCCGGCCCGGCTGGAGGCTTCCGCACCGAGCGAATGCGGCCTGAGACACTCCATGGTGAGCGCCTGGCCCGAGCTCGACTATCCGGCCTGGCGGGACACGGCAGTGACGCTTCAGCTCTGGACACAGATCGTCGGCAAGGTCCGGCTGTCGCTAACGCCCTGGCTTAACCACAGCTGGCACGTTCCGCTCTACGTGACGGCGCGGGGTCTCGGCACCTCCCCGATCGCCACCGGGACCGAGCTGCTCGAGATCGAGTTCGACCTTATCGACCAGCGGCTCGTCTGCCGCATCAGGTACCGGCGAGCAGCGCGTCGTCGCGCTCGAGCCGCAGACGGTCGCGGACTTCTATGGACGCGTCATGGCGGCGTTGGCCGAGCTCGGCGTCGCTGTTTCGATCGAGACCATGCCGAACGAGATCGCTGATCCCATGCGATTCTCGGAGGACGTCGTCCATCACGCCTATGACGCTGCCGCCGCGCATCGCTTCTGGCGCGCGCTCATGCAGGCGGATCGCGTGTTCAAGCTGTTCCGCACTGGATTTCTCGGCAAGGCGAGTCCGGTGCACTTTTTCTGGGGCAGTTTCGATCTCGCGGTGACGCGCTTCTCCGGACACCGCGCACCACTGCATCCGGGTGGCGTGCCGGGCCTGCCGGACCGGGTGACGCGCGAGGCCTACTCGCACGAGGTCAGCAGCGCCGGTTTCTGGCCTGGCAGCGACAAGTTCCCCGAGGCGGCCTTCTACTCTTATGCCTATCCCGAACCGTCCGGCTTTCGCGATGCGCCCACTCCTGCGGGTGCAAGATTCGACGCCGCGCTCGGTGAGTTCGTGATCCCTTACGCAACCATACGCCAGGCCCCGAACCCGGACGGGCCGCTACTCGAGTTCCTAAATGCTACCTACGCCGCAGCCGCAGGGACCGGCGGCTGGAGCCGCGCAAGCCTGGAATGCGCGCAAGGTATTCCGGGCCAGCCCAGGCGGCTCGAATGAACCGGCCAGGGGGATAGGGGCGATGAACGTGGCGCTGCCGGTCCTACTGACTGAGGAATTATGGCAGCTTCGTCGCCAAGACCAGACCTTCATCTACCAGCTCCGAATGGCGAAGAAGGTTGGCAAGCAGACCTCTAGCTAAATCGCGCCCAACATGATGAGGGCCGGATTGCGGACTGCGCGTCGCGCCTCTGCAGCGAAGTCAGTTTAGGCGCCATGCCAATCCAGCCGCGCCCGCCACCGCTGTTGCAAGACCGAACCAGCGATAGAAGCGGAGCGACCTGACGTAGGCTCGCATCATTTCGGCAGCCAGTCCTCTCTGGTCTTCCGAGAGCCGCTCTGGCCCATAGAGCCGTTCGGCCGTGCTGCGCTCCAGGTGGCAGTCGCGGTTCAGTTCGTCGTCGAGACACCCGGAGGAGATCATCAGACCAGCTAGGATCACGACAGGGAAGCCAAGTCGATCCGTTGCCGTGAGATATCCAACGGCCAGGACAGCTCCCATGAGAAGGCCAGGAGCTAGCAGTGACCGGTTCCGGAGCGCCATGGCGACCTCCGCTGTTCCACTCTGTTATCTACCGCTGCCCGATGTTGGCCGCAAGAGAGCGCCGTCGACTCCTCACTATGGGATGTGTGACATGATGTCCTCGACAAGCATGCGTTGCTGGTCATCCCTGCCTTCTAGCGACCGCGCAGGATACAGGAACGCCCGCCGCGGCTGCGTGATCGAGAGCCGTGGCAGCGTTCACAGGACCAGATGGCCGGAGATCTCGGAGCATCATGGGCATCTACAATCGGTTCGTCCTCCCCCGCCTGCTCGCGTTGGCGATGCGCCACGGTGACCTCGTGCCCTACCGCCAGCGCGTCGGCTGGGCGGCGCAGGGCCGTGTGCTGGAGATCGGGATCGGTCCGGGCCTCAACCTCCCCTTCTACGGGCAGGCTGTGAGCGAGGTCCTCGGGATCGACCCCTCACCTGCGCTCCTCGCGATGGCCGAGACCCGGCGACCCAAGACGATGCCCTCTGTCGAGTTCCTGGAGGGCACGGCCGAGCAGCTGCCGGTGGACAGCGGCAGCGTGGACACGGTGGTCACGACCTGCACGCTGTGCAGCGTCAGCGACCCGGCCCAGTCCTCCAAGAGGCCAGGCGCGTGCTCCGGCGCGGCGGCAAGCTGCTGTTCGTCGAGCATGGCCGGGCACTCGAGGCTGGCGTCCGAGCATAGCAGGACCGCCTCACGCCCGTCTGGAAGCACATCGCGACGCTGTCATCTCAACCGCAGGATCGATAGCCTCGTCCTCGAAGCGAGCTTCCAAACGGACGGTCTGAAGACCGCCTACCTGCGTGGACCAAAGCCGATGGCGTTCATGGACCAGGGCCAGGCCAGTCCGAGATGACGGCCAATAAGCGCGAACGCGGCTTCGCAGGCTTCTTACGCATGTGTCGGCGCGCTTGCCGGGTTCGCATGGACCATCACGGCGAGCCTCAGGCCGCCGGGGCTCGGGTACGATTGGCGGACTGGACCGAGTGGAGTCCGGAGGCGGAAGCGGTCCACGGCATCTCGCTCGTGCTGCTGCGGGAGCAGGGCACGCCCCGCGTCCCGGCGGCCCGCCGCGTAGTGGAGGTGCTGGGGGACGAGCGGGCAAGGATGGTGTCGGACGCGCCGGGAATTTCGCCCGGGACATCGTAACCCGTGCCGAGGAGGAGATGATGTTGCGGCCGCGGGTGCGCCATCGCGCGCTGCCGGATCTCGAGGGACTTTGGTGGACTTGGCGACGTGTCCAGGACATAGTGGCCGAGCACTTGGGCAGGTGCCAATCTCCTCCTGCGCACCCAGCATCCCTTTAATCAGCTGCCTGAAGGGCTCTGCTTGCCCAAGCTGCTCGCTCATCACTCGCACCGCCCTGTAGCGATGCCCGGCGAGCGGCACATCGAGCAGGGCCCATCGCTCGCCGATCTGCGCCGCATGCCGATGCAACGCGTCGCGGACATCCGGGCGGATGTGGTCGTCCTCACTGTAAACGCCGACGCGGCAGACCACCGTGAGCGGCGAAGACCGCCTGCTGCGAGACGTCGGCCGGACTGAACTCGCCTATCAGAGCGCGAAGCCGCCGGAACGGGTGGAAAGCGGGAGCTGCGGGCCTTATGCTCCCAGCCTGCGAAGAATGGCCGTGACATGGCTTTGCTCGGTATGTGAGAGAGCAGTTCCCGAGATCGTCAGCGTTCCGGCGATGCGAGTGAAGCTCGGATGCCAGATCGTCCAGCTCACGATGGGGAGTGAGTTTTTCGTGAGATCGTAGGACGTCGTCACAGTCGCACCTTGCAGGCGGGTCCATTCGGCGACGGCCACCGCTGCGCCTCGACCGTCCGTTCGGCATATGGCCGCGCCGCCATCGTCGGCCAGCGCAAGCAATGCGGGAGTCCCGTCCTCGGCTACAGCCAACAGCACATGGCTGAACCGTGAGAACTCGCGCGCAAGGAGCCGGTGGACACGCCGCCGCCGAATACTTGTCATCGGTGCAACGTAGGCGCGGGCTATCGCGTCGAGCGTCTCTTTTTCGACTGGCATGATCGGAATGTACCTGCCCTAGACGGGGTATTGTAGTCGTAATGGCTGGGCTGCTCTAGAATGTCCGCAACGGGTTGAACCCGGCGGTTGCGGCTGCCTATTGCCGCCTCTGACCGGAAGCCTAGGTTCATCGTGGGCTTGGTCATGCCAAGCGGGCTCGGCCACTTGGCTTAGCGCGGCAGCTGCCACACCAATCGCTCATGCCCTTGGCCCGTGGTCGGATAGACGCGCGTGCAAACATAGACCTTGCCGTCCACGGCCTTAGCAGGTGCCCCCTCCGAGTAGCTTTGGTCCGCAAGGACGCAGGCACGGCGGTCGTCCAACACCGGGCGCGGCTGCGCGAGTTGCTGGAACGCGAGCAGCTGTTGCTGCTGCACGGTGACGATCTGGTTGAGCACCGCCGCCATAGCCGCCGAGTCAGCCGCGGGCGGTGCTGCTGGCCGCGCAGAGGCGAGCACTGGCAGCATCGCTGCGGCGGCTAAGGTTGCTCGCTTGTTCAAGGTCCGCCTCCTTTGTCGTCCGTGCACGCCAGGCGCATTAAGACGGATGCGCGCATCTTGCCCGCTCGAAACTGCCTTGGTCGTCTGTGCCGCCAAGCCAACCAGCCTCGCCGCCTACTGGAGCTCGGCCTCCCAATCGTCTGCGCGAGCCTGGCTCGGCGTGAGGCGGTGATGAGGTCTGGGGGTTACTGCTTGGACGCTGGGTCGGGTTCCGGTGGCCGCAGGCTCGGCGGAGCCTGGGGAAGCTCAGAGAGATACTTCGTGCCTGTCTTCCTCGTAATCCCCCATCTGACGCCAGTCTGCGCCTCTCACCTAGGTCCGCCGGGCCGCGAACGGGGATCAGCAGGTTATATCTCCGACGACTTGCCCGTTATGCAACGCGGCGCCATCGTCGCACGCCCGCACGCCACCACGCATCCCCTCGGCGGCGCACGGCGTTGGGGAAGGCGGGAGACCCTCTGATGCAGATGCAAATGCCTGATCCAGTGCCGCCGACCACACCGCCGATCCCACCTGAGCTACCCGTGCCGAGGCCAGACGAAGTGCCGCCGCCGAGCGAGACGCCACCTCCTCAGGAGCAACCGCCGCCACTGATCCGAGAAGGTTTCGGCTCGTCGTTCGCGGCAGAGGCGGCCAGGTGCTCGCGGCACAGCGACCTGCCCCACCGCTGCACGGGGTAGAAGACGGGCCTGCACCTGGGCGCGGCCGGGCACGGCGCGCACCGCGGATCACACGCTGCGGATTCAGCGCCGGGGTGGGTAGACGGCGAGCTCGATCAGGTTGCCATTGAGGTCGCGGCAGTAGACCGAGGTCATCGGCCCGAGTGCACCGAGCCTCGGAACCGGCCCTGCGGTGATGGCCACCCCGCACGCTTGCAGGTGTTCGACGACCTCGTCCAGAGACGCCGAGGTGATGAAGCACAGGTCGAGCGATCCCGGCGCGTCCACCTCGCCCGTGATCCAGCCGGGCGCACCGGTCGGCCGCAGATTGAGCTTCTGGTTCCCGAACTTGAGCGCGATGCGCCGTTCGGGGCCGAACTCCTCCTTCGCCAGGCCCAGCACGCGCTGATACCAGGCGGTGGTGGCGTCCACGTCGCGGCAGTTCAGGACGACGTGGTCGATGCGGTCGAGGGTGAAGCCCATGGTCCTGACGCTCCGATGCGGCTCGCCGCAGAGTGCCCCGACCCGGACGCGGTTGAAAGCGTGCTCGGGACCGTCCCACTGCCGAGGGGCCTCGCCCGTCTCCACGGGCGAGCCTCAGGCGGGGACCGTCCCCAACGGCGCTCCAGCCAACTTGACGTGTTGCCGTTGTCCGTCGGGTCAGGCGTGCCTTGGCGCGGTCCCAGAGACAAAGTACAAGGCTGTGTAGCTGCCGGTGTCAGGTCGGTCCTGGTAGCGGAGGAATGCTTCGGCGAACGTATCCGCCTCGCGCTCTCCGCCGACGATGCAGGCGATGTAGGGGCGCGCCGCCGTCAACTGCTCGACCCAGTTGCGCCGCCGCTCGGGATCGATCCGGCCCACCACGGTGTAGAGTCGGTCAGGCTCGAAGCGGACGGTGACGTCCACGAGCCCGGCCTGCGCGAGCAAGGACGCCATCTTGCGCCCGATGAACGGGTCCACCAGCGCCGGGAACACGCGCTCCACATCGGCCTGCAGCGCCGGGTCCTCGGGCCAGTGCGTCACTGCGAACCCGTCGAAGTTGCAGCAGACGACCTTCCCACCAGGTGCCGTAACGCGCCGGGAACTCGGCCACGGCGCTGGCGGGGTCCTTGACCCATTGCAGCACGTACTTCGACCAGACAAGGTCGAACGAGGCGTCCGGGAATTTCAGGCGGAAGATGTCGCCCTGCTCGAAGCCGAGATTGCCGAAGCCCTCGGCCCGAGCACGTTCGCGAGCATAGGCCACGTAGTCCGGGCGAACGTCGATCCCGATCACGTGTGCGTCGGGGTGCTTCGCTGCGAGCAGGCGCGCCATCGACCCGGACCCGCAGCCAGCGTCGAGGATGCTGGCAGGCTCAGGCAGCACCGGCAGCATCGCGAGGTGCCCTTCCAAACCGGCCAGCACCGCCTGGCGTTCAAGGCGGTCGCATTCGCTGTTGCTGTGGATCGCGTACGGCCTGGACTGGTCGCTCATGTAGTCCTCCTGGTCCTTGCAGAGGCCATGAACCTGTCTAGAAGCCTGGGGATGGGTGCGCACTGCCGTCAAGCGCCAGTTCGGTGGATCACTCCCAGAAGCCCCTGGACCCGGGACAGGTGAGCTAATCTGACGCGGCCAGCTATGCCCTTCGTTCGGACGCGGTCGGGAGCGTCAGGCCGAGCCTGGTCCCGCCGTCGCTCTCCCGCTCCGCTTCGGCGCCAAGCTGGCGGGCAAACCCTGCAATCAGCTGCATGCCCGTGCCCGTCGGTCGTGCCTCCGGCAGCCCCTTGCCGTCATCCCATAGGGTCAGGCGCGCCGTGCCGGACGCCACCTGTGCCAACTGGATGCCGATCGACCCGCCTTCATCGCCGAACGCGTATTTCAGGCTGTTGGTGATGAACTCGGTGACGATGATCCCGACCGGCACAGCGAGTTCCGGCGGCACGCTCAGGCTACCGAGCTCGCACACGAGCCGAACACCGCTCGCTTCCTTGCCGTGGAACCGGAGCAGGCTGGCCGTCAACTCGGTCAGGTAGGGCCCGAGGTCGAGATGGTCGATCCCGCCCGCCGCATACAACCTGTCATGCACCAGCCTCAGCGTCTCGACGCGGTGCCCGATCGCGGTCAGTTCCCGCTTGGCCTCGGGGTGCTTCGCCCGGCTCGCCTGGATGCGGACGAGGCTCGTGATCACCTGGAGGTTGTTCTTCACCCGGTGCTGGACCTCCTGAAGCAGCCGCTCCTTCCCGTCGGCACGCGCGCGCAGGTCGTCGTCGAACCTCAGGCGTTCGATGGCGGAGGCGAGCAGGTTGGCGTAGCCGCGCAGGAACGAGGTGTCATCGTCGGTGAACTGCCGCGACTTGCGACTGTCAACCTCAAGCACGCCGTAGGGCGGCCTGCCATCAGCACTGAGGATGATGACGTTCACCATCGCCTGCACGCCGTGGTCGATGAGGAACAAGGGGATCTCGAAGCGATCCTCCTGTTGCACGTCGGGCGAGATCACGGGCGCGCCGGTCTCGAGGGCGTGCCCTGCCGCGGAGAACCGCCCGGTCCTCACCGTGACCTGGCCGACAATGCCCGGCTGCCATCCCACCCCAGCGCGCACCAGGAGCTCGCTGCCGCTGCTGCGGCACTCCATGACCTTGGCCAGGTCCGTGCCGAGTGCCTGCCCCACTAGGGAGCATGCCTCGTTCAAAATCTCGTCGAGATCGTCGGACTTGAGCGCGAGCTCGCCGAACCGCGCCAGCGCCGTTTGTTGGCGAAGAAGCTCCCGTGTCCGGTTCGCCTCCTGATCATACATCCGTGATGTAATGGCACATCCCATAGCCGATGTCCCGATCAGAATGGCGACAGACTATCAGGATAGCGACAGACTAGCGGCAGGGCGAGCTTCGGCGCCCTCGCCTCTGGGATCGCCCACGAGTTCAACAACCTGATGACGGTCATCGTGGGCAGCGTCGAGCAGGCAGCTGGGCGCGCGACCGACAACCGTCAGAGGGAGCAGCTGAGGCGCGCGGAATGGGCCGCGAGGCGAGCCGGTGACCTGGCAGGCCAGCTGCTCGCGATGGCACAGCGGCAGACTGTAGCCGACGCGCTCGCCGACCTGAACTCGGTAATCCAGGATTTCAAGGGCACGCTGATCCAAATCGCGCCGGAGAATGTCGAGGTCGCGCTGGATCTCGCCCCCTCTCCCGTTCCCGTGCGCCTGGACACGACGCAGCTGGAACTGGTGCTGCTCAATCTCGTGCGCAACGCGTGCGACGCCATGCCCGGCGGCGGGCGCATCACCGTCGGCACGCGCACGCCGCCCGCCGCCGAGGCCGCAGAGCTTCTCGGGATCCAGGGAGCCGTTGAGGTCTCGGTGGCCGACACCGGCGAAGGCATGGCTCCGGAGGTCGCGGTGCGGGCCACGGAGCCGTTCTTCACCACGAAGCACCGGAGCAAAGGCAGTGGCCTCGGGCTGTTCCTTGCGTTGAGCTTTGCCGAGCAGTCCGGGGGGAGGCTCGCCATCTACACCGCGCCGGGCCAGGGCACGACTGTCCGGATCGTGGTTCCGGGCACAGCTTCTCCGTAGCCGGACGGCAGGTACCTGTGCCGAGAGTCCGCTGGAGGCGGATTCGGTGCTCACTTGGAGATGGCGGGCAACCCTCAAGGTGAAACGCCCCACTTAGGCTGGGGTCACATGATCGCCGTTCCTGACCCACTATGGACCTTCAGCGTGGCAAGCGTGATCGCCACGAACCTGTCGGGATCGAGCGTGTGGTTAAGCCCTGCTCGCCGTATACGATAATGCG
Organism: uncultured Alphaproteobacteria bacterium; assembly: GCA_963790535.1. GTDB lineage: Bacteria > Pseudomonadota > Alphaproteobacteria > Acetobacterales > Acetobacteraceae > CAWKEH01. Next base: position 167,839 of record CAWBOZ010000013.1, on the reverse strand, counting down.
CCGTCGCCAGCGCCCACGCAGTGAGGGACGCATGCCACAGTCGCGGGCGAAGAGTTTATTATTGGTCAACTCACCCCTGTCCACGACTACAAGCGCTCCCGCTCGGCAGCCCAGTTTGTTAAGGAAATCCTACAAGCGAAGGATTTGGGCGGTGGCTGACCGGATACTGAATTTGTTAACTGGTGTCAGCGCCGAAGTGTTCGCAGGACACTGGTGGGCCATGACGGAGGTGCGTAGGGCCGCCGCGGCCACCGCGAGGCAACCCGCTCTGGGCGAGCGCGCCGCGGGCTACGGCGTGAGCGGAAGGCTTGCTGTCGTGCCGGATCGTCAGCCGCTCGCAGCGGACGGCATTTGGCGCGTAACGCTGGTGGGCGAGAGTGTTGGCCGCTTGGTTCGCCTGGACGAGCAGGACTACGGCAGCGGGGTGGCGGGATGGCAGCTGCTCCAACTCGACGATATCACCGACGCACAGATGGAGGCCTACGAGGCGGCCATGCTCCAGGCGGAGTGAGAGGGTTTTCTTCCCGCCAGGCTGACCACTGCTGACCGGCTTACTGGAGCAAGGCGAGAGATCGCCGCCTTCTAGCAGCCAACAGATCACGCCGCAGCAACTGCGGCGACCGCCTTTTCCTGCCAGAGCGAGCGTCCCTCGGCGATGTAGTCCCACACTGCCGGACGTTCGCGGCGGATGCGGTCGAGCACATTGCTGATAGAGCCCCAGGACGGCTGGCGGAGCCCACGGTGCTCGATGGCTGGACCGAGCGGCTGGAAATTGGAGGGCGCTGCCGCGCAGCTGGCGCAGGAGCGTGTGCTCCATGATGGCGCACCAGTGGGTGAGTTCCATGCGCGCGCTGAGCCGCACGATGCCCTGCATCAGCCCGAGCCGCAGCAGCGCGTTGCCGGTGCAGGCGGCATCGCGCAGGTCCTTGGAGATCGAGAAGCCGCTGATCTCGCCCGTGCCACCGAGTGGCAGCATCCGGAACAGGTCGGCGTTGCAGAGGCGCTGTATGGGCAATCCGGCCCTACCTGCCGGGGCTGCGACCACGCGCACGGTACCCACGACACGGCCTGTGCTGCGCTGGGTCAGCAGCACATGCCCGGCCTGCGCCGAATCGAACTCGTCACGCACCACAGCAGCACGAGCGCGCCGACGAGCTGCATCCACGGCACGGTCAGCGCGAGCAGCATCAGCGTGCCGATGACGAGCCGCGCTACGAGCGCGAGCGCCGCCTCCGCCGCGAGCCGCCTCGGCAACGCCGGCAGCGCCGCCGCGGCGGGCGCAGCAAGGTCACGATCGCCCGCACCGGCCACCCCAGCACGGCATAGACGAGCAGCATCCCGATCAGCCCGAGCAGCAACGAGGCCGCACCGGAACGCCCGGCTGGCGGCATCGTCGCGCCGACGTCGGGCGGCTTCCACATGCGCAGCACGAAGTTCTAGGCGACTTCGATGCTGCCGTGGGCACGCTCGCAGGCATCGGCGAGCGCGCTGTCCGGTGCGCCGACATGCTGCGCCGTGTTGCGCTCCGCCAGTCCCATCACGCACGGATCGGATTCGAAATCGCTGAGCTGCGACACGTCCACGGCCCGCGCCGGGCTTGCGAGCGCCAGGTCCAGCAGCAGCGCGCCGCCCATGCCGCGCGCCTCATGGCTGGCTTTCCGGCACGTCGGCCGGCCGGGGTGCGGGCTGCCCGGCGAACGGCCCACCGTCGAAATACTTCATTAGCGTGTTCGCCGGCGACAGCACGACCATGGGCGCGCCCTGCGCAAAGGCGGAGCGGTACACGTGCAACGTGCAGTACAGATCGTAGAAGACGGGATCCTGCCCATAGGCAGCGGGCCGGATGAGCGGCGTAGGCCAGTCGTCATCAAGGCGATCCAACGTCAACCTCCCTCTGTGTCAGGGACGATACCGCAACCGACCCGGTCCGCGACAGGATGCGGTTCTCCCACAGAACGAACACGGCGCAGCCGACGGGCACCGCAATGGCCGCGCGGGCGCGGCGCTCGCGATCCACGGCACGACGGCTGGATCGGAGACGGCGATCCTGCCCGCGATCCATCCCAGGAACATGCCGGCCAGAAGCACGAACAAGCCGTTGTCGCTCAGGAACTGCCGGATCATCGCGCTGCCATAGACCAGCATCGGGATGCTGAGGGCCAGGCCCAATCCTAGCAGCATGAGGCTGCCATCGGCGACCGAGGCGATAGCGACGACGTTGTCCAGGCTCATCACCGCATCGGCCGCCATGATCGAGACGATCGCGCCCACCATCCCGGCCCGCATCCCCTGCCAGCGCATCCAGGCGGGGCGGTTACCCTCTATCGCCTTGATGGCCGCGACGGTATCCTGGTCTGCGCGCTCCAGCGTCAGCTTCAATGCGATGAACAGCAGCAGGACGCCGGCGCCGAGCTTCAGATAGGGCATATCCATCAGGAACAGGACGGCAGCCGCCATGACGATCCGCAGCGCGATGGCGCCGACGGTGCCGAGCACCGAAGCGGAGCGCATCTCGTCGTCCGGCGGCCCGCGCACGGCCATGGCGATCAGCAGCGCGTTGTCGGCGCTCAGCAGCAGGTCAATGAAGAAGATCTGAACGATCACGCCAAGGCTCGTGAGCAAGCCCGGCAGATCAACGTCGAGCGGCGTCACGACAACCCCGCGACTGCGCCGACGAACCCCGCCACGCTCACCAGCGTCGCCGTGCCCGCGACGACCCAGAGATACCAGCCGCGCAGGCGCCGCCCCGGCGGCAGTTCCGTGGCGGCCAGCACCACCAGCAGTCCGACGACGAGCGGCATCAGCAGCGCGTTGACCACCTGCGTCAAGATCGTGAGCCAGATCAGGTCCGGCACCAGCAGCACCAGCGCCGCGCCGCCCACCACGCAGGCAGCGTAGGCCACGACGAACCAGCGCCGCCGCAGCGGCTCGCGCTCCAGGCCGCGGCCCAGGCCCACCATCTCGCCCAGTCCCCAGGCGAAGGCGAGCGAGCAGACGATCGCTGCCACCATCGCCCCTCCTACCACGCCGATGCCGAAGACCAGCCGGCCGAACGCCTCGCCCAGGAACGGCGTCAGCGCCTGGCTGATCTGCCCCACGCCATCGAGCGACGCATGGTTCCCGCTGGCGCCGAGCGTGGCCGCGGCGGCGACGAGGACGGCGGCGGTCAGCACCTGCGTGAGCGTGGCGCCGGCCGCCGTGTCCCAGCGTGCGGCGGCGTAGTGCGGCGGCCCGAGCTTCTTCTCGACCAGCGCCGAGGGCTGATAGAAGATCATCCACGGGTTGAAGGTCGCCCCTATTAAGGCCGCGCCGAGGTAGAGATAGCCGGGGTCGGCCCATCTCTGCCGCGCCACGTCGTGCGCGATGGCGGCGAAGCGGGGATGCGCGGCATAGGCCACCACGAAGAAACTCAGCTCGAACAGGCCGATCACCACGGCGATGCGTTCGACCCGGCGATATCCGCCGGACAGCACCACCAGCATCAGGCACGCAGTGGCAGCCGGCAGCAGAAACCATCGCGACACGCCGTACATCTCGCCCACGCCCGCGATGCCGACGAGCTCGGTGACGATCGAGCCGAGTGTCGCCGCCGCCAGCGCCCCTGCGGCCAGCCACGCCCAGGCGACGCCGCACCGCGCGCGCACCAGCTCGCCGAAGCCGTGGCCGCTGAACAGGCCGATCCGCACGGTGAGTTCCTGGATCATGTAGAGCATTGGAATCAGCAGCAGCGGGACCGGCAGCAGCCGGTAGCCCCATTGCGTGCCGCTCTGCGCCGCGGTCACGATGTTGCCGACATCCGTGTCGGCCAGCATGACGAGCAACCCCGGACCCCACACGGCGAGCAGCGCGGCCATGCCGGACACTCGGCGGGCCGCTGGCGTTCCGGGCATCACGGCGCCCGGCAACGTGTCGTCCGGCTTCACGAGCCCCAGCCCAGCAGCGCCGGGTCAATCGGGAACTCGCGCCCTGCCTTCGGGTCCGCGAACGGCGAGAACGGATTGATATCCCAATAGTCAGCGCCAAGGGCCGATTTCAGGCAGGTGAACGCGCCACCCGACGTGTGCCCGTATTGCGGCCGGGATCTCGGACAGAAGTAGCCAGTGTCGTGATCGGCCCAGACCACGATATCGCCGGGATACTCCCGCTTCGCGTCCGCCTCGGAGCCGAAGGTTGGGATGTGCCCGAGTTCGAGCGGTGGCACGGCCGTGTCGGCCTGAGCGTATGTCCTGGGTGCGGCCGCGATCAGCAGGGTGAAGGCGGCGAGCGCCACGAGGCTAATCCTCGCGCGCACGGAACTGCTTCCGATAGACGCCCGGCTCCGCCAGGACAGCCTCGCCGACACGCGCGAAGTCATCGGCCCGCGCGCCGTCGAAGGTGCCGAACTCAAGGCCCAGCGCCTCGCGCGGCATCGGGATGCACCGCGCCACAGGCGTGCCGCGCGGCAGCATGCACGGCGTGGCGGGATCAAGCCAGCGCGCCGGAAAGAGCAGGCCAATCTGATGGAAGCGGTCGGCATCCACCAGGCCGGTCAGCGTGCGGAACGGCAGATCGTCGCGGTTGAGCGGATGCGTCGCGAGAAGCGACCAGCCGGGCGGCAGCTCGACCGTCCAGAAGCCCACGAATTTCACTAGGTTGTCTTGCCCAAACGGTGCGCCGCTCACCTGTGCCGCACTGTGGAAGCTGATCGGCGCGCGCGGGTGGCCGGGCAGGCTCGGCTCCGGCATGTCCCAATCCCAGTCGAAGACCCCGTCCGCATACTGCACGTCGCAGGGCAGGGGGATCACGAAGCCCGCGCGCATGGCATCAACGAAGGGTGGGCACTGCTTCACCGTGCGAATGGCGGCGCCCCCATGCATCTCGGATTCGGCGAGCATCGGCATCGTCTTCAGCCAGGCCGGGAGAACCTGGCGCGCGGGCATTGGGCGCGCCAGCACCGCGTCCAGCGCCGGGTCGCAGCGCAGGCGCACGATCACGCGGTATCGCTCCGCGCGCGCCGCCCCGCCTGACAGGTGGCCAGCCTCTGCGTCGCCGAGTCCGGCACGATCGTTTCTCCCCAGGAAAGCCGGCGCCGCGAGCGGGTCGCGGCGCCGTGGTCAGCCGATCAGCTCGCGCGGCCCTGTTTCCAGGCGCCGATGAGCTTCTCGTAGGCGACCGTCTCGCCCTTCGGCTTCTCGTTGGCGAGCGGCGGCCACGGCGCCGTTCCCTTCGAGTACCAATACGACACTTCCTCGGGCTTGTTGAGCTTCGGGGCGCACTGGTTCATGCCAGCACGCTGGAGGCGGCCCAGCACCTTGTCCATGTCGGAGGCCAGGGTGTCCATCGCTTCCTGCGGCGTCTTCTCGCCGCTCACCGCGAGCGCCACGTTCTGCCAGAACAGGTTCGCGAGCTTCGGGTAGTCGGGCACGTTCGTCCCTGTCGGCGTCCAGGCCACCCGCGCGGGGCTGCGGTAGAACTCCACGAGCCCGCCCCAGAGCAGCGCTTCTTGCGGCTCGGTCGTGGCTACACGACGATCCGGTCGCTGCCGCGGAACAGCGCCTTCAGCGTTGCTGCTGCCCGCCGGACAGCTCGGACGGCAGGCGCTTGAGCAGCGGCGCGAGCCCGAGCCGCTCCGCCATCTCGCGCACGAGCCGGTCGCGCTCACGCTTGCCGAGTCGCCCGGCCACTACCAGCGGCGAAGCGATGTTGTCGTAAACCGTGAAGTTCGGATAGTTGATGAACTGTTGATAGGCCATCGAAACGCTGCGGCGCCGGACATCAACGCCGTTATGTATGATGTGGCCCGCGCTCGGCTGGTCGAGCCCTGCCATCAACCGCATCAACGACGTCTTGCCGGCGCGGACCGGCCCTAGCAAGGTCAGCATCGTGCCGGGCTCGATCGTCAGGTCCAGCGGATACAGCACGCGCTCAGCGCCAGCCATGCGCTCGACATGTTGCAGCACGAGGCTCATGACGCGGCGCGCACCCGACGCCCCAGCGCCTCGTCCAGCTCGTCCGCGGTCGTGGCCGGCACATGCAGCCCGAGCTTGGAGCGGCGCCACAGGATGTCCTCGGCGGTCTGCGCCCACTCTTCCGCCACCAGGTAGTCCACCTCGCGCTGATACAGCCCGCCGCCGAAAGGCCGCCCCATGTCCGCCATGCCGACGCAGCCATCCAGGATACGATTAGCCCGCGTGCCGTAAGCACGGGCCAGGCGCAGCGAGAGGTCCGGCTCGAGGAACGGGTGGCGTGCACGGAACCCAGCCAGGAACGCACCGAAGTCCGCGCCCGGCATGTCGCCGCCCGGCAACGGCACGGTCGCCGTCCAGGCCTGGCCGCCGGGCGGCAGGTGCGGCCCAGCTTCTCCATCGCGTGCTCGGCCAGCTTGCGGAACGTCGTGATCTTGCCGCCGAAGACCGACAGCAGCGCAGGACGCTCAGGCCCGGCGTCGAGATCGAGCGTGTAATCGCGCGTGACCGCCGACGCATCCTCGGCAGCGTCGTCATAGAGCGGCCGCACGCCGGAATACGTCCAGACGATGTCGGCCACCGTCACCTGCCGCCGGAAGTAGCGGTTGACGATGTCGAGCAGGTAGTCCGTCTCTGCCGGCGTCAATCGCCACGCGCGCCGGATCGCCGTCGAACGGCACGTCGGTCGTGCCGACCAAGGTGTAGCGTCCCTCGTAGGGGATCGCGAACACGATGCGCCGGTCCGTGTTCTGCAGGATGTAGGCTTCCGGCCCGTCATGCAGCCGCGGCACCACGATGTGGCTACCCTTGATCAGCCGCACCTGCTTGGTGCTGTTCAGGCCCAGCACCTGGTTCAGCATCCGCGTCACCCAAGGCCCTGCCGCGTTCACCAGGGTACGCGCGGCGACCGTCTCGCGCTGGCCGCTGGTGTGGGCCAGCTCGCACTGCCAGCCATTCGCGCCGCGCGCCGCGTGCACGAGGCGGGTGCGCGTCAGCACGCGCGCGCCGCGGTCGGCCGCATCGCGCGCGTTCAGCGCCACGAGCCTGGATCTTCCACCCAGCAATCGGCGTAGATGAAGGCCCTCCGAGGCCCAGGGCGCAGCGAGGCACCGGCAGGATGCCGGTCCAGCCGCACCGCCCGCGTCGCGGGCAGGCGTTTGCGCGGCGCCAGGTGGTCGTAGAGGAACAAGCCAAGCCGCACGAACCACGCCGGGCGCAAGCTGCCCTCGTGCGGCAGCACGAAATCCATCGGCCAGATGATGTGCGGCGCCAAGGCGAGCAGCCGCTCGCGCTCCCGCAGCGCCTCGCGGACCAGCCGAAATTCGTAGTATTCGAGATAGCGCAGCCCGCCATGGATCAGCTTGCTGGAAGCCGACGAGGTAGCACCTGCCAAGTCGCCCTGCTCGACCAGCATGACGGCGTGGCCGCGGCCTGCGGCATCGCGGGCAATCCCCGCGCCGTTGATCCCGCCGCCCACCACCAATACGTCGGCCGTTGCCGCTGCCACGCTTCTCCGTCTTTCGTTTTCCCACATCAAGGCTACAAGCGAACATCCATTGTTCGCAATCAAAACGGCCCGGTTTCGCGCGTTTCAGAAAAGCTGCAATACACAATCAGGCGCGTGCGCTTTCGAACAACCAAGAGCGCAACCAGTATGGGAAACAGTCATGGCGATCAAGCTGGCTATCGCGACGCCCAACTTGTTCCCGACGTCCGTTGCCGCTGTCGAGACCCCCGATGCCGAGGCGCGCAACGCCGAACTGCGCGCGCTGATCCTGGAACGACGGCGCTCCGCGCCTTCGATGACCGCGTCGAACGCAGGCGGCTGGCACTCGGACCGTGACTTGCCCGCCTGGGGCGGGGTACGCGCGGCGGAGGTGATCGAGATGGCGCGCGCGGTCGCCAACCATATGACGCGCGACCGCGAGGGCAACGCGGTGCGGCCGGACTGGATCATCACCGCCTGGGCGAACGTGAACGGTCCTGGAGACAGCAATTTCTGCCACTACCATCCCGGCTCGTACTGGTCGGGAACCTACTACGTTGACGATGGCGGCATGCTGGCTGACCCGTCCTTGGATGGCGGGTTCGAGATGCTCGATCCCCGTGGCCCGGCGACGGCCATGCTGGCACCGACGCTCGCCTACGCCGGCGAGGGTGGCCTTGCGGCCGGTGCCACTGAGATGATCGCGCCGCGCCCCGACCTACTCTTCCTGTTCCCCTCCCGGCTGCACCATCAGGTGCGCGCCACAGGTGCGCGCCAATCGCCGCACGCGGGAGCGGATCTCGGTCGCGTTCAATCTGCGGGTCTGAACTCAGCCCACGCCTCCAGGGCGAGAACGCTGAGAAGAACCTGGCCCTGGTGGATGCGCTGCGGACGGTGGCCGCGGCGAAGGCCGTCAGCGTGGCGCAGATCGCCATTGCCTGCGTCGCAGCGTAGGTTGGCTCAACCGCTCAGGGTCCGCAGCTCACCGCGCGCGACGCCGATCAGGGTGCGGACGAGCAGCCCCGCGATGGTCAGGGTCGCGAAGGCCAGCAGCGCCAGTGCGACCGCGTCGGTGATCCACCCCGGCGCGGCCGCCGCGAACCGGAGCGCTGCGCTGGCGGACGCGGCGAGCGGGAAGCTGACTGCCCACCATGAGACCCGGAACGGGCAGCAACTGGGAAGATGGCGCAGCCGGCCGAGCAGCACCGCAAGCATGAACAGCGTCAGCACGTAGAGCGACTGCGCGAACAGGTCTATCTGCCCGGTCGTCGCCACGTAGGTCGAGACGCCGACCGCGAACGGCGCCACCAGGATCAGCAGCGAGGGCTGCAAGGCGTCGGGCATCGGCGGCTCGAACACCAGGCGCGAGAAGATCAGGGTGAACAGCGGGATCGCGAAGAACAGCCCGACCGCGAGGCCGAGCACCATCACCCCGTGCATCGGCGGCAGGCTGAGCGACGGGAGTGCCAGCGGCACGTCCAGCATGCCGACGACCGGGACGATCCAGGCCGGCGTCGCGTGCGCGATCTGCTGGCGGTCACTCATCCAGCGGCTGACGATGAGCCAGGCGAAGACCAGCATGCCGGCGGCGCCGACACCCCACATCACCTGGGCCAGTAGCGGGCTGACGGGCACTAGGATGATCGGCAGCAGAAGCAGGCTGATGAGGAATGTGCCGAACAGGTTGCCCGCGATCGGGTGGTGGAACTCGGCGCGGACGGCGTCCGGCGCGGTGGCGAGCTTCACGGCATAGCCGAGCGTCACCGCCACGAAGGCGATCACGGCAACCGCGCCGCTCGCGTCGGCGGCCCAGGCCGGAGTGCCATATCGCGCCTGCGCGAGCCGCCACGCGACCGAGAGGCCGGTCAGGCCCATGACCGAGCCGAACAGGGCGATGGGCAGATAATCGAGCTGCCGCCAGCCTACTGCCGGGGTCGCGGCGATGTCGGTCATGGCTGGATCGCTTTGATCAGCAGGTGTTGAGCTGGCTCTAAGCTCTTCGCAAGAGCGTCTGGAACACCGGCCGCTTGCAGCACTGGCGCGATCGGATGGAACGACACCAGGGTGCGCCCGTCGGCCTCCTCGCGCACCAGCACCCGCAGCGGAAGGTCGAGTGCCGCCCTTGGCGCCGCCAGCATGACCGGGGTGCCGCCCTTGGGATGGCCGTAGATGAGCACCACCGTGGGCGGCATCTCCAGCCCAACGTCGTGGGCGCCTGCCGCGTGGTCGATCCGCGCGAAAAGGATCATTCCAGCATCCGCGATGGCCCTCGTCAGACGTTCGAGCGTCTGTTCGAAGCCCAGAAAGCTATGATGTTCGACGACCTCGGAGCCTATTGTCGCGTTCATCGCGCGTCTCCCTTGCCCGCCGATGAGGCGGGGACTGCTCTCTCTTTTGCCCTCACCACGGAATGGGCGACATAGCGAAGCCTAGCACATCCGGGCTGAGGTGGGGCGTGGTGATGTCCGACGGGGAACCGAGTTCGAGATCTGGATGTGCTCGGCCATCTCTCTTGGGGTCTTGCGGCCCGTTCTGCAGCGGCCATTGCCGCGATGTTGGACGGCTTCAACACCGGCTGGATCGCCGGTGAGAAGAGCGAGGCGGAGACTACCCACGGCGCTACGCCGCTCGAAGGCACGCTCTGCCAACTTGCACTGCGATAGAGGCCGACCACTTCCAACGAGATGCATTCGAAGTTCAGAGAGCGAACATCATGAGCATTCCGATCACCCTCACCGTGAATGGCGCCCAGCGCCGGGTCGTGCTGGAGGACGCGCGCGTGACCCTGCTCGATCTGCTGCGCGAGCGCCTGGACCTCACCGGCACGAAGAAAGGCTGCGATCGCGGGCAGTGCGGGGCCTGCACGATCCTGCTGGACGGACGACGAGTGAACTCTTGCCTCGCGCTGGCCGTCAGCCATGACGGCGCCGACATCCTCACTATCGAGGGGCTGGCGGAAGGCGACGCGCTCGACCCGGTGCAGGCCGCTTTCATCGAGCATGACGCGTTCCAGTGCGGCTTCTGCACGCCGGGCCAGATCATGAGCGCCGTCGGGCTGATCCGCGAAGCGCAGGCGGGCGACGATCCCGAGCGGGTGCGCGAGGCCATGAGCGGCAATCTCTGCCGCTGCGGCGCCTATGCCGGCATCACCGCAGCAGTCCTGGACGCGCAAGCGCGGATGCGTCGGCAGCCCTCCCAAGCGCAGCAAGCTCGGGGAGAGGCGGCGTGAACGGCTTCGACTACGTCCGCGCCGGGAACATCGCCGAGGCTGTCGCGGCGGCGGCCAGCCCCGGGGCGGCCTATCTCGCGGCGGGCACCAACCTGCTCGACCTGATGAAGGGCGGGATCAGCCGCCCGACGCGCGTCGTGGACGTCACCCGGCTCCCCGGCCTCGAAGGGATCGAGCGCCTGCCCGACGGCGGCTTGCGGATCGGTGCCTTAGTGCGCAACAGCGATCTCGCCTACGACCCGGACATCGCGAGGCGCTATCCGGCGATGGCGGAGGCCCTGCTCTCCGGCGCCTCGGCGCAGCTCCGCAATGCGGCGACGACCGCCGGCAACGTGATGCAGCGCACGCGGTGCCAGTATTTCTACGACCCCGCGAGCGCCTGCAACAAGCGCGATCCGGGCGCTGGATGCGACGCGCAGGGCGGCGAGACCCGGCTGAACGCGGTGCTCGGCTGGAGCGAGCACTGCGTCGCCACCCACCCGTCCGATTTCTGCGTGCCCCTGGTCGCCCTCGATGCAGTCGTCGAGATCGAAGGCGCGGCGGGACGGCGCGACGTGCCGCTCGAAGCCTTTCATTGCCTGCCCGGCGACACGCCGCACATCGAGACCGTGCTCGCCCCCGGCGAGCTGATCGTCGCCGTGCGCCTGCCGCCCGAAGCGGCGGGGTTCGCCGCCCACGCGCGCTATCTGAAGGTTCGCGAGCGCACCTCTTACGCCTTCGCCCTCGTCTCGGCCGCGGCCTGCCTAAGGCTCCAGGACGGGAAGATCGCCGAAGCGCGGCTCGCCTTGGGCGGCGTCGCCTTGAAACCCTGGCGCGCCCGCGCGGCTGAGGCTCTGCTTGCCGGGCGCGAGCCGCGCGAGAGCGTGTTCCAGGACGCGGCCGAGGCCGCCCTCGCTGAGGCGATACCGTCCGGCGACAACGGATACAAGATCGAGCTCGCGCGGCGTGTCATCGTGCGCGCTCTCACCCTCGCTGCCGCCGGCACGCCCGAGCGGCTGCCGCCGCTGCCCGCCTCCGCATTCGCCCCGCCCCGGGAGTTCCGGCCCATGTCTGAGATCGCCCCTGCCCACATCCGCCATGGCTCGAGCATCGGCCAACCGCTCACCCGCCGCGACGGCCTGCTCAAGGTCACCGGCGGCGCGCGCTACGCGGCTGATAACCATCCGCCCGGTATGCTGCACGCGGTGATGGCGGTCAGCAGCATCGCGCGGGGACGCGTCACCTCGCTGGATGTGGCCGCCGCCAAGGCTCATCCCGGCGTGGTCGAGGTAATGACGCCAGGCAACGCGCCCAGGCTCGCCCGGCATCCCGACCAGGCGGACGAGCCTTTCACCTTCAAGCTCGATCTGCTGCAGGACGACCGGGTCCGCTACGCCAACCAGCCGATCGCGGTGGTGATCGCCGAGACCTTGGAAGCGGCGACCGAAGGTGCGGCGCTGCTCCATCCGTCCTACGCAGCCGAGCCTGCCCGCGTCGGGCTGGACGGAGCCGAGCGTTTCGTGCCGGCCACCGTCGGCGTCGGCCAGCCGGGGAATGCCGGCCACGGCGACGTGGCGGGCGGTCTCGACACCGCCGATAAGCGGATTGAGGCGATCTACGAGACGCCGGCTCAGTACCACAACGCGATGGAGCCGCACGCTATCGTGGCGCAAGGCAGTCGGGATGGCGACCGCCTCGTCCTCGACACCCCGAGCCAGGGTATGGCGATGGCGCAGGGCCGTATCGCCGGGCTGTTCGGCATTGATCCGGCCGACATCCACATTCGCAGTCCCTTCCTCGGCGGCGGCTTCGGGTCCAAGGGCGTGATCTGGGCGCCGCAGGTGCTCGGGATCATGGCGGCGCGCCTCGTCGGCCGGCCGGTGAAGCTGGTCATGCGCCGCGAGCAGATGTTCGGCCCGGTCGGCCATCGCCCCCCGACCCGGCAGACCCTGCGTCTCGGCACCGGCGCGGACGGCGCGCTCACCGCGCTCGATCACCGAACGCTTACCGCGTCGAGCACCTTCGACGACTTCTTCGAGCCATGCGGCGGCGCGTCCCACACCCTCTACGCGAGCCCGGCGCTCGCGACGAGCTACGAGGCCGTCCGCCTCGATACCGGGACACCGACCTTCATGCGCGCGCCGGGCGAAGCCTCCGGCAGCGCCGCGTTGGAGAGTGCCATCGACGAGATGGCGGATGCCTGCGGCATGGACCCGCTCGAGTTCCGCCTGAAGAACTACGCCGAGGTCGAGCCGCTGTCGGGCAAGCCCTTTTCGTCGAAGGCGCTACGGGAATGCTATGCGCGCGGCGCCGAGCGGTTCGGCTGGGCCGCCCGCCCGCGCGCGCCGCGGCAGATGCGCGACCCGTCCGGCCTGCTGGTCGGCTGGGGCGTTGGCACGGCGACTTTCCCCGCCCTGATCATGCAGGCGGAGGCGCGGGCGACGCTGCGCGCCGACGGCAGCGCGCTCGTCGAGATCGGCGCGTGCGACATGGGCCAGGGCGCCTGGACCGCGCTGGCGCAGATCGCCGCCGACGGGCTCGGCCTCGATCTCGCGCAGGTCGAGTTCCGCTCGGGCACGTCCGACCTGCCGAACGGCGGCATCGCCGGCGGCTCTGCCCACACGGCAACCGCCGGGTCCGCGATCCACAACGCTGGCGGCGACGTGATCGCCCAGTTGGCCGAGCTCGCGACCGGCGACGAGCGCTCGCCGCTGTTCGGCGCCGGCAATGCGGGTGTGATCGCCCGCGAGGGGCGCCTGCTGCGCCGCGACGACGAGAGCCGCGGAGAGAGCTATGCGGACGTCCTCGCGCGCGCCGGCCGGGCCCAGATCGAGGGACATGGGAGTGCCGCGCCCGACCCGGCCGCCCAGGAACACTATGCCATGCACGCGCACGGCGCGGTCTTCGCCGAGGTGAAGGTCGATCCGTCCCTCGGGCAGATCCGCGTCTCCCGTCTGGTCGGTGCCTTCGCGGCGGGACGGATCGTCAATCCGCGTCTGGTGCAAAGCCAGTACTTCGGCGGCATGATCTGGGGCATCTCCTTCGCGCTGCACGAGCACGCGGTGATGGACCCAAGCTCGGGCCGCCCGATGAACGCCAACCTCGCCGAGTACCACGTGCCGGTGAACGCCGACGTGCCCTCACTCGAGGCGATCCTTGTCGAGGAGCATGATCCGCACGTCAACGCGCTCGGGATCAAGGGCGTCGGCGAGATCGGCATCACCGGCACTGCGGGCGCGGTGGCGAACGCCGTCTGGCATGCCACGGGCGTGCGCGTGCGCGAGTTCCCGATCACGCTCGACAAGCTCCTGGGCGCGTAGCGTTCGCATGGCGTCCAGGCGAAGACTGGTTGCAGCACCCGCCGCTGCCATCCTTGCGGCCCCGGTCGGGGCTGCCACCTACTCCCTGAGGAGCGGCCCGATGAGGGCAACGCGGCGCTGCTCGATTTCCTGCAAGGCTGGGCGGGGTAGCGCCGGCGCTCAGGCCAGCCTTCAGGAGGGCGCTTCCTCATACCAGGTGCGCCCGTCGCGCTCGATCAGCGCGATCGCCGCCGTAGGACCCCAGCTCCCGGCTGGATAGGGCCGCGGCGCCTCGGGCTTGTCCTCCCACGCTTGCAGCAGCGGCTCCACCCAGCCCCAGGCCGCCTCCACCTCGTCGCGCCGCATGAACAGCGTCGCGTTGCCGCGCACCACGTCCATCAGCAGCCGCTCGTAGGCGTCGGGGTAGCGCTGCCCGAACGCCTTCTCGAAAGAGATGTCGAGGCCCGTCGGCCGCAGGTGCAGCCCGCCGGGGCCAGGTTCCTTCGTCATCATCTCCAGCCGCATCCCTTCCTCCGGCTGCAGCCGGATCACCAGCCGGTTGGGCTGCCGGTCCGTCGATCGTCGGGGAAGATGCTGAACGGCGGCGCCCGGAACTGCACGACGATCTCTGACACCTTCTGCGGCAGCCGCTTCCCCGTGCGCAGGTAGAACGGCACGCCGGCCCACCGCAGCGAGTTCACCTGCGCCTTCAACGCCACGAAGGTCTCGGTCAGGCTGCGCTCGTTCGCACCGAGATCGGCGAAGTAGCCCGGCACCGGCTGCCCGTTGACCGCGCCCTGCGCATACTGGCCGCGGACAGTGAAGCCTGCCGCCTCGTGCGGCTGGATCGGACGCAGCGCGCGCAGCACTTTCAGCTTCTCGTCGCGCACGGCATCGGCGTTGAGCGACACCGGGCTCTCCATCGCCAGCAGGCAGAGGAGCTGCAGCATGTGGTTCTGCAGCATGTCGCGCAGCGCGCCCGACTTGTCGTAGTAGCCGCCCCGTCCCTCGACCCCGACCGTCTCAGCCACCGTGATCTGCACGTGGTCGATCACGTCGGCGTTCCAGAGCCGCTCGAAGATCGAGTTGGCGAAGCGGAGCGCGAGCAGGTTCTGCACCGTCTCCTTGCCCAGGTAGTGATCAATGCGGAAGATCTGCGCCTCCGGCACCACGCCGCCCACCGCATCGTTGATCGCCCGCGCCGACGCCAGGTCATGGCCGATCGGCTTCTCCAGCACCACGCGGGAGAGCGGATGGATGGCGCCGTGCGCCGCGAGGTTGCGGCAGATCGGCCCGTAGAGTTCGGGCGAGGTCGCGAGGTAGAAGGGACGCACCTGCTCCGGCCGTCCTTGCAAGATGCCGGCCAGGTCCGCCCAGCCAGCCTCGCCCGCACCGTCCACC
>CAWBOZ010000013.1:0-145000 GCA_963790535.1 uncultured Alphaproteobacteria bacterium | reverse complement strand
ACCCCTCCCTTACCGGATGTCACCACCAGGACTTTGGCCATCCTTGACTTTCCCCCCTTACCCTAACGCGGCGAGCCGCAGCTCCCCGTCTTCAAGCCATGCCTGGACCGCTCGGCCTTGCATGGCCGTGTCCATCTCGTCCGCCGTGCGATAAACGCCCTCGATGGCCAACAGCTCGGCCTCTAGCCGCCCGCAGAAGATGCGGGCGCGCTGACCCTCCAGCAATCCGGCAATCGCGCGGCCGCGCAGCGCACCATAGACGTGGATCGAGCCGCCGGCGACCACTTCCGCCCCCGAAGCAACTGATCCTATCACCGTTACATCGCCCGACTCGAACACCACAGTCTGCCCCGACCGCACCGGGCGATCGATGATGAGCGAGGGCGGCAAGTCGGGCGCTTGTTCCGCCACCGCTGCCGCACCGTCAGCCTCGCCTTCCGGCGGCGCGGGTGCGTCGGCCAGCCGGTGCTCGCGCCCGCCGCTCAGCATCAGCGGCAGTCCCCAGCTCCCCGGCCCTTGTTCAGCCATCCCCTCGATCCCGATGACCCGGATGCCGCGCGCCCCGCGCAGGTCGGCGACGAGCGCCTCGGCCCGGTCCGGCGGCACGAGGGACAGGTCCACCACGGTGGGCCGCCCGGCGAAGAAGCCCGGCGCACGCGCTATCTCGCCGTCGAGCACGGCAAGCCACTCCTCGACCGGAGGCTCGGGCGCGAGCACGACCGCTACGAAGGAGCGTCCTCGCAGCTTCAGGAACGGACGGGTTTGGGCAGGCGCTGACACAGGTACGCCGCGCCTATCCGGCGGCGGCGCGCGCGTCAACCAACCATTCGCCTATTACCTGGCGGCACCCAGGCTATCGCCTATTTTGGCCGCTCCAGCGCGCCCGCTTGCCGGATCAACTCACCTAGGTCGCGCCAGTGCCGGACGGCCTGGCCCAGCTCCAGCTCGATGAACATGCGGCGAGCGGGGCGGCCCCGCGCCTGCTCCGCCTCGATCTCGCGGCGGAGATGGATATAGATCACGCCCGGTCCCGCCTGCGTCGCAAGATGCGACGCCTCAGCCCCTGCGAGATAGTCCATCGGCCCCTGCTCCCGGTCCTGCACGTGACCCTCCTGGTCCCAGCAGTCCGATGGTGGCCCACTTAGGTGAATGAACGGTTAATCGGCGAGGCGGACATGAACGACACGGACGCATCGAAGCAGGAGGGCGGGCGATGAGTCCTGCTGAGGTCGCGGAGGCGCTGGGCGGCCTTGTGCTCGTGGCAGTCGTGCTGTCCGACGTGTTCCGCTCCGTGGTGCTGCCTCGGCCGAGCGCGCGCACCCTGCGGTTCGGGCCGTGGCTCGGGATCGGCACGATGCGCGGCGCTCTGCGCTTGACGTGCCGCTGGCCGGTGGCCCGGCGCCACGACCTGCTCGGCGCCCTCGCCCCGCTGCTCATCGTGATCGAGATGCTGATCTGGGTGGCGGCGCTCATCGTGGGCTACGGACTGCTGTTGGATGGGCTGCGGGGCAGCGTCAAGGCGGTGAACACGTTCGGGGACGCCCTCTACGTCGCGGCCTCCTCGCTGCTCACGCTCGGCCTGTCGGGCGCCTTCGCGGCGAACGGGGTGGCGCGCTTGGTCATCGCGGCTTGCGCGCTCTCCGGCCTCGGCGTGGTCACGCTCACGGTGACGTTCCTGCTGGCGATCCAGGGTGCGCTCACGCAGCGCGAGACCCTTGTCCTGCGACTGCGCGCGCGGACAGGACCGCATCCGTCGGGTCTCGCCCTCCTGCTCGCGCACGCGCGGCTAGGCGAGGAGCACAACCCGGCGCTGGTCGAGTTTTTCCACGAGTGGGAGGAGTGGTCGGCGGCGGTGCTGCTGACGCACAGGGCGTTCCCGATCCTCTGCTATTTCCGTTCGACGGACACCGACTGCGAGTGGCTTGCAGCCCTCGGAGCGGCGCTGGACGCCGCGGCCTTGCTCGCCGCTCTGGGCGCCGAAGGCACTACGGAGTATGCGACGCTGTGCCACCGCATGGGCGCGCGGCTCGCCGCCGACTTGGCACGGCAATTCACGCTGCGCCCGTCCTGGAGCCCGGAACTGGACGAGCCGGCGTTCCGCGCCGCCGCCGTCCGACTGAGCCGCATCGGCTTCGGGACGACGGCCGATTCCGAGGCGTCCTGGCAGCGGTTCAGCACCCTGCGCGCCGCGTACGCACCGCCACTCGCGGCGCTGTGCAACCGCTTCGGCGTGGCCGGGGCAAGCTGGGCGGCTTGACGCCTACCCGGCGGCTCGCCTGAGTGCGTCAAGAACGACACCCTCCGTCAGGACCTGAGGCAGCACCTCCGGCGTGCCATCGCGCGACGCCGGGAATACGACGTAGAGCGGCACGCCGTCCCGCCCGAAGCGCCTTAGGAACGCGGTGATCTCCGGGTCCTGCCGGGTCCAGTCCGCCTTCAGATACGCAACATTGTAGCGGGTGAAGGCCGCGTGGACTGGAGCGGGGGCGAGCGCCACGCGCTCGTTGACGAGGCAGGTCACGCACCAGGCCGCCGTCGCGTCCACGAACACGGGTCGTCCCTGGGCGCGCAGTCCGGCAAAGCGGGCTGATGTGAACCCATCCGTGCCTTCCCCGGCCCGGGCCACAGCCGTGGCGGGTGCCTCCGCGATGCCCGCGAGCACCGCCGCGGCGACGAGCGCGGCCGCGAGCGCCACGCCGCGCCCGAGGCGCTGGCTGCCGCGCCCAGTCGCACGCTGCGCGACGCCCATGACCCAGGCGCCAAAACCCATCAGCACGATCCCGGCCGCGGCCCCGAGCACACCCGTCGGACCGGCCTGCTGGCTCACCACCCAGAGCAGCCACGCGACGGCGGCATACATCGGAAAAGCGAGCGCCTGCCTGAGCACGTCCATCCACGGTCCGGGGCGCGGCAGCACGTGCGCGGCGCCGGGCACGAGGGCGAGCAGGGCGTAGGGCGCCGCGAGGCCAAGACCCATCGCAGCGAACACCAGCAGCGTCGCACCCGGTGGCGCTGCGAGCGCCGCCGCGACCGCGGCCCCCATGAACGGCGCTGTGCAGGGTGTCGCGACGACGACGGCGAGCACGCCCGTGAAGAAGCTGCCCAGGTGCCCGCGCCGCCCGGCAAGTCCCTGCCCGACCCCGGCCAGCCCGGCGCCGACTCCATAGACGCCGCTCAGGTTGAGCCCGACCAGGAACAGGACCCAGGCGAGTGCTGTGACGAAGGCCGGCGACTGGAACTGGAAGCCCCACCCCGCCGCCGCGCCCGCGGCTCGCGCCGCGAGCAGCGCGCCGCCGAGCACCAGGAACGCCAGGATCACGCCCAGCGTGTAGCTCGCCGCCGCGAGGCGCACGGCCCCGCGCGCCGCGCCCGAGAGGCGCGCGAGGCCGACCGCCTTCATGGCAAGCACCGGGAACACGCACGGCATGGCGTTCAGGATCACGCCGGCCAGCAGAGCGAAGAGCAGCGCCTGCGGCAAGGGTAGGCTGTCGTTCGTCACTTCCCCTTCCGCACCGGGCACGGCCGAAATGGTGAGGAAGGCATCCTGCCCTGCCGGGTCGCGCAGGACGACGACACCGTCGAGGGCCGTCCCGAACGCCTTCGCGCCTGCACCCTTGAGTTGGATGCGCACCTCCCCATCCCGGACAACAACCCGCTGCGCAGCAGCCTGGGCGATGCGGCCAGGTTGGTCGGGAAGGAACCAGGCGTCCCGCACCGCCTCGGGCGACAACCCTTTGCCGCGCAGGATAAGCGCACCACCCGGCCCGACCGTGGCTGCAAAAGGCGAGGGCCGCGGCAGACGCGCGAGGCTCGCGGCGAAGAGCGGCGCTTGCGCCGACGGGGCTGCCGCACCTTCTGGCAGGCTCAGGCGGAGGGTGCCCTCCTCGGGAACGCACACGGTCGCGCACACGAGCCAGGATGCCTGTGCCTCGACCTGTAGGCCGCCGGCGCCGGGCGTTACCTCGACGGGCAGCACAAGGTCGCCCGTGTAGGCATAGCTCATCAGGCCGGCATCGAGCAGCCGTTCCGGCGCGGGCCAGAGGATCGGCCCGGCGTGCACCCCCTCGGGAAGGGTCAGGTCCATCTCCGGCGGCGCACCGGCGTCACCGGGATTCTTCCAGTAGGTGTGCCAGCCCGGCGCCATGCGGAGGCGCAGGCCGAGATGGAGCGGGCGGCCTGGCTCGGCGTGGTCCGTGTCTGAAACCAGGGTGGCGGTCGCGTGCGCACTCTGCACGGGCGTGCTCTCGGAAGCGCGGACACCCGAGGCCATGGCGGTTAGGATCACGAGCGACAGGAGGGCGAGAAGCACCTTCATCGCGCATCTCATATAGAAGGCAGACATGCCACGCCAGGCTGCGAAGAATAGCACCCATCGCCGACGCGCAGCCCTTCGTTAACGGGTCAGGGTTGACACACGCCATCACAGTCCGGGCACCATCACGATCTGATACCGCTCACTGAACGATCTCCTTCATCTTCCAAGGCGCCGCCATAGACACCCTGCCCATCACGGACGCCCTGCCCCGCCTGCTCGCCGCGCTGGACGAAGCGCCTAACGCCGTGCTCGTAGCACCTCCCGGCGCGGGCAAGACGACGGGCGTTCCACCCGCCCTGCTCGATGCGGCGCCGTGGCGCGGGGACGGCCGCGTGCTCGTGCTGGAGCCACGCCGGCTCGCGGCGCGCGCGGCAGCCGCCCGCATGGCGGCGCTGCGGGACGAGCCGGTCGGCGCCACCGTGGGCCTGCGAACGCGGCTCGACTCCCAGGTTTCGGACCGAACGCGCATCGAAGTCATCACGGAGGGCCTTCTCGTCCGCCGCCTGCTCGGCGACCCGGTGCTGGAGGGCGTCGCCGCCGTGCTGTTCGATGAGGCGCACGAGCGCGCCGTGGAAGCGGACCTCGCGCTCGCGCTGTGCCTCGACCTGCAACGGGTGTTGCGGCCCGAGCTGCGACTCCTCGCCATGTCGGCGACGCCGGACGGGGCTCGGCTGTCGCGCCTGCTCGGCGGACCCGTGATCGAGAGCGAGGGACGGCGCTTCCCGGTCGCGGTGGAACACGCCGCACGCGACCTTGCCGGGCCGCGCGAGTTGGCGGAGGCGGTGGCGCGTGCCGTGCAGGCCGCGCTCGCGGCGCATCCGGGCGACGTGCTGGCCTTCCTGCCGGGCATGGCGGAGATCAGGCGTGCGCAGGCAACGCTCGCGGGCTGCGGCGCGCTCGTGCTGCCGTTGCATGGCGATCTGTCCCCGGCCGAGCAGGACCGGGCGCTCCGCCCGGCGGAGGGGCGGCGGGTCGTGCTCGCGACGAGCATTGCCGAGACTTCGCTCACGGTGCCGGGCGTGCGCGTCGTCGTGGACGGGGGCTGGCGCCGGGTGCCGCGGCTCGACCCGGCGACCGGCCTGACGCGCCTTACGACGCTCAGGATCAGCCGCGCCGCAGCGGACCAACGGGCCGGACGCGCCGGGCGCGAGGCGTCGGGCGTCGCCGTGCGGCTGTGGACGGAGGCGCTGCATCGAGGTCTCGCGCCGCATGACCGGCCGGAGATCCTGGAAGCCGAGCTATCCGGACTGCTCCTCGACTGCCTGGCCTGGGGTGCGCGGCCGGAGACCCTGCCCTTCCCCGACCCGCCGCCCGGCGGTGCGCTCGCCGCCGCTGCCGCGCTGCTGGACCGGCTCGGGGCGACGCAGGACGGGCATCTCACGGCGGCCGGGCGGCGCATGGCCGCGCTCGGCGCGCACCCGCGGCTCGCGGCCATGATGCTGGCTGCCGGCAATGCCGGCGAGGCCGCGCTCGCGGCCGATCTCGCGGCGCTGCTGGAGGAGCGCGACCCGATGCGCGGCCGCGAGCCGCCAGCGGACGTAGGGATGCGCCTCGATGCGTTACGGGGCGGTGCAGCCGACGCCGACGGCGCGACGCTCGCCCGCATCCGCCGCACCACGGCGCAGTATCGCCGCCGCCTGCGCGTGCCGGCCGCCGTGCCACCCGAGGGCGATCCAGGAACGCTGCTCGCCGCCGCGTTCCCCGACCGCATCGCGCAAGCCCGTGGCGAGCCGGGCTCCTACCGGCTCTCGGGCGGCGGCAGCGCGCGCCTGCCGCCCACGGACCCGCTCGCGCGGTCGAACCTGCTCGCCGTCGCCGCGCTCGACCTCCGGGCGGCGCCGCGCATCCGACTCGCAGCTTCCCTCGACCCGGCGGCGCTTCCTGCGCTCCTCGCCGAGCAGGTCCAGGAGACGCGCGAGACCACCTTCGACCCCGTGGCCGGCACCGTGCTGACCCGGCGGCGCCGGCGGCTCGGCGCGCTCCTGCTGGAGGACCGCACCGTGGCGGCCGACCCCGCCGAGCGTTCCCTGGCACTTGCCCGTGCCATTGCCGCCCGGCCTAATGTGCTGCCCTGGACCGAGGCCGCCCGGCAGCTTCAGGCGCGTGCCGTCCGGCTGCGCGAGCTGGACCCGAGCGTGCCCGACCTGGCGGACGCGGCGCTGGCCGCCACGGTCGAGGACTGGCTCCTGCCTCACCTGGACGGCCTCTCGCGCCTCGCGGACCTCGCGCGGCTCGACCTGATCACCCGGCTGCGCGGCGTGCTGGGCTGGGACGCTGCGGCGCGGCTCGACCGCGATCTGCCGACGGAGATAAGCCTTCCAGGTGGGCGCGCGGCCGTTGACTACACGCAGCCGGTTCCGGTCGCATCCGCGCGGGCGCAAGCGTTCTACGGCCTGCGTGAGATGCCTCGCCTCGCGGGCGGACGGATACCGCTGCGCCTTGCCCTGCTCTCGCCGGCGGGCCGCCCGATCGCGGTGACGGCGGACCTGGCCGGCTTCTGGCGCGGCGCCTGGGCCGATGCCCGGCGCGACATGCGCGGGCGGTATCCCAAGCACGATTGGCCCGAGCATCCTGACGAGGCCGCGCATCGCCCTCTTGCGCAGGCAGGACGCCCGCGCGATCAGCCTCTATGATGCGCCCGGCCTAGGGAGAACCACCGCCATGCTTGCCCGCGTTCGCGCTGCCGTGATCGTGACGCCGCTCCTGCTGCCGGGCTGCTCCGGACGTGCCCTCGCCCAAGATCCGCCCCAAAGTGCGTCCACGGGCCAGCCGTCTGTCCTACAGGCGCCGCTCCCCAGCTTCGCGCCGCTCGTCAAGCGCGTTGTGCCGGCGGTGGTCAACATCGCGGTCACCGAGGCCACCGGACCCGTTATCGCGCAGCTTCCGCCGGCGCTGCGCGGCACGCCGCTGGAGCGGCAGTTCCGTGAGCGCCTGCGCGAGAGGAGCGAGCAGGTGATCGGCGCGGGGTCCGGCTTCATCATAGACCCGGCAGGCGTCATCGTGACCAACAACCACGTCGTCGGCCGGGCGGACCGCATCGTCGTCTCGCTCGCCAACGGCACCCAGCTCCCGGCGCAGCTCATCGGCGTGGACGACCTGACCGACATCGCCGTGATCCAGGTCAAGACCACGGAGCCGCTGCCAGCGGTGGGCTGGGGCGACAGCCGCAAGGTCGAGGTCGGCGACTGGATCCTGGCGGCCGGCAACCCGTTCGGCCTCGGCAGCTCGGTCACGGCGGGGATCGTCTCCGCCCGCGGGCGCGACATCGGCGCCGGACCCTTCGATGACTTCCTGCAGATAGACGCCCCGATCAACCCAGGCAATTCGGGCGGGCCGACCTTCAACCTCGAAGGCCAGGTCATCGCCGTGAATACCGCGATCGTCTCGCCCACGGGCGGCTCGGTCGGCATCGGCTTCGCGGTCCCGAGCGAGATCGCGAGCCGGATCGTGGCCGAGCTGCGCTCCAAGGGGCACATTGACCGCGGCTGGCTCGGCGTCTCGGTCGAGGATGCGGGCGAGGGAAAGCTCGGCGTGGCGATCGCGGGCGTCGAGCGCGGCGGACCTGCGGCGAAGGCGGGGGTGCGGGCCGGCGACGTGGTGCTAGCGATCAATGGCGTGCACCTCGACAGCACGCGCGCGCTGACCCGCGCGGTCGCCGCGATCCCGCCGGGCGGCAGCGTGCATGTCGAGCTGAAGCGCGGCAATCAGGCCATGGATCTCCCGGTCACGGTTGGCCGGCGTCCAGCCGAGCAGAGCGAGTAGCCCAGCGTGCGACTCCTTGTCATTGAGGACGACCAGGCCGTCGCCGGCTTCGTGGTGAAGGGACTGCGCGAGGCCGGGCATCAGGCCGAGCACGCCGGCAACGGCCGCGACGGCCTGCTGCTCGCCACGAGCGAGCCGTTCGACGCGATCGTGCTGGACCGGCTGCTGCCGGGCGGACTTGACGGCCTGCGCGTCCTGGAGACCTTGCGCGCGCAGGGAAATCACACGCCGGTGCTCGTGCTGTCCGCACTCTCCGCCGTGGACGAGCGGGTGCGCGGCCTGCGCGCGGGCGGGGACGACTACCTCGCCAAGCCGTTCGCCTTCGCGGAACTCCTCGCGCGCGTGGAAGCGCTCGCCCGGCGCGGCCGGGCGGAGACGCCGCAGACCCGGCTGCAGGTCGGCGACCTCGAACTCGACCTCCTCGCCCGCACCGCCTACCGCCAGGGCAAACGGCTCGACCTGCTGCCGCGCGAAGTGAGCTTGCTCGAATACCTGATGCGCCGCGCTGGCCAGGTGGTCACGCGCACGATGCTGCTCGAAGGCGTCTGGGGCTACCACTTCGACCCGCAGACCAACGTGGTGGACGTGCACGTCTCGCGGCTGCGCGGCAAGGTGGACAAGCCGTTCGACAAGTCCCTGATCCACACGATCCGCGGTTCGGGCTACATGCTGCGACCGCCGGAGTAGCGGCCGATGGGCCTGGGTGCGCCGCTGGCTCTGCTCCGCTCGGCCGGCGTCCGCCTCGCGCTCGTCTATGCGGTGCTGTTTGGGCTGAGCGCGCTGGCGCTCATCGGCTACTTGTGGTGGGCGAGCACGGGGCTGCTCACCCGGCAGGTGGACGACTCGATCCAGGCGGACGTGGTCGCCCTCGCCGAGCGCTGGCGCGAGGGCGGCCTGCCCGCGCTCCGCGACACCATCCAGGACCGTCTCGCCCGGCAAACGCAGCCTGACGCGCTCTATCTGCTCGCCGACCCCTTGCTGCGGCCCATCGCCGGCAATGTGGAAGCGTGGCCGGTCGGCGTGAACAGCGTCGGCACCGTCCTCGAGTTGCCGGTGGTGCGCAACAACGAGTTCGGGCCTCGCCAGGGTATGGCGCTATGACATGCCGGACGGGTTCCACCTGCTCGTCGGGCGCGACGTGCGCACGCGCGCGGCGCTGCGCGACCTGGTCGAGGACGCGCTGCTCTGGGCGGCGCTGCTGGTCGTCTTCCTCGGCGTCGCGGGGGCGCTGCTGGTCCGTAGCCTGTTCCGCCGCCTGCTGCTGCGCGTCTCGGACACGGCGGCGGCGATCGAGGCGGGCGACCTGACCCGGCGCGTGCAGCTCTCCGGCCGCGGCGACGAGCTGGACCGGCTCGCCACCCTCATCAACGCCATGCTCGACCGCATTGGCCAGCTCATGGACGGGGTGCGCGCCGTCAGCAACAACATCGCCCACGACCTGCGCACGCCGGTGACGCGCGCCCGCGCCCGGCTAGAGGACGCGGCGGTGCACGCCAAGGACGCCGACGAGCTGCGGACCGCGGCCGAGCGCGCGGTCGCGGACCTCGACGGGGTTACGACAGTGTTCGAGGCACTGCTGCGCATCGCCGAGATCGAGGCCGGCGCCCGGCGCTCCGCGTTCGCCCGCTTCGATGCCGCACCGTTGCTGGCGAGCCTTGCCGAGCTCTACGAACCCGCTGCCGAGGAGCGCGGGCTGCGGCTGGAAGTGGGCTCGGGCGGCCCGCTGCCGGTGCTGGGCGACGCGGCCCTCGTGCAGCAGGCGCTCGCGAACCTGCTCGACAACGCGGTGAAGTTCGCGCCACCAGGGGGCCAGGTGCGGCTGCGAGGAGAGGCCCTCGACGGGCGCGTGCAGCTCGCGGTCAGCGACGAGGGGCCCGGTATCCCGGAAGCCGACCGGGCGCACGCCGGGGAGCGCTTCTTCCGCGGCGAGACAGCACGGCAGACGCCGGGCTTCGGGCTGGGACTCGCGCTGGCCCGCGCCGTCGCCATGCTGCACGGCGGCACGCTGCTGCTAGAGGACACTCAGCCGGGGCTGCGGGCGGTGCTAGAGCTTCCGGAAGCCTAGACTTCTCGCCGGAACGTCACCACGAGCACGTCCCGGTGCGCCGACCGAGCCGGGTCAACGGGCACGACCGGCGTGACCCCGTGGAAAACCCGGCCGTCGTCCACGAAGGCGGCGTCCATTGGCTCGGCAAGCGTGAAGCTGCCGAGCGGCGTCTGGTCCGGCCCCGCGATGCGCGTCTCGCCCTCGGCGACGTTCTCGCGCGCGACGAGCAGGACGAGCACCCAGTCCACCCCGTCCTGGTGCATACCTTCCGGCGTCGGCCGTCCCTCCACGTCGGCGCGCGCCTCGATGCGGAACTGATGCAGCTCGACGTGCCAACGGGACATCGGACCGGGCGCCGGCCAAGAGGGCGCCGGGCTGAGCGGGTCGAACAGCGCCCAGCACGTCGCAAGGATCGCGCGCAGCGCGGGCGAGGCGGCAGCCGCGTCCGTCACCGGCTCGAACCAGCGGGCGATGCCACCGTTCAGCGCGTTGTAGTCGCGGCTCTGATAATGCGGCTGGTGCGGCTTGCGCTCGATCACGTCGTGCGCGACGCGGAAGGTGGCGTGCCGACGCTTCCGATAGCGGCCGCCGTCGGCCATATAGGTGTCGAGGCCGAGGTCGTCCCAGGACGCGGCAAAGCCGGCCCAATCCTGCAGTCCTGCGGCCTCCAGCACGGGGCGCAGGCGGCGCGCCGGCACATAGGCGAAGCCGTCGCGGGCGAGCGGGGCTGCGATCTCTTGCATCAAGCGGTGCGGCGTCATGCGGTGTGGTCCATGGCTGCGGGCGGGGGTGAAGCGAGATCGGTGCGGCGTGGTGGCCGCGCGGTGGCCGTGCGCGGCGCCGGAGGGCCGGGCGGAGCGGCATCGCCGAGCAGGACCGTATGCACGGGGAAGGGAATCTCGATCCCCAGCGCCTCGAACCGCCGCTTGATGCGACGGTTGATCTCGCGTTGGACCGGCCAGCGCCCGGCAGCCGTCGTCTGCACCTGCCCCTTGATCGTCACCGCGAAATCCCCGAGCTGATCCACGCCCCAGAGGCTGAAATCCGCCAGGATTTGATCACGAAACAAGGGATCGGCCCGCATCGCGGCGACGATGTTGCCTAGTTCCTCGCTCACCCGGTCAGTATCCTCCTTATAGGCAACGCCGACGCTGACGGCGGCGTAGGCGAAGTCGCGGTTCGTGTTGTTCACGGTCGTTACCGAGCTGAACGGGATGATATGGATCGAGCCGTCGCCCGCGCGCAGCCGGATGGTGCGGATCGAGAGCGCCTCCACGGTGCCCGAGAGACCCGCGACCGTCACCCAGTCGCCCACCTGCATGGCGTTCTCCAGCAGCAGGAACAGTCCCGTGATGAGGTCCTGCACCAGCTTCTGCGAGCCGAACCCCACCGCGATGCCGACGACGCCGGCGCCGGCCAGCAGCGGCGCGATGTTGACACCGATCTGGCTTAGCACCGTCAGCACCACGACGATCAGGATGCTCACGAGCAGGGTGGTGCGCAGGAAGGGCAGCAGCGTGCGCAGCCGCGCGGCGCGGCCCGGCGTCTCGTCCTGCGACAGGCGGGCGAGGTGGCGCTCTATCCCGGCGTTCGCGGCCTCCCAGGCAACGACCGCGAGCAGGATGGTGAGCAGGCTCAGGCCCAGTGCGGACAGCACCTGGCCCCCCAGGCGGCTGCTTCCGAGCCACTCCAGCGGCGCGAAGCCCCACGCCTCCAGGAGCGCGAGCACGGTCAGCGTGGCGACCAGAAGACTGATCAGCCGTCGCGCGATAGGATAGTAGAAGCTTGCCCGCTCCTCCAGCCCCGGATATCCGTGCAGCGCATCAGGACCGAGGCGAAAGAGGCGGTCCACGCCCCCGAGCAGCACGATGGCCACGAGCCGCGCCCCGATGAGCACGCCCACGGTCACGAGGAAGAATTCGGCGAGCCGGGTGAACCCGTCCTGGATCTCGACGGCCCAGACGAGCCAGCTCGCCACGAGCCAGAAAATCGCTATCAGGTGCCATCGCTCGGCGAAGCGGTTGCGCACGACAGCGACCACGCCTGTCCTACCTGGCGGTGCACGCAGGCGCCGGGCGACCGGGACGCGCACGCGCAGCACGGCGCCGATCAGGATCACGTGGGCGACGAGCGCCACGAGCTTGAGCCAGGCGAGCTCGGCGGACGGATACATGCCGAGCATCAGCCCGACCTGTCCCAATGCGTTGCCGAACGCGCCGATCGCGACCACCAGGCGCACGATGCGCACGGCAAAGCGCGCCCCTGCGTCCGAGATGTTGACGAGCCGCAGCCGCGGCTGCCGCGGCGCCACAAGCATCCGCATCACGCACAGCACTACCCGGCAGAACACGTAGGCGTAGAGCACGGCGTGGGTCGCTAAGCGCGTCGTCGCGAGGGCGCCCAGCGAAGTGCCGCCAAGCAGCACCCCGCCGACCATCGTGAAGACAGCAACGGGCAGCAGGTCGAGCAGCAGCCGCCCGACCGAGAACGGCAGGCGGCGCAGCAGGCGCACGGCGCCGGTCAATCGCCCATGGCGGACGACGTGCTCGCTCTCGCCCGCCTCGGCGCTCGCTAGCCCGATCTCGTCGCCAGAGAGGGAGCCTGCCGGCGCGCGCTCTCCGACGTGGGCGATGGCGGGCGCCCAACGGGCGAGCGCCGCGCGCAAGCGGCGCAGGAGGCGGATCGCGACCCACTCGGCTGCAAGTGCTGCGGCGAGCACGACGGCGAGGCGCCACAAGGCACTCGCGACGCGCGCCCGCGCCGCTGGATCCGCGGCCTGGGTGCTCAGCCACAAGCTGAGAGCAGGCAGGTCGTTGACGGCTGCCACGGTGTTGGCGAGCTGCTGGCCCGCGGTCTGCAAAGTGGCCGAGGACTGGACGAGAAGCCGCCAGAGAAGGCCGTTCTGGGAGATCGGGGGCGGGTTCGCGACTGGCTTGGGCGCTGCCGCGGCTGCCGTCGTTGCTGCTGGCTGCGCCGGGGCGGGTGCGTTGGCAGGAACAGGGGAGCTTGAGTTGGCCGCCTGCGGAGCAGCTTGCGCGGGGACAAGGGCCTGAGCCTGGGCGATCGCCTCCAGTTCGCCGATCAGCGCGGCCCGGCGCCGGTCATCCTTCAGCACGGCAAGCGCCTGCTGCACCTGGGCAGGGGTCAACGTGCTGTCCGCGTGCGGCGCAGCGGGCGTCGCGGCCCGCACGGGCCAGGCCAGCAAGCCGATCAGCAGGGCAATCAGCAGCGCCGGGACGAGGCGCAGCAGGAACGGCGGCATGGCGTGCGAGCAACACCCGGCAGCCGAGCGAGTCAACCCGCGGGCGGGTCGCTGCAAGAGTACGGCCAGAGTACCTGTCGGCAGCGATGAGAGCAGAGCAGAGGGATATGACAGCACGGCGCGCGTGCCTATCTAACAGGCATGACCATTCTCTTAACGATGCTGGTCGCACTCGCCATGCTGGGCGTGGTCGGGGTGCTGTTCGCGGGCCTCATCGGCCTCGCCCGCGGCGGCAGCGACGCGACCGGCAACGCACGGCGGTCCAACGCCCTCATGCGCTGGCGCGTCGTGCTGCAAGCCGCGGCGCTGGTGCTCTTCGCGCTGCTGCTCACGCTGCTGCGCCACAGCAACTAGCGCCGCCGGTTTGACTCAGTGCGCCATGAGCCTCTAAATCCGCGCCGGCCACGGTATGCGCAACCGACCTCGGCTTGCGCCTCAAGGAACTTGCGGCAGATCCCATGAAAATCCTCGTTCCCGTCAAGCGGGTGGTTGACTACAACGTCAAGGTCCGCGTGAAGGCGGACGGGTCCGGCGTCGAGCTGGGCGGCGTCAAGATGAGCATGAACCCCTTCGACGAGATCGCCGTCGAGGAAGCGGTGCGACTCAAGGAGAAAGGGGTCGCCACCGAGATCATCGCTGTCAGCATGGGCGTCGCGCAGTGCCAGGAGACGCTCCGCACCGCGCTGGCCATGGGCGCGGACCGCGGCATCCTGGTCGAGACAGCCGTGGAGCTGCAGCCGCTCGCGGTGGCGAAGCTGCTCAAGGCGCTGGTCGAGCGCGAGGATCCCCGGCTCGTCATCATGGGCAAGCAGGCCATAGACGACGACATGAACGCGACCGGGCAGATGCTCGCCGCCCTGCTGGGCTGGCCGCAGGGCACGTTCGCGAGCAAGGTCGCCATCGAGGGCGACCAAGCCACGGTGACGCGCGAGGTGGACGGCGGGCTGGAGACGGTGGCGCTGAGCCTTCCCGCCATCGTGACCACCGATTTGCGCCTCAACGAGCCGCGCTACGCGAGCCTCCCCAACATCATGAAGGCCCGCAAGAAGCCGATCGAGACGGTGAAGCCCGAGGATCTGGGGGTTGACCCTTCACCTCGCCTTAAGGTTGTCAAGGTAGAAGAACCGCCGCGGCGCCAGGCCGGGGTGAAGGTGAAGAGCGTCGCGGAACTGGTCGAGAAGCTCAAGACCGAAGCGAAGGTGATCTGATGGCCGCGCTCGTCCTCCTCGAACACGCCGACGGCGAGATCAAGCAGCCCAGCCGCAGCGCCGTCGCCGCCGCCCAGAAGCTCGGGGAGGTGCACGTCCTCGTCACCGGCGTCGGCGTGGATGCCGCGGCCCAGGCCGCGAGCAAGCTGCCCGGCGTCGGCAAGGTCCACAAAGCCGACAACCCGCTCTACGAGCACGCGCTCGCCGAGCCGCTCGCCGCCCTCCTCGTCGCCATGGCGGGCCACCACGATCACTTGCTCGCTGCCGCGACGGCAGTGGGCAAGAACGTGATGCCACGCGTGGCAGCACTCCTCGACGTGCAGCCGATCAGCGACGTCTCGGGCATCGTGGACGCGGACACCTTCGTGCGCCCGATCTACGCCGGCAACGCGATGGCCACCGTGCGGTCGTCCGACGCCAAGAAGGTGATCACCGTCCGTGCGTCCAGCTTCGACCCGACGCCGACCGAGGGCGGCAGCGCCCCCATCGAGGACGTGCCGGCGGCCGAAGCGGTTGACGGGTCGCGCTTCGTCTCGGCGGAGCTGTCCAAGAGCGAGCGGCCGGAGTTGACCGCAGCGCGCGTGATCGTGAGCGGCGGCAGGGGCATGCAGTCGGGCGACAACTTCAAGCTGCTCGACGCTGTCGCCGACAAGCTCGGCGCCGCGGTCGGCGCCTCGCGCGCCGCCGTGGACGCGGGCTTCGTGCCGAACGACTACCAAGTGGGCCAGACCGGCAAGATCGTAGCACCCGAGCTCTACATCGCTGTCGGCATCAGCGGTGCCATCCAGCACCTCGCAGGCATGAAGGACAGCAAAGTGATCGTGGCCATCAACAAGGACGAGGAAGCGCCCATCTTCCAGGTCGCCGACTACGGTCTCGTGGCCGACCTGTTCCAGGCGGTGCCTGAGCTCAAGGCCGAGCTGGAGAAGGCATGATGAACATCGCGCCTGCTGTCGCAGCACCCAGCACGCCGGAGATCGAGAGCGAAGCGCCCGACGTGCAGATGGTCGGCATCGTGGGTGCCGGGCAGATGGGCAGCGGCATCGCGCATGTCTGCGCGCTGGCGGGCTTGCCCGTCCACATCGCAGACGTGCGCGCGGACGCGCTCGACAAGGCGATGGCGAACATCGCCCGCAACATGGACCGCCAGGTGGCGAAGGACACGATCACCGCAGGCGAGAAGGCCGAGGCACTCGCGCGCATCACGACCGGCAGCGACTACGCCCTGTTCGACGATTGCGACCTGGTCGTGGAGGCAGCGACCGAGAAGGAGGAAGTCAAGCGGAGCGTCTATAAACTGCTGATCCCACATCTGAAGTCTTCCTGCATCCTGGCCAGCAACACCAGTTCCATCTCGATCACGCGGCTCGGCGCCAGCACGGACCGGCCCGAGAAGTTCATCGGCATGCACTTCATGAACCCGGTGCCCGTCATGAAGCTTGTCGAGGTGATCCGCGGCATCGCGACCGACGAGCCGACCTTCCAGGCCGTCCAGGCGCTTGCCCTCAAGCTCGGCAAGATCACGTCCGTCAGCGAGGACTTCCCGGCCTTCATCGTCAACCGCATCCTGGTGCCGATGATCAACGAGGCGGTCTATGCGCTCTACGAGGGCGTGGGCTCGGTCACGGCGATAGACGGCGCGATGCGGCTCGGTGCGAACCACCCCATGGGGCCGCTGGAGCTGGCCGACTTCATCGGCCTCGATACCTGCTTGAGCATCATGCAGGTGCTCTACGAGGGCTTGAGCGACAGCAAGTATCGTCCTTGCCCGCTGTTGGTGAAATACGTCGAGGCCGGGTGGCTCGGCCGCAAGATCGGCCGCGGCTTCTACGACTACACGGTGACGCCGCCGCGTCCTACACGATGAAGGTTGGCACGATAAAAGTTGGCGCGGTGAGTGGCTGGAGCGGGTGAAGGGAATCGAACCCTCGTATGCAGCTTGGGAAGCTGCCGTTCTACCATTGAACTACACCCGCGTTGCCGCGTCGGCATTGTCAGCATAGGCGAAGGGCGCCAGAGCCGCAACTAGCTCGCCGCAACTAGCTCGCCGCAACCGGCCCCAAGCTCGGGAGGCTCCGTCCAGATGACCAAGCGCTACCGCCCCGCGACCAGGCTCGTCCATGGCGGCAACATCCGCAGCCAGCACGGCGAAACTGCGGAGGCGCTCTATCTCACCTCCGGCTACGTCTATGATAGCGCCGAGCAGGCCGAGGGAACGTTCCTCGGCACGGAGCAGCACTATCAATACTCCCGGTTCGCCAACCCCACTGTCGCCATGTTGGAGGAGCGTCTGGCCCTCCTGGAGGGCGCTGAGGCGTGCCGGGCGACAGCGACGGGCATGGCCGCGGTCAACGCCGCGATGCTCTCCCACCTCAAGGCCGGCGACCGCGTGGTGGCGTCCCGCGCGTTGTTCGGCTCGTGCCACTGGATCGTTTCAACGCTTCTGCCCCGCTACGGCATCGCGAGCGAGTTCGTGGACGGCGCGGACATGGAGGGCTGGCGCGCGGCCCTCTCCCGCCCGGCGAACCTCGTGCTGCTGGAGAGTCCCAGCAACCCCATGCTGGAGATCGTGGACCTGCAAGCCGTCGCGGACTTGGCGCACGCGGCCGGGGCCATCGTCGTGGTGGACAACGTGTTCGCAACACCCCTCCTGCAGCAGCCGCTGCAGCTCGGCGCGGACGTGATCGTCTATTCCGCGACCAAGCACATGGACGGCCAGGGCCGCGTCCTCGGCGGCGCCGTGCTAGGCAGGAAGGCCTGGATCGAGCAAACGTTGCAGCCTTTCATCCGCAACACCGGCCCGGCGCTCTCGCCGTTCAACGCCTGGGTCCTGCTGAAGGCACTTGAGACGCTGCCGCTTCGCGTGGACGCTTCCTCGCGCGCCGCTGCCCGGATCGCCGACGTGCTGGCCGAACACCCCGCGGTGAACCGCGTCCTCTATCCCAGCCGCGCCGATCACCCACAGCACGCCCTCGCGATGCGGCAGATGAGCGCGGGCGGCACGGTCGTCACCTTCGATCTCGCGGGCAAGGCGGAGGCGTTCCGCATGTTGAACGCGCTGCGCTTGGTCGCCGTCTCCAACAACCTCGGCGATTCCAAGTCCCTCATCACTCACCCGGCAACGACGACGC
Organism: uncultured Alphaproteobacteria bacterium; assembly: GCA_963790535.1. Taxonomy (GTDB): domain Bacteria; phylum Pseudomonadota; class Alphaproteobacteria; order Acetobacterales; family Acetobacteraceae; genus CAWKEH01. The sequence continues at coordinate 127,275 of CAWBOZ010000013.1, read as the reverse complement.
ACATGCGCATCGGCCCCGAGGAGCGCGCGCGGCTCGGCATCAGCGACGGAACGGTGCGCCTCTCCGTGGGGCTGGAGGATCTGGCGGACCTGCAGGAGGACCTGCTCGCGGCACTCGAAGCGGCGGCCGACCAGCGCCGGGCGGCGGAATGACGACGCCCGCTTATGAGGCGGAGACGCGCGGCATCCGCGTCGAGGTCCGGCCGCTGTTCCTGGACGACCAATCCTCGCCCGCGGAGAGCCGGTTCGTCTGGGCCTACCGCGTGCTCATCGAGAACCGGGGGCGCGAGACGGTGCAGCTCCTGCGCCGCACCTGGCGCATCACCGACGCGCACGGCCGCGTCCAGCTCGTGCACGGCGACGGCGTCGTCGGCGAACGGCCGGTGCTGGAGCCGGGCGAGTCCTTTGAATACACCTCCGGCACCCCGCTCGACACGCCGTCGGGCTTCATGGCGGGCCAATACCATTTAGTGGTCACGGCATCGGGCGAAGCGTTCGATGCGGAGATTCCCTTGTTCAGCCTAGACAGTCCTTACGGCGCCGGGCCGCTGAACTAGCGCAGGTTCCTGGAGAAGGCTCCTCGATGGACAGCTCCGACATGCTAGGCGGCGCCCACTGGCAGCAAGCCGCCTCGGGTGAGTCGTTCGACACCGGCCTGGACATCCCGGACCCGTTCACCCTGGGCTAGGCCCGAAGGGTCTCCGTCCGCCAGAACGCCCGGCGCTGCCGGCGATCCGTGGCCGATCGTGGCGCATCACGGGCCGCTTCCCCGATGGAACAACGGGCAGGCGCTCTCTGCCGGGCCAGGATAGAGCGTGTCCGCCGACAGCTTCGACAAGACCTGCAAGGCATCGAGCGGGTCGGTGATGTCGCCGGGCGCCTTGACCCGCACGACGTAGAGAGCGTTCATCACCCGGCCGTCCGGCCGAACCGCGGCGCCGTGGGTGAGGGCATCGTCAACCGGATGCTCGTGGAGCCACGCGACGATCTTGGAATTGTCGTCGGTGCCGAGCGCCTTGAGCGCCTTCAGGTAGTCAAGCGTGGCGCTGTAGGCCAAGGCTTGAACCATCGTCGGCGGATGGCCGCCGTGCCTGGCAGCGAAGCGCCGGGACCAGGCAAGGGACTCTCCGTTCATCGCGGGGAAGAACGCCGTCGAGAACTGCAATCCTTGCGCATAGCCCGGCCCGAGCGCCTCCAGGTCCGTGCCAAGGACGAGCAGGCCGACGATCTTCATGGAACCGTCAGTCATGCCGAACTCGTGTGCCTGCTTGATGACGTTCACGAAGTCGGCGCCGGCGTCCGCGAGCGCGAGGCCCTTGGCGCCTGACGCCCGTGCCTGGGTGAGATACGACGACATGTCGGCCGTGCCGAGCGGGTGCTTAGCCGCGCCCAACACCTTGCCGCCGTTCGCCTCGATGAACGCGGTCGCGTCCTTCTGCAACGCGGTGCCGAAAGCGTAGTCGGCCGTGATGAAGAACCAGGTGTCCACGCCATCCTTCATCGCCGGCGTGAGCCCGGCGACGGAGAGCGCCCGCGTGTTCGGGATGAACTGCACGGTGGTCGGCGTGCACGACTTGCCAACGAACGCCGAGGACGTGCCGCCGGTGTCGAGGAACAGCTTGCCGCGCTGCTGCGCCAGCGTCTGGATCGCGAGTCCCACCGAGCTGGCCGAGCCGTCGAGCACCGCGGCCACGCCCTGCTCGTCGTACCATTCCCGGACGAAGCCGAGGGCCACGTCGGGCTTGTTCTGCGTGTCGCCCGCAAGGATCTCGATGCGGCGGCCGAGCACGCTGCCGCCGAAATCCTCGGCGGCCATCTGGGCCGCCAGCACCGCCCCGCTGCCGCCCAACGCGGCGTAGGGGCCGGACATGTCGTTCGCGACGCCAAGCCGCACGGGCGCCTGCTGGGCGGAGGCGGGACTTGCGGCCGCGAGCAGCACTGCGGCGACCGCGAGCAGCTTGGCAGTCATCGAACTCCTCCATTGTTCTTGGCTCAGTCCGATTTGGGTGGACCGAGCACGTTCCTCACCCAAGCACGTCCTCAACAATGACCACGTATCGCCTCTGTGCTAGGGATCAGGGCGATGTCCAGGTGGGACTTCCGGCCTCCGCCGCCGTCCCGAACTCTGCCCGGATCGCCGCTCCGTGCTCGCCGATGGCCGGAACCGCCCCGAGCCGGGGTGCTCCGCCGTCCACGATGGCCGGCGGCGCCACAATCCGCACCGGGCCGCCCGACGTAGCGATCTCGGTCCGCCGCAGCGCCGGGTGGCCCACGAGGTCGGCCACCTCGTTGACGAATCCGTAGGCGGTGCGCGCCCGCCGCAGCCGCTCGGCCGCGGTGTCACGGCTCATGGCGCGGAAGGCGCGCCCTACGCGCGCGTCCACCTCGGCGCGGTTGGCGACCCGGGCCGTGTTGCTTTCGTAGCCAGGCCGCTTCGGCAGGTCGGGGGCGTCGAGCACGCCGGCGCAGAAGCTCGCCCATTCGCGCTCGTTCTGGATCGCAATGAGGACTAAGCTGCCGTCCTCAAGCTCGAAGGCGCCGTAGGGACAGATCGAGGGATGGGCGAGGCCGATCCGGCGCGGCGCCTCGCCCGTGCCCTCCAAGTAGAGCAGCGGCACCGTCATCCAGTCCGCCATGCCGTCGAACAGGCTGACCTCGATCCGTCTCCCCTCCCCCGTCCTCGCACGGCCGATCAAGGCCTCCAGCACCGCCGCGTGCGCGTTCATCCCGCAAGCGATGTCGCACGCCGACACGCCGACGCGCCCCGGTCCTGCCGGGTCGCCGGTGACGGCGGCAAGGCCGCTTTCCGCCTGCACCAGCAGGTCGTAGGCCTTCATGTCGGCGTAGGCGTTGCCGGTGCCGTAGCCGGAGATGTCCACGGTGACGAGCCGCGGGTAACGCTCGCACAGCGCCTCCGAGCCGAACCCGGCGCGCGCCGCGGCACCCGGCGCGAGGTTCTGGATGAACACGTCCGCCCGCGCGAGGATGCGGTGCAGCAGGGCGGCATCCTCCGGGTCCTTGATGTCCGCGACGAGGCTCTCCTTGCCGCGGTTGAGCCAGACGAAGTAGCTGGACAGGCCTCGCGCCGCGGTGTCGTAGCCGCGCGCGAAGTCGCCCTCGGGCCGCTCGACCTTGACCACGCGCGCGCCCGCGTCGGCGAGGCGCGAGCTGCAATAGGGCGCCGCGACCGCCTGCTCCAGAGCCACGACGAGCAGCCCGTCGAGCGGCCGGGCCATTCCCTGGGCCGGGTGGGGTTGCGCCTCCTGGCGATCCATGGCGTTCCTTCCGGCACCAACCATCCGAGCGACGCACAGTGGCGCAACCGCAGGCCCTTGCGCAACGTGGCGGCGCCCCAGGTGTTCACCGCATCGGAGCAGGAAGCAGGACGAACGCAATGCCAGGAACCCCCACCCGCGGTTTCACCCGTGGTTTCTCTGGGCGCGGCGCGCCCGCCGACCCGGCGGCACAGGGCCGCGTGCCGCCCGGCCAGCACCTCGTGCCGGACTTCCCCGTCCTCTCACTCGGCCCCACGCCTACGGTGCGGCCGCAGGACTGGACGCTCGACCTGCGGATCGGGCCGCGATACGCCGCGCGCTGGACGTGGCAGGAGTTCAACGCCCTGCCCCAAACGACATGGACGAAGGACATCCACTGCGTCACGACCTGGTCCAAGCTGGATACGGCCTGGGAGGGCGTGCTGTTCGACGACCTGCTCCGCGCCGCCGGGCTGGACGCGCCGCCCACGCCGTTCGTGCTCGCCCATTCCAGCGATGGATACTCGACCAACATCCCCACCGCCGATCTGGCTGGAGGTCACGCGATGGTGGCGACGCGCTACGGCGGCGAACCGCTCGAACCCGAGCACGGTGGCCCGGCGCGGCTGCTGGTGCCGCACCTCTACTTCTGGAAGTCCGCCAAGTGGCTCAAGGGACTGCAATTCACCCAGCGCGACGAGGCCGGGTTCTGGGAGCTGCGCGGCTACCACATGCGCGGCGACCCCTGGAAGGAGGAGCGTTACTCGGATGACTGAAGCGACACCTCCCGCTCGGAGCGAATGGCAAGAAGCCGTTGTGGAACGGATCGAGCCGATCGCCCCCGGCCTCAAGTCTTTCACTCTCCGCCCGGCGTCCTGGCGGCCCTTCCTGGCCGGCCAGCACGTCGAGCTGCGCCTGACGGCGCCGGACGGCTATCAGGCCCGCCGCAGCTACTCGGTTGCCTCGGCGCCGGAGCAGGTCGGAATCTATGAGATCGGCGTCGCCCGGCTGGCGGACGGCGAGGTCTCGCCCTTCCTGCACGACGGTGTCCAGCCCGGCGACACGCTGGAGATGCGCGGCCCCCGCGGGGGCTACTTCAGTTGGAAGGCGGCGGATGGCGGCCCGCTGCTGCTCGCGGGCGGCGGTTCCGGGGTGGTGCCGCTGCTCTCTATGCTGCGGCATCGCGCCGCCGCGGTGCCAGAGGTGCGAGCGGTGCTGCTGCTATCCGCCCGTAATTGGGCGGACGTGCCCTGGCGGGACGAGCTGCTGGCGCGCGAGCGGGACGAACCCGGATTCCGCCTGCTGCTCGCCCTGACCCGCGAGACACCGCGCAGGCTAGGGGATCTAGGCCGCCGAGTGGACCGGGACGCGATCGAGGCTGCGCTCGCCTTGCTCCGAGAGGCGCCGCACCTCGCCTACGTGTGCGGCTCGACCGGGTTCGTGGAAGCCGCGGCGAGTGCGCTGGTCGCCGCCGGGTTGCCGGCTGGGCAGGTGCGGACGGAGCGGTATGGGGGCGGTTAGGCGCTGAGCGGAGATGGCCGCCCCCCGAAGCGATACTGCTAAGATCAGCACTCGACTCCTCGGTGAAGCTTGATGCGCCAGTCCGCGGCTTTGCAATCTCTCCCGCTCTTCGGCGAGGCGACGCACCTTGCGCAGTCCAGTTCCTTCGTAGTGCCGGCATCCAGAACGTTCTTGGATATCATACGGCAGTTCTCGACATTCGGAACGGCCACACAGGAGCTACTTGAGGGAGGCATTCTTTACTTAGTCAACGAGTTCTGGACCGCTGGGCAGCGACAGGCCCACAGCATCCACGAGGTGAGTTACCGGGCGTGCTTCAAGCCGCAGTTGCCCGAATTCTTCATCAGTCGCCTAACCGAGCCGGGCGACGCCGTCCATGACCCGTTCATGGGGCGAGGCACGACGCCCGTGCAAGCCGCTCTCATGCGGCGCAAGCCTTTAGGCAACGACGTGAACCCGCTCTCGGTCCTGCTGACCCGTCCCCGTCTCGCCCTGCCGACTGCGGCGGCCGTCGCAGACCGGCTACGGGAGGTGCCCTGGGAGACCGGCAGAATCGAGCGCGAGGATCTACTGGCCTTCTATCACCCGGAGACGCTGCGCCGCCTCGGTGCTCTCCAGCGCTGGCTGCTGGACCGGGCGCCCCTGAACCGCACGGACCCGGACCCTGTGGACGACTGGATACGCATGGTGGCGCTCAACCGGTTGACCGGACACTCGCCAGGCTTTTTCTCAGTTTATACGCTGCCGCCCAACCAGGCGGTGAGCGTCGAGTCGCAGCTCAAGATCAATGCCAACCGCGGCCAGGTCCCGCCGCCGCGCGACGTGGCCGCCATCATCGCCAAGAAGACTCGCGCGCTGCTGAAAGATGGCCTGCCACCACCCCATCCGCCAGCGATCCTGGGCATCGGCTCAGCTGACAACACTCCCTTTATCCCGGATGGCAGCGTAGCCCTAGTGGTCACGTCTCCGCCCTTCCTCGACATCGTGCAGTATGCTTCCGACAACTGGCTGCGATGCTGGTTCGCTGAAATTGACGTGGACGCCGTCGCGATTGGCATGCACCGTACCGAGGCAGCGTGGACGGCCATGGTGCGCGACGTTCTAATCGAGCAGGCGCGCGTGCTGCGCCCAGGCGGCCACCTGGCCTTCGAGGTAGGCGAAGTGCGGGGTGGCCGCGTGCTTCTGGAACGGCTTGTGTGGGCCGCAGCGGAGGGCCTGCCCTTCGAGCGGCTGGCTGTGCTCGTGAACCAACAGGAGTTCACCAAGACGGCTAATTGTTGGGGGGTGAGCAACAATGCCGTCGGCACCAACACGAACCGCATCGTGGTGTTGCGCCGGACTGTGCCCGCGTAGCCTGAACGAATTTTTAATGGGCTGAGCATGGTCCCGAGCCTACATCCTCTTGACTCACCGAGACTGCCTCCAGCGGTGCGGCGTGAAGGAAGACGAGTGTCCATGGGCGGCAGCGCAGTCCCCCTCCCAACCCTGCCTGACAAGGTTTGCGGCGGCTCGGCCGCGCTTGCGGGATCCCGGGCGCGCATTCTCATGGTCGAGGACGACACCGACCTGGCCGGCGAGGCTGGCGATGAACTCGTGAGCCTTGACTATGACGTGACCCGGGTCACCACGGCCGAGGCCGGGCTTGAAGCGGCACGTGCGGGCGCTTTCAACCTGCTGGTGGTGGATCGGATGCTGCCGGGCCTCGACGGACTGACCCTGATCGAGCAGCTACGCGCGCAGGCGCTGCACATGCCCGTGCTGGTCGTGAGCGCGCTCGACGCGGTGGACGACCGGGTGCGCGAACTCAAGGCCGGCGGCGACGACTATCTCACCAAGCCCTTCGCGCTGATCGAACTCGCCGCGCGCATCGAGGCGCTGCTGCGCCGCCCTGCCGACGTACGCGAGACGGTGCTGCGCCGTGGTGCCATCGAGGTGGACCTGCTTGAGCGCACCGTCCGCCGCGGCGGCGAGCTGATCGAGCTGCTGCCCCGCGAGTTCCGCCTGCTCGTCTATCTGGTGCGCCGGCCCGGCCAGCTCGTCACCCGCGACATGCTGCTTGAGGATGTCTGGAATTATCGCTTCCTGCCGCAGACCACCAACTTGGTGGACGTGCACCTGGGCAAGCTGCGCCGCAAGATAGACGTGCCTGGCGAGCCGTCGTTGATCCAGAGCGTGCGCGGCGCGGGGTTCATCTTCAGTGTTCCCGACTGAGGTCGTCCGAACCGCCACGTTCCGGCTCACCCTCGCGGTCGCCGGCGCCTTCGCCGTCTGCACCGTGGTGCTGTTCGCCTTCATTTATTGGCAGACGGCGGTGTTCGAGACGCATCGAATCGGCGCCATCCTCACCAGCGAGGCCCGCGTGCTGGCGACAGCGCCGCTGTCCGAGCTTCGCCACGCGCCGGAAGGGCGGCTGCTGGACGCGCGGCTGGCGAGCGGGCTGCACCGCGTGACGTTCATCGGCCTGTTCGCCCCCGACGGGACGGGCGTCGCCGGCAACCTGCGCGACCTCCCCGCCGGCCTTCCGTCCGACGGCCGCGCACACCGTCTCGACGGCTTGCAGCTGAGCGACGGGACAGAGACGGCGCTGGCGGTGGCGCTGCGCCTTCCCGGCGGGCAGACGCTCGTCGTGGGGCGCAACATCGCCGTGCTGGTCGAGCTGCGCCAGGTCGTGATCCACGCGCTCCTGCTCGGCCTCATCCCGGCGATGCTGCTGGCGCTGGCCGCGGGCGCCGTGCTGAGTCTGCGGACTGTCGGCCGCCTGCGGGTGCTGCACCTGGCGATCGAGCGCATCATGCACGGCGGCCTCGACGAGCGCCTGCCCGCCGGCGGCACGCGCGACGACCTCGACCAGCTGACCCGCGCGATGAATCGGATGCTCGACGAGATCGAGCGGCTGGTCGGCGAGGCGAAGTCGGTCGGCGACAACATCGCCCACGATCTGCGCACGCCGCTCGCCCGCGTTCGCACGCGGCTTGAGCGTGGCCGCCGCGTGGCGCGCACCCGCGAGGAGCTGTGCGACGTGGTGGACGCGGCGATCAAGGACCTTGAGCTGGCGTTCGGCATCGTCACGGCGCTCCTGCGGATCGGGGAGATCGAGAGCGGCCGCAGGCGCTCCGGGTTCGGTAAGGTGGACCTCGCGGAGATCGCGCAGGAGGCAGTCGAGATCTATGCGCCAATCGCCGAGGAGCGCGACGTGTCGCTGACGGCGGAAGCTGGCGCGGTGCCGTGGGTGCCGGGCGACCGCGATCTGCTGATGGAGGCAGTGGCGAACCTAGTGGACAACGCGCTCAAGTTCACGCCTGCCGGCGGGGCCGTGCGCATCGCGGTCTCGGACACGCTGGACGGGCCTGCGCTGCGCATCGCCGACACCGGGCCCGGCATCCCCGCCGCCGAGCGCGAACTGGTGCTGCGCCGCTTCTATCGCACCGACAAGAGCCGGCAAGTACCGGGACACGGGCTAGGGCTGAGCCTGGTCGCGGCCATCGTGCGGCTGCACGACTTCCGGCTCACGGCTGGCGACGGGCCGGGATGCGTGTTCACGCTGCTGTGTTCCAACACCGCGAAATGACGGAATAAGCTGTTTCGGTGCACATCCAATGCCGACGGTCTCCTGTTCCGACCCTTGCGCCGCGCCGGGCGACCAAAGGATTGGTGGGCACGAGACTTAAAGAGAGTTTAGTATCTTGTTTCCATAGTTCGGGCATACGAGCACCCGCTGCCAAGCGAGGGGGTTCATGTGGCTGGGGTCCAGGGCGTTTGCGAGTCCGAGCGGCCGACGAGCGTGGAACCTGCGCGGCGGTTCCGCCCTGCCTTGATGTGCTCGCCAGGATGAGCGGGCCTTCACGATGATCGGCATCGTCAGGATCGCGCTCAGCAGGCCCTACACCTTCGTGGTGATGGCCATGCTCATCTTCATTTTCGGCGCGCTCGCCGCGTTCCGCACGCCTACCGACATCCTGCCCAACATCGGCATCCCGGTGGTGGCCGCCGTCTGGAGCTACAACGGCATGGACCCGGACGATATGTCCGGCCGCATCGTCTATTACTACGAACGAACGCTCAGCTCGCAAGTCAACGACATCCAGCACATCGAGAGCCAGTCGCTGTTCGGCTATGGAGTGGTCAAGATCTTCTTCCAGCCGAGCGTGAACATCAACGCGGCCCTCGCGCAGGTGACGGCGGCCTCGCAGACGGTGTTGAAGCTGCTCCCAGCCGGCGTCACGCCCCCTTACGTGCTCGCGTTCAACGCCTCCAGCGTCCCGATCATCCAGCTCGCGCTGTCGAGCAAGAAGCTGCCGCAGATGCGCTTGTTCGACGAGGGGCAGAACTTCATCCGTCCGCAGCTGGCCACCGTGGAAGGTGCTGCGATCCCATCGCCCTACGGCGGCAAGGTGCGGCAGATCCAGATAGACCTCAACCAGCACGAGCTGCAGGCCCGCGGCCTCTCGGCGCAGGACGTGGTGAACGCGCTCAGCGAGCAGAACCTGATCACCCCCGTCGGCACCCAGAAGCTCGGCGACTTCGAGTGGGACGTGCAGCTCAACGACGCGCCCAAGACCATGGAGGAGCTGAACGACCTGCCGGTCAAGATGGTGAACGGCACCGTCGTTTATATGCACGACGTGGCCCAGGTGCGCGACGGCTCGCCGCCGCAGACCAACGTCGTGCACGTGGACGGCTCCCATGCCGTGCTGATGACCATCCTCAAGGCCGGCTCGGCCTCCACGCTCGACATCATCGCCGGCGTGAAGAAGCTGCTCCCGCAGATCGAGCAGTCGCTGCCGCCGAGCCTGCATCTCAAGGCGGTGGGCGACCAATCAGTGTTCGTGAAGGCGGCGGTCAGCGGCGTGATCCGCGAGGGTGTCATCGCCGCGGCGCTCACCGGCCTGATGATCCTGGTCTTCCTCGGCAGCTGGCGCTCGACCCTGATCATCACGATCTCGATCCCGCTCGCCATCCTGTTCTCGGTCGCGATGCTCTCGGTCATGGGCCAGACGATCAACGTGATGACGCTGGGCGGCCTGGCACTCGCCGTCGGCATCCTGGTGGACGACGCGACCGTCACCATCGAGAACATCAACTACCATTTGGAGCAGGGCAAGGAAGTCGAGGACGCGATCATGGACGGCGCCCGGCAGATCGTCGTGCCGGCGACTGTCTCGCTGCTCTGCATCTGCATCGTGTTCGTGCCGATGTTCGCGCTCGGCGGCGTGGCCGGCTACCTGTTCCGCCCGCTGGCGGAGGCGGTCGTCTTCGCCATGATCGGCTCGTACGTCCTCTCCCGCACGCTGGTGCCGACGCTGGCCAATTTCCTGCTGCGGGGCCAGTCACATCATGGCCACGATGGGGGCCACGGCGGGCATCACGGCGAGGCGCCGAGGAGCCGCAACCCGCTGAAGCGATTCCAGCAAGCGTTCGAGCGCGGCTTCGAGTCGGTGCGGCAGACCTACCTCGGCCTGCTGGACCTGTCACTCGCTCACCGGCCGATGCTCATCATCGGGTTCTTCGTCGTTGTCGGGCTCTCCTTCGGATTGCTGCCGTTTCTTGGGCGCGACTTCTTCCCGACCGTGGAGTCCGACCAGATCAGGCTGCACATGCGGGCGCAGACCGGCACCCGCATCGAGGACACCTCCGCGCTCGCCGGCCGCATCGAGCAGGCGATCCGGCAAGTCATCCCGGCCGCCCACCTCGACACGATCGTTGACAACGTCGGGCTGCCCGTCAGCGGCATCAACATGGCCTACGGCAACTCGGGCACGATCGGGGTGGAGGACGGCGACATCTTGATCTCGCTCAAGGGAGCCACCGGGAACGAGTACATCCCCAAGCTGCGCCGGACCCTGAACCAGCAATTCCCCGGCACCACCTTCGCCTTCCTTCCGGCCGACATCATCACGCAGATCCTGAACTTCGGCCTGCCGGCGCCGATTGACCTGCAGGTCACGGGATCAGATTTGCAAGCCGACCGGAAATACGCCGACGAGCTGCTGCAGAAGGTGTCACGCGTGCCGGGCATCGTCGATGCGCGCATTCAGCAGGAGTTCAACGAGCCGACGCTGAACGTGGACGTGAACCGCACTTACGCCAGCCTGATCGGGCTGACGGAGAAAGGCGCCGCCACGAGCATGTTGGACACGCTCGCGGGCAGCATCCAGACGGCACCGACCTTCTGGCTGAACCCGCGGAACGGCGTCTCCTACCCGATCGTGGTGCAGACCCCGCAATACGACGTGGACTCCATCAACAACCTGCAGAACATGCCGGTGGGCACGGGCAGAGCGACGCAGCTCCTCGGCGGCGTGGCGCAGATCCATGAGGGATCGAGCAACGCCGTCGTGTCGCACTACAACGTGCGCCCGGTGGTGGACATCTACGCCTCCACCGAGGGGCGCGACCTCGGCGCCATCGCCGCGCAGATCAACGACATCATCCAGCAGACCAGCAAGGACGTGCCGCGTGGCGCGCAGGTCACGCTGCGCGGCCAGGTCACGACCATGACCAGCGCCTACAGCCAGCTGATCGTCGGCCTAGGCTTCGCGATCGTGCTGATCTACCTGCTGATCGTCGTGAACTTCCAGTCCTGGCTGGACCCGTTCGTGATCGTCATGGCACTGCCGGGCGCGCTGGCCGGGATCGTGTGGATCCTGTTCCTCACGGGCACCACCCTCTCGGTGCCGGCGCTGACCGGCGCGATCATGTGCATGGGGGTGGCGACCGCGAACAGCATCCTCGTGATCAGCTTCGCGCGCGAGCGCCTGGCCGCCGGAGCGACCGCGCTGGAGGCGGCGATGGACGCAGGTGCTACGCGCTTCCGCCCGGTGATCATGACCGCGCTGGCGATGATCATCGGCATGGGGCCGACGGCGCTGAGCGCGGAGCAGAACGCGCCGCTCGGCCGGGCGGTTATCGGCGGGCTGATGTTCGCGACCGTGGCGACGTTGTTCTTGGTGCCGACGATCTTCAGCGTCGTCCACGGCCGGCAGCGGGGTGCCGTGCTCCCCGCAGGCGTCCGGGCGGCGGAGTGAAGGCGGATGCCCGATCACAGCCACAGCTTGACAGGCCTCAGCGTGACAGGAACAGACGCGATGGAAGATGCCCAGGCCACGCATCCCAAGGCGCAGCAGGGCGCGTACGCACCACCTATGCCAGGCCATGAGACGCCTACCCATGGCCGCGCGACCGAGAGACAGGTCCGTAGGCCGCGCCACCTGACGCTGATCGGCCTCGTCGTCGTGGTCCTGGCGGCGGTCGCCGTCGCCTACGGCGTGATCAGCCGGCAGGACCACGAAACGGCCTTGGCCACGGAGACGAACATCGCTGCGGTTCCCATCGTGGCGCTGGTGCCTGCGGTGCACGGCACGGGACCGCGCAACCTCGTCCTGCCTGGCGATGTCCAGGCTTACTTCGATGCGCCGCTCTACGCGCGGGTCAACGGCTACGTGAAGGCCTGGTATCACGACATCGGCGCGCGCGTGACCAAGGGCGAGATCCTGGCGACCATCGACACCCCGGAGCTGGACGAGCAGCTCGACCAGGCCAAGGGAGACCTCGCGATGGCGCAAGCGAACCTGGCCCTGGCCCAGGTCACGGCCAAGCGCTGGCATGCGCTGCTGGCGTCCAACTCCGTCTCGCAGCAATCAGCCGACGAGAAGGCCAGCAACGCGCAGGCGCAGGAGGCGGTCGTCACGGCCCAGAAGGCCCATGTGCAGCGCCTCCTGGCCATGGCCGCCTTCAAGAACATCGTCGCTCCGTTCGACGGCGTGGTGACGGCGCGCAACACCGACGTCGGGGCCTTGATCAATCAAGGATCGAGCAACACGCCGCCGTTGTTCAAGGTGGCCGACGTGCACGAGATGCGGGTCTATGTCCGCGTGCCCCAGATCTACGCGAGCCAGCTCAAGGTCGGCATGAAAGCGGCGCTGACGCAGCCGCAGTATCCCGGCGTCACCTTCCCGGCCAAGCTCGACACGACCTCGAACTCGGTTGCGATGGAGAGCCGGACGGTGCTGGTCGAGCTGATGGCGCCGAATCCCGACGGCAAGCTCTGGCCCGGCACCTACGCGCAGGTGGACTTCCAACTAGGCAGCGACCCGGACGTGCTGCGGGTCCCGACCAGCTCGCTCATCTTCCGCGAGCATGGAGCGCAGATCGCCGTGCTCGGCCACGACGACACGGTCGCGATGAAGGACGTCCGCGTAGGCCGCAACTTCGGCACGCAGATCGAGATCCTCTCGGGTCTCGACCCCGACGACAAGATCATCAACGCCCCGCCCGATACGCTTGAGACCGGCGAGAAGGTGCAGGTCGCGGGCGATGCCCCGCATCCGCGAGCGACGAAGTCGCGGAGCATTGAGGGCAGCCCATGCGAGGCGTACGAACCCTTCTGCTCGCGGGCTGCACGACCCTGCTCGCCGGCTGCGACCTGGCGCCGCACTACCACGTCCCCATCACCTCGGTTCCGGTCAGCTACAAGGAGGCCAGCTTCTGGCGGGTCGCGCATCCTGCGGACACCGTGCAGCGCGGGGCGTGGTGGCACCTCTACGGCGACCCCGACCTCGATGCGCTGGAAGCGCGGGTGGACACGGCGAGTCCCACGCTCGCGGCAGCCCTCGCCGCCTACGACCGCGCGCGCGCCTTCGCGGCGGAGGCGGAAGCCGGGCTCACGCCCAGGATCGCCGTCGGCGGCCAGATCAACGAAGATCGCCAATCGAATTCGGCGTCCGCGCCGCCGCCCCGGCCAGCCGAACCAGTATCTCGACAACAGCGTGAATGTCCAGGCCAACTACGAGATAGACTTCTGGGACCAGATCGCCAACGAGATCAGGAGCGGCCGCGACCTGGCGCAAGCGACCGCCGCGGACCTTGAGAACACCCGCTTGCTCCTGCACGTCGATCTCGCGACCGACTACGCGGCGCTCCGCGGCTTCGATGCCGAAGCGAACGTGCTGCGCTCGGCGGTGGCGGCTTTTCAGCAGGCCGTGACGCTCACCGAGAACCGCCTACGCGGCAAGATCTCGCCGGCGCTCGACGTCACCAGGGCGCAGACGCAGCTCAGCGACGCGCAGGCGCAGCTCACTGACCTGCTGTCCCGCCGCGCCCTGGTCGAGCACGCGATCGCGGTGCTCGTCGGGGTGCCCCCGGCGGAGCTCTCGCTATCGCCTGAGCGCTGGCGGATCAGGCTGCCGAACGTCTCGCCGGGGCTTCCCTCCACGCTGCTTGAGCGGCGCCCGGACATCGCCTCGGCCGAGCGGCAGGTCGCGGCCGCGAATGCGACAATCGGGGTGACGCGGGCGGCGTTCTACCCGACCATCTCGCTGAACCTCATCTATGGCCTGGAAGCTACCGGGTTCAACATCTTCAGCCTGCCCAATGATTTCTGGGCCGTAGGTCCGGGCCTCGTACTGCCGCTGTTCGAGGGCGGACTGCGGCACGCCGAGGAAGCGGCGGCCATCGGCGCCTACAAGCTCGCGGTCGCGAACTATCGCGAGACCGTGCTCACGGCCTTCCAGGACGTGGAGGACAACCTCGCCCTGCTCAAGTATCTCGGGCAGGAGCAGCAGCAGCAGGACGCGGCGGTAACAGCGGCGCAGCAGACCCTGGCTATGGCGATGAACCTCTACAAGGACGGCGCGACCAATTTCCTCGACGTTGTCGTCGCGCAGACGGCCGCCCTGCAAGCGGAGGAAGCCGCGGCCAGCCTCAGGACCCGGCGCCTGCAGGCCAGCATAGGGCTGATCCGCGCCCTCGGCGGCGGCTGGACCCGCCAGGACCTGCCGCCGGCCAAAACGATCTACCAGCACCTCGATAATCGGCTACAAGCCGGCTCGCCGAGCGATGCGGGGTCGGCATTCTGACCGAGGATCGGGCATGAGGCAGGCAGGGACAGGGCTGGCGGCGCTCGCGCTCGCTGGCGGCATCGCCGCTGCACAAGATCGGCCGAAATTGCTGCCGACGCGGGACGTTGACATCACATACCGGGTCACCAGGCCAGGGGAGCCGAGATTGCGCGAGCGTGTGCGCTGGAAGGCGGCCGACGGGCTCGAACGCGTTGACATACCCGGCGGCGCGATATCCATCTTCGATCACAAGACGCACTACGTCACCATACTGGAGCGCCAGAGCCACTCCTACCTCAAGCTGAAGTCGCCCTCACGCGGCCCCATCGAGCCGGATCCGAACGCGTCCCTCACGCGCGGAGGGGAGGCGAACGTCGCCGGGCTCCGCTGCATGATCTGGGACTGGGTCAATCCCGAGGACCAGAAGCCTTATAGCGCATGCGTGACAGATGATGGGGTGCCGTTGCGCCTGCGGGAGGACGGGCAGGTGGTGGCTGAGGCGGTTTCAGTCCAATACCGCACGCTGAAGCCGACAACCTTCGAGGTGCCGAGCGGATACGAGCCGTCCCTGGCGTCGGAAGGAGACTTGCCGTGATGCCTCCCGCGCGGACGCACCCGATGCTGCACGAGGGGCTTGCGGCCAGATGGCAACCCACCGACACTCGGGAACGCCCAGCGTAGCCAACACCTCAATCGGACGACGCCGGAACCCGCCGTGAGAGCGGGCATGATCGAGAGGAACCGAGAACCATGTCCAGCACCTCATCCCTGGCGATAACCCGGCGCGGCCTCGGCCTGCTCGCCACCGGCGCCGCCGCGACCGCGCCGTTCGGGTGGCCCGCCCGTGCCGCTTCCGGCAAGCGCCTCGCCTATCTCACCCCTGGCCTCGACCTGCCGTTCTGGCGCACGCTCGCCAAGGGCATCGAGGACGCGGCGAAGGCGCAGGGCGGCGCCTCCACCACCTACGACAGCCACAACTCGGCCCAGACCCAGCTGCAGAACGCGCAGGACGCCATCGCCAAGCAGGTGGACGGCATCGTCATCTCGCCCACCGACAGCTCGACCGCGCCCGCCGTGCTCGCCGCGGCGAAGCGCGCCGGCATCCCCGTCGTCATCGCCGACATCGGCACGACGGGCGGCGAATACGTCTCGTTCATCATCTCCGACAACGAGAAGGGCGCCTACGGCGTCGGCCAGCAGCTCGCGGCCGCGATGAAGGCGAAGGGCTGGGACAAGGGCACGGTCGGCCTCGTCACCATCTCGCTCGCCCGCAACAACGGCAAGGCGCGCACCAAGGGATTCATGCAGGCGATGGACGAGGCCGGCATCAAGCAGGCGGCGCTCTCGCAGATGCAAACCTATACGGCGGACGAGACCCTCAAGTTCGTTCAGGACATGCTCACCGCGCATCCCGACCTGCGCGGCCTCTTCATCGAGACCGACCAGCCCACCCTCGGCGCACTCCGTGCTCTCCAATCCTCCCGGCGCGAGGACAGCGTCCTGCTCGCCGCCTTCGACGGCATCCCCGACTTCATCACGTTGATCGAGCAGGGCAAGATCGTCGCCTCGGGGATGCAGCAGCCCTACCTCATGGGCCAGCGCTCGGCGGAAGCCATGCTCGACCACTTCGCCGGCAAGACCCCGGACAAGCAGATTCTCGTCCCTATCCTCGTCGTGGACGGGGCGAACGTGAAGCAGGAGGAGCCGACGGTCCGCAAGACCGTATTCGGCGAGTAGAGGCGGGCGCGGCCGTGGCCCTGCTCGCCTTACGCGGCATCGCGAAGCGATTCGGCGGCACGGCCGCGCTCTCGGGCGCGTCCTTCGATCTGCGGGACGGCGAGGTCCACGCGCTCGTGGGCGCGAACGGCGCGGGCAAGAGCACGCTCGCGCGCATCATTTCCGGCCATATCCAGCCCGACGAGGGCGAGATCCTGCTGAATGGCTCGGCCGTGCGCTTCGCCGGCTCGCGCGACGCGATCCGCGGCGGCATCGCGATGGTGACGCAGGAGACCTCGCTCGCGCCGGACCTGTCGGTGCTGGAGAACATCATGCTGCCCCGGCTCGCCATGCCGGGCCGGCTGCGCTGGCGGGCGTTGCGCGAGCAAGCGGGCGCGCTGGTCGCCGAGCTGGGCCAGGAGGCGGGCCTCGCGCTCGATGCGACGGTCGGAGGCCTCAGCATCGGCCAGCGGCAGCTCGTCGAGATCCTGAAGGCGCTGGCACTCGGCAGCCGCATCCTCATCCTCGACGAGCCGACGGCGCCGCTCTCCCCGCACGAGAGCGAGCGTTTGTTCGCGATCATGCGGCGGCTGGCCGGGCAAGGGCGCGGGCTGATCTTCGTGTCGCACCGGCTGGAGGAGATCTTCGGCATCACCGACCGGGTGACGGTGCTGCGCGAGGGAAGGGTGGTCGCGGCCGGGCGCGAGACGCGGGGGCTGACCCAGGGCGAGCTGGTGCGGCTCATGGTCGGGCGCGACCTCGACGACGTATATGCCCAGGGGGGTGCTGTGGCGGTGGCCGAGACCGGGCGGGTGGTGCTGCGCGTCGAGGGCCTCGCCTGCCCGCCGCAGGTGCGCGACGTGTCGTTCGAGGTGCGCGCGGGCGAGATCGTGGGGCTGGCGGGGCTGGTCGGCGCCGGGCGGTCGGAGACGCTGGAGGCGATCTTCGGCCTGCGCCGCCGGGCGGCCGGCACGGTCGAGCTGGACGGCAAGCCGTTCGCGCCGGGCGGTCCGCGCGAGGCGATCCGGGCCGGCGTCGGGCTGATCCCGGAGGACCGGCGGGGCCAGGGCATCGTGCCGGACTTCTCCGTGCGCGAGAACCTGCTGCTTGCCCATCTCGGCGCCCATCGCGGGCCGACGCTGGCCTACGGCGAGCGGGGTGAGGCCGTGCGCCGGCTGCTTGCGCTCCTGGAACTCCCGGAGCGGCGCCTGCTCGACGCCAACCTGCTCACCTTCTCGGGCGGGATGCAGCAGAAGGTGATCCTCGCCCGCTGGCTGCTCCTCGGCCCACGGCTGCTGCTCCTCGACGAGCCGACCCGCGGCGTGGACATCGGGACGCGGAGCAGCATCTACGCGCTGCTCCGGCGCATCGCGGCGGAGGGCGTAGCCTGCCTCGTGGTGTCGTCGGATTTCGAGGAGGTGATCGGCCTCACCGACCGCGTGGTGGTGCTCAGCGACGGCGTGAGCGTCACGGATATCCCGAGCCGGCTCGTGGACACGGAGAAGCTCGCGATGTTCGCCGCCCCGCGCAGCTCGGCGGAGCAGACCCATGCCGTCCTTGAAGGACTAGTCGCCCGGCACGGCGGCGTCGCCTACTGGATCGCGCTGGAAGGCGGACGGCTGTTCTGCTTCGACCGCGTGGGCCACGACCCGGCCGCCGATCCAGGGTTCGCCGCGGGCACGTTCCCCGAGCTTGCCGCAACCCGGATCGCCCACGCCGTCCCGCCGCGTCCCGGCTTCGCGGCTGCGCCGGACGGCGGCCATCCCACCCTTCTCGTCCCCGTCTCCGGGACGAGCGGCCACAGCCTCGGCCTCGTGGGCCTGACCCTTCCCCGCCCGTCGCCCGGCTTCGACGCGACAGCGATCCAGCACGAGGTCGAGGCGGCGCTAGGCGGCATGACCGTGGCCGAGAGGGTTCCCGCGTGAGTTCCACCCTGCCCCGCACCCCGTCCGGCGCGGGCGCCGCGCCGCGCCGCTCGCCGCTCCGGCTGCTCGCCACCCAGATCGAGCTGCGGATGCTGCTCCTGGTCCTGCTCGTGATGCTGGGCCTGTCCCTGATCTCGCCCTACTTCTTCACGCTGAACAACCTGCTCAACCTGATGGACCAGTCGGTCGTGGTCGGCATGGTGGCGCTCGGCCAGACCCTGGTGATCCTGATCGGCGGCATAGACCTCTCGGTCGGCTCGCTCGCGGGCCTCACGGGCATCGTGCTCGGCCTCACCTTCCCCGCACTCGGCCTCTGGGGCGGCATCGCGGCCTGCCTCGCGGCGGGGCTGGCGGCGGGGATCGTCAACGGCGCGGTCATCACCTTCGGCCGGGTGGCGCCGTTCGTCGTGACGCTCGGGATGATGAGCATCGCCCGCAGCCTCGCCTACGTGCTGAGCGGCGCCAACTCCATCGGCGACCTGCCGCCGCCCTTGGGCGATCTCTCCGCAGGCACGGTGCTCGGCGTGCCCGTGGATTTCTGGTGCCTGCTCGCCGCCTACGCCGCGTGCTGGTGGTTCCTCACCTACGCCAAGGGCGGGCGCACCCTCTACGCCATCGGCTCCAACGCCGAGGCGGCGCGGATGGCGGGCCTCGGCATCCGCTCCTGGAGCGTGTTCGCCTACGCGGTCTCGGGGGTGATGAGCGCGGTGGCGGCGATCTTCCTGGCGAGCAAGGTGCTCTCGATAGACCCGATCGGCGGGCAGGGGCTGGAACTCGATTCCATCGCGGCCGTGGTGATCGGGGGTGCCTGCCTGTTCGGCGGGCGCGGCTCCATCGTCGGCACGCTGCTCGGCGTGTTCATCATGGTGTTCATCCGCAACGGGCTGAACCTGCTCAACGTCTCGCCCTACTGGCAGGGGACGGCCATCGGCTCGATCATCGTCGCCGCCGTGCTGGCGGAGCGATTGATCAGCGCGCGGAGTGGGGCGCGGTGATGCGGGTCAGCGCGTGACGAGGCTCGCGATCAGCTTGTTCGCGGTGTCGGTGAGGCCGAAGAACATCGGGAAATCGACGCGGTTCACCGCGAGGAACACGCCCACGTCCCGGCCCGGCGCGAAGGCGATGTAGCTCATGAAGCCCGCGCCGCCGCCACTCTTCACCAGGAGCATCGGCTCGATGCCCTGCGCCGCCACCGACACCCAGCCGAGGCCGAGACCCGCCATCGGCGCCGGCCTCGTCGAAGCCGATCGCGACCGGGATGGACTGGCGCGGGCGATAGACCGCGTGGCTCAGCGCCAGCACGCCGTTCGCGTCGGCGAGGTTGTGGCGCAGCCAGCGCGCCATGTCGTTGCCCGTGCTGTAGAGCCCGCCGCTGCCGTCCGTCGCGTGCGTATCGACTGCATGATGGCGGCGCCGCCGAGGCCGGAGCCGATCATCAGCCGCGCGCATTGCTCGTGCGTCGGCGCGAAGCCGGTATCGGTCATGCCGAGCGGCGCCGTGACGCGGGTGCGCAGCAGGTCGGGATAGGGCTGGCCGCCGGCGGTCTCGATCGCGTCGGCCAGGAGGTCGAACCCGGGATTGGAGTAGGCGGCGATGGTGCCGGGTGCCCAGGGCAGCGTGTAGCCGGGCAGCCATTTCCAGCGGTCCTCGCGCGTCGGCCAAGCGCGGGGGTTCGCCCCTTCGGGCGCATCGCCGATCTCGCGCGGCAGCCCGGCCGAGTGGGTCGCGAGATCGAGCAGCGTGATCGGACGCGTGCCGAATTCGGGCACCTTCGCCTCGCTGGCGAAACGCTGCAACGGATCGGTGAGGGCGAGCTTGCCCTCGGCGGCGAGCGAGACGAGCACCTCGGTGGTGAACACCTTGGTGATGGAATTGACCCGCAGCAGGCTTGCGCCGTCCGGCATGTGCTTGTTGCCCTTCTCGGTCTCGCCATAGCCGCGGACCAGCGTGTGGTCGCCGCGCACGACCACCAGGACCATGCCGGGCGCCCCGGAGTTGAGGAACATGACACCGCCGGTGAGATCAGTCGCTTCCGCGAGGACGGGAGCGTCGGCCGCATGGGAGGTGGTGACGGTCGCGAGAGCAAGGACGAGCGCGAGGAGAATGGACCGCATGACTGTGCCGCCGTCTCCGATTCGGGCCGGAAGCCTACACGCGCGAGGCCCGCGCGAACAGTCCGCCTTCATAACGGTGGTCGGGTGGCGAACAACGGCGGCGTGATCATCATCCTCACCGTCGCCTTCGACCCCTTCGCGAAGCGCGGGCGCTGAGGCGGCGCTGCCAGGGCTTGCCAACGCGCCGGGAGTGGGCGCACGGTGATGTGAACATCCAAGAACGCCACGCGAACGGAACGGGGCGAGGGAGACATCATGATCCCGGGGAGCTTCGACTATCATCGGCCCGCCTCGATCCCGGCGGCGGTCGCGCTGCTCGGCAGCTTGGGCGAGGACGCACGGCCGCTCGCCGGCGGCCACAGCATCATCCCGATGATGAAGACGCGGCTCGCGATGCCGGCCCATCTCGTGGACCTGCGCGGCATCCCCGAGCTGCGGCGGATCAGCCAGGATGGCGAGGCCGTGGTGATCGGCGCGATGGTCACGCAGCACGAGATGCTCGGCTCGGCGCTCCTCGCCGAGCGCCTGCCGATCATCGGCGAGACCGCCGCGGGGATCGCCGACCCGCAGATCCGCTACATGGGCACGCTCGGCGGCAACGTCGCCAACGGCGACCCAGGCAACGACATGCCGGCGCTGATGCAGTGCCTCGGCGCCGAGTACCTGCTCGACGGCCCGCAGGGGCAGCGGGCGGTCCCGGCGCGGGAGTTCTATCTCGGGGCCTACACCACCGCGCTGGCGCCCGGCGAGCTGCTCACCGCGGTGCGCATCACGCTGCCGCCGCGCGGCCATGGCTGGGCCTACGAGAAGCTCAAGCGCAAGGTGGGCGACTACGCGACCGCGGCGGCGGCGGTGATGCTCACCTTGTCCGGCGGCGTGTGCGAGACGGCCTCGGTGGGGCTGACGAACGTAGCGCCGACGCCGCTCTGGGCCCGCGACGCGGGTGCCGCGCTGGTCGGCACGCGGCTGGAGCCGGAGGCGGTCACCAAGGCAGTCGCGGCGGCGGAGTCCATCGCCGACCCGGCGTCGGACGGGCACGGCCCGGCGGAGTACCGCAGGAAGATGGCCGGCGTGATGCTGCGCCGGGCGCTGGCCCGCGCCGCAGAACGGGTGAAGTAGGAGACAGGCATGGCCAAGCATCACGTGAGCATGACGGTCAACGGCAAGCCAACCGAGGCGCTGGTCGAGCCACGGACCTTGCTGATCCACTTCCTGCGCGAGCAGCTCGGCCTGACCGGCGCGCATATCGGCTGCGACACCGGGCATTGCGGCGCCTGCACGGTCGATCTCGACGACATGTCGGTGAAGTCCTGCACAGTGTTCGCGATCCAGGCGCAGGGCGGCCGGATCACGACCATCGAGGGGATGGCGGCGCCGGGCGGGACGCTGCACGCGCTGCAGGAGAGCTTCCGCGAGATGCACGGCCTGCAATGCGGCTACTGCACGCCGGGGATGATCCTGCGCGCGCACCGGCTGTTGCAGGAGAACCCGGACCCGACCGAGGACGAGATCCGCGCAGGCATTGCCGGCAACCTCTGCCGCTGCACGGGCTACCAGAACATCGTCAAGGCGATCCAGCACGCCGCCGCGACGCTGAACGGCGCTGCCTACGCTGATCCCGACGCACCGGCCCTGGAGACCGTGTCATGAACGAGATCGCACCCTCGCGCGAGGAGCGCGCCGAGAAGCTGCAAGGCATGGGCTGCCGGCGCAAGCGCGTCGAGGACGTGCGCTTCACCCAGGGCCGCGGCAATTTCGTGGACGACATCAAGCTGCCCGGCATGGTTTTCGGCGATTTCGTGCGCTCGCCCTACGCCCACGCGCGCATCCGGGGGATAGACGCCTCCCGCGCCAAGGCGCTGCCCGGCGTCATCGCCGTGCTGACCGCCGCCGACCTTAAGCCGCTCAAGCTGCACTACATGCCGACGCTCGCCGGCGACGTGGCCGCCGTGCTGGCCGACGAGAAAGTGCTCTACCAGAACCAGGAGGTCGCCTTCGTCGTCGCCGAGGACCGCTACATCGCGGCCGACGCGATCGAGCTGGTCGAGGTGGACTACGAGCCTCTGCCGGTACTGGTTGATCCGTTCCAGGCGATGGCGGACGGCGCCCCGGTGCTGCGCGAGGACCTGGCGGGGAAGACCGAGGGCGCGCACGGCCCGCGTCGCCACGCCAATCACGTCTTCAACTGGGAAGTTGGCGACAAGCCGGCCACCGACGATGCCTTCGCGTCCGCGGAGGTCACGATCAAGGAGCTGATCTCCTATCAGCGCGTTCATCCGTCGCCGCTGGAGACCTGCCAGTGCGTGGCCTCGATGGACAAGGTGCGCGGGGACCTGACCGTCTGGGGCACGTTTCAGGCGCCGCACGTGATCCGCACCGTGGTGTCCATCCTGTCCGGCATCCCCGAGCACAAGGTGCACGTCATCGCCCCCGACATCGGCGGCGGCTTCGGCAACAAGGTGGGCGTGTATCCAGGTTACGTCTGCGCCATCGTCGCGTCCATCGTGCTGGGCGTGCCGGTCAAGTGGGTCGAGGACCGGACGGAGAACCTGACCACCACGTCGTTCGCCCGCGACTACCACATGACGACCGAGATCGCGGCGACGCGCGAGGGGCGCGTGACGGGGCTGCGCGTGCACGTGCTCGCCGACCACGGCGCCTTCGACGCCTGCGCCGACCCGACCAAGTATCCGGCCGGCTTCATGAACATCGTCACCGGGTCGTATGACTTCCCGGTCGCGCACCTGGCCGTGGACGGCGTCTATACTAACAAGGCGCCGGGCGGGGTGGCCTATCGCTGCTCGTTCCGCGTCACCGAGGCGGCCTACTGCATCGAGCGCGGCATGGACGTGCTGGCGAAGAAGCTCGGCATGGACCCGGCGGAGCTGCGCCTCAAGAACTTCATCCGCGCCGACCAGTTCCCGTACCATTCCGCACTTGGCTGGGAATACGACAGTGGCGCCTATCACGTGGCGATGCAGAAGGCGATGGACGCGGTCGGCTACGGCGCGCTGCGCGAGGAGCAGCGGGCGAAGCAGGAGGCATTCCGGCGCGGCGAGACGCGCGAGCTGATGGGCATCGGCGTCGCGTTCTTCACCGAGATCGTGGGCGCCGGGCCGTCGCGCAACTGCGATATCCTGGGCGTCGGCATGTTCGACAGCGCCGAGATACGCATCCACCCGACCGGCTCGGTGATCGCGCGCATGGGCACCAAGAGCCAGGGCCAGGGGCACGAGACGACCTACGCCCAGGTGATCGCGACGGAGCTGGGCATCGACGCCGACCAGATCACCATCGAGGAGGGCAATACGGATACCGCCCCGTATGGGCTGGGCACCTACGGCTCGCGCTCGACCCCAGTGGCCGGGGCGGCGACGGCGCTCGCGGCGCGCAAGATCAAGGCCAAGGCGCAGATGATCGCGGCCCACCTGCTCGAAGTCTCGGACTACGATCTGGAGTGGGACGTTGACCGGTTCCGCGTCAAGGGACTGCCCGAGCGCTTCAAGACCATGAAGGAGATCGCCTGGGCCTCGTACAACGCCTTGCCGCCGGGGCTGGAGCCGGGTCTGGAGGCAGTGAACTACTACGATCCGCCGAACATGACCTTCCCGTTCGGGGCCTATATCTGCGTCATGGACATAGACGCGGACACCGGCGTGGCGCGGACCCGGCGCTTCTACGCGCTCGACGATTGCGGCACCCGCATCAACCCGATGATCATCGAGGGTCAGGTCCATGGCGGCCTCACCGAGGCCTTTGCCATCGCGATGGGCCAGGAGATGCGCTACGACGCGACCGGGACCATGCTGAACAGCTCGTTCATGGACTTCTTCCTGCCCACCGCCGTCGAGACGCCGCAGTGGGAGACCGACTACACCGTGACGCCCTCGCCGCACCATCCCATCGGGGCCAAGGGAGTCGGGGAAAGCCCCAACGTCGGCGGCGTGCCGGCCTTCTCGAACGCGGTGAACGACGCCTTCGCGTTCCTGGGCGCCGGGCATATCCAGATGCCCCACGATGCTTGGCGGCTGTGGACGGTGGCGGAAGGTTTAGGGCTGCACGCTTAGCCATGACCGCCGCCGCGATCCCGCGCGAGGCGATCGCCGAGCGCCTGGCCGGGGCAGGCTACGTGGCGGACCCGGAGTTGGCGACGGCGCTGTGGCTCATGGATTTGCTGCACCGCCCGCTGCTGCTGGAGGGCGAGGCCGGCGTCGGAAAGACCGAGGTCGCCAAGGCGCTGGCCGCCGTGCACGGGACCCGGCTGATCCGGCTGCAATGCTACGAGGGCCTCGACCAGCACGCGGCGCTTTACGAGTGGAACTACCAACGCCAGTTGCTCGCCATCAAGGCGCACGAGGCGGCCGGTGCCCCGGGCGACGCGCGGGAGATCGAGGCACGGATCTTCTCGGAGGAGTATCTGCTGGAGCGCCCGCTGCTCGCCTCGATCCGCCAGCCGGTCGCCCCCGTGCTGCTGATCGACGAGGTGGACCGCGCAGACGAGGAGTTCGAGGCGTTCCTGCTGGAGCTGCTGTCCGACTTCCAGGTCACGATCCCCGAGTTGGGCACGATCACGGCGACCACGATCCCGCGCGTCGTGCTGACCTCGAACAACACGCGCGAGCTGTCGGACGCACTGCGGCGGCGCTGCCTCTATCATTACGTTGACTTCCCCGACGTGGATCGGGAGGCGCGCATCCTGCTCGCTCGCATGCCCGGCATCGACACGACGCTGGCGTTGCAGGTCGCCCGCATGGTGGGCGCGATCCGCAAGGAGGATTTGCGCCGGGTGCCCGGCGTCGCCGAGACGCTGGACTGGGCCGCGGCGCTGGTCGGACTTGGCGTGCGCCGCCTGGCCGACGAGCCGGAGGCAGTGCACGCGACGCTGCTTGCGCTGGTCAAGACCGCCGAGGACCGAGCGCGCCTGTCCCGCCTGGTCACGGACCGGCTGCTCGGCCGTGTCGCCTAGCGGGGCAAGTCAGATGGATGGGGGAGTGCCCACCACCCTCGATGAGGTTGACCGGATGAGGTACCAGATCGTCGCGGTTTCCGACCGGCCCGAAATGGCCCCCATCGTCGCCCGGTGGCGGGTGGACGCATTCTTTAACTACCCGGGTGGCTACACAGTCGAGGAGATGACGGCGCGGATCCTCGCGCCGCCGGTGGGCCCAAAAGAAACCTTCGTTCTGTTCGACCACGACCAGCCTGTCGGGACCGCGGGCCTGGTACGCGCAGACCTGAAAACGCGGCCGGACCTCACGCCCTGGCTCGCCGGGGTTTTCGTCCAGCCCGCGTTCCGTGGGTGCGGCTACGCGACCGCGCTGGTGCGGCAGGTGGAAGCGTTCGCGCTGGCCGCTTCCGTGCCAATCCTGTGGCTCTACACTGGGACGGCCGAGCCGTTCTACGCGCGCCTTGGCTGGCAGCGAGTGGGGATGGAGCAGGACAACGGCCACGAGGTGGTGCTGATGAGGCGCTCTCTATCCGAAGGATACTAAGAGCCTGGTTTCATCCACTCGCACGGACGACGGGCTGGGCGCGCTGCGGCGGCGTCGGCTGGCGGCTTTCACGAGGGTGCTGCGCGATAACGGCTTCATCGCCGGGCTGGCCGAGGCGCGCGACGCGCTGGTGATCCTCGCCGACGACACGGCGACGCGGCCGACGCTGCTTCGGGCGGCGTTGCGCGGCCTGTTTTGCTCGCGCCTGTCGGATTGGCAGCGATTCGACGAGATCTTCGATGCGTTCTGGCTTGAGCGCGGCATGAGATCGGCGACGCGCGTGTTCGGCACCCCACCGCAGGCGCGGCCGGGGCGGAGCCTGATGCCGGGCGGCACGCCGGCTGGCGAGGATACCGTGCCGGACCGCACCGAGCGCGGCGAGGCGGCCGAGGCGCCCGGCGGATCGGGCCGGCGCGCCGGCGCCTCAGCGGCCGAGAGCCTGGAGCGGACGGATTTCCGCCACGTCACCGATCCCGACGAGTTGCAAGCCACCCACGCCCTCGCCGCCCGGCTGGCACGCGCGATGCGCGCCCGGCGCACCCGGCGGGAACGGGCGAGCCGCCGCGGCGCCCGGCTCGACCTGCGCGCCACCATCCACCGCAGCATCGCGCGCGGCGGCACCATGCTCGACCTGGTCCATCGGCGCCGCCGCCCCAAGCCGCTGCGCCTGGCGCTGCTGCTCGACGCCTCCGGCTCGATGAGTCTCTACACCACCGTGTTCGTCCGCTTCATGCACGGGATGCTCGCGTGCTTCCGCGAGGCCGAGATCTTCGTCTTCCACACCCGCCTGGTCCACGTCACCCCGGCGCTGCGCGAGCGCGACGCGGGCCGCGCGGTCGAGCGGCTGGCGCTGATCGCCCAGGGCGTCGGCGGCGGCACGCGCATCGGCGAGAGCTTGCAGGTGTTCGACCGTTGGCACGCGAAGCGGAGCTGACGCGGGCGGAGCGCGCTGATCATCGTCTCGGACGGCTACGACACCGGCCCCCCCGAGGCGCTCGGCCAGGCGATGGCGTCCCTCCGGCGCCGCTGCCGCCGGATCGTCTGGCTCAACCCGATGCTGGGCTGGGAGGGCTACGCGCCGGAAGCCCGCGGCATGGCGGCGGCGCTGCCCTATGTGGATTTGTTCGCGCCGGCGCACAATCTGGAGAGCTCTGGCTGCCTTGGAACCCTATCTGGCGAGGATCTAGCCATGATCTTGGACGTGCTGGAGATGGCGAGCGGGCTGCGCGCACGCGGCGAGCCGTTCGCGCTGGCGACGGTCGTTCGGACGCTCGCGGCGACCTCGGCCAAGCCCGGCGCCAAGGCCATCGTGCTGTCCGACGGCCAGATCACCGGCGGCTGGATCGGCGGCGGATGCGCCCGCGGCGCCGTGCTGCGCGCCGCGCGCGAGGCGATGGCGGACGGCGTGCCGCGCCTGGTCAGCATCCAGCCGCGCGACCTCCTGCAGGAGCAGGGCATCGTCCCCGGCGAGGCGCGCGATGGGATCGCCTTCGCGACCAGCGCCTGCCCCAGCCGCGGCACGATGGACGTGTTCGTCGAGCCGATGATGCCGCCGACGCGGCTCGCGGTCTGCGGCGCCTCGCCGGTGGCCGTGGCGGTGGCCGATCTCGCGCCGCGCGCCGGCTTCGCCGTCACGGTCTGCGCGGCCCCCGAGGATCACGCCAAGTTCGACGCCGCCGCCCGGCTGAGCGACGGCACAGCGGCGCCGGGCGATGCGGCGTTCGTGGTGGTCGCGACGCAAGGGCGGGGCGACCGGGCGGCGCTCCTCGCCGCGCTATCGGTATCGCGGGTATACCTCGCTTTCGTCGGCTCGGCACGCAAGGCCGCGACCCTGCGCGCGGGCCTGGCTGCCGATGGCTGCGACCCGGCGGCGCTCGCCGCCCTCCGAGCGCCGGCCGGCCTTGACCTCGGCGCCATCACGCCGGAGGAGATCGCATTCTCCATTCTCGCCGAGATGATCCAGGTGCGGCGGCATGGCTCGCGCCGGGTCTCCGGTCCATAAGGTCGGCTTCATGAAGATAGACGGCACTCCTTACCGCAGCGTGTGGGTGGATCAGGCGGATGGCTGGTCGGTCCACATCATCGAGCAGACGAAGCTGCCCTGGTCGCTCGACATCCTGCGGCTGACTTCCCTGCGCGAGGCCGCGCACGCCATCCGCTCGATGCAGGTCCGTGGCGCGCCGCTCATCGGCGCCGTCGCCGCCTATGGCCTGGCGCTGGCCATCCGCGAGGAGGCACAGGTGGACAGCATGGAGCGGGCGGCCGCCCTGCTCGCCGCGACGCGGCCGACCGCGGTGAACCTGGCCTGGGCGCTGGAGCGGATGCTGACCCGGCTGCGCAACACCGCCCCCCGCGAGCGCGTCCGAATCGCCTACGCCGAGGCCGCCGCGATCGCGGACGAGTCCGTCGCCGAGTGCGAGAGCATCGGCGAGCACGGCAAGCCGCTGATCGACGCCGCGCACAAGCCCGGCCAGCCCGTCAACGTGCTCACCCACTGCAACGCCGGCTGGCTCGCCACGGTGGATTGGGGCACGGCGCTCGCCCCCATCTACAAGGCGCACGATTCCGGCATCCCCGTCCACGTCTGGGTGGACGAGACGCGCCCGCGCAACCAGGGCGCGGCGCTGACCGCCTGGGAGCTGGGCAAGCACGGCGTCCCGCACACCGTCGTCAGCGACAACGCGGGCGGCCACCTGATGCAGCACGGCCGGGTGGACCTGGTCATCGTCGGCGCCGACCGGGTGACGCGCGCGGGCGACGTGGCGAACAAGGTGGGCACCTATCTCAAGGCACTGGCCGCCCACGACAACGGCGTTCCGTTCTGGGTCGCGCTGCCGTCCAGCACGGTGGATTGGGGGATCAGCGACGGCATCGCTGAGATTCCGATCGAGGAGCGCGAGGCGACGGAAGTTACAACCGTGACCGGGCGCGGCCTCGACGGCCAGGTCGCGACCGTGCGCGTCGTGCCCACGGGAAGTCCCGCGGCCAACCCCGCCTTCGACGTGACCCCGGCCCGCCTTGTCACGGGACTCATCACGGAGCGCGGCCGGTGCTCGGCGACGGTGGAGGGGTTGGACGAGTTGTTCCCGGAGCAGCGCTGAGCATCTGCACGCTTCTCACACCATGCAGTCTCAGTCGTCTCTTTGTTGATGCTCCGGCCGGTCTCGCCGCAGTTGAGTAGCGCGGCGAACCATGCCATCGCTGCGCGGCAATGAAGAAGCTCGCCCTGCTCGCCGTGCTGCTCGCGCTCGCGGCGTGCGGTACCGCACGGCCGAGCCTGCCGCCCATCGCCGAACGCGCCGCCGTGGCGCCCCACCCCGGCGTCCCGATGCCCGACGAGCGCAACGTGCCGTTCTACGCGACCCGGCTGCCCGAGGCGTTCTCGCGCGCGAACGCCGTCGCTGTCGCGCTGCGCGAGTGGCGCGCCTTCGGCCAGGAGGTGGACGACGATCCGCCCGATACCCGCCCGGATCGCGGCGACGCGCGGCCGGACCGCCAGCCCGGCCTCTGGCAGCGCGTCGGCGATTATTGGTTCACCGGGCAGGATGCCGGCACCCGCACCCAGGACTGGACCAGCAAGTATGACGGCACGGGCACCGAATACCCGCCCGGCGACGACGCGCACGCCTGGTCGGCCGCCTTCATCTCCTACGTGATGCGGGTCGCTGGCGCCGGGCCGCGCTTCCCCTACGCGCCCGTCCATTCCGCCTACATCAACGCGTCCGTCCAGGGCGGCTACGCGCTCGTGGGCTATCGGCTCACCGACTATGCGCCGCTGCCGGGCGACCTGATTTGCATGGGCCGCGCCCAGTCCGCCGCCATGACCTTTGACCGTCTCCCGGCGGGCACGTTTCCCGCCCACTGCGACATGGTGGTCGCCAGGTCCGCTGGCCAGGACACGGTGGTCGGCGGCAACGTGAACGGCTCGGTGACGTTGAAGCACGTCCCGGTCACGAACGACGGCAAGCTCGCGCGGCCGGACGGCACGGTACTGGACACGCGCTGGCCCTGGTTCATCACGATCAGGGTACTCTACGACCAGTAGAGCCGGGCAGTCGCTCAACGCTGGCGCCAGGGCAGCCCTTCCGCCTTCCAGCCGGCAACGGTGCCGCGGTGGCCCTCCTCGTCGGGCGGTCCCTCGAACCCGTCCGCGACGTTGTAGGCGTGCGGGAATCCCGCGGCCTGGGCGGCCCCGGCCGCGGCCATGCTGCGGCCGCCGCTGCGGCAGAGGAAGTAGAGCTTGCTCTCCGGTTTGAGCCCGGCCTCGCGCAGATGGCCCGCGAAGCCGCTGTTGACCTGCATCGTTGGATAGACTTGCCAAGGGATCAGCAGCGGCTGCTTCTGGGCCTCGCCGAGATCGGGCAGGCCGACGAAGGTCCACTCCGGCTGCGTGCGCACATCCACGAGCTGCGCGTCGGGATCGCGGAGCAGGGTTTCCCAGGCGTCCCTCGGCGCGATGTTCTCGACCATGTTAAGCCTCCCTCACGTTCGGGAGGATGGCTTAGCATGAGCGAAGAGCATACGGGATGGGCCGACGGTCTGCTGGCCGCGATCGGCAATACCCCGCTGATCCGCCTGCGCCGGGCGAGCGAGGCGACCGGGTGCCTGATCCTGGGCAAGGCCGAGTTCATGAACCCCGGCGGCTCGGTGAAGGATCGGGCAGGTGCCGCCATCATCCTTGATGCGGCGCGCACGGGCGCCCTCAAGCCCGGCGGCACCATCGTCGAGGGCACGGCGGGCAACACCGGCATCGGCATCGCCATCGTCGCCAATGCGCTCGGCTACCGCACCGTGATCGTCATGCCCGAGACGCAGAGCCAGGAGAAGCAGGACGCACTGCGCCTGCTCGGCGTGGATCTCCGTCTCGTGCCGGCCAAGCCCTACCGCGATCCCGGCAACTACGTCCACGTGAGCGCGCGCCTCGCCGAGGAGACGGGCGCGTTCTGGGCCAACCAGTTCGACAACCTCGCCAACCGCGAGGGGCACCGCGTCGGCACGGGCGAGGAGATCTGGCGGCAGACGGGCGGCCGGGTGGACGCCTTCACCTGCGCCTGCGGCACCGGCGGCACGCTCGCGGGCGTCTCGCTCGCGCTCAAGGCGCACAAGCCCGGCGTCCGCATCGTGCTCGCCGACCCGGAGGGCAGCGCGCTCTACGGCTGGGTGAAGCTGCGGGACCTCACGGTGACGGGCAACTCGGTGACGGAGGGGATCGGCCAGAGCCGAGTGCCGGGCAATCTGGAGGGTGTGGAGGTGGACGACGCCGTGCGCATCCCGGACAGCGAGGCGCTGGAGCAGGTGTTCGACCTGGTGCAGCACGAGGGGCTGGCCGTGGGCGGCTCGGCGGGGATCAACGTGGCGGCGGCGATCCGCGTGGCGCGGGAGATGGGGCCGGGGCATACGGTCGTCACCGTGCTGTGCGACGGGGCGGCGCGGTATCAGAGCAAGCTGTTCAATCCCGCGTTCCTGCGGGAGAAGGGGCTGCCGGTGCCGGGGTGGATGGGGTGACGTGCTACTCCGCGGCGGCTTTCCCACCTTTCCTGCCGCGTCGCGTCGCCATCCATTGCCGCGAGCCGAGGCAGCCTTCGAGTAGCGCGGGGACGTAGAGGTCGGCATCCAGCTTGGGGAAGTGCAGCCCCAGGCCGGAGGCGCTGATCTCGATAGTGTCGAGGTCCACGGCCCTGGCGCTCTCCAATCCCTGGGCGTCGCGCGGTGCGAAGGCCAGTTCCAGCCCGGTATTGAGCCGCACCATCACGCGGCCACGGCCACGGTCGTAGTGCGCTTCGACCGCTAGCGGGCCAGCTTGCACCAACTTGTCCATTTCCGCTTCCGCGCGGCGCACGTCCTTGTCAGTAATCGTCATGGATCGCTCTCCAATGCTCGCACAAGTCGGCCAGCGCCCGTTGCAGAGCATCCGCGATAGGGTTCAGCTCCCGTGCGGCGAAGCCGCGGCTGGCCCGCAACTCGGGCGGACCGTTCGGGCAGTGCAGGAGGAAGATAGCTTCGCACCCTGCTCCTTGCACATGGACATGCGCGGGCCTGTGGTCGTGAGGATAGATCACCACCCGTGAGCTCCCAAGCCGAAGTACCGTCGGCATATGCCTGGGTCAGCGCCCAACCAACCCCGCCAGCCGCACGGCCCGCCGCAACCCCGCCCATTGCTGCGCGACGTAGCCGCCCGTTGCCATCACCTCCGGCCCGCCCGGGTCGCCCGTGCGGGCGTAGGCGCGGCCGAAATCCGCCGTGCCGAACAGCATGTCCCACCAGGGCAGGATCGCCCCGTAGTTGCAGCTCCGCTGTCCCGCCGCCAGCACCCCATGGTGCGCCCGGTGGAAGCGCGGCGAGACCAGCAGCCGCTCCCCGATCCGGCCGAAGCTCACCCGCGCGTTCGCGTGGCTCAGGCTCTCCAGGAAGCGCAGCATCAGCACGAGCAGCGGGAACTGCATCGGCGGGATGCCGATCAGCAGCGCCACCGCCATGAACCAGGCGAAGCCGATCATGTCATCGAGCAGGTGGTTGCGGTCGTCCGACCAGAACGTCATCTGCCGCTGCGCATGGTGCAGCGAGTGCAGCCCCCACCACCAGGCGAAGCGGTGCGACAGCCGGTGCCGCCAGTATTCCGAGAGGTCGAGGATCGCGGCGTAGCAGAGGAAGGTGAGAACACCTTGGCCGAGCAGGAAGGGGAAGAACCGCTCCAAGGTCGGCGGCGTCCAGCCGTGATCCACGAGCCAGCCCGTCGCCGCCACCTGCACCTGGTAGAACACCACGAACGTCAGGATCGGCAGCAGACCGACGCGCGACAGGAATGTGTAGAGCACGTCCACGGCCACCGCCTTCTGGTCCGGCCAGCGCTCCACCGGGCGCCACCGCTCCAAGGGCAGGCAGACCGCGAAGGTCACGAGCACCTGCAGCGCGCCATAGACCGCGAACAGGGTCCAGCCCTGCGCCATCTCCTCCCACTCCATCAGGTCGAGCCTGTAGAGGGCTGGCAAGGTCAGGTGCTCGAACAGCCAGCCCCCGGCGAGGCTGAAGGGGTCGGTCATGGCTGACGCAGATCCGTCGTCAGGAAGATGCCGTGCGGCGAGCGGCCCACGGGGAGCGACTGGATCTCGCCCGTCCGCGGGTCGAGCACGGCGACCTTCTGGGCGAAGCGCTGCGTGATCCAGAGCTTGCCGTCGGGCGCGAAATCTATGCAGTCCGGACCGCCCGGCACCTTATAGACGCGCTGGATCGCGAGCGTCGCCGGGTCGAGCGCCGTCGTGGTGCCGGCGACGCGGTTGTTGACGTAGAGCACCCGGCGGTCGGGCGAGAGGAAGAGTTGGTGCGCGCCGCGCCCGGTCACGACTTTGCGTTCGACATGCCCGTCCGCCGGGTCCACGACGGCGACGTAGTCAGCACCCATGTCGGCGACGAGCAGCTTGCCGTCGAGCCAGAGCACGCCTGCAGGCGTCTCGCCGACTGGGCGGGTCCACAGCGGCGCCATGCTCTTGAGATCGAAAGCGGCGAGTTGGTTGCTGCCCTGGAGCGTGACATAGACCACGCTGCTGTCGGGCGCGTAGGCGAGGTGGCTCGGCATGGAACGGATCGGGAAGCGCTTGGCGAGCTGCATCGTCGCCGCGTCATAGACGTCCACCTGGTTGCGGGCGAGGCCGGTGACGGTGAGCCACTTGCCGTCCGGGCTGAAGCCGAGCTGGTAGGGGTCGGCGAGCGGCATCCGCCGCTGAATCGCGCCCGTCGCCGGGTCGAGGAACAGCATCTCGTTGCCGCCCGCAGTCGCCGACGAGCAGTGAATGCCGGTCCGGCGAGAGCGCCAGGTGGTGCGGCTCGCGCAGCACGGGGATGCGCTTGACCTCCGCCTGCGTCGCCATGTCCACGAGGCTGAGCGAGGCGCTGCCGGAGTTGAGCACGATAGCGATCCCGGCAGCGCGGGCCGGGAACGCGGCGGCGAGCGCGAGCAGGACGAGGAGCAGTCGCGGCATGGAAGACCTCACGCGGGAGCCGCCCAGCGTATAGCATGATTCCCGTGGACCGGGGGAGACGGGTTTGCAGGCGCTCGCGTTCGCGCACCAGGATGAAACTCACGCGGTTCTGATGTGCGCGATCCGGCGCGGAACGGCATGGGATCGTGATGCCGCGCATCCTGGTCGTCGAAGATGAGTTCCTGATCCGCCTCACCCTCACCGAAGTGCTGGGCGACGACGGATTCGATGTCACGGAAGCCGAGGACGGGGAGCAAGCCGTCGCGCTGCTGGGCAGCGCCGGGACGTTCGACCTGCTGATGACCGACGTGAACCTGCCCGGCAAGTTGAGTGGCTGGGCGGTTGCCGATGCCGCGCGCTGCTCGCCGGGCGAACTTGCCCGTCGTGTTCGTAACCGGCGGCGCGCAGCCCCCGGCCGGGCGGCGTCCCTCGCCCCACGATGCCTTCGTGCAGAAGCCCTACACCCCCTCCGACATCACCGCCGTCGCCCGGCGCATGATCGGCCAGGCTTAGCGTCCCTCGACAAGGCCGTGCGCCTACCCCACCTTGCACGCAATGCGAGCAAGGAGCTTCCCGAGCATGACACCGCTGTTCCGGCACATGGATGACGACGACGAGCCGGAGACCCCCGACCAGCCCGACCCGCATGGCCCCGACGTGCCGGAGCCGATCGGGCCGGAACCGAAGGAGCCGGACGACAACAAGACGCTTGCCTCGCCGATCAACGAGCTGGAGAGCCGGCTCCTCAAGCAGCGCAAGGTGCTCGTGTTCGGCGCGATCAACGACCGCGTCGCGCGGGACATAACGGGGCGGCTGCTGGCGCTGGCCAGTGCCTCGTCCGATCCCATTGACGTCTATGTCAACTCGCCCGGCGGCCACGTCGAGAGCGGCGACACGATCCACGACATGATCCGCTTCGTGGACAGCGAGGCGCCGATCCGCATGATCGGCACGGGCTGGGTCGCGAGCGCGGGCGCGCTGATCTTCGTCGCCGGGCACAAGGACCGGCGCTTTTGCCTGCCCAACACGCGATTCCTGCTGCACCAGCCGATGGGCGGCGTGCGGGGACCTGCGGTGGACATAGACATCGAGGCGCGCGAGATCATCAAGATGCGCGAGCGCCTCAACCGGCTCTTCGCGCACGAGACCGGCCAGGAGTACGCCAAGGTCGCGAAGGACACCGACCGCAACTACTGGATGAGCGCCGAGGAGGCTATCGCCTATGGGATGGTAACGCGGGTGATCCGGAGCGCGAAGGAGCTGGGGTAGGACGCCCTACGCCGGCGAGTTGACTGCTGCACGCGGCCAGTCCTCGTTCTCTATGCTCCGCAGCGGCGTGCGCCAAGAAGGCATACGCCGCCGTAGAGATGGCGTAAGTATTGACACTCACGCGTTTGTCATTGATACGCCTAGCCATGTAGAATTCTGATCGACTCTCTATCAGTTGCAAGCTGTATGTTATGCCCTTGAGAACTTCCTCCACGTACTTTTCATTTGAGGTGAAGAAGCATGATGTATCGTATAGCCTAAACTTTTGGGCAAAAGAGCTACATAGAGTCCATTCAGCCAGTTCAAGTCCTTTCTTGCTCCATCCGCTCAAATCAGCAGCCCAAAATCTTTTCCAGCGCGATGCTGCATGCCTGAAAAGCTGACTTCCATCTTTTTTTAATTCTTTAGTTTTATCCATTTCATGGTTACGAATTCTGTCACCAAGACCTAATTTGCCTCCCTTAATTCCTGCTACTCCAAAGCTATAATATCCATTATATTTGTCGTTCTGAGACTTAACAACATAGACAGCGAGAAGGACTGCGTTTAGCTCTTTTATACTCATGTTTCTCAAATTTCTTATTTCCTCCATCAGCTATATCTCTCCGTCTTACGATGCGCAAAAATCAAACCCGCTCGCTGACCGCGATCGCCACCTTGCACCCCGCCTTGATGACAGCGCTCATCAGCCGGTAGGCGGGCGCCAGTTCGGCCTCGTTCTCCAGACCGATGTCGCGATGCTCCAGCTCCTCGGCGCGGAAGCGCTCGATGGTGTCGCGCAGCTCCGCCTCGTCCTCGCCCAGCACCGCGGACTGGCTCGCGTAGTGCTCGTCAATCGCTTCCTCGACGGCGACGGTGCATGCCATGGCGGCGCGCTCGCCGAGGGCCGCGGTGGCGGCGCCGAGCGCGTAGCCGGCCAGGTGCCAGAACGGCAGCAGCGCGGTCGGGCGCACGCGGCGCCGGGCGACGAGCTTGCTGAACGTGTCGAGGTGGACCTGCTCCTGGGCCTTCATGTGCTGCAGGATCTCGGCCTTCGGGCCGCGGCCGAGAACGGCGAGCTGGCCCTCGTAGATGCGGGCGGCGCCGTATTCGCCGGCATGGTCCACGCGGATGAAGCGCTCCACCAGGTCGCGGCGCGTGGGATCGCCGGGCAGGCGCTCGGCAGCGGTCTCTGAGGGCATCAGGCTATCCTCCGTCTTGGCCAGGAGATGGCGACGAGCACGGCAAGCGCCAGGGCGAGGAGGAGGTCCATCGCCGCCATGCTCAAGGGCAGGCCGGGGACGAGGTAGGTTGGATCGTCGCAGGGTTTAGCCGGATGCGCCGGCATGGCCGCGAGGCGCTCGGCGATGGAGCCGCCGTGGAAAACCGGCGCCCGGCACTCCGGCAGCGGGTCCGGCCACCACCCCTGCTCGACGCCGACATGCGTGAGGCCGAGGCCGGCGCCCACGAGCAGCGCCAGGACGAGGAGCGCGCGCGCGACGTTGGCCGGGACGCGCGGGAGCAGCGCGGCGAGAAGGCCGAGCACGATGGCGATCCGGTAGGGCCACCGTTCCAGCAGGCAGAACGCGCACGGCACGAGACCGAGGGCGCTCTCGCTGTACCACGCCGCCGCGAGCGCCAGTGCCGACACCACGGCGACGCCGAGTGGGACGAGGCGGGCACGGGTCATGCCGGGGCTTGGACCAACCGTGCGCGCGCCCTACCCTGTCCCGCGCACCGAGGGGAGGACAGGCGATGCGCCGTTTGCTGGGCCGGGCGAACTCTAGCAACGTGATGAAGGTAGTCTGGCTCCTGGAGGAGCTGGGCCTGCCCTATCAACGCGAGGATGTGGGCGGCGCCTTCGGCGGCACGGACACGCCCGAGTATCGCGCGATGAACCCCAACGCCACCGTGCCCACGCTGGTCGAGGACGAGTTCGTGCTGTGGGAGAGCAACGCGATCCTGCGCTACCTCTGCGCCGCGAACGCGCCCGGCAATGCGATGTGGCCCGACGACCTGCACGCGCGGGCGAGCATTGACCGCTGGATGGACTGGGAAACGGCAACGCTGGTCCGCTCGCAAGGGCCATTGTTCATGGGCTTGGTGCGGACGCCGCCCGAGCGGCGCGACGAGGCCGCGATCCATTCGGCCGCCGCCGCGTCGGCCCGGCTCTGGACGATCCTGGACGGCATCCTGGCGCGCGTGCCCTACGTCGCCGGGCCGGTCTTCACGCTCGCCGACATCCCGCTCGGCGTGCAGGTTCACCGCTGGTTCTTCTTCCCCGTGGACAAGCCCGACCTTCCGCATCTGCGGGCTTGGTACGATCAGCTCCTGCAACGCCCGGCCTACCGGGATCACTGCGCCGGGCCCGTGACCTGACCGGGCCAGGCGAGCGCCCCACCGTCCAGCGCGTCGGCCGCCTGCCCGAGCCAGGCGCGCACGCCGGCCGCGTCGCCGAACACGTCCGGGACCCACAGCCCGGCGCCGCCGAGATCAGCCGCGGCACGCATCCCGTCGCGATCCGTCACGTCGTCGCCGATGAAGACCGGCCGCCGTCCCTCGAAGGGTGCCAGCAGCATGAGCGCCTGCACGGCGCTGGCCTTGTCCGCGCCGCGTGGGCGCACCTCCCAGGCCATGTGCGCCGGCATGACCACGAAGCGGTCCCGCTCGGCCGCGATCAGGGCGGCGGCGGCCTCGCCGAGCGCCGGGCCGTGCTCGGGTGCCTGGCGGTAGTGGAACACGAAGCCGCGCTGCTTCTGCTCCAATAGAGCTGCCGGGATGCCGTTCCACGACGCGGGCCGCCTCGATGATCCACTCGACCGGCGGATCGGGCAGGCTCACGCGCGCGATCTCCGCCCCCGGCGCCGGGCGGATCGCGCCGCCGTGCTCGCCCGCGACCGCGCGCGGCACGTCGCCGAGCAGCGCCTCCACCTGCTCGACCGGGCGGCCCGTGACCACGGCGAGCGCGCCGCCGAGGTGGTCGCGCAGGCGCGCGAGGATGCCGGGCAGGCTCGGCGGCACATGCACGGCGTCCGGCGTCGGCGCGATGTCGAGCAAGGTGCCGTCGAGGTCGAGCAGCAGCGCCGACTCGGCGGGCGGGGGCAGCGCGCCCAAGGGCAGCCCTACCGGCACCCGAGCAGCCTCACGTCGTAAAGCGGACTCTGGAACACCGAGAGGCTGGGCTCGCCCACGAGCATCCAACCGTGGAACTCGGGGCTGTTCGGGTGGCTGTCCGTCACGTCGAGATAGGCGGCGGCGTCGGCGGGCTGGTCAGGCGGGCGGACGAGGCAGGAGCGGACGGCGATGGTCAGCGTGCGGAACGGCGCGCTGCCGCCCACGCGGATCGCGAGCGTGGTAGGCTGTGCGCTGAGCTTATCGAGGGCGGCGATGTCGGCGGTGGCGCGCGGCACCCATCCGTTCGGCCAGGACGGGGCCGGCGTCAACGGGGGCTGATCCGGCGGCTGGTCGGGCGTTGTCGCGGCCCAGGCGGCGGAGCCGCAGAGAAACGCCGGAAGCAGGAGCGCAAGCGCCGCGGCAACCCGGCGCATCTTGTCTATCCCCGCTTCGGGCTGCGCAGCCCGTCCACGAGCGCGTGCAACGCCTCACGCATGAACGTCTCGTCCACGCCCATCAGGACGGCATCCTCGAAGGCGTCCTGCAGCATCTGCCCGGCCTCGGCATGGTTCTCGGCGAGTTGGCGCAGCTTCTCGCGGCAGGCGACCGGAGCGCCGTCCGGCTGCGGCCAGCGATCAGGAGCGCTCATCGGCCCAACTCACTGGGGCCCAACTCACTGGGGCCCAACTCACTTGCCGGGTGCTGGGCCGGCTGCCGGCCCCGCTTGGCCGCCCTGCTGGCGCTGCAGCATCTTCTGCGTCGCGTCAGAAAGGCTGCCCACATTGAAGATGAACTTGCCGAGCAAGTCTTCCAGGTTCACGGCGGACTGGGTGATGGTGACGGCCTGGCCGTTCTTCAGGTTCGTCTCCGCGCCGCCAGGGCTGAGGCTCAGGAAGCCGCCGCCAAGCAGCCCGCCCGAGGCGATGCTGGCGCTGGTGTCGGTGGGCAGGGCGATGTCGGAGGCGACGGTGAAGCTCAGCTTAGCCTGGTAGGTCTTGGGGTCAATGGTGGTGGCGGTGACGCTGCCGACCTTGACGCCGGCGATGCGCACGTCGGCACCAGACGCCAAGCCGCCGACGTTGTCGAAGTCGGCGGTGAGCGTCATGCCGCCGACCTGGGCGCGCCCGGTGTTGGCGACCGCATAGAAGAGGAAGCCGAGGGCGATGACGATCACGATGCCGCCGGCCAGGAGCTCGGCGGCGTTGCGTCGCGAGGCGGCCATGCTAGCTCCCCATCCTAGCTGCCGGGCGTCCAAGCTTCGTAGTCGCCCGTGGCGGGGGCGCGATTGCCGCCGCGGTAGTCGTGGCCCGGCGGGCGATAGCTCGCGGCGGTGCCGGTGAGGTTCGGCTCGTGTGGCTGCTGCCAGGGCCTGCGGGCGCTCATAGGGATCGGCTCGTCGGTGGTGTAGTGCAGCCAGGCGTGCCACTCAGGGGGGACGAGGCTCGCTTCCGGTTCGGCGGCCCGGTAGAGCACCCAGCGGCGCGAACGCACGCCGGCGCGGGGCTTGCGCTCCGTGTAGTAGCGGTTGCCCTCCGGATCGGTGCCCACGAGATGGCCGTGCAGCCAGGTGGAGAGGCGCGTGCCTAGGGTATTCATGGCGCCCCTATAGGGAATCGCGCGCGGCGGGTCCATGGGGGCGTGCTGTGCGACGGTAGCGTCCGTCTGTAGTGGGAGACAGGAATTCCGAATCTGTGGAATCAATTCATAGTCAGCGTCCATCTCGGAATGGCGTTGCAACGAGACTAATCTGCTGATCCGGCTGCCCTTGATGCTGAACTGCTGCGCTCTGTTCCACCCCATCCCGAGACGAGCACCTAGACGCAGATCAGCATTCTCGCTGCTTTGGCACGCTCTAGAACTTGTTGCCATTCCGGTAGATCTACATAGGCTGCATCGGTCAGCTCAAGGCCGTGCGCCTCGAAGATCCCATCAAGGACTGAGACGAGCTTTGCCAAACAGTCGGCTTCATCCTGGTTTCGCAGGATCGAGCCGATACAGGCGTGAGGCAACTCGGCGAGCTTGGTATCATCGTACAGAAAGCCCACGACATCTCCGAAGGTATCGCGCCTCGCAGGAGTTTCTCCCCGCACCCAGACATGTTGCTGATAATCCGGGTCGGATAAGCTCTCAAGAAAGGCGCAAAGGTCCAGACGTATCGCGGCGAACCTTATTTTGGTGTCCACTACAGGATCGGGCTCAGTGCTGTTGGAGAAGCGCTTGGCGAAGCTGCCACGGTCGCGGTGCAATCCCCGCGCCAGGCGCGCGTGAACGCGATCAAAAGCTTCACACTGCTGTAGGGGTATCTTGCTGGTTTTTACCGGAAGATATGGCGTGGAGCACGATTCTCCCTCCGACTAGATTATAGGTCACGATGGCCTGGCGCTTAGCGGCGAAGTTGTTCCATTGAACGACCAATAAGACTTGGTCGCGTTCCTGGCGGAGACTGAGAACTTCTCCGTCCTCCTCCTCCATCGACACACCCTGGACGGGTAAGCCCTCACGCAGGATCCTGCGCGCACCTTCGATAGTTACACTGATTGGCACGCGCGCCTTGCCGACAAGCACGTCGTTGAGCATCAGATCAATGGTATCACCATGGCAGGAAACGCCGACGAGGGTTGCCTCGTGAAAACTTGTTCGCGTCTGGTCTTGGCTGGTGGATGTCATGGCGACCTCGGGAGAAGATGGGAAAGAAAGCTGCCCCGCGCGACGGGGGTGCCGTTGTGATCCAGGTATTCGTCGAGCTTGCTAGTCCTATTCGGGTTCAGCCGATGATAATGATCCTGTCCTTCAAAGCCAGGCTGTCCCGGGCGTCCTTTGTCGAACCGGACGACTTCACCGGTTCGTGGGTTCTCGAACGTTCTGTGTCCGGCTGCGACCGCACTGGAATTGCTGGTCTCCGTGTAGCCCGGAGCGAGCAGGTCGTCGGGATTCTGAGGCAGCGATGGGTAAGATGCAATTGCTTGGCCGGTTTCACTCGCGGCCTGAATGGCCTTCTCGGTATCAGCTGCTACTTCTGTTCCGTGCGCCACCACGCCACCGGCCTGGGTTGTCTTTGCAGCCTCGATTATCGCTTTCGCCCCACTCGCTGCTCCCGTCGCATCCGCAACCAAACCAGCTGCACCACCAAGTAGCCCCAGTCCCGGCATCCCGAATTCCCCGGCCGCCAGCTGTCGCGGGTCGTGCCGTGCGATCGGCGCGATGTCGTTCAGTATTTCCTGCCGCGCACGCTGGTCAGAACCCGCATCCGCCGCGTCGCGGGCGGCGCGGATCAGCGTCTCGCCCGCGCGATGCGCACCGGGCTGCATGTAGAGCGCGGTGACATCAGCGTAGAGCTGGGGCAGGTCGCCCGGTTCGGCCCCGGCGATGCGCCGGACGAGGTTGTCCAGCCCAGGTTCGTAGCGGCCCGGCGGCAGGGCCGGAGCCGGAGCGCCGAGCGTGCCAGGCTGAGGCAGAGTGTGGAATACGCGCGCCATGGCACGCTCGAAGCGCTCGCCGATGATGAAGGGCCGGCTGGGGTCGAGCGGCGGTGGAGCCGCGACCAGTGCCCGCTCGCGCGCATCGGCGAAGATGCGCGGCCAACGATCCAGGCCGACCCGCTGCATCGCCGCCGCGAGGTGCTCGGTGCCATCGCGCAGGTCGGCGTTCGTCCGCGCGAAGGCAGCCATCAGCGCCGCGCTGCGCAGTTGCTCCGCCACGGGGTCAGTCTCGGTGCTGTTGAAGAACCGCTTGGCGAAGCTGGCCCGGTCAAGGTGGAGCCCTCGCACCCAGGCGCGCATGGTCTCGACCAGCCTTTCAAGCGAGGGGCCGGAGAACTTCGCCGCGGAATGGTAGCGGAGCCGGCGGGGTATCGCGCAGACGGCGCAATGGCCGAGCGCGCGGATGCGGATGTCGAGACTGCCAGGACCGAACCGGCCGTGGGCGTCGTTGTCGTTTTTCCTTAAGCCTCGGCGGAGCGGTGCCGTGACCGAACCAGCCATGCTCCTGCCGCCCCTGGTCTTCCCAACTCACTGCTCATAGCCCTCCTGATCGTGCCAGGAGCATCCGGGAGTTTTAGGGCATCTGAGTCAACGTTGTTTCCAAGGCCGAAGCCCATCCGGGCTTCCTGCCCGCCGCCTAGTCGCCTAGTCTCCCCCCATGGCGAGCCGAGTCTGGCGAGGCGTTCGGATGCGGGAGGCGGCGGCCGGGGTGGACCCGGAGGCAGCGCCTCGTGCGCTCGTGCTGCCCGCGTCGTGGGATGACCGCGCGGCAGCGGCGCTCGCAGCACTTGCGCCGGGCGACGGGCGGGCAAGCCTACCGGACGCGGCGGAGGGTTGGATCAAGCCCGTGGCGGCGCGGGCGCGGATGCTCGGCGAGACGGCGCTCGCCGACAGGCTCCACGCCCTCCTACTCGCCCGGCGCGCGGCGCCGACCACGCCTGTCTGGATGGGTCTCACGGCCGGGGCGAATGACACGCCGGGCTTCGTGCTCAACCTTGCCGCGTTCCACACGGGATGCGGCGGCCTCGACATCGCGGAACTCGTGGATGCGATCCGCGCGGCCGCGACGGCGCTGCGCCTGCTCGACCCGGCGGCGCCGGGCTACGCCGTCGCGATCAGCGATCTCGACGGGTTGCTCGCCCGGCTCGGCCTCGACTACGCGGGCGAGCCGGCACGCGCGGTCGCCGCCAACGTCGCGGCCCTCGTGCGCGGGGTAGCGAGCGTCGCCCTCGCGGGTGCGCAGCCCGACCTGCTCTCGCGCTTGCCCGCCTGGCCCGCGCCGCCGCCCTGCCCTATCCCTGAGTTGGCTGCCGCCGCGCAGGACGCGCGCGACGAGGCCCGGCGCGGCGCCATCGCCCTGCCCTGCACCGCGGTGCTGCCGCCCGGCCCGGCGGACGCGCTGCTCGGCGCCGAGACCGGCGGCATCGCGCCCGCCTTCAGCCCCATGGACGCCGAGGGAAGGCTGACCGCCTCGGCACAGGCACGGCTCGCCGCCCTCGGCCTCTCGCCCGAGGCGGCGCTCGCCCGGCATCTCGCAGGCGAGCCGGTCCTCACCCCCGCCCCGCTCGCCGCCTACCAGGCGATGCACGACGCCGTCGCGCCCTACGTGCATGCCATGCCACCCCGTCCGACGGCGGTCCCGAGCGCCGACCGCGCCCCGCCATCGCGCCGCGACCTGCCCCCCCGGCGCCGCGGCTTCACGCAGAAAGCGAGCGTTGGCGGCCATCGCGTCTTCCTGCGCACGGGCGAATACGCGGACGGCACGCTCGGAGAAGTGCAGGTGAGCCTGCCGCGCGAAGGCGCCGCCGTGCGCGGCCTCGTGGAAGCCGCCGCAGCCGCCATGACGGTGGGTTTGCAACATGGCGTTCCCCTGCAAGCCTACGTGGACGCGCTGGCCCTCGGCCGCTTCCCCCCGGCCGGCGCCGTCGAGGGCGACTCGTCCGTCGCCTACGCCAGCAGCGTGCTCGACTACGTTGTCCGCACCCTCGCCCACGCCTATCTCGGCCATTGCACCGCGCCCGAACCCTTGTCCCACCCCGAGCCGGCCCCACCTCCGATGCTGCCGCTCGACCTGCCGCAAGTGCCACGGAACCCGGCACGCCGCACCGGGCTGCGCCTCGTCGCCCGCCGCTGAAGGAAGATTGATGACTGCATCCGCTGAGGCGCGCCTCGCCGAGCTTGGACTAGCATTGCCGACCCCTATGGCGCCCATGGCCAACTACGTGCCCTGCGTTGTGACGGGCACCCTCGCGTTCGTCTCCGGGCAAGTCCCGGCGCGAGATGGCCGGATCGCCTACGCGGGCAAGGTCGGCGAGGGGATCACGCCCGAGCAGGGCGCCGACGCAGCAAAGCTGTGCTTCCTCAACGTGCTCGCACAGCTCAAGGCGGCTTGCGGCGGCGATCTCGGGCGCGTGCGGCGCGTCGTGCGCCTGGGCGGCTTCATCGCGGCCCCACCGGGCTTCACGGGGTACGCGATGGTGATGAACGGTGCCTCCGACCTCGCCGTCGCCATGTTCGGGGAGGCCGGGCGGCACGCGCGGACCACGATCGGCGTGCCGAGCTTGCCGGGCGACGCGGCGGTCGAGGTCGAGGGCGTGTTCGAGCTGGCGTAGGCGTGGAGACGCTCACCCTCACGCTCCACCCGCGCATCGCCGAGATCGGGCCTGCGGAGTGGGACGCCTGCGCGGGCGGGGACAACCCGTTCGTCGG
Source organism: uncultured Alphaproteobacteria bacterium (assembly GCA_963790535.1). Lineage (GTDB taxonomy): Bacteria > Pseudomonadota > Alphaproteobacteria > Acetobacterales > Acetobacteraceae > CAWKEH01. The sequence continues at coordinate 82,892 of CAWBOZ010000013.1, read as the reverse complement.
CCACGCTTTCCTGTCCGCGCTGGAGGATAGCGGCTCGACCGGATCGCGTACGGGCTGGCTGCCGCAGCACGCCAGCTTCCGTAACGAGGCCGGATGCGTGGTGGCGGTGGCACCGCTCTACGCGAAGTCGCACTCCTACGGCGAATACGTGTTCGACCACGGCTGGGCCGCGTCCTTCGAGCGAGCGGGCGGGCGCTACTATCCCAAGCTCCAATGCGCCGTGCCGTTCAGCCCGGTGCCGGGGCCGCGCCTGCTGCGGCGCGGCGGCCCCTCGGGCGGCCTCTCGACGGAGAGCATAGGCGCGGGACTGGCACAGGCGTGCGAGGAGATGGGAGTCTCGTCAGTCCATGCCACCTTCTGCACCGAGGAGGAATGGGAGGCGCTGGGCCGTGCCGGGTGGCTGCGGCGGCTGGGCACGCAGTTCCACTGGGAGAACCAGGGCTTCACCACCTTCGATGACTTCCTTGCCGCGTTGAGTTCCCGCAAGCGCAAGCAGGTGAAGCGCGAGCGGCGGGATGCCGTGCAGGGCCTCACCATCCGCGTGCTGCGCGGCGACGAGATCGAGCCGCGGCACTGGGACGCGTTCTACAAGTTCTATACCTCGACCGTGGACCGCAAGTGGGGCAGCGCCTATCTTACCCGGCGCTTTTTCCCGATGCTCTCGGAGCGGCTGGGCGACCGGGTCGTGCTCATGCTTGCGGAGCACCAGGGCAAGCCTGTCGCGGGGGCGCTCAACCTGGTGGGCAGGGACGCGCTCTACGGCCGCAACTGGGGCTGCCGCGGCGACTGGCCGTTCCTGCACTTCGAGTTGTGCTACTACCAAGCCATCGAGTTCGCGATCCGGCACGGCCTGAAGCGCGTCGAAGCCGGGGCGCAGGGCGAGCACAAGGTCCAGCGCGGCTATTTGCCTGCGCCCACCTACTCCGCGCATTACATCAGCAACCCGAGCCTCCGCCGCGCCGTGGCGGCGTTCCTCGACGAGGAGCGCCCGGCGATACGGGCGCACATGGCGGCGCTCGCGGAGGAGTCACCGTTCCGGAAGGGCGGTGAGGGATAGCGCTCGTCGCCTAATCCTCCAGCCCCGGCCGCAGCGGCACGGCCATCATGGTTGCCTGCATGATCGCGACTTCCCTCTCTCCTGCGAGCGCGACGCCCTGGCAGACGTGCAGCGTGCGGCCCGCCTTCCTGACACGGCCGTGGGCGAGCAGGCGCGGGCCGCTCGCCGGCGCGAGGAAGTTGACCTTGAACTCCGCCGTCAGCACGGCCCGGTCAGTCGCCATTCCGAACAGGGCCGCGTAGCCGCAGGCACTGTCGAGCAGCATCGTGATGACGCCGCCGTGGAAGAAGCCGTGCTGCTGGGTAACATTGGGGCCGAAGGGAAGCGCGAGCGTGACGTCGCCATCCGTCGCCGCGACCAGTTCCACGCCGATGTGGCAGAGCGCGCCCTGGCGGGCGAGGCTGCGGCGGACGCGCTCTTCAGGGGTTTGCATCGGCAAGGGTTAGCAGCCTGTTCACGCTTCCTCAACGCGGCCGCGCTGTAATGGAGGGATGAGGGCTGCTTGGCAGGGTAGCGGGGCGGCGTTCCTTGACCGTCCACCGGACGGCGAGATGGAGGCGCTGGTGCAGCGCGCGGTGCGCGCCGTGCCGGGGGCGGCCGGGTGGCATGTCGCCCTCGATGTCGCCCTGCCCCGGCCGGGTCGTCGGCTCAGCGCCGTGCTGGCGCTGGATCGCGCCGTAGTCGCCCTGCTCGTACGGACGGAGGGCACGCGGTTCTTGTCCGCGGACCGCCGCGCCGTCGAGGACGCGGCGCTCGACCTTGCGGAGGGCCACGCGGGAAGCACCGGGCTGCCGGTCGTGCCCGTGCTGTGCGTGCTGGCTGGGACGAGTCCCTCGCTGGTCCGGCCATTGCCGATCATGGGCGCTGGGCCGCCCGTGGAGGCGAACCGGCTGCTCCTGCCCATTCTGCTGCGCGAGGTGGCACTGAGCTTTCCCGAGCCGGCCAAGCTACTCGACCCGGCACGCTGGGCGGAGGCACCCTGGCGCTGGTCGCCCGGACTGCTCGACGTGGCGTGCTTGCTCTACGCGCGGCACGGCGTGCCCCAGCTGCGGGCGGCGCTGGCGGGCGGCGACGCGCTCGCGCGGGCTGTCGTGGCGCTGCAGGGCTGGGCGGCGCGAGCGGCGGGAGAGCGGCGGCCAACGATCCTCTTCGTCACGGGGCCACCCGGCGCGGGCAAGACCCTCGTGGGCCTCGACCTTGCCTTCGAGCCAGGCCAGGGTGCCGCCTATCTCACGGGCAACCCAACGCTCGTTCATGTCCTGCAAGAGGCGCTCGCGCGAGATGCCGCGGCACGCGGTCTTGCGCTGCGTGCCGCGCGGCAGCGGGCGTCCGCGGTCGTGCAACCCTTGCCCGCGTGGCGGGACCACTTCGCCGCGCGCACCGCGGAGGCGCCAGGCAGCCGCATCGTTGTCGTGGACGAGGCGCAACGGTGCTGGGTACGCGCCCGCGCCATCGCGAAGACGCGCAAGACGGCCGTGCCGCTCCAGGACTCAGAGCCGGGGCACCTGCTGGACGCGATGGCACGCCGGGCGGACGGGCCGGTGCTCGTCTGCCTGTGCGGCGGCGGTCAGGAGATCCACGCGGGCGAGGGTGGACTCGCGGCCTGGGGCGAGGCACTCGCGGCACGGCCGGCGTGGCACGTGGTCGCGGCGCCCGAGGCGCTGGCAGTAAGCGACCCACGCCAGCGCCTGCCCGAACTGCCCGACCTCGCGCTCGACCCGGCGCTGCACCTCGCCGTCCCGCGCCGTCAGCTCGACGCGGCGGTTGTCGCGGCCTGGGCGGACCGTGTGCTCGCAGGCGATTGGGCAGCGGCGCGTCGCCTGGCTGAAGCGGAGCCGCCCATGCGGGTGACGCGCAGCCTCGATACCATGCGCGAAGCCCTGCGCGCTGCCGCCCTGGGCAGCCGGACGCGCGGTCTGGTCGCGAGCAGCTTCGCGCGGCGGCTCCGGGCGGAAGGCCTCGGCGGCACGCTGCCCCACCAGGACGGGGACGCCGTGGCGCGCTGGTTCCTCGATCAGGCGCCGGACGTACGCAGCGGCGGCGCGCTGGAGGTGGCCGGCACCGAGTTCGCCGTGCAGGGCTTGGAGCTGGACCATGTCGGGCTGTGCTGGGATCTCGACCTTATCCCGGAGGGCGAAGGCTGGGCGGCACGCGCGTTCCGGGGCAGCGCCTGGACCCGGCTGCGCGATCGCTTGGCCGTGCAGGACCGGCGCAACGCCTACCGCGTCCTGCTCACCCGCGCCCGGCGTGGCACGACGATCTGGGTGCCGCGCGGCGATGCGCGCGATCCTACGCGGCCCCCTGCCCTCTATGACGCGGTTGCCGAGACCCTGCTCCGCTGCGGCGCCGCTCCGCTGGACACTGTAGCTATAATCGCGGAGGATCGGCCTCTTCCCTACCCGGTGCTGTTATGACCCGAATCATGCTCGCCTTCCTGCTCCTGCTCGGCACGGCACGGGCTGCCGAGTTGAAGGTTGCGACTTGGAATATGGAGTGGCTGACCAGCAACCCCGAGGACTTGCCGGAGGGAACCTCCCCGAAGCCGGCGGCGGGCATCGAGGCGCTGCGCCGGTACGCGCTCCTGCTCGACGCGGACGTCATCGCGATCGAGGAGGTGGACGGCCCGGCCATCGCCGCCCAGGTCTTCCCGCCCGACCGTTACCAGGTCTTCATGACGCATGACCGCGCGAAGCAGCGGGTGGGCATCGTCGTCCGGCGCGGCATCCCGGCGCGGCAGAACCAGGATCTCGCAGCACTCGACCTCTACCCGGAGGCCCGCCATCCCCTGCGCAGCGGCGCTGACGTGACGCTCGACCTGCCGAGCGGCCCGCTCCGCCTGCTCGCCGTCCATCTCAAGACGGGATGCCACTACGACGCACTCACCTCGCAGCGCCCGGCGTGCCACACGCTGCACGAGCAGGTTCCGCCGTTGCAGGGCTGGATCGCTCAGCGCCAGGCGGAGGGCGCTCCCTTCGTCGTGCTCGGGGACTTCAACCGCGAGATGAACGGCCGCGACGACCTGCTCGCGGCGTTGCGTGCGTCGGCGCCGCTCGCGCTGGCGACGGAGGGACAGGCAAGCCCCTGCTGGGGCGGCACGTCGTTCATAGACCACATCCTCGCGGGCGGCGCCGCGAAGGGCTGGATGGAGCCGGGGACCTTGCGCGTCCTCGTCTATCGCGAGCGGGACGAGGCGTCGCGCACGCTCTTGTCAGACCACTGCCCGGTCTCCGTGCGCTTCCGCTTGCCGGACGATGGGGCCATAGTGCGCGCCTCACCAACACGGGAGACGCCATAATGCCTGAATTCACCGCGAATGCGACAACGACCGCCGGGCGCGACGGTCACGTGGACAGCGACGACGGCGTGCTCCACCTCGACCTCAGCCTGCCCAAGGAGCTGGGCGGCCCCGGCAAGTCTGGGGCGACCAACCCCGAGCAGCTCTTCGCGGCCGGCTACTCGGCTTGCTTCGGCAGCGCCATCGCCTTCGTCGCCGGCCAGGAGAAGATCAAGCCGGAGAGCATCCACGTCGAGGCCGACGTGACCCTCCACGCCGACGAGACCAAGGGATTCTACCTTTCCGTTGTGCTCAAGAACAAGATCGATGGCCTCGACCGCGCGGAGGCGCAGCGCTTGGTCGAGAAGGCGCATGAGGTCTGCCCTTACAGCAAGGCCACACGGGGCAACGTGGACGTGAAGCTCGAGATCGTCTGATCGTGCTCGCGCTCGTCACGGGCGCGACTGCTGGGTTCGGCGCGGCCATCGCGCGCCGGCTCGTGCGGGATGGGCGCCGGGTGATCGGCGCCGGGCGGCGGGCGGAGAGGCTCGACGCGCTGCGGGCGGAGCTGGGGGAGGCGTTCCTCCCTTGGCCGCTCGACGTGACCGATGCCAAGGCCGTCGCGGCTTTGCCCGGCAGCTTGCCGGACGGCTGGCGCGAGGTGGACGCACTCGTCAACAACGCTGGCATCGCCCTCGGCCTCGGTCCGGCGCAGGACGCGAACCTCGACGACTGGGAGCGCATGGTGGAGACCAACGTGGTCGGCCTCATGCGCATGACGCGCGCGCTGCTGCCCGGCATGGTCGCGCGCGACCGCGGGCACGTCGTCAACCTCGGGAGCATGGCCGGGACGTATCCTTACCCCGGCGGCAACGTCTATGGCGCGACCAAGGCGTTCGTCGCGCAGTTCACCTTCAACCTCAAAGCGGACCTGATCGGCACCGGCGTGCGCGCGACCGTGATCGAGCCGGGCCTCGTGGGCGGCACGGAGTTCAGCACGGTGCGCTTCGGCGGCGACGAGGCGCGCGCGGCCAAGCTCTATGAGAACGCGCAGCCGCTCACGGCGGACGACATCGCCGAGATGGTGGCGTGGGTGATCGGGCTGCCCGCGAACGTCACCATCACTCGGATCGAGGTCATGCCGCGCGCCCAGGCACCCGCCGCGCTCGCGGTCAAGCGGACCGGGTGAGCGAGCACCTAGACCTGCTGCGCGTGCCGCCCGGCGCCGCACCGGAACTGAGCACGCGCGAGACGGCGAGCAAGGGGGCCAAAGGGCGCTATGGACCGCTCTGAGGCCGAGCGGCGCATGGCCACGGTGATCAAGCAGGCCGACGCGCTGCAACAGCGCCTCTGGGCGGAACGGCGCTGGTCCGTGTTGCTCGTGCTCGCCGGCGTGGACGCCGCCGGCAAGGACGGCGCGATCCGCCACGCGCTCGCCGGGCTGAACCCGCAAGGCCTTCACGTCGCGAGCTTCGAAGTGCCGAGCGACGCGGAGCTGGCCCATGACTTTCTCTGGCGCATCCACGCCCGCTTGCCGCCGCGCGGCATGGTCGGCGTGTTCAACCGCAGCCACTACGAGGACGTGGTCGTGCCCCGCGTGGACGCGGCGGCGCTCGCCAAGCAGCGCCTGCCGCCCGGACTGGTCGGGCCGGGTATCTGGTCCGAGCGGCTCGCCGACATCGCCGCATTCGAGGCCTATCTCGGCCGGCAAGGCGTCGCGATCCGCAAAGTGCTGCTCCACGTCTCGGCCGCGGAGCAGCGCAAGCGCCTGCTCGCCCGGCTCGACGACCCGGCCAAGCAGTGGAAGTTCGAGCTGGCCGACCTAGACGGCCACGAGCGATACGCGGCAACGATGGCGGCTTACGAGGAGGCGGTCGCGGCGACAAGCACCGAGGCGGCGCCCTGGTTCGTCCTGCCCGCGGACCACAAATGGTTCGCGCGGCTCTGCGTCGCCGAGATCGTGCTAGAGGTGCTCCAAACGCTGCACCCCGAGCCGCCTCCCCCGCCCGGCGAGGCCACGCTGCGGGCAGCGCGCATGAGGCTCGACGATGGCTGACGAACAACACCGGCGCCGCTCCTGGGACCTGCTCCCGGTCCTCGTGCTCGCGGCGATCCTCCTGCTCGCGGTGGTCGGCTGGTGGGTCTTCCCACTCGTGCATCACGCCCTGTCGCAGCAAGACTGCGTGGCCTCGGGGCACGACAACTGCGACCGCTAGCCTGCCTCGGGCGCGGCGCCTTCTCCGACGCCGGCGACGAGGTCGTCTGCCCGGCGACCGACCGCTTCGCCGAACAGCACATGGCTTGCGTGAAGCACCGGGCAGCGATGAGCGCGGGCCTTACACGCCGCCTGGGGGCGGCCGCAAACGGGCGCGCAGGAAGCGCAGCAACGCCTGATTCTTGGCGAAACGGATGCGGTCGGGCACCGCGACGGCGGTGACCGCGTCACCGAACTCTGTCTTGGCGGACCATTCCGGCAGCAGGCGCACCAGCCTGCCCTCGGCGATCTCGCGCTCCACGAAATACAGCGGCAGCAGCGTGATCCCTAGCCCGGCCATTGCCGCGTCGGCCACCGCCTCGGGATGGTTGGCGCGGTAGCGTCCGCTCACCTGTACAGCGACGCTGCGGCCCGCCGACACCAGTTCCCAGCGGTCGTGGCGGCTGGTGCGCCAGTAGTTCAGGCAGGGGTGCTGTGCCAGTGCCTCGGGTTCCGTCGGCGGGATCACCGTCGCCAGGTAGGCGGGGGTGGCGCAGATCACCCAATCGAGCCGCGTCAGCGGTATGGAGACCAGGTCGGGAGACTGGGCCGCCGACATGCGCAACGCGATGTCTATGTGCTCGTGCGCCAGATCCATCAGCCGATCGTCCAGCAGCAGCTCGATCTCCAGCCCTGGATGCCGCGCCAGGAACGCCGGCAGCAACCGGCCGACCACCCGCTGGCCCCACGACACCGGTGCGGTGACGCGGATCAGGCCCGTGAGGTCGGTGCGCAGCGTGCGCAGCTCCTCGTCGGCGCGCTGCACCGCATCGAGCGCCCGCCGGGCAAACTCGAGATACACCGCGCCGGCCGGGGTGAGCGACACGCGCCGGGTGCTGCGGGTCAGCAACGCCGCGCCGACCGCCGCTTCCAACTGCGCCAGGCGCTTGCTGACCACGCTCTTGGCAACGCCCAGCTCGTTGGCAGCGGCGGTGATGCTCAAATGCTCTGCCACGCCCACGAACGCCGTCAGCATGTCGGTGGAGAGGGTCATTGTATCCGGACCGCGAACGCTATGTTCGGAGAATACGGGTTGAAACGCGAACAATCCAGGCCCTAGGTTACGTTGGGCGATGACGGCAAGCGCCGGCCGATCCTCCGCAGATCACAACAACGAAGCGGCGCGGAGAGGGGGATCACGACCATGATGAAAGTCTATGCCGATCCGATCACCGTGAACTGCCGCAAGGTGCTGGCTGGCCTCGACCTGATCGGCGCGCCGTTCGAGCGCGTGCACGTGGACTATTTCAAGGGCGAGCAGAAGGCCGCCGAGTATCGCAAGCTCAACCCGAACGCCTCCATACCCGCGCTGGTGGACGGCGACTTCGTGCTGTGGGAGTCGAATGCCATCCTCGCCTACGCCGCCGACAAGGTCGGCAACACCTCGGTCTATCCGGCCGATCCGAAGGTGCGCGCCGACATCCTTCGCTGGCTGCTGTGGGAGTCCTCGAGCTGGTTCCCGAGCTGCTACGTCTATCTCGTCGAGCACTGCGTGAAGCCGCTGCTGCAGGCCGAGCACGACCCCACGATCATCGCCGCGCAGGACGAGACCTTCCACAAGCTGGCCGGCATCCTGGACGCGCGGCTCGCCGGCAGCCGCTGGATCGCCGGCGACCAGCCGACGATCGCCGACATCGCGCTGGCCGCGCCCGCCCACCTGCACCCCCATCAGCGCCTGCCGCTGGAACCGCACCCGCACCTGCGGCGCTGGCTGATCGAAGGAGTCGAGCGCCTGCCCTGCTGGGAGCGCACCTTTGTCGGCGAAGGCTTCACCACCGAGCGGAAAGCCGCCTGAGAGGACGACGATGGACCAGAACATCACCCAGACCAGCACGGTTCGCGCGACGCTGAACTACACGGTCGATAACGGTATCCCGCCGGACTACTACTTCTACGAGCCCGACCCGTCCGTGAAGCTCAACCCGCCCGGCACCGACCTGCAAGAGGTCGAGATTCACGACGGCTGGGCGCAGGCGGCCAGCTTCGATGCTGACCGCGAAGGGTTCATGCTGCGGCCCTTCCGGGCCGGCTTCACAGCCTTCGACGACGACGCGGCAGTGAAAGACCGCTTCTATGCGCAGGTCGAGGACTTCGTGAAGCAAAACACGGGCGCCAAGCGGGTGGTGATCTTTGACCACACCATCCGCAAGCGCCTGCCCGCCGACCTGAAGCAGCAGACCACCGTCAACCGCCCGGCGGTGATGCTGGTGCATAGCGACTACACGATCGCCTCCGGCCCGCAGCGCGTCCGCGACCTTCTGCCCGATGAGGCGGACGCCCTGCTTGCCCGCCGCGTCGCCTTCTACAACGTCTGGAAATCGCTGCATGACCCGGTGGAGGAGCTGCCGCTCGCGATGTGCGACGCCACCAGCCACGGCGAGGGCGACATGCTGCGCATGGAGCTGAAATACCGCGAGCGCACCGGCGAGATCTACGTTATGCGCTACTCGCCGGCGCATCGCTGGATCTACTTCCCGCACATGACGGCGGACCAGGCTTTGCTGTTCAAGACATATGAGAGCGAAACCGACGGCCGCGCCCGCTTCGTCGGCCACTCCGCCTTCGAGGACCCGAACACCCCGCCTAACGCCCGCAAGCGCGAGAGCATCGAGGTGCGGACGATGGCGTTTTTCTGAGCGGCGAGATGGACCGGGAGGGGGCGCAGGCAGGCTACGCCCGGATCAGCGTCCCGATGCCTCCCTCCGTGAACATCTCAAGCAGGCACGCATGAGGCACCCGGCCGTCGAGGATGACGGCGCCTTTCACGCCCCCTCGCACCGCATCCGCGCAGCATTCGACCTTGGGGATCATGCCCGCCCGAGATCATGCCGCTCGCGATGCCGGCTTCCACGTCCACGAGCGACATCTCAGGGACGAGCCGCCGCTCCCCGTCCAGCACGCCGGCCACGTCGGTGAGCATCAGCAGCCGCCGCGCCCCGAGCGCGCCGGCGACGGCGCCGGCCACCGTGTCCGCGTTGATGTTGTAGGTGTGCCCGTCCGCGCCGACGCCCACGGGCGCGATCACCGGGATCAGCCCGGCGCCCGTCAGCGCATGGACCACGCGCACGTCCACCGCTTCCGGCTCGCCGACGAAACCGAGATCGAGCACGTGCTCGATGCGGCTCCCTGGGTCGCGCACGGTCCTCCTGAGGCGGCGCGCGCGGATCAGCCCACCGTCCTTGCCGCAGATGCCGACCGCGAGCGCGCCCGCCCGGTTGATGAGGCTCGCTACGTGCTTGTTGACCGAGCCGGCGAGGACCATCTCGACGACCTCGACCATCTCGGCGCTCGTCACGCGCAAGCCGTCCACGAAGGTGGACGGGATCGCGAGCCGCTCCAGCATGGCATTGATCTGCGGGCCGCCGCCGTGGACGACGACGGGGTTGATGCCGACCTGCTTGAGCAGCGCGATGTCGCTGCCGAAATCCTCGGCGAGCGCCTCCTCGCCCATGGCGTGGCCGCCATACTTCACGACGACCGTCGCGCCCGCGTAGCGGCGGAGATAGGGCATCGCCTGCGCGAGTGTGCTGGCCTGCTCGGTCGCAGCCTTGATCTGCTCGGGCGTGAGGGTCATGAGCCGCCCTTACCGGCCGGGTCGGGACGGGTCAATCCGGTGCGCTCAGGCATCGCAAACGCCGCCAGCTCCGCCCGCAGCGGCTCGAATCCCTCCCGCCGCTCCGCGCTCGTCGCGAGCACGCGCGGAAAGGCCGCCGGGTGCTTGCGGGCGAGCGCCTCGATCTCGTCCTGCTTGGCCGCGAGTGCCGCGGGCTTCACCCCATCCGCCTTCGTCAGCACGAGCTGGTAGGCGACAGCCGCGCGGTCCAGCAGCCCCATCACGGCGCGGTCGCTCTCCTTCAGCTCGATGCGGCTGTCGAGCAGCAGGATCACCCGGCGCAGCGTGGGCCGCCCGCGCAGGTAGTCGAACATCAGCCCCTGCCAGTCCGCCTTCACCTGCTTGCCCGCGCTGGCGTAGCCGTAGCCCGGCATGTCCACCAGCACGAGCCGGCCCGCGAGGTCGAAGAAGTTGAGCTGGCGCGTGCGGCCGGGCGTGTTGCTCGTGCGCGCCAACGAGTTCCGCCCCGTCAGCGCGTTGAGGAGCGAACTCTTGCCCACGTTGCTCCGCCCGGCGAAGGCGATCTCCGGAAGGCCCGGCGGAGGCAACTGGTCGAGGCGCTGGGCTGCGTAGAAGAAGCGGCACTCGCCCGCGAAGAGCAGGCGCCCCGCCTCGAGCTGTGCGGCCTCTAGGTCCTCACCGGCCTCGTCGTCCCGATCCTGGTTTGGCGCATGATCAGCCATTGCTGCAATACCGTCAGAGTGTTGTTCCAGCTCCAGTAGATCACGAGCCCGGCCGGGAAGCGCGCCAGCATGAAGGTGAACACGACCGGCATGAACTGGAACAACCGTGCTTGCATCGGGTCCGGCGGCGGCGGGTTCACCTTCTGCTGCAGGAACATGGTCACGCCCATGATGAGCGGCCACAGGCCGAGATGCAGGAACGGCGAGATCGCCATCGGATTCCAGGGGACCAGGCCGAACAGGGTGAACACGTTGGTCGGGTCCACCGCCGACAAGTCATGGATCCAGCCGAAGAACGGCGCGTGCCGCATCTCGATCGTGGTGAAGATCACCTTGTAGAGCGAGAAGAACACGGGCACCTGCAAGAGCATGGGCAGGCATCCGCTGACCGGGTTCACCTTCTCCAGCTTGTAGAGCGCCATCATCTCTTGCTGCTGGCGCGCCGGGTCGTCCTTGAAGCGCTCGCGCATTTCCGCGATCTTGGGTCCGAGCAGCTTCATCTTGCTCATCGAGCGATAAGATTTGTTCGCGAGCGGGAAGAAAAGCCCCTTCACGAACAAGGTGAAGATCAGGATGGCAACGCCGAAATTGCCGACGATCTGGTAGAGCCAGTCGAGCGCGTAGAAGATCGGCCGCGTCAGGAACCAGAACCAGCCGAAATCCACGGCTTTCCAGAACGCGGGGATGCCGAGGCTTGTCTCGTAGCGGTCGAGAAGGTGGACCTCCTTGGCGCCAGCGAACAAGTGCGTGGTTGCGGCGGCCTCGGCGCCAGGTTGCACGGCCTCGGCGTCCTGCGCGAGGAAGTCCACCTGGTAGCGGTCCGAGCCGTCCTGCGTGATGTGGCGGAAGCTCGCGGTCTCGGGCGTCTTCTGGTCGGGGATCAGCGCCGTGAGCCAGTATTTATCCGTGATCCCGGCCCAGCCGCCGGGGCTGCTCTCGTCGTAGGCGAGGCCGCCGCGGTCCTTGCCGTCGGTCTTGGTCTTGGCATAGGTATATTCCTGCAACGTGCCGCCGAGCACGCCGAGCAGGCCCTCGTGCAGGATGTAGTAGCCGGCCGTCACCGGCGTGTAGTCGCGACGGATGCGGGACCAAGGATGCAGCGAGACGGCCCCGCCGCTCGCGTTGCGGACCCGCTGCTCGACCGTGAACATGTAGTCGGCGTCCACCCGGACGACGAGTTGGAAGGTCAGGCCGGCACCGTTGTCCCAGGACAGCGTCACAGGCTGCATCGCCGTGAGCGGGCCGCCGCTCGCGGTCCAGAGCGTGTCGTCGCCGGGCACCTTCACGTTCGGATCGTCCGCCGCCCAGCCGAACTGGACGTAGTAGGGCTGCGGGTCGGACCTGGGTTCCAGCAAGCGGACGAGGGGCGAGGTCTTGCTCACTTCCTCGTGGTAGTCGCGCAGCACCAGGTCGTCGAAGCGGGCGCCGAGCAAGCTGATGCTGCCCTCGACGCTCGGCGCCTGGATGGCGAGGCGCGGCACCTCGCGCGGCGGCGCGACGGCGACCGGCTCGGTGCCGGGCGAGGCCGGGTTGCCGGTCGGGCGCGGCGGCGTCTGGCTCGCGGGCGTGGACTGCGTCGTCTCCTGGACGGGCGGCGGCATGTGGCGCGCCGGGAACAGCGCGCGGAAGCCGAGCAGGATCGCGAGCGAGATCGCGATGGCGAGGAAGAGGCGTCTCTGGTCCATCAGCGAAGGGTTGCTTTCGGGAGAGGACGCGGCGGCACGGGATCGTGGCCACCCGGCATCCATGGGTTGCAGCGCAGCACCCGGCGTGCCGCGAGCAGGCTGCCACGGGCGGCGCCGTGCTTGGCGAGCGCGTCCAGCGCGTAGTGGCTGCACGAAGGCTCGAAGCGGCAGTGCGCTCCGATGAAGGGGCGCAGCGTCCACTGATAGATGCGGACGAGAAGCGAGAGAACAAGGGTCACGGGACGCCGGCCTTCGCGAGAGCGCGCTTGAGATCGTCCATCAACAGGGCGAATTCGCGGCCTCTGGTCGTGTCGCGCCCGATCAGCACGAGGTCAGCGCCCTGCACCGGGCGCTCGCGCAGCACCAGGCGCGCGGCCTCGCGCAGGCGGCGCTTGGTGCGGTTGCGGACGACGGCGTTGCCGACGCGCTTGGTCACGGTGAAGCCCAGGCGCGCCGGCCCGGCATCGTCACGCAGCAAGGACTTGCAGGACGAGCCCGTGCGTCGCGGCCTTGCGGCCTGAGGCTGCCACGCGCAGGAACTCGGCGCGGCGCTTCAGCCTGGGCGGGGTTGGCACCCCAAGCGGCGCCTGGTTCGGCGCCATGGTCTTGCGATCCCCGGCTCAGGCCGACAAACGCTTACGGCCCTTGGCGCGGCGGTTCGCGATGACCTTGCGGCCGCCGACGGTGCTCATGCGGGCGCGGAAGCCGTGGCGGCGCTTGCGGACCAGCTTCGAGGGTTGATACGTGCGCTTCACGGTGCTCTCCAGGATCGGGGCGCGCGGCCGGAGCTAGGCGCGCGCGGCGCCCCTGCGTCCTGGCCGACGCGGACGGCGGGTCTATAGGGCGGCCTGGCCTCCGGCGTCAACCAGGGGCATAAGATCGGCCATGCGCCATCTCGCCTGGGCCTGGCCGCTGCTCCTGCTCGCGGCCGTCCTGCTCGGGGCGTGGGTGCTCGATCTGCCGCAACTGCTCGCGCCCGAGACCCTGGGGCGGCACCTCGCTCAGGCCCGCGCCTTGGCCGCGTCCCACACCACGCTCGCCGCTGCCTCGTATGCGGCCCTCTATGCTTTGCTCGTGGCCGCGAGCGTGCCAGTCGGCACGGCGCTCACCGTGCTCGGCGGTGCCGTATTCGGTTCCCTGCTCGGCGGCGCGCTCGCCGTGACCGGGGCGACCGCGGGCGCCACCGCCCTGTTCCTCGCAGCACGCAGCACGCTGGGGACGGTGCTCGCCCGGCGCCATGGCGCGCTGCTCGCTCGCGTGCGGCCACGCCTGGAGCGCGACGGCTTCTTCGCCGTCCTCGCCCTGCGCCTGCTGCCTTTCGCGCCGTTCTGGCTCGTCAACCTCGCTTGCGGGCTGGTCGGCCTGCGACTGACACCTTTCCTGCTCGGCACTGCGCTCGGCATCGTGCCGGCCGCAACGGTCCTGGCCTCGGCCGGGGCCGGTCTCGGCAACGTGCTCGCGGGGGATGCCCCCCTCGATCCCGTGGCTGCTGCTGCGCCCCGCGGTGCTGCTGCCGCGCCTCGGCCTCGCATTGCTCGCGGCAGCGCCGATCCTGCTGCGGAGCTTTCGCAAGCGGGAGCCTTCGCTAACGGAGCTTTCGCGAGCGGGGCTTGCGCCGAGGCTAGAGCGGTTCAGGAAAGCTGTTGGAAACCTTTATGTGCCCAAACTGTTCCGGTCCAAGAAAGCTTGCGCGCTTCCTCGCACGACGGCCGTAGGACTTGCCGCATACGGTAGGGTGTCCATAGTGGGGGCGATGAGAAAACCGAATGACGATGCAGCCTGGCTCGGCGCTGGGCCTGCAAGGAGGAGGCTCGCATGGAGCGTTCGCCTGGGGTGTGGTGGATGCACTCACGGAGCAAGGCCGGAGCTTCGATCGGGTATGCGGCGTCTCGTCCGGGGCGCTCACGGCGGTCGCCTACGCGCAGGGCTGGGCACGCGCTGGCGCCCAGGGAGCGCGGGACGAGATGGCGCGGCTGTGGCGCCGCGTGGCGCAGGCGCACGCGCTCAGCCCGTTGCGCAACTCGCCCTTCGAGCGCTGGCTCTGGGGCTGGGACATGGGCAACACCGTTCTCTGGCAGAGCCTCGATGTCGTCTCGCGCCTGTTCAGCCCGGCGCAGATCAACCCGTTCGGCCTCAACCCGCTTCGCTCCGTCGTGCTCGACATCCTCGACCGCAAGCTACTCGCCAGCCCCGCAGCGCCGCGGCTCGCTGTCGGCGTCACGGACGTGGAGACGGGACAGGCCGTGGTGTTCGAGAACGAGCGCGTGGACGCGGACGTGCTGCTCGCCTCGTGCTGCCTGCCGTTCCTGTTCCCAGCCGTGCGCATGAAGGGCCGGGCATACTGGGACGGCGGGTTCAGCGGCAACCCACCGCTCGGCCCCCTGCTGCGGCCCCAACCGCCGCATACGCTCGTGCTCGTGCGCGCACAGGTGCAGCACCGCGCCGGCGTGCCCGGCACGCAGAGCGAGATCATGAACCGGCTCACCGAGATCGCTTGCCAAGGCGTACTGGACGCCGAGTTGGCAGCCCTGCCGGTCGGGCGTGCAAATCGAGAGCTACGCGGCCGACGATGCGCTGCGTCGGCTGCCGATCTCGTCCAAGTTCAATGGCGAGGTTCCTTTCCTCGCAGAACTTTTCGAGGCCGGGCGCCGCACGGCCCGTGATGGAAACCACGACGCCATCGTGGCGCGAGCGGCGGAGTAGCCAGGTGGCGCGCCTCGCCCTTGGCTTGGCCGCGCTCGCCGCCGCAGGCACGTTCGGCGCGATCGGCCTCGCGCTCGCGTTCGTGGGGCTCGGCGTTCCTTACCTTGCGGCGACAGCCGGTGTGGCGCTGCTTGCCGGTGTAGCGGCGTTCGTTGTGCTGCACGCCTTCGTGGTGCGCCCGCTTGCCCCGCTTGGCTCAGAAGCGCCAGGCGTGCTCGGCCGTGAGGTGGGGCAGCAGCGCGCCCGACTTACGGCGCTGGAGGCCACGACATCCTCGCTGCGCCATGACCTCCGCGGAATGCTCTCGCCGGCGCTGCTGGTATCCGACCGCTTGCTCGCCCACCCCGACCCCAAGGTGGTGCGCGCGGGCGAGACCATCGTGCGGGCCATCACGCGCGCGACGGAGCGGCTGTCTGCGACCCGTGCCGCGGTGCCGGAGGCGGCTTCAGCGCAGGAACCGCAACCGGGTGCGCGCCCCGCGGCGAAGCAGGACCACGGCATCCTGCCCGAACAAGCGGCCGAGCGCCTCGACTCTGCGCGGGGTGCACGCTAGCACGAGCAGGGACTCCTCGCGCCAGCGCCCCTCGCCGTTGACGCCGGGCAGCGCGCGCAGGCCACGCAGGCGCTCAGCGAGCCGGGCGGCGCGGCGCCTGTTCACAGCCTCGGGCAAACGTCGCCCGGCGGGGTTCCACGCCGTCACCAGCACGCCTTCGCGGATATCGTGTGCTTCGAGCAGCGCATCCATGGCCGGGCTCCTCCGGCCGATCCGGACCGACGCGTGCTCGACTCGGTAAGGCGCCGCGCAGTAGGAAGCCGCACGGCCACGCAAGGCGCTGGCGCCAGACGCGCCGCAGGATCGCCCAGGCCGCATCAAGCGCAGTTCCTCTGGTTTGGTGGAGAAAACAGTCTGGTTGGGGCGGGAGGATTCGAACCTCCGAATGGCGGAATCAAAATCCGCTGCCTTACCGCTTGGCGACGCCCCATCCATCACGAGCATTAGGCCGGCGCAGGCCGCCGCGTAAAGCCCCGCCCACCGCGCCCCCTTGCGCCCACCAACCGGGCGGCGCGTCCTTGGCATGCGCTTCGGCGGCAGCCTCGTCAGCGAACAGGGCAAAGCAGGTTGCCCCCGAGCCACTCATGCGGGCCAGCAGGCAACCTGGCCGGGCGCGCAGCCAGGCGAGCGCATCCGCGATCTCCGGGCAGAGAGAGATGGCCGCGGCCTCCAGATCATTGCCGAGCGGCCGGAGATCCAGCTGCCATGGCCTCGGCGCTGGGCCAAGCCGGCGGGAGGGCGGCCGGCTCCGAGAAACCGCCCGTGCGGGCGCGGAACACCGCGGGCGTGCTGACCGCGACACCCGGATTGACGAGCAGCAGGCCGAAAACCGGCAAATCCGGCGCCGGTCCGAGCCGTTCGCCGATGCCCTCCATGCGCGCCGGGCGAGCAGCGAGGCAGACCGGCACATCCGCCCCGAGCCGTGCCGCGAGGTCCGCCGGCACGGGCACGCCCCAGAGGCGCGCGAGCAGGCGCAGCGCCGCCGCCGCGTCCGCCGAGCCGCCGCCGATGCCGCTCGCGATGGGAAGGCGCTTGTCCAGCACCAGCCGCGCCTGGGGCGCAACGCAAGCCGCCTCCGCGAGCAGGCGCGCCGCGCGCAGGACCAGGTTGTCTGCCTCACTTGCCAGTGCCGGCTCACTTGCCAGTGCCGGTGCGAAAGGCCCCTGCACGTCGAGCGTCAGCATCTCGTCCACGCCCGCGGAGAGCACGTCCGCAGCCGGTCCGAACACGGCGAGGCTATCGAGCAGATGGTAGCCGTCCGCTCGGCGGCCGGTCACGCGCAGGTAGAGGTTGACCTTGGCTGGCGCCAGTTCCGAGAGCGTCAAGGATCGCACTTGGGGCGGCGTCAGGCGAGACAGGTCAGGGCTGGCCGCGCACGGCTCCGCCGGGTACGGCGCTCATTGCTCCTGGCGCGAGGTCGTTGAGCTTGGCCTCGATCCGGGCCTTGTCCGCGTCCTTGGGCTTCAGCGTCAGGGCGCGGCGCCACTGGAACTCCGCCTCGCGCTTGCGCCCGGCCGCCAGGTAGGCGTCGCCGAGGTGGCCGTTGATGACCGGGTCCTCCGGCTCCAGCTCGACCGCGCGCTCCAACTGCTTGACGGCACCGGCGCTGTCTCCCTGGCGCAGCATGACCCAGCCCAGGCTATCCACGACCGAGCCGTCGTTAGGGTTGATCGCGACCGCACGCTCCAGCATCTCGCGTGCGCGGTCGAGGTGCTCGTGGTGCTCCGCCCAGGAGTAAGCAAGGTAGTTGAGCACCATCGGCTGGTCCGGGGCGAGCTGGACGGCGTGTTCCAGATCGGCCTGCGCGCCGGGCCAGTCACCCGCTTCCTGGCGGCAGATGCCGCGCTCGAAATACAGTGTCCAGGGCACCGCCCCGAGCGCCTCGGCTCGCGTGATCGCCTGGCTGTAGGTGCTCGCCGCGTCGGCGTAGCGCCCCTCCATGCGCAGCGCCTCGGCGGCCGCCGCTAACGGCTCTGGCCGGGCGGGATCCTCGCGCGCGAGCGTGCCGGCGAGCGCGGCCGCCTCTGCATGATTGTTCATCGCGTCGAGCAGCACGGCCTCGCGCAGCTGGACGACGAGGTGGAGCGGGTCTGTCGCAGGAACGGCGCGCAGTGTCGCGAGAGCGGCACCGGGATGCTTGTCGGTGTCCTGGATCTCGGAGAGCAGGAGGCGTGCGGCAGTGAAATCCGGCCGGTCCAGCAGGGCAAGGCGGAGCAGCGCCTCCGCAAGCTCGCCCGCGCCGTTCTCCCGCAGCGCCGCGGCGAAGGCCAGGTAAGCCTCGGCGATCCCGTCCACGGCGCGCGGCACGGCAGGCTGGGCAACAGCAGCGTCCAGCGCCGGCTGCGCGATCGCGAGGTCCGTGTTCGCCGCCGCGAGCGCCGCGATGGTCTGCTTGGCCTGGTCAACCAGACCCCGGCGTGCTTCCGCGCTGGCCAGGATGATCCCGAGACGCAGGTTCAGTGCCCCATAAGCCTGTTGCGCCGCCTGGTAGAGTTGCGCCGCGTCCCCGGCACGCCCGGCCTGGTCAGCGATCAACGCCATGTTCAGCACATAGATGCCGCGCAGCTCCTGGGCCGCGGCGAGCGGCCGCAGCGTATCGAGCGCAGCGTCGGTCCGCCCTGCCCCTTCCAGTGCCCAGGCGACGAGCAAGGGGCGCAGCGCGCTTGTCAGCCCGTGGTCGGGCAGGGCCGCGTAGCGCCGCCCGGCCGCATCCCACCGCCCGGCGCGAGCCAGCTCGTCGGCGAGGTAGAGCTGAGCGAGCGGGTTATTGGCGACTCTCTGAGCGATCCCGTCCAGATCGGTCTGCCCGGCGAGCAGGCTGGTCAGGAACGCCTGCGATGCGAGTGCATGGTCCGCAGGATCGCGCGCCGCGGCGGCGCGGAGCCGTTCCGACGCAATGTCCATGTCGCCGTGCGTGGCGGCGTAGCGGCCGACGAGATAGTCGGCATAGTCCTTGCCCGACGCTGGATCGGACGCGGATTGCGGCTCGCCGCCCCCGGTCGCGGTGGTGGCCGCGCAGGCGGAGAGGAAGGAGAGCGCGAGAAGCGCCATACGGCCGTGTTGCATGGGCGAACGCTACCAGGACTGCGGTTGAAGAGCTACATCCCGCCAGGATAGTTCGGGCCGCCGCCGCCTTCGGGCGTGACCCAGTCTATATTCTGGGTGGGGTCCTTGATGTCACACGTTTTGCAATGAACGCAGTTCTGCGCATTGATCTGCAAGCGATGATGGCCGTCATTGGTCTCCACGGCCTCGTACACCCCCGCAGGGCAATAGCGGCTCTCGGGGGAGGCGTAGATGTCCCAATTGACCGGTTCCCAGCGCGAGGGATCGCGCAGGTGCAGGTGGGGCACCTGATCCTCCTCGTGATTCGTGTTGCTGATGAACACGGAGGAGAGCTTGTCGAAGGTGAGCTTGCCATCCGGCTTGGGATAGGCGATGCGCGGCATCTTCTCCGCGGGGCGCAGCGTCGCGTAGTCCGGCTTCCTGTGCCGCAGCGTCCAGGGAGCCCTGCCGCGCAGCACGTAGGTATCGAGCGCGGAATAGGCGATCGCGCCGTAGAGGCCGAAATGACTGAACGCCGGGCGGATGTTGCGCTCGTCGCGCAGCTCCTTGTAGAGCCAGCTCGCCTCGAAGCGCGCCTCGTAGGAGGCAGGCTCAGGCGGCCTACCGTTCGCGAGCGCCTCGGCGACGGCCTCAGCCGCGAGCATCCCGCTCTTCATGGCGCAGTGCGTGCCCTTGATCTTGGGCACGTTCGAGGAATCCCGCCGTGTCGCCGATGAGCGCGCCGCCGGGGAAGGTGAGCTTGGGGATGGCCTGCAAACCGCCTTCGGAGAGCGCCCGCGCCCCGTAGCTGATCCGGCGCCCGCCCTCGAAGTGGTGGCGCATCTCCGGGTGCGTCTTGAACCGCTGCATCTCGTCGAAGGGCGACAGCCAAGGGTTCGCGTAGTCGAGGCCGATCACGAATCCGTAGGAGACCAGGTTCTCGCCGAAATGGTAAAGCCAGGAACCACCGTAGGTGCCGGCGCTGAGCGGCCAACCGATGGTGTGCTCAACGAGGCCGGGCCTGTGCCGCTCCTTGGGCACCTCCCACAACTCCTTGATGCCGAGGGCGTAGGTCTGCGGCTGCTTGCCGTCGCGGAGATTGTAGCGCTCGGCGAGCGTCTTGGTGAGCGAGCCGCGGCAACCCTCCGCGAACAAGGTGTAGGCCGCGCGAAGCTCCATGCCGGGCTGGTAGTTGGGGCCGTGCTCGCCTTCACGGGTCACGCCCATGTCGCCCGTGGCAACGCCGACGACGCGTCCGTCCTCCTCCAATATCTCGGCCGCGGCGAAGCCTGGGTAGATCTCGACACCCGCCTCCTCCGCCTGCTGCCCGAGCCAGCGCACCACGTTGCCCAACGACACGATGTAGTTGCCGTGGTTGTGCATCTGGGGAACCGTAGGCAGACGGATGGCGCGCTTCTCGGTCAGGAACAGGAAGCGATCCTCGGTTGCGGGCGTGTCCAGCGGCGCGCCCTTCACCTTCCAATCGTGGATCAGCTCCGTCAACGCCCGCGTCTCGATCACGGCGCCGGAGAGAATATGCGCCCCCACCTCGCCGCCCTTCTCGACGACGCACACGCTCGCTTCCGGGGCCAGCTGCTTGAGGCGTATGGCGGCGGACAGCCCGGCAGGCCCCGCGCCCACTACCACCACATCAAACTCCATGCTCTCGCGCTCGGCCATGCGTCCTTATCTCCCTGCACCATAGGTAATGCGTCGTGGCCGTTGCACCACGCCCGGACAAGCCCTTATCTCGCCGCCCATGGACGCGGGAATGGATGCGGCAGCAGCGCTGCGCTTGCAAGTCGAGTGGGGCGCGGACGAGGCGCTGGACGAGCTGCCGTGGGACCGGCTGCGGCCCGTTGCCGCCCCTGCGCGGGCCACCCCCTCCCCTAGCACGCCGCCCGCCAGCATCCCGGCCTCGGCCGCCCCGGCGCGAGCACAGCAGCTTGCGGAGGGTGCTGCGACGCTCGATGCGCTGCGTACGGCATTGGAAGCCTTCGACGGTTCTCCACTCCGTGCCACGGCCAGCGCGCTCGTGTTCGGCGACGGGGCGTGCACGGCGGGAGTCGCCCTCGTCGGCGAGGCACCCGATGCCGAGAGCGACCGCTCGGGCCGGGCGTTCGCTGGGCCGAGCGGCCGGAT
This sequence comes from uncultured Alphaproteobacteria bacterium, assembly GCA_963790535.1. Lineage (GTDB taxonomy): Bacteria > Pseudomonadota > Alphaproteobacteria > Acetobacterales > Acetobacteraceae > CAWKEH01. The sequence continues at coordinate 61,883 of CAWBOZ010000013.1, read as the reverse complement.
GCTCGACGCGATGCTCGGCAGCATCGGCCTCCAGCGCGACGATGTGCGGCTCCTCACCCTGGTCCCCTGGCGCCCGCCCGGCGGACGGACGCCGGCCGAGACCGAGATTGCCGCCTGCCTGCCCTTCGTGCAGCGCCAGCTCGTTCTCCTGCGCCCACGTGCACTCGTCCTGATGGGCAATCTCGCCTGCAAGTGGGTCGGCGCCATCGAGGGCGGCACCCGCCGCGCACGAGGCCGCTGGCACGCTGTCACCATCCCTGGGCTAGACGCGCCCGTGTCCGCGCTCGCCGTGCCTCCGCCGGAGCATCTTCTCACGCAGCCTGCTGCAAAAGAGGCAGCGTGGGGCGAATTGCTGCGCTTACGCAGGTTCTTGGACGAGCCTCAGGTCACGAAACGATGAACGCTGCTCGCGCCGCCGTGGTTTGCTTGTTGACATTTTGGCAACCACGTCGCCGCTCATGCGAGGGATCGGCTCTACCTTCTCCCGTCTTCCCGTTGCCCGCGCGCTGATCGCTGGGGCTGCGATGCTAGCTGGAGCAGCTGCCCCGGCAGCGCATGGGCGGGATTCCATCGAGGATGTGGCGCTCTTCGCGCCGCATCTCTCCACGCATGGCATGGTGCTGCCGCAGCCACTCGCGCCGGGCGATGCTGCCCACCTGCGCCACGTTTTCGCGCTGCAGGATGAGGGCAACGTCACCGAGGCAACGGCTGAGACCGCTGAAATCGTCTCCCCGCTGCTGCTCGGCCACGTGCTCGCCGACCGCTATCTCGGGGGGAAGGCACAGCCGACTGCGGGGGAGCTGGCCGCATGGCTTGCCCGCTACGGCGACCTGCCGGACGCACCTGCGATCCACGCCGACCTCCTGGCACGCTTGCCACGCGGCGCAACACCGCCTCGCGCGCCAGCCACGCGGACGTTGCCGCCGATGGCGGCCTCGACACCACTCTTCGTCCGCAACCCGACGCTGGACCGCAGTGTCCGGGAGCCAATGCGCGCCGGGCGCTTCGACCAGGCGTTGCGGCTCATCGCCCATACGCATGGGCTGGGCGCCCTCTACGGCGCGGCGCTCCGCGGCGAGGTCGCCCGCGCGGAATTCCTCGGGGGGAACGACGCCGCGGCGCTTCGTCTCGCCGACATCGCAAGCCGGGACGCTGGTGGCCGCGTCGGCCTGCCTGCCTACGTCGGCGGCCTTGCTGCCTGGCGCCTCGGGCACCTAGAGCGGGCACGCACATTCTTCGAAGCGGCCGTCCGGGCCGAGGCCGCGACGCCCGTTGAACGCTCGCGCGCCGCGTTCTGGGCGGCGCGGGCCCACCTTCGCTTAGGCGACCGCGGCGGCTACGCGCTCTGGATGCAGCGCGCGGCTGAGCAGCCGGAAGCCTTCTACGGCCAACTGGCCCGACGCGTCCTCGGAGAGCCGCCCGAGCCAGCCCCGCTTGCACACGACGTATTAGGCGAGGCGGACGTGGCCGCAGTCGGCGCCCTGCCGGGCGGGGAGCGCGCCTTCGCGCTGCTTCAAGTGGGTCAGGAGGAGCGTGCCGCTTCTGAGCTGCGCCACCTCTGGGACGCCGCGCGCGACCGGCCCGGCCTATCCCGCGCGATCGCGCTCGTCGCCCGTGCCGCCGGCCTCAGCACCCTCGCAGACGAGTTGGCCCCGTTGCTGCCCGGCGCGGAAGGGTTCGCCACGCCGATAGCACTCCCCCGCTTGCACCCGGCCGGAGGCTTCCGCGTCAACCCGGCCCTGGTCTATGCCCTCGCCCGACTCGAATCCAACTTCGACCCGCACGCCGTCTCCCCGGCCGGAGCGCGCGGTCTCATGCAGATCATGCCCGAGACGGCCAGCTGGATCACGGGCAGCACCGCGACGCCCGCCTCCCTCGCCCGGCAACTGCACGACCCTGCCCTGAACCTGGAGCTGGGACAGCAATACCTCGCCCACCTCGCCGCGCTGGACTGCGTGCAGGGCAGCCTGATCCGCTTGCTCGCCGCCTACAATGCGGGGCCGGCCAGTCTCGCGCATTGGTCCGAAGCCATGAAGGACGGGGGCGACCCGCTGCTCTTCATCGAGAGCATCCCGAATGACGAGACACGCGCCTACGTGCCGCGCGCGCTCGCCTACACCTGGCTCTATGCGGCGCGCCTGTCGTTGCCAAGCCCAAGCCTCGACGAGCTTGCCGCCGGGCGCTGGCCGCGCTTCAGTGCCGATGCGCCGTCGCCGCTCGTGAACGCGCGCCTGAACTGAGGCCCACCATGGCACCGCTCGATGGCACGTCCAAATGGCGCTTTGACGAGAGCCGCCCCTTCCTGTGCCGTGAGCATCGCCGTGCTCACCGTCTCGGACACGCGCACGGCTGCGGATGACACCTCGGGCGACGCGCTCGCCGAGCGCATCGCGGCCGCCGGGCACCGTCTTGCCGACCGTGCCATCGAGCGCGACGACGCCGGCCCCATCGAGGCCCGCCTGCGCGCCTGGATCGCGGACCCGGCCGTGGACGTGGTGATCACCACCGGCGGCACGGGCATCACCGGGCGCGACGTGACGCCGGAGGCGTTCGACCGCGTCCTGGAGAAGCGGATCGAGGGCTTCGGCGAGCTGTTCCGCATGATCTCGTTCCAGAAGATCGGGACGAGCACGATGCAGTCCCGCGCGCTGGGGGGCGTCGCGGGCGGGACCTACCTGTTCGCGCTGCCGGGCAGCACGGGAGCGGTGAAGGACGCCTGGGACGAGATCCTGGTCTGGCAGCTCGACAACCGCCACCGGCCCTGCAACCTGGTCGAGCTCATGCCCCGCTTGCAGGAGCACCTGAAGGCGTCCTGATCGCGCGCAAATCGTCCACCGTGTCCACGTCGCGCAGAGCGCGCAGGAACGCGACCCGGCGTCCGCGGAAGTTGGCGAGCGTATCGACGAGTGCGTGCTCGCTCGACCACCGCACGGCCGCGAAGGGCCGCGCCGGGCGAAGCGGTCCCATGCCCACGAGCCAGTAGCCGCCGTCCAGCGCCGGGCCGAATACCGCGTCCGCAGCGCCGAGCGCCTGGAACGCCGCTGCCACGTCCTCGGCGCCCACGCCGGGGATGTCGCTGCCCACGATCACGACGCACCCGTGCCGGACGCGAGTACAAGCCCGGTGCATCCGCACGCCGAGATTCCCCCGTCCTTGCCCTACGCGCGGCACCGGGACTCGCCACCGCGCCCGGTCAGGCGTCAGCGCGAGCACCGTGGCGAAACGCCGATCGCGCGCCAGTTCGCGCAACAGCGCCGCTGCCGTGCCTTCATGGAAGCGCAGGGCGGCACGGTCGCCGATGTCGCGGGCGAGGCGGCGCTTCACCGTCCCGAGGCGTGGTGCGCGGGCGAATACGACGCAGACCCGCCTCACCCGTATAGCCTCGCGATCACCCGCGGCGGCACACCCGCGAACCAGAGCGCGAGGCAGCTCAGGTTGCGCAAGGAGCGGCGGCGCCAGCCGCCCCGCTCCCAGCGCGCGGCGCTCGTCACCGCATCCACCGGTATAGCTGCGAGTCGCGCCCGCCCGATCCGCCGCACCAGATCCACATCCTCCATGAGCGGCAACGGCCGAACCCCGCCAACGTCGTCGAGCAACACCCGCGGCACCAGCAAACCCTGATCGCCGTAAGGCAGCGCCAGAACCCGGCACCGCAGCGCGACCCAACGCTCCAGCCGGCGGGCACGGCAGCCCGCATTGTCGAGCGCGAATTGGAAGTAGGCCGCGCACCCCGCCCGCGTTTCGATATGCGCCCGTGCCGCCGCCGCCCAGCCCGGCGCCAGCACTGTGTCCGCGTGCAGCAGCAGCAACCATTCGCCCGTAGTCGCCGCGACTCCGGCCGCGAGCTGACCACCCCGCCCCCGCGGCGCCGAGAGCACCCGCGCCCCGTACGCCCGCGCGACGGCCGCGGTCGCGTCACGGCTGCCCCCATCCACGACAACAATCTCTGCCCCGTCCAGCGCCGCGAGCGTGCGCGGCAGATGCGCCGCCGCGTCCAGCGTGGGGATCACAACGCTAACAGAGGTTCGGTTTTTGTTCTTGACGCCATTAACCTGACTCGGCATGGTCGCACCGGAACGAGAAGGGAACGCGACCATGCCGGACGGGATGAGCATCGGCAATCACATCGGCTATCGCGGCCGTTTGCAAGGCCGTGGCGCCACGCTCAACCCGGCGCCGCGCTTCGAGTCGCGCAAGGCCGAGTTGTTCGATGACGGCTGGGCCGCGCTCGGCACCCTCTTCGCCGACCTGCCACCGCTCAAGACCACGCTCACGCCCGACCGCAGCCGCACCGCGCTCACCTACAACACCAGCCCGGACCTGCCGTTCGACCGCTCCGTGAACCCCTACAAGGGCTGCGAGCACGGCTGCGTGTATTGCTACGCGCGCCCGACCCACGCCTATCTCGGCCTCTCGCCGGGCCTCGACTTCGAGACGCAGATCCACTTCAAGCCGGATGTCGCGCAGCAGCTCGAGCGCGAGCTGAGCCGCCCCGGCTACGTGCCCCGCCCAATCCAGCTCGGCGCCAACACCGACCCCTACCAGCCCGTCGAGCGCACCTTGCGCCTCACCCGGCAGGTGCTGGAGGTGCTGGAGCGATTTGGCCACCCGGCGAGCATCGTGACCAAGGGTGCAGGCGTGTTGCGCGACCTCGACATTCTCCGCCGCATGGCGGACCGCGGCCTCATGCGCGTCTGGCTCTCCGTGACCACGCTCGACGGTACCCTGGCTCGGCAGATGGAGCCGCGTGCCGCAGCACCTGCGCGCCGGGTGGAGGCAATCCGTGCCCTCGCCCAGGCCGGTATTCCCGCGGGCGTGCTGGCCGCCCCGATGATCCCAGGGCTGAACGACGCCGAGCTGGAGCGCATCCTGCAAGCCGCCCACACCGCGGGGGCGAGGCACGCCGGCTATGTGCTGCTCCGCCTGCCGCACGAGCTGCGCGACCTGATGACCGCGTGGCTGAACGAGCACTTCCCCGACCGGGCACGTCACGTGCTCAGCCTCGTGCGCGAGACGCGCGGGGGCGCGCTGAACGACCCGCGCTTCGGCGCCCGCATGGCCGGCGCTGGCGCCTACGCCGACGCGCTCGCCAAGCGCTTCGCCCTTGCCGCCCGCCGCCTCGGCTTCGACGACCGCTTCCCGCTCGGCACGGCGCAGTTCGCCCCGCCCCGCCCCGCCGCTTCCCAGAGAGCCGAGGCGCAGCTCAGCCTGCTGTAGCGCAGATCGTGAGGCAGCGCCTAAGCTGCACTGCGTGATAATGCGCGTTGGATGACCATGCCGGACTTCACCCGCGAGGCGGCCCATGGCGGCCGGGTCGCGGGCGTGGACGAGGTGGGCCGTGGGCCGCTCGCCGGCCCCGTGGTCGCGGCGGCCGTGGTGTTCCCTGACGGCGTGCCAGACGCGCTGGCGCCGCTGCTCGACGACAGCAAGCGGCTCTCGGCGGCGGCCCGCGAGCGCGCGCTGGCGGCGATGCTCGCGAGCGGGGCGGCTGAGATCGCCGTTGCCGCGGCCTCCGTCAACGAGATCGCCCGGCTCAACGTGCTGGGCGCAGCACTTCTTGCCATGCGCCGGGCGGTAGAGCGGCTGCCGGTGCTTCCCAACCTCGCTCTAGTGGACGGGAACCAGCCGCCCGCCCTGCCCTGCCCCGTGCGCTGCCTGGTCGGCGGCGACGGTTTGAGCCTGTCCATCGCCGCGGCGAGCATCGCGGCGAAGGTGCTGCGGGACCGGCTCATGGCCCGCCTCGACCGACGCCACCCCGGCTACGGTTGGGCGAGCAACGCGGGCTACGGCACGGCAGTGCACCTGGCGGCGCTGCGCCGGCTCGGGCCGACGCGACATCATCGGGCGGGGTTCGGATCGGTGCCGCCCTGGACCTGAGCATTTTCGTTACGATTTTGCTTGCATCTGCTTTCGCACTGAGTGAGAGTAGTGACGTATATCGCTACCGAGTCTCATTGCACCATGGACGTATCGTTCCTACACTCGACCATCGCAGCGGCCCCCGGCGTGGTGCGGGCTACGCCTGCGCTGGACGAGGTGTGGCACGCGATGGTTCTTGCCCGGCGGAAGCTTGTGGCCGTCCTAGCGGCCGATGTGGCCGGTTACAGCCGACTCATGGAGGCGGACGAGGAGCGCATTTACGCCAGGCTGGTGCGCCTGCGGGCCAAGGTGATTGCACCCACCGTCGCCCGGCACCACGGCCGCGTGGTCAAGTCCACGGGCGACGGCTTCTTTGCAGCGTTCGACAGCGCGCGCGATGCGGCGCGGTGTGCCCTCGCCCTTCAGAAGGCAATCGGCAAGGCCGCCGCGGACGACCCGCCGGCGAACCGCATCCTCTTCCGCATGGGCCTGCACGTCGCCGAGGCCATCATCGAGCAGGGCGATATCTACGGCGATGGCGTGAACATCGCGGCGCGGCTGCAGACCCATGCCGAACCCGGCGGTCTCGTCGTCTCCGGCGCCGTGATCGAGCAGGTGGGCGATAAGTTGCCGGCCCAAGCCGTGGACCTTGGCGACTTCTTCCTGCGGAACTTGCGACGTCCGGTCCGAGCCTATGCCATCCGTGGCGAGGGGGCCAGCGCCCCCCTGCCGAATTCATCATCCGTCCAGGATCTCCCCTCCATCGCCGTCCTGCCATTCCGGAGGAGGCAGAACGGCGAGGCATCATACTTCGCGGACGGCATCATCGAGGGAATCATCCACGTCCTGGCAGGGATCAAGGAGCTGTTCGTCATCTCGCACGGCTCCACGCTTGCCTACGCCGGCATGTCGGTGGACTCGCGTCAGGTCGGGCGCGAACTCCGCGTCCGCTATGTGCTGCAAGGGAGCATCCAGCGCCTCTGCAATCGGCTGCGCATCCAGACCGAGCTGATCAGCACGGAAACGGGCGCAGTCATCCGCGCTGATCACTTTGATGGCGATATAGCTGACGTATTCGATCTGCAGGACCGCATCTCTACCCAAGTGGTGGCCACCATCGCCCCGGAAGTGCAAGAGCAGGAGTTGCTGCGCGCAGCCCGGAAGCATCCCGATAACATGACCGCTTACGATTTCTTGCTGCAGGCGTTGGACCAGTTATATCGGCTCGACCACGAGTCCTTCGCTCGCGCCGGAAGCCTGCTGCAGCGCAGCATCTCGCTCGACCCTGGCTATGCGCCGGCTCGATCCTATACCGCTTTGTGGCACCTCCTGCGCATCGCCCAGGGTTGGTCCGCTGCGCCGGATGCGGATCGGGTGGAAATGGCACGCCAGAGCGCGGCAGCGGTCGAACGGGACGGACAGGATGCCTTAGCACTCGCGATCCGCGGGAACGCGTTGTCATGGATGAGAGAGCATGACGCGGCGATGCTGGTTCTCGATCGTGCCATAACCGTCGGCCCTAGCAATGCCATTGCATGGACCATGGGCAGCTTCACCAGCGGTTTCCTAGGCAACGGGCCGGAAGCGACGCGGCGTGGCGAGCGCGGCGTGCTCCTGTCACCTCTCAGTCCTTTCGCGTTCTTTCATCAGCACGCTCTGTCCCAGGCGCATTACATCACTGGCAACTTCGAGGGTGCAATTGCTGAGGGGCAGCGGGCGGCGGCGCAATGCGGGAAACTCACCTCGAATCTGCGGACGCTTACCGCCGCCTTGATCGCTGTCGGCCGCCTTGAGGAAGCTCGAGAGATCGCCCGACGGCAACTCGCGATCGAGCCCGGCTTTCACCTCACCACCTTTTCCGCCCGCACGCCGTTGCCGGAAGCGATTTGGGATTCGTTCGTCGAGAGACTGCGCGCTGCTGGACTGCCCGATTAGACGCGGGGATAGACAATGTCCTGGGGAGGTCAGTCATGACAGGAAACACTGGGAATACGGGGAACACTGGCAATACCGGGAATACTGGCAATGTTGGTTACTCTGGCGGGTCTGGCGGCTGGTTCTTCCCCGACCGGGTGGACCTGCCATTCGTCACGGAGCAGGTGCCTGGAGGCGCGCCGACCAACATCTCTGACGTGCGCTTCACCCTGGCGTACTTCCCGCTGCGAGCCTGGCGGGCCGAGTGGGCATCCTGGCTGACGCTGATCGAGTTCACCCGAAGCGACTGGAAGACGCTCCTCGACGTCCCCGCTTACGACAAGACCCCGGCCGTGGTGAAGGCCGAGATAGACGATCTCGTGACGGCCGCGGAGGACGAGCGGGCGGATGCGCTAGGCGAGATCCTGGCACAGGATCAGGAGTTCATCAGCTACTTCATGGCGCTCCTGGATGCCACGCCAAGCACTCATCCGGCCACCTATCGCCTGCTGCATATCTCGAACCTCGTCGGACTCTTCGTCGTCATGCACTTCAAGGGGCAGCAGGAACGGCCGCGGCCGTCGCAGCTCTGCCCCGCATTGCTGCCGCCCCTGCCGGTGCCGGGCCATGCCTCCTACCCCAGCGGACACTCCACCCAAGGGCACCTCATGGCCCGGTGCATCAGCGCGGTGCTGAGAGGGACCGCCCGAGCCGACATGAGCGTGGACCTGACCGCACTCGCTAACCGGATCGCGCGCAATCGGCAGATTGCTGGGCTGCACTACGAGAGCGATTCAGCTGCCGGCAGACAGCTCGCGGATGACATCTTCGACATGATCCTGACCCAAGAGAACCAAATGGTCCCGCAGCGTGGAAACCCCCTCGCATACGAGACCCCCCCTAGCGAGGCGCTCCCCCAGGAGCAAACCAAGAATCCGCCGTCTTCGACTTTCAAGTTGACGATGGCGGCAGCTGTTGCGGAATGGAAAGGGCGATGACCCGCTCCAAGCGGCCCAACGTAAAGAAGCTCCGCAAGGAGCTTGAGGCCGATCTACGTGAGCGGGTTCAACCTCTTCCGCAGGATCTGCTGGCCCGTGGCCCGTTAGGGGCGATCACGGAATTGCTGGCGACGCACGACCGTCCGCCGGGGCCGGACCCTAGTCGCCAGCCGAGGGCCCACGCCCTCTGGCACCGGGCGTTCGCATCCTCGGTGCGGTTCGCCAAGATGGAGCAACCAAGTCTTCCCAAGGAACTAACCTACCGGCTGACTCAGAGTGACCGATCGCTGCGGGAGGCGCTGATCTCGGCGCCGGTGGGACAGACGCGCGTCGGCGAGAGCGGCAACTGGTCCGGCGCCGTCGTCGTGCCCCACCACGCGGGGCGGTTCTGGCTGTCAATCGGCAAGTGGCGGGTGCCAGAGCCGAAGCCGCCAGTGGGCAAAGGGGACGGCTGCTTCGGCAGCAGCACTTGGGTCGGGCTCGATGGCTACAGGAGGTGGGTCGGGGGACTGCCGCAGGTCGGCACCTCGCAATTCGTCGAGGTCAGCAACGGTGTGCCGACGGTCAACACGTATGCCTGGTGGCAGTGGTGGTCACGTGGCCAGCTAGCGCCGCCGCTGAAATATGGTTCGTTCAACCCCACGACCTTCCCGGTCACGCCCGGCGACGAGATGATCGGCCTTGTCATCGCGCTAGGGCCGGACCCGACGCTAGGGGCGGGCACGGTGATCCAGTTCATCGTGAACCTGGCGACCAACCTGATCATCACCCAAGGGATAGTCACCGCACCTACCCCTGTGCCGTATGATGGATATACGTTCAGCACCTTCGCCAAGGGCACGTCGGCCGAGTGGATCATGGAGCGCCCGACCCGCTTCTTCAGCGACGAGCTCTACGACTTGCCCAAGTTCGACCAGGTCTCCTTCGGCGGCTGCGCTGCGGTGATGAAGCACGGGAACGATTTCGGCTTCGGCGAGAAGGTTCTGCTCGGAGCCGAGTATCTTCGAATGTACGAAGTGCTCGAAAAGCCGCACCGCGTCCGCACCCTGGCTAAGCCCAAGCCGGGCAGCCCTGTCGGGTTCAAGGTATTGTAACGCGGCCCGTAGCGGCCAGCCATCGACTCCGGGGTTGACGGTCAGGCCCGGCGGCGCATCGCGGCCAGGCCGAGCAGCCCGGTTGCGAGCAGGGCGAGCGCCGCCGGCTCGGGCACCGGCGCGGACACCGGCTGAATCTCGATCCCGCCGAGGCCGATGCCGCCCGTGGACGGGTCGTTGTCGCTGATCGTCAGCGTCGCGATGGGTGTCGTCGAGGTGTCCGTGAAGGTCGCGAGCGTCTCGTCGAAGAAGCCGGACGCGGTCTGCGATCCGAGCGAGGCGCCGCTGCTGTCGAACGCATCCAGCGTGTAGGCGATCGGCGCGGTGAACGTGTCGAAATCCTCGGCACCGAGCGAGAAGCCGGTGATGGGGGCGTTGAAGGCCACGCTGATCGTTCCTGTGCCCGTCGTGTCCGTGAAGCCGCCGTCGTAGATCACCTGGGTGCCCATCGGGAACGACGACAGGCCGGCGGCCTGCTCGACGTCGAACGTGCCGCCGGGGTCGGAGAAGGTCACGGTGCGGTTGCCGATGCCCACGCTGACGGGACCGGCCGGTTGCAGGCCGATCGTCGGGAAGGTGACGAGGCCATAGCTGCCGGTGAGGCTGCCGACGGGCGTGAGCGCCGCGTGGGCGGAGCCGAGGGCTGCGGTGGCGAGGGCGGCGCTCGCGAGCGCCAGCTTGAGGGTGTTCACGGAAGCTGCTCCTGTCGAGACGATGGGTCAGGCACAAGGGGGGCGCCGGGGCCGGCCGGCACCCGTTGCTGTCAGGGCGAGGTGAGCGGGATGGTCCCCTGGCCGGGGAAGGTGCCGGGACGTGGGTTGAAGTCGGCTGGAATCGTGTTGGTGATGCCCTGAACCCGGTCCTCGGTCTGCAGGCCGAGGACTGTGCAGCCCTGGCCACCGAGATGCGGCAGAGCGTTGACGAGGGTGTCAGGGATCTGGGCGTAAGTCGCGGGCAGCGGCGACTTCGTGCCCAGCAGGCGGCCGGGGTCGAAGGCGGAGAGGAGCGCGCCCGTGTCGGTCTCGTTCGTCACGCCGTCGTGCGGGCCGAGGTCGGTGTTGGGCGTGGAGTTGGGGCCGTCGAACGCCGGGTTCGACGCGGCGCTGGCCCGCGCGTTCGCCTCGTCGGGTAGATCGGCCAGGGCCGGCAAGCCGAACAAGTCGTTGATGAACTTGATCACCGAGTTGTGGTCGCCTTCCTCCCGCGAGACGGCATGGGCGCGGGCGAAGGGCGAGATCACGAGGAGCGGGATGCGCGGACCGCGGCTGTCCGGGAGGCCGACCGGGTCGAAGCTGAGGATGCGCGGGGGCACGTGGTCGTAATCGCCCTCGGACTCGTCATAGGTGACGATGATCGCGCTCTGGCTCCAATAGGGGCTGCGCGCAATGGCGTTGACCTCGCGCGCGACGAGGCCCTCGCTGATCTGGGCGTCGGAGTAGGCGGGGTGGTCGTCGTCGCCCTGGAAGCCGGCCGTGACCGCCGTCGCCTCCGCCGCGCTGAGGCCGCCGACGTAGGGCGTGAGGCCCTGGATGTTCTGGTAGCCGCCGCGGACGTAGAACACGCCGCCCTGGCTCGGCAACGCGGTGTTCTGCATGTCGCCGAAGAAGTCATTGAGTCCATGCAGGTAGCGGTTCTCGCCGGGGTTGTCGGCGACGTAACCGAAATACTGCGGGCCGTTGTGGTGGGCGATGTAGGAATTGTGCGTGTCGCCGGACGCCGGAGCCGGCGTGCCCGGCGTCACGATCGGGTTGCCGAGCGGGCTTGGCGTCGTGGTGCTCGACGTGCCGTTGCCGGTGCCGCGGTAGAGGCCCTCGGTCGGCTCGGCGTCGTAGCCCTCCTGATACCAGCCCCAGGGAACCGTGGGCCGGTTCGCGGCCGCGACGGCGGGGATGTCGAGCTGGATGTCGGCCTGGTTCGCGGCCGCGCTCAAGTCGGTCGAGAGCAGCGAGCTGACGTTGCGCCCGGCGAAGGTGAGCGGCAGGCTGGCGAAGGTCAGGTTCACCGAGATGCCGGACGGGCTGAGGCCGTAGCCCTCGCCGTAGGGATTCTGCGGAATCTTGTTCTGGGCGCGCTGCGGGTCGAGCGGTGATCCCCAGAACGGGACGTTGTCGTTGACCAGGGGCAACTGGAAGCTGCTCGGCGTGCCCGCCGTGAACGGGTCGGAACCGTGCTTGACCCACTGGGTCTCGCCCGACTGGCCTGCGATCATCGCGAGCGCGTTCGGTGTCGAGGGGCCGATGACGGTCTGGAAGATGTTGTCGAACAGCACGAAGCGGTTCGCGTAGCTCCAGAGGAACGGAATCGTGTCACAGTCCTCGTACGCCATCGTCAGCTCGCCATATTGCTTGCCTTTCAGCGTGGTCGCGCCGTTGACATTGTACTTCGCCTCCTCGACGAGGGCGAACATGTCCATGAGCGGCGTGCCCGTGCCGTTCGGCAGGTCCATCTTGGCGGCCATGCGGGTGTGGCTGTGGTCCACGTCGTCCGTGTCGGCGGCGTGCTGGTTCGGCCCGATGCGGAACGGCTGGATCGACGCGGCTGAGCCGTCCAGGTTCAGGATCTGCTGCGTGAAGCCGCGCGTCTGCGATGCCGGGCGCGGCACCGGGTTGCTGCCGCCGTTGGAGAACAGCCCGTTCGCGCCGCGATAGGTGCCGAAGTAGCTGTCGAAGGAGCGGTTCTCCTGGAACAGCACGAACACGTATTTCACGCGATGGCGCAGCAGGTTGACCGTCTGGTCCTGCGAGAGCACCGGGTCCGCGGATGGATCGCTGACGTAGGGCTGAATGTCGCTGGTGGCGCCCGGCGCGAGGATCACGGCCGGGGACGGCGTCCCAGACGCACCGCCCTGCGCGAATGCCCTGGTGGTGAGGACGGGCTGCAGCAGCGACGCGGCGGCGACCCAGGCCGAGCACGCCTTGAGGAGCGAACGCTTCATCTCACGATACCCTTGCTTGGTTTCTGGTCCGGCGATGCAGCCGCGCTCTCGGCGGCCCCGAAGCGTTCATAGCCGCGCACGGATTCCAGCGAGCGACACTTGAGTGAAACTTTGTTGACGCCTTGCGTAGTCTTGCCTACTGGGCGAGCGGCGCCTCAAGCAGGCCGCCCTCGGCCGGGCTGGCGTTCACGCCCCGAGGCAGGTCGAGCGGCGAGAAGTCTCCCAGCGAGCGGCGGTAGAGGTCGGCATACGTCCCGACCTCGGTGATGACCCGCGCCTGCCAGTCTCGGTCGAGGCCCAGTTCGGGCGCGATCATAGGCCCGCTGCCGGATTTTCCACCGGCGATGCTGGTCTGGACGGCCCAGTTGACGATCTGCGCCCAGCGCCCGTCGGCCGCGGCCGGCGTCGCCGTGAAGACTGGTGCTACCGAGAGCATTTCGGGGAGCAGCCGGACCGGCTGCTTCGTCTCGTCCACGCTGAACTTCAGGGCCGCGAGGCTCGTGGCCTCGCCCACGATGGCAGCGCATCGGCCGACATTGAAGGCGTCCAGCATCTCATCGGCCTCGAAGAACGGGCCGTAGAGCACACGCATGTGGCTGGAGGCGACGAGCGTGTCCAGGTCGTGGTCCGCCCGCGTGCCCGGCTCGAAGCACACCATCTTGCCTGCCAAATCAGCAACGTGGCCCGCGGTAGTGCCAGCGGGCACCAGGACCTGCTCCGGCTCGTAGAACACCGGCGTGCCCGGCAACAAATCTCCCGTTAGGTGCTGGGCAGCCATCTCCTGCATCGTCAGGAAAAGGACCTCGTCCTCGCCGCGGCGAGCCGCCTCGTAGCTGCCCGGCGCGTAGAGGCTGCGGAACTCGATGCGCCCGGCCGGACCCAGCACGGCGACCGCGACGGCCCGGCACAGGTCAACCTCCAGACCGTGCCACGTCCCGTCCCGCGCCGGAAAGGCGAGGCCGGGACGCACCGTGCCCGCGCAGCGCACGACGCCGTCCTGCCGGACACGGTCCAGCACGGACGCCGCACGGCCGGGAGCGGACGCGGCGGCGAGCAGGATGAGGGCGAGCATGAGGCTGTGTCGCACGTATTTTCCCCGACTCCGAGCCGCGCCGGGCTAACCGACAGGCAGGCGGGCGGCAAATGACCGTCCTGCGACACTTACTGGTGGTTGACGCGACGCGAAACGGCCCGGCACTGTCCGCACCTCTCCACAGGGATGCCGCGCACCTTGGACGTTGCCCGCGACCTACCTCTCGACCAGGTGCTGCTAGGCGACTGCCTCGCCGTCATGCCCATGCTGCCCGCGTCGTCCGTGGACTGCGTGTTCGCCGACCCGCCCTACAACCTGCAGCTCCGCGGCGAGCTGCGCCGGCCCGACGACAGCCTCGTGGACGGCGTGGACGATGAGTGGGACCGCTTCCAGGATTTTGCCGCCTACGACGCCTTCACCCGCGCCTGGCTCGCCGAGTGCCGCCGGGCCTTGCGCAAGGACGGCACGATCTGGGTCATCGGCGCCTACCACAACATCTTCCGCATCGGCGCCGCCTTGCAGGATCTGGGCTTCTGGATCCTCAACGACGTGGTCTGGCGCAAATCGAACCCCATGCCGAATTTCCGGGGACGCCGCTTCACCAACGCGCACGAGACCCTGATCTGGGCCGCCCGCGGCCGCGACAGCCGCTACCGCTTCAACTACCAGGCCATGAAGGCGCTCAACGACGATTTGCAGATGCGCAGCGACTGGTTCCTCCCGCTCTGCACCGGGCCGGAGCGCATGCGCAACCAGCACGGCCTCAAGCTCCACCCCACCCAGAAGCCCGAGGCCCTGCTCCACCGCGTCCTGCTTGCCAGCACCCTGCCCGGCGACGTCGTGCTCGACCCGTTCCTCGGCACCGGCACCACTGCCGCCGTCGCCAAGCGCCTGCACCGCCACTTCGTCGGCATCGAGCGGCACCCAGCCTACGCCGAGGCGGCAATCGGCCGCATCCGCCGTGAGCGGCCGCTGCCGGGTGATGGGGTGGCGACGACGCCGACCAAGCGCGATGCACCGCGCGTTCCCTTCGGCAACCTGGTCGAGCGCGGCCTCGTGCCGCCCGGCACGGCGCTCTACGACCGCCAGCGCCGGGTGCAGGCCACGGTCACCGCCGACGGCACGCTCGTCTGCGGCCCGGCGCGCGGCAGCATCCACCAGGTCGGCGCGGCCGTGCAGAGCGCGCCGAGCTGCAACGGCTGGGTGTTCTGGCATGTCGAGCGCGAGGGCGTGCTCGTGCCGCTCGACGCATTGCGCGTGGAGGCAGGCGCGGCCTAGCTTTGGCTGCATGGCGCCGCAGGGACGGCCGGTTGGCCGTGGTAGCCAAGGAGGCGCACAGCGTGCCGGATAGCGACTCGGCGGACTTCAGGCGGCGGTTCGACGCGCTGGAAGCGGAGAACGAGCGCCTGCGCCGGGCACTCGCGCACGGTGAGGAGCGCCTGCACGCGACCCTGGCGCGCGCCACGGACTACGCCATCCTGACGACCGACGCCGACGGCCGCTTGACGAGCTGGAACGAGGGCGCGCGCCACGTCCTTGGCTGGGAGGAGGCCGAGGCCCTGGGCCAACCCTTCGCGATGATCTTCACGCCCGAGGACCAGGCGGCCGGCGCACCCGAGTGGGAGATGCGCTGCGCGGCGCAGGACGGTCACGCGGCCGACGAGCGCTGGCACATGCGCCGGGACGGCACGCGCTTCTGGGGCCGGGGCCAGGTCATGCCCCTGCGTGGGGCCGGCGAGCCAGGCTTCCTCAAAATCCTTCGCGACCACACGACCCAGCATCAATCTGAGGCGGCGTTGCGGGCCAACGAGGAGCGCCTGCGCCTCGCGATGGAGGCCGGCAGCCTGAGTGCTTGGCACCTGGACCTGACCAGCGACCGCGTCGCGCGCTCGCCCCAGCACGACGCGATCTTCGGCTACGCCGGGCCGCAGGCCGAGTGGGGCTACGCCGTCTTCCTGCGGCACGTCGTAGAGGAGGACCGCGCGGCAGTTGAGCAGTCGTTCCGGAAGGCGCTGGAGACGGAAACCGAGTGGCGCTTCCGCTGCCGCATCCGCCGCGCCAGCGACGGCGCGGTGCGGTGGATCGGCGCGCGCGGGATGCCCTTTCGCGGGCCGGACGGGCAAGTGACCCGGATGCTCGGCGTGGTCACGGACGTGACCGATCAGGCGCAGATCACGGAGGAGCTGCGGCGCCTCAACGAAACCTTGGAGACACGCGTGGCGGAGCGCACGCGCGAGCGCGACCGCATCTGGCGCAACTCGCAGGACCTGCTCGTCGTCATTGATCTCGACGGTGTGTTCCAGTCCGGCAATCCAGCCTGGACCACCATCCTCGGCTACAACCCCGAAAAACTGGTTGGTGCCCCCTTCCAGCATGTCGTGCATCCGGAGGACATTCCCGCGACCGCCGCCGCCGTCGCACATGCTAGCGCCGGGCCCCTCCGCCCCTTCGAGAACCGCTGCCGGCACAAGGACGGCTCCTACCGCTGGTTCTCCTGGACCGCGGCGCCGGAAGAGGGCCTCATCTACGGCATCGGGCGCCATGTCACCGCAGAGAAGGAAGCCGCCGAGGCCCTGCGCCACGCCGAGGAGCAGCTGCGCCAGTCGCAGAAGATGGAGGCCGTGGGCCAGCTCACGGGCGGCATCGCCCACGACTTCAACAACCTGCTCACCGCGGTCGTGGGCAGCCTGGAGCTGATCACCCGGCGCCCGGACGACCGCGAGCGAGTGCGCCGCCTCGCCCAGGCCGCGCACGAGGCAGCGATGCGCGGCGCGAAGCTTACCGGGCAGCTCCTCGCCTTCTCGCGCACCCAGCAACTCCTCGTCGTGCCGGTGGATGTGGACGGGCTGCTCACCGGCATGGAGGAGTTGCTCACCCGCTCGGTAGCGCCCCTCGTCGCGGTGCGCCTCGACCTCGGCGCGGACGCCAGCCCCGCGCTCGCGGACGCGAACCAACTCGAACTCGCGATCCTCAATCTCGCCATCAACGCGCGCGACGCCATGCCGGAGGGCGGCACGATCCGCATCGCAACCGCGACAGTCTCCTGGCCGGGCGCGCCAGGGGACGAGCTGCAGGCGGGCGACTACATCGAGATCGCCGTCGCGGACACCGGCACGGGGATGAGCGAGGCGGTCCGCGCCCGCGCCTTCGAGCCGTTCTTCACCACGAAAGCCGCCGGCGCCGGCACGGGCCTCGGCCTCGCCCAGGTCTATGGCATCGCGCGCCAGGCCGGCGGCACCGCGCGGATCGAGAGCGCGTCAGGGCAGGGAACGCGGGTACGTCTGCTCCTGCCACGGGCGCCGGAGGCGGAGCAGCCAGACGGCACGAGGGAGGGTGACGCCGATACAGGCGCCGAAGCGGTGCGCGCCCCTGCGACCGTTCTCGTCGTGGACGACGACCCGGATGTGCGCCGCGTCCTTGCCGAGACGCTGGAGATGCTCGGCTACCGCGCGCTGCTCGCCGCGGACGGCGAGGCCGGACTCCGCCTGTTGGACGCGGACCGCCCCGACCTGCTGCTCGTGGATTTCGCCATGCCCGGCATGAACGGCGCCGAGGTTGCGCAGGCGGCCCATGCCCGCTACCCCACCCTCCCGATCGCCTTCGCCACCGGCTACGCCGATACCACGCTGCTCGAGGCCGCTCGCGCCGACGCCCCCGTTCTGCGCAAGCCGTTCACCATGGCGGAGTTGGAGACGATGCTGGCCCAGCTTCTCGCGAGCGCCTAGCACCTACAGCGTTTCGCGTCCAAGTTGGGACGCGAAACGCTGCAGCTTTCGTTTTGGCGAGCATCTTCACGCAGGACGCTTGTCCCAAGCGTCCTGCGATCTGCTCTAGCCGGCCATCACGTCCGCTCGGCCGCCAGCAAGGTCCGCAGCGCGTCGGGCCGGACCAGGACCATGCTCCCGTCCTGCTCGCCAACGACGCCCTCCTCGCGCCAGCGGCGAAGCTGCCGGTTCACGCCCTCGCGCGTCGCACCCACCTGCGCGGCAAGATCGCTCTGCGACAGGTGCAGGCGGATGATCGTGCCGCCCGGCCCGGCCGCCCCATGCTCGGCGGCGAGCAGCAGCAGCACGCGCGCGAGCCGGGCCGCGAGCGAGGCCAGCGCCAGGTCCTCCAGCGCCGCATCCGCGCGCCGCAGCCGCTCGCACAGGATATGCAGCATCCGCAGCAGCAGCTCGGGCCGATCCTTCAGGAACGGCAGCACGGTGCCCCGCTCCAGGACGAGGACCAGGCCCGGTGCCATCGCCACCACGTCCGCGCTGCGCGGCTTGCCGTCGAGCACGGCCATGTCGCCGAGCACGCTGCCGGGCCCGAGCAAACCGATGGTCAGCTCCCGCCCTTCCGCCGAGGTCGCCCCGACCCGCAGCCGGCCCTGGACCAGCACGACCATGCTGCTCCCCGGATCGCCGCGCCGGAAGATCATCTCCCCGGCGCCGAACCGCCGCTCGGTCGCGTGCATCGCGATCTGATCAAGCTCCGGGGCCGGGATGCCCGCGAACAACGGCGTGCAGCGCAGCGCTTCCCGCCGGACGTCCCGTGACAGAAGCTGTGCCATGACCGTCACCCGTTCTGTTACCCGATCAGTAGCTCATAGCGTACCACACGGCGTACTACACGTCGGCTGTGCGCAAAGTCACAGCAAGCGACCCCGCGAGCGCGCCACTCTCCCCGCGCGACCGATCGGGGCCGCTGCGTCGGGAGATGCGCGATGGATGATATGACCTGGATGAGCAGCTTCTATGAGCTGCCGTCCCAGCCCTCGAAAGGGCGACCGGTGCTGGTCTTCTGGCTCGCGGCAGCGTTGCTGATGGCCATAGGGTGCGGCGGCGTGGTGCTGGCGGCGTGGCCGTAAGCAGCGGCGGCGGCGAGCTCAGCGGCAGTCTATGCCGGACCTGCCCCTTGAAGCAGTCTCCGCTCGTGCCGCTTCTCTTGCGCCGCCATGCACGATTTATCGGACCGAGCGCAACAATCTTGTTGCAATGATGCAGCAATGCGGCACAGTACGAGCAGGCGCTCGGCATCGAGGCCGGGCACGAGTGAGAAAGCAACGGGATGCATCGTGCTGCTTGGCCACCAGGTCTGCACCTGCGCTTCTGGGGTGTGCGGGGCGGCCTGCCCGCACCCGGCCCGGACACGCTGCGCTACGGCGGCAACACCGCCTGCGTCGAGGTCCGGTGCGGCAGTCGGCTGCTCATCCTCGATGCCGGCAGCGGCCTGCGCTCCCTCGGCGACGCGCTCATGCGGGAGCAGGGAGAGGCGATCGAAGCCGAGGTGCTATGCTCCCATACCCACCTCGACCACATCTGCGGCCTGCCGTTCTTCGCGCCGCTTTACCACTCCGGCACACGGCTGCGCATCTGGGGCGGCAAGACATGCGTGTCCGAGACGCTCCAGACCGTGCTGGCGACGACGCTCTCCGATCCCTTGATGCCCGACCTGCTGCCGCGGGTCCGCGCCGAGATCGAGTTCAAGGAGTTCCGGCCCGGCGACGTGCTGGCGCCGTGGCCGGGCCTGCGGGTCAGCACGGCCGAGCTGCATCATCCAGGCGGCGCCGTCGGCTATCGGCTGGAGTGTGAAAGCAAGACCGTCGCCTACGTGACCGACACGGAGCACGATCCCGCTGCGCCGGACGCGAATGTGCTCCGGCTCGCGAAGGATGCGGACATCCTGATCTACGACGCGACCTACACCGAAGAGGAATTCCCCCTCTACAAGGATTGGGGGCACTCGACGTGGCAGGAAGGCGTGCGGCTGGCCGACGCGGCCGGGGCCAAGCGCCTTGTCCTGTTCCATCACGCGCCGTCACGCACCGACGCCGACCTGGACAGGATCGAGACCCAGGCAGCGGCGGCTCGGCCCGGCACGATGGCCGCCCGCGAGGGGATGGAACTCGCGGCGTGACCGTGAGCACTCGGCCTCAGCCCGACAGCGCCTCTCGCACGAACGGGTTGCTCGCCCGCTCCCGCCCGATCGTGGACCCCGGCCCGTGGCCGCACAGGAACGCCACGTCGTCGCCGAGCGGCAGCAGCTTGTCCCGGATCGAAGCCAGCAGCGCCGCCGTGTTCCCGTAGGGGAAGTCGGTCCGGCCCACGCTTCCCTGGAACAGCACGTCGCCTACCAGCGCGAGCCGTCCCTCGTCGTGGACGAACACCACGTGGCCCGGCGTGTGACCCGGCGTGAACAGCACGCGCAGCCGATGCGGGCCGACGGCAACCTCGTCACCCTCAGCGAGCCAGCGGTCCGGTACGACGGGCCGGGCGTCCATCATGCCGAACATCCGGCCCTGCTCGGCGAGGCCGTCCAGCAGGAAGGCATCGCGCTGGTCCGGCCCCTCGACCGGCACGCCGAGCGCCTCGCGCAGCGCCGCAGCACCCCCGGCGTGATCTATGTGACCGTGCGTCGAGAAGGATGCGCTCCGGCTGCATCCCGGCCTGCGCGACCGCGTCCAGGATGCGCGGCACGTCGCCGCCAGGATCCACGACGACCCCGGCGCCGGTCTCCTCGTCCCAGAGCAGGGCACAGTTCTGCTGTAAGGGTGTCACGGGCACAATGGCAGCGCGGAGAGGCTTTGCAAGCGGCATAGTATGAGCTTGCCCGGCACGGCGCGATAATGCAACCTATGGTGGCGATTTCTGGTTGGGCACGCATGGTCGGAGTCACGTCACGGTCCATCGTATCGGCAAGACCGCATCCCAGGCGCCGCCGCTGGCCCTACGTTCTCGGCGTACTCATCCTGGCGATCGTGATCATCGCCATCCTCTTCCGCTGGGACTGGTTCCTGCCTTTAGTGGAGAGCCGGGCGTCGAAGACGCTCGGACGCCAGGTCACGGCGCAGCACATGCACGTCCAGCTCGGGCGCGTGACGCGCATCACCTTCGACGACGTGCATATCGCGAACCCGGATGGCTGGCCCAAAGGCGGCGACTTCGCGGCGGCGCAGCACCTAACGGTCGCCGTGAACGCGGGGACGCTGCTGCGCAGACGGCAGGTGGTCATTCCCCTCGTCGCGCTCGATCATCCGACCGTGGACGCCGAGCAGCTCGCGGACGGCCAGGACAACTGGAGCTTCAACCTCGGCGGCGGCGGCTCGACCAAGTTCGGAGACGTGCGGATCACGGACGGCACTGCGCACTTCGTGGACCCGCGCCTGCACGCGGACTTCCAGCTCGCCGTCAACACCGTCGAGCAGCCCGGCAGCGCCGCGAAGCTGCACGCGACGGCGAGCGGCACCTACGCCGGGCAGCCGATCACCGGCGAGTTCACCGGCGGCGCCCTGCTCTCGCTCCGCGACGCGAAGGACCCTTACCCGGTTGACCTGCACCTCGCGAACGGCCCGACGCACGTGAGCCTCGTCGGCACGGTGCAGGACCCGCTGAGCTTCCAGGGGGCGAACCTCAAGCTGGCCTTGCAGGGGCCGGACATGCAGAGCCTCTACCCCCTCACGGGAATCGCGACCCCGCCGACGCCGCCCTACAAGATCGCGGGCCACCTCGACTACCAGGCCGGGCGCGTTCGCTTCACCGGCTTCGAGGGCACCCTGGGCCGGAGCGACGTGCACGGCGACATCTCGGTCACGACGACGACGGGCAAGCCGGTGCTGGAGGCGAATCTCGCCTCGCGCCAGGTGGACCTGCAAGACCTGGGCGGCTTCATCGGCACCACGCCTGGGCACGCGAACGAGCCGGGCCAGACGCCGCAGCAGCGCGCCGAAGTCGCCCGCGCCGAGGCGAGCCCGCACCTGATCCCGAACACGCCGGTCAGCCTGCCCAAGCTCAACGCGCTGGACGTCCACCTGCACTACAAGGCCGATCACATTCTCGGCCGCGGCCAGCCGCTCGACGACATGGGCGCGACCCTCGACATAGATAACGGCGCGGTCAAGGTGCAGCCGCTGAGCTTCGGCATCGGCGGCGGCAGGGTCACGGGCCAGATCGCGCTGGCTGAGGAGAAGGCCGGGGAGGAAAAGGCCGGGCTGCGCGCGCGGGCGGACGTGGAGTTCCAGCGCATCCCCGTGAACAAGCTGCTCTCGGCGGCCGGCGTCGGGCGCGGCGCAGGCACGATCAGCGGGCGCGCGGTCGTGGAAGGGACCGGGACCTCGCTCGCCGCCATCGTCGGGCACGGCAGCGGGGAGGTGAAGCTCTACATGGCACACGGCGGCGACCTGAGCGCGCTGCTCGTGGACCTGTCGGGGCTGGAGTTCGGCAACGCGCTGCTCTCCGCGCTCGGCCTGCCGCGGCAAGCGCAGATCGAATGCTTGATCGCCGACGCGAAGCTGCGGGACGGCGTCTTGCGGCCGGAGCCGTTGGTGATTGACACCTCGGAGGCGGTCGTCAACGTCACGGGCGAGGCCAACCTGCTGGACGAGGCGCTCGCGCTGCAGATCAAGACCCAGGCAAAGCATTTCAGCATCGGCTCGCTGCCCGCGCCCATAGACATCGGCGGCACGTTCAAGCATCCGAGCGTCCGGCCCGACCTGGCCGCGGTAGCGCTGCGCGGCGGCGCCGCGGTCGCGCTCGGCATCGTGGGGACGCCGCTCGCGGCGCTGATTCCAACGATCCAGTTCGGCACGAGCGACAAGGGTGTGTGCTCAGGCCTCACGCGCGCGGAGGCGCCGCCGCATGTCCCGCCCCACGAGCCGGCGCGGCGGGCGCCAACCCGGCGGCGCTAGGCCGGGCCGCGCGTGGAGGCGGCACCGCTCATCCTGACGCTCGCGCTGGAAGCGGCGGCGCAGGCCCAGTTCGATGCGTTGCGCGCACAGCACTTCCCGCCGGGACGCAACCAGGTGCCGGCGCACATCACGCTGTTCCATGCCCTGCCCGGCATCGAGCAGCCGGCGATCTCGGCGGAGCTGACGAGATGCTGCGCGGACACCACGCCGTTCGCCGTCAAGGTCGCCGGGCTGCGCTCGCTGGGACGCGGGGTCGCCTACGTCTTGCAGAGCACGGCCTTGGTGCAGGTTCGCGCGGGACTTGCCCAAACCTGGGCGCCATGGCTCGGACGGCAGGACAGCCAGGGTTATCGGCCGCATCTCACCATCCAGAACAAGGCCGACCCGGCGAGCGCCCGCACGCTGCTCGCGGCCCTGCAGGCGGGGTTCAGCCCGTTCGAGGTCGAGGCCACGGCGCTGCTGCTCTGGCACTATCGCGGTGGCCCGTGGGAGAAAGCCGGGCGGTTCGCGTTCTGCAGCTGACCGGCCTGCGTGCTTCACTCTTGCCAAGACGGCTTCGGTCCGCCACGGATGCGCCCCTACGACGGGAGAGTAGCTACGATGACGGCGCTGCAGGCCATAGGCATCGCGATCCTGCAAGGAGCGACGGAGCTGTTCCCCATCAGCAGCCTCGGGCACGCGGTCGTCGTGCCTGCGCTGCTGCGCTGGCCGCTCGACCAACACGCGCCGAGCTACCTGCCGTTCCTCGTGCTGCTGCACGTAGGCACCGCGGTGGCGTTGCTCCTCTACTTCTGGCGCGACTGGCTGGCCTTGCTGCTTGGCGTCCTGGGTCTCCGGGATGCGCACGAATCGGGTGAGGCGCGGCGGGTGGCGCTGCTGATCGTGATCGCGACCGTCCCGGCCGTCATCATCGGCGGCGCGCTGGAGCACTTCTTGCGCAGCCTGTTCGCCTCACCGCTGGTCGCGGCCGCCTTCCTCGTCGTGAATGGGGCGATCCTGCTATGGGCGGAGCGCCTCCGGGGCCGGGGTGCGGCCCAAGGCGTCGTGAGGAACGCGAAGCCGCTCTCGGCGCTCACGCCGGGCGACGCACTCACGATAGGCTTCTGGCAATGCCTAGCACTCATCCCAGGCCTGTCGCGCTCGGGGGCGACCATCGTGGGCGGCCTGCTGCGCGGCCTCGACCACGCAGGCGCCGCGCATTTCTCGTTCCTGATCGCCCTCCCGATCATCCTGGCCGCGACGGCGCTGGAAGTGCCGAAACTGTTCCATGCGGGCCTGTCCGCGGATACGCTCCAGGTCGCGGTGCTCGCGGCCGTCGTCGCGGGCGTGGTGGCGTGGCTGAGCACGGCGTTCCTGATGCGCTACTTCCGCGAGCACGACCGCTGGGCGCTCGACCCGTTCGCCTGGTATTGCGTGGTGGCAGGGGCCGCAAGCCTGGTGCTGCTGCGAGTCGGACTGTAAGGGCGCACCATGCTGACTCGCCGCCACGCCCTGCTCGCCCCCGCCGTGCTGCTCGGGGCCGCCGCCGAGCGCGGCCCGGTTGCCGCCGTGCCGATCTCGCGCATGGAGACGCCGTGGTGGCGCAAGCGTTTCGAGGAGAAGCAGATCGAGATGCGGTCGCGGCCGGTGGATCTGGTCTGGTACGGCGACAGCATCACCGAGAATTGGGAGCGGACGGGCCCTCCGGACTACTTCGATTTCGCCCCGGCGTGGAAGCACTATTATGGGGACCGTAATGCGCTGAACCTGGGCTTCAAGGGGGACGCGACCTCGCACCTGCTCTGGCGGCTGCGCAACGGTGAGACGGAGGGCATCCAGCCGCGGGCGGCGGTGGTGCTGATCGGCGCCAACAATTTGGGCCTCGTGCACTGGGACGCCGAGCAGACCCTCGCCGGGATCGCGGCCGTGCTTGCCGAACTGCGGACCCGGCTGCCGCGGACGCATGTGCTGCTGCTCCCGGTACTGCCGAGCATCCGTTCTGCCTGGGCCACGAAGCAGACCACGCGGATAGACCAAGGGATCACCGAGCGTTATGGGGCAGAGGACAGCGAGGTCGCCACCGTGGACGTGACCGGGCTTTTCCTCCGCGACGGCAAGACGGACCCGAGCCAGTTCTACGACCCGCTGCTGGAGCCGCCCGAGCCGGCACTGCATCCGACCCCACAGGCGCAGGCACGCCTCGCCGAGGCAATCGAGCCGACTCTCGCCCAGCTTCTGGGCGACCGGCCGAAAACGCCGTTCGCCTAGATGCCGTAATGGGCCGGCTACCGGCAGGAATTGCCGTGCCGTTCACTGTTCGCTAACTCGTCCCGGCTGATACTGCCGGGCATGACAGACGCTCAGACGAGGAACTGGCCGTGAAGGCCGTGGCAGACGGTTTGAAGGCTCTCGGGCCGGCGCGCCTCGCGGCGATGGGCGCGGTCGCGGTCGCGGTGCTGGGATTGCTGGCGTTCATGGCGCTGCGCGGCGGTGCGCCGATGGCGCTCCTCTACGGCGACCTCGAGTTGCGCGAGGCCGGGCAGATCGTGGATCAGCTCGACCACGCGCATATCCCCCACGAGGTGCAGGGCAGCGGCACGCGTGTCCTCGTGCCGATGGATCAGGTGGATCAGGCGCGCCTGCTGCTCGCGCGGCAGGGAATGCCGAGCGGCGGCAGCATCGGTTACGAGATCTTCGACCGTGGCGACAGCCTGACTGCGACCGGCTTCCAACAAGGCATCGCCCAGACTCGGGCTCTTGAGGGTGAACTGGCGCGCACGATCGGGCTGATCCAGGGCGTTCGGTCGGCGCGGGTGAACCTGGTCCTGGCGCAGCGCGAGCCGTTCGCGCGCGACCGGCAGGCGGCGCAGGCGAGCGTGCTCCTGACCATGGCGGGCGCGACTCGGTTGGACCACGAGGGCGTGCAGGCGATCCTGAACCTGGTGGCTGCCGCGGTGCCGGGCCTCAAGCCGCAAGGCATTGCCATCGTGGACAACCGCGGCACGCTGCTGGCGCGGGCGGGCGACCCTACCGAGGGCAACGCGACCGGGCCGTCGGCGGACGAGGCGCGCCGGGTGACCGAGACACGCCTGTCCCATGCCGTCGAGGAGATGCTGGAGCGCAGCCTGGGTCCAGGAAGCGTACGCGCCACGGCCGCGGTCGAGATGGACTACGACCAGCTCAAGGAAACGCAGGAGACCTACGACCCGAATCAGCAGGTGGCCCGCAGCGAGCAGAGCACGACAGACAAGCAGCAGAGCACCGATGCCGCGCAAGGCGTGACGGTGCAGAACAACCTGCCCAACGCGAACGCTGGGGCCGCTGGCCAGAGCGGCTCCCAGGACCAGCGCCAGGACGAGACCACCAACTACGAGATCGGCAAGACCGTGCGCACGGTCGTGCACGAGCAGCCGCAGGTCAAGCGGATCAGCCTGGCCGTGCTGGTGGACGAGGTGCGGGATGCGGGGCCGGATGGCAAGGCGGCTTGGCGCGAGCGCACGCCCGAGGAGCTGGCGCGCATCGCAACCCTCGTGCGCAGCGCGATCGGCTTTGACGAGAAGCGCGGCGACAAGGTCGAGGTCGTGCAGATGCGCTTCGCCTCCCCGGACGATGCCGCGATCCCGGCCCCGCGAGGGCTGCTCGGCCTGCCGCTCGACCGGGCGGACCTGATCCGCCTCGTCGAGAGCGGGCTGATCGCGCTGGTCGTGATGGTCGCGCTCCTGTTCGTGCTGCGGCCGCTCGCCGTGCGCCTTGTCAAGCCGCTTGCTCCTGCGGGGATGCCGGACGCGCTGACCGGGCCTGGTGGCAGCGCCGCCCTGCCTGGCGCGGGCGCAGGCAGCACCGCCCTCACGGCACCCGGCGCCACTGCCCTGCTCGGCACCGACGGTGAGGACGCCATGGTGGACGTGGCCAACATCGAGGGGCAGCTGCGTGCCTCTGCCGTCCGCCGCATCGCCGAGCTTGTGGAGCGCTACCCGGACGAGACGCTCGGCATCGTCCGCACCTGGATCGGGGAGAGTGCAGGCTGATGGCTAATTCACTTGAGTTCGACCAGCTCAACGGCAAGCAGAAGGCCGCAATCCTTATGCTGGCGCTCGGCGAGGAGCAGAGCGGCAATGTTCTCAAGCGGATGAGCGAGGATGAGATCCGGGACATCTCGGGCGCCATGTCGCTGCTCGGGCCGGTGCGCTCCACCGTGGTCGAGACGCTGCTCGGCGAGTTCACCGAGAAATTCGGCCAGCGCGGCGGCATCATCGGCAGCTTCGAGAGCACGGAACGGATGCTGCTCAAGGCGCTGCCTGTCGAGCGCGTCGCGCACATCATGGAGGAGATCCGCGGGCCGGCAGGCCGGACGATGTGGGACAAGCTCGCCAACGTCAACGAGGCCGTGCTCGCGAACTATCTCAAGAACGAGTATCCGCAGACGGTCGCGGTCGTGCTCAGCAAGGTCAGCCCTAGCCATGCCGCCCGCGTGCTCGGCCTTCTTCCGGACGGGTTCGCGACCGAGGTCGTGATGCGCATGTTGCGCATGGAGAGCGTGCAGAAGGACGTGCTCGACGGCGTGGAGCGCACGCTGCGCACCGAGTTCATGAGCAATCGCTCCCGCAGCACGAGGCGCGACGCGCACGAGATGATGGCCGAGATCTTCAATAACCTCGACCGCCAGGCCGAGGGCCGCTTCGTAGCGGCGCTTGAAGAGCGCAACAAGGAGTCTGCCGAGCGCATCAAGGCGCTGATGTTCACTTTCGACGACTTGCAGCGACTCACGGGACCGAACATCCAGGTGCTCCTGCGCGCCGTCGAGAAGGACAAGCTGCCGCTCGCGCTCAAGGGCGCATCCGAGGCGCTGCGCGAGATGTTTCTCAAGAACCTCTCCGAGCGCGCCGGCAAGATGCTGCGCGACGACATCGAGACGCTCGGCCCCGTCAAGCTGCGCGACGTTGACGAGGCGCAGGCCGCGATCGTGTCCACCGCCAAGGATCTGGCCGCCCAGGGCCAGATCGAGATCGGCGAGGCACGCGAGGATGAGATGGTGTATTAGTCCCATGGCAGCGATACCAACCTCCGCGCTCTCCGTCTTCGGCGTGATCTATGCCGAGGATTTCGACGATCCGGCACTTCCGGATGACGCTGCCGCACCGCCCGATGCTGAGCCCGAGCCGATCGAGCCGAGCTTCACTCTGGCCGAACTGGAAGCGACCCGCACCGCCGCATTCGCCGAGGGTGCCGTGGCCGAGCGGGCGCGCCTCGCGGCCGAGGATGCGGCCGCCCGGTCGCGAGCGCTCGATGCCTTGGCGATGGCCCTCGCCAGTGCAGCCGAGGCAGCCCGCATGGTAACGGAGGAGATTGCGGAAGGGCTTGCCCAGGCCGTGCTCTCCCTCGTTGCCGCGGGCCTGCCAGCCCTATGCGCGCACCACGGCGAAAGCGAGGCGCGCGCGCTCCTGCAAAGCCTTCTGCCGACGCTTGGCAGCGAGCCCAGGATCATCGTGCGTCTCAATCCGAATCTACTGGATGCCGTGCGCGCCGATCTCGCTGGGCTAGATCCCGAGATCGCCGCAGTCGTCCAGCTCGTGCCGACTGACGCAATGCCGCCGGGCGACGTGCGGGTGAGCTGGGAAGGCGGCACCTGCCAGCGCAGCACCGCCGCCGCCTGCGCGGCCGTGCGCGAGGTGCTCGCCCCTCTAGGCCTGCTGTTGCCCGAACCGCGCACGGAAACCCCCCATCGCATCCTGGAGACCGCCCATGTCGAATAGCCTGGACTTCGCCGACCTTTCCGACGGCGCCCTGGCCTCCGTCACCGGACCACACGCCTCCAACCCGGTGCGCGATCTCGAGGCCGTCTATGACATTCCAGTGACCGTGAGCGCCGTGCTCGGCAAGGCGACCATGCAGGTCAGCCAGCTCCTCAAGCTCGGCCGCGGCGCCGTCGTGGAGCTCGACCGCAAGCTGGGCGAGGCCATTGATATCTACGTCAACAACCGCCTCGTCGCGCGCGGCGAAGTGGTCATGGTGGACGACAACCGGCTGGGCGTGACGATGACCGAGATCGTCAAGACCGACCGGGGCGTGTAGCGAAGGAGCAGGGCCATGCGCGTCCTCATCATCGGCAGCCTTGGCGGCGAGCTAGGCCAAGCGGCACGGATCGCGGCGGCGCGCGGCGCCAAGCTCGACCAGGCGGACACCGCGACCGAGGGCCTCGCCCGCTTGCGGTTGGACGCGCGAACGGACCTCGTGCTCGTCGAGTTGCCGCACGACGTGGCAGGCCTTGTCGGCGCTATCGCGCGCGAACGCATCGCTGTCCCGGTCGTCGCCTGCGGCACCGACGCGGATCCCGAGGCGGCCGAGCAAGCGATTCTCGACGGCGCCCGCGAGTTCCTGCCGCTCCCGCCCGACCCGGACCTGATCGCTGCCATCCTGGAAGCCGCCTCCGGCGAGGGCGGCGCGCCGCTTATCGCGCGCGACCCGGCGATGCTCGCCACGCTGCGCCGCGCCGAGCAGGTCGCCGCCTCGGAGGCAAGCGTGCTCATCGTGGGCGAGAGCGGAACCGGCAAGGAGGTGCTCGCCCGGCACCTGCACCGCCGCTCGCGCCGTGCCAACGGCCCCTTCATCGCTCTCAACTGCGCCGCGATCCCGGAGAGCCTGCTGGAGAGCGAGCTGTTCGGCCATGAGCGTGGCGCCTTCAGCGGCGCAGTCGCCCGGCGCGTTGGCAAGTTCGAGGCAGCCGACGGAGGCACGCTGCTGCTCGACGAGATCAGCGAGATGGATGTGCGGCTGCAAGCCAAGCTCCTCCGCGCCATCCAGGAGCGCGAGATAGACCGCCTCGGCGGTGCGGGGCCGGTGCGCGTCAACGTACGCCTCCTCGCCACCAGCAATCGGGACCTCCCGGCCGAGGTCGCCGCGGGACGGTTCCGCGAGGACCTCTACTTCCGGCTCAACGTGGTCAGCCTGCGCGTTCCCCCCTTGCGCGAGCGCCCGGCGGATGTACCGGCGTTGGCAGACTACTACGTGCGGCGCTACGCCGAGGTGAACGGCCTACCCTTCCGTCCCTTGCTCCCCTCCACGCTCGCCCGGCTCAAGGCGCATCCCTGGCGCGGCAATGTGCGCGAGTTGGAGAATGCGATGCACCGTGCCGTCCTGCTCGCCGAAGGCGGTGCAATCGGCCCGGAGGCCATCGAGCTGGCTCCCGGCCCCGGCGCACCGGCCACCATATCGACCCTGCCCATCTCGACCTTGGTCGCTGCGCCGAGTGATCTCGGGGGCGTCGCCGGGCTAGTCGGACGAACGATGGACGACGTCGAGCGCGAGTTGATCCTGGAGACCCTGAGCCATACGCTCGGCAACCGCACGCACGCAGCGACGATCCTGGGCATCTCCATCCGGGCGCTGCGCAACAAGCTGCGCGACTACGCGCAATCCGGCTCCTCCGTGCCACCACCCGCAGGAGCTATATCGAACCTCCTGTCCGGCACCATGCCCACCCTCATGCACGCGGAGTAGCCGGTGCTACCTGTCGCTCTGCAACCCTACGCGTCACGCCTGGGACGGCTCAATCCGGGCACCGACGTCGGCCTCGCTGTTGGCGTCGTGGCGCTCCTCGCCATCCTCATCCTGCCGCTGCCGACCGCGCTGCTCGATCTCGGGCTGGCGCTCTCCATCACGGCCTCGGTGCTCGTGCTGATGGTGGCGCTCTTCCTCAAGCGACCGCTCGACTTCACGAGTTTCCCGACGCTGCTGCTTCTCACCACGCTGCTGCGCTTGGCGCTGGAAATCGCGACGACGCGACTGATCCTCTCCCACGGCAACGAGGGCGCGGGCGCCGCAGGCAACGTGGTGCGCGCGTTCGGCGGGTTCCTCATGGGCGGGGACGTGGTGATCGGCCTGATCCTGTTCGCGATCCTGCTGATCGTGAACTTCATGGTCATCACCAAAGGCTCGGGCCGCATCGCGGAGGTTGCCGCGCGCTTCAGCCTCGACGCGATGCCGGGCAAGCAGATGGCGATAGACGCCGACCTTTCCTCGGGGATCATCAGCCAGGAGAGCGCGCGCAAGCGACGGCAGGAGCTGGAGGAGGAGAGCGGCTTCTACGGCGCCATGGACGGCGCGGCGAAATTCGTGCGCGGCGATGCCATCGCCGCGGTGATGATCACGGGCATCAACATCCTCGGCGGCCTCGCGATCGGCCTCGTGCGCCACGGCATGGCGTTCAGTGATGCGGCGCAGACCTTCACGACGCTGACCGTGGGCGATGGGCTGGTGAGCCAGATCCCGGCGCTGCTCGTCTCGACGGCCGCGGGCATCGTGGTGACGAAGGGCGGCGTCGAGGGTCCGGCGGACAAGGCGCTGGTGCGTCAGCTCGGCGGCAACCCGAAGCCGCTCGCGCTCGCGGCCGGTGCTGCGGTGGTGCTCGGCGCCATGCCGGGTCTGCCGATGCTGCCGTTCTTGGCACTCGCAGGCCTCGCGGGAGGCGCGGCCTGGAT
Source organism: uncultured Alphaproteobacteria bacterium (assembly GCA_963790535.1). Lineage (GTDB taxonomy): Bacteria > Pseudomonadota > Alphaproteobacteria > Acetobacterales > Acetobacteraceae > CAWKEH01. The sequence goes on along the minus strand of CAWBOZ010000013.1, from coordinate 30,926 downwards.
GCGCCACCGCCACCCGCCGGCGACGGATGCTGCCAAGCCTGCAGAACCCGCTACGCCCGCCGAGCCGCCCATCACCGATGCGCTGCGCATGGACGCGATCCGGCTGGAACTAGGCTACGGGCTGCTCACGCTCGCCAGCGGCGACTCGCCGCGCCTGACTGAGCAGATCCGGAGCCTGCGCCGCAGCATCGCCGCCGAGATGGGTTTCGTGCTGCCGCCCGTCCGCATTCAGGACAATCTGCAGCTCGGGGCCGACGCCTACAGCATCCGCGTCAAGGAGGTCGAGGCCGGGCGCGGCGAGCTGAAGCCGAGTTTGCTGCTGGCGATGGACCCGCGGGGCGGCCTGCCCAACCTGCCCGGCGAGCGCACGACTGAGCCTGCCTTCGGCCTGCCCGCGCTCTGGATCGAGCCTGTCCAGCGTGAGGCGGCGATGGCGCTGGGTGCGACCATCGTGGACCCGCCGACCGTGCTGGTCACGCACCTCACCGAGCTCGTGCGCGAGACGATGTCCGAGCTTCTGAGCCATGCCGAGACGCAGAAGCTGCTCGACGATCTGCCCCGCGAGCAGCAGAAGCTCGTGGGCGACCTGATCCCGAGCCAGTGCAGCGTCGGCCTCGTGCATCGCGTGCTGCAAGGCCTGCTGGCCGAGCGGGTCAGCCTGCGCGACCTCCCGACCATCCTGGAGGGCATCGGCGAGGCGTGTGCGGGAGGCCTGCGCGCCGTGTCGAGCATCGTCGGCCATGTCCGCACCCGCCTGGCCCGGCAGATCAGCGACAGCCACACTGGATCCGCCGGCTTCATCCCGCTCGTCACGCTCTCGCCCGAATGGGAAACCGCCTTCGCCGAGAGCCTCGTTGGCCCCCCCGAGGATCGGCAGCTCGCCATGGCGCCATCGAAGCTCAGCGAGTTCATGCAGCGCTTCCGCACCGCCTTCGAGCAGGCGGCGACAGCAGGCGAGGCGCCCGTGCTGCTCTGTTCGGGAAGCATTCGCGGGCACGTGCGAGCCATCGTCGAGCGCATCCGGCCGGCGACGCCCGTGCTCGCCCAAGCCGAGATCTTCTCCCGCGCGCGCATCCGCACGGTCGCAACAGTTCAGATGGGTGCGGCCTAGCGGAGATCGAGTACGATCTTACCGCGCACGTTTCCCTGTTCCAGGCGGCGCTGTGCCGCCTGCACGATATCGAAGGGGAACACGCCGGCGATGAAGGGCCGCACCTTGCCCTCGTCGATCAGCCGGCCGATCTCGGCGAGCTGCTCCGCGTTCGTGTGCGCCATGAAGTTCGTGCCGCGCGCCCCGTGCTGCCGGGCCTTTGCCTCGTCCGGCTTGGTCAAGGTGGACACGATGATACCGCCCGGCTTGAGCACGGACCAGGATCGGTCCTGCGTCTCCCCGCCGATCAGGTCCAGGACCACGTCGATATCGCGTGCCAAATCCTCGAAACGCTGCGACTTGTAGTCTATCGCCTGGTCCGCCCCGAGTTCGCGGGCGAAACCGAGATCGTCGCCGGCCACGGTCGTGAGCACGGTGGCGCCGCGAGCCTTGGCGAACTGCACCGCGAAATGGCCGACGCCGCCCGCGCCACCATGGATGAGCACGCGCTGCCCCGCCTGCAACCCGCCGTGCTCGAACAAGCCCTGCCAGGCCGTCATGCCCGCGAGCGGTACGGCGGCGGCCTGCACGTGTTCCAGACGCTGCGGCTTAGCGACCATCTCCACCGCCTTAACCAGCACGTAACGCGCGTAGGCGCCGCGGTCACGCCCGAGCATCGCGAAGATCGGATCGCCCTTCTTCAGGGTGTGCGCGCGCGTGCCCAGGAGCTCGACCGTGCCGGAGAGATCGCGCCCCAGGATCACGGGAAGCTGATCCTCCTTCACCGCCGGATAGCTGCCCTCGCGCGTCTTGTAGTCCACCGGGTTGATGCTCGCCGCATGCACCCGGACGACGACTTCATCATCCTGCGGCTCAGGCACGGGTACGTCCTCGATCTGCAGGACATCTGGCCCACCGAAGCGGTGGATGCGGACGGCCCTGTTTCTCAGTGCCGCAGTCCCGGCCTCCTGGCCCATTGCCGTGCTGCTCATCCCTGTCTCTCCCCGATGACTGGCTGCCTTGCCAACGTGGAAAACCCCGGCCGGATGCCATCACGATCTCCCGCGCTACAAGGAACGCGCGGGGAAACGCACAGGCAGGGATTTACCGGGCCACCCCACTCGTGGTCGGATCAGGCGACTGTAGAACGATCGCCTGCAACCCGAAGCCGTGCGCCCGGCGCTTGATGCGGCCGGCCGCATTGCTCAGCAGCGGATACGGGACGACCAGCTCCAGCGAGGCGAACCCGGCTGCCAGCGCCGCGGCAGGGACGCGCACGACGAACTGCCCGGATACGTGGAACGGCACGTTCCACTGCGCCACGGCGTGGCCATCCGCCAGGACCGTGACCTGCTGCGTTCCGAGCGGCGAGGAGCCGTGGGCGGTCGCGTCCACCACGAAGGTGGCATCGCCTGTCCAGCCCGGCGGGAGCGGCAGCAGCAGCAATGCGCGCTCGCCGTTTGTCCACGTGCCGAAATCCTCGGGGGCGAGCCAGCCTGCGCCGAGCAGCGCATTCCCCCTGCCCGAGGTCGTGAAGTCCACGACCCGGTCGGCCACCAGCGGCGTCAGCGGTGGCGCCGCAGCCGGCGGCACTCGCCTGGTCGCCACTGCCTCGGCCGCTGCTTGGCCGCACACGAAGCCCTGCTCAGACGCCGCGCACCGACCCGAATGCGCCCCCAGGACCAGCGTCGCCGCCGATAGACTGCGCCGCAGCAGCATGTCGAGCCGGTGGCCGTCCTCGCCGGCTGCAAATACGGCGTCGAAGCGCTCACGGTCGCAGACGGCGGGATCGGATCGGGCGAGCGGCCCGCCCTCGACGGTGCCACCGTTCCGCTCGACCGCCAGCGCAGCCTGACGGATAAGCTCATGGTCCGGGACGGCCGCGCAGGGAAAGCTCGGCAGCACGCGGAGGTCGTGCCCGGCGAACGGCCCGTCGCGCCATGCCGCGGCGTCGAACACCGCTGGCTTCGGACGCGGTGCATACTCCTCGGCCAGTGCCCGGCGCACCACGCCGGTGTCCACGACTTGCAGCAGCAGCGCCGCGACGAGCGCGGCTCCGACCAGCCCACGGCGTGGAGTACGGTCCAGCGCCAGCAGCGACCAGGCCAAGGCGGCGTAGGCCACTGGCCAGAACATCCGCCCCGAGCTGCGCACCTCCCCAAGCCGCTGGTCGAGGTTTTCAGAGAGGCCAATGTTCAGCACGGGTGTGCTGCCGATGAACACCCTGTTGCTCAACGCGAAGAGCGCCAGCCCAAGCAAGACTATCCCGAGAGGTACAGCTCCACGCAGTCCCGGCATCCGGCCACCGCGCGCGGGACGCGATGCCAGCGCGAGGGCGATGACGAGCAGGATGCCAGCACCGAGATAGTTGAATCCCTCATACTGACCGCCAGTCGCGTCGAGGAATTTCCCTGCGTTGCCGGTCAATGCCTGCGCCAGCCCGGACCATTGCGGCACCAGGGGCGACAGCAGGTTCATCGAGTAGAGGCCGAACCCCCCGCTGCCGCCCGTCTCTCCGTAGCCCAGCACCCAGGCGGACAGAGCCGAGCACGCGAGGAAAATACCGATCCCCGCAGCAGCCCTCGGCAAGGCCCGGATGCCGAGCCGGGCGACGTCCGCCAGCAGCGCGCCCGCGGCCACGGCCGCGACCATCACGAACAGGTAGGCGTGGATGCCGATGGAGAACGCGCCAAGGGCAGCCAGCGCGGCGATGACCCTGCCGGACACGCCTCGGCGGATGGCCCACGCCGCGACCGCCAACGCGAGCACGACCACCCAGTGCGACGACAACGCAACATGCCAGACTGCGCGCATATACCAGGCCGGCAGCATAGCGCCGAGCGCCGCGCCGATAAGCACGCTCTCCGCCCGGCGCACACCCAGCGCGAGTAGCAGCAACGCGAAGGCGACGGGCTGCATCACGACCGAGAGGACCGCCACGAGGCCAGTCACGCTGACGTCGCCAACTCCGAAACCCGCGGCCTTGACCAAGATGGCGATCCACGGTGCGCTATCCGTATAAACGATGGACACCGGCGCCCCGCCGCTGAGCAGCTTACTCGTTACCCCGAGCGGGAAATGCCAGGCCGGGTCGCGCAGGAAAGCTTCCGCGCCCAGCACCGCCTGCGATCTGTCACCCTGCGGCAGCTGCCATAGCGGATCGGACGGGAGAACGACGCCTGGCGTGACGGTAAGCCAGAGATGCGCGAGGCCGAGCAGCGCCGCGGCCGCGATCAGGCAAACCCGGCGCCACGCAACTGGAATGCGCAGGCCTTGTGTGGCGGACCAGGTTTGGCTCAACGGAGCGAGCATCTGCCCTCCCCACCGGCGGGACGATGCAGGAACCGGCGGCGCGCGCTCACCTTGCCGTGATCAGCCCTGCGTGGCAACGGGTGCGGGCATGGCGGCGCCTAAGTCCGTGCGCTGCTGCCACGAAAATCCCGGCTTCGCCTGCATCCAAGAGGCCTGCTCACTGCGACAGGAGGTGTGGCCACTCTTGGCCGCCTGTTCGGAGGAACCCATGAAGAAGCACGCACTCCTCGCCGCCTCGTTCACGCTGCTCGCCGGTACCGCGTTCGCACAGATGCAGTCGGAGGGCACCGTCCGCGTCGGCGGACAAGCCATGTATCCGTCGAAGACGATCGTCGGCAACGCGGTGAACTCCAGCGACCACACCACGCTGGTCGCGGCCGTGAAGGCCGCCGGGTTGGTGAATACCCTCAACGGCGCAGGCCCGTTCACCGTCTTCGCGCCGACGAACGAAGCTTTCAGCGATCTCCCGGCTGGCACGGTGCAAACCCTGCTCAAGCCCGAGAACAAGGCCACCCTGACCAAGATCCTGACCTATCACGTCGTGCCGGGCGACTGGGACACAATGAAGATCCGCGCGGCCATCCTGCAGGGCAACGGCGTCGCCACGCTCAAGACGGTTGAGGGCGGCACACTACGGCTGATGATGAATGGCACTAGCAATATCACAGTCGAGGACGAGAAGGGCAATATCGCCGACATCACCGTCGCCGACGTGCGGCAGTCCAACGGCGTGATCCAGGTCGTTGATCACGTGCTGATGCCATAGTAACCCGAACGGCATCAAACCCGTCTCAATCCTGCTCTCTCAGCGCCATGGCCGGAATAAGTCTGGCCATGGCGAGCAGGACGTTCCTGTGCCGACACTGCTGGCTCGAAACCCATTCCCCTCCGTCATGGCCGGGGCTTGATCCACTGGTGTCCGGCTCATCCTTCCGGCCGGGGAAGGATAAGCCGTACGGTGGTCCCATGGCCCAGGGCCGTCTCGATCTCGACCTTGCCGCCGGACTCCTCCGCGAAGCGCTGCACCATCGACAAGCCTAGCCCGGTGCCGCGGCCCCGCCCCTTGGTGGTGAAGAACGCAGTGGTCGCGCGCTGGAGGGTCTCGGGCGCCATGCCCATGCCGGTGTCCGATACGGACAGCTCGACGGCAGGCTTGCCAAGGCCGTCCGCCCGGTGCCGGGCCGTGCGGATGACGACCGGGTCGCCGCCCGGCATTGCGTCGGCTGCGTTCCGCACGAGGTTGAGCAGCGCGAGTTCGAGCTGCCCAGGATCAAGCCGCGCCGGCAACGGGCCGGGTGCCGTCTCCACCACGAGCTTGGTCCCATCTCCGGCACCCTGGCCCATTGCACCTCGGCCCATCGTCCGCGCGAACGCGCCGACGGCCTCGTTCAGGTCCACCAGCGGAGCGCCATCGCTCTCGCGACGGGCCGAGGAGAGCACCTGCCGGCTGAGCCGTCCGGCCTGACGCGCGCCCCATTGCGCCCGTTCAAGCTGCTGCTGGCCACGCTCGTCGAGAGGCTGGCGGCAAATCTGCTCCAGGCTGCCGAGCACGATCGTCAGCAGGTTGTTGAGCTCGTGCGCCGTACCGGCCGCCATCACGGAAAAATCCGTCGGAGGATCATGCTGCGGAGCGGTATGAAAAGCCTCGGAAATGCTCCTCGCATTCAGGCTATCGTGCTCCAAGTTGACTGGCATCGGGAACGCCTCCCCATTCGGATTGTTACGTTCCAAGTCGCTCTCCATCGAGGTTTGTCTCCCTGACCGGCCTCGCTCAGTCACGTTTTTGTGTCCGCTTCGTGGTTGATTGTGGCTGTCGTGGCAAACCCGCATGGCGCCACGGTGCGTAGTGATTTATGGCGGATGTCTCCTCACTAACGGGCAGCGCCCTATAGTCCGTGTCCAGGTAGGTCGAACGATGCCCATTCTTCTCGTCGAGGACGAGCTTCTCATCCGTCTCATCGTCGCCGAGGAACTGACAGAAAGTGGGTTCGAGGTGTATGAGGCCGAGAACGGCGACCAGGCCGCTGCCCTGATCGCCGAAGCACCAGCCCGCTTCGGCCTGCTCGTGACGGACATCCACATGCCCGGCACGTTGGACGGGATTGAGTTCGCGCGCCTGATGCGCTCCCGGTATCCGGGCATCCCCATCATCTACATGACGGGCCGGCCCGGCGTGCTCAACGACTTGAGGCCCTTCGGGACGAAGGAGGCCCTGGTCGCGAAGCCGTTCGCCCCGTCCGAGCTGGTGGCCGTGGTGCAGCGACTGCTCGCCGAAGACGACCGCAATCCCGCTAAGTGAGACGCCGCGTGTCATGGATTGATCATAGGAGCGCCGCACCTGGCTTGCAGTCAGCTTCCATACATCCCATAGCAAAAATTAACCGAGCAGACGCTTATACTGCCGCCGGACCATTCCGTAGCACTCGCAGGACGCGGCTTCGAGGCCGGGCCGGTCCAGCACGGTGATGATCCCGGCGCCATAGTTGATTAGGTTCGCCCTCTGCAGGATCCTCGCGGTCACGGTGACGCTGGGACGGTGGACACAGAGCATCATCGCCAGGAACTCTTGCGTCAGCGACAGGTTGTCCCCATCCGTGCGGTCGTGCGCCATCAGCAGCCAGCGTGACAGGCGCTGCTCAAGGTCATGATGCCCGTTGCACGCTGCCGTCACCGCGGCCTGGGTGTACAGGGCCTCGTTGAAGCGAAGAAGGAGCATCCGCAGGGCGGGGGTCGCGTCCAGCTCCCGCCGGAACGCGCCGGCTTCCATGCGCAGGGCGGTGCCGGGCGTCTGGACCATGGCCTCGGTGAGCGCGGTCTCGACCCCAGAGACGAGGGCTATGCCGATCATACCCTCGACGCCAACCACGCCCACCTCGGCCCGTGATCCGTCCTCCAGGTCCGCGACCATCGACACGAAGCCGGTCTCGGGAAAATAGATGGCCTCGATTCTTCGACTCGGCGGCGTGCAGGATCTCGTGCAGGACCAACGGCGCGGAGTGCAGCTTGGGCAGGAGCTGAGCCAACACATCGGACGGCAGGGCCGTCAACAGGCGATTGCGAACGGCGGTAGGCTGGATGCTGGAATGGGGCACAGAGGCTCCTCACGCGATGCGCTGGCGGGAGCACTGACCTCTCTCAATCACCCGCGGCCAAGGACCGTGGCAGGCGATGGACGGGACATGGTGGTCCGGCGGATGCCCCGCAAGCAGGCGCCCGCTCCTATCGCAGCGCCTCCCGCACCCCCTCCAGCGCGAACTGCGCAGCCAGGGCCGCGAGCAGCACGCCCAGTACCCGGCCGGCCACGCTCGCTCCCGTCTCGCCCAGCAGCCCCGCCACCCGACGCGCCCCGAGGAGCGCCACGAGCGTAACCAGGAGCGCCACGGCCAGCGCCGCCAGCACCACCCCGACCTGCGCCCATTCGCCACCCGCGCGCGCCCGCAGCAGCACCATCGTCGTGATCGCGCCCGGCCCGGCGAGCAGCGGGATCGCGAGCGGGAACACGCTGATGTCGTCCGGCGTCGCCGCCGCGGCCTGCTGCTCGCGCGCGTCCACCCGCGCCCCGCTGCGCGCCCGCACCATGTCCGCCGCCGTGAGGAATAGGAGCACCCCGCCCGCGACACGCATCGCCGGCAGCCCGATCCCTAGCGCCCGCAGCAATCCCTCGCCCGCGATCCCGAACAGCGCGAGCACGACGAACGCGATCAGGCACGCGCGCCGCGCCTGCTCCGCCCGCTCGGCATAGCCGTCCTGCGGCGTCATGGCCGCGAACAGCACGGCCGTTCCTGCCGGGTCGAGGATCACGAGGAGGGCGATGAGCGCGTAGAGGAAGGAATGGGTCACGACCCGCACCTTGTCGCCGGGTGGCGGCGCGGGCAACCTCGCGCCCATGACACGCACAAGGCCCGGAGTCGCTACGCTGCTTGCCGCCGCGGCACTGGCTGCCCTCGGGTTGGCGGGGTGCGCCGGCCCCATCGCCATGACGCAGGGCTGCCGCGCCGAGAAGGTCGCGGAATTGCCCGCGCGGCTCGTCCATGGTCAGCTCGTCGTGCCTGTGCAGCTCAATGGAAAACCCCTGGAGTTCCTGGTGGACACCGGGTCCGAAGGCAGCATGGTCACGCCCGAGGCGGCGGATCGGCTCGGCCTCGCGCGCAACCCGCGGCGGACCACCATCATCCACGGCACGGGCGGCACCATGGTCAGCGCCAACGCCGACGTGCGCCGCTTCGAGGTGGGCGCCATCGCGCTCACCGACCAGAGCGTCGCCGTCGGCCCGGTGCCGTCCAGCGAGAACTCCGGCGTGGCCGGGCTGCTCGGCACCGACTGGCTCGCCGATTTCGACGTGGACCTCGATGTCCCCCATCGCCGCCTCGCGCTCTGGCGGGTCCAGGGCTGCGGCGAGCGCTTCGACCCGCTGCAAGGGCGGCACTTCGCGCTGCCGCTCATCCGCACGCGGCGCGGCCGGGTGCTGGTCCCGATCAAGGTGGATGAGACCGGTCTGTTCGCTTACTTGGATAGCGGCGCCGTCGCGACCATCGTCACCGCCGCAGCCGCCGAGCGCCTCGGCGTCACCGACGCGGCGCTCGCGAAGGATCCCGGCGGCATCGGGCTAGGCGTGGACATGCGCCGGCTCGGGTTTCGCTGGCACCGCTTCGCGGAGGTCGCCATCGGCCCGGAGCGCTTCCGCAACATCACGTTGCCGGTGAGCGCGGTGCAGGTCCAGGTGGCGGGCGCGCTGCTCGGCGCGGATTATCTCGCGCATCACCGCGTCTGGGTTTCCCTGGCGGCTCAGAAGGTGCTCATCGAGCCGATCCGCTGAGAAGATGCCCCTCAGCCGCCGCCAACTCCGCGGGCGAGTTCACGTTGAGGAACAGCTTTGCGTCCTCCGGGCCGAACTCGACGGCCCGTGCCCCGAGCGTGTCCAGGAACGCCCGCACCCGCCGCGGTCGTCCGGCATCGAGCCACTTCGCCAGGGCATCCGCGGCGCCCGTCGGCAGCAGCGCCGGGAGCGGGTGCGCCTGCCCGCCGGTCACGGCGTAGGCGGGCCCTGGAGAGAGCCGGGCGGCGAGGCCATCGGGCAGGAAGGGTGCGTCGCCCGGCACCACCAGCAGCGCCTCCGCCCCTTCCGCCTCCGCCCAGCGCAGGCCCGCGAGCACGCCCGCGAGCGGCCCTTCCCCCGCGAACATGCCGTCCGGCAGCACGGGCAGTCCCCAGCGGGCGAAGCGCGCCGGGTCGCCGTTCGCGCTCAGGGCGATGGAGCGGTGATGAGGCCGCAACCCGTCCAGCACCCAATCCAGCATGGGGCGCCCCGCGAGCAGGCGCAGCGGCTTATCGCCCCCGCCCATGCGCGTGGCCTGCCCGCCCGCGAGCACGAGAGCGGCTATGTTTGAGAAAGAACTGGGGCGAACGACGGGTCTCGAACCCGCGACATCCAAGACCACAACCTGGCGCTCTACCAACTGAGCTACGTCCGCCGCAGCAGGCGGGCGTCTTACGGCGCCTAGCCCGTCCGCGTCAATGTCGTCGCCGGCTCGAAGTGCCGGGCGAGTCTCGCGCACGCCTCATCCAGCACCGCCGTCCGCTTGCAGAACGCGAACCGCGCGTAGTGCCGCGGCGCGTCGCCTTCGTAGAACGCCGAGACCGGGATCGCGGCCACGCCCGCCTTCTCCGTGATGTGGCGGCAGAACGCCGCGTCGTCGCCCGCGAAACCCAGCGGCGCGAAGTCTGCCGTCACGAAGTAGCTGCCCATGGCGGGCAGCACGCCCATCCCCGCCCGGCGCAGCCCCTCCGAGAGCCGGTCCCGCTTCTGCGCGAGATCGGCGGCCAGCCCGGCAAAGTAGGCATCGCTCTTCGCGAGCCCGACCGCGACCGCCCGTTGCAGGTTCGGCGCGGTCGTGAAAGTGAGGTTCTGGTGCGCTTTCGCGACCACGGCCGCGAGCGGCGCGGGCGCCGTCACGTAGCCCACTTTCCAGCCCGTGAGCGAGAACGTCTTGCCCGCGCTGCCGACGCGCATGGTCCGCTGCCCAGGCCGGGGAGCGTCATCAGGGGGATGTGCCGCCAGCCGTCATAGGTGAGGTGCTCATAGACCTCGTCGCACACGGCGTAGGCATCGTGCTTCTGCAGGAGGTCCGCGATGAAGGCGAGCTCGGCAGCGGTGAACACCTTGCCGGTGGGGTTCATGGGCGTGTTCAGGAGCAATGCCTTGGTCTTCGGCCCGAACGCGGCTGCGAGTTCCGCGCGCGGCAGCTCCCAGCGTGGCGGCTGCAAGCGCACGAGCCGCGGCGTGGCGCCCAGCATCCGCACGACGGGGAGATAGGTGTCGTAGAGCGGCTCGATCAGCACGCACTCGTCACCGGGGTCGAGCATGGCCATGAGGCAGGCGGTGATCGCCTCGGTCGCGCCGGAGGTGACGACGACCTCGCGGGCCGGGTCAACTTGGATGCCGTAGAAGCGCTGGTTGGCGGCGGCGACGGCCTCGCGAAGCTCGGGCACGCCCGTCATGGGCGGATACTGGTTCCGCCCGTCCCGGAGCGCCGCGGCGGCGGCCTCGATGATGTCCGCCGGGCCGTCGGTGTCCGGGAAGCCCTGGCCGAGGTTGATCGCCCCATGCTCGGTCGCGAGCGCGGACATGATGGTGAAGATGGTGGTGCCCGTGGCGGACAGGAGTTGGTTGGCGGGCTTCACCTTGGGATGCCTCCGGGTTGCGGGGTGGGTGGGACTATGGGGGGCGGTCTCGCCGCGTGCAACGGCGGGGTGCAATCTCTTCCCGCCTGATGATATATGGTCCTAGAGGAGCACGATGAGCGACGACGCGACCAACATGCTCTTGAAGGCTATCGGCCAGCTCAGCGAGCGCGTCGGCCAGCTCGGCGAACGCATGGATCGGTTCGAGCTGCGGCTGGATCGCATTGACCATTGGCTGGAGCGCATGGAGCTGCGGCTCGACCGCGCCGAGCTGGAGCTGCATCAGATGAACGTGCGCCTCGCCACCATCGAGACGGCCGTGGGCAGTTGGGTCGCGAGCACGGGCGTCTTGGAACGAGCGCATCAACACCATTGACGTGCGCGTCAAGCTGATCGAGCGCCGCCTTGACCTGCGCGAAGCGGGCGAGTGACGCGGCACCGCATCGTTGCGGCCGGTTAGCCTCGCATCGCCGCCCGCTGCCGCACCAGCGCCAGCACCGCCCGGCTGATCGGCGCGTCCACCCCGACCCATCCCGCCATCTCCACGACCGCCCCCAGCAGCGCCTCGATCTCCAGCGGGCGGCCGAGTTCCAGGTCCTGCAGCATCGAGGTCTTGTGGCGCCCGACCTCCGCCGCGCCCTCGATCCGCTTGTCCACGTTTATCGCGAACCGGACTCCGAGCGCCTCGCCGACCGCCTGCCCTTCCAGCATCATCGCCCGCGCCACCGCCCGCGTGCCCTCATCGTTGGTGATCGCATCCAGCGTCGCCGTGGTGAGCGCGCTGATCGGGTTGAAGGCCATGTTGCCCCAGAGCTTCACCCACATCTCGTCGCGTATCCGCGGCCGGACCGGCGCCTTCAACCCAGCGGCGATGAGCATCTGCGACAGCGCCGCGGCGCGCTCGCTTCGGCTGCCGTCCGGCTCGCCCAGGCTGAAGCGGTCGCCGTAGGTGTGGACGATGACGCCGGGCGAGGCGATCTCGGCGGCGGGATAGATGATGCAGGCGAGCGTTTGCGCGGGCGGCAAGGCATCCCATAGCGCCCCGTGCAGGTCCACCGCCGCGACACGCCGGTTGCGGAACGGTTCCGGCAGCCCGTAGCAATACCACCAGGGGATGCCGTTGACTGCGGCAACCACCGTGGTGTGCGACCCTACGAGCAGCCGGAGTTGCGGCAGCGCCGCTTCCAGGGAGTGCGCCTTCAGCGTGAGCACCAGGTAGTCCTGCGGCCCCAGTTCCGCCGGATCGGAGACGACGCGCGGCTGCGCCACGATGCGCTCGCCGCCGCTCTCCAGGGCAAGACCGTTCGCCGTCATCGCGGCGAGGTGCGGCCCGCGCGCCACGACCGAAACGGGCGTGCCGGCCGCTTCCAGCTTCGCGGCCAGCAAGCCGCCGATTGCGCCCGCGCCGAAAACGCAGACGCTCGGCACGTTAGCCTGCCAGGCCGAGACGCTGGGCAAGGCCGATGCGCTGCACCTTGCCGGTCGGCCCCTTCGGAATGTCGGCGCGCACGATCACGCGGCGCGGCACTTTGAACGCGGCGAGCTTGCCAGCGGCGAAATCGCGCACCTCCTGCTCCGTCAACGTCGCACCCTCGCGCGGCACAACGACGGCGCCGACCTCCTCGCCGAGCATCTCGTGCGGGATGGAGAAGGTGCAGGCCTCCGCCACGGCCGGGTGATCGAGCAACGCCACGTCCACCTCGATGGGGCTGACCTTCTCGCCGCCGCGGTTGATGAGTTCCTTGAGTCGGCCGGTAAGCACGAGGTAGCCCTCCGCGTCGAGCAGGCCTTGGTCGCCGGTGCGGAACCAGCCATGAGTGAATGCCTTCTCGTTCGCCGCCGGGTTGTTGTCGTAACCGAGCGTCACGTTCGGGCCGCGGATCACTACCTCGCCGACCGCGCCCGGCGCCAGGATCGCGCCGGCGTCGTCCATGACCGCGATCTCCGGCCCGGCTGCCAGCCCAACCGATCCCGGCTTGCGCGCGCGAGGCGGCAGCGGGTTCGACGCCATCTGGTGGGACGCTTCCGTCATGCCATAAGCCTCGATCACGGGTGCGCCGAACACCTCTTCCAGCTCAGTCATGACTTGGGGCGGCAGTGAGGCAGAGGACGAGCGAACGAAGCGTAGCCCCACGTCGCGCATCTGCTCGCGGTGCTTGCTGGCGCGCATCAGGATCGCCTGATGCATCGTCGGTACGGCGGTGTACCAGGTCGGCCGCACCGCTTCGAGCCACTCGGCGAACTTGAAGGCGTTGAAGCCCGGCGTGCAGCACACCGCCGCTCCCGCCGAGAGCGACGACAGGGTTGCCGCGATCAGGCCGTGGATGTGGAACAAAGGCATGATGTTCAGGCACACATCGCCCGGCGTGAGATCAAGTGTCGCCGCGATGTGGTCCGCCGAGGCGGCGAGGTTGGCATTGGTCAGCGGCACGATCTTCGGCCGTGCCGTGGTGCCGGAGGTGTGCAGTACCAGCGCCACGTCCTCCGCCCCCGCGCGGCCGGGCCGGGCCGCCTCGGACCGCGGCATGGCCGCCGTGTCGAGACGGAAGCGGCCAGCAGCACCCTCGTCGTCCGGCACAAGCTCGATCACCGGGATGCCAAGGTTCGCCGCGACCTCGCGCACGGGACTGGCCTCACTGTGCCGGGCGATGACGGCGCGGGGCTTGAGGTCGGAGAGGTAGAACTCGAACTCCTCGGCCTTGTAGGCAGGATTCAATGGTGCCGCAGTGCACGCGCAGGCGACACTCACAAAACTCGTCGCCGCGTCAGGCCCGTTCGGGAGCACAATGCCGACGCGGTCGCCGCGGCTGATGCCGACTCCATTCAGGCTGACCACGACCTCGTCCACGAGGGCACTCAGCCCCGGCCCGTCGAGCCATGGGCGGCCTGGCGCGCCGACTGCGCGCGTGCCGCGATGGTTGGACACGATCTCCCAGATAGAAGCGGCCATCGGCGTCCTGCCTCAGTTGTGCTGCCGGGTTCTCCCGCAGACGATCACTGCCGTCCACCCTGTCTTTCAGCCCCGCCGCGGCACGACGATCTTGGTCACGAATACCTGCACAGGCTCGTCATGCTGGTTCAACGTCGTCGTCCGCACCGTCGCCATCCCCCGCTCCGGCCGTGAGCGGGACGGCGTGACCTCCAGGACCTCGCACTCCACGCGCAACCGGTCGCCCGGCCGCGTCGGGCGCGGCCAGTTGATCTCGCCACCCGTGCCGATCACGCCCCAGCCCATGGGCATTGCCTCGACGATCATCCGCATGGTGAGCGACGCCGTATGCCATCCGCTCGCGGCGAGGCCGCCGAAGAACGTCTTCTTCGCCGCTTCCTCATCCAGATGGAACGGCTGCGGATCGAAGGCGCGGGCGTAGGCGACGATCTCCGCTGCCGTCACCTCCGCAGGACCGGCATGGAACCGCTGGCCGACCGCAAGGTCATCCAGGTAAAGCGGCTCGGACATAGCTCCCCTTTGATGCACCGCCGCTGAGAACAGCGGCGGTGCATGTTACTCCGCAGGACAAGCCTTACGCGGGCGAGTTGCCCGCTACTTGCCTTCCTTCTCGACCTTCCCGGCCGCCTCCTGGTTCATCTGCTTGACTTTCGGGCTCTGGTCGGTAGCGGCCGTCGTGTTGGTCGTCGTGGCGGCGGGTGCCGCCGTATCGGACACGGATTCCTGGGACTGAGGCCCGCGCGCCGGGCGAGCTGAGTCCGTGGCCTGCGCCATCCGCATCCGAGACCCTGACCCGGCATCCTGGGCCGTGTTCCATTGACAGCCCCAGGCACCCGTCGCCAGGAGCATGGACGCCGAAGCGGTGAGAAGCATCGTCCGCATGGCTTGAACCTCCCTCACGTCGCCAACTGATTGCCGATCGGCATTTGCCGAAGGCGCTTGCCGGTGGCGGCGAAGATCGCGTTGAGCAGCGCGGGCGCGAACGTCGGTAGGCCTGGCTCGCCCGCCCCGCTGGGCGGCGTCTCCGCACCCGGCGGCATGATATAGACGTTCGTGACCAGCGGGGACTCGTCAATGCGGGCGACCGGGAAGTCGTCGAAATTGCCCTGCTGCACCCGCCCATTCTTGAACGTAATCGCACCGTGCTTGGCGAGGCTCAGCCCCATGATCGCGGCCCCCTCGATCTGCGACCGGATACGCTCGGGGTTGACGTAGGTCCCGCAATCTATCGCGGTGTCCACACGCGGCACCGTGATGTTGCCCTTGTCGTCCACGGCGACCTCGACGATGGTCGCGATGTAGCTGACGAAGCTGCGGTGCGCCGCGATGCCCAGGCCGTGCCCCTTGGGCACCTGGCGACCCCAGCCGCCCTTGTCCGCCACCAGTTCCACGACGTTGCGCAACCGCCCCGCGTCTATCGGATAGCTGCTGATAGGCTCGCCGTAGTCCCAGAGGTCCTTGACCGACTTGCTGAGGTCCACGATCCGCGCCGGGCCGATCAGCTCCAGCAGCATCTCCTTCGGGTCACGCCCCGTGGCAAACGCGATCTCCGCCACCATGGACTGCACCGCGAAGGCGTGCGGGATGTTGGACACGGAGCGGAACCAGCCGATGCGCGTATGCGCCGCGGCTTCCGGGTTCTCGCAGCGGATGTTGGGGATGTCGAACGGCACATCCACGAAGCCCATGCTGTACTCGAGCGGCGCCTCGTGCACGGCACCCGGCTTGAACGTGGAGAAGATGGAGGGTGCAGCACTTCGGTGCCGCCAGGCGATCACCTTGCCCGACTTGTCGAGACCAGCCTCGATCCGCTCCGCCGAGACGGTATGGTAGAAGTCGTGCCGGACATCGTCCTCCCGCGTCCACTGCACGCGCACCGGCGCGCCGAGCTTCTGGGAGAGCAGCGCCGCTTCCAGCACGAAGTCGCACTTCGACTTGCGCCCGAACGCGCCGCCGAGCAGCGTGACGTTCACCGTCACGTTCTCCATCGGGATGCCGAGCGTCTTCGCCACGTCCTCGTGGGTGCCGCCCGGGCTCTGCACGGGCGCCCAGACCTCGGCCTTTCCGTCCGCCACATGCGCCGTCGCGACCGGCGGCTCCATGCTGGCATGGGCAAGATGCGGCAGGTAATACTCGCCGACGATTACCTTGTCCGCGACGTTCAGCGCGGCATCAGCGTCGCCATCGTTGCGGATGACCTCGCCAGGCCCGCGCACGGCCTTCTCCAGCTCGGCGCGGTAGGCGTCGGAGTCATACTTGCCGTTGGCGCCGTCATCCCAGACCAGCTTCAGCGCGTTGCGTCCCTTGATCGCCGCCCCCGTGTTGCGCGCGATCACCGCGACGCCGCCGAGCGGCTGGAACTTCGACGGCCACGGCCAGCCCTTCACCTCGACGACCTGCTCCACGCCCGGCACCGCCAGCGCGTCCTTCGGGTCGAACGAGACCAGCTTGCCGCCCACCACGGGCGGGCGGGCGATCACCGCATACTTCATCCCCGGCAGGCGCACGTCGCCGCCGTAGGTCGCCGTGCCCGTCGTGATGGCGCGCAGGTCCACGATGGCGACGTTGCCCTTGGCGATGTAGCGGAACTCGCTCGGGTCCTTGAGCTTCAGCGTGTCGGTCGCCGGCACCGGCAAGGCAGCCGCCGCGGTGGCAAGGTCGCCGTAGCCGAGTTTCTCCCCCGTCGCGGTGTTGGTCACCTCGTGGACACCCGCCTTCACCTGGTCGGCGGCGACGTTCCAATGCTGTGCCGCGGCCGCCTCAAGCATCATGCGCGCGGCCGCGCCGACCTGGCGCATCGGGATGAGGAAGTGGCGCGTGCTGCGCGACCCGTCGGTGTCCTGGTTGCCGTATTTCACCTCATCGCCCGGCGCCTGCACGACCTTCACGCGCGCCCAGTCGGCGCCCATCTCGTCGGCGACGACCATGGGCAGGCTCGTGCGGATGCCGGTGCCCATCTCGGAGCGGGACGCCACGATGGTCACGATGCCATCGGGCGCTATCGAGACGAACACGCGCGGATCGTTCACCGTGCCGTGCGGCATCGCACCCGCGCCGGTGGAGTAGTTGAGCGGGAAGGCCGCGCGTGCCTGGCGGGGCAGCAGCGGCGCCGCGAGCACGAGGCCTCCGGCTGCGGCGATGCCCTGGAGCAGACGGCGCCGGCTGACGTTCTCGATCCTTGGCTCGAACCCTGGCTGGATCGGATGCTCGATATGGGTCATGGCTCAGGTCCCCGTCGCAGCAGTGCGGATCGCGGCCTCGATGCGCTGGTAGCAGCCGCAGCGGCAGATGTTGCCGGCCATCTGCTCGCGTATCTCTTGGTCGGTTGGGTGCGGCGACTGCGCGAGGAGCGCCGCCGCGTTCATGATCTGGCCGGCCTGGCAGTAGCCGCATTGCGGCACGCTCAACTCCCGCCACGCCTTCTGGACGGGATGATCGCCGTGCGGGTCGAGGCCCTCGATGGTCACGACCTCCTGGCCGTCCACATCGGACATCGCCGTGATGCAGGACCGCGTCGCCTGGCCGCCGACGTGCACGGTGCAGGAACCGCAGAGCGCCTGGCCGCAGCCGAATTTAGTGCCGGTCAGCCCGGCCTCATCGCGCAGGAACCACAGCAGGGGCAACGACGGATCGCCGTCCCAGCTCTGGTCCTGTCCGTTGACCTTCAGCTTCACCATGGCGACGTCCTCCTGTGTTTTTTCAGCATTGACCTAAGCGGGGTTCAGGGCAGCGGAGCCTCGACGTGATCATACTCCACCCGCATCGTCACGGATACTGTCCCTTCGGCTGACGTGAAGAAATGCGGCAGTCCGTCCGCCACGCCGATCCAGATGCGCTTCGCATCGGCGGCCCCGGCGCCCTGTCGGTAGGTGTAGGTCAGCATCGCGGCGCCGCCCAGCGTGTCCTTTCCTGCCAGGCGGCAGTCGCTGATCGGGTTGCGCGCGAGCTCGTCCGCCATGCGCGCGACGCGCTCGGCGGCCGTGATGCGCTCCTTCATCCATCGCCCTTCGTCCGGCGTCAGATAGACGATGTCGTCGAGCACGACCTGCTCCCGCTCGAACGGCCGTCGGCGAGCAGGTGTCGTCGCCGACATCTTCCAACGGTAGCGCGCCGCCGCGCCCATGCGCTGCAGCGCGCCTTGCACGACGCTGCACGGCGCGGCGCCTTCCGGCTCCGCCACCTGCGCCGCCGCGGGCCAGGCGCTCGCGGCGGCAGCAACGGCGGCGGCCGCGAGCGCGCGCGCTATCGAGACCTTGCCCATCCTCGTGCTTCCTGCTCGGCCCGAGACCGTCATGGTGGCGAGGCGCATAGGCTAGCGCGCCGGTGGCGCCTGCTGGGTGGACGCATCCGGCGCGGGCAGGGTTGAGCCCGGCGTGCCGCTCGGGCCGGGACCCGGACTGCCGCCTGTAGCGTGCTGCGGCGGAACCGGGATGCCGGGAGCCGACGAGCCGGCGGTGGTGGCGTCCGGCGGCGGCGCAGGCGCGACGGGCGTGCCCGGCGGCGCTGTGCGTCCAGTCGGATCGGTTGGTCCGGGCTTCCCCGGGTCCTGGGCCGTCTGCGCCAGGAGCTGCCCGGCGCAGGCGAGACCGACCGCACCCAGCACAGCCACCGCTGCGCGATGCCTCATGGGCTTCCTCCTGCCGGGCTGCTGCCGGCCCGGTTCACTGCTTCCTCAGCGCAAACACCCAGACGACACCGCCCTGCGGCACGTCCGAGTGATAGGTGGCCGGATCGATCTTGACAAGGCTGTCCTGCATCCGCTGCGCGTCCACGCCCCAGCCGGACTGCACGGCGATGTATTGCACCCCGTCCACCTCGAAGGACACCGGCACGCCAGTCACGCCGGAGTTGGTCTTCTGCTCCCACAGCGTCTTCCCCGTCTTGGCGTCGAAGGCGCGGAACATACGGTCGTTGGTACCGCCCATGAACACCAGGTCGCCTGCCGTTGCCAGCACCGGTCCCCAGAGCTGGGAATGCTCAAAGTTGTGCGCCCAAACTTTCTTGCCAGTACCTGAGATTCCAGGCCTGTAGCTCGCCGATGTGGTCGGAATCCGGGTGAAGTGTCATCCCGATGTCCTCCAGCCCAGCGCCCAGATAGAGCTGACCCGGAACGTAGTCCATCTTGTGGCCGGTCAAGTTGCCACAGAGGTTCTCGTTGGCGGGAACGTAGAGAAGTTTGGTCTGCTGGCTGTAGGCGGGCGGGGGCCAGTCCTTGCCACCCCACAGCGACGGGCAGAACGAGACGTGCGCGTCCAGGTGCGGCTTCTTGCCCTCGTCGTAGGTCGGTCGCCCGCTCTCCGGGTCTATGGAGGTGAACACGTCCTGGCGGACGAACGGCACGCCGGCCACGAACGAGATCCCGTTCGGCTTGCGCTCCAGCGTCCACAGATAGCCGTCACGCCCAGGATGCACGAGGCTCTTGATCGTGCGGCCGTCCCGCTCGATGTCGATCAGCAACGGCGCGTCCACCTCGTCCCAGTCCCAGGCGTCGTTCCAGTGATACTGGTGCGCCCCGCTGATCTTGCCGGTGTCCACGTTGATGGCGAGGACCGAGCTGGTGTTGAGGTTGTCGCCGGAGCGGGCATCACCCATCCAGGGTGCGGCGTTGCCGGTACCCCAGTAGGCCGTCTTCGTGTCTGGGTCGTAGGTGCCCGTGATCCAGATCGAGCCGCCACCGGTCTTCCACGTGTCACCGGGCCAGGTGTCGTGGCCCGGCTCGCCGGGACCGGGGATGGTGTAGGTGCGCCAGACCTCGTTGCCGGTCTGCGCGTCGTAGGCGGCGACGAAGCCGCGCACCCCGAACTCGCCGCCCGAGCTGCCGATCATCACCTTGCCTTCGGCGACGAGCGGCGCCAGGGTCATGTAGTAGCCCTTGCGGTAGTCCTCGACCGACTTGGCCCACAGCTCCTTGCCGGTCTTCGCATCCAGCGCAACGAGGAAGTCGTCCACCGTCGCGACGTAGAGCTTGTCACCCAGGAGCGCCACGCCGCGGTTGGTCGGGTGAAGCTGGGTCAGGTCCTCCGGCAGTTGGCGCTTGTAGCGCCACAGCAGGTCGCCGGTCTTCGCGTCGAGAGCGATCACCTGTGCCTGCGGCGTAGAGACGAACATGACGCCGTTGTTGACGATCGGCGGTGCCTGGTGCCCCTCGATCAAACCAGTCGAGAAGGTCCAGACCGGAACCAGGTCCTTGACGTTGTCGGCAGTGATCTGGTCGAGCGGGCTGAAGCCCTGGCCGTCATAGGTCCGCCGATACATGAGCCAGTTCTGCGGCTCGGGGTTGCTCAGGCGCTCCTGCGTGACCGGGCTGTAGTCCTTGACCTGCGCCTGCGCCAAGCTTGGCACCGCCAGCACCGCCAGCGCCGCCCCATAGTGCCAGCCGCGCTTCGTTCTCTGCTTCGGCATCATGTCCTCCCCATGGTTCCCGCCGAGCGCCGCGCCAGCCGCGGCGGCACGGTCTCGTCAGGCTTGAGCACCAACCTTGCCGATGAATGGCTCGGCGACCACCAGGACGCCGTCTTCCAGGGCCAACGGCAGGGACGCGAGCTGTCGCATAGCGGGCCCATTGACGACTTTCGCGTTCTCCCGAGGGTCGTATTCGGAGTTGTGGCACGGGCAATGGAGGCGCCCGAGATCCTTGCGCCATTCCGTGACCGGACATTGTGCGTGGGAGCATATCGCGGAGTAAGCGACGACACCGCTCGCGGACCGCTTCCGGCTGACCTCGTTCAGGCTGTCCGCCGGTAGCCGGACCACGAGTGCCTGGTTGAGGCGCGATCCGTCGCGGACGACGCCTGTCACAGGGTCAGCCCCCCAGACCAGTACCTGCGGCCCGCCTTCGGCGAGATCCTCGGGTCCGACGGTCTTGCCCATGTTCGGCCCGCTGGCGAAAACCAGCTTGTCGCCTTTCCTCGGTCGCAGCATCCGCTCTGGCGCAGATACCGTCTGGGCTTCGGCAGGCATCGCGCCGCCCCGCGTCCCGATCAAGCCCAGAGCAGCTCCCATCACCGCCATGCGCCGCGTCATCCGCGGCAACAGCGGTGTTACCGCGGCCTGGAATGATCCTGCCCTGCGAAGAAAACTGACCAGGTTCATGCGTGACCGCCATGGTCGCCCACAGGCCGGGTCCAGCCGAATCCTGACAAACAGGCCAACACACGCACGAAACGCCATGAATGCCCAATACTTGGTATTGGCATGGACTTGCCTCCTACGGTCTTGTCATGCCCTGCCTCTCTGGGCAGTTTACTCGTTGGGCCTTGGAATTCTAAATTCGTAGGATCGGCTCAGCGAGGTGTCAACAACAATTCGCTTGTTCCATTATCGTTCGGTTGGGCACTCCAACGATGGCCGAAGCCGGGCCATAGCCGCACTGCGGCGCATGACCGCACCTATGTTTCCTGCCGCCATGATGGCATCCTGCGGACCATGACGCGCATCGGCCAGCCCGATTGAGCGACCGCGGCGGTCCGGGAGCCGACGCTGGGTTCCTCCGTACGGTCGGCGAGCGCGTCCACCTCGCGCGCATCCGCCGCGGCATGACCCGGCGCAGCCTCGCCGCGCAGTCCGGCGTGTCGGAGCGCTACATCGCGCAGCTTGAGGGCGGCAACGGGAACGTTTCCCTTCTCGTGCTCCGCGCGCTCGCCTGGGCGCTGGGCATGGCGGAGACGGACCTGCTGGCCGACCCGCCCGAGCAGCCAGCGGTCCTGGCCGAAGCTGAGGGAGTGCTGCGCCGTCTCACCGCGGCGCAGCTCGCCGAGGCCGCAGCACTTCTGGCCGAGCGGTTCGGCGGCGGCCCGCAGCCCCGGCGCCAGGACCACGTGGCGCTGATCGGCCTGCGCGGCGCAGGCAAGTCAACGCTCGGCCGGATGCTCGCCGAGAGCGGGCAACTCCCCTTCTACGAATTGGACCGCGAGGTGGAGCAGGCATCCGGCATGGCGCTCTCGGAGATCTTCGAGCTGCATGGCCAAGCCGGCTTCCGCAGACTTGAGCGCGCGGCGCTGGAGAAGCTCGTCGCCGACCCGGCCGGCGCCGTCATTGCCGCAGGCGGCGGCATCGTGGCCGACCCGGCGACCTTTCGCTTGCTGCTGGACCACTGCCTGACGATCTGGGTCCGCGCCGCGCCGGAGGAGCATATGGCGCGCGTGATCGCCCAGGGCGACCTCCGCCCCATGCAGGACAACCGGCAGTCCATGGCCGACCTCCGCGGCATCCTCGCCAGCCGCGAGCCGCTCTATGCCCGCGCCGACCTGGTGCTCAACACGAGCGGCCGCACGCCGCAGGAGAGCTTCGAGGCGCTGGCCAGCCTTGTCGGCGGCCCACGCTAGCTGCTCCCCACCACCGCGAGCGTCACTTCGCGGTCCACGGCGGCACGGAACTCATCGGGGATCGGGATAGGTTTGTGCCCGGCGTCGCCGCGCGTCGCCACGAACACGCAGACGAACCGACCCTCGAACGCCAGCCGCCCGTCTCCCGCCCGGCCCGCCAGCCGGAACTCCAACGACGACCCCCCCGCCCGCGCCAGCGCCACCGTCGTCGCCAACTCGTCGCGCGGCGTGAGCGGGGAGCGGAAGTCCACGCTGAGATGGACGAACGGCGTCCCGCGCCCCGACTCGTTCAGCGCGTACCAGTCCGTGCCGAGACGCTCGATGAACCAGGCCTCGATCGCCTCCATGCAGAACTGCGGGAAGCGCGCGGTGTAGGCGATCCGCGCCGCGTCCGTGTCCCACCAGGCGATCCGCCGGTGGTGCGCGAACAGCGCCTGCTGCGTCAGGGAGTCTCCTCGATCTTCACGTATTCGAAGTCGCCGCCCTTGTTGTCTATCCCGGTCTTGGGCGGCGCGATCCAGGGTGCGAACGCGCCGGTCGCCTGTACGGGCTGCATCAGGCCGGTGACGTAGAGGTTGTCGTCCGTGGACGGCAGCAACGTGTCCAACCTCGCCCGCCATTGCTCCTCGGTCAGCAGCTTGCCCTCGGCATCGGCCTTGATGCCGGAGAACTCGCCGATGTGGCGGTTGAAGGCCACGTTCGGCAGGGTAAGCTGGAACTTCACCCCTGCCCGCTCGATCACCTTGTTCCAACGACCGACACCGTGGCTCGCGTCCGTCACGTAGTCGTCGCGCAACCGCATGTTCAGGGCCGACAGCGCCGGCACAGCTTCCTCGACGATATCCCCGTCCTTGAGGCGCAGCACCGGGTAGGTCTCGTTCAGCAATTGATGGTCGTCCGCCAGCTTGTCCTCACGGTAGCGGCCCTTCAGCCCGGCGTTGAAGGCGTTGGCGGCGTTCGTGCTGATCTCGTTGCCGAACAGGTCGAGCGTCAGCGAGAAGTGCAGGTTCACCTTCTTCTGGATCGTCGGCAGGTCGATCACGCCCAGCCGGCGCACGGCCTCGACATCCGAGGGGTCCTCGATGCCCGCCTCCTTCATGGCCTGGCAGGTGCGCTCGATGACGCGCGCCACCCCTGACTCGCCCACGAACATGTGGTGGGCCTCCTCGGTCAGCATGAACCGGCACGTCCGCGAGAGCGGGTCGAAGCCCGACTGAGCGAGGGCCGCGAGCTGCATCTTGCCGTCGCGGTCGGTGAAGGTGGTGAACATGAAGAAGCTCAGCCAGTCCGGCGTCACCTCGTTGAAGGCGCCGAGCATCCGCGGCGTGTCCTCGTGGCCGGAGCGGCGGCGCAGCAGGTCGTCGGCTTCCTCGCGGCCTTCCTTGCCGAAATACTTCTGCAGCAGATAGACCATCGCCCAGAGGTGCCGGCCCTCCTCGACGTTGACCTGGAACAGGTTGCGCATGTCGTAGAGCGACGGCGCGGTCTTGCCGAGGTGGCGCTGCTGCTCGACCGAGGCCGGCTCCGTGTCGCCCTGGATCACGAGCAGGCGGCGCAGCATGGCGCGATACTCGCCCGGCACTTCCTGCCATGCCGGCTCGCCCTTGTGCGCCCCGAACGGGATCGTTCGCCCCTCGACGGCCGGGGCAAGCAGGATGCCCCACTTGTATTCGGGCATCCGAACGTAGTCGAACTTGGCCCAGCCCGTTGGGTCCACGCCGACCGCGGTCCGCAGATAGACCAGGCTCTCCTGGAACCCGTCCGGTCCCATGTCCTTCCACCAATCAATGTAGCCGGGGTGCCAGGTCTCCAGCGCCTTGCGCACGCGGGCGTCCGCGTTCAGGCCCACGTTGTTCGGGATCAGCCCATCGTAGTCCACTTGCACGTAGCCGTCCGGCATGGTCGCCTCCTTCTGTCCTTAAATGCGCGCCCGGTCGAACTCGGGCTTCACGCCGCTCCCGTATCGCTTCAGTGCACCCTGCTCGCCGACCGCGTTCGGGCGCTGGAAGATCCAGTTCTGCCAGGCGGTGAGCCGGCCGAAAATGCGCGTCTCCATCGTCTCCGGCCCAGGAAAGCGCAAATTCGCCTCCATGCCCGTCAGCGCGTCCGGCGAGAAGGATGCGCGCTCCTCCAGCATAAGGCGCACCTCGTCATCCCAGTCCACCTCGTCGTAGGCGAAGGTGACGAGGCCGAGCGATTCCGCATTTTCCGCCTCTAGCGCCTGGCCGATGCGCGCGCGGGCCGCGTCCACGCTCGCCGGCTCGCCGTAGAAGCGCGTCTGCAAGCGGGTCAGGCCGTTGGCCATCGGATAGGCGCCGAAATTGAGCGCGGAGAGCCGCAGCGCCGCTGCCGGGCGGTTGTCGCCGGCGCGGCTGCCCACGAAGATGGCCGAGCGGTCGGCGGCGAAGGCCAGCTCGGCGAGCGTCCCGGCGAAACAGCTCCCCGGCTCGATCAAGGCGAGCAGGCTGCGCGAGGTCATGTCCACGCGCTTGAGCACGCGCTTGAGGTAGTGCCGAATCTCACGCACCAGCCAATCGTCGGCATGGGCGACTAACAGCGCATCGGCCGCCAATACCGCTTCCGGGTCGCCCTCCGTGCGCAGCACGAGCAGGCCCAGCTCCGGCTCGTTGAGGCGGAGGTGGAGGATCGCATCGTCCAGCTCCCGCGCCAGCGCGAGCGGGTAGAACGCGGCGCCCGCGGCGTGGATGCCGGCGAGATCCTCTGGAAGCGTCCCTTGGGGCCCGAGCACCGTGACCGTTACCCGGCCCCCGGCGCGGTCCAGCTCGACGCGCACGTGCGGGTAGGTCACGCCGTCCTCGGTGATGCTGCGGTCGAGCGGCGTCAGCGTGATGCCCTTGGCATCCGCCGGGCGGTCGCTCCCAGCCGCGAGGGCGAGCGCGCGCTCGCGCACCTTCGCCTCCCACTGCGACGGAGGCACCACCTCGTCCACCAGCCGCCACTCGACGGCGCGCTTGCCCCTGATGCCCTCCTCGACCGAGCAGAACACGTCGGCCCGGTCACGGCGTACCCGGCGCTTGTCGGTAACGCGCGTGAGGCCCCCCGTGCCGGGCAGCACGGCGAGCAGCGCGGTCTCGGGCAGCGAGACGCTGGAGCGGCGGTCGTCCACGAGCATGATGTGCCCGGCGGTCAGCGCCAGCTCGTAGCCACCACCCGCCGCGGTGCCGTTGACGGCGCAGAGATAAGCTTGGCCGCTGCTCTCGGTCGCGTCCTCGATGGCGAGCCGCGTCTCGTTGGTGAACTTGCAGAAATTGACCTTGTGGCCGTGGCTGGCTTTGCCGAGCATCCGGATGTTCGCGCCGGCGCAGAACACGCCCTCCTTGGCGGAGCGCAGCACCACCGCACGTACCTCCGGGTGCTCGAAACGCAGCCGCTGCACGGCATCCGCAAGCTCGATGTCCACCCCGAGGTCGTACGAGTTCATCTTGAGCTCGTAGCCCTCGAACAGCCCGCCCTGCGGGTCCACGTCCATGGTGAGGAACGCCACGGGGCCGTCAAAGGACAGGCGCCAGTGACGGTAGCGGGCCGGGTCCGTCTGGAAATCTATGCGGATCATCGCGGCGCGTTTCCCTTCCTTGCTGCACTATAATGCATAAGCCTCGCCGCGCAAGTCGGCATCATAATGCAGGACCGAACAGCCGGCGCGTGAACCCTGCCACGGCTGTCACTACGCTGTCAGCCGTTTCCAAATGCGGGGCGTGCTGGGCACCCTCGATCATCAGGGTCTCGACCAGACGACCCGCCCCTTGCTGGCAAGCGCGCACCTGCAGCGCGGTGCCGTAGGGATCATCCGTGCCCTGCAGGACCAGCACGGGCACCCTGACGCGCGCCATGCTGCCCGTGATGTCGAACGCCCGGAAGCGTGGATCGAGCCAGGCGGCGTTCCAGCCGCGGAAGGCGGAGTCCACGTCTCGGTGATAGCGGGAGAGCCGATCGCGCAGGCCGCCCATGTCGTAGGCGACGCCGATCTCGGCGATGCTGGCGACGGACACGTCCTCGACGAAGAGGTGCGGCGCGATCAGCACGAGGCCGCGCACGCGCTCGTCCTGTACCTCGCCGCCGTTGATGATCGCGATGGAGGCGCCGTCGGAGTGGCCGACGAGAGCGCAGCGCTCGATGCCGGCGAGGTCGAGCACGCGCGGCAGCACCTCCACGGCCTCCTCGTGCATGTAGGTCATGGGCCGCGGCAGGGGGGTCGGGTCGGACGCGCCGTAGCCGAAGCGCGACCAGGCGAACACGCGCAGCCCCGTCGCCTCGGCGAGCCGGGCCGGGAAGTCCCGCCACAGGTCCACCGACCCTAACCCCTCGTGCAGCAGCACCAGCGTCGGCGCCTCGCCCGGCGCCTTCCCCCACCACGCCGCCTCCAGCGCCCGGCCGTCGAGGTGCAGCACGGTGCGCCGCGGCTGCAGCGTCTCACTAAACATCGAGGAACGTGGCGAAGCTCGCCACCGGCTCGCGCTCCGTCACGAGCCTGTTCGCGGGTTCGTCCGGGTCGGCGTAGCCCAGCGCCATGCCGCAGACGACGAGCTGGTCATCGCCGAGGCCGAGCTGTGCGCGGATGATCGGCGCATACTCGATGAAGGCCGCCTGGGGGCAGGTGTCGAGGCCGTGCGCGCGGGCGGCCGTCATCAGCGCCTGCAGGAACATCCCGCTCTCCACGAACGCGCCCTGGCTCAGGTCGCGGTCGAAGGTGAGGATCAGGCCGACCGGAGCGCCGAAGAAGGTGTAGTTGCGGCCGTGCTGCCGGTGTGCCGCCTCCTGGTCGCCCTTGGCGATGCCGAGCAGGCCGTAGAGGTCCCAGCCCACCTTGCGCCGCCGGGCGAGGTAAGGATCCCGCCACTGCGCGGGATAGTAGCGGTAGTCCGGCGCACTCGGCTGGGGGTCGGCGTCGTGCGCGGCCACCAGCGCCTCGCCGAGCCGGCGCAGCGCGTCACCTTGCAGGACGTGGACGCGCCAAGGCTGGACGTTGGTGCCGCTGGGCGCACGGGCAGCAAGCGTGAGCAGGCGCTCGATCAGCGCCCGCGGCACCGGGCGCGGCAGGAAGCCGCGCACGCTGCGGCGGGTCAAGAGTGCTGCTTCGATGGCGTCGGGACTATTCATTGTGCTCCTCTGGGTGCTCCTCTGGCATGGGCACGGCGGGAGGGATTAAACGCTGATGCCGCGCACGGCGGATCGGGGGAGACGAGCATGGACGTGCTGAAGGTGGAGCCGGCGGCGGCCGCGGGCAACGCCGTGCACCATTTCCTCTGCCGTCACGTCGCCGCGGGCCGCGGCGCAGCCGTGGCCTTCACCGATCCCTGGCGCAGCCTGAGCTATGCCGAACTTGCAGAAGCGGCAGCGCGCTTCGCGGGTGGCTTGCGCGCGGCCGGGATCGGGCGGGAGCGGCGGCTCGCCATGGTGATGCTCGACACCGTGGACTTCCCGGTCGCGTTCTGGGGTGCGCTCTGGGCCGGGGTGGTGCCGGTCCCGATCAACACGCTGCTGCCCTCGGACCAGATCGCCTACATCCTGGCCGACAGCCGAGCCGAGGCGGTGGTGATCTCGGCGCCGCTGCTGCCCGGTTTGCTTCCCGTGCTGGGACAGGTGCCCGGCCTGCGCCTCGTCCTCGTCGCCGCCCCGGATGGCGGTCCGGCGGAAGACCTGCCGCTGTTCGGGCAAGACTTCGCGCGCTTCGTCGCCGAGGCGCCGCCGGAGCCGGAGCCTGTCCCGTCCGCGGCGGACGAGGTCGCTTTCTGGCTGTATTCATCCGGCTCCACGGGCGCGCCGAAGGGCACGAAGCACGTCCATGCCTCGCTCGGCGCAACGGCGGAAACCTACGGACGCCAGGTGCTCGGCATTCAACCGGACGATGTGGTGTTCTCCGTGGCCAAGCTGTTCTTCGCCTACGGCCTCGGCAATGCCATGACCTTCCCCATGTCGGTCGGGGCAAGGGCGGTGCTCCTGCCTGAGCGGCCGACGCCCGCGAGCGTCCTGGAGACGATGCGCGCGCACCAGCCGAGCGTGTTCTGCGGCGTGCCGACGCTCTACGCGGCACTGCTCGCCCACCCCGCGCTCGGACCGGGCGCCGGGTCGGGTCGTCTCCGCCGCTGCATCTCCGCAGGCGAGGCGCTGCCGGAAGGCGTCGGCCGGCGCTGGAGCGAGCGGGTCGGCACCGACATCCTGGACGGCATCGGCTCGACCGAGATGCTGCACATCTTCCTCAGCAACCGGCCGGGCGAGGTGCAGTACGGCACCTCGGGCTTCGCGGTGCCGGGCTACGAGCTGCGGATCGTGGACGAGTCGGGCGCAGACGTGCCGGACGGCACCGCGGGCGAGCTTCTGGTGCGCGGCCTGAGTGCCGCCGACGGCTACTGGAACCAGCGCGCCAAGAGCCGCCGCACCTTCCGCGGCGAATGGACCGCGACGGGCGACACCTACATCCGCGGCGCGGACGGCCTCTATCGCTACCAGGGCCGCGGCGACGACATGTTCAAGGTGAGCGGCGTCTGGGTCTCGCCGTTCGAGGTGGAGGCGGCGCTGGCCGCCCACCCGGCGGTCCAGGAAGCGGCCGTGGTGGCGCGCGAGGACGAGGACGGGTTGGTCAAGCCCATGGCCTTCATCGTGTTGCGAGACCCGGCGTCCGACGCCGTGACCCTCTGTGAGGCGCTGAAAGCGCACGTGAAGGCGACGGCCGGACCCTGGAAATATCCGCGCTGGATCGAGGTCGTGGAGGACCTGCCCAAGACGGCGACCGGCAAGATTCAGCGATTCAAGCTACGCGCCAGCCTGCACAACCAGTAGGCAGCATGCTCGCAGCTTAGACAGCGCGAGGGCGCGGAGGCCCGTCCCACCCTGCATTGCCGGCCCACATTGCCGCCTGGCACGCGGCGTGCAAACCTCCGCCGCCGTCCGCCAAGGCACGGCGCGCCAACAGGGAGGCGCCGGGCTGCAAGCACCCGGCGGGCATGGAGATGAAGAAGATCGAGGCGGTCATCAAGCCGTTCAAGCTGGATGAAGTGAAAGAGGCGCTGCACGAGGTGGGGCTGCAGGGCATCACCGTCGTGGAGGCCAAAGGGTTCGGCCGGCAGAAGGGCCACACCGAGCTTTACCGGGGAGCGGAATACGTCGTGGACTTCCTGCCCAAGGTGAAGATCGAGGTGATCTGCGAGGACGGCGTGGTCGAGCGCGCGGTGGAGGCCATCATGGCGGCTGCCCGCACCGGGCGCATCGGCGACGGCAAGATCTTCATCAGCGCCGTGGAGGACGTGGTGCGCATCCGCACCGGCGAGCGCGGGCCAGATGCGGTGTAACGGAGGCGGTGTAGCCGCCAACGCGCGAAGGGACTAAACGGCAACCGGGCCGCGCTGGGCGGCCCGTGCAATGAAGGGACTAGGCAAGACGATGGCAACAAAGTCCACCTCGGGCGCCGAGGTCGAGAAGGTCCTCGAGATGCTCCGCGAGAACAGCGTGGAGTATGTGGACCTGCGGTTCACCGACCCGCGCGGCAAGTGGCAGCACACGGCGCAGCACGTCTCGACCATAGACGAGGAAGCGTTCCGCGACGGCATCATGTTCGACGGCTCCTCGATCGCCGGCTGGAAGGCGATCAACGAGAGCGACATGATCCTGATGCCCGACGCCGAGACGGCGTGCATGGACCCGTTCGCGGCCAAGCCGTCCATGATCTTGTTCTGCGACATCGTCGAGCCCAGCACGGGCCAGCCCTACGCGCGCGACCCGCGCAGCACGGCGAAGAAGGCCGAGGCGTTCGTGAAGTCGTCCGGCGTCGGCGATGCCGTGTATTTCGGTCCCGAGGCCGAGTTCTTCATCTTCGACGACGTGCGCTTCGGCACCGGCCCCAACTACGCGAAGTATGAGGTGGACAGCGTCGAAGGGCCGGAGGCGTCGCTCAAGGAATATCCCGAGGGCAACATGGGCCACCGCCCGAGCGTCAAGGGCGGCTACTTCCCCGTGCCTCCCGTGGACAGCGAGAGCGACCTGCGCGCCGAGATGCTCTCCACCATGGGCGAGATGGGCGTCGTCATCGAGAAGCACCACCACGAGGTCGCGCAAAGCCAGCACGAGCTGGGCATGAAGTTCGGCCCCATGGTGAAGCTTGCCGACCACCTGCAGATCTACAAGTATTGCATCCACAACGTCGCGCACAGCTACGGCAAGACGGCGACGTTCATGCCCAAGCCGGTCTATGGCGACAACGGCAGCGGCATGCACTGCCACCAGAGCATCTGGAAGGGCGGCAAGCCGATCTTCGCCGGCAACGCGTACGCCGACCTGTCCGAGACCGCGCTCTACTACATCGGCGGCATCATCAAGCACGCGAAGGCGCTCAACGCCTTCACCAACCCGAGCACGAACAGCTACAAGCGCCTGATCCCAGGCTTCGAGGCGCCCGTGCTGCTCGCCTACTCGGCGCGCAACCGCTCCGCCTCCTGCCGCATCCCCTACGCGACCAACCCCAAGGCCAAGCGCGTCGAGGTCCGTTTCCCGGACGCGACCGCGAACCCCTACCTCGCGTTCGCGGCGATGCTGATGGCCGGCCTCGACGGCATCC
>CAWBOZ010000012.1:0-127593 GCA_963790535.1 uncultured Alphaproteobacteria bacterium | reverse complement strand
CTGAGCAACGGCGAGCACTATGCCCTGGAGGTCGCGGGCGACTCGATGATTGATGCCGGCATCCTGGACGGGGACACGGTCGTCATCCGCAAGGGCGAGTCGGCGGAGAACGGGCAGATCGTCGTGGCGCTGGTGGACGATGCGGAGGTCACGCTCAAGCGCCTGCGTCGGCGCGGGAACAGCATCGCGCTGGAACCCGCCAACCCGCGCCACGAGATCCGCATCTTCCCGGCGGACCGCGTCAAGATCCAGGGATGGCTCATCGCGCTGCTGCGGCGATATTAGGCATCAAATCCGATGTAGCGTGACAAAGCGTTCATAGGGCGTTATACGTTGCGTGACCATTGCTCCGCTGGCCTGACTGTTAGGTCCGTGCGGTGCGGGATGAGACGCAACGAGGACCAACATGCCTAGCAACCAGACCATCAACATCGACTCCAGCAATACCGGACAGACCTTCGCAGGCGATAACAACCAGTATCTCATGTCGGCTGGCGCCTGGTCGATCGGCGTCTCCGGCCTGGACAACACGATCAGGGGCGGGACCGGACCCAACTCCTACGTGCTCTACAGCACGGCGTCCGCCTTCGGCCAGGGGAACTCGCTGACCACCGGCAGCGGCGAATTCAAGCATCAACATCACGGGTGACTGGACACAGGTCACGGTGTCAAACCCGGCCACGGTGCACGTCGCGATCGCGGGCAGCAACAGCACCTTGCTGACCAGCGACGGCACGGCGACCGCCGTCGCATTCGGCGACAACAACAACATCACCGGCGGCAACGGCGCGGACACGTTCCTGCTCTCGGGCAATGGCGAGTCCGTGAGTCTCGGTGGCGGGACCGACGCGCTCGGGCTGCAGGGCAGCGCACTCGTGACCGGCGGGGGCGGAACAGACACTTTCGCGTTCCTCGCCGGCAGCTCGACGACGGGACCAGTCATCGATAGTTTCAACCCGGCGAGCGACCATCTCTCGATCCTCCTCAGCACTGGCTACTCGCCTGGGCTGACCGACACGGGGCTGTCGCCGCAAGCGTTCCTGACCTCGTCGCAGTTCGAGGAAGGCTCGGCGCCGACGAGCGTGCTCACGCGCATCTTCTACAACCAGTCCACGGGCGCGCTGAGCTACACGCCCAACGGGTCGGCGTCCGCGTCGAGCCAGCAGATCGCGACGCTGCCCACGGGCCTGACGCTCAACGGTTCCAACATCTTCATCAGCAATCGCTACGTCTATACCGTCCCGACGGAGAACGCGCTCGACAGTTTGCCGTCGGCTTGGAACGTGACCGATCCGCTGCCGACGGCGGCGCCCGCGGACTATTTCGGCGCGGTGGATGAGGCCACCGGGGTCACGTCGGAGGAGCCTGGGCAGGCTTATTCGGGGCCGGTGAGCTACCTGCAGCAGCAGCTCATGTATGCTGGGGGGCACAACGTCGTGTTCACCGCGCGCACGAACAACGTCTTCTTGAAATCAGGGTCCGGCGAAGACGCGCTGCAAGCTCTCGGTGGACAGAACGTGCTCGATGGCGGCACAGGGAGCAACTTCCTGGTGGGCGGGACGGGCACCGACACGTTCTTCACCGACGCGCGGACATCCGCGTTCGTGTGGAACACGGTCGTCAACTTCCACGCCGGAGAGATGATCACGCTGTTCGGCTTCGTCGCCGGGCAATCCTCCTACGCGATCACGCCGAGCGAGGGCGCGGCCGGCTACCAGGGGCTGACGGTGAACTCCGACATCGCCGGCAACGGCCAGGTCACGGCCAAGGTCACGCTCACCGGGCTGACCACGGCCGACCTCAGCCACCTGACCTTCGGCACGGGAACGGTCGGCGGCATCCCTTATCTCGCGATCACCAACACGTAGCAGCGATGGCGGTCAGCGTGCTCGGAGAAGTGGGCCGAGCACGTCCGTCACCCCCGTGATGAGCACCTGCACCCCGATGCCGAGCAGCAGGAAGGCGGACAGCCGCGTGACAATGCGGCTGCCGCCCTTGCCGAGAAGGGCGCT
Source organism: uncultured Alphaproteobacteria bacterium (assembly GCA_963790535.1). Taxonomy (GTDB): domain Bacteria; phylum Pseudomonadota; class Alphaproteobacteria; order Acetobacterales; family Acetobacteraceae; genus CAWKEH01. Next base: position 125,581 of record CAWBOZ010000012.1, on the reverse strand, counting down.
GATCCGGTCGGCGTTGGCGTAGAGAAGCCAGATCAGCACCGCCACGGCGCAGGCGGCGAGGGAGACGCCCACGAAGAATTTGGCCAGGACCGCCCCTGACGCCGGGTGCCCGGCGCCGAGCGCGACGGCCACCGCGATCGTCCCTGGTCCCGTCGTGAAGGGCAGCGTGAGCGGGAAGAAGGCCGGGTCGTCGTCCTCCTCCCCCGCTCCTCCAGCGCCAACCTTGACGTTCTCTGCGGCCTCGGCCTGCTTGCGCTCATGGCTGCGCTCCGGAGCGTCGAGCAGACCCCAGGCGAAGAGGGCGACCACGAGGCCCCCCGCGATGCGAAGCGCCGCAATGCTGACGCCGAAGAAGGCGAGCACGTAAGAGCCGGCCCAGAGCGCGGTCAGCATGACCAGGAGCGCATAGACGCCGATGCGCCGGGCGAGCAGGACGCGCCCGGCGTGCGTGCGCCCGGCCGTAGCCTCACGGAAGATGAAGCCGCCGGCGACCGGGTTCACGATGCTGAACAAGGCCGGGAAGGCAAGCAGGAACGCCGCCAGCATCAGCGCTTGCGGCGGAGCGGCAGGTTGGTGCGGTAAGCGACGCGCTTGAGGGCAAAGCTGCTCTGGACGCCTGACACGCCCGGCATCCGGGTCAGGCGCGTGCGCAGGAACTCCTCGTAGGCGGCGAGGTCGCTTGCTACCACGCGCAGCAGGTAATCGCTCGCCCCAGACATCACGTAGGCCTCCATGACCTCGGGGCAGTCAGTGATGGCCTGCTCGAAAGCCCGCAGACTCTCGTCCGTCTGTGCGGAAAGGCGCACGGAGACGAACACGTTGACGGGCAGGCCCACCCGTTCCTGGTCCAGGAGCGCCACATACTGGCGGATGACGCCGGCCTCCTCCAGGAGCTTCTGGCGGCGGTGGGCGGGCGAGGCGGAGAGACCGGCCATCGCTCCCAACTCGGCGCTCGTCGCCTGGCCGTCACGCTGCAAGTGGTCGAGGATGGCGAGGTCCATCCGGTCGAGACGCATGGGCAAACCTCCCATATTGCAGCGCAACATTGGCAAGTCTTGCTAAATCGAGGCAAAGCGTAGCCCAACTATGGCAGCACCTGCTACCCATTCCTGGGTTATGCTGCGCGTTGCAGACGCGTGACTCCGGCAAGGAGAAGAGGCCATGGACATCGGCATTGTCCCCGCGGCGCGGACCCTTGAGAGCCGCTTCACCGACCTTGACCAGCCGGTCCTGCTCACGGGCGTCCAGGCGCTGGTGCGCGTGCTCCTGGAGCAGTCGCGTCTCGACCGGGCCGCCGCGCTGAGCACGGGCGGCTTCGTCTCGGGGTATCGCGGGTCGCCGCTCGGCGGACTGGACCAGGAGCTGTGGCGCCGCGCTGCGCTGCTGGATGCGGCGGGCGTGCGCTTCCAGCCGGGGCTGAACGAGGATCTCGCGGCGACCATGGTCTGGGGCACCCAGCAGGTGGACGCCTTCCCGGATGCGCGCGTTCAGGGCGTGTTCGGGATGTGGTATGGCAAGGGACCGGGGGTGGACCGGAGCGCGGACGCGCTGCGCTGCGCCAACCACATCGGCACCTCGAAGCATGGCGGCGTGCTGGCGGTCTCGGGCGACGATCACGGGGCGCACAGCAGCGTGTTCCCGCATCAGACGGACCAGGTGTTCGAGGCGGTGATGATCCCCGTGCTGCAGCCGGCGGACGTGGGCGAGATCGTGTCGCTCGGCCTTGCGGGGATCGCGATGTCGCGCTTCTCAGGGCTATGGACGGCGCTCAAGCTCACAGCGGAGACGGCGGAGCAGGGTGGGACCTGCCTCGTCCCGAGCGCGCGGTCCTGGCAGACGCCCGAGTTCGCGGTGCCGGCCCACGGCCTGAACCTCGACCCGCATCTGGCATGGCCGGCGCGGCGCTATGAGTTGGAACGGCGGGTGCTGGAGGAGCGGCTGCCGGCGGCGCGGGCCTGGGCGCGGGCGAACCAACTCGATCGGCTCGTAGCCGGCGACGGGCGTGCCGAGATCGGCATCGTCGCCGTCGGCAAGGCGTGGGAGGATGTGCGGCACGCGCTGCGGCGGCTCGGCATCGAGGGCGCACCGTGGCTCGCCGCCTACAAGGTCGCGCTGACATGGCCCATCGAGACGGAAGGACTGCGCGCGTTCGCACGGGGCAAGCGGGCGCTGATCGTCGTGGAGGAGAAGCGCTCGCGCGTCGAGGCGCAGCTCCGGGACACGCTGTACAACCTCGCCGCGGATGAGCGCCCGGCCATCGTGGGCAAGCAGGACCTCGCTGGCGCGCCGCTGCTGCCGGCCACGATGGAGCTAGCGCCGGAGATCGTGGCACCCGCGCTCGCACGGATGCTCGCGTCGTTCGGCTATGCGGTGGAAACGCCGCCCGCCCCTCCCCCGTCCACGCCGACGGAGGGCTTGATCGCGCGCGCGCCGATGTTCTGTGCCGGGTGCCCGCACAACACGAGCACGGTGGTGCCCGCGGGCAGCCACGCCATGGCGGGCATCGGCTGCCACACCATGGCGATCACCACGTCCGACGTGACGCGCACGTTCAGCCACATGGGCGGCGAGGGCGTGCCCTGGCTGGGCTTGGCACCCTTCAGCGCCATGCCGCACATGTTCGCCAACATGGGCGACGGCACCTACCAGCACTCGGGGCTGCTCGCGATCCGGCAGGCCGTGGCCGCGAAGGGACGGATCACCTACAAGCTCCTCTTCAACGACGCCGTCGCCATGACGGGCGGGCAGCCGGCCGAAGGCGCGCCGACGCCCGTAGCCATCGCTTGGCAGGTGGCGGCCGAGGGCGTCGGGCTGATCGCGCTCGTCGTGGACGAGGCTGCGCGTCTCCCGCCCGCGAGCGCATTGCCGCCCGGCACGCTGCGCCACACGCGCGAGGATTTAGACGCCGTGCAGAAGCGGCTGCGCGAGTATCCGGGCGTCTCCGCACTGATCTACGACCAAGTCTGCGCGACGGAGAAGCGGCGGCGTCGCAAGCGGGGCAAGATGGCGGCGGCGGACCGCGTCGTCACCATCAACGAGCGCGTCTGTGAGAACTGCGGCGACTGCACGGCGCAGAGCAACTGCATCGCCATCGAGCCAGTCGAGACGGAATACGGCCGCAAGCGCCGCATCTCGCCGACGAGCTGCAACACGGACCTCTCATGCCTCAAGGGCTTCTGCCCCAGCTTCGTGACCGCACCCGTCGCTGCCAAGGCGGAGCCGCGCGAGAACCCCTGGCTCATGCGCGAAGCGGAGTTGGCCGCCGGGCTGCCTGAGCCGGCGCTCCCGTCCGCGCAGCGACCCTGGCGCGGGCTGTTCGCAGGGATCGGCGGCGGCGGGATCGTGACGGCCGGCGCCGTCGTCGCCATGGCCGCGCATTTGGAAGGGCGGCAGGTCGCGACGCTCGACTTCACCGGCCTCGCCCAGAAGAACGGCGCCGTGGTCAGTCACATCCAGATCGCCGACCCTGACGCGGGCGGCCCCGAGGCGGACGGCGTGCTGGACGTGGTGCGCATCCCGACGGGCGAGGCGGACCTGATGCTGGCGGCCGATCTTGCCGTGGCGGCGGGCGCGGGCGTGCTGGAGCGGTGCCGGGCGGACGCGGCGGTGGTCGGCAACCTCGACGTGCAGGCCGGGGCGGGGTTCCTGACGGGCCGCGACCTCCGGGTGGATGCCGGGCTGCACCGGCGCGTGATCGAGCGGCGGACGAGGGCGGCGCGGTCGCGCTACCTGCACGCGGCGGCGCTGAGCGAGCGCTTGTTCGGGAACGCGCAGGTCCTGAACACGGTGCTGCTCGGGATGGCGTGGCAGATGGGGCTGGTGCCCGTGGGGCAGCCGGCGCTGATGCGCGCTTTCGAGCTGAACGGGACGGCGGTGGCGCTCAACCGGCGGGCGTTCCTCTGGGGACGGCTGCTCGCGGATGATCCGACGCTCGCGGACGCGATCCTGGACGAGCGGCCGGCGGATGAGGGGCTGGACGCGCTCGTCGCGCGCCGGGCGGAGGAGTTGGTCGCGTATCAGGACGAGCGGCTCGCGGCGCGCTACCGGACGCTGGTGGCGCGGGCGGTGGAGCGGGAAGCGGCGGTCGCCGGGCAGCCCGGCGCGCTCGCGCGGGCGGTGGCGGAGGGCTACTTCCGCGTGCTCGCCTACAAGGACGAGTACGAGGTGGCGCGGCTGCACGCGGCGGCTGGCCTCCCGCGCGGCGCGAGGGTCCATCTCTCCCCGCCCCTGCCCCTCGGTCGCGACCCGGCGACGGGGCGGCGGCGCAAGGTCGCCGTGCCGGGGTGGGTCGCGCTGCCGCTGTTCCGCGCGCTGCGCCATGGTAAGCGGTTGCGCGGGACGGCGCTGGACCCGTTCGGCAGCAGGCGGACCGCCAGGCGGAGCGGCAGATGGTCGCCGACTACGAGGCAGATTTGGGCCGCGTGCTGGACGGGCTGCGGGCGGACCAGGTCGCGGACGCGGCGGCGCTGGCGCGGCTGCCGCTCGACGTGCGCGGCTTCGGGCCGGTGAAGGCGGCGAGCACGCGGGAAGGCGAAGCGAAGCGGCAAGCGTTGCTGGCGAGGTTAGCCCGACCAGGGCAGGCGGCGATCGCGGCTGAGTAGGAGAACCGGCCGAACTTGCCATCTAGGAATGCGTTGGTCCCGGCGGCAGGGACGCACTTTCGTCGAGGTGCGCTCGTCGGCTGCAAGGAGGAAGCGCGTGTCCAGAGAGGCCGGTGGCCGCGAAGACCCGAGAGGCTTGACCCGCCCGCCCACCGGCCTGCCCGCGGCGGCGCCATGACTTGGCTCCTGACCGTTGTCCGCTGGCTGCTGCTGCTGCTCGCGCTCGCGGGCGTGGTGGTCACTGTCCTGCCCGACATGAACGGCGACACGTGGTGGATTCGCGGCCTCGACTTTCCCCGCCTTGAGTTCCTGATCGCCATGGCGGTCGTCGGGCTCCTGCTGGCTTTGCTGCCCCGCAGAACCTGGCTGAGCTGGGTGGCCGTCGTCGCTATGATCGGCACCTGCGCCTACGACGCCTATCTGCTCGCTCCCTTCAGCACGGTCGTCGGGCCACAGGAGGTCACCGCGTCCTCCTGCCCGGACGGCAGCCGCCTGCGGCTGCTGGAGGTGAACGTCGAGATGACCAACAAGCAGGACGAGAAGCTGCTCGACATCGTCCAGAAGGCCAATCCGGACGTCGCCTGGTTTCAAGAAACGAACGGACGATGGGAGAAAGACCTGGCGCCGCTCAGCAAGATCATGCCCTACGGAGTGGCAAAGGCCCAGCCGAACTACTTTGGCGTTCACCTGTTCTCCAAGCTGCCGCTGAGCGAACTCGCAGGTCAATTACCTGACCGGCTCGCGAAACCCCTCCGTGTTCACCGGCGTGCGCCTGCCGTCCGGGCAGACGGTGAGGCTGTATGCCATCCACCCCCGGCCGCCGCAGGTCGGGCAGAGCACGGCGGAGCGCAATGCGCAGTTGCTGGCGACGGCACTTGCCGCACGCGATGATCAGGAGCCGCATGTCGTGGCCGGGGACATGAACTCGGTGCCCTGGGAAAGCGTGATCCACCGGACCCAACGGGTGGGGCGCTTCCTGGACCCGCGGATCGGCCGGGGTCTTTACATCACCTGGGACGCGGATAGCCCCATCATGAAGTGGCCGCTCGACCAGATCCTTCCGGGTCCCGGCCTCACCCTGCTCTCCTTGCAGGTGCTGCCTGCCTTCGGCTCGGATCACCGGCCCTATCTGGCGGAACTCTGCCTAGACCCGGCCGCGGCGCCGCGCCAGCCCCCGCCCGCGTTGCAGCCCGGCGATGTCGAGGCCGCCCAAGCCGAAGTCCGCGAAGGGCAGGGTGCAGCCGATAAGGCCGGATACAAGGGGCGGCGTGGCCCTGACGGCACGAAGACGGACTGATCTGCTAGGCTGACTTGAAGGTTGCAGGAGTGTCGCTCGCAGCCGAGTTGTCCTAGCTCGGATTCAGCGCGATGTTGAGCGAAATGCAGGGAGGCTCCCATGCTCGACGCCACCGACCCCAACGCCCTCGTCGTCGAGGCGGCACGGCGTTACGCGCAGGAGCGGTTGGCGCCGGGTGCCGCGGCGCGGGAGAAGGCGGGGCGGATCGAGCCGGAGATCGTCCGCGAGCTAGGCGAGATGGGCTTCCTCGGCGCCACCAGCAGCGCCGAGTGGGGCGGCTCGGACCTGCCTTACGAGACATACGCGCAGGTCGTCGAGGAGATCGCCGCAGGCGATGGCAGCGTATCCACCGTCGTCTCCGTCCACAACGCGCCGACCTGCGACATCCTGCAGAAGTTCGGCACCGAGGCGCAGAAGGAGCGCTGGTTCCGCCCGCTCGCGAGCGGGCAGGCCGTCGGCAGCTTCGCGCTCACCGAGCCGGCCGCCGGCTCCGACGCCGCAGGCATCCGCACGCGCGCGGTCAAGCGCGGCGACCGCTATGTCATAGACGGCGCCAAGCAGTTCATCTCCAACGCCACCATCGGCAAGACCACGATCTTGTTCGCGGTGACGGACCCTGGCGCGGGCAAGCGCGGGATCAGCGCGTTCGTGGTCGCGAACGACACGCCGGGCTTCCAGGTCGCGCGCGTCGAGCACAAGCTCGGGCAGTGGGCGAGCGATTCCTGCGCCCTCGCCTTCGACGGCATGGAGGTGCCCGAGGACCAGCGCATCGGCGCCGAGGGCGAGGGCCTCAAGATCGCGCTCTCGTCGCTGGAGAGCGGGCGCATCGGCATCGCCGCGCAGAGCATCGGGATCGCGCGGGCGGCGCTCGACTACGCCGTGGGCTACGCCAAGGAGCGCAAGCAGTTCGGCAAACCGATCATCGAGCACCAAGGCGTCGCATTCCGGCTCGTGGACGCGAAGACGCGGCTCGCGGCGGCGCGGGAGCTGACGCTCAAGGCGGCGCGGCTCAAGGATGCGGGCGAGCCGGCCTTGGAGGCGGCGGCGATGGCCAAGCTGTTCGCGTCCGAGATCGCCGAGGCGGTCTGCTCGGCGGCGATCCAGACGCTCGGCGGCTACGGCTACCTCGCCGACTACCCGGTGGAGCGCATGTACCGCGACGTGCGCGTCTGCCAGATCTACGAGGGCACCAGCGACGTGCAGAAGATCATCCTGAGCAGGATGCTCTGATCCGCGCCCTCGTCGCGGCCCTGCTTCTGCTCGCGGGGCCGGCGCTCGCCTGCCAGGTGGAGCGCAAGGCGGAAGTGCCGGCGTCGCTCGCGGACGGCTTCGTCGAGGTGCCGGCGACGGTGGACGACAAGCCGGCGCAGTTCCTGCTCGATACGGGCGCTCAGGACATGCTGGTGACGCCGGAAGCCGTCGCACGCCTCGCGCTCGCGCCGGACCCGGCGCGCATGACGCGCCTGCTCGGGACGGGCGGCGAGGGCCGGGCGCCGGACGTCTGGCTCGCCGGGCTGCGCGTCGGGGAGGCCACCTTGCCTCGCCGCAGCGTGCCCGTCGTCGCCCTGCCCTCCCCCCTCGCCGTGGACGGCTTGCTGGGCGCGCCGCTGCTCGCCGCCTACGATGTGGACCTTGACCTGGTGCATGATCAGGTCGGGCTCAACAGTGTCGAGGGGTGTGCCGCAAACACACCGCTGCTGCCGCCGCCGTTCACCGCGGTGCCGCTGACCCTCACCGCGGACGGCGTGCCGTCCGTCCCAGTCGTCGTGAACGGGGTGCAGCTCTTGGCGCTGCTGGACACCGGGTCACGGACGACGCTGCTGACGCCGGCTGCCGCGGCCCGCGTCCGGGCGCGCCGGCTGCCTGAGGAAGGCACGGGGCGCGGCGTGGACGGGGGAGTGATCACCGTCCACAGTGCACGGGTGGCGACCCTCGCCGTGGGCTGGGACGTGCAGCGAGACGTTCAGATCGCCGTCGCGCCCTTGAGGATCGGGCACGCCGACATGCTGCTCGGCGCGGACTGGCTGCGGCAGCGGCGGGTCTGGGTCAGCTACGCCACCCGGCGCGTGCTGGTCGCGCTCGCGTATGCCTGGCGATAGGGGATGAACGCGCTGAGGGCCGCGAGCAGGAGCGCGGCCCTGGCGATCCCCATCTCGCCGTTGCCGTGCCGAAGCTCGGCCGCGAGCACGGTGCCGCTCGTGGCGGCGAGGACTGCGCCGCCGAGCTTGCGCGTGGCGGGCGCGGCCACAAGCAGGCCGCCCGCGATCTCGGCAATGCCGACGAGCTGCATCTCGCGCGTGGTCCAGCCCCAGCGCCGGAAGAGCTTCTCGTAGCCGCGCTGGTCGGCGAGCTTGCTGGACCCGGCCGCCGCGAAGCTGAGGCCGAGGAGGGTGAAGAAGAAGCGCATCGGGTCATCTCCAGGCAATACCGTGTGCCGGGCGAACGCTGGCGTGGCCTGGGGGTTTCGGGAGCGAGCGCCCTATGGCGAGCCGCTGCCGGGACGAGGACCGAAGAAGCGCCCGAACAGGTCGAGCATCTGCTCCGGTCCTTGAGGCAGGAGCGAGAGCCACGTGCGCAGCAGCGCGTCCGGCGACGAGAAGGCGCTGGCCGCATCGAGCATCTGCTTCTCGATCTGCGCCATGACCGTGGCCTGCAACGGCCTCAAATCGGGCAGACCCAGGAACTCGCGCGCTTCCTCCGGCGTGCAGTCGAGTTCAACTCGCATCTTCATGGGAAGAACGTCCTTTGCTGGTCAGGGTCGGCGCACAGGAGGGTGAGCGTCGCATCTCTTGGGCAACGAGGATATGCCGAGTGAGTTCTTCAACCATGCGCGACGCGGATCGCCAGTCGGGAAAGTCGGACGACCTGCTCGCCCGGCAGGTGCGGGCGCTGGAAAGCATCTCGACGCTGCTCCGGCTGGTCGCGGTCGCGGCGGCGATCGTGGTGCTCGTCGCCGTGCTCGGCGAGGTGGTGATGATCATCTTCGCCACCGTGCTGATCGCCGTCATGCTGCGCGGCACCGCCGCGCGGATCGGGTGCCTGACCGGCATCGGCACCGGATGGGGCCTGCTGACGGTGCTGCTGCTGACGGTCGCCTTCTTCGGTGGCTTGGGCTGGTGGCGCGGGCCGAAGCTGACTCACGAGGCTGCCCAGCTCCAGGACGCCTTGGGCGTGCAGCTCGCCGCGCTGAGGGTGCAGATGCAAGGGACGGAGCTGGGACGGAGCGTGCTGCAGGAGCTGCCCTTCGGCTTCGGGACGGACGACACGGAGTCCGCGAACCCCAGCGGCGGCCTCGGGTCCGCTATCCCGCACATCGCGCGTGTCGTGGCTGGCGCGCTCTGGTCGGTGCTCGGCCTGCTCGGCACGATCGGCGTGATCCTGGTCGCGGCGCTGTATATGGCTGCCGCCCCCGCGCCTTACGTGCACGGGATGACGCACGTGCTGCCCAAGGCGTGGCGGCCGGCGGCGCAGCACGTGCTGGACCGCATCGGCCACGACCTCTGGGGTTGGCTGGTCGGCCAGTTCTTCGACATGCTGATCGTGGGGACGCTGTGCGGCATCGGGCTGGTGCTGCTGGGGATGCCGCTGGCGTTCATCCTCGCGCTGATCGCCGGGCTGACGAATTTCGTGCCCTACATCGGCGCGATCGGCGGTGCCGTGCCCGCCGTGCTGATCGCGTTCTCCATCAGCCCGCAGGAGGCGCTGTTCGTGGCGCTGCTCTATCTCGGGGTGCAGCTGTTCGAGGGCAACGTCACCGCGCCGCTGATCCAGCGGCGTGCGATCAACCTGCCGCCGTCGCTGACGATCCTCTCGCAGACCGCGCTCGCCGTGATCTTCGGCGTCTTCGGGATCATCCTGGCCACCCCGGTCACCGCCGCCATCATCGCCGCCGTGCAGGGGCTTGAGGACGAGAACCCGGACTACTAGGCCCATGCCCTCCTTCCGGCGGCCGCCATGTCTCACCGCGGTCCCGTCTTGGCTGCAATCGAGAAAGGCATGACATGATACGCCTCCTGCTGCTCGCGTTCCTGCCGATCGCGGCCGTGCTGCAATACTTCATCCACATCGGCCCGATCTGGGTCTTCGTCACCGGGGCGGTCGCGGTCGCGGTGCTGGCGGACTGGATCCGCCGGGCGACGGAGCAGGTCGCGGCCCATACCGGGCCGGCCATCGGCGGGCTGGTGACGGTCAGCTTCGGCAGCATCGCCGAGCTGCTCCTGGCCTTCTTCGTGCTGCTCGAGAGCGGGTCCGGCATCGTCCGTGCCCAGATCACCGGCTCCATCCTCGGCACCAGCCTGCTCGGGCTGGGACTCGCGATGCTGGCCGGCGGCATGCGGCACGAGCATCAGGAATTCAAGCGCGAGCGGGCCGGGTTGTTGACCAGCATGTTCGCCCTGCTCATGATCGCCCTGCTGTTGCCCGCGATCTTCAACCTCGCCACCGGGGCGCGGCAGAACAGCAGCCAGCACGCCCTGGGGGTCAGCGACGAGGCGCTGAGCTTGGCCGTTTCGGTCGTCCTGCTGCTGCTCTACGGCGGCAACCTGGTCTTCACGCTCGTCACGCACCGGGACGTCTTCTCCTCGGGGGAGGAAGAGGAAGGCGGGGACAAGGCGAAGTGGAGCCTCACCAAGTCGCTCATCGTCCTGGTCGCGGCGACGGTCGCCATCGCGTTCGGCGCCGAGATCGTCTCCAACGCCTTGCAGGCGACCGCCCAGAAGCTCGGGATCCCGCTCCTCTTCATGGGCGTCATCCCGCTCGCGCTGATCGGCACCTCGTCCGACCTGTTCGCCGCGGTGGTCTTCGGGCGGCAGGACCGGATGGGCCTGGTCATGAGCATCTGCGTCGGCTCCGCAGTCCAAGTCGCCCTGGTGATCGCACCGCTGCTGGTGCTCGCGTCTTGGGCGATCGGCCACCCGATGACGTTCGTGTTCTCCGACCCGCTGGAGCTGTTCGCGATCGGCGGCACCGCCTTCATCGTCAACGCCATTGCCGGCGACGGGAGAACGACCTGGTTCGAGGGCCTGTTGCTGGTCGGCGTCTATGTCCTGTTCGCCCTGGCGTTCTTCTTCACTGGCGGCTCATCCTGACAATGGACGAGGGTGACGGCCTGTGGCGGCGTGCGGCAGGGTGGGTGCGGCAGGCACTCGGCGCGTTCCTGGCCGTGCCGATCGCCGTCGTCGCCGGCTTTCTCCTGCTCGCGGCCGCGATCTACTTCGTTGATCAATCGCTCTGGACGCCGGGCCAGCAGCCACCCCAGGGGCTGCGCTGGCTGAGCGGCGTGTTCGGCGACAGCGGCGCGCTCGGCAGCCTGCTGGGCACGGTCGCCACCAGCCTGATCACCGTCACATCCATCACCTTCTCGCTTCTCCTGGTCGCCGTGCAGCAAGGGGCGTCCGCCCTGACGAACCAGGTGTTCGATCAATTCCTGCGCCGGCGGGGCAACCAGTTCTACTTCGGCTTCTTCGTGGGCCTGAGCGTCTTCGCGCTGGTCAACCTGGTCACCGCCAGCCAGTTCCACCGGCCGATCTTCGGCGCGCTCGTCGCCGTGCTGCTGACCGCCGTCGCCCTCTGCCTCATCGTCGTGCTGATCTACACCACGATTGACCAGATGCGGCCGAGCATGATCGTCAAGGCGATCCACGGCTACGTGCTCAAGGCGCGGAAGGCGCAGCTCCCCTTGCTGCAGGCGACGCGGCGGCCGACCGCCGCGGCGACCCTGCACCCGTCGAGGCGGGTGGTCTCGCAACGCCGGGGATACGTGACCGCGATCAATGTGGGCGGCATCGCCCGCGCCGCGGCGAACGCCGAAAGCGGCCAAGACGGTTCCGCCCCGTCCCATCCGGGCATCGAGGTCGAGCTGCGCGTCGCCGTGGGGAGCCACGTCGCCTACCATGACCTTCTGGCCGAGGTGAGAGCTGATAGCCCCCTCGCTGACGCCTGTGCGGACACCCTGGCAAAAGCAGTCATCGCCGCCATCAAGATGGAGGACGAGCGCGACCTCGACCGCGACCCCGCCTTCGGGATCGAGCAGCTCGCGATCATCGGCTGGACATCCGTCTCCACCGCACGGTCCAATCCTCACCCCGGCATCCTGGTCTGCCATGCGTTGCGCGACATCCTCGCGCGGTGGTCGGAGCAGGGCGCGTCTCCCGAGGACCGCTCCTCCCCGGTCGTCTATGACGATCACGTTCCGAGTGCCGCGCTCTCGACGCTGGAGTCCCTGACGGTGGTCGCATCCGAATCAATGCAACACCAGACGCTCGCCGAGATCATGCGCACCTTTGCGGTGCTGCTCCCGGACCTTTCGCCAGAGGCCGTGGACCAAGTCGCCGATATCGTGCTTCGCTCCTTGTCAGCGCTCGGAGAGCACGTGCTCACCCGCGAGCTTGAGGATGCGTTCAAGACCTTGTCGCAGGCCTTGGCCGCGGCCGGCCGCAACGCGACGGCGGAGACGGTCACGCGGGCGACGGGCATCCTTCGCCAGAGCATCGGCGTTCTCAACTCGCGCTCGACCCGCGTGCCGACCGGCAGCGGCGGCTAGCGCCGCCTGCACCCAACCCGCCCTCCGGACGTTGATGGCCCATGACAGACGCAGCACCCGCCAAGGACACTTCAACCTACCCGCCGCTCGACACGCTCAAGCCCGTGGCCGACGGGGTATGGATCGTGGATAGCGGCCCGCTCCGCATCCTCGGCCTGGACCTGCCGGTTCGGATGACCGTGATCCGGCTCGCCGGCGGCGACCTGCTGCTCCACTCGCCCACGCGGTTCAGCGGCGGCCTCAAGCGCGAGCTCGAGCAGGTGGGCCGCATCCGGCACCTCGTCGCCCCCAGCATCGCGCACTGGGTCTATCTCGGCGAGTGGCAGCGCCACTGCCCGGACACCGTCGCCTGGGCGGCGCCGGGCCTGCGTGGGCGCGGCCAGGTGCGCAGGTCCGGGGTGAGGTTCGACCGCGACCTCGCCGACATGGCTCCTGTCGAATGGGCCGACGAGATCGAGCAGGCAGTCGTCCGCGGCGGCATGGGCGTCACCGAGGTGGTCCTGTTCCACAAGCCCACCCGTACGCTCGTGCTCACGGATTTGGTGGACAACCTCGAACCGCAGAAGGTTCCGGCGCTCGCGCGGCCGCTGCTGCGCCTGGCCGGCGTGCTCGCCCCGGACGGCCGGGCGCCGGTCCAGCTGCGACTCGTGATCGCCATGAAGCGCCGCGACGCTGCGCTGGCCCTGTCCCGCCTGCTGGCCCGGCACCCCGAGCGTGTCATCTTCGCCCATGGACGCTGGTTCGACCGGGACGGCGAGGCCGCGCTGCGCCGGTCATTGCGATGGCTGCTGCCGTGATCAGGACCGTGCCGGGAGCAAGATAACGGTGCGCACGACCTGCGCTTCTCCTCTATCCTCAGCGGAAACGGCAAGGAGGGATGGCCATGACCAGCGCACTGCCGAGCTACGTCCACGGGGCCATGAGCGTGCCTCTCCTGGGCGAGACCATCGGGCAGAACCTCGACCGCATCGCGGACCGCCACGGCGACCGCCCGGCGCTGATCGTGCGCAGCCAGGGCGTTCGGCTCACCTACCGCGAATTGCGCGAGCGGGCGGAAGCGTTCGCGGCCGGGCTGCTGGCGCTGGGCTTAGGCAAGGGCGACCGAGTCGGCATCTGGTCGCTCAATAATGCAGAGTGGGTCATCACGCAGTTCGCCACCGCCAAGGCGGGAATCATCCTCGTCAACATCAATCCCTCCTACCGCACCACCGAGTTGGAGTATGCGCTCAACCTGGTGGGTTGCGCCGCGCTGATCACGGCAACGCAGTTCAAGACCAGCGACTACATCGGGATGCTGCGCGAGCTGGCGCCGGAACTGGCCCAAAGGGAGCCGGGTCGCGAGCCGGGGCAGCTCCACGCCGCGCGCCTGCCCGCCCTGCGCACGGTGATCCAGATCGGCGGCAGCGGCCCTGGAACGCTGCCCTTCGAGAGCGTGCCCGGTCTCGCCTCGCCCGAGCATCGCGCCCGGCTTACTGAGATCGAGGAGACCCTGCAGTTCGATGACCCAATCAACATCCAGTTCACCTCGGGCACGACCGGTGCTCCCAAGGGCGCGACGCTCACCCACCACAACATCCTCAACAACGGGTTCTTCATTGGGGAGGCCATGCGCCTGACGGAGCAGGATCGGCTCTGCATCCCCGTGCCGCTCTACCATTGCTTCGGCATGGTGCTGGGCAACCTCGCCTGCACGACGCACGGGGCGGCGATGGTGCATCCCGGCGAAGGCTTCGACCCGCTGGCCGTCCTGGAGACGGTGGCGGCGGAGCAGTGCACGGGGCTGCACGGGGTGCCGACCATGTTCATCGCGGAGCTGGAGCATCCCCGGTTCGCCGAGTTCGACCTGAGCAGCCTGCGCACGGGCATCATGGCGGGGTCGCCCTGCCCCATCGAGGTGATGCGGCGGGCCGTCAGCCTCATGCACCTGGACCAGATCACCATCGCCTACGGCATGACGGAGACCAGTCCGGTCAGCTTCCAGAGTTCGGTGGAGGACCCGCTGGAACGCCGGGTCTCGACGGTGGGGCGCGTGCATCCGCACGTCGAGGTCAAGATCGTGGACGCGGAGGGCCGGATCGTGCCTCGCGGCGTGCCGGGCGAGCTGTGCACGCGGGGCTATCCGGTGATGCTCGGCTACTGGGGCGACGAGGCGCGCACGCGGGAGGTCCTGGACGCCGCACGCTGGATGCACACGGGCGACCTCGCGACGCTGGACGAGGAGGGATTCTGCAACATCGTCGGCCGGATCAAGGACGTGGTGATCCGCGGCGGGGAGAACGTGTATCCGCGCGAGGTCGAGGAGTTCCTCTACAAGCACCCCAAGATCCAGGACGTGCAGTGCTTCGGCGTGGCGGACGAGCGATACGGGGAGGAGCTGTGCGCGTGGGTGAAGCTGCGCCAGGGCGAGGCGATGGCGGAAGATGAGGTACGGGCGTTCTGTCAGGGGCGGATCGCGCACCAGAAGGTGCCCCGCTACGTGCGCTTCGTGGACGAGTTCCCGATGACGGTCACGGGCAAGATGCAGAAATACCTGATGCGGGACGCCATGGAGCAGGAGTTGGGGGTGCAGGCGATGGCGACGGCCTGACCTCAGCCGTCAGCCCTCGGCAGCCAGGGAATGCGGGCGACCTCGATCCCTTCCTCGGCCAGCGCCTCGGCTTGGTCGGGCGTGGACTCGCCGTAGATGCCGGTGCGCTCGCTCTCGCCGCGGTGGATGCGGCGCGCCTCCTCTGCGAACTCGCTGCCCACGTAGTCGCAATTCTTCTCCACCTCGGCGCGCAGGCGCTGCAGCCCGGCGCGCACGGCATCGGGGAGGATCGCCGCCTTGTCGGGCTGCTTCTGACCGGATTGGTCAACAGTGACGCGCGAGCGCGGAAGGGCCGGCGCCATGAGGGCGCGGTTCACTGCCGTGTCGCCGCAGTCCGGGCAGGCGACGAGGCCGCCCGCGGCCTGCGCGTCAAAGGCGGCGCTGTTCTTGAACCAACCGTCGAAGGCGTGGTCCTGGCCGCAGCGGAGCTGATAGTGAATCATGCCAATGACATAGAGAGTCCAGCACTCGCTACAAGGGAGTGCTGCGGACTGGCGGCGCTTGAGCGTGGGCTGCCTCCTCCCAGGAGGGTGGTTCGACCAGGCGGGCGTCTCGGTCAGCGTCATCGTTGCGCTAGCGACCAGCCGTTGCCCGGCATCTTCCAGGGCGAGTGACATCGAGCGGCCAAGTCTCTGTTCTAATGATATAATCCTTTGACTCGGAGTCGCTCTGATGATCTCAGGCTTCGACACACGGAGTTGATGCGCGCTCTGTAGCTGCCGCTTATAGCGCAGCAGCCTTGGCGGCCAGCGACACCCTCCTGTGACACACGTCACAGCAGGGGCGGCATGAGATCGTTACTTAACGAGATACTACTCACGAAGAATGCTGCCGCAATGGAGGCTACGATGCCTGCCTTGGCGCCCAGTCTCGTTCTCTCTGACGCTGCACAGGACGGCGGCCCGTCACGGCGCGGCGAAGGCGCGCCCCGCCCCGCTGTCCGCGACACTCGATCTCTCGCACGGTGTCGCGCCCGAGCAGCTCCGACCGCAGCCGCGCGCATCGTCGCCGCAAGTCGGGTCGCTCTGGCCCTCGTGATAGGCGCTGCACTGCTGGGCACCATGCAGGTCCAGACTGCGGCGGCAGCGGATACGGACGACATCCCGCGGGCCGCCAACGGCCAGCCAAGCTGGACACTCGGGGCCATTCTCCATGCACTGCGGATGGAGCGGCCGGCGACACCCTCGGTCGAACGCGCGCCGCCACTCATCCACCAGATCGAGGCTTTCCTGAACGAGACCGGCTTCGCGATGAACTACCAGCCGGACGGCCCGACGATCACCGCCGGCAACGCGTTCTTCGAGCCGCTCGGCACCAACGGCCGTACCTGCCAGACGTGCCACCAGCCCGCCGCGGCTTGGAGCATCACGCCGCCGCAGATTCAGGCGGCGTTCCTAGCCAGCCTGGGAACGGCGCCGCTGTTCCGCCCTGTGGACGGCGCGGTCTGCCCCAGCGCCGACGTCTCGACCTTCCAGAGCCGGGTCAGCGCCTACTCGCTGGTCCTGAACAAGGGGTTGATTCGGTTGGGGCTACCCCTGCCGACTCCCCCGACCCTGCAATTCACCGTCGTCGCAGTCCAGGATCCCTACGGCTGCAACACGAACCCGGCGACCGGGCTGACGAGCTTCGGCCCAACGGCGCAGTCGAGCCAGGGGATCGTCTCCGTCTATCGCCGGCCGCTGCCGAGCACCAACCTGCCGTTCCTGACCGCCATCATGTGGGACGGGCGCGAGCCGAGCCTGGAGTCGCAGGCGCTCGACGCGGTGATGATCCATGCCCAAGCCACGGTGCCGCCGACCGCGGCTCAGATCGCGCAGATCGTCGCGTTCGACCAGGGCCTCCTCTCCGCCCAGATAGCCGACTTCACGGCCGGCTATCTCAACGACGCCGGCGCAGCCGGCGGCCCCTTCGTCCTCGCGCGGCAGACCTTCTACGTCGGCATCAACGACGTGCTCGGGGCCGATCCCACCGGCGCGCTCTTCACCCCCGACGCCATGACCCCCTACGCCGCCTGGGCCGACCCCGCCCAGGCCGGCCCAGGCCGGCTCGGCGCCGCCAGGGCGGCGATAGCGCGCGGCGAGACGCTGTTGAACGAGAAGCCGATCGCCATCACCGGCGTCGCCGGGCTGAACGACAAGCTCGGAGTGCCGGTGCTCGCCGGCACCTGCACGACGTGTCACGACACGCCGAACGTAGGCAATCACAGCGTCAAGTTCCCGATCAACATAGGCGTCGTCGCGCCCGCCGCGACAGGGCTCGACACCTCCGGCCTGCCCGTCTTCACGCTCCGCTGCGACGCCGGACCGCTCGCCGGCCAGGTGTTCACGGTGACGGACCCCGGCAAGGCGCTGATCAGCGGCCAGTGCGCCGATATCGGCAAGACGAAGGGCCCGATCCTCCGGAAGTCTCGCGGCCCGGGCGCCCTATTTCCACAACGGCGCAGCGACGCGCCTGGAGGACGTCGTGGAGTTCTACAACGCCCGGTTCGGGATCGGCTTCACCGACCAGGAGAAGGCCGACCTCGTCGCCTTCCTGAAATCGCTCTGACGTGACCTCCGCGCGGGCGGCCCGTGCAGACGCGGCACGAAGGTGTGGACCCCGTCCGGTCACCACTTGCCTGACGCGGCGCACGCGGCCACAAGACGCCCCTGAGCAGCCCTGCGGAGCACCAGCCTTGGAGACGATCGCGCCGTTCAAGATCACCGTCTGCGGCATCGAGGAACTGGAGGGGCACTGCGAGACGGGCGTGAGCCACGTGCTGTCCATCCTCGATCCAGGCTGGCCGGTGCCGCCTGCGTTCGGGACGTTCGGCGAGCACGAGCGGCTGGAACTGCGCTTCAACGACGTGATCGAGGAGACACCCGGCATGGAGGCGCCGCAGCCGGAGCACGTCGAGGCGCTGCTCGCGTTCGGGCGCGACCTCATGGCCGAGCCGCGCGCCGACGCGCACTTGCTGGTTCACTGCCACGCCGGCATCTCGCGCTCGTCGGCCTCGATGACGCTCATCCTCGCCCAGGGACTCCCTGATCGCTCGGCAGTGGAGATCATCGAGGAGGTGCTGCGCATTCGGTCGAAGGCGTGGCCGAACCTGCGGATCGTCGAGATCGGGGATGCCATGCTGGGCCGGGGCGGGACGCTCGTCGAGGCGGCGCCCATCGCCTATCGGCGGCAGCTCGCCCGGCGGCCCGACCTCGCCGAGGCGATGACCGAGGTTGGGCGCGGGCGGGAGGTCGCGGCAGCCGGCCGCTAGAGCAGAATCCGATCACTCTGGCTCATACCCTGCGGCCTTGAAGAGGTTGGCGCATTCCTCGGGCGTGAACTGAGGCAGTGCGTCGCGGATCGCGTCCCAGAGGCTCGGGATGGTGCGGGCGGCAGCCTTGCGCAGGATCGCCTTGAGCTTGGCGAACGCGTTCTCGATCGGGTTGAAGTCGGGCGAGTAGGGCGGCAACAGCCAGAGCCGGGCGCCTGTCGCCTGGATGGCTATCCGCACGCCTGCGACCTTATGGGCGGGCAGGTTGTCCATCACGACGATTTGGCCGGGACGCAGCGTGGGGACGAGCATCTGCTCGACATAGGCGAGGAAGGCGGGGCCGTTCATCGGCCCATCGAGCACCATAGGCGCGGTCAAGCCGCAGAGCGTCAGCGCCGCGACGAAGGTGACCGTTTTCCAGTGTCCATGCGGGATTGGCGCTCGGCATCGTTGGCCGCGCGGCGCACGCCCGCGCAGTCGAGCCATCTTTGTCGAGGCTCCGGTTTCGTCGATGAACACCAGGTCCTCGGGAGCGAGGTCAGGCTGCGCGTCGAACCAAGCCTGTCGCCGGGCGGCGACATCGGGCCGCTCTTGCTCGCTGGCGTGCGCCGTTTTTTCTGAAGGTGAGATCATGGCGATCGAGAAAACGCCAGACCGTGCTGAGCGCGAACGAGGTGCCGTGCTCGCGATGGAGCAGCTCGGCGATCTCGACCAGTGTGATGTCCACCTCGGCTTCGACCGCCGCCAGGATCACGTCGCGATAGGCCTCGATGTGGTGCGACCGCAAGTCGCCGCCCTGCGGCAAGGCCGTCGCACGCCCCTCGGCACGCCAGGCGCGCACCCACCGCACGGCGCTCGACACCGCGATGCCGAAGCGTGCCGCCGCCGCATTGCAGGACATGCCACCTGCAACCACCGCGATCACCCGAGAGCGAAGATCCTGCGACAGTGATCGTGCCATGCATGCTGGCCTCCTCTCCAGCTTGCAAGGTGAATCACATCGCGTCGCGTCGGGGAAAGAAATTTCGAGTCGGCGCGTTCGGATCGTGCTCTAGAAATACGTCGTCACGTCCGTCAGCCACGCCGGCGAGGCCTTGACCAGCACGGCTTCCAGCTGGTGGTCCATCCCCGTCAGGATCAGGACCGCGACCGTCAGCGCACCCGCGCCTAGGACGAGCTTCCCCGCCTTGCCAGTCTGCATCATGCGCCCACGCCAACGGAGCATCGCCTGGCGCGACAGCGCACCGATGAGGAGCAACGGCAGGGCGGCACCGAGACCGAAGGCCAGCATCACCGCCGCCACGGCTGCGAGGTTCCGCCCCTGCGCCGCGAGCGTAGAGGCGGCCCCGAGCGTCGGGCCGACACAGGGACTCCAGGCCGCCCCAAGCACCAGCCCGACCACGAGCTGCCCACCCAGGCCCGACGGCGCGAGCCGCTGCAGCACGTGATGCCCAGCGTCCCCTACCCCGCCCGTCGCGAGCGCGAAGCGCTGCTGCAACGCGCCGCTGAGCAGCACGACGCCCATCGCGCCCAGCAGCACGGCCGAGGCGACCCGGAACACGGTGCCGTCCAGCCCGGCGGCGAAGCCCACCGTCGCGATGAACAGCCCGATGCCGGTGAAGGACGCGGCGATCCCCGCCGCCAGCGCGAGCGGCCCCGCCCGGTGCGCGGACGCCGCGCTGCCGATCACGAGCGGCAGCAAGGGCAGCACGCAGGGCGAGAGGGTCGAGAGCACCCCGGCGAGGAACCCGAAGCCGACGCTCCCGAACCCCATCGCTGCGTCAGCTCTCCGTCTTGTCGAGCAGGGTGCGGATCGCGTCCTCGCTGGTCTCACCGGTGGATCGGGCCTTCTCGGCCGTGCCATGGAACGCGATCAGCGTGCTCTGCATCTGCACGCCCATGGCTGCGCAGCACGGATTTCTGCGTGTCGAAGTCCACGTCGAAGACTTCGAGACTGTCGAACTTGGGATCGCTCTCCAGCTTGGAGAGGATGGGGCGCTGCTTGGCGCAGGTTGGGCACCAGGGTGCGGTCACGTGCACCAGGATGGGCTTTCCTTGCTGCTGCGCGGCTGCGAAGGCGGCCGGCGTGTAGGGCTGCACGGTCGCGGCATAGGCTGGGGCGGCGTAACGCCGCCAGCAGGACCGCGATGGGAAATGACGCGGCGCATGGAACGCTCCTTGCTTCGGGCGCGGACGGCCCGCGCTCCGCCCTATTCGCTCCGGCGCGGCGAGGTTACGCCGCGCTGCAGCATGGGATCGAGCTTGACCGGCGGCGTCCAGCGCCGCAAGCTGCATCGCAACCGCCGACATAGCGGTCGTTGATGAAAATCTGCGGCACGCTCGTCTGGCCGCCGCTGCGCTGGATGCTCTCCTTGCGCTCGGGCGTGCCGTGCGGCGCCTTGATCTCGCGGAAGGCGACGCCCTTGCGCTCCAAGAGGTTCTTGGCGCGGCTGCAATACGGGCACCAGGATTGGGTATAGATCACGATCTCGGGCATGGGACCTCCTGATCCGATGTAGGTCGGGGAGCGAGGGCGCGAGCGCAAGGGGCCGCCTACTCGTCCTCCTCGGCATCGTTCCGCACCGTGCGCGCCGCCACGAGCAAATCCACACGCGCCGCACCCGCGGCCAGGAGCGCATCTGCACAGGCGCTTGCGGTTGCGCCGCTGGTCAGCACGTCGTCCACCAGCAGCACACGAGCGCCCCGAAGCTGCGGCAGACGGCGCGGATTCGCCTGGATCGCGCCGCTGAGTTCGGCGCGACGGGCAGCCGGCCCTTTGTCATGCAGCGCCTGGGTCGCGCGAACGCGGCAGAGGGCGTCGAGCATCGCCGGCTTCGCGGCGAGACGGCCGACCTCGCGCGCAAGGAGGGCGGCCTGGTTGTAGCGCCGGGTATAGAGACGCTGGCGATGCAGGGGCACGGGCACGAGCAGGTCCGCCTCGCTCGAGCAGCGCGGCGCCGACACGAGCCATATGGATCGCGAGGGCGCGGGCAAGCTCGGGGCGGTCGGCATACTTGAGGGGCAGGATCAGGCGCCGGGCGAGCGCGTCGTAGCGCAGTGCGGCCCGCGCCTGGCGCCAGGGTGGCGGCCGTGTCGCGCAGTCGAGGCAGGCGAGGCCGGACCAGTCCGGATCAACGGGCGTGCCGCAATGCGCGCAGCAGGGACCAGCGAGCAGGTTCGCGGTCCCGAAGCACGCCGCACAGAGCTGGCCCGGCGCATCCACCGGCGCGTCGCACGCCGCGCATTGCGGCGGCAGCACGAGGTCGAGAGCGACCCCAGCCGCCGCCCTAAGCGCCGAACCGAGCCTGGCCATCGCGGGCGACCTCACCGGGCAGGTCCACCTCCCATCCCAGGTAGGCACGCATCGCCGCCTCGACGCCGCTGTTACGGTCGTATGGGCGGAGATAGAAATCCACGCAGGCCTCGTCCGGTGGGTCGTTCCGGATCGCCGCGAGCGGGCGTCCGGCGGCGCGCCACGCCTCAGTGCCCCCGTCGAACGCGGCAACCGGGGCGCGGGTCAGCTCCCGCAGCTCCGCGACAGCCCAGCGGGCAAGGTCGCCGTCCGGCGATGTGGCGATGACGCGGGTGGCAGCCGCAAGCTGGTCGCGCAGCGCGCCGAGCCGGGTGCGCACGCCCCAGACAGCGTCGGGGATGTGCCCCTCACGGAACTCGACGCTGCGGGCGAGGTCCACGACTAACGCCCCCTCGACCGCGTCAGGCCCGGCCAACGGCACGTCAGACGGCGTCGGGCGGGGCCGCTCACCCGCCTCCAGCGCCCCGGCGAGCGCGCCCTCGACCACGAACACGTCCCGGTGGCCCATCTGCCGTAGCCAGGAAGCCGCCATGCGGGCGCGCACGCCGTTGTCGTCCACGAGGCAGAGCCGGGCGCCGCGGACCGCGACCCAGTGGTCCGTCGCCTGGACAAGCTGGCCGCCCGGCACGCTGAGGCTCCCAGGGCGATGGCCGGCGCGATACTCATCAGGCGCGCGCACGTCGAGCACGTAGAGACTGCGCGCCGGGTCGGCCTCGAACCGGGCCAGCTCATCCGCACCGATTACTCGGACGCCGCTCGCCTCCGCGAAGACACGGGCGCGGTCGAGGGCGAGCGCCGCGCTGCCGGGCACGCCGGGCGCGTAGCCAGCCGTCTCGCCCTGTGCCACGTCGAGCCCGGCGAGGCGCCAGCCCATCGTGCCGTTGCGCAGCGCCACCACCGGGTTCGGCACGCCCGCCCGGCGCAAGCTCTCCGCCCCAAGAATGCTGCGCGTCCGCCCGGCGCAGTTGACGACGATCGTCGTCGCCGGATCGGGCACCAGGTCGCCGACGCGATAGGCCAGCTCGCCGCCGGGCACGCAGCGCCCGGTCGGGATGCTCATGCGGTGGAACTCGTCGAAGGGGCGGCTGTCCAGCACCGCCACGTCTCGCCCCGCGTCGAGCCAGGCACGCAGTTCGGCCGCGTCCACGCTGGGCGTTCCGTAATGGTGCTCGACCCACTCGCCAAAGGCCTTGCTCGGCACGTTCACGCCACTGAACAGCACGCCGCCGGCCGCTTCCCAGGCCGCGATCCCACCGTCGAGGACGTGGATATCATGCCCGCCCATGCCCTCCACGAGCGCGGCCAGCCGCTCAGCGAGGGCGCCTCCAGCATCAAGGCAGACGACGCGCGTGCCGGGCCGAGGCAGGAGCAACGGCAGGCGAAGCTCGGCGCGCGACAAGGGGCATGGCACGGCCCAGAACGGATGCGCCGCCCCGAACTCGCCCTCCTCGCGGGCGTCGAGCAGCGTCAACTCGTCTCCATCCTCAACCCAGGCGCGGACGGTGGCCGCGGAAACGCGATCCATCAACGGTTCACGGTCGGCTTCATGAATGCCTTGTTGTAGGGCTGAACGGTGCCTGCCTCCAGATCGTAGCCGACGCGCTCGTCGAGTCGCTCCAGCGCCAGCCCGTAGCAGTGCAGGTGCCGGGTGGGGTGGGTGCCGAGCGTATGGATGGAGTGGATGTCGTCGGGCATGAAGGCGATGCCCTGCCCTGGCGCGACGACGACCTTGCGGACCAGCTCCAGCGTCGCGGCACCCTCGCGGCCGCCCGCGTCGGTGCGGCGATAGACCTTGTTCAGCTCCTGACCCTCGACGGCGGCGATGGCTGCCCAGGTGGTGTGGTCGTGGGGCTTGGTCTCGTTGCCGGGGTTGATCGAGAGGAGGTAGAGCGCGAAGCGGCCGTCAGGGTCCTCTTGCAGCAGGTAGCGCTTGCTGCCCCGCTCCCCGTCTGGTGGAGGCTCGAACTCGCCCGCGGGGAACAGGTGCTCCTGTCGGGCGAGATCCTCCATCTCGGCTTGGATACGGGCGAGCGAGGTGCGGGTGATGCCCTCGTCGCGCGCGATGGCATGGACGCGGTCGAGGGAAGCGGCGACGGCGGCGGTGCGGGCGGCGTGGGTGTCAGGTGCGTTCATGGCGGGAAACCCTCCATCGCCAACCTGGCGCGGCGCGTGCAGCTTGGCAACGGGCAGCTTGGCAACGGGTGCGACGCATCCGACATGCGGCGGATGTCCGCTGCCCCGGAAGTGTTCGACCGCCGCGCCGTCCGCCGCCACCGTGACCGCGCGGCGGCGCTCGTGCCCACCGTGGAACCTCTGCTGCGCGACGCGGCGGAGCGGCTGCTTGATCGCCTCGACGACACCACCCGGCGCTTCGGCCAGGCGCTCGACGTCGGCGGGCGCGGCGTCGTCGTGCCCATGCTGCGGGCGCGGGGGATCGAGGTCGTGTCGTGCGATCTCTCGGCGCGCATGGCGGCGCGCGGGGGAGCGCCCGCCTGCGCGGCGGACGAGGAGTGGCTGCCGTTCGCGCCGGGTAGCTTCGACCTCGTGGTGGCGAGCCTGAGCCTGCACTGGGTCAACGACTTGCCGGGCGCGCTGATCCAGTTGCGCCAGGCGCTGCGCCCGGACGGTCTGCTGCTCGCGAGCCTGCCCGCGCTCGGCACGCTCGGCGCTTTGCGCTCGGCGCTCACGGACGCGGAGACGGAGCTGCGCGGTGGTGCCAGTCCCCGCATCTCGCCATTCCCGGATCTGCGGGACTGCGCCGGGCTGCTGCAGCGCGCCGGGTTCGCGCTCCCGGTTGCGGACGTGGAGGACATTACGGTGCTCTACGCGGACCCGCTGGCGCTGCTCCGTGACCTGCGCGCAGCAGGAGAGGCGAACGCCGTGGCGCTGCGTGACCGGCGGACGCCGCCTGCCCTCCTGTTCCCGGCGGCGCTCGCCGCGCTGCCGCGGCGCGACGGCCGGGTCGCTGCGACGCTGCGCCTCGCGGTGCTCACCGGCTGGGCGCCTGGCGCCGGCCAGCCGCAGCCCGCCCGGCGCGGCAGCGGCCAGGTCAGCCTCGTCGCGGCGCTGGGCAAGGACGCCGATGTCCCGTGAGGATCAGACGGGGATCGCCTGCATCCCCTCCGCTTGGCCGACGGTCAAGAATTGCACGAGCGGGTCCACGCCGGAGGCAGCGACGGACGGGTGGGCGGCAAGATACTTCGACACGCTGAAGTTCGCGCTCGGGTTCCGCCCCTCCTTCCAGCCATATTCCTCGAAATGGACGAGCGGGTCCATGCCGATCTTCGCCACATCGGGGTTCTGGGCAAGGTAGTAGCTGGTGTTGAACCACTGGTCCGGGTTGAGGCCCAGCTTCCAGCCAACCTGATCGTAGCTCGCGAAGGCATCCGCGCTCGCGGGGACGATCGTGGCGAGTTGACCGAAGTAATAGGCGCGATCCAATAGAGGATCGGTTGCGCCGGTCGCAGTCGGGCTGTTGATGAACGTCATCCGCCCCTCGAATTGGCCGATACTCCATGTAATGGACGAGCGGGTCCACGCCGGCGGCGGCCACGTCGGGGTTCGCGGAGAGGTAAGCCTGGTCGTTGAAGGCGAGCGACGGCTCACGCCCCTCGTTCCAGCCGAACTGCTCGAAATGCTGCAGAGGATTGGCCCCGGCCGCCGCCACATCCGGGTTCGCCGTGAGATAATACTTGGTGTCGAACCACGGGTCCGGGTTCTCGCCCAGCTTCCAGCCGACCTGGTCGTAGTACTGCGTGGGATCGAGGCCGGAGGCCGCCGCGTCCGGATATTGGGCGAGATACCATGCGCCTTCCACGAGGGGATCTTGCGGGCCGTTCAGGTGCGGCGTCGCGGCGACGGGCTGGCGGCCTTCATACTGGCCGTAGTCCAGGAAGTGCTGCAGGGGGTCCATGCCCGCCGCAGCCGCGTCCGGGTTGGCCGCGAGATAGCCGTTGGTCGAGAACGAGGCGCTCGGGTCGCGCCCCTCCTTCCAGCCGTTCTGCTCGTAGTGGACGAGCGGGTTCACGCCCGCCGCCGCCACGTCCGGGTTCTGGTTCAGGTAGTAATCCGTGTTGAACCAGGGATTGGGATTGTAGCCTTCCTTCCAGCCGACTGTGAGATACTGGGTGAGCGGGTCCATGCCGGACGTGGCCACGCTCGGATACTCGGCGAGATACCAGGCGGCATCGAAATCGGCGCCCGGGCCGGACCAGGCCGGCGTCACGGCGCGATACTGGGTCGTGAGCAGCGTGCCGCCCATCCCGTCCGACGTAAGGTCGAATTGCCCGGCACTGTAGCTAGCGCCTTGCGCCGGCGGTTGCAGCGTGAAGCTCGCAATCGCCGTCGTCCCTCGCACCACCTGCAGCGTGCTGCCTTGCAGGTTCAGGGCAAGGCCGTTGCCGTAGGCGAGGCCGCCGAGGTCCACCGTATCGCCGTAGCGGAAGTTCGAGAGCGTCGCGCTGTCGTAGCCGGCCGTGCCGAATGCGAGGCGGTTGGCCCCGGTGCCGCCGAACGCGACCGTCCCGCCCAGCGCCGCCGGGCCGGCGAGTTGCAAGGTGCTGTTGTCCTCGAGCGTGATCGTGCCGCTAACGGCCAGGTTGGCGGCGGCGAGCGTCCCGTCCGTCACGGTGATCGAGCCAGTGCTCGCGAAGCTGCCGGTGAGCGCGGCATGTCCGTTCGACAGGGTGGCGCTGCCCGCGTCCGTGACCGTGCCGGCCACGATGGCGCCCGCACCCAGGTTCAGCGCGCTCGCCGCGCCAAGCTGTGCCCCGCCCGCGCCCGCTTGCAGCGTGCCGCCGCCGAGCAGGATGGTCGCCTGGTCGAAACCGCCCGAGATCGTCAGCGGCCCCGTGAGCCGGGTCGCATCGAGCAGCCCGGCGCCACCGCCTGTCGCCTGCACCTGCGTGCCATCGAGCAGCGTCAGGCTGCCCCCCGTCGCCGCGAGCGTTCCTTCCCAGGTCACGCCGTCCAGCGTGAAGTTGCCCGGAGCGAGACTGCCCCCGGTCGCGGTGATGGTGCCGTCCGAGATCGTGCCCAGCATCGTCGCGCCATCGAGCGGGCTGCCGGCAGCGAGGTTCAGCGTGCCGCCGCCTAGGGCCAATACCGCGCCCGCGTCGAGGCCGAGCGTGCCGGCGCCGGTGATGCTGTCTTCCAGCGCCGTGAACGCGGCGAGGTTCGTCGTCCCCCCGACCAGCACGCGCCCGCCATAGCCCACGGCAAGGGTGCCCGCGTTGGTGAAGCCCGCGTCCACGTGCAGGGTCTGGTTGCTCTCCACCGTGATCGCGCCCTGGTTGCGGATCAGCCCGCCCGTCAGCGAACCTTCCCCCACGGTGTCCAGCATGAAGCCCGTGCCGAGGGTGAGCGTGCCGCCCGCAGCCTCGGAGAGATGCGCGCCGCCGCCAAGGCTCACGGCCACGTTCCCCAGCGTCTCGCTGTCCCCGACGACGATGGATTGGTTCTGGCCAGTCAACAGGATGCTGCCCGGGCCGGTGCCGCCGACACCCTCGAACACGACGCTGCCGCGAAGCTGCAGCGGTGCCGCCACGCCGGATTGCGGCAGCGCCAGATTGAGCGTTCCCTGGACAGTGACGCCGTTGAGCGTCGAGAGCTGCGCGCCCGTGCAGGTGAGGAGCGTCCCGCCGGCTAGGCTCAGGATGCCGCCGCTCAGGGTGCCGCCCGCCAGGGTGAGGCTCGTGAGCGCACCGCCTGGCTTGAGCTGCAGGGTCTTGCCCGAGTTGTAGAGGGTGCCGTCAATCGCGACGGCGCCGGGCCCGCTGAGGTCGAGGCCCAGGAGTGACGCCGTCGTCAAGCTGCCGTCGAGTGCGAACGTGCCGCCCGCGGCGACCGTGATCGTGCCCGTCGAGGTGCCGAGAAACACCCCCGCGCCCACGTCGAGGCGCGCGCCGGTGCCGACGCGGATGCCGCCGTTATTGGCGAAGCTGCCGCTGCCGCCGATCTGGGCTTGGCCGGTGACGTTGATCGAGCCGCTCGACGCGAGCGTGTATCCGCCGCCGGCCGCCGTGCCGAGCACGGCGGTGCCGGTGCTGCTGCCGAGCGTGACCGCGACGTTGGCGAGGGTTTCCTGATCGAGCGCGCGCAGCTCGGTGCCGGCGCTGGTGAGCAGGATCGCACCTTGCCCGCTCCCGCCCTGGCCCGCGTAGGTGACGCCGCCTTGCAGGCCGAGATAGGTCCCGACGGTGCCGGAGAGAGGCTGGCTGAGGTCGAGCGTGCCCTGCAGCGCGACGCCGCTGAGCACGGGCGATGTGCCGTTCGCGCCGCCCGCGACCTGGAAGGAGCCGCCGGCGAGCGCCACCGTGCCGCCCTGGATCGTGCCGCCGCGCAGCAGCACGGCGTCGAACGGTCCCGGCTTCACGGAGAGCGTCTGCCCGGCGTTGCTCAGCGTGCCGTCCACCTCGACGACGCCGCCCCCGGTCGTCACGAGGGTGCTCAGCGCCCCTGTCGCTACCGTGCCGTCCAGCTCCAGCGTGCTGCCAGCCGCGAGCGAGAGCGTGCCCGAACTGGTGCCGAGTGTCGTGCCCGCGGCAATGGTGAGCCGCGAACCCGAGGCGACTTGGATGCTGCCGTTGTTGGCGAAGCTGCCGCCCGCGATGCGCGCGAGGCCGCCCACGGAAACCGTCGCGTGCGCGCCGATTGTCACCGTGCCGCTGCCCGTCGCGCCGAGCGTGGCCGCGACGATGGCGTTGCCGAAGGTGATGGCGGCGTTGTCGAGCGTCTCGCTATCGGCCGCCACGAGCGATTGGCCAGCCCCCGTGAGCAGCACGGTTCCCGGACCCGACCCGCCTGCACCCTGGAGGACGAGGCCGTCGCGGATCAGCACCTGGTTTGCGCCTGCAACGCTGCCTGCCGGGGTGCCGAGGTTGAGTGTGCCTTGCAGGGTCACGCCGTCGAGCGTGGAGGAGATGGGCGTGTACGGTGTCCCGCCAGAGGTCAAGGAAAGATAGCCGCCAGCGAGCGCCACCGTGCCGCCCCGGAGCGTGCCTCCCTGCAGGACGAGCGAGGGAAGCGCGCCGCCGGGCGCGAGGGTGAGCTTGGCGCCGCTGTCGTCGAGCACGCCGGTGACGACGACCGTGCCGGCATCGCTCGTGATCAGGCTTTGCAGCCCGGCAGTGGTGTAGCTGCCATCGAGCTGCAAGGTGCCGCCGGACTGGACTGCGAGCGTGCCCGCGGCGGCGGCGAGCTGGACCTCGGTGCCGACTTCGAGCAGACCGCCGGAGGCGATGGAGATGCTGCCCGCGTTCAGCACCTGCTTGCTCACGGTCTGCGCCAGGTTGCTGATGAGGGCGTTGCCGGTCACGTTGACGATGGCGCCGGTGCCGAGCGTCAGCGATTGGGCGAAGTAGGAGCCGAGCTGCAGGACCGAGGCCGAGCTGGACGCATTGCCGAACGCTAGGGTGAGGCCCGCGAGCGTCTCCGTGTCGGTGACGCTGAGCGTCGTCCCGGCGCCGGTGAGCAGGATGTTGCCCGGACCGGTGCCGCTCGCGTTCAGGAACTGGTTGGTGCCGACCAGGCCGAGCCGCAGCCCGGTGCCTGACAGGTTCAGCGCGCCATCCACCGTCACCGAGTTCAGCCCGGCGGAATAGCTGCTGGACTGGACGGCGAGCGTGCCCCCCTTCTCCGCCACGGTCCCGCCGATGAGCATGCCGCCCAGCAGCAGCGTCCCGGAGCTGAGCGTGACACCGGTTGAGACAGCGAGGCCGCCGCTGCCGACCAGCAGCGTGGCGCCGCTCGCACTGACGGAGACTGAGCCGACGGACCAGGCGGTCGTCGCACCCACCGTGACCGTGTAGGTGCCGCTCGCGCTGAGGGTCGCTGTGTCCGCGCTGGTGGTCATGCCGGACGTTCCAGGGACGACGCCACCGGCCCAGTTCGCCGCCGCCGTCCAATCGCCGCTTATGCCCTGCGCCCAATTCGCGTTCGTCTGTGTCACCGCTGCCGTCCTGTTTTGTGGAACGAGGAAGAGCGGTAGGAGAACACGGCCGGGTTTCGGCTCTATTAATGGACGTGACCTCGCTTTTGAGAACGACGAGGAACTGGTCGGACGGCCGTCAGAGCCCGGCGAGCGTGGCGGCGATGGCGGTCTGCCGGGCGGTGGCGAGGCGCGACGCGCGCAGGATGCTGCGCACGTCGGCGACGGCGCTGCCCAGGTCAGCATTGACGACGAGGTGGTCGAACTCGCGCCAGTGCGCGACCTCGGTGCGGGCGCCAGCGAGGCGCCGGGCCACCTGCTCGGGCGGATCGCCGCCGCGGGCGAGCAGGCGGCTCTCCAGCGTCTCGAACGAGGGCGGCAGCACGAACACCCCGACCAC
Source organism: uncultured Alphaproteobacteria bacterium (assembly GCA_963790535.1). Classification (GTDB taxonomy): domain Bacteria; phylum Pseudomonadota; class Alphaproteobacteria; order Acetobacterales; family Acetobacteraceae; genus CAWKEH01. The sequence continues at coordinate 95,665 of CAWBOZ010000012.1, read as the reverse complement.
GTCGCCCGGCAGGGCGGCGCGGAGCTGGCGGTATCCCTGCCAGTCAATGTCGAACGCCACGTCCCGCCCCGCAGCGAGCGCGGCCTCGACAGGCTCGCGCGGCGTGCCGTAGCAGCGGCCGAACACCTCCGCCCACTCCAGGAGTGCTCCCGATCCGGCCAGGGCAGCGAAGGTGGGCCGGTCGCGGAAATAGTAGTGGATGCCTTCCACCTCGCCCGGACGCGGCGGGCGGGTGGTCACGCTGATGGACAGCTCAAGCTCAGGCTCGGCCGCGAGCAGGGCGCGGGTGATGGTGCTCTTGCCCGTGCCGGAAGGTGCTGCGACGACCAGGCACAAGCCGCGGCGAAGGGGGACACGCATGGCTGGCGCTTGTATCAGCCCCTGCGTAGTCTCGGAACATGCCCAAGACGATGCCCAAGACCATGCGGCGCGACGCTGTGCTCATCACCGGCGCCTCCTCCGGCATCGGCCGCGCGCTCGCGCTCGCCTGCGCCCGGCCCGGCGCCGTGCTCCATCTCTCGGGACGGAACGAGGCGCGGCTCGACGCGGTCTGCGCCGAGGCGCGCACCCGCGGCGCGGACGCCCGGCCGCGCGTGCTGGACGTGGCGGACCGGGAGGCAATGGCAGAGTGGGTCGGCGGCGCCGGGCAACTCGATCTCGTGGTGGCGAACGCGGGCGTGTCGGAAACCACCCGCCGCGGGCAGGTAGAGACAGCCGAGCAGGTGGCAATCATCCTCGCGACCAACGTATCAGGCGTCGTGAATACGGTTCTGCCGGCGTTAGCGCTCATGCAGGGACAAGCGCCAGGCACGGACGGAGTGCGCGGGCGGATCGCCGTGGTCGCGAGCGTCGCGGCGTTCGTCACGTCGCCTTCGGCGCCCACTTACTGCGCGAGCAAGGCCGCGGCGGACACCTGGACCTGCGCCACCGCCCCGCTCGCCGCGCGGCAAGGCATCGTGATGACAAGCATCTGCCCCGGATTCGTGCGCACGGCGATGACGGCGAAGAATTGCTTTCCCATGCCGGGAATCCTGGACGCGGACCGGGCAGCGGCGATCATCCTGCGCGGGGTATCGGCCGGGCGGCGCCGGGTGGTGTTCCCCCGGTGGATGGGGCTGATCACGCGCGGCGCCGGTTTGCTGCCGCCGCGGATCCTGGGCGTGACAGTCGGACGGGCAGAGAAAGCGGCGGGGTAGCGGCATCCTCGCGACTTGCTAAGCTCCTCGTCATGCCCTCACCCGATCCCCGCCCCACTCCTCGACGCCCCCGACGACGACCCCTGGCTGTGGCTGGAGGAGGTGGACGGCACCCGCGCCATCGCCTGGGTCGAGGCCCAGAACGCGACCACGCTCGCCCGCTTCGGCGACCCGCACTTCGCGGCCGACCGGGACATTTTGGCCACCCTCTTCGACCGACCTGACAACATCCCCTACGTCACGCGCCGGGGCGAATGGCTCTACAACATGTGGCACGACGCGGCCCATCCGCGAGGCCTGTGGCGGCGCACGACGCTGGCGAGCTTCAGAACCGAGGCACCCGTCTGGGACCCGGTGCTCGACCTCGACGCGCTTGCGACCGCGGAAGGTGAGGACTGGGTCTGGTCCGGCGCCGACGTGCTGCCCGGAACGCGCGACCGTGCTCTGCTGCGCCTGTCGCGCGGCGGCGGGGATGCCGTGATGCTGCGGGAGTTCGACTTGGAGGCACGCGCCTTCGTGCCGGGCGGCTTCGCGCTGCCCGAGGCGAAAGGGGGTGCGGACTGGATGGACCGGGACACGCTCCTCCTCTCCAGCGCGCTCGGCGAGGGCATGGCGACCCGCTCCGGCTACGCGCGCACAGCCCGCCTATGGCGGCGCGGCGCGGACCCGCTCGCCGCACCTGTGCTATTCGAGACAGGCGAGCAGAGCATGGCTGCCTGGGGCGAGGTGGACCGGGACGAGCCAGGGCGCCTGGTGTTCGCGGAGAAGCCCGGGTTCTTCGACACCGTCTATTGGATCGGCGACGACGGCGGACCGCGGCTGCGGCTCGACATGCCCACGGATGCGTCCCCAGCATGGTACCAGGACTGGCTCACGGTGCACCTGCGCACGCCGTGGACAGTCGGCGAAGCGACGCACGCGCCCGGCTCGCTGCTCGGCATTGGGCTACGCGCGTTCCTCGGTGGCGACCGCCGGTTCGCGACCTTGTTCACGCCGGGCGAGCGCCGGGCGCTGCAATACTCGCTCTGGGCCGGCGGGCGGCTCGTTGTTCACGTTCTCGATGATCTGCGGCCTGTCACGGAGGTGCTTACCCCTTCGCAATCGGGCTGGACGCGCGAGACCCTGCAAGGCTTGCCCGGCATCGGCGTCGTGAGCGTCTGGCGCCTCGACGACGAGGAGGCCGGCTCGACGGACGAACTGCTCGCCACCGTGCAGGACCCGCTGACCCCGCCCACGCTGTTGCTCACGCGGCCGGGCCTTGCCGCGCCCGAGGTGCTCAAGCGCCAGCCCGCGGCCTTCGACGCCTCCGGCCTCGTCGTCACCCGACACGAGGCAACCTCGCCCGACGGCACCCGCATCCCCTACGTGCAAGCCGGCCCGCCCGGCGAGACCGGCGAGACGCCGGTTCACCTCTACGGCTACGGCGGATTCGAGGTCTCGGAGCTGCCCGTCTATCGCGCGAGCATCGGCAAGCTTTGGCTTGAGCGGGGCGGGACGAGCGTGGTCGCTAACCTCCGCGGCGGCGGCGAGTTCGGCCCCACGTGGCACGAGGCCGGGCGGCGCGAGCGCAAGCGCCTGTCCCACGACGACTTCGCTGCCGTCGCCGCCGACCTGGTGCGCCGCGGCGTCACCCGGCCGGGCCGCATCGCCGCCGAGGGTGGCTCGAACGGCGGCCTGCTGATCGGCAACATGCTGACCCGCTACCCTGAGCGGTTCGGCGCGCTGCTGTGCACGATCCCGCTGCTCGATATGCGCCGCTACACGAAGCTGCTCGCGGGCGCGAGCTGGATCGAGGAATACGGCGACCCGGACAACCCCGCGGACTGGGTGTTCCTGCAAGACATCTCGGCCTACCACCAGGCCGCGCCGGGCCGCGCCTACCCGCCGATCCTGATCGCGACCACGCGGCGGGACGACCGGGTGCACCCAGGCCACGCCCGCAAGATGGCGGCCAAACTCCAGGCGCTGGGCTACGACGCTTGCTTCTACGAACCTGCGGCAGGCGGCCACGGTTACGGCAAGGACAATCAGGAGCGCGCGGCCTTCATCGCGCTGGGCCACGCCTTCCTACGCCGGGCAATTGGCTGGGAAGCAGGTTAGCGCGGCGCCGCCCGCGCTCGCTCGACCTGCCGCCAGCGGGCGACGTTTTGCCGATGCTCGTCCTCGGTGCGGGCGAAGGCATGGCCGCCCGTGCCGTCGGCGACGAAATAAAGGTCGTCGCTCGCCAAGGGATGCAGGGCAGCCTGGAGAGCGGCAAGGCTCGGCATGGCGATGGGTCCGGGCGGCAGCCCGGCGTAGCGATACGTGTTGTAGGGGCTATCGATATCGAGGTCGGCGCGGGTCAGCGGCCGGTCGAGTCCGCCCAGGCCGCCCGTGACGGCGTAGGCCACGGTCGGGTCGGTCTGCAGCTTCATGCCGATGCGCAAGCGATTGAGGAACACGGCGGCGACGTGCGGACGCTCCTCCGGCCGGGAGGTCTCCTGCTCGACGAGGCTGGCGAGCGTGAGCGCCTGCTCAGGCGTCGCGAGCGGCAGGCCCGGCGCGCGCGAGGCCCATGCGGCAGCCAGGGTACGGCGCATGGCGGCCTCGGCGCGAGCCGCGAGGGCCGCGCGGGTCGTGCCCCGGTCGTAGAGGTAGGTCTCCGGGAGCACGCTGCCCTCGGGGGGCAGCACCGGCTCGCCGGTCAGCGCGTCACCGTGGTCCAGCAGGAGCGCGACCTGAGCAGCCGTCAGTCCGTCCGGGATCGTGAGCCTGTGCTGCACGGGCTTGGCGAAGCGCAGGACCTGTAGCACCTCCCTCAGGCTGGCATGGGCCGGGAACTCAAGCTCGCCCGCGTGAAGCGCGCCTTGGCCACGGGTGGCAAGGGCGGCGAGGCGCAGCTCCAGGGGATTGGCGACGACGCCGTCCGAGGCCAGCGCCTCCGCAGCCGTGGTGAGGCCGCCGCGAGGCACGACGACGGCGCGGGCCGCAAGCAAGGGACCGGGTGCGTCGAGGCGTTGCCACGCGAGCAGCGCGCCCCCGCCTACGACCAGGGCGAGGAGCAGGAGAGCGAAGGCCGCGCCGATCAGGCGGCGCATGGGAGCGTGCCCCTAGGCGGCGCGCCGGAACAGGATGCTGGCGTTCGTGCCGCCGAAGCCGAAGCTGTTGCTCAGCGCGACCTCGATCCTGCGTTCCTGCGCGTCATGGGCGACGCGGTCTATCGGGCTCTCGCGGCTCGGTGCGTCGAGGTTGAGGGTTGGCGGCGCGATGCCGTCGCGGATGGCGAGGATGGAGAAGATCGCCTCGACCGCGCCCGCGGCGCCCAGCAAGTGCCCAATCGCGGACTTGGTGCTGGACATGGCCACGCCCTTCGCCGCGTCGCCGAACAGGCGCTCGACCGCCTCCAGCTCCAAATCGTCGCCGAGCGGCGTGCTGGTGCCGTGGGCATTGATGTATTGCACGTCGGAGGGCTGCAGGCCGCCGTTTCGGAAGGCGGCCTTCATGGCGCGGAAGGCACCCTCATGGCCTTCTGCAGGGGCAGTGATGTGGTGCGCGTCGCCGCTCATGCCGTAGCCGACGATCTCGGCGTAGATCGTGGCGTCACGGCGCTTCGCGTGCTCCAGCTCCTCGACCACGACGACGCCGGCGCCCTCGCCCATCACGAACCCGTCCCGGTCCTTGTCCCAGGGGCGGGAGGCTGCCTTGGGTCGGTCGTTGAAGCCTGTGCTGAGGGCTCGGCTCGCACAGAAGCCCGCGATGCCGAGCATGTTCACCGCCGCCTCGGCGCCCCCGGCCACCATCACGTCCGCGTCGCCGAGGGCGATCAGCCGGGCCGCGTCGCCGATGGCGTGGACGCCCGTGGCGCAGGCGGTCACGGCGGAGTGGTTCGGCCCCTTGAAGCCGTACTTGATGCTGACGTGGCCGGAGGCGAGATTGATGAGCGCGCTCGGGATGAAGAAGGGCGAGAGACGCCGGGCGCGGCCCTCGTGGACGAGCACGCTCGCGTCGTAGATGGTGCCGAGACCCCCGATGCCGGACCCGATCATCACCCCGGTGGCGCAACGCTCGTCCTCGCTGTCGGGCTGCCAGCCGCTGTTCTCAACCGCCTCCGACGCCGCGACGAGTGCTAGATGGATGAAGCGGTCCATCTTCTTGAGATCCTTGGAGGGGATCCACTCGCCCAGGTCAAGCCTGCCGTCCGCGCGGGTGCCGGCGGGCACCTGCCCCGCGACCTTGGCGGGCAGGTCCTGCGTGTCGAAGGCTTGGATGGCGCCGATGCCGCTCTCGCCAGCGACGAGCCGCTTCCAGACCGGCTCGACGCCGACGCCGAGGGGCAGGCGACGCCCATGCCGGTCACGACGACGCGCCGCATCTCCACCATATCCCGCGATCCCTTGGCAGCGCCTTCCGCTCAGGCGGCCTTCTGCTTCTCGATGTAGTCAATGGCGTCCTTGACGGTGCTGATCTTCTCGGCCGCATCCTCGGGGATTTCAACGCCGAACGCCTCCTCGAAGGCCATGACCAGCTCGACGGTATCGAGGCTGTCGGCACCCAGGTCGTCTATGAACGAAGCCTCGGGCGTGACCTTGGATTCTTCAACGCCCAGGTGCTCCACCACGATCTTCTTAACCTTGTCGGCGATCTCGCTCATGACTCGTCCTCGATGATTAGTGCTTGCCGCGCGGGCGTGAGGGGGGCCGTTGGTCTGGCCGGGGCGCTTAGCACGGTTCCGGCGCGCGCGCCAAGCAGGGGCGCCGCCCGGTCGTAGCGTTGACCGTGGCATCTCATTGACAGTATGACCATCGAGGTCATCATGGGCGAAAGCGCTACCTTCAAACGACGGCAGCTAACGGAGGGCGATCCTATGTCCACTGGAACGCATGAGGCGACCAACAGCTTCCTCACCGACGTCCAGACGCTGCGCGCGCACGCCAAGTCCTCCCTCGAAGGCGGCGCCGTCACGGAGGGCTATGGCGGAGACGTCAAGCGGGCGATCGAGCTGCTGCAGACGGTGCTGGCGACCGAGATCGTGTGCGTGCTGCGCTACACGATGAACTCGATCTCGGTGACCGGGATCACCAGCGAGAGCGTGGGCGCGGAGTTTGCCGAGCACGCCAAGGACGAGCGGCGGCACATGACGATGGCAGCGACCCGCATTGATCAGCTCGGCGGCGTGCCGAACTTCAACCCGAAGGGCCTGGCGAGCCGTGCGGCCACGGAGTACGGCGAGGGCGGCAACCTCGTGCAGATGGTCAAGGACAACCTCGTCGCGGAACGGCTGGTGATCGAGCATTATCAAGAGCTGATCCGCTACTTCGGCCAGAACGATCCGACCACCCGCGTCATGCTGGAGGCCATCTTGAAGGACGAAGAGGATCACGCCACCGACATGCACGACCTCCTGGTCGCGCACGAGGGGAAACCGATGCTGCCAGGCTGAGACGGCACGCGGCCAAGTCTCGACTGGCGCGTGCGCGTCCTACGGCCGCGCCGACGGCGTGGGTTCCGGCATCAGCGATGAGTGGTGGTGGGCGATGAGCCACTGCCCTCCATGCGGCTCATAGAGGAAGGTATAGCGCGCCGGCACCTGGGTCGTGCTGCCGGGCTGGTCGCCTTTCAGCGTGAAGGTGTACGTGCCTGCGTCCAGGGCGAAGTTGCAGCCGACGCGGATGATCCGCTCGTTTATCGCGCCCTGCGGCTGCTTCTTCAGGAAATCAACGAAATACGCGCGGATCGCCTTGGAGCCGACGCGAGGATCGTTCGCGACGGTTGGGATCAGGATCGCGTCGGGCGCGTAATCCCGCGTGACCACGTCGGGGTCTCCGGTCTTGAGGGCGGCATTCCAGCGGTCGAACAGCGCCGCGACCTGGTACGGATCAATCCGGGCGCATGTCTCAGTACGCAGCGCCTCTCGTGCGTGCGCCTGCGGGACAACCGCCATAGCGATCGCGATGACGGCCGCTCGCGCGGCGATGCTGAACGGCTTCATCGGACGGCTCCTCCCCGACATCAGGACATTTCCCGCCACCTGCGTTGCAGGAGGGTCACACGATGGCGCCTGCGAGCTGATGAGCTTCATGACTGCCTCCGTGGTCTCACGCTACAGCATTGCCATCCCGCCGTTGACGTGCAGCGTCGCACCCGTGACCCAGGCCGCCTCGTCCGAGGCCAGATAGAGCACGGCCGCCGCCACATCCTCCGGCTGGCCGAGCCGGCCGAGTGGGATGCGCCCCGTGGCTGCCTTGCGCTGCTCCTCGCTAAGCGCCTCCGTCATCGCCGTCTCGATGAAGCCCGGCGCCACCAAGTTCACGGTGATGCCTCGGCTCCCCACCTCCTGCGCCAGCGCCTTCGTCAGCCCGGCAAGCCCCGCCTTGGCGGCGGCGTAGTTGGCCTGGCCCGCGTTGCCCGTCGCCCCCACGACGCTGCCGATGCCGATGATCCGCCCGGCACGCCGCCGCACCATCCCTTTCAGCGCCACCCGCGCGAGGCGAAAGGGGGCGGCCAGGTCCACGTCCAGCACCAGCGCGAAATCCTCGTCTTTCATGCGCAGCACGAGCCCGTCGCGCGTCAGCCCGGCGTTGTTGACGAGGATATGGAGCGGGCCGCAAGCGGCCTCGGCGGCGGCGATGAGTGCGTCGGCCGCAGCCGGGTCGCGCAGGTCCGCCGGGCACGCGACGGCGCCCTCGCCCAGCTCACGCGCGAGTGCGTCCAGCGCGTCCCGCCGCGTGCCGGAGAGCGCGACACGCGCGCCCTGCGTATGCAGAACGCGCGCGATGGCGGCGCCGATGCCGCCCGAGGCGCCCGTGACCAGCGCCGCCTTGCCGTCGAGCCGGAACACCTGTCCCTCCTAGAGCTGCTTGAGCACTGCCTCGATCTCCGCCGGCGTCCCGGCCGAGGCCGCCGCCGCGTCCGGCACGATCCGACGAACGAGGCCGCTCAGCACCTTGCCTGCGCCAAGCTCCACGAAGCTGTTCACGCCCATGGCGACGCAGGCCAGCACGCTCTCGCGCCAACGCACCAACCCCGTGACCTGCTCGACCAGCAGGCGGCGTATCTCGTCCGGATCCTGGGTACGCTCGGCAGTGACGTTGGCGACGATGGGGATCTCGGGCGCACGCAGCGGCGCCTCCGCCAGCGCCTCGGCCATCGCGTCCGCCGCAGGCTGCATCAGCGAGCAGTGGAACGGCGCCGAGACGGGCAGCAGCATCGCGCGCCTGACCCCCTGCCCTTTCGCCGCCTCGACCGCGCGCTCGACCGCCGCCTTGTCTCCGGAGATGACTACCTGGCCGCCGCCGTTGTCGTTCGCCAGCTCGACGACCTGGCGCTCCTCCGTGCCGTCCTCATGGACGAGCACCGCGGCCTGCTCGCAGATCGCGCGCGCCTGGTCCAGCTCCGCGCCGAGCAGGGCGGCCATGGCTCCCTCGCCAGCCGGCACGGCACGCTGCATGGCCTGACCGCGCAGGCGCAGGAGGCGGGCCGTGTCACCGAGCGGCAGCGCTCCGGCAGCGGCGAGGGCGCTGTATTCGCCCAAGGAGTGCCCGGCGGCGAGCGCCGCCTTGTCCGGCAGGCGGAAGCCTCCCTCCCGCTCCAGCACGCGCAGCGCCGCGAGCGAGACGGCCATGAGCGCGGGCTGCGTGTTCTCGGTGAGCGTCAGCTCGTCCGCCGGCCCCTCGAACATGAGCCTGGTGAGGCGCTGGCCCAGCGCGTCGTCCACCTCCTCGAACACCTCGCGCGCGGCTGCGAACGCCGCGGCGAGGTCGCGGCCCATGCCGACGCTCTGGCTCCCTTGGCCGGGAAAGACGAAGGCGTGGACGGGCATGGGAGCGGGCTTCTCCTGCGTAGGGCGGCGGCCGGGCGGTATCGCGTTCGGGTCGGGGCGTGTCAATGCGCGCCCGACCGCGAGGCAACCAAGCCGTGACGCGGGCCACGTGATCGTGTGATATTAAAGCCCCACAACGATGCAGGAGCACACACCATGCGGAGATCACTCGCGATCGCGGCCACGCTCTCCATGCTGGCCCTCGCGCCGGCGCTGGCGCAGCAGATGAACTCGCCCGTACCAGCACAGACATCGCCGAGGCTGATGCCGCGGGGTCCTGGGACGTCTTACTCCACGACGCCCCCAGCCACCTCCGGCACGATGTCGATGTCGCGGCGCCCCATGGCACAGCCAGCACCATCTGGGCAGCTCGTGAACATCAACACGGCGTCCCCATCCGACCTCGACGCCCTGCCGCAGATCGGGAAGGCACGCCTCAAGAAGATCATTGACAACAGACCCTACACCTCGACCCAGGATCTGCTCACGAAGCATGTCCTGTCGCAGCACGTCTATGACACGATCAAGGATCGGATCACCGTGCGCTGATAGGGTGAGTTGAAGGCTGCCTCGCGACCGAGGGGCTAAGCCGCGAGCGCCTGGGTGCGCACGAGGCGGGCATAGAGGCCGCCGCGCGCCAGCAGCTCGGCATGGGTGCCCTGCTCGACCGCGCGGCCCTCGCTCATCGCCACGACCAGATCGGCGTCGCGCACCGTGGACAAGCGGTGCGCGACGATGATGGTCGTGCGCCCTTGGCGCAGCCGGACGAGGGCGTGCTGCACGGCGGCCTCGCTCTCCGCGTCCAGCGCACTTGTCGCCTCGTCGAGCAGCAGGATGCGAGGGTTGCGCAGCAGCGCGCGGGCGAGCGCCACGCGTTGGCGCTGGCCTCCCGAGAGCCGCGCGCCGCCCGGCCCCACGCGCGTCTCGAAGCCGTCCGGAAGGTCCGCGACGAACCCGGCCGCCGCGTCGTAGGCCGCCGCCTCCACCTCGGCCTCGGTCGCGTCGAGCCGGCCCATGCGGATATTCGCGGCTACCGTGTCATCGAACAGCAGCGTGTCCTGGCCAACGTAGGCCATCGCGTCGCGCAGGGAGGCGAGGCTGACGCCGCGGATATCCGCCCCGTCCACCAAGATACGCCCGCGCGTCGCGTCATAGAGGCGCGGGAGGAGCGCGAGCGCCGTGCTCTTGCCGGCGCCCGAGGGGCCGACGAGCGCGATGGTGCGGCCTGGCGCCGCCGTGAAGGAGAGGGCGTCGAGGCCGTCCCGCCCGTCCGGGTAGGTGAAGCCGACCGTCTCGAACCGGACCTCGCCGCGGCCGCGCGGCAGCGGCGGTGCGCCGGGCCGCTCGACGATGCGCGCCGGCTCGTCGAGCACGCCGAACACGCGCGCGAGCCCGGCCAAGCCTTCCTGCAGCACCGCATTGAGGCTGCCCAGCGCGCGCAGCGGCTGCGACGCGATGAGAAGTGCGGCGACGAACCCCGTGAAGTTGCCGACCGTGCCGCTGCCCTGCGACGCGCGCCAGCCCGCGAAGCCGATCACGCATGCGACGGCTCCTCCCCCCAGCACCTCCAGCAGCGGGTCCACGCGGGCGCGCGAGCGCGTCATGCGCAGGAGCGCCCGGTAGAGATCCTGGAACGCGCCCTCCGCACGCCGGGATTCCATATTTTCAAGGCCGTAGGCGCGTATGGTGCGAGCCTGCGCGAAGCTCTCGTTGAGCAGCGCGGCAGTCTCGCCCACCCGCTCCTGCATCCCGCCCGACGCCCGGCGGATGCGCTTGCCGAGCCGCTGGATGGGCATGGCGGCGAGCGGGTAGAGCAGCGCCGCGATGAGGCTGAGCACCCAGTCCAGGTAGAACATCGAGGCGATGAGGCCGACCACGGTCAGTGCGTCGGCGGCGCCCTTGACGGTGCGGGTCAGCGCCTCGCGGATGAGCGCAGCGTCGGTGGTGAAGCGCGCGGCGACCTGGGCCGGCGCCTGGCGCTCGATCTGGGCAAGGTCGGCATGGGAGAGGTGCTTGAACAGGCGCCCCTGCACCTCGCGGATGACGAGCAGCACGACCCGTTGCACGAGCACGGACTGCCCGTACTGCGCCATCGCCTTGGCCGAGGTGATGGCGATGACGAGCGCCGGGATCTGGTAGAGGATGCGCTGGTCCTTCGACGCGAACAGGGTGAAGGCCCGGTTGATGACGACGGGGTAGAGCGCCGTCAGCCCGGCGACCAGCGCCGTCAGCAGCAGCACGAGCAGGATCTGCCCGCGGTAGTGCCGGACATGCTCGCGCCAGAGACGAACGAGCAGGGCACGTGTCGGCTCGTCGCTTGGTAGGTTGGGGGGCGACCGGTCGGAGAAGGCGTCCATGGCGCCGCCCTTATCAGGGTGGGAGACGCTGTGCCAGTTCAGCCAGGCACGCATCTCGGTCCGCGGTGCACCCACCCGCGAGCCACCACGCGCGCACGGCGGCGAGCGCACGGCCTATGGCTGGGCCGGGCTGCGCACCGAGCGAGAGCGCGTCCCGTCCCGCGAGCGGGAAAACGGGGCGCGGCAGTGCTGCGAGCCTGGCGCGAAGGCCCGCCCAGCCGGGCGCCCAAGGAGCATCGGCGTCGCCTGCGAGCCAGGTGCGGCCGATGAGCAAGTCGGCCTGCTCGTCCGCGAGCAGACGGCGCAGATCGGCGTCGTCCATCCCCGGCGCAGGCACGGGACCGCGGCGGAGGGCGAGCAGGCGGTCACGCTCCTCGCCCGACAGGCGCAAGCGTTCGGCGAGCGCGGCCGGGTCGCCGTCGAGCAAGGCGGCGAGGCGCAGCAAGGGGTCCACGGGCGCGCCTGCGGCGACGAGGGCGGCGAGGCGCGCGGGTGCCGCGCCCTCCGGCACCGCGTGGGCGAGCACGCCGAGCCTGTCCATGAGCGCGATGCTCGCGGACGGGTCGGGTGCTGCAAGGATGCGCTTGAGTTCCGTCCAGACGCGCTCGGGCGAGAGCTGATCCAGCCCCGCCGCCCCCTCGCGCACGGCGGCGACGGCCTCGGGGTCCGGCTCGCCGCGCCCGTAGCGGGCCTGGAAGCGGAAGAAGCGGAGCACGCGCAGGTAATCCTCGGCGACGCGCTGTCTCGCCTCGCCGACGAAGCGCACGCGGCCGGCCGTGAGGTCGTCCGCGCCGCCGAAGTAGTCGAACACCTCGGCCCCTTCGGGGCCGCCGGGCAGCATGGACATGGCGTTGATTGTGAAGTCCCGCCGCGCCGCGTCCTCCCGCCAGTCGTCGTCCATGCGACGCGGGCGTGCCGCCCGTCCGTCTCCACGTCGCGGCGCAGAGTCGTGACTTCGAAGCCGCGCCCGCCGCTGATGGCCGTGACTGTGCCATGGTCGAGGCCCGTGGGCGCGGCGCGCAGCCCGGCATCGGCGAGGCGGCGCGCGACCGTGCTCAGGCGGCTCGGGCGTAGCCAGGTCCAGATCCGCGACCGGCAATCCCGCGAGCGCGTCCCGCACGCAGCCGCCGACGAGGCGCGCGCCGGGGAGCGCGGCGAGGACGGCCTGGAGCGCCGGGTCGGCGAGGAAGGCGGGGGATGGGATACGGAAGGTGGGCGGGTCCGAAGCGCCGTCAGCGAGCGGCGCGCTGAGCGGCCGGGAACTCTTGTCAGCCATCGCCCGCATCGCTCTCCAGACGGTCGAGTGTCAGCGCCGCAGAGAATTTCAGCGCTTGCAAGTCTCGTTCGATGACGGCCCATGATCGATGTCGGCCCCGATCGGCTGACAGGAGCGGCGCAGCTGGTCCCCCACGCCGGCGAGGTCGCCCCAGGACTGATCAGGCATCAGCGCGGGCGCACACTCGCCCAAGCGGGATACGGCCGCGCAGACGCGCCCGATGCAGCGCTCGACGGCATCCCGCGTCAACCCGTCCCGCTCGAAGGCATCGCGCTCAAGACCGGCGGTGTAGTCCTCGATGTTTGCGATGTTGTCGAGAATAGCGGCGAGGCAGTCGGCTGGGTCGTGGTTAGAAGGCACGGCGGCGATTCCGGTCAATGTTGGTCTGTAGTCCGTGCTGGCAACTTAGCACGGGAAATGCCTCGCTGTGACCCGGCATCACCTGCCCATTCCGCAGCCATGTGGTAAAGGACTTTATCAGGTAAAGAATGGGATGTGGCTATGATCAGGATCACCGGGCTCGACAAGCTCAGTCGAGATCTTGCCGAGGCGAAGAAGGCGCTTGAGGACCTGGACGGCGAACTTGGCACTGTCAGCTTCGACCCTAGTGATCCGAGCAGCATCGAGGCAGCGATTCAGGAGGTGGAGAGGATCGTTGACGAGCGGCTCGGTTCCTACGCCTCCAACCCAATTATTGGTTCCGATGGCCGAGGGGATGAAGGAGCAGTACCGCGCAGCCATCCTCGAGCGGGCAGCCGCCGCGCGTCTGATAGGCGATCAGTTGTAATGGTGGACGACGGTGATCTCTTCACCCAGATCAACAACGCTCTCCTCGACCTCCAAGCATCGCAGATGCAGTCATACGAACGTCCCCTCAAGACGCTCGCGCGGCTCCTGCGCCACCCGGACCTTGAAGCGGCAAACAAGGTCTTACCAAGGATTTGGACCTCGAAGCCTTCTTATCTGAGAGCAGCAAGTCTCAGGGCAGCATGGCCGGCAGTGCTAAGCTCGCCTGGCCCGACAGCTACGAGAGAACGCTTGGGCTTACTTTATTGCTCATTGAGAAACTGGCGGAAGATCCGGACTTTGTCATTAATTTTGGTTATTGCTTCTTCTACTCAGGGTCGAATATCACCTCTACAATTCATGCGGTTACCCGCCAGATGGTTATTCCTTTTGTGAGGGACTACAAAGCTTACGTGATGAACCATGGAAACGTCAGACCGAAACTGATGGTGCCCGTCTCCAAGAAGGTGTTCATCGTGCATGGCCATGACGGGGAAGCGCGGGAAGCCGTCGCTCGCTTTCTCGGCGACATCGGCTTTGAACCCATCATCCTTCACGAGCAGGCCAACCGGGGCGGACAGTGATCGAGAAAGTTGAGGCAAACAGCGATGTCGGCTTCGCTGTCGTGCTCCTGACGCCTGACGACGAGGGCTGCGAGAAGGGCGGTAAATCCGAGCCGCGGGCACGGCAAAACGTGCTCCTTGAGCTGGGTTACTTCATTGGCCGCCTCGGACGTGAGAAGGTTCTGTGCGCTCAAACGCGGTGAGGTCGAAATACCCAGCGATTTTGCCGGTGTGGTCTGGGAAACCATGGATGCTGGGAATGGCTGGAAGCTAGCTCTTGGCCGCGAACTGAAAGCCGCCGGACACCGGATCGACTGGAACAGGATTATGCGATGAGTTCAGTTTGTTCCCCTGCCCTTGTCCCCACTCGCGTTTCCGGCACTGATCGCGTGGGCCAGTGAGGGCCCGCAATGCCGCTTCCTGGAGTTCTTCGCCTCCAATATCCGCAACCCGCACACTCGCTGCGCTACGGCCCGCACACTCGCTGCGCTACGGGCAGTCTCCTAGCCTGGTGCGGGGCGGGCTGAGGCCCGCGAACTGGCCGCATTCGCGTCTGATCCACTCGTACCGACCATCGCCGCTACAAGCTCCGCCCCGGCACCACCTCCCCATCTCGCAACTGCGCCGGCACATACGGCGCCCCCGGCCGCCCCTGGTCGTGCGTCCCGAGCCAGAACAGCATCAGCGCCAGCACCGCCACCCCCGCCGCGATCAGCGCCACCGCCCGGCGCGACGGTGCCTCGCCGCGGCCCAGCGTGAAGCGCCAGAGGAAGTAGAGGCCGACCGGGATCAGCACCGTCGCTTCCTCCAGGAAGCGCAGCAGGCCCTCGGCGAGAGGCATCAGGCCGCCGCGGCCTCGGCGCCGTCGCGCAGCCGGTGGGCGAGGTGGACCAGGATCGCCGCCGTCGCGCCCCAGACGTAGTGCTCCGGGTGTGGCCACACCCAGAACTCGCGCATCCGTCCCCGGAACTCCGCCCGGCGGCGCTGCGGCGCGTCGGGATCGAGCAGCACGGCTAGGGGAAGCTGGAACACGGCCTCGACCTCGGCCGGTGCCGGGCGAAGGTCCAGGCCAGGCGGCAGCAGGGCGAGCACGGGGGTGACGCGGAAGCCGGTGCCGGTGGCATAATCGGGCAAGCGTCCGAGCAGTTCGGCCCGTGCCGGGTCGAGGCCGACCTCCTCCTGCGCCTCGCGCAGCGCCGCAGCTTCGGGGGAAGGATCGCCGGGATCAATCCGGCCGCCGGGAAAGGCGACTTGGCCTGCGTGCCGCGCGAGGTGCGCCGTGCGCTTGGTGAGCAGGATTCCGGGCGCCGGCCCCTGCACGATGGCGACCAGGACCGCAGCCGGCACGAGCGGCCCGCGCACCAGGTCCATCGCATCGTCCGAGGCCGCGGGCGCCGCGACCGCCTCGGCCGGAGCAGGAGGAAGGACGCGGCTCAGGCGCTCACGCAGCAGGGCTGGGTCCACCTCCGGCCCTAGTCCGCGTCATACTCGGCAGCCGGCATCTCGCCGAGCGGGAAGAAGCGGCGCTGCGACCAGACGCCGAGCATCCGCCGCCCGCACACCATGCCCGGCACCGCCAGCGCCACCAGCTCGTAATAGACCGCGCGTCCGATGCGCGCCTCCAAGGCCAGGTTCCCGTCGTCGCCGCGGACGCGCACGTAGGGCGTCGGCTCGCAGGTGAGCATGTCGTGGCGCACCCGGATCGGGTGCTCCGGCCCGGCGGTCACGCACTGGTCCACGTTGGTGCGGAAGGACAGCACTTGGTCCTGGCCCGTGCCTTTCCAGCACAGCTCGACGGCCAGCCAGGGCGTGTCCTCGACCTCGATGCGGCCGCGCTCGGCAGGCGTCTCCAGCCAGTAGCTCCCGTCCGCCTCGCGCTTGAGCACGCTGCTGAACAGGCAGACCAGCTCCTTGCGCCCGATCGGGCTGCCCCGGAAGAGCCACGTCCCGTCGCGGCGGATGAGGAACGGCATGTTGCCGCATTCCACCCGTGGCGGACGCTGCCGGACGGGCGGCATCGGGACGCCGCCGGCGTCCGCCGCACCGCGCGCGGCCAGGCCGCGATATCCCAAGCCCTCGTTCACCTTTGCTTCTCCAAGGCGTTACCCATCTACCGTTGGTGCGCGATATAGGAAGGGCACCGGGGTCGATGAAACCCCCCGATGATACGGAGACGTGAATGACCCAGCCCCAAGGCTACGGCCAAGGCCACCCAACGACCCCCCAGCCATGGCCGGAGCCGTGGAAGCAGGAGGACGCCTCGCGGCTCCTGCACGACGCGGAAGCGCTGGCGGAGCGGGCCGGCGCCGCGCGGGCGGAGGTGGGGCGCGTGATCTTCGGGCAGGAGACCGTGGTCGAGCAGGTGCTGGTCACGCTGCTCTCGGGCGGCCACGTGCTGCTGGTCGGAGCGCCGGGCCTGGGCAAGACCCTGCTCGTGGAGACGCTCGGCACGGTGCTGGGCCTGGCGCCCAAGCGCGTGCAGTTCACGCCGGACCTGATGCCCGCGGACATCACGGGCAGCGAGATCCTGGACGAGGACGATACCGGGCATCGCAGCTTCCGCTTCGTGCCCGGCCCGGTGTTCTGCCAACTTCTCATGGCCGACGAGATCAACCGCGCCAGCCCGCGCACGCAATCGGCGCTCCTACAGGCCATGCAGGAAGGCAAGGTAGCCGTCGGCGGCGTCGAGCATCCCCTGCCGCGGCCGTTCCACGTGCTCGCGACGCAGAACCCGATCGAGCAGGAGGGCACCTACCCGCTGCCCGAGGCGCAGCTCGACCGCTTCCTCCTGCAAGTGGATGTGGGCTATCCGGACCTCGCCGCTGAGCGCGCCATGCTGCTCGCGACGACTGGGATGAGCCAAGCGCGCGCCGCGCCCGTGCTCACGGCGGACGAGCTGATGGCGGCGCAGCGCCTGATCCGGCGCATCCCTGTGGGCGAGCAGGTGATGGAGGCGATCCTCGCCCTCGTGCGCGGCGCGCGGCCGGAGACGGCGGCGACCGACCAGGTTTCCCGGCACGTTGCCTGGGGGCCGGGACCGCGCGCGTCGCAGGCGCTCATGCTCGCGTGCCGGGCGCGGGCGCTGCTCGACGGGCGCCTCGCGCCGAGCCTGGACGACGTGGCCGCGCTCGCGCATCCGGTGCTGCGCCACCGCATGGCGCTGAACTTCGCAGCGCGTGCCGAGGGCATCGGGTTGGAAGCGCTGGTGTCCTCGCTCGCGGAACGCGTGGGGTGAGCGGCGCGGCCGTCACGGCGCGCCGGGCGGAGGCGCTCGGGGCGAGCCTGCCGCCGCTGCTGGTCGCGGCGAAGCGCGTGGCGGCGACGGTGGCGAGCGGCGTCCATGGGCGCCGGCGCGTTGGGCAAGGTGATGCGTTCTGGGAATATCGACCCCTGCTGCCCGGCGAGAGTCCCCGGCGAGCCGACCCGCGGGCGTCCGCCAAGGCCGCACGTCCCTTCGTGCGCGAGACCGAGTGGGAGGCGGCGCAGACGGTGCTGCTCTGGCGGGATCGGTCCGCGAGCATGAGATGGCGGTCGAGCGCATCGCAGCCCACGAAGGCCGAGCGGGCGGAGCTGCTCCTGCTCGCGCTCGCGGCATTGCTGCTGCGCGGCGGCGAGCGGATCGCGCTGCTCGACAACGCGCCGCGCTCGCGCGCAGGCCGGGCCGCGCTGGACGCCGTCGCGGAGCAGCTCGCCACGGAATCGCGCCAAAACTCGCGCCCAGATGGGGAGGATGGATTGCCGCAACCCGTGCCGCTGCCGCGTTACGCGCGTGCCGTGCTGATCGGCGACTTCCTCGCGCCGCTCGACAGGGTCAAGGACCGGATCGCGGCGATGGCGGGCTCGGGCGTCGGCGGGCACATGCTCCAGGTGCTCGATCCAGCGGAGGCGGCGCTGCCGTATGCCGGGCGCGTGCGCTTCAAGGGGCTGGAGGGCGAGGCGGATCACCTCGTCGCGAGTGTCGAGGGCGTGCGGGACGCCTATGCGGTGGCGCTCGCGGCGCAGCAACAGGGCCTCGCTGGGCTTTGCGCCGCGGCGGGCTGGAGTTTCGCCGTCCATCGCACGGACCATCCACCCGAGGCCGCACTTCTCGGCTTGCACGCCGCACTGTCGCGGGCGTAGCTCGCACGTGGTCTTCGCGACGCCTGCCATCTTGCTCGCACTCGCTGCGCTGCCGCTCCTCTGGTGGCTGCTGCGCGTGACGCCGCCGGCACCGCGGATGCAGGATTTCCCGGCGATCCGGCTGCTCGCAGGCTTGCAGGCGCGGGAGGTGACGGCGGCGCGCACGCCGCCCTGGGTGCTGATCCTGCGCATGATCGCGGCGGCGCTGCTGATCGTGGGCTTGGCAGGGCCGGTGCTGGATGCGGCTGGGGCGCTGCCGGGCGGCAACGGGTCGCTGCTGCTCGTCATGGACGACGGCTGGGCGGCGGCACCCGACTGGGCGGCACGCGAGCGGGCTGCTGCCGCGGTGCTCGACCGGGCCGAGCGCGCGGGGCGGCGCGTCTCCCTGCTCACGACTGCACGGACTGAGATGGATGGGCCGCCGCGGGCGACGCCTGCCACGCCCGCACCGGAACTGCGGCCGATCCTCGCGGCGTTGCGCCCGAAGCCGTGGCCGCCCAACCGCGCCGAAGCCGCCAAGGCCGCTCGCGCGTCGGGCGCGTCCGCCTCGGTCTGGATCGCGGACGGCGTGGGGGCATCCGGTGATGCGGCGCTGGATGCAAGCCTCGTGGCGCTCGGGCCGATCGAGATGCTGCGGCCGGAGACGGTGAAGGCGTGGATGATGCGGCCGCCGCGAGCACTCGCGGACCGTCTCGTCGCCCGCGTCGCGGCGCTGCCGCAGCCCGCGCCGCAGGGATTCGCCGTGCTTGCCCAGACCGGGGATGGCCGAACGCTCGCGCGTGCCGCCGGCACCGTCGCGCCCGGCGCCGACACCGCGGAAGCGCCCGTCGCCCTGCCTGCGGAATTGCGCAACCAGCTAGCGCGGCTCGTGCTCGCCGGCGTGCCGTCCGCGGGCGCCGTCGCGCTGCTCGATGAGGGCGCGCGGCGCCGGCCCGTCGGCCTCGTCGCGGCCGAGCGAGGCGACGAGCAGCCGTTGCTAGGCGTGCTCTACTACGTCAAGCGCGCGCTCGCCGGCGATGCCGACATCCAGGAGGGCAGCCTGAAGGCGCTGCTCGCGCAGCCCCTCGCAGTGATCGTGCTCCCCGACCAGCCGGTCGGGGACGAGGACGCGGCGGCGCTTGGGCGCTGGGTCGAGCACGGGGGGCTGCTGCTGCGCTTCGCCGGCCCGAAGCTCGCCGCGGCGACGAGCGACCCGAGTTGGCATGATCCGCTCCTTCCCGTGCCGCTCCTCGCCGGGGATCGACGGCTCGGGGGTGCGTTGAGCTGGACCGAGCCGGCGCATCTTGCCCCCTTCCCCGCGAACTCGCCTTTCGCCGGCCTGCCTGTGCCGGCGGAGGTGAAGGTGTCGCGCCAGGTCCTGGCGGAGCCGTCCGCGCAGAGCGCCGGCCGCACCTGGGCGACGCTCGCGGATGGCACGCCGCTGGTCACGGCCGAGATGCGCGGCGCCGGGCGGATCGTGCTGTTCCACGTCACGGCTAACGCGGAGTGGTCGGACTTGCCGCTCTCGGGCCTGTTCCCGGCCATGCTGCAGCGGCTCGTCGCCCTGTCCGCCGGGGTCGAGACGCCGCCCGGCAGCACCGTGCTGGCGCCGTCGCAAGCCCTCGACGGCTTCGGCGAGCTAGGCCCCGTTCCACCTGCCGCAACGGGGTTGGCGGCCGACCAGTTCAGCGCGACCGTGCCCGGACCGCGGCACCCGCCCGGCTTCTACGGCCCATCCGCCAGCCAGCAGGCGCTCAATCTCGGTGCCGCGCTGCCCACGCTCGCGCCACTCGCGATACCCGGTGGCGCGAGCGTGCAGGCGCTCACGGCAGGAGAGCGGGAGCGGCCGCTTGCCGGCCCGCTGATCGCGGCCGCGCTCGTCCTGCTCGCGTTCGACCTGCTCGTCTCCCTGCGGCTGCGCGGGCTGCTGAGGGCTGGTGCCGCCGCCGCTGTCGTTCTGCTGCTCGCGGCCGGGCCACCCGCGCACGCCGCCGACTCGCCCGCGCTCACGACCCGGCTCGCCTACGTCATCACGGGCGACAGCGCCGTGGACCAGATCTCGCGTTCGGGTCTCCAAGGCTTATCGGACTACGTCAACCAGCGCACGGCAGCAGCGCTCGCGCCGCCGGCCGGCGTTGTGCCTGGGCAGGACGATTTGAGCGTGTATCCCCTGCTCTACTGGCCCGTCGTCGCCGGCACGACGCTTCCTGGCCCGGCCGTCACCGCGCTGAACGACTTCATGGCGCACGGGGGCATCATCGTCGTGGATACGCGCGGCTCCGGGTCCGGCGAGGGCTTCGCGCCGGGCACGGAGGCGGCGCTTCGCCAGGTGTCCGGACCGGGCGGTCTCGCCGTGCCGCCACTCGCGCCGCTCACGGACGAGCACGTCCTCGCCCATTCGTTCTACCTTCTGCGCGACTTCCCAGGCCGGTTCGACGGCGGCACCGTCTGGGTCGCGCGCGACGAGGACCTCGGCAACGATTCCGTCAGCCCGATCGTGATCGGCGGCAATGACTGGGCCGCGGCCTGGGCGGTGGACGCCTCGGGCGAGCATCCCTACGCCACGATCCCTGGAGGCGACCGGCAGCGGACACTCGCCTATCGTTTCGGCGTCAATCTCGTGATGTATGCGCTGACGGGCAACTACAAGGGAGACCAGGTGCACGTGCCAGCCATCCTGGAACGGTTGGGTCAGTAGAGATGCGGGCGGAACAGGCCATCGCCGCGGTGCGCTGGGCGCCTCTGCTGCCCTGGTGGGTCGTGGCAATCGTCGGGGCGGTTTGCCTGCTGGCACTGGCGCTGGCGGCGCTGCGCCGGGCGCGGGGCGTGGCCTGGCGCGCGCTCGCCTTCGCGCTGCTGATCGCTTGGCTCGGCGGCCCCCGCCTCGTGCGCGAGGCACGCGACGTGATGCCGGACATCGGGTTGCTCGTGCTCGACGACAGCGGCTCCATGGCGCTCGGCGACCGCGCCAAGCTCCGCGACCAAGCCCGCAACTCGCTGCTGGCCCAGGCCGCGCACCTGCCGGGCCTGGAGATGCGCACCGTCACCATACCGCCCGGCGACGGCACGCCACTCTTCGCAGCCATCACGCGCGCGGCGGCCGGCGTCCCGCAAGGACGGCTCGCCGGCATCGTCGCGGTCACGGACGGCCAGGCGACCGATGTGCCTGGGCAGCCGCAGACGCAGCCCTTGGCCGCACCGCTGCACGCCCTCGTCACCGCCAAGGGCGAGGAGGTGGACCGGCGGCTGCGCGTCGTCGAGGCGCCGTCCTTCGGCGTTGTCGGCCGCAGCGCCACGATCCGCTACCGCGTGGAGGATCTCGGCTCCGATCATCCCGGCGCGACCGCCGTGGTGACGTTGCGGCGCGACGACGAGCCGCCCCATACCGTGACGGTGCCGGTGGGCAAGGACGAGCAGGTCGAGATCCCGATCACGCGTGCCGGGCCGACGCTGCTGGAGATGCAGGCGGCGACGTTGCCGGGCGAGGTTTCGGACATCAACAACCGCGCCGTCGTCGAGATCAACGGCGTGCGCGACCGGCTGCGCGTGCTGCTCGTTTCAGGCGAGCCGAACCCCGGCGAGCGTGCCTGGCGGCGATTGCTGAAGTCGGACCCTGCCGTGGATCTCGTCCACTTCACCATCCTTCGCCCGCCCGAGAAGAACGACAACACGCCGCTCGACGAACTGGCGCTGATCGCCTTCCCGACGCATGAGCTGTTCCAGGTCAAGCTGCACGATTTCGACCTGGTCATCCTTGACCGGTTCCAGAACCGCGGCCTGCTGCCGCCGACCTACCTGCGCAACATCGCGGACTACGTACGGGGCGGCGGCGGCCTGCTGCTCGAAGCCGGGCCGGAGTTCGCCGCAGCCACGACGTTAGCTGCGACCCCGCTCGCGAACGCGCTGCCTGCGCAGCCGGCCGGCGTCGTGGATGGCCCGTTCCGCCCGCAGGTCACGGCGATGGGACAGCGCCATCCCGTCACCGAGGGCCTTCCAGGGTGGCGGGCCGGCCAGCAGCCGTCATGGGGAGAGTGGTATCGCTACATTGCATCTGGCGACCCGAGCGGGCAGGTGCTGCTCGACACGCCGGACGGGGCGCCGCTGCTGCTACTCGACCACGTGGGCGAAGGCCGGGTCGCGATGCTGCTCTCCGATCAGATCTGGCTCTGGTCGCGCGGGCATGACGGTGGCGGGCCGCAGGCGGAGCTGCTGCGGCGGATCGCGCACTGGCTGATGAAGGAGCCGGCCCTGGAGGAAGAGACGCTCCGCGCGCGCGTCGATGCCGGGCAGCTCGTCATCGAGCGGCGGTCCCTCGCCGACGCGCCGACCGGAGACGTGACCGTGACGGCGCCGGACGGGAAGGCGACGCGGCTCGCGTTGCAGCCAACCAGCCCCGGAACTCAGCCGCGCCTCCGTAGCCGCGCAGCAGCCCGGAGTCTGGCGCGTGAGCGACGGCGTCCACACGGCTTTCGCGGCGGCGACCCTCGGCGACGCAACGGAGTATGCCGACCTCCGCGCCACCGCGCAGCGCGTCGCGGCGCCGGTCCGCGCCTCAGGCGGCAGCGTGCGCTTCCTAGGCCAGGGCGTGCCGGAGCTGCGACGCACGGCCCAAGGGCGCGCGACCGCAGGTGACGGCTGGATCGGCCTGCCGCGCCGGGACGATTACGTCGTCACCGGCGTGGACGCGACGCCGCTGCTGCCGGCCTGGGCGGCGTTGCCGCTCCTGCTCGGTGCGATCCTTCTCGCCTGGCGACGCGAGGGGCAAGGGTAGCTTTGCAGGGAGCGCCGGGATGCTTAAGTAAGCGCCAGGCTTGTGTAAGCATCCGGCCATGCCGCAGAGGGGGGCTGTGTCTTCCAGAACGTAGAACCTCCTCGCCGCCGGGATGCGCGGAGCGGCCTCCTCGCTCTCGTGGGATTCATCGGTCTCTGCCTGCTGGTTGCGGTCAGCGACGCCGGGTTCACGGCGTCGTCCATGAACGGCTGGTATCGCGCCCTCATTCACCCGCCCGGCACGCTGCCCGATTGGGTGTTCGGCCCGGTTTGGACCTTGCTCTACGTCCTCATAGGCGTCTCCGCCTGGTTGGTCTGGCAGCGGCAGGACACGGCACCTCAGCGGACATTCGTGGCGCTGCGCCTCTGGGGCTGGCAACTTCTTCTGAATGCGGTGTGGACGCCAGCCCTCTTTGGGCTGCGGAGCCCGATCCTGGGGCTCGTGGTCATCCTGTCGCTTCTGGTCTTGATCCTGCTCACGATCATCGCTTTCCGCCGCGTCCGCAGGACGACGGCTGCCGCATTGCTCGTGCCCTACGCAGCCTGGGTTGTCTATGTGACCTATCTCAACGCGGGAATCCTCTTCCTCAACTACGGAAGGTAGCGCCCCGGCAGCTTGCAACCTGGAGCTATAGCGACAAACATATTTACAACCTCGACGCGATAGTCTAAGAAAGGAGACACATGATCATTATCTGAGGATGTTCGACCCATGCGCCACCTCCTGATCACCGCCCTCGTCGTGCTCGCGGGTGCTCCCGCCATCGCCGCGCCCATCACGATCACCGATATGACCAACGACATCGCCTATTCCACCACGAACGGCGCTCCGACCGGCTATTTCGGCGGCTCGAGCCGAGGCGATTTCATTGGCGACGGCTTCGACACATCCAGCATCGCTCTGTCCTACGCTCCGGTGGGCACGGGAAGCGTCGCTGTGGACTTCAGGCTCAGCACGCAGTTCAACGGCTATGATCAGTTGGCGGGAAACGTGACGCGCTACGCCGACCTGTTCCTGCGCACGCCCTCTACCGGAACGCCCGCAGGGACGTTCAACTACGCACTCGTCCTCGGGGATCAGACCAGCAACGGCGGCCTTGCGACTGCCGGCCTCTACGCCGACCCGACCTACAAGACCTCCCTTCAAGTCTGGAACGGGCGACCGGGCTACACTATCGGCGGCGAGTTCGTGCAGTCGGGGGCCGATCTCTCCACCGCCGCCCCGATCCCGACAGTCGTGACCGGGGGAGATCTCAAGCAGGCTGCCACCGTCACTCAGTCCGGCGGACCCGGCGCCTATGCGGTGGACGTGACGTTCACCCTCACGGACAGCGTAGCCGCAGCGTTCGTCAACGGCTTCGACCTGCTCTGGGGCACGGGCGACTGCGGCAACGACGCGGTGTTCGGCACGGTAGGCAACACCCCGCCGCTTGACGTGCCGGAGCCTGGCACGCTCGCCTTGGTCGGGGCAGGCGCGCTGGGCCTCTTCGCGCTGCGGCGCAGGTATGTAAAAGAGCAATGCTGATCTGCAATTCATGCATAACTAAATGCAGGCGGGCCTGCGCTATCAAGGCAGTATGAACACTGCCCGTTTCCGGATCGGTTTCCTTGGTGCGGCGTGCTTCCTGTGCGCCGCACCTGTTTACGCGCAGGGGGCCTTCGGGTCGGCCAAGCCCGTGACGGGCGTAGCAGCGCCGAAGCCCAAGGAGGAGCCGCCTCCTGCCTTGCCGGGATCGCGGGCCGAGGCTACGGCCGTCGCTCCTGCCACCCGGCCGGCGCTCGACATGCCCCCGACGGAGGCACTCTTCGACGCGATCAACCGCGGCGACCTTGCCGCCGCCAAGGACGCGCTCGGCCGCGGTGCGGACCTCAATGGCCGCAACGTGCTCGGCCTCAGCCCGCTCGACCTCGCGATAGATCTAGGGCGGAACGAGATAACGTTCGTGCTGCTTTCCTTGCGTGGCACTGAGACGCCTGCGGCCGCAGCGTCGCCCCCGGTGGCTACGGCAGAGGCGAAGCCTCGGGCAGCGCACCTGCGGTCGCGGCGCCAGGCGGCGCAGCAGCAAGCGGAACAGTCTGTGATGGTTCGTTCGGCCGGGTATTCTTCCCCGACCCGGCAGAGCAGGTCGTCTGCGCTGTCGCCGAAGCTGTTCGCGGGAGACGGCGGAGCGCCGAACCCGCGCGCTGGCTTCCTGGGCTTCGGTTCGACCCGCTGACTGCTGCGCCATCCACCGTCGCGGGACGCGCCTTCGTCACCGGATAGCGGGCGGCGGCCTCACGGCGTCCCGTCCTCCGCTCAGGCGCTGGCGAGTTCTCCCTCGGGGACGCCAGCCCGGCGCAGGCCAGCCGCGAAGAGTTCGCGATCCTGTGGCCGCTGGAACGGCGCCAGGGTCAGGAAGTCCTGCACCGTGAAACCCGGTTGGATCGCGAGCAGCCGCCGCCGGACGACGCCCGCCTCCCGATCCTCGTGCAGGTGCCCCAGCGCCGAGAGATAGGCGTAGCAGGCACAGGCGAAACGGGGATTCATCTCGCTCAATGCACGCCCCGCGGCAGCGGCGACCTCGAAGTCCTGGCGAAGGAGCGCGGCCACGGAGAACGTCTCGTCGTAGATGAAGGCGTACGGGTCGTGCGGGGAGAGTTGCTTGTAGCGGGCGCCGAGGCGGTCGGCCTCGGCCAGTTCCCCCACGTAGAGGTGAGCCAGGGCGGAGAGCGCGTAGGCCGGCGCGAGATACGGATTGAGGGCAAGCGCCCTTCCGTAGAGCGCGAGCGCCTCGCGGGGGCGTCGTTGCAAATAGGCGCGAACCTGCCCTGCAAAGGTGAAGCTCCGTGCATCCTGCGGATCAAGCGTGATCGCGCGCTCGGCGTGCCAGGCCGCGTCCTGGAGGGCCGCGACCCTATCCTCGGCCCATCCCTGGCCGATGTGGAGCACCTGCCACGCTGCCAGCCAAGCGTGCGCCGCGGCGAAGGTCGGCTCCTGCTTGGTAGCCCGCCGCAGCAGGTCGCCTGTCTGCAGGAACTCCTCCCGCTGCAGCCGGGAGATCGCGGGCACTGCGCGCATCACCAACTCGTAGATGCTTGCATCCTCGACCGGGATGGCCAGGGCGCGGCGGCTTTCCTCCATCAGGATTTGGGGATCGACCTGCGCGGCGATGCCAGCCGCCACATCGTCCTGCAGGGCAAGCCAATCGCTGCCCTGCCGATCGAAATGGCGTCCCCAGACGACCTGGCTGCCGTCGCGCAGGTCCCGGAGCTGCGCGCTGACCCGCAGCCGGTTACCGGCCCGCTGCACGGAGCCGCTCAGCATGAACTCCATCCCCAGTTGGCTGCGGAGGGCCTCCCCATCGCCACCCTCCGCGACCTGCGTGATGGTTTCCGTGGAGACGAGGAACAAGGAGCGGAAACGGGCGAGGGCGGAGGTGATCTCGGCTGTGAGGCTGACGACGAGGCGTGCCTCGTCCTCCTCGCCGCTCATCGCTTGGAACGGCATGACGCCGACGCGCGCGCCTTCGCGCGCAGTCGGGGACCGCGGTTCTACGACGCGCTCGGCCGTGATGCTGCTGACGTGAGGCATCACGACCTGCCCGGTGCGGATCTCACCGAGCAGGCGCTGCGTCTCGGGCGATGGCGCCGCGTCCATCAGGTCGGACAGCACCGCCCGGCAGCGCTCATAAGCCTGGATCGCCATGCCCCGCTCACCGCGCTCGGCGTGGGCGCGCATCAGAGCGCGCCAGGCTCCCTCGTGAGCGCGATCTATGCTGAGCAGACGCTGAGCGGCCGCGATCGTCTCCTCCGGCCCGGTCTCCATCGCTTCGCGCAGCAGCGCGTCCGCGACCGTCCGCGCACGGTCACGCAGCCGCTCACGCTCACCCTGCAGCCAGGTATCGAAGGCCGGGTCCACGCCGTCGAGATCCTCGAGCAGCTCGCCGTCCAGCAGATCGAGAGGCGTGGGGTTCTCCGGGCTGGCCTTGAGCACCTCCTCGGCATCGAGCCAGACCGTCCCTGGGCGGAGCATGAGGTGGTCGCGCGAGACTGCGATGATGTCCACGTCCTTGGACGCCAACACGTCGAGAAGGCGATGGATCTCCTGGCGCAGGCTCGCCCGTGCCTGCTCCTCCAGCCGGCGGCTCCAAAGCAGTTCTGCAAGACGCGCGCGCAGGACCGGGCGCGGCGCCGAGAGGGCCACGATCGCGAGTAAGGCGCGCGTCTTCCGGCCGGGCGGCAGCACACTCCGGTCGTCGAGAGTCAGCGCCTCCATCTGTCCGATGAGCCTGAGCCGGACAGCCAAGGATGCATCGGCGGACACAGGATTTTGGCTACGCGCCATGGGCGGTCTGCCCCGTCATCATGCTCCATTCATGCGGAAGTCACACCGCGGATCAAGGCGAATGTCATCTTTCGGCCACGATTGTCACTATATTGCGCCGATGCGCAACGCCTGTCCGGCGTCGCCTTTCCAAGAACCGTAGAAAAGGGCGAGCGCCTCCTCAGCTTGCGTCGGCGCGCCCGCGGCGATAGCGGCGAGCGGGTCGAGATAGCCCGCCTCGTCCCTGATGCCGGTTCGGCTGCGGGCGCGCAATCCATCCTGGGCGATCGTGATGGCCTCGCGGGCAACGTCTCGCAGCGTGCCTGCCGCGAATGGCGTGTCGAGTTCCCGCGACGGTACGACGGGCCGCAACGCCGCATACTCCGCCCACGGGCGCCGGCGCACGAGCGCGTCCGCAGCCGTGACCGCCGCGTCATCATAGAGCAGGCCGACCCAAAAGGCGCTGAGCGCCAGCATCATCGCCGGAGAGCCGGCATCTGCCCCCCGCATCTCCAGGAATTGCTTGAGGCGCACGTCTGTGAAGATCGTCGTGAGGTGGTCGGCGAAGTCGCCGAGCGTCGCCGGCCCGACCTCATCGCCCCCAGCGTCATTGCCCATGCGCCCGGCTAGCAGGTCGCGGAACGAGCGGCCTGCCAGGTCCACGTATCGTCCGTGACGGAGCACGAAATACATCGGCACGCCCAGCGCCCACTCAACGAATTGCTCGAAGCCGAACTCCTCCTCGAACATCAGGCCCGGCATTCCCGAGCGCTGGTTGTCCACGTCGGTCCATACCTGTGCGCGGGTCGAGAGGCAGCCGCTTGGGCGGCCTTCGCGGAACGGCGAGTTCGCGAACAGCGCAGTGGCGAGTGGCTGCAATGCGAGCGAGATACGCAACTTGCGCGCCATGTCCGACTCGGAGCCATAGTCGAGATTGACCTGCACTGTGCAGGTGCGCAACATCATGTCGAGACCCATGCTCCCGACTTGAGGCATGTAGCGCCGCATGATCGCGTAGCGACTCTTAGGCATCCACGGCATCTCGCCGCGAGTCGCAAGCGGATGGAAGCCGAGCGGGGCAAAGCCAAGCCCGAGTGGTCCGGCGGCCCTGCGCACCGCCGCGAAGTGCGCCTGCAACTCCGCCTCTGTCGCGTGCAAATCGTTGAGCGGCGCCCCGGACAGCTCAAGCTGGCCGCCGGGCTCCAGCGATACGGACGCATCCTTGTTCGCACCTTTGCCTGCGAGACCGATCGGCTTGCCCCCGTCCGGGATCGGCTCCCAACCTGCATCGGCCCAACTTGTGTCGGCAATGCCGCCGAGCACGGCGCGTATGCCGTCCGGCTCGTAGGCGGGCGGGCTCAGGTCGCCATCCCGGAAGCCGAATTTCTCGTGCTCGGTGCCGATCCGCCAGGCTGCGCGCGGCTTGCAGCCTGCCGCGAGATATTCCGCCAGTTGCCGAACGGAGGTGATCGGCGTGTCGTCGGCCTCTCCAGGATTGGACATAGCGAGTTCTGGGATCTCCTGACGTTGGCTGGTCCGATGCGGTTCGCGAGAACGGGACCGTGCGCTTGCAGCAGTGTAAGCTCGGTCGTCACGGCTGTCTCAGTCCGTAGGATTTGCGGCCCGAGTGAGAGGGGCACACCAAACGGCCGGGCTCAGAGCAGGTCAAGCATCGCCAGCGTGAAACCTATCCTGGGGCGCAGCTGAGGCCATGACCAACGCTCGCCAAAGCCGCAGGGCCTCGGTCACGTTCGCGAGAAGCTACGCCTACGATGCTTCTCTTGTGCAGGGCCGTCTCGATGAGCAGTCGGACCGCGTCAGCCATGGCCAGTAAGATACGCCATCCTGCACAGGCTAAGAAGGTTTACCGCGCTGCCTGTTGCACTGACGCTTCGCGGTCCAATCTCGCCGAGGAGGGACGACGATGCCCGGCAAGCGCGCGGACCAACTCCTTGTGGAACGCGGCCTCGCCGAGAGCCGGACGCGGGCACAGGCCTTGATCCTCGCCGGCAAGGTGTTCAGCGGCGACCGCCGTGTCGCCAAGGCAGGCGACGCGCTCCCGCCTGAGGCGCCGATCGAGGTGCGTGGGCAGGACCACCCCTGGGTGTCGCGCGGCGGCGTCAAGCTCGCCTTTGCCCTCGCCTGCTTCGACCTCTCGCCGCGGGATCGCGTCTGCCTGGACGTGGGCGCCTCGACGGGCGGGTTCACCCACGTCCTGCTGCACGAGGGTGCTCGCCGGGTTCATGCCGTGGACGTGGGGCATGGGCAGCTCGCCTGGTCGCTGCGGCAAGATCCGCGCGTCGTCGTTCATGAGCGGACGAACGCCCGCTATCTCACGGCAGCGATGATCGGCGAGCCGGTTGAGGCGCTCGTGTGTGACGCCAGCTTCATCGGTCTTGCGACGGTGCTGCCCGCGCCGCTCGCTTTGTGCACGCCTGGGGCGTGGGCGGTGGCACTTATCAAGCCGCAGTTCGAGGCAGGGCCGGGTGGCGTCGGTAAAGGCGGGGTCGTGCGCGATCCGGCGATCCATCATGCAGTCTGTGCACGGGTGAAGGCGTGGTGGGCGGCCCTCGATGGCTGGGACGTGCTCGGGATCGCCGAGAGTCCTCTCACCGGGCCGGAAGGGAATCGCGAATTCTTGATCGGGGCACAGCGACGCTAGGCAGGCCCTGGCAATATCGCCTGCTCCCGGACCGCGATCTCGGCGAGCAGCGCCCAGATGCGGCCGGGCTCCATCGGCACGTCCGGATCGTTGAGAAGGCGATCAACCTCATCGAGCTTGCGGGCGTAATCGGCGTCCGACATCGGGCGTTCCTCGCGTGGCCTTCCGGCTTCCATGACTGGCTCTGATAAAACAACGTCATAGCGGCGTACCGGTTGATCCTTGCGCTGCATCACACGGACGAGAGGATGGCAGGCGCAAGGGCCGCAACCTTGGCCGCTGGATGGGCCGGGTTGCGGAAGCGCAGCTCGCCGTCCGCCGCAGCGTTAGGCTCGGAGGCACCGAACAGCTCGTAGCGCGAGGCGCAGGTCACGGCGACGACCCGGCTTCGTGCGGCGGGATGCGTGAGGAACTGCCGCGCCTCACCCTCCAGCTCTAGGCGGTCGCGCAGGAGCCGCCATTCCCGGCACTCCACTTCCTCGACGAAGATGGCGAGAATACCGGGCCGCGTGCCGGTGAGCCGTGCGGCGGCGATCGCGTCAAGACGACGGCGCACGGCAGTGGCGATCTCGTTCTCTCGGCCGGCCCGCGCCGCGAGCGCGAACACGCCGCCCCCTGACGCGACGACGGCCAGGTGCGCCTCCGGCCCGAACTCGCGGCGAAGGCCCTGCATCAGCCCGAGTTCATCGGCTTGCGCGCCGGCAAGCAGCAGCGGGTCGAGTTGCAGCACTGCCGCCTCATCGTTATCCGCCCGGCGTGCCGCCGTGAGCAGCCCGGTGATGCGGCCATGCAGCGCGGCCAGCGCGCCACGCGCCGGCTCGGTGTCGCCGCGAAGGCCCTGCGGCAGCGTTACTTTCAGCAGATACCGCCCCGGATGGGCGGCGAGCCAAACCTGCAGCTCCGGGTCAACGCGGTCCACGAGGTCGAACCAGGCGCCACGGTGGACACCCCGTCCCTCCTCCGCGGAGATGACGCCGCACGCGACCTCGGCTTCCGCGCCGTCGCGATAGAGGAGCAAATCGAACGGCGCACCGTCGGCAAGGCCAGCATGTTCGACCTCGAAGCCGCGGGAGCGCTGCAAGCTTGCTGTGCGGAGGATGTGGAACAAGGGAACCAGGGTGTCCTGGGTCGCGAACGGCGCGAGCACGGCGGCGCGCAGGCGCTGCCGCCCGGCAGGGGGCAAGTCGCCCGCGAGCTGCACGGCATCTGCCGCGAGGGCCGTGATCCGAGCCTCGGCCAATGTCGGCGGATCATTCGGACGGCGGCGGCGGCGCTCGATGGCAAGTTCGATGCAGTGCCGACCGAGCAGCGCACGGCTACCCCGCGTATGAGCATCAAGCGCCCGCAACGCCGCAAGGCGTTCCGCCCACACGCTCGCGCCGGCCAGAGCTACGAAGGCATCAAGCGTCTCAGACGTAGGACAATGCATCACGCTTCAAAGATGCGGCTAAACTTCCTTCCTTCTAATTAACAATTGCGTGAGCTAAGCCCAGGCGGCCAACTCAGCTCAGGGGAGTCACGGATACCACGTCCGAGGTTACGGCGCTCTCCATCCCTGCCACCAGCCCGCACACGTGCGCCAGCCGCTCCAGCCGCCGCGTCACGCCTTCTCCCGCGAACACGCCCGCACCGGGCGCCAGCCACAGCGTGAGGTGGGTGAGGCTCACGCTCAGCGCCGTCGCCGCGAGCAGGTCGGGCGTGCCCGCCGAGAGAACGTAGGCGAGGCGCAGCGCCGCCCCTAAACGCTCGGCCCGCTGCATCGTCACGGGGTCCAGCAGGAGCCGAGTCGGTGCAAGGAACGATGCTGTCGGCTCCGCCTCGTAGCGCAGCGCCAGCACCAGTGCGAGGAAGGCGCGCGACGGGTGGTCGAGAGCGACGCTGGGCAGGCGCAGGATGCGGAGGAAGCTCTGTTCCGCGCGATACTCCGGGTGGTCATGGCTGCCCGTGTCGCTCACCCAGCACGCGGCCTCACGCAGCCGCGCCTCATCTGCCGTCTCGCCCACGAAGAGCGGCGCCGTCCAGGCCGCGAGGCGGGGCGGGAGCGCCGGGTCGCGGCCGAGCTGGCGCGCAAGGTCCCGCGCTGCAGCCAGCACCGGGTCCTCTCCCCGCACCGCTTCCGGGACGCGCTGCATGAACCAGCCCTCGCGGATGCCGTCCGCGCTGAACACCACGCGCGCCGCGTCCGTCGCGCGCAGCAGGCGGCGCAGCACCACGGCCGCATACGGCAGGTCCTCCGCCCGCTTCCGCGGCACGCCGGGCAGCCGGTCCAAGGCGCGGCGCGGCGTGCCGGCGACCTGCGCCGCCAGACCGAGCGCGGCCGCGGCATCAAGCGCGTACTGATGCACGATCGCGAGCGGATATGCGGTCTGCATCATATGAACCCGCGCGAGCGCCCGCCATGCGCCGCCGACGAGGTAGAGCGAGAGGCCTCTCCCCTCCGTGATCCAGGGCACCCCCGCCAGGTCTGCCTCCGCGATGCTGCGCGCCTTGACCATCTCACCCCCGGAGCGGTCGGCGAGCCGGATCGCGCCGAGGCGCAACGTCGCCGCCTGACCTAGCCGGCCTCGGTCGAGCCGCACCAGCTCCAGACTGCCGCCGCCGATGTCGGCAAGGATGCCGTCCGCCTCCGGGATGCCGCACAGCACGCCCGCGGCCGAGAGCGCCGCCTCCTCCTCGCCGGGGAGCACGCGGATCGGCGTGTCCGGCATCGCGTCCCGCACCGCGGCGACGAACTCCGGCCCGTTCGCCGCGTCCCGCACCGCCGAGGTCGCCAGTACCTCGAACGGATCCGCGTCCATGGCGCGCGCGACCGCGTGATAGCGCGCGAGCACGGGCAAGGCCTGCGCAACACCCTGCTCGTTCAGCCGCCCGGTGCCGGTCAGGCCGCGCCCGAGGCGGAGCGTGGCCTTCTCGTTGAAGATCGCGAGTGGGTTGCGCTGCAGCCCCTCGAACACCACGAGGCGGACGGAGTTGGACCCAAGGTCCACCACCGCGCAGCGCGGCGCGGCGGCCGCGGGCGAAGCACAAGCCATTGGAATGCCTCCCAGTCTTGTAGGATCAGTCTTGCAGGACGCGGTCTGGACGGCGATGGGCATGGGACAGCTGGGGGGTAGTCGGGCCATGCAACGCGGAGCCGCGGCCCGAGAGCGAGGGGTTCGTCATGAAGTAATCGTGCGCGGAAACCGGGCGTGGACCGGGCGGGACGCGATGCCAGGAACCATCTTCGTGCAGCTCCCAGCTCTGCAGCGAGTCGCGCAGGTTCACCGCCATGATCTGGTCCAGCACCTGGGCGTGGACCGTGCGGTTGTGGATCGGCACCATGGCCTCGACGCGCCAGTCCATGTTGCGCGCCATCCAGTCGGCGCTGCTGATGAACACGCGGGCGTGCCGGCTCGGCAAACGGTGACCGTTGCCGAAGCAGAAGATGCGGCTGTGCTCCAGGAAACGGCCGACGATGCTCTTCACGCGGATGTTCTCCGATAGGCCTGGTACGCTCGGCCGCAGGCAGCAGATGCCGCGGATCACGCACATGATCTTCACTCCCGCCTGCGAGGCGGCGTAGAGGCGATCTATCAGGTCCTCGTCCACGAGGCTGTTCATCTTGAGCCAGATCGCGCCTGGCCTTCCCTCGCGCGCGTGCTCGATCTCGGCGTCAATCAGCGCGTCCAGCGCGGGCCGGAGCGTGAGCGGGCTGAACGTGAGCCCGTCCATGCGGTCGGGCCGGGCGTAGCCGGTCATGTAGTTGAACATTCGCGCCGCGCCGCGCGTGAGGTCGGGATCGGAGGTGAAGAAGCTCAAATCCGTGTAGATGCGGGCCGTGATGGGATGATAGTTGCCCGTGCCGAAATGCGCGTAGGAGCGCATGGCGTTGCCTTCCCGGCGCACGACCAGGCTGAGCTTGGCGTGCGTCTTCAGGCCCAGGAAGCCATAGACGACCTGAACGCCGGCCGCCTCCATCGAGCGCGCGAGGCGGATGTTGGCTTCCTCGTCGAAGCGGGCGCGCAGCTCGACCATCGCGGTCACGCTCTTGCCAGCCTCGGCCGCCTCGATCAGCGCCTTCACGATGGGGCTGTCCTTGCTCGTCCTGTAGAGCGTCTGCTTGACGGCCACGACGTTGGGATCGGCGGCGGCCTGCCGCAGGAACTGGACGACCACGTCGAAGCTCTCGAACGGATGGTGGACGATGATGTCCTTGGCGCGGATGGCGGCGAAGCAGTCGCCGCCGAAGTCACGGATGCGCTCGGGGAAGCGCGGCGTGTAGGGCGGGAACAGCAGGTCGGGCCGGTCATCCACGATCATCTGGCGGAGGTCCGCCACGCCGAGGATGCCGCGCTCGATGATCACCTCGTCGTCCGGCACGTCCTTCCGATCCACC
Organism: uncultured Alphaproteobacteria bacterium; assembly: GCA_963790535.1. Classification (GTDB taxonomy): domain Bacteria; phylum Pseudomonadota; class Alphaproteobacteria; order Acetobacterales; family Acetobacteraceae; genus CAWKEH01. The sequence continues at coordinate 61,481 of CAWBOZ010000012.1, read as the reverse complement.
TCCAGCTCGTCCACGACCAGCGCGCGCAACTCCGCCGGCATGGCCGCGTCCACGCTGAGGTGGATGACGATGCCCCGGCGGCGCCGCTTGAGCGCGGTCTCGTAGGAACGCACCAGGTCCTCCGCCTCTTCCTCGAACTCCACGTCGGTGTCGCGAATCAGGCGGAACATGCCCCGGCCGTGCACCTGGCAGTGCGGGAAGAGCCGGTCGAGGCATTGCGCGACCAGGTTCTCCAGCAGCACGAAGCGTATGGAGCGCCCGTCTCCGCTGTCTGGACTAGGCGGGAGACGGATGAAGCGCTCGATGCTGGCGGGCAGCGGGATGAGCGCGTCCATCTGGCCGCCCGCGTCCAGCCGTTCCAGCTTGAGGACGAGGACGAGGCCCATGTTCGGGATGAAGGGGAACGGATGGGCCGGGTCTATGGCCAGCGGCGTGAGGACCGGGAACACCCGCTCCATGAACCAGTTCTCCAGCCAGGCGCGGTCCTCGCCGCCGAGGTGCTCCACGTCGCAGAGCACGACCCCGGCTGCCGCGAGCAGGCCGCGCAGGCTGCGCCAGACATCCTGCTGCCGCGCGATCAGCGCCGCGGCGCGGGCCTCGATCTCGACGAGCTGCTGGCCTGCCGTCAGCCCGTCCGGCGAGCGCTGGGTAACGCCGGCCTTGGCCTGGCCGATCAGCCCGGCGACGCGCACAGAGTAGAACTCGTCGAGGTTGCTCGCGCTGATCGAGACGAAGCGCAGCCGCTCCAGGAGAGGGTGGCGCGGGTTCTCGGCCTCCTCCAGCACGCGGTCGTTGAAGTCGAGCCAGCTCAGCTCGCGGTTGATGAATTGCTCGGGAGTTGGTACGGATCGGAAGCAGCACTTGGTCCATGGGGAGAGCTTAGAGCAGGAGCGGGCCGGAGCGCGAGACAGGGATGACCCCCGTTGCAGGACTGTCATCGAAAGGATTGGCATCCAAAGGATTGGCATCTGCAGGATGGGCATCCCCCGCGAGCGCCGCCACGACCTCCGCGGCGAGCGAGCGCGTGACCGCGCCGCCGCGGGCGAGCGCCAGCCGGTCGAGTCGCACCGCCGCCTCGCGCACCGCACCAGCTGTCCGCGGCAGGTGCAGGAGCAGCCAATCCTGCACGGATTGCGGCACGATCACCTGCCGCTCGCTGAGAAGGCGCGCGAGCAGGATGCGGAGCAGGGCGTCATCCGCCGGGCCGATCCCGACCGCGGCGGTGGCGCGCAGACGGCTCGCCAGGTCCGGGAGGGCCACTGCCCAGCGCGCCGGCGGCTCGCGCCCGGTGAGCAGCACCGGCCGTCCTCCTTCGGCCGCGGCATTCAGCAGGTGGAGCAGCACCGCCTCGTCCGCGGCGAGGTCGGCGTCGTCCACGGCCAGCGCCCAGGGAGCGACACGCGCCCGCGCCTCTGCCCGCCAGTGGCGCAGCTCGGGACCGTAGAGCACGGCCGCGCCCGCTCGGCCTGCCCAGGCGTGCAACAGGTGCGTCTTGCCGGTCCCCTCCCCGCCCCAGAGCACAAGCCGCGCGCCGGGCCAGGATTGGGCCAGCCAGGCCCGCGCCGCGGCGTTGCTCGCGACCGGCACGAAGTCCGCCTCCGGATAGCTGGACTCGTGGAGGAAGGGCAGGCCGAGTTGCCGCGCGCTCACGGTTGGGCGTTCACGGCGGCGTAGGCGGGTCGAGATAGAGCCGGCTCGCGAGATAGCGGCGGAGCCAGAAGCGGGCGAGCACGCCGAGCGTCGCCGCGATCGGCACCGCGAGCAGCACGCCGAGAAACCCGAACACGGCGCCGCCCGCGAACAGCGCGAAGATTACCCAGACTGCGTGCAGCTCCACCCGGTCGCCCAGGAAGCGAGGATAGATCACGTAACCTTCCAGGAGCTGCCCCATCACGAACACCCCCGCGACGATGGCGAACTCCTCGCCAATCCGGAAACTGCGCGAAGGCGAGGCCGATGCTTGTGAGGCCGCCCGTGATCGTGCCGACATAGGGGATGAAGGAGAGCAGCCCGGAGGAGATGCCGACGATCAGCCCCAAATCCAGCCCGGCGAGCTGCAGCGCTACCGCGTAGAAGACCGCGAGCAGGAGGCAGCACAACGCCTGGCCGCGCAGCCAGGCGGAGAGGATGCGGTCCACTTCCCGAGCCTGCGCCCGGAGCGCGCCCGCGTAGCGCCGCGGCAGCCAGCCATCCAGCCGCGCTACCGCCCGCGGCCAGTCGCGTAGCAGGTAGAACGCGACGACCGGCGTGATCACCGCCAGCGACAGCACGTTGAACAGAGCGAAACCGCCGCCCACGATGCGCGTGAGCGCCCCGGCGACGAAGCCCAGCATGGCCCCGGCCTGGCCCGCGACGAGATCGCGCAGGTTGGCATTCACGTATTCCGTCCCGAGCCGATCCTGCAGGTGCGCGACCACTTGGCCCGCCCAGCCGCGCAGCGCGCCGACATAGACCGGAACGCGCGCGATCAGGATGCCGAGCTGCGAGAGCAGCAGCGGGTAGAGCAGCAGCGCCACGATGAGGCAGGCTGCCACCAAGGCCACCACCATGAGCAGCGCCGCCAGCCCGCGCGGCATCCCGCTGCGGGCAAGGCGGGTCGTCACCGGGTCGAGGAAGTAGGCGATGCCCGCCGCGACCACGAAGGGCACCAGGATGGACGAGAACAGCCACAGCATCGCCGCCGCCGCGGCGAGCAGGCCGAGGATGAGCGCCGTGCGCTGCATCCGGGTCGCCTCGCGCGGCGGCGGTTGCTGCGGCGGCAGCTTGGGCGCCGGCTTCGGCGGCAGGGCGCGGACGAGGCCGGGCGGCGGCACGCTCATCGCCCCCGCGCCCCGATCCAGACATAGGCAGCGCCGGAGCAGAGCGTGGTGAACGCCACCAGCCACACGAGCGCGGCCAGCAGCGCGGGCGCCTGCATCCTGAACCCCGTGAGCAGCAGCGCGAGGGCAACGAGCACGATCTGCGCCGTCGTGTTCAGCTTCGAGATCATCAGCGGGCGGGTTGAGACCTGGTTGCCGAGCAGCCAGAACACCAGCACCCCGCCGACGATGACGAAGTCACGGAACACCACCAGGATCGCCAGCCAATCCGGGAGCACGGCGATGGCGGCAAGCGTGACATAGAGGCTGACGAGCAGCAGCTTGTCGGCGACCGCATCAAGCAGGGCGCCGAGCGCCGTGCTGCCCTGCCGCCGGGCGAGCCAGCCGTCCACCGCGTCCGAGAGGCCAGCCGCGACGAACAGGCCGAAGGCGACCCGGAGGTCCTGGTGCAGCACGAGCCAGACCGCGAGCGGCACGGCGCAGAGCCGGCCGAAGGTGATGGCGTTCGGCAGGTTGAGGAGCACGTGCCCATCGCCCCGCGCGTGCGATGCGAGACCGTCAGGCATGGCCGGCCCCCGCCGTTGCAGGACCCGGCGTCCTATGGTCTCTTCCGCGCGTTCGAGGTCCTTGCCGCATCGCCGCATCCTAGCGCATTGGTGGCTAAGTCCAACGCTTTCGAGGATATGATGCCTGCGGATCGCACTGGGGATGGCGTCACCTACCGCGACGCGGGCGTTGACATCGCGGCGGGCGACGCGCTCGTCGAGCGCATCAAGCCGCTCGCGCGCGGCACGACCCGGCCCGGCATGATGGGAAGCGTCGGCGGCTTCGGCGCGCTCTTCGACCTGCGCGCGGCCGGCTTCCATGATCCCGTCCTCGTCAGCACCACGGACGGCGTCGGAACCAAGCTCAAGCTCGCGATCGAGACCGGGCGCCACGGCTCCGTGGGCGTGGACCTCGTTGCCATGTGCGTGAACGACCTCGTGGTGCAGGGTGCGGAGCCGCTGTTCTTCCTCGACTACTTCGCGACGGGCGCGCTCAGCGTGGAGCAGGCAGCGGAGGTGGTGGGCGGCATCGCGCGCGGTTGCCGCGAGGCAGGCTGCGCGCTGGTCGGCGGCGAGACGGCCGAGATGCCGGGCCTGTATGCGCCGGGCGACTACGACCTCGCGGGCTTCGCGGTGGGCGCGGCCGAGCGCGGGGCCTTGCTGCCACGCGGTGTCGCACCCGGCAACGCGGTGCTGGGCCTTGCCAGCTCGGGCGTCCACAGCAACGGCTACTCGCTCGTGCGCCGGCTCGTGCAGGGCGCGGGACTGGGATGGGACGCGGGGGCGCCGTTCGCGCCCGGCTTGACGCTGGGCGAGGCGCTGCTGGTGCCGACGCGCATCTACGTGCGTCCCTTGCTCGCGCTGCACCGGGCCGGGCTGCTGCGCGCGGCGGCGCACATTACAGGCGGCGGTCTACCGGGCAACCTGCCACGGGTGCTGCCGGATGGCACGCGGGCGGTGCTGGACGCCCGGCGCTGGCCGCTGCCGCCCGTGTTCCGCTGGCTCGCGAGCCTGGGCGGCGTCGCGCCCGCGGAGATGCTGCGCGTGTTCAACTGCGGGGTCGGCATGGCGCTGATCGTCACGGATGCCCCCGCAGCGCTCGCGTTGCTGGCCGAGCAGGGTGAGACCGCCTGGGAAATCGGACGGGTCGAGCCGGGCGCGGGCGAGCCGGAGGCGCACGTCACCGTGCCGCCGGATTGGCTCGCGTGAGGAAGCGGGTCGCGGTCCTTATCAGCGGTCGCGGCAGCAACATGGAGGCGCTTCTTCGGGCGGCGAGCGAGCCAAGCTACCCCGCGGAGATCGCGCTCGTGCTCTCCAACCGCCCAGACGCGCCCGGCCTCGCGCGGGCCGCGACGGCCGGGATCGCGACGGCCTGCGTGGATCACCGCCCTTTCCGTGGCAATCGCGCGGCGCATGAAGCCGCCGTGGACTCCTGCCTGCGCGCGCACGGGGTGGAGCTGGTCTGCCTCGCTGGCTACATGCGCCTGCTCACGCCCTGGCTCGTCGGGGCCTGGGAGCAGCGGATGCTCAATATCCATCCGAGTTTGCTCCCGGCGTTTCCGGGACTCGACACGCACCGGCGCGCGCTCGCGGCGGGCGTCAAGCTGCACGGCTGCACGGTGCATCTGGTCACGGCCGAGGTGGATTCGGGGCCGATCCTCGCGCAGGCCGCAGTGCCCGTGCTGCCCGGCGACACGGAGGAGGTTCTCGCCGCCCGCGTGCTCGCGCAGGAGCATCGGCTCTACCCGCTCGCGCTGCGCCTCCACATCGAGGGCGGCGGCAGGGCGGACCCGATGGCGGCGCTCGTCAACCCCTTGCCGGGTCACGCGGACGAGCCGTAGAAGGCGGTGAACGCGGCACACCGAGGCTTCCCATGGCGATCCAACCTGTCACCCCGCAGCCTAGCGGCCCGAACACCCCCGAGGCGTTCATCGCCGACCGACAGATCTTCTGGGGGCGCTTCACGCGCTTCGTCGTCTATGCGGTGATCGTAGTCGTGATCGTGCTGATCGGGATGGCGATCTTCCTGACCTGATATCAGCGGCCCTGGGTCTTGACTGCAACGCCCGGTCTCGCGTCGCGGCCGGGGACCCGGATCAGGGTGGCGGCGGGCCGGTGCTGGGCCGGGGGCGCGGGGGCGGTGCAGGGAGGGGGCGCGGCGGCGCGGTGCCGGGCTGAGCCATTCTGGGCTGTGGCGTGCTGGGCCCTGCTGCGCGGGCGCGGAGGTCGCGCACGTCCTGGGGCGTGCGGCGCTTCCAGGGATGGGTGCCGGGGAAGTGCTCGATGCCGAGGTCGCGGCAGATGGCGGCGATGATGTCGGCGATGGGCTGCTGGTCGAGGTCGTCGTCGAGGTCGGGGTCGTCCAGGCGCTCGCGAAGCTCGGCGTGCAGCGCCTCCGCCTCGGCGCCGTCGGTGCGGCGCTGGATGGTGTCCTCGACCGCGCGGATGATCTGCTTGCGGGCTGCGAGGCGGCGCTGCCCGGACTGCTCGGCGGCGCGCTCGGCCCGAAGCTCGGCGGGGCGTTGTGGGGCGGGGTCGGTGAGCTTGCGGGCCAGCACGATGGTGCGGCGCAGGGTGCGGGCGATGCGGTCGAAGGCGATGGTGGGGTCGGGGGTGGGTGCCGCGGCGGGAGTGGCGTTGGGCTCTGAGGTGGCCTGGCGGTGGACGATGCGGGCGAGGTCGGTGCCGATCTCGATCAGCTCGTGGAGGATGTGGCGGTAGGACCTGGGCGTCCTCGTCACGCTGGCTCGCCTGTGTGGAGCTTGCGTCGTTGGCTGGTTCGGAACGGGAGGGCGTGGGGGACATCGGGGAGGATAGGCGGGTTTCTCGCCGGCGAGGTCAAGCGCTGGGATGAGTTGAGGCCGTCCTTTGCGCCATGGTCTCGCGGGTGTGTGCCAAGCGGCCATGACGGTCGGGGACACGGGACCGGTCAACGTCTAGGGCGATTGGTGTGACAGGTTAGTTCCGAGGCAGCCGGGCCTCGCCGGGCGCGTCCGGGTTCTGGGCGCGGTGGCGCAGCAGATGGTCCGCCAGCACGCAGGCTACCATCGCCTCCCCGACCGGCACGGCTCGGATGCCGACGCAGGGATCGTGGCGCCCCCGCGTCACCACCTCGACCGGCTCGCCGCGACAGTCGAGGCTGCGGCGTGGCTGCAGGATCGAGCTGGTCGGCTTGACGGCGAAGCGGGCGACGACCGCCTGGCCCGTGCTGATCCCGCCCAGGATTCCGCCTGCGTGGTTGGAGCCGAAGCGGACGCGGCCGTCCTCGGCCCACATCTCATCCGCGTTGTCCTCGCCGCGGAGAGCCGCGGCAGCGAAGCCGTCCCCGATCTCGACGCCCTTGACCGCGTTGATGCCCATGAGTGCCGCGGCGAGGTCGGCGTCCAGCTTGGCGTAGATCGGGGCGCCGAGGCCGGGCGGCACGCCTTCGGCCACCACCTCGACCACGGCGCCGAGCGACGACCCGGCCTTGCGCACGTCCGTGAGCACCTCGGCCCAGGCAACTGCGGCTTCGGCATCGGGGCAGAAGAACGGGTTGCGATTCACCTCGTCCCAGTCCCAGCGCGCACGCTCGATCCGGTGCGGCCCCATCTGCACGAGTGCTGCGCGGATTTGCACGTCGTCGCCCAGCACGCGCCGGGCGATTGCACCCGCGGCGACGCGCATGGCCGTCTCGCGCGCGGAGCTGCGGCCGCCGCCGCGATAGTCCCGCACGCCGTATTTCAGCTCGTAGGTGAGATCAGCGTGACCGGGGCGGAAGCGCTCCGCGATGTCGCCGTAGTCGCGCGAGCGCTGGTCCATGTTGGTTATCTCCAACGCGATGGGCGTGCCTGTCGTGACGCCCTCGAAGACGCCGGAGAGGATACGGACCTCATCGGGTTCCTGCCGCTGCGTGGTGAAGCGGGACTGGCCGGGGCGGCGCTTGTCGAGCCAGGGCTGGATGTCCGCCTCCGACAGCTTCAGGCGCGGCGGGCAGCCGTCCACGACGCAGCCGATCGCCGGCCCGTGGCTCTCGCCCCAGGTCGTGACGCGGAACAGGTGGCCGAAAGTGTTGTGGCTCACGCTTCGCCGGCCGGCCCGTTCCCGGCCCCTGCCACGGCAATGTCGGGCGCTGCTGGATTCTTCATGCCGACGATGTGGTAGCCGCAGTCCACATGATGCACCTCCCCTGTGACACCGCGGCCAAGGTCGGACAGGAGATAGACCGCGGCGCCGCCCACCTCCTCGATCGAGACGTTGCGCTCCAGCGGCGAATTGAGCTGGTTCCAGCGCAGGATGTAGCGGAAGTCTCCGATGCCGCCGCTGGCGGCCAGCGTCTTGATCGGCCCGGCGGAGATCGCGTTCACCCGGATGCCCTGGGCACCCAGATCGGCCGCGAGGTAGCGCACGCTCGCCTCCAGCGCCGCCTTGGCGACGCCCATGACGTTGTAGTGCGGCATGACCCGCTCGGCGCCGAGATAGGTCATGGTGAGCAAGCAGCCGCCCGCCCGCATCATCGGCACGGCGCGCTGGCAAACGGCGGTGAACGAGAAGGCCGAGATGTCGAGCGCCTGCAGGAACGCGGCCCGCGGCGTTTCGAGATACTTGCCGCGAAGGTATGCCTTGTCCGCCCAGCCGATGGCGTGGACGACGAAGTCCAGGTCCTCCCATTGCGCGCCCAGCTCGGCGAAGGCGGCGTCGAGACTCGCATCGTCACCCACGTCGCAGGGCAGGCAAAGCCGCGAGCCGACGCTCTCGGCGAGCGGGCGAACTCGCTTGGCGAGCGCCTCGCCCTGATAGGTGAACGCCAGCTCCGCCCCTTGCGCCGCGCAGGCGGCGGCGATGCCCCACGCGATCGAGCGGTCGTTGGCGACTCCCATGACGAGGCCCCGCTTGCCCTGCATCAGGGTGCCCTTGGCAGGGAGAGGGATGCCATCCGGCATGGGGTTGCCTCGCTTCGGTTGAATCATCCCCCTTGGCACGGGGGGCCGCGGCCCGGCAAGAGGGCGATCAATGCACAGGAGCCGCCGATGCCCGAGCTGCCTTCTTCCGACGCCGAGCGCCTGATCCCGCCGGCTGACGACCCCATCGCGCTGTTCGAGTCCTGGCTCGCCGAGGCCGGGCGAACGGAACGGAGCGATCCCAATGCCATGACGGTCGCGACCGCGACGCCGGGCGGACGGCCCTCGGCGCGGATCGTGCTGCTCAAGGGCGTGGACCCGCGCGGCTTCGTCTTCTACACGAACAAGCAGGGCCGCAAGGGCGCGGAGTTGGCCGCGAACCCGTTCGCCTCGCTCCTGTTCCACTGGAAGACGCTGGGCCGGCAGGTGCGCGTCGAGGGGCCGGTCGAGGATGTGACGGACGCGGAGGCGGATGCCTACTTCGCCTCGCGCGCCCGCATCTCGCGCCTCGGCGCCTGGGCCAGCGAGCAGTCCCGCCCCCTGCCCTCCCGCGCCGCGCTGGAACGGCGTGTTGCCGAGCTGGACGCGCGTCATCCCGGCGACACCATCCCGCGCCCGCCGCACTGGTCCGGCTACCGGGTGATCCCCGAGCGCATGGAGTTCTGGCAGGACATGCCGTATCGCCTGCATGATCGCCGAACCTATCGCCGCGACGGAGACCACTGGGAACAGGGCGCGCTCTACCCGTAAGCTGCGCTCGACCAAGACGAAGGAGGACCGCGCCATGCCGATCCGCAAGCTGCTCCTGCCGCTGACCGGCACCGAAGCTGGCGAGGCGGCGCTCTCCACGGCGCTGCAAGTCGCGCGCCAGTTCAACGCGCACGTCTCCGCGCTGCACGTCCGCGTGGACAGCCGCGACGTGGCGCCGCTCGCGGGCGAGGGTCTCTCCGGCGCGATGATCGAGGAGATGATGAAGGCAACCGAGAAGGAGAGCGCCGACCGCTCCTCCGCCGTGCATGCCCTGTTCAGCCGCTTCGTGGCGCAGCACGGCGTCATCCTGTCCGCCCCCCGCCGCGGCGAGGGCGCGACGGCGAGCTTCGACGTGGCAACCGGGCGCGAGGACGACCTCGTCGCCCAGCTCGCCCGCCTCGCGGACCTCACGATCGTGCCGCACCCTTCAGGCGGCGACGAGGTCTCGTCCAGCGACGCATTGCACGCTGTCCTCTTCGACAGCGGCCGACCGGTGCTGATCGCGCCGCACGAAGCGCCAGCCAGCATCGGCGCGCGCGTCTGCATCGCCTGGAACGGCACGGCGGAGAGCGCCGCGGCGGTGCTCGGGGCGCTTCCCTGGCTGCAACGGGCCGGGTCCGTGCGCATTCTCTCGGCCGACGAATACCAACGGCGCGGCCCTATGGCGCCGGACCTCGCGCGCTATCTCACCCTTCACGGAGTGAGCGCCGAGCTGGCCCAGTTCCGCCCCATCGAGCGCGACGTTGGGCGCGGCCTGCTCGCGGCGGCCGGCGAGTTCGGCGCCGACCTGCTCACCATGGGCGCCTACTCGCATTCGCGCCTGCGCCAGCTCATCCTGGGCGGCGTCACCCGGCACGTGCTGGAGCACGCGCGCATCCCCGTCCTGATGAGCCGCTGAGGTTCTGAGGCTTGGGATCGCCTGAGAAAAACCACTATCTCGTGCGAGCGTTTTCCCTCCAAGCGGGAGGACACCATGCGCGCTATTCATCGGGGCACTCGCCATGACGGCCGTGCTGGCCAGCACGGCCTGCTCGCAGCCCTACGGCTATGGTGATCCCGGCGGCTACGCCTACGGCGGTCCCCGGTTACGGCTATGGTGGCCCTGGATACGGTTACGGCGCTCCCGGCTATGCCTACGTACCGCCGCCCTACGCCTATCGCGCGATAGACGAGGGACGTGACGGCTGGAGGAACGAGGAAGGGCGGCGCGATGACTGGCGCCGAGCGGAAGGGGAGCGTCGTGACGAGGACCGCCGCCGCGCAGTCGAGGGCGAGCGCCAGCGGCAGGAGAGCGGCCGTGCGCAGGCGGAGCAGCAGCGACGGGTTGGTGAGCAGCAACGGGCCCAGCAGCAACGGGTCCAGCAGCAGAGCCGGGATCGCGAGCAGATCCTCAATCAGCTGCGCTTCGTGCCACCGCATTAGGGCAGCAGCCGATACACCGTCGTTCGTCGCATCGTGCGGTCTTCCAGGTCCAGGCTCGTCGGCACGTCATATGCTGCGAGCGGCTCAAGACCGCCGGCCGGCAAGTAGGCGCGCCCTGGATCGGCGATCCAGACTTCCGCCGTGGCGGCGAACCTGCGCAGCCAAGGCAGCACGTGCCGGGCCATGGGTGCCTCGTAGCACACGTCACCGCACAGGATGAGGTCCCACGCGCCGGGCTGCTCGACGAGGTCGCCGAGATGCACCTCGACATCTACCATGTTCAGCGCCGCGTTGAGCCGGATCGCGGCGGCGGCGAGCGGGTCCACCTCCGCCGCCTCGACGGCGGCGGCACCCGCCAGGACGCACGCCAGCGCGGCGACGCCGCACCCGGCCGCGAAGTCCAGCACGCGGCGGCCCCGGACCAGCGCCGGCTCGTCCAGCACCCGGCGCGCGAGCGCCTGGCCGCCGGGCCACGCGAAAGCCCAGTAGGGAGGCGCTACGTTCGCTTCCGCGAGCCACGTCTCGGTCGCCTGCCACAGCGGCGTGACCTCGTCGGCGAGATGGAGCAGCAATTCCGGCACGAGCGGGGCACGGCCAGGCCGCGTGTTGGCCGTGATGAACGCGTCCGGCGTCAAGCCCATCCGAGCAGGATCGCGAGCGCCGCGGCCAGCCCGGCCTCGCGGTTGAGCTTGAACAGGCGCAGGCAGCCCGCAGGGTCGTGCACGTCGAGGCGCCACACCTGCCAGGCGAGCAGCGCGCCCGGCAGCAGCAGCGCCGGGTAGAGCGGCCATCCCAGCCCGGCGAGCCACCCCGCCAGCGCGAGCAGCGCCAGCGTCGCCGCGTAGCAGGCGGCGAGGAACGGCCGCGTGCGCTCCCCGAACAGGCGCGCGGTCGAGCGGATACCGACGATGGCGTCGTCCTCGCGGTCCTGATGGGCATAGACCGTGTCGAAGCCCAGATCCCAGAAGATCGCGGCGGCGTAGATGGCGGCCCACGCCGCATCGAGCCGCCCGGCGCCGGCCGCATAGCCGAGCGGCGCCCCGAAGCCGAAGGTGAAGCCCATGACGAGCTGCGGCCACCATGTCACGCGCTTGGCGAGCGGATAGAGCGCGACCAGGACCAACGACGACGCGCCCAGCACCCAGGAAAGCTGGTTGAGCTGCAACAGGATCAGCAGACCCGCCACGAGCAGCGCGACGAGGAAGAACAGCGCCTGCCGCGTCCGCAGCGCCCCGGACGCGAGCGGCCGGCCCGCCGTGCGCGCCACCTGGCGGTCGAGATCGCGATCCCAGATGTCGTTCACGGTGCAACCAGCGGCGCGCATCACCACGCTGCCGACCGCGAAAAGCGCGATGAGCCGAAGCGTCTCGCCATCCGGCCGGCGTGAGAGCAGGATGCTCCACAAGCCCGGCAAGAACAGCAGCCACACGCCGATCGGACGGTCGAGCCGAGCGAGGAGGATGTAGGGCCGCCAGGATTGAGGCAGCCGAGCGACCCAGCCGCCCGCCCGGATGTCGGTCCAGGCTGTCACAGGAGCATCCCTAGCTGCCGCGGCGCACCACGAACCCGGCCAGCGCGCGCAAACAGTCGGCCCGCTCGCCGAAGCCGTCGAGGTGCGCCCTAGCCTGGTCTGCGAGCATCTCCGCCTGCGCGCGCGCCCGCTCTTCCCCGTGCAGGGCAACGAGCGTCGCCTTGCCGGCGGCCATGTCCTTGCCGGCGGTCTTTCCGAGATCCTCGGTGGAGGCGGTGAGATCCAGGAGGTCGTCGGCGATCTGGAACGCGGCGCCGAGGTCGCGCCCAAAAGCCGCGATCTGCGTGCGCACAGGCGCCTGCGCCCGGCCCAGGATCGCACCGGCCTCGGCGCTGTATTGGATGAGCCGGCCCGTCTTGAGCGCCTGCATCCGCACGACCTCGGACGCCGTGAGCGCCGCTCCCTCCGCCTCCATGTCTATCATCTGCCCGCCCGCCATGCCCCGCGCGCCGGACGCGAGGCCGAGTGCCTGGACCAGCTCGCAGCGCGCCTGCGGATCGCTGTGCGTGTCCGGCTCGGCGAGAACCTCGAAGGCGCGGGCCTGCAGGGCATCGCCGGCCAGGATCGCCGTCGCCTCATCGAAGGCGCGGTGCGCGCTGGGACGACCGCGGCGCAGATCGTCATCGTCCATGGCCGGCAGATCGTCGTGGATGAGCGAGTAGGCGTGCAGCATCTCGACGCTGGCCGCGACCCGCGCGGCGCACGCGGTCGCGACACCGAACAGCGAGGCGATCTCCAGCACGAGAAATCCGCGCATCCGCTTGCCGCCGCCCAAGGCCGCGTAGCGCATCGCTTCCACGAGCCGCCGCTCGCGTCCGTCCGGGATGGGCAGGAGCGTGTCCAGCGCCTCCTCGATGGTGCTCACCGCCTCGGCCATCGCCTCGGACAGCCTGCGCGGCCGCACTGCCACCCCGTCGCCCGGCATCGCTTACTCCACCGGCTTGAGGCTGAGCGAGCCGTCGCCCCGCTCGACGATGGCCTGCACGCGCGCCTCGGCCTCCGCGAGCTTGGCCTCGCAGTGGCGCCGCAGCGCGGCGCCCCGCTCGTAGCTCTGGATCGCGTCCTCCAGCCGCTGCTGCCCGCCCTCCAGCCCGCGCACGATCCGCTCCAACTCGGCCAGCGCGTCCTCGAAGGACAGGCCGGACACCGTGTCGCTCATCCCTGCCCTCTCCCCAAGCCTCACCCGTGCTACAGGCTGCCGTTGCCCACGCCAAGCCCTAGGCGCGCATCAGCCGTCGCACGTGCACGGCGACCGACGCCGCGAGCGCGTCGAGGTCGTAGCCGCCCTCCAGAACCGAGACGAGCCGGCCGCCGGCACTATCCAGGAGCCGGTCGGTGATCCAGCCGAAATCCTCCGCGTCCAGGCGAAGCTCGGCGAGCGGGTCCGCCCGGTGCGCATCGAACCCGGCCGAGACGATCAGCAGCTGCGGCCCGAACGCTGCCAAGGCGGGCAGGCCCTTGCGTTCCCAGGCGCGGCGGAAGCCGACGCCGTCCGTGCCGGGCGGGAGCGGCATGTTGAGCACGTTGCCGGCGATGCCGCGCTCCGACGCGGCGCCGGTGCCGGGGTAGCACGGGTATTGGTGGCTGCTCGCGTAGAAGAGCGCCGGGTCATGCTCGAAGACCGCCTGCGTGCCGTTGCCGTGGTGAACGTCGAAGTCCACGACGGCGACGCGCTCGATGCCCCAGCGCGCGCGGGCGTGAAGTGCCGCGATGGCGGCATTGGCGAAGAAGCAGAAGCCCATGGCGTGGTTAGGCTCGGCGTGGTGGCCCGGTGGGCGGACCGCGACGAAGGCCGTGCTCGCCTCATCCCTCATCACCATGTCCACGGCAGCGCAGGCGCCTCCCGCCGCACGCAAGGCGGCCTCGGCGCTGCCCGTGCTCATCACCGTGTCCGCGTCGAGCTGGACGTGGCGGCCACGCGCCGGGTGCTGAGCGAGGATCAGGTCCACGTAGGACTCCGGGTGGGCGAGCAGGAGCTGCGCGCGCACGGCCTCCGGCGCCTCGTCGCGGCGCAGCGGCGCGAAGTCGGGATGCTCCAGCGCGGCGAGCACGGCCCGCAGCCGGTCGGGGCGCTCGGGGTGCCACGGCCCGGTGTCGTGCGCGAGGCAGGCCGGGTGCGTGAGAAGCGCGGTCGTCATGCATCCTCGGGAGGCGGCGGGTCCTCGGCGCGGCGGCGGATCGTGAAGCTCAGCACGCCGCCCTCCTCGCCGAATGCCAGCAAGGCGTGTCCGGTCTCGCGGCAGAACGCCTGGAAATCGGCGACCGAGGCGCGGTCGGTCGCGAGCACCCGCAGCCGCTCGCCAGGCTGCAGGCCGCGCAGCGTGCGGTTGGCCCGCAGCACGGGCAGCGGACAGGAGAGACCGCGCACATCGAGGAGGTGCTCGCTCATCCCTCCCTTATCCCGCGCCATGGCGGCCCTGAGCAAGCGGGGCCTTGAGCAAGCGGGCCGGAGAGGGCTAAGCCAGGATATGACCTGGCGAATTGGCGTGGACCTGGGCGGCACTAAGACGGAGGTTGCGGCGCTCGACGCTGCAGGGGCGATCCGGTGGCGCCGCCGGACGCCGACGCTGGGCGAATATGCCGGGATCGTGACAACGATCCGCGATCTCGTCGAGGCGGCAGAGAGCGAGCTTGGCGTGCGCGCGAGCGTCGGCGTCGGCATTCCCGGCGTCGTCAGCCCGGCGACTGGCCTGGTCAAGAACGCGAACTCCCTCGTTCTCATCGGCCATCCGCTCGACAAGGACCTCGGCGCGCTGCTGGGCCGCGAGGTGCGGGTCGAGAACGATGCCAACTGCTTCGCGCTGAGCGAGGCCGTGGACGGGGCGGGCGCCGGGTGCCGGGTGGTGTTCGGCGTCATCATCGGGACGGGCTGCGGCGGCGGAATCGTGGTGGCCGGGCGCGTCGTGGAGGGACGCAACCACATCGCGGGCGAGTGGGGGCACACGCCGCTGCCCTGGCCGGAGCCGGATGAGCTTCCGCTGCCGCCCTGCTGGTGCGGGCAGGTGGGATGTCTCGAACTCTACGTGTCCGGAACCGGTCTGGCGCGGGACTGCGACGGGCCGGGCGCACGGGACGCGAGCACGATCCCCGCCCGCGCCGCCGCCGGGGACGCCAGGGCACAGGCCGCGCTCGACCGGCACGCGGACCGGCTCGCGCGCGGGTTGGCGGTGGTCTGCAACATCCTCGACCCGGACGTGATCGTGCTCGGCGGCGGGCTGTCCAACATGGCGCACCTCTACGCGCAGGTGCCGCCGCTGATGATCAAGCGCATGTTCAGCGACGTGGCCGACACGCCGATCCGCCCCAACATGCACGGCGACAGCGGCGGGGTGCGCGGCGCGGCCTGGCTGTGGCCGCCCGAGTAGTCCCTGCCCTCTGCCGCGATTGCGGCGCTGAGCCGGGCGAGGCGCCTGCGTGCCCGGCCTGCGGCTCGCGACGCCTCCTTCGACACCGTGAACTGTTCACCCTCGGCATCGCCCACGTGGATTGCGACGCCTTCTTCGCGAGCGTGGAGAAGCGCGACCGGCCGGAGTTGGCGGGCCGTCCCGTGCTCGTCGGCGGCGGCACTCGCGGCGTCGTCGCGGCGGCATGCTACGTCGCGCGCCTGGCGGGCGTGCGCAGCGCCATGCCGATGAGCGAAGCCCTCCGTCGCTGCCCGGATGCGACCGTGATCCGTCCCGACTTCCCCAAGTATTCCGCCGCCGCGCGCGAGGTGCGCGCGCTCATGGAAGGACTGACGCCGCTCGTGCAAGTGCTCAGCGTGGACGAGGCCGCGCTCGACCTGCGGGGCACGGGGCTTCTGCACGGGATAGCCCCGGCCGCCGTGCTCGCCCGATTCGCGCGCGACGTGGAGGCGCGGGTGGGCGTCACGATCTCGGTCGGCCTCGCGCCGAACCGGCTGCTCGCCAAGATTGCAGCCGGGCGCGACAAGCCGCGCGGCTTCGCCGTGCTCGGGCAAGAGGCGGCCGGAGTGCTCGCGGGTGAGCCGGTGCGGCTGCTGCCCGGCGTCGGTCCCGTCCAGGCGCGCAAGCTCGCCACCCTGGGCATCACCCGGCTCGCCGACTTGCAGGCGCTCGATGACCGCGCCGCCCTCGCGCGCCTCGGGCACGACGGCCCTGCGCTCGCCCGGCGCGCCCGCGGCGAGGACGACCGTGCAGTCGCGCCGGGCCGCGACGCGAAGCAGGTCAGTGCCGAGACCACCTTCGACGAGGACATTGCCGACCGTGCGGCGCTGGAGCGGCATCTCTGGCGCCTCGCCGAGCGCGTCGCCCGGCGCCTGCGCGAGAAGGGGCTGGCCGCAGGCGGCGTCGTGCTCAAGCTCAAGACGGCGCGCTTCAGCTTGCGCACGCGCGCTGCCCGCCTGCCCTCCCCCACCGCGCTGCCTGACGCCGTGTTCGAGGCCGCCTGCGCCCTGCTCGCCCGTGAAGTGGACGGCACGCCGTTTCGGCTGATCGGCGTCGGCGCGCATCCGCTGTTGCCCGGCGCATTGGCGGACCGGGGCGATCTTGCGGACCCCGCGGCACCGCGGCGCGCGGCGGCGCAGCGTGCGGTGGATGGGTTGCAGGCACGGTTCGGGAAGGCGGTGATCGGGCGCGGGCGGGACTTGGACGCTTGACGCGGCGTTCAGGATACCGCTGGATACCCGAGATAGCCTGCCTCCTCCGGTTCCGGGGTCAGCAACCCGCAGGACGAATGGTCTTCGAGTGACGCAGCAGGCAGGCGCAGACTCCCCGCATCTCGACGAGAAGCAGCAGAAGCAGGCAGCCGAGCGTGCTCCGCCCGGCCCTCTCGTCATCCATGAGATCGTGCGTGAGCAAGGCGAGGTAGAGCTGGAGCGCTCCTTCGGGGGCCTTGCTTGGTCCGGCCTCGCGGCCGGGCTGTCCATCGGCTTCTCGTTCGTCACGCAGGCCTACCTGCAAGCCGGTCTGCCGGACACGCGATGGCGCCTGCTGGTGGCGGGCTTCGGCTACAGCTTGGGGTTCCTGATCGTCGTCCTCGGGGGGCAGCAGCTCTTCACCGAGACGACGCTGACGGCGCTGATCCCGTTCCTCACGCGGCGCAACCTGCCGACCCTCGTTCGCACGATGCGCGTTTGGGTGATCGTGCTGGGCATGAACCTCATCGGTACGCTGATGTTCGCCGCCATCGCGGCTCGGCCCGGCGTCTTCGCGCCAGACGCCGCCACCGCCATGGCCGAGCTATCCGGGCATCTTCTCGCGATGCCGTTCTGGCATGTGCTGATCAGGGCCGGGTTCGCCGGGTGGCTGATCGGGCTGATGGTCTGGCTCCTGCCCTCGGCGGGTCCGGCGCGTCCGCTCATCATCATCCTGCTCACCTACGTGGTCGCTCTCTGCCAGTTCCCCCACGCCATCGCCGGGTCGGTGGAAGCGGCCTATGGCGTCTTCTCCGGCCATGCCTCGGTGAGCGATTACGTGCTCCACTTCCTGGTGCCGACGGTGATCGGCAACACGATCGGCGGCACTGCCCTAGCGGCGCTGCTGAATCACGCGCCGATAGCGAATGAGTTGGATGGTTCCGAGGCCGAGGAACCGGATAGGCGTCACGACACGCGTGGCTGAACAGCGATCTGGCCGGCTCTATGGCGCAGGGATTGTGCCCCAAGTGCTTAGGAGCTGCTTGAACAGGTTCCGACATCCGCCAAGGCCGCAGCATGGCGGGGCCGGGCTTCCCTTGCTATAGGGAGGCCGCGCCGCCGTCTGGCGCGAGCCACGAGGAACCAGCGATGGCACGCCGCCGCCAGCTCTACGAAGGCAAAGCCAAGATCCTGTTCGAGGGACCGGAGCCGGGCACGCTCGTCCAATACTTCAAGGATGACGCGACGGCCGGCAACGGCGCCAAGAAGGGCACGATCACCGGAAAAGGCGTGCTCAACAACCGCATCAGCGAGTACCTGATGACCCGGCTCGCCGAGATCGGCGTGCCCACCCATTTCGTGCGCCGCCTCAACATGCGCGAGCAGCTCATCCGCGAGGTCGAGATCATCCCGCTGGAAGTCGTCGTGCGCAACGTGGCGGCAGGCAGCCTCAGCACACGGCTCGGCATCCCGGAAGGGACGCGGCTGCCCAGGAGCATCCTGGAATATTACTACAAGAACGACCAGCTCAACGACCCTATAGTGTCGGAGGAGCACATCACGGCGTTCGGCTGGGCCATGACGCCGGACCTCGACGACATGGTGGCACTTGCGCTGCGGGTGAACGACTTCCTCATGGGCCTCTTCCTCGGCGTCGGCATCACGCTGGTGGACTTCAAGCTGGAGTTCGGGCGTCTCTGGGAGAACGAGGACGTGCGCATCGTGCTCGCTGACGAGATCAGCCCGGATAATTGCCGCCTGTGGGACGCGAAGACGAACGAGAAGCTGGACAAGGACCGCTTCCGCCGCGACCTCGGCAAGGTCGAGGAGGGCTATCAGGAGGTCGCCCGGCGGCTCGGCATCCTGCCCGAGGCAGGAGTACGCGACCTCAAGGGGCCGGAGGCTGTCCAGTGAAGGCCATCGTCACCGTCATGCTCAAACCCGGCGTGCTCGACCCGCAAGGCCGGGCGATCGGGCACGCCTTGGGGACGCTCGGCTTCGAGGGCGTGGGCGAAGTGCGGGCCGGCAAGCGGATCGAGTTAGAGCTGGCTGAGAGCGATCCTGGCCGGGCGCGCGCCGCGGCCGAGGAGATGGCGCGACGACTGCTCGCGAATCCTGTCATTGAGAGTTATCAAGTGGAGGTCCACGCATGATGAAGCCCGTTCTCGCAGGCGCCGCCTTGATCGCGGCCTTCGCCACCGCTCCGGCACACGCCGACCGTTACTCGCCTCTCTCGGGCGAGAAGCTGATGCAGGTCTGCACCAGAGGCAGCACCGCGCTTGTCGGGGCGTGCGACGCCTACATAGATGGCGTGTCAGACGCGATCACCAGTTATCAGGCAGCCCGGCCACAGGACGGGAGGAAAGGAGCACCACTCCCAGCCTATATCTGTGTGCCTGGTCACCTGACCGGCCCCCAACTCCGCCAGGCGGTGGTCGCCTGGGGCGAGCAGCATCGCAACGAGCTGAATGGGCAGGCGAGCGCGGTCGTGATCCGCGCGCTGTTGCAGACCTACGCCTGCGAGCAGCGATAGGCCGAACCATGCGCGCCGCGATCCTTCTTTTCCCCGGCACGAACCGCGAGCGCGACATGGCCATCGCGCTGCGGCGCGCAACGGGTCGGGAGCCGCGGATCGTCTGGCACCGCGAGACCGAGCTTCCGGCGGGGCTGGACCTCGCCGTGCTGCCGGGCGGGTTCAGCCATGGGGATTACCTGCGCTGCGGCGCGATGGCGGCGCGCTCGCCGATCATGCCGGCGCTGCGGCGCTTCGCCGAGCGGGGCGGGCACGTGCTCGGCGTGTGCAACGGCTTCCAAATCCTGACCGAAGCCGGGATGCTGCCCGGCGCGCTCCTGCGCAACGCGACGCTCCGCTTCATCGCACGCGATTGCTGGCTGCGCGTGGAGAAGGCGGACACCGCCTACACGCGCCACTACCAGCGCGGCCAGACATTCCGTGCTCCCATGGCGCACGGCGACGGCAACTACTACGCCGACGAAGCGACGCTCGACCGCCTGGAAGGCGAGGGGCAAGTCCTGTTCCGCTACGCGACGCAGGCCGGCGAGTTGACGCCGGAGGCGAACCCGAACGGGTCCGCGCGCAGCATCGCAGGGGTCACTAGCGCGAACGGCCGCGTCGCCGGGCTGATGCCGCACCCGGAGGACCTGGTAGAGCCGCTGCTCGGCGGCACAGACGGTTTACCGCTCTTCGCCGGGCTGGCGGAGGCGCTGGCGGCGTGACCCGAGAGGTAACGGAAGCCCTCGCCCGCGAGTTCGGCCTGAGCGCGGACGAATACGGCCGCGTGCTCGCCATCATGGGACGGACACCCACGCTCACGGAGCTGGGCATCTTCAGCGTGATGTGGTCGGAGCACTGCTCCTACAAATCGTCCCGCGTCCATCTGCGCGAACTGCCCACCAAGGCACCCTGGGTGATCCATGGGCCGGGCGAGAACGCGGGCGTGGTCGCCATCGGCGATGGGCTTGCCGCCGTGTTCAAGATGGAGAGCCACAACCACCCGAGCTTCATCGAGCCGTACCAAGGCGCGGCGACTGGTGTGGGCGGCATCATGCGCGACGTGTTCACGATGGGCGCGCGCCCCATCGCCAACCTCAACGCGCTCCGCTTCGGCGATCCTGCGGACCCGCGCACCCGGCGCATCGTGGACGGCGTGGTGCGCGGCATCGGCGGCTACGGCAACTGCGTCGGCGTCCCTACCGTGGGCGGCGAGGTGAACTTCCACCCGGCGTTCAACGGCAACCCGCTCGTCAACGCCATGACGGTCGGCATCGCGCCCGCGGACCGCATCTTCCTCTCCGCCGCCGCGGGCGTGGGCAATCCTGTCGTCTATGTCGGCAGCAAGACCGGGCGGGACGGCATTCACGGCGCCACCATGGCGAGCGCCGAGTTCGGGGCGGATGCCGAGGAGCGGCGGCCCACGGTCCAGGTCGGCGACCCGTTCACGGAGAAGCTGCTCATCGAGGCGTGCCTGGAGCTGATGGGGACGGACGCCATCGTGGCGATCCAGGACATGGGCGCCGCCGGGCTGACCAGCAGCAGCGTCGAGATGGCCGGCAAGGGCGGCGTCGGCATCCTACTCGACCTCGATCACGTTCCGCAGCGCGAGGCGGGGATGACCGCCTACGAGATGATGCTCTCGGAGAGCCAGGAGCGGATGCTCATGGTGCTGCGCCCGGAACGTGAGGCGGTCGCACGGGCAATCTTCGAGAAATGGGAGCTGGATTTCGCGGTCATCGGGCGGCTTACCGACACCGGGCGCATCGAGGTGCGGCACCGCGGCGAGCAAGTGGCCAGCATCCCGCTCGACCCACTCGCGGACGAGGCGCCGCTGTATCGCCGTCCGATCACGCCGCCCTCCCCTCCCCCGCCGCTCGGCGGCGTAGCGGACCCGCTCGGCCCGGTGGAGGCGCTGCTCAAGCTCCTCGCCTGCCCGGACGGCTGCTCGCGCGCCTGGGTATGGGACCAATACGACAGCACCATCGGCGGCCAAACCGTGCGCCGGCCCGGCGCCGCCGACGCCGCCGTGGTCCGGCTCGACGGCCACGCGCGCGCGCTCGCGCTCACGACCGACTGCACGCCGCGCTACTGCCAGGCCGACCCCGAGGCGGGCGGCGCACAGGCTGTCGCCGAGGCCTGGCGCAACCTCACCGCCGTCGGCGCCCGGCCGCTCGCGGTCACGGACAACCTCAATTTCGGCAATCCCGAGAAGCCCGAGATCATGGGCCAGTTCGCCGCCGCGATCCGCGGCATGGCAGCGGCGTGCCGGGCGCTCGACTTCCCCGTCGTGAGCGGCAACGTCAGCCTCTATAACGAGACCGAGGGAAGCCCGGTTCTACCTACGCCTGCGATCGGGGCGCTCGGCGTGCTGGACGACGCCGCGCAGGCGATCGGCATCGCGCTCCGGCC
The DNA here is from genome assembly GCA_963790535.1 of uncultured Alphaproteobacteria bacterium. Taxonomy (GTDB): domain Bacteria; phylum Pseudomonadota; class Alphaproteobacteria; order Acetobacterales; family Acetobacteraceae; genus CAWKEH01. The sequence goes on along the minus strand of CAWBOZ010000012.1, from coordinate 40,016 downwards.
GGGTCTCGATCTCGTGCTCGTGGGCGAGACGCGCGGGCATCTGGGACAATCACTTTGGCTGCGCGAGATCGCCGGGCAGGAAGCTGGGCCGCCGCCACCCGTGGACCTCGCCGCCGAGCGCCGGAACGGCGATTGGGTGCGGGCGCAAATCCTCCACGGCCAGGTCGCTGCCTGCCACGACGTATCGGACGGCGGTATGCTCGTCGCCGTCGCCGAGATGGCGCTCGCGGGCGGCGTCGGCGCAGCACTCGACCCGGCGCCGGAGGGGATCGCGCCGCACGCCTTCCTGTTCGGCGAGGATCAAGGCCGCTACGTGCTTGCCGTCCAGGATGCAGCCGCCCTGCTCGCGAGCGCCCAGGTCGCTGGTGTACTGGCCCAGCGGCTCGGCGTGTCTGGCGGAACGGATTTGACACTGCCCGGTGCGCAGACCATATCGCTTGGGGCGCTCCGTGCGGCGCACGAGCGTTTCTTGCCCGAGTGGATGGAGGGCTGACAATTGCCCATGGTGGCCGGTGAGATCGAGGCCCTGATCCGGGCAGCCCTTCCCGACGCGCGCGTGACCGTCGAGGACCTCGCGGGCGATGGCGACCATTACGCCGCGACCGTGGTCAGCGAGGCGTTCCGCGGGCGCTCGCGCGTTCAGCAGCACCAGATGGTCTATGCCGCGCTCCGTGGCCGCATGGGCGGCGAGCTGCACGCGCTCGCGTTGCAGACCTCCGCCCCTGAGTAGAGGAAACCATACCATGAGCAATCCCGTGTTCGAGCGCATCGAGTCCGAGATCAAGGCCAACCCCGTCATGCTCTACATGAAGGGCGACGCCATGTTCCCGCAGTGCGGGTTCTCGGCCCGCGTCGTGCAGATCCTCACGCATTTGGGCGTGCCGTTCGCGACCGCGAACGTGCTGGAGGACCCGCAGCTCCGTGACGGCGTCAAGCAGTTCAGCCAGTGGCCGACCGTGCCGCAGCTCTACGTGAAGGGCGAGTTCGTGGGCGGCTGCGACATCGTGACCGAGATGTTCCAGTCAGGCGAGCTGGGGACGCTACTGGCCGAGAAGGGCATTCCGCACCAGGCGGCAGCCTAGCTTCCCCTCCGCCGGGCTGGCATAGGCCGGGCGGAGCGGCGCGCGGGGGCGGTTCGTGCGGGAGGCGGAGCGGGTCGCGGCGGGGAGCATCCTCGTCGGCGCCATCGTCCTGGCGCTCAAGGGCGCAGCATGGCGGATCACAGGCAGTGCCGCGCTGTACTCCGACGCGCTGGAAACCGTGGTCAACGTCGCGGCGAGCGTGATCGCGCTCGCAGCACTCCACGTCGCATCGCGCCCTCCGGACGCGAACCACCCTTACGGGCACGACAAGGCGGAGTTCTTCTCAGCCGTCATCGAGGGCGTGCTGATCGTCGTCGCGGCGGCGAGCATCCTGTGGGAAGCGTGGTCCGCCTGGTGGAACCCGCAGCCGCTCGACGCGCCTTGGCGCGGCATCGGGCTGAACCTGGCCGCGACGGCGATCAACGCTGTCTGGGCGGCGGTTCTCCTGCGCGCCGGGCGGCGGCATCGCTCGGCGGCGCTGGATGCGGACGGGCGGCACCTGCTCGCGGACGTGGCGACCTCGGTCGGCATCAGCGCCGGGCTTGCCGTCGCGGTGCTGACGAGACTGCACCAGCTCGACCCGCTGCTCGCCGCCCTGACGGCGCTCTACGTTTTCTGGTCCGGGCTTCGTCTCGTGTGGAAGAGCGTCGGCGGCCTAATGGACCAGGCGCCGGCCGCGCCGGTCGTGGACCGCATCCGCAGGCTGGTCGGCGAGCACGCGGCCGGGGCGCTGGAGGTGCACGACCTGCGCACCCGTAACGCGGGACGGCTCACTTTCCTGGAGTTCCACCTAGTCGTGCCGGGCGCCATGCGGGTGGACGAGGCGCACGAGATCTGCGACCGCATCGAGGCGGCGCTGCGGTCGGAGATGGAAGGCATCGTCGTCACCATCCACGTCGAGCCGGAAGCCAAGGCGCAGCATCATGGCGTGCTGGTGCTGTGAGGCGGCTAGGCGTCGTCGAGCGTCATCGGCTTGCGAAGGGTGGCACTCATGGGTGAAGCCTAGCACGGCGCGCGCTCGTCCTGGTAATCCTCTTGCTTCTGCAGTCTGCGCGCCCGGCGCCACGCCTGCGGCCGCCGGACCGTTCATCACAGGGGATCAAGCCATGGTGCGCATAAACCGGGTGGTGACGCGCGGCGGCGACGGCGGTGAGACCAGCCTCGGCAACGGCACGCGCGTGCCTAAGGATGCGCCTCGCGTCGAGGCCTACGGCACGGTGGACGAGGCGAACGCCTGCATCGGACTCGTGCGGCTGCACTGCGCAGGCGATCCGGAGATGGATGCGATGCTTGCGCGTGTGCAGAACGACCTGTTCGACGTGGGCGCGGACCTCTGCGTGCCGGGCGAAGCGGGCGAGCGGCTCCGCGTGACGGATGCGCCCGTCCTGCGGCTGGAAGCGGAGGTGGAAGCGATGAACGCCGACTTGCCGCCGCTCACGAGTTTCGTCCTGCCCGGCGGCACGCCCGCCGCGGCGCACGCGCACCTCGCGCGAACCGTGGTGCGCCGGGCGGAGCGCCTGACCGCCCGGCTCGCGCGCGAGGAAGCGGTGAACCCAGCGGTCTTGCGCCTCCTTAACCGACTTTCCGACCACTTGTTCGTGCTCGGGCGGCGGCTGAACCGAGGGCAGGACGTGGCCTGGGTGCCGGGCGCGAACCGCTGAGTGCCTGGCACGGAGCTTGCTGCAATCCGCGCGCGACCCGGGCAGGCAAGTCCGGCGCGACGTCGGGAGACGGGCGTGAACCTCCAGTCCTACGGCTCCATGATGGAGCAGATCGGTGCGGCGCAGCAGCACTGGCTCGACCAAGCCAGCGCGGGCGGCGCATCGAGCCTCTCCGCGTTCAACACGGCCCTGCAATCGCAGCAGGGCGGCACGACCGGCTCGGCAAGTTCTGCCGGGTCGGCAAGCACGGCCACGGCCAGCACGACCACAGCGACCGTGCCTGGGCAATCACCGCAGGACGTGAACCAGGCGGAGCCGCATCACCATCATCACCACGGCGGAGGCGGCAGCATGGGCAGCATGTTCGGCGGCGAGTTGATGGGTGCACTGCTGGGTGGCCAGGAGAGCACCACCTCCGGCACGGCCGAAGCCGGGCAATCCGGCCTGTTCGCCAGCATCGACACGGCTATGAAGCAGGCGATCAGCAGCTACTTCAGCAGCCAGAACACCACGGCTACGGCGAGCACGAACGCGAGCACGGTTGCAAGCACGACCGCGAACGCGAACGCGAGCACGCTGGCGAACGCGCTGACGGCTTGAGAGAGCGGGGCCGCCAAAACGGCGGCCGAAGCGGCGCAGGCACGAACCGGCCTTGATCCCTCATTGGTGCTCGCGCAGCCCGGCGTGCAGACGGTCCAGCGCACGGGACAGCAGGGCCGGACTCTGCGCGAAGCAGAGGCGCAGATAACCCTCGCCCGGTGCCCCGAAGGCGACGCCGGGCGCGAGGGCGACACCATGCCGCTCCACCAAGTTCAGGGCAAAGGCGAGGCTGTCTCGCAGCCCATCCAGGCCGAGGAAGGCGTAGAACGCACCGGGCGGCGAGATGTAGCGAACGCCGTCAAGATCCTTCAGCGCGTCCGCGACCATCGCCCTTCCCTCTGTGCAGAAAGCCCGGAACCGCTCGACGAAGACGGTGTCCGCGAGGGCCGCGATCCCGCCCCGCTGCACGAACGGCGCGACACCGCTGTGCGTGACCTCCACGATCTCGGCGACCCGGTCCCGCGCGCCGCGGGGCAGCACCATCCAGCCGAGGCGCCAGCCCGTCATCGCCCAGGCTTTGCTGAAGCTGTTGCAGACGATGACGCGATCCTCCGGCTCGGCGAAGTCCAGGAGCGACGGCGCTGCAGGCGCGCCGTCATGCACGAGGCGGGAATAGACCTCATCCGAGACGAGCCAGACGCCATGCGCACGGCAGGCGGCGAGGAGTGCTGCGATCTCCGCGCCGGTGGCGGTCCAGCCGGTCGGGTTGTTGGGGCTGTTGAGGACGAGGAGGCGCGCGCCGGGCAGGCGCGCGAGCAGGCGGTCAAGGTCGAGGCGGAAGCTTCCGTCCGGCCCGGCGTCGAGCGCCACACGGTCCAGCTCGGCGCCACGCAGCAGGACCGCGTTCGCCACGTTCGGCCAGAGCGGCTCGTGCAGCACCACCCGGTCGCCGGGCCGGACGAGCGCGGCGAAAGCCACGGCCATGGCGGTCATGCCCGATGCCGTGACCTGGATGCGCGTTTCCTCGACCGGGCTGGCGTGCAGCGCGGTGAGATGGGCCGCGAGGGCGTCGCGCAACGCTGGCAGGCCGCGCACATCGGGGTAACGCGTCTCGCCGCGGGTGAGCGCCCTGCCCAGCGCCGTAGCCGCCGCCGCGGGACTTGCCTGATCACTCTCGCCGAAGCACAGGAGGAGCGTATCGGGCCGGGCGAACGCCGCGCGGGCAACGGCGACGATGCGTGAGCCATGCAGGTCAACGATGTCCATGCGCCATCTTAGCCTATCCGCGCCTCCAGGTCAGGGCAGAGCTCGCCGAGTAGTTCCACACGAGGCTCATCGCCGCGCCCGCCAACCCGGCGAACCACCAGGCGGAGTGCGCCGGGCCGAACAGGAGATCGGCGACGCTGATGTTGGCCGCAGCACCCACGCTGGAGATCGCTGAGAACGTGAGAAGCCCGCGTACAAGGCCCCACCCACGCAGCCGCAGGTCGCCGAAGGTGAACAGGTTGTTCAGCGTGAAGTTGCCGAGGATGGCGAACCCCGTCGCAACCCCTTGCGCCCATGGGAACGTGAGGCCGCCCAGCAGCCCCAGGCGCAGCACGGCGAGGTGCGCGAGAATGCCGGCCGCGCCGACCAAGGCGAACATCGCGAAGCGGACGGGGACCACGCGCCCGAACAGCTTGTCGCCGAGCAGCAGCAGGTAGTCGCGCATGACGCCCACGTCGAGCTTGCTGCTCCCCGCGTGCCGGGTGCGGAACTGGTAGGGAAGCTCCAGCACGCGCGGCGGCTCGGGGAGCGAGGCGAGCAGGTCGAGCAGGATCTTGAAGCCGAGTGCCGAGAGCCGCGGCAGCGCCCGCTCCAGCACGCCCCGGCGCACCATGAAGAAGCCGCTCATCGGGTCGGCCACGGGCACCCGCAGCACGCGCCGCCCGAGCCGGGTCGCCAGGTCGGACATCCCCGCGCGCCGACGGTCCCAGCCGCCAACCCCGCCGCCCGCGACGTAGCGGCTGCCGATCACCACGTCCGCCCGGTCCTCCCTGAGCGCTTCGAGCATGGCGGGCAGCAGCGTCTCGTCGTGCTGCAGGTCGCCGTCCATGGCGGCGACGTAGGGCGCAAGGCTCGCGAGCGCCCCCTCGACGAACGCCGAAGCGAGGCCGTGGCGTCCGTAGCGGTGGAGCAGGCGCACGCGCGGGTCCGCACGCCCGGCGCAGGCGACCGCCTCGCGCGTGCCGTCGTGCGAGTGGTCGTCCACGAAGATCGCCTCCCACCGGATCCCCTCCAGCACCCGGCGCAGACCCTCCAGGAGAGGGGCGATGTTGTCGCGCTCGTTGAGGACGGGAACGATGATGGCGAGGTCGGGGATGGGAGGCACGCAGCGGCGGGTAGCAAGGGTGCCGGGCGCCCGCAAGCAAGGGGCGACAGTCCTAGCGAGGGCCTGAAGCTGGCTTTCCGGGGCGTATGGGATAGAATCCGGCGCACCGGCACCGGAAGTCCGGAGGGGTACCCACTGCGGCGCCCGCAAATTGGGGGGAAGCTCATGAAAAAGACCTGGATCATCGCCGTCGGACTGCTCGCGTCCGTCAGTGCCACGCTCGTCGGCACGCCCGCTGCTCGTGGCAGCGGAGCCTACGATCCCGGTGATCGTGAAGGACACCACGTCCTTCTACTGGCAGATCGTCCTAGCGGGCGCGCGCAAGGCTGGGCAGGACCTGCACGTGCGAGTGCCCGAGCTAGGGGCGCAGTCGGAGAGCGACATCACCGGGCAGATCTCCATCCTGGAGAACGCGGTGTCGCAGGACCCGGCGGCGATCGTGATCGCGCCGACGCAGTTCGCGGCACTCGGTCCGCCGATCACCGAGGCGGCGAAGCGGGTGAAGATCATCGGGATCGACTCCGCCGCGGACAGCAAGGCGTTCACCTCCTTCCTGACCACCGACAACGTCGCCGGCGGCCGTGCCGCGGCCGATGCCCTGGCCAGCGCCATCCAGCAGACCTATGGCAAGCCCGAGGGCGAGGTCGCGCTGATCACCTCGCTGCCCGGCGTCGGCTCGCTCGACCAGCGCGCAAAGGGCTTCAAGGACGAGATGGCGGCGAAGTATCCGGGGCTGAAGCTGGTGGCCGACAAGGTGGCGGACGGCCAGCCCACCACCGGGCTGAACATCATGACCGACCTGATCACCGCCCAGCCGAAGCTGCGCGGCGTGTTCGCCTCCAACCTCATCATGGCGCAAGGCGCCGGCGAGGCGATCAGCGAGAACACCGCGCAGGACAAGATCAAGCTGATCGGCTTCGACAACGATGAGAAGCTCGTGCAATTCCTGAAGGACGGCGTGATCGCCGCCCTGATCGTGCAGGACCCGTACCGTATGGGCTACGACGGGGTGAAGACGGCACTCGCCGCCTCGAAGGGCGAGAAGGTGCCGGAATTCGTGGATACCGGCGTCAACGTCATCACCAAGACGAACATGGATACCCCGCGCTCGCAGGAGCTGCTGAACCCGAAGGTGAAGTAACGGCGTGCCCGTCCGGGATTCGGCTGGGTTGGATAGCCCGGCCCGCGCAGGCGCCGATACCCCAGTGCTGGAGCTGCGCGGGCTGGACAAGCGCTTCACCGGCACCCATGCGCTCAAGACCGTGGATCTCGCCTTCCAGCAGGGCGAGATCCACGCGATCGTTGGCGAGAACGGCGCCGGCAAGTCCACGCTCATCAAGCTGCTGACAGGTGCCTATGTGCGCAGCGGCGGCAGCATCCTGTGGCAAGGCCAGGAGGTCGCTCTCGACACCCCGCACGATGCGCTGGCGCTCGGGATCAACGCCGTCCATCAGGAAGTCGTCCTATGCCGGCATCTGACGGTCGCTGCCAACATGTTCCTCGGCGAGGAGCAGTCGCGGTTCGGCCTGCTGCGGCAGCGCGCGATGGCCCGGCGCGCGCAGGCGGTCCTCGACGACCTGGGATTCCGCATCCATGCCGGGGCGGTGCTGGGATCCCTGACCATCGGCCAGCAGCAGCTCGTGGCGACGGCGCGGGCCGCCACGCGCGGCACCCGGTTCCTGATCTTCGACGAGCCGACCGCCTACCTCACGCGCAGCGAGACGGACCAGCTCTTCACCCTGATCCGCCGCCTGCACGCGCAGGGCGTGACCGTCGTCTATATCAGCCACCGCCTGGAGGAGATCTTCCAGCTCGCCGACCGTGTCTCCGTGCTGCGCGACGGCAGCCTGATCGCGACCCGGGTCGTCGCCGCGACGAACGAGCGCGAGCTGATCCGCGACATGGTCGCGCGCCCGATCGAGGAGGTGCACCACAAGGAGAGGGTGCCGCCAGGGGAGGCGCTGCTGGAGGTGGAGGGGCTCAGCGGCCCCGGCTTCGCCGACGTCTCGCTGTCCGTGCGCCGGGGCGAGATCGTCGGCCTCTATGGGCTGATCGGCGCCGGGCGCAGCGAGTTCGCGCAGTGCTTGTTCGGCCGCCAACGCCGCACCGCGGGCGAGGTGCGGATGCACGGCCGGGCGCTGCGCATCCGCCGCGAGGCCGACGCGATCGCGAACGGCCTCGTGCTGCTGCCGGAGAGCCGGCGCGACCAGGGCCTCTGCCTCAACCTCCCCGTCGGCTTCAACCTCAACCTGCCGATCTTCGACCGGCTCTCGCGCGGCTTCCTGGTCCGCCCGGACCTGGAGCGCGGGGCGGCGGGGCGGCAGATGACCGACCTGCGGATCGTCGCCGCCTCGGCCGGGGCGGAGGCGCTGACGCTGTCGGGCGGCAACCAGCAGAAGATCGTCATCGGCAAGTGGCTGGCGCATGGGGCCGAGCTGTTCATCTTCGACGAGCCGACCGTGGGCGTGGATGTCGGGACCAAGGTGCAGATCTACCGCATCTTCGCGGAGTTGCTGCGGCGCGGCGCCGGGATCATCCTGATCTCGTCCTACCTGCCGGAGGTGTATGATCTCGCGGACACGCTGCATGTTTTCCGCCAGGGGCGTATCGTGGCGACCCACGGCCACCGCGCGCTGGACCACGAAGCCATCCTGGGCGAGGCGATCGGCGCCTGACAACCCGTGCCAGGACTCGGAGACGCAAGCATGTCGGACGCCGTCGCACCCGCACCCGCCAGGACGCAGTTGCGTTTCGGGTTCCTGCTCAGCCTGACCCTGCTCGGCCTGCTGCTGGTGATGTGGCTGGCGCTGTCGGTCAGCACGGACAGCTTCGCGACCTTGAACAACATCTCGAACCTGCTGCGCCAGGCATCGCTGTGGGCGATCATCGCGGTCGGGCAGACCTTCGTCATCATCACCGCTGGAATTGACCTGTCCGTGGGCGCGGTGGTTGGGCTGGCGAGCACCATCGTCGCGCTTGCTGCTGAAGGCGGGCTTGCCGATCTGGCTGTCGGTGGGCGCGACCTTGCTGATGGGCGTGGCGATCGGGGCCTTCCACGCGTTCGGCATTCTCCGGCTCGGGCTGCCGCCGTTCATCATGACGCTGGCGAGCCTGACGGCGCTCCGCGGCATCGGGCTGCTGATCACCAACGGCGCCACGATCTCCGGCTTCAACACGAATTTCACCCGGTTCTCGCGCGAGTCCTTCGCAGGCGTGCCATCGCTGTTCTGGATGGTGATCCTGGTCTCGGTGCCGTCCTACGTGCTGCTGCACCACACGCGATGGGGCCGCCACCTGTATGCCGTCGGCAGCAATGCGGAGGCGGCGCGCCTGTCCGGGATCGCCGTCCAGCGCACGATCTATCTCGCCTACATCTTGTCGGCCAGCTTCGCCGCCTTCGCCGGGATCCTGACGGCGAGCCGCATCTCCATCGGCGTCGCGACGACGGGCGAGGGATGGGAGCTGCAATCCATCGCGTCCTCCGTCATCGGGGGCACCAGCCTGTTCGGGGCGGTGGGCAGCGTGCCGGGTCCGCTGCTGGGAGCGATGCTGCTGACCACGATCAACAACGGGGCCAACCTGCTCAACGTGAACCCGTTCTGGCAGCGGATCATCACCGGCGGGCTGATCATCGTGATCGTGTATTTCGACCAGCTCCGCCGGCATAGGCGATAGATCGCTGCCGGTCCCGCCTTGCCGAGCGCGCCCGCCTTGCGCAGATCGGAAGCACTTTGCCGGGGACGGTCGTAGGTGCCCTAGGATCGCCACGGTCGAGAGGTCATTTCAGCAAAGGAGGCGCCCTGGCATGCCGACGGTCAAGTACAGGCTGGTTAACCCGAACCTGCGTCCACGCCGGACCAAGCTTGAGGTCCCTGGTTGGGCGGGCAAACCTGAGCCGAGAGTTGATGGCTCCCATGAATATCCTTGGCATTGCATCCCTTTCTCCGAAGCCGCCAGGGCGGGCATCGAGCTATTCTATCCCTACGACGACGAGCTTCACGTCACCACGAGAGAGGGGGATTTGCATTTCGAAGGAGATTTCGGTGATCCGCTGGAGCAAGACGTAAGGCGACCGCCGTTCCGCAGCTTCGGCAAGGACTACTACACGTATCAGGTTCTCATTGATCTGAAGGTCGAAGACGGCTTCGCGGTCAAAGCGGAGACGCATCCCCGCTTCTATACGGACACTACCGGAACCGTGCCGATCGCGGTGCCGGCAGTTCTGCGGCACTGGTGGCCGATGATCTTCTTCGTGGTCTTCAAGGCGCCAGCCGAAGGGCAGACCCATATCTTTCGCCCCGGCGAACCGTTCATGCAGCTCACGATCGTGCAAGCGGAGGCCAAGTTCGAGCTCGTCGAGATGCCCGAGGAGGAGGCAGCCGAGCGCGAGCTGCAATCCCAGCGGATTTACGCGAGCCGGAGCACGCTATCGGCCGACTCGCAATGGGTCTCATCCACGAACACCGTCTTCGACGGCACGTATCGTCGCATCTTCGGAGCAGCTAGGACGACGAAAGGAAAGTGAAAGCCGCGCAAAAGCAGGCATGAATAATCAGGGGCGGCCCAATGGACCGCCCCAACTCACCAGGTCAGCGGAGAGCCATCCGCTCAATAGTAGTGGTGGTGATGATGGTGGTGATAGCGACGGCGGTAGTGATGGTGATGGTGGTGATGATGATGGTATTGCACCTCCTGGACCGTTGCTTGGCCCTCGGATGCCGGCGCTTCCAAATTAGCTTCAGCCTCTGCCGTAGCTGAGGCCTTTAGTAAGGCGAGAGCATTCGGAATAGGCGTCAGCAGGTCGGCGTAGGAACTCACTTGCATGGCAGCGTCAACCGGGAGCGGGACAGCCGTCGCAGCCTGCGATGGGACCGCCGCCGCGAGCGCAGTTACCGCTCCGATCAGGCCAGCTACACTCTTATCCATTTCGATCTCCAGTTGTATCTATGCCGCGCGACTTGACGGGCAATCGAACACTGTCCCGGTGTCGCGCGCAAGGAACGGCGAGGAGGGCCGGATCGTTCCATCGGCAAGGCGGCCGTAACGGATTTCGGTGCGAACAGGCCGAGCGCGAGGGAGGGCCATGATGCCAACCGCCCTGAAAGCTGACCGGTCTGGCCTCTTACCGTCGTGGCCGGGGAGCCGGATCAGGATCCCGGCGGGCCGGTGCTGGTCGGGGTGCGAGAGGGGGCGCGGGTGCCCGGTTCCGGGCTGTGCCATTCTGGGCTGAGCGGTTCTGGGCTGTGGCGTGCTGGGCCCTGCTGCGCGGGCGCGGAGGTCGCGCACGTCCTGGGGCGTGCGGCGCTTCCAGGGATGGGTGCCGGGGAAGTGCTGCGATGCCGAGGTCGCGGCAGATCGAGGCGATGATCTCGGCGATGGGCAGCTGGTCGAGGTCGTCGTCGAGGTCGGGGTCGTCCAGGCGCTCGCGAAGCTCGGCGTGCAGCGCCTCCGCCTCGGCGCCGTCGGTGCGGCGCTGGATGGTGTCCTCGACCGCGCGGATGATCTGCTTGCGGGCGGCGAGGCGGCGCTGCCCGGACTGCTCGGCGGCGCGCTCGGCCCGAAGCTCGGCTGGGCGTTGTGGGGCGGGGTCGGAGAGCTTGCGGGCCAGCGCGATGGTGCGGCGCAGGGTGCGGGCGATGCGGTCGAAGGCGATGGTGGGGTCGGGCTGCGGGTGCCGCGGCTGGGGCTGGCTTGGCGGCGCTGGGCGCCGGGGTGGCCTGGCGGTGGACGGCGCGGGCGAGGTCGGTGCCGATCTCGATCAGCTCGTGGAGGACCTGGCGGTAGTACTGGGCGTCCTCGTCACGCTGGCTCGCAAGGTGGGGCTTGCGTCGTTGGCTGGTTCGGGACGGGAGGGCGTGGAGGACATCGGGGAGGATAGGCGGGTTTCTCGTCGGCGGCGTCAAGCGCTGGATCGATGGCGTGACGGGAGGGGCGCCGGTCATGGTCCGGGCCGGCCATCATTAGGGTGGCTGGTATGATCCCTTCCAGCGCCCGGCGCAGTCGGTCCACGAAAGGGGCCACGTTGTCGCGCTCGTTGAGGACGGGGACGATGATGGCGAGGTCGGGGGTGGGTAGCATGGAGGCGGGTAGCAAGAGTGGTGGGTGTCGGCAAGCGAGGGGAGACGCCGGCAGGCTAAGGTTCAGCTCGTACCAGCACCCCCGCTGGACAACCGCGTTCGATCTATAACGGTCGTAGGCGCACAGAATTCTGCGGCGTAGTTGACCTGTAGCTACCGTTCAGCGAAATGTGCCTTGTGAGGCGACGCTTAATCGCCCTTGAATGAAGCCGTTTGGCGGTGCGATGGGAAACTAAGGCGTGCAAGAGATCATGACCACAGTGGCTACAATCAATCCCTCTCAGCGGCAGATGCTCGTTAACCTGGGCAATCGATACGTTGTCTTCGGGCCGATCCTGACTATGCCCCAGCCGGTTTATTTTGACCCGGAAACTGACTCCGAAGTGCTACCGCGTGTCGCCGACGAAAGTGAGGTGGCCGAAGCGCGCATTACCCAAACCCTACGCGTACCCGGGATGAAAACGTCATCTGCGGTTGGAGAACACCTGCAAGCTGATCTTGTGCTGTCTGATGATGCTGGGAATCGCATACTCGTGGACATCAAAGTCAGAGAGCATGATCCCAAGGCGCGTGACTTTGAGCAGGGACAACGACGCCTTACCGAGGCTGCAAGCATTGGACAGAGATTGGAGATTTGGTTTTTCAACATCGAAAGATTAAACCTCAGAATAATGTCGCTAGATCAGTCAGATTTGCATATAGACGAACTGATTCCGATTGACGTTTGGGATAAGAATACTACGGGAATATTTACTCGAACTCAGGTGATCAAGGAAGTAGAAGATTGGGTTAACCGAGTTAGTGCTTTATATGATGACATCCGATCTTGGCTCGGAAGCCGACGTGATCTACGCTTCGAGCGAAGTCGTGCTGTTACCATGTCCGAACAAATGATGCAGGAATTTGCGGTGACTGATCGCGACATTCCTGTGCTCGATGTTCTCAACGCTGATCAGGTCATCGCTAGCTTTGTCCCGCGAGGCCTGTGGATGATCGGGTCGTGGGGTCGGATTGATGTTATCACTCGCAAAGGGACGCAAATGCTGGTCGCTCTGGGTGGTCCGGGAAACCTAGAGTGGCGAATTGTCTCGCCCACGAGTTGGCGGCAAACGGACAAGTTTGATAGAGATACATTGTTAGCGCTCGTGACTCCTCCATGAGCCGCCTTACCGAAACGCAACGGGCTTACGACAGCTTGGTCCAGCTTCTCGATCAGGAGATCCGCAAGCGGAGTGGATCGACAAAGGATTTGGAGAGGTTCCGTGAAACCCTTGATGTCGCATTCTACCTGTTAGGTTGGGCACAATTTGAGCATCTAGTCCGAAAGGAGACTGAAGAACTCATTGACGAAAAATCAAAAACTCAAGCGGAAGAACGTCATGCCTGGCAATACCTGAAAGATAATTTGAAAAGCGTTCCTATCCGCCGTCGTCTTGATCTGATTTTTCATACCAACTATCCTGTACGCGCCGAACTGGATAAAGACTATAATCTCCGCAACGAGGCAGCACATAACTATAAGTTTCTTCCGAAAGAAGCTAAAGATGTTTCAGCTTGGCTTCAGAATTTAGAGAGCTTGGTAGCGAAGTTCTAAGCACGGTAGGTCATTCATACGGTCAGGACTGTAGCAGGTGAATTTGCTCGAACTGCGATTGTCGACATCGGCCGTACATACTTGGTAGAACCGCAAACCATGCGGAGGTCTGCCCGCACTAAGGAGTTTTCAAACAGGGCCGCCAACATCATCCTCCAACAGCGCCGCCCGCACCGCCTGCCACCCTGCCTCGTCCGGCGCGCAGATCAGCCCACCCCCAGTGTGCACCGCCCGATACTCCGACCCGTCGAACCGCGCCGAGAACCCACCCGCCTCCCTATGCAGCAACCACCCCGCCGCGTGATCCCAAGGCATCAGCTTCTCATACACCAACGCATGAACATGCCCGCCCGCCGCCATGCGATACTGGTGCGCGGCGCAGCGCATGTCCCATACCGCCGCCAGCCGCGGCATGTTGCAGCACACCATCCCGCGCCGCGGCTGGGGCATGAAGCGCCAGGACACCATGGCCGTCATCGCCGCCACGGGCGCCGGCTCTGCCACGCGCAGCGGCACACGGCTGCCGTCCGGCCGCTCGATCCAGGCTCCCTGCCCTGGCAGCGCCAGCGCCGAATTGTCCCCGACCGGATCGTGGATCACGGCGCCGACGACCTCGCCCGCCGCGACCGCAGCCACCATCACGCCGAACAGCGGCAGCCCGGCCGCGAAGTTGGCGGTTCCGTCCACCGGGTCCACGGTGAAGGCGAGGCCGCCCGTCCCGAGCCGGTCCAGCACGGTCTCGTCCGCCGCGGCTGCCTCCTCGCCCACCACGGCGCAGCCAGGGAACAGGCGGGCGAGGCCCTCCGTGAGCCGCGCCTCCGCCGCCTCGTCCGCGTCCGTCACCAGGTCGAGCGGCCCGGTCTTGGCGCGCACGGCGCCCTCGCCGAGCCTGCGGAAGCGCGGCATGATCTCCGTCCGCGACACGTCGCGCACGAGCGCCACGACCTCCGCCAACTCGCGCGCGCTTGCCGAAACTCACGCGCCGCGCTCGAACCGCGCCCGGTCCGCCGGCAGCAAACGCACGGCGACGCGCACCTGCTCGTCCTCGTCCGCCCGGCGCAGCACCTCCCCGTGCTCGTAGAGCCAGGCGATCCGTGCCCCGTCCGCGGCCGGGAGCAGGTATTCCCGCTCCTCCATGCCCGCGGCGATCCGCTCGTCCACGGCGGCGAGCAATTCGGGTAAACCTTCCCCCGTCAACGCCGAGACCGCGACCGCGCCGTCCCGCGCCGGCACGTGCTCGATCCCGCCCAGCAAATCCGCCTTGTTCAGCACCTCGACCGTGCGCGCCGGCCAGTCCGCGTCGAGCACGCCGTCCTTCACCATGCCGTCGAGCACGGCGAGCACGTCCGCCCGCTGCGCCGCGCTGTCGGGGTGTGCTGCGTCGCGCACGTGCAGGATCACGTCGGCCTCGGCCACCTCCTCCAGCGTCGCACGGAACGCCTCCACCAGCTCGGTCGGCAGCTCGCTGATGAAACCCACCGTGTCCGACAGGATCACCCGGCGCCCCGATGGCAGGCGGAGCGAGCGCATCGTCGGGTCGAGCGTCGCGAAGAGCTGGTCCTCGGCATGGACGCCCGCGCCCGTCAGCGCGTTGAACAGCGTGCTCTTGCCCGCGTTCGTGTAGCCGACGAGGGCGACGACCGGGAACGGCACCCGCTTGCGCGCGCTGCGGTGCAGCCCACGCGTCCGCCGCACCTGCTCCAGCTCGCGCTTGAGCCTGACGATGCGGTCGCCGATCAGCCGCCGGTCCGCCTCGATCTGCGTCTCGCCGGGGCCGCCGAGGAAGCCGAAGCCGCCGCGCTGGCGCTCCAGGTGCGTCCAGGAGCGGACGAGCCGGCTGCGCTGGTAGTCGAGATGCGCCAGCTCGACCTGCAACGCGCCCTCGCGCGTGCGCGCCCGCTCGCCGAAGATGTCGAGGATCAGGCCGGTGCGGTCTATGACCTTGCACTCCCAGGCCCGCTCCAGGTTGCGCTGCTGCACCGGGCTGAGCTGCGCGTCCACGACGACGACGGCGACCTCGGCCTCGTGCAGCGCCGCACCGATATTCGCGACCTGCCCTTCCCCGAGCAAGGTCGAGGGACGCCGTGCCCGGAGCGGGACGATGGCGGTGTGGACGACGACAAGGCTGATGCTCGCAGCCAGTCCAACGGCCTCGGCAAGCCGCGCCTCGGCTGCCCGGCCCGCGTCGTGCCGATCCGGCCGCTCCCAAGGCAGCACGACGGCCGCGCGCGTCGGGGCGGCTATCCCATCGAGCGTCGGGGCGCTCGTCTGGGCGCTATTCGGCGCTCGCAACCGCCGCTGCTTCGCTGACTTGGGAGGACGCCGCGGCGGCTTCCTCGGTCTTCGCCGGGTCGAAGAGCTGGATCGCCGCTCCCGGCATCACCGTGCTGATGGCGTGCTTGTACACCAACTGGGTGTGGCCGTCGCGCCGCAGCAGAACCGAGAAATTATCGAACCAGGTGATGATGCCTTGCAGCTTGACGCCGTTCACCAGGAACACCGTCACCGGGGTCTTGCTCTTGCGGACGTGGTTGAGGAACACGTCCTGCACATTGTTCGACGCCTTTTCGTTGGCCACGTCGCGGGTCCTTTCTTTCTTGTTGTGCGCCTGCGAACAATCTAGCAGCGTTCGCCTTTTGGGCAAGCCTCGGCCACGTGCGCGCCGAAGAGCGTGAAGAGGCGGCGCGTGACCGGGCCGACCTGCCCGTCGCCTACGGGCTTGCCATCCACCGCCAGGATCGGCTTCACGAAGCTGGTGGCACTCGTCAGGAAGGCCTCCCGCGCGCCCCGCAGCTCGGCCTCGCTGAAGGCGCGCTCCTCGAAGCCGACCCCCGCGGCCTCCATCTCCGCGATCAGCGTCGCGCGGGTGCAGCCTGGCAGAATCTCCTGGCCGAGCCGCCGCGTGCGCAGGCATCCCTGCCCGTCCACGATCCAAGCGGTGCTGGACGAGCCTTCCGTAACCATGCCGTCCCCGTCCACGAGGATCGCCTCGAAGGCGCCCTGCTCGCGCGCGGCCTGCTTGGCGAGCACGTTGGGCAGCAGCGCCGTGCTCTTGATGTCGCGGCGCGCCCAGCGCTGGTCGGGATGGGTGATCACCGTGGCCGTCCACTGCGCCACGTCGCGAGGGAAGGCGGGGATGTGCCGGGCGGTGACGACGAGCGTGGGCGGCGTGCCCGGCGGCGGGAAGGGGAAGTCGCGCCGCGCCGCGCCGCGCGTGACCTGGATGTAGAGCAGGCCCTCGCCGACGCGGTTGCGCCTGACGACCTCGCGCAGGATCTGGGCGAGCGCCGGACGGGACATAGGCATGGGGATGCGGACCTCGCCCAGGGATCGTCCCAGCCGGGTGAGGTGCCGGTCCTCGTCCACGAAACGGCCGCCGTGGACGTGGACGACCTCATAGACTCTCGTCCGCGAACTGGAAGCCGCGGTCCTCGACGTGGACCCGCGCGTCGCGATGCGGGACGTAGCGGCCATTGACGTAGGCAATACGGCTCAAGGTGAGGGAACTCCGATGGCGGCGACCTGCTCGCGCTCCTCTTGCTCGCGCTCGGCGCGGTCGGTCGGGGTGTAGAGCTGGGCCGCGTCGGGCAGGTGCTCGCGCAGACGGGCCTCGAAGGCGCCGGGCGGCGGTAGTTCGGCTATCTTGCGGGCGAGCACGCCGGCGTGGCCGTAGCCGGGGAAGACGGGCATCTCGGACCATGCGCCATCCCGCCTCGGCGGATAGACGTGCACCGGCTCGACCAGGTCCGCGACGAGCACCTCGAAGCCGAACGCCGGGCCGAACAAGGTTTTCAGGCCCTCGTCCGAGAATCGCCAGTAATCGGCCGGTGCCTCATGCAACGGCCAAGTGTGGGGCGCCCCGTGATAGGTGATGCCGCCGAGCTTGAGCGCGCGGTTGATCTCGGCGGCAACGAGCCAGGGCTGCGCCAGGTGCTCCAAGACCTCCGCGGACCAGATCGCGTCCTGGCTGCCTGGCGCAACATGGCGCGTGAGCCAGTGCGCGTCACCGAGAAGCTGGATGTGGGGCGAGGGATGGATGTCGAACCCAGTGTAGGACGCCGCGCCCGGCATGGAGGGGCGCCAGTCCCGCGCGTCCGGCCCGACGACCCGGCCGCCGATCTCCAGCACGTTGAGCCGCCCCTCGTTCACCAGCTCCATGAACCGCCAGAACGCGGGCGTCACCGGGTCCGCAGGCTCTGGCAACCGCCGGAAGCGCTCGGGAATCGGCACGGGATGGCGCGCCCTGCCCTGCTCCGTCTCGACCTCGAACTCCAAGGGCAGCCCCGGCTCGCCCGGCACGTAGCCCTTGAAGCCCACGGGCAGCACGTCCCCGCACTCCGGGTAGTGCTTCAACACGTCCGCGCGCGGATGCAGCGCGAGCGGCTCCACGCTGTCGCCGATGGCGAGGGCGAGCGAGCGGATCGGCGTGCCGTGGAGGTGGACCCAGCCCGCGGCCTGCGCGCCGTGGTGGTCCCGCCAGTAGGTGCCGAGATCGGCGGCGAGGCGCACGGCTCCGGCCACCCGGCCATCCGGCACGACGCGCCCATCCTCGACCAGCCACGCCGCCCGGCGCGGCACGGGCGGCAGCGGCGGCACCCCGTCGAGCCGCGTCCGCAGTGCGATTGGCGGGCGCAACGACCCGAGCAAGGCCACCAGCGGCGTGGGCAGCGTTTCGCTCCCCGTGTCCTCGGTGACGAACAGGTGGAACACCGCCTCGTCCGGGTTGGCGAAGGCCGGAAAGGCAAGCGCCACCTCGGCGCTGGATGCCGCCACGGCGAGACGGCCGCAGCGCCAGTCCGTGCCGTCGGGCATGACGATCCAGACCTGGCAGGCGCCGCCCTTGAAGCGCGCCACGGCGTCGCCCGGCAGCACCAGGGCGTGCAGGTCCGCGCTTCCCCGGAAGCGCTCGGCGATGGCCGGCGGCTGCACGCTAGGCGGCGCCCTTGTCGTCCGAGTTGACGCCGAGCTGCTTGAGCTTGCGGTGCAGCGCGCTGCGCTCCATGCCCACGAAGGCGGCGGTGCGGCTGATGTTGCCGCCGAAGCGCAGGAGCTGGGCCTGGAGATACTGCGTCTCGAACAGGTCCCGCGCCTCGCGGAGCGGCAGCGCCATCACGTCCGCGGAAGGGTCGAAGTTGAGGAAGGCCGGCGCGTTCTGGCCGATCTCGGGCGGCAGCATCTCGGCGCGGATCGGGTCCTGCGGGCCGCCGGGCGCCATGATCAGCAGCCAGTCCATCAGGTTGCGAAGCTGGCGCACGTTGCCGGGCCAGTCGTAGGCTTGCAGGGCCGCGAGCGCGTCCGCCGACAGCTCGCGCCCTGGGATGCCGCTCGTCTCGGCGGACCGGACGAGGAAGTGGCGCGCCAGCTCCGGCACGTCCTCCCGCCGCTCGCGCAGGCTCGGCACGCGGATCGGCACGACCGCGAGCCGGTAATAGAGGTCCTCGCGGAAGCGCCCGGCCGCGATCTCGGCTTGCAAGTCGCGGTTGGTCGTCGCGATCACGCGCACATCCACCTTGACCCGCGACGTGCCTCCGATGCGCTCGAAGGTCTGGTCCTGCAGCGCGCGGACGATCTTGCCCTGCGTCTCCATGGGCATGTCGCTGACCTCGTCGAGCAGCAGCGTGCCGCCGTGGGCACGCTCCAGCACGCCCGCGCGGCGGGGCTGCGCCGCCGGGTCCGACCCGGCCTCGACGCCGAACAGCTCCTCCTCGAAGCGCGCCGGGTTCAGCGTCGCGCAGTTGAGCACCACGAACGGCCCGTCCGCCCGGCGGGAGCGCCCATGCACCATGCGCGCCGCGACCTCCTTGCCCGCGCCGGCAAGGCCCTGGATCAGCACCCGCGACCCCGTCGGCGCCACGCGCTCGATCCCGCTGCGGAGCTGGTTGGCGGCAGCGCTGTGGCCGATGATCGTGGTCTCCGCCCCGGCACGCAGGCGCAGTTCCGCGTTCTCGCTCGCGAGCCGCGCCGCCTCCAGCGCCCGGCGCACCACGAGCAGCAGGCGATCCGACTTGAACGGCTTCTCGATGAAGTCGTAGGCCCCGTGCTGGATCGCGGTCACGGCCGTCTCGATCGTGCCGTGCCCCGAGATCATCACGACGGGGACCTGCGGCTCCTCCCCATGGAGGGCGTTGAGGATTCCCAGGCCGTCGAGCTTCGACCCCTGCAGCCAGACATCGAGCACGACGAGGCCAGGGCGGCGGACGCGGAACGCGGCCAGGGCCGCATCGGAATCGCCGGCCTGCCGCACGTCGTAGCCTTCGTCGCGCAGGACGCCGTCTATGAGGAGTCGGATGTCCGGCTCATCGTCCACGATGAGGATTTCGTGCGCCATAGGCGCTTCTCTAGAGCGGCTTCGCCCTGCGGGGAAGCGTAGAGCGCCTCACGGAGGAGACAGCACGGGCGAATTGGCTGCTCATCGCCGCCGACGCCATGCCACTAGACCGGCCAGCCCTGGAAGCAGCAGCGCGAGGCTGGCCGGTTCCGGCACTGCCGTGGACGCCGTCGCGTCGAGCACCTGCAGGCTGACCAGGTTGGAGACGTAGCGCCCGCCCGCGGCGTCGCCCGGCACGACCAAGCGCGCGAACCCGTCCGCACCGAGCGGCTGCCCGTCCTGCGCGTAGGCGACGAGGTCCGGCGCGCTCGCGCTGCCCCCGAAGCGCGGGTCCAGCTCGCCCAAGGAGAACGCGGCCTCGTAGCCGTCGCTGCCGGTCGCCAGCACGTACTCGCGCAACTCGTCGTTCTTGATCGTGGGATCTGTGACCAGTCCGGCCGTGGTCAGCAGCGTCCAAAGCGACACGCCGGTGTAGCTGGCCGACACCGGGCTGCCGCCAGCCGTGTAGGTCACGTTCTCGGTGACAGGCGGCAGAGCCGCGAGCGCCGCCTGGTTGTAGCTCGCAGGTTGGCTGACCAGGCCGGAGAGCGTGAAGCTGGTGGACGGCCCACCGCCCTGTGCCGGGTTGTTCGGCGCTTGCACGACGTGCACGGAGGATAAATTGGACACGTAGCGCCCGCCCGCGGCGTCGCCCGGCGCCACGATGCGGGCGAACCCGTCCGCGCCGAGGGAAGCGCCGTTCGTCCCATACGCGACCAAGTCGGGCCGGGCGGCGTTGCCCCCGAATTGCGGGTTCAGCTCGCCGACGGAAAAGGCTGCCGCGTAGCCGTCGCTGCCCGTGGCGACCGCTACGTCGCGGAGCGTGCCGTTCTTGGCGCCGGCTGGGGCTTGCAGCCCGGCGGCGGACAGCAGCGCGTAGAGCGACGCGCCGGTGTAGGTCGCCGACACCGGGCCGCTGCCCGTGCCGTAGGTCACGCTCTCCGTCGTCGCCGGCAAGGCTTGCAGGTCCGCCAGCCCGTAGGTGGCGGGCTGATTCACCGCCCCGGTCAGGTCGAAGCTGGTCGTAGTCGGCGCGGCTGCGGCGGGTTCTGCCGCCGACAGCATGAGGCCTGCACAGACCAGCAACGCGAGCAGGCCGTGCCCGCATCCGGTTGCAGTCTCGCGCGCCATGGTGACCCTCCCTCAATACTCCTGAATGCTATGTTCGCACGACTATGACGACCGGACCGGCCCTCAGGCCGGCATGCCGCCAACGTCGCCGCCCGGCCACGGCGAGGCCGGCGAGCGCGATCCCGAGCACGGCCACGCTCGCAGGCTCCGGCACTGGAGCAGGGGAGCCGAAGCCGAAGCCCGCCAGCCCGGTCTGCCCGGCAGCCGAGAGAATGTACTGCTCCAGCAAACCCGTGTTCGGGTCGGCACCGTTCAGGATCGTGAGGCCGTATTCCACCGTGACGTCGATGTTGCTCGGGAGGGCGACCTCCTGCAGGGCGGGATCAATCGCGAGCGCTGCTGTGGCGAGAGATGCGTAGGTGAAGAAGATGTCGGCCTGAGGCGTGGCGCCGCCCACGAAATACACCAAGGCGTTCTGTCCGGTCGGCACGGGCGATGGGCCCGTCCCGAGGATGAGGCGCTGGGCCTTGGCGTCAAGCGTCGCCTTCGCACCCGGAACCAGGGCGTCCGCGTTGGCGAAGACCTGCTCGGTGTAGTCGCCGAGCGGGTCGTTGCCAGGCGTCGAGGTGCCGATCGTGATCGAGGGATTGAGGATTGTGGACAGCAAATTGCCCGTGTTCACGTTGATGCCGGGTGCGGCGACCGCGACGAGGGTGTTGCTGGCGAAGTTGGTGACCGGTCCAGCCAAGCCCTCCTGCTGGAGCCTGAGCGGGTTCGTGAGGTCGGCGGAGGCGAACAGGTCGGGCCTGGCCCCAGCCTCGATGTCTTGGCGCAGCGTGCCGGACCCGCCGAAGAACGTGTTGACGGGGATGCCCGTGTTCGCAGTGAACTCCGCTGTCCCGGCGTCGAGCGCCGGGGCGAGGCTGTCAGCGCCCCAGAGCGTGAGCGGCGCCGCGCGCGCCGCCGTCGCGGCGCAGAGCACGAAGGTTAAGGCCGTTGCAGTCAGGAAGATACCTCGCCCCGCTCCGGATGCTTTCGAGATATGTCTAGCCATTCATAATCTCCTCTATGTTATGAGATCGTGGCCCGACAAGAGTATTCATGCAAGGGGAAAATGGCTTCTCAGTCTCATTTTTATATTTATTTGCCTATAACTGGACACGCAACGTCCACCTAAGCCTGGTCACAATAGACCTGGACTTCAAAACTGGATGTTCGGGAGAGGCGCGGACCGCTTTACTTGGTCATGGCCTCACTCGCGGGATCGGGGGCACGTGCCGGCGCTGGCGGGCCGAACCCGTGCTCCGCGAGCACCGCTTGGCCAGCGGCCGAGAGGATGTATTGCTCCAGTGCCCGCGTGCCCGGATCGGCGCCTTTGAGGACCGTGAGGCCGAACTCCACCGACAGCGCGAGGTTCTGCGGCAACTCGATTTCCTGCAGGTCGGGCGCGATTGCACGGGCCGCCGTGGCGCTGCTCTCGTAGGCAAGAAAGATGTCGGCCCGATGCGTGCGCTCGATGAGATAGACCAAGAGGTTCTCTCCGGGCGGCACATGGGGCGAATCCGGGCTCGCGATGAGGCGCTGCGCCTTGGCGTCGAGCGTCGCCTTTGCACCCGGCATCAAGGCGTTCGCCTTGGCGAAGATCTGCTCAGTGTAGTCGCCGAGCGGGTCGGCGACAGGCGTCGAGGTGCCAAGCTTCACGGCGGGGTTGAGCAGTGTGGCCAGGAGGTTGCCTGGGTCCACGTGGAGACCTGGTGCGGCAACCGCAACGACGCGGGTGCTGGCGAAATCCACGACCGGCCCAGCGAAGCCCTCCTGTTGAAGCTTGAGTGGGTTCGCAGTGTCGGCGGAGGCGAACAGGTCGGGCCTGGCCCCAGCCTCGACATCCTTGCGCAGCGTGCCCGAAGGGCCGAACCGGGTGGTGACAGACGTGCCCGTAGCCTTGGTGAACTTCCCTGCCACGGTGCCAAGCGCCCCCTTGAGGCTGTCAGCGCCCCAGAGCGTGAGCGGCGCCGCGCTTGCCGCCATCCCGGCGCAGAGCATGAGCGCGCAGGCCGCCGCGGCGAGAGGGAGGCCCCGACCCCGCGCGGCCATGGTCGCGACGTTTCTGGTCATCTCCGGTCTTCCCCTCGGTTGCACAGATCTAGTTCAGCAAGGCGCGTGGACGATCCGCTCCAGCTGCGGCCTCGCCCATCGCCGCGAGCTGGTCCTGCGCCACCGCGAAAGCCACGTCGAAGCCGGTCGGCGTCGAGAGCGTCAGGATCAGGCAATCCGTACCCGCGGCGCGCTCCAGCTGCCACGAGCGAAGCGGTTGGATGACGCGGGCGTTGCGGTCGCCGCGCGCCCGCAACGCAGCGCGCAGGATGCGCGGGATGGTGAACAGCAGCGCGCTGAGAACATCGAACGGCAGGTCCAGGCGGCAACGCCGCCCGCTCGCATCCTCGAAGCCCAGCTGCACCCGGCGACCACCGGGTGAGACGGACCAGGTGGTCAGCCCCTCGCCCACCATCTCGCCCCCAAGGGTGTCCCCGAGCACGTCGCCACCATCCGCCATGCCGCTTCCTTGCGTTGGGACGGCGGGCCAGGTTGCCAGGCCCGCCGCCGAGTGCGCCCGTCCGCTACAGCGCGACCGTGACCGCCTTCACTTCGAGGTAGTTGCGCAGCACGTCCTCGCCCATCTCGCGCCCCAAGCCCGACTGCTTGTAGCCGCCGAAGGGCAGGGAGGCATCGAACACGTTGTGGCAGTTCATCCAGATCGTGCCCGCGCGGATGCGGCGCGCCATCTTGTGGGCCGTGCTGATGTCGCGCGTCCAGACGGACGCGGCCAAGCCGTAGATCGTGTCGTTGGCCTGCTTGGCGATGCGGTCGAGATCGTCGTCGTTGTAGCGCTCGGCGACCAGCACCGGGCCGAAGATCTCCTCACGCACCACCTGCATCTCGGGCTTGGTGTCGGTCAGCACCGTGGGCTGCACGAAGTAGCCCCCGCCGTTGCCGACCGTGCCGCCGCCAGTGGCGACCTTGGCGCCCTCGGAGCGGCCGCTCTCGATGTAGCCCCGCACCTTGCCGAACTGCTCGTCCGACACCAGCGGCCCCATCTCGGTCGAGGGATCGAGGCCCGGCCCGACCTTGATGCGGCCCGCGATGTCGGAGACGCCCTGCAGCACCTTGTCGAACACCTTCTCGTGCGCGAAGAGGCGCGAGCCGGCGCAGCAGGTCTGGCCCTGGTTGAAGAAGATGGCGCTCGCCGCGCCGGGGATGGCGCGCTCCAGGTCGGCGTCGGGGAAGATGATCAGCGGCGACTTGCCGCCCAGCTCCAGCGTGACCTTCTTGAGGTTGCCGGTGGCCGCGTGCGCGATCAGCTTGCCGACCTCGGTGCTGCCCGTGAACGCGACCTTGTCCACGTCCGGATGGTTCGCTATCGCGGCGCCCGCGGTCTCGCCGAAGCCCGGCAGGATGTTGATCACGCCCGGCGGCAGGCCGGCCTCCAGCATCAGCTCGCCCAGGCGCAGCGCGGTGAGCGGAGTCTGCTCGGCGGGCTTGAGCACGATCGTGCAGCCGACCGCGAGCGCCGGGGCGACCTTCCAGGCCGCCATCAGCAGCGGGAAGTTCCAGGGGATGATCTGGCCCACGACGCCGATCGGCTCGCGCAGGACGTAGCTGTGGTAGTCGCCGGGCGTGGACAGGCTCAGCGACCGGCCTTCTATCTTGGTCGCCCAGCCCGCCATGTAGCGGAACATGTCGATGGCGAGCGGGATGTCGGCGGCACGGGCGACCGTGACCGGCTTGCCGTTGTCCAGGCTCTCGATCTCGGCCAGCTCGTCGGCGTGCGCCTCCATGAGCGCGGCGATGCGCCAGAGCATCTGACCGCGCTCGGAGGGCTTCATGCGTGCCCATGCGCCCGCCTCGAACGCCCGGCGCGCGGCAGAAACGGCGAGATCCACGTCGGCAGCGTCGGCTTCGGCGACCTGCGCGATCTGCTGGCCGGTCGCAGGGTCGAAGACCGCGAACGTCTTGCCCGACTTCGCGTCCACCCACTCCCCATCGATCAGCAGCCGGCGGGGCTTGGCGATGAACTCCGCAGCGGCAGCGCCGAGCTTTCCGTGCGTGACTGAACGTCCATGATCGTGCCTCCCAGGCATCGTTATGCATGATTGAACATAACGACGATCAGTGAGCCCTGGCAAGCAGGATCGCGGACTCGTGCGGGACCCTGGCCCGCACGCTCCCCGCACAACTCAGGCGAGCGGGATCAACCCGGACCCTTAGGCCGCCGCCGCGCTCGACGCCAGCGAAGGCAGCACCAACGTCTCGGGACGGGCAGGATTTGCGGGGCGTATTCTGTGAACGATCCCGGCAACGTCCGAGCGGCTTCTGCCCGGGCGTCCAGGAGGCGGCGGTTGGGAGACGGCCACGGTAACTGCCTGAAGGAAGCCGCGGCTCTTCCGGTGTCCACGCATCGCATCGTCTGTGTGACAGGCGACGCTACACCGTCAAGACGCGAAGGTCGCGGGCGACCTCGGCCAAAACGGGGGCCCAGTCGCCGGGGCGCGGCTGCCGGTAGAGGCGCAGCGTCGGGTACCACGGGCTGTCGCGCCGGCCCGCTTGCCAGCGCCAGCACGAATCGAAGCGGTTCAGCAGCCAGACCGGCTTGCCGAGCGCCGCCGCCATGTGAGCGACGGCGGTATCGACCGAGATGACGAGGTCGAGGTTGGCGACCAGCGCCGCGGTGTCGGCGAAGTCTCCCACCTCGCCCATGAGGTCGGTCAGCGGGAAGGCTTCGGGCGCCGCGGGTCCGTCCTTCTGCAGGCTGAAGACGTGCAATCCGGAGAGGTCGAACAAGGGCGCCAGCCGATCCGGGGCCAGCGAGCGCCGATGGTCGGCCGGCAGGTCGGGATTGCCCGCCCACGCCAAGCCGATCCGCAAACGCCCACTCCCCATCGCGGCGAGGCGCGTCCGCCAGGCCGCGACCTGCGCCGGGTCGGCGTGCAGGTAGGATGCGGCGCTCGGGATGCTCTCGGTGGCGGTCGCCAGCGCCAAGGGCAGGCTGAGCATCGGGCAGTGGAGGTCGAAGGGCGGCAGCGCCTCGCCCTGCCCCACCACGCGATCCACGCCCGGCAGGCCGCGGAGCAGCCGGACCAGCGGCTCCTGCACCTCCAGGATCACCCGTAGCCCGCGGTTGGCCGCCAGCGGGGCGTAGCGGCAGAACTGCACCGTGTCGCCGAGGCCCTGCTCGGCGTGGATCAGCAGCGTCCGCCCCTCTGCCGCCTCACCGCGCCACCGCGGCTGCGCGAAGCTGCGCGCCGCCTTGACCGCGTGCGGCATCTTCCAGCGCCACTCGTACTCCGCCCATCCCGCGTCCATGTCGCCCTGCGCCAGCAGCACCATCGCGAGATTGCTGTGCGCCTCGGGGTAGTCCGGCTTGAGGGCGAGGGCGCGGCGGAAGTGCGCGACCGCCTCGTCCAGCCGTCCTTGATCCGCGAGCGCGCTGCCGAGGTTGCTGTGCGCCTCCGGGTAGTCCGGCCTGAGCGCGAGGGCGCGGCCGTAATGGGCGACCGCCTCGTCCAGCCGTCCCTGCTGCGCGAGCGCGCTGCCGAGGTCGTTGTGCGCCTCCGGGTAGTCGGGCCTGAGCGCGAGGGCGCGGCGGTAGCGGGCGACCGCCTCGTCCAACCGCCCCTGATGCGCGAGCGCGCCGCCGAGGCTGCTGTGCGCCTCCGGGTAGTCCGGCCTGAGCGCGAGGGCGCGGCGAAAGTGGGCGGCCGCCTCATCCAGCCGTTCCTGCTGCGCAAGCGCGATGCCCAGGTTGTTGTGCGCCTCCGCGTAGTCCGGCCTGAGGCGCGAGGGCGCGGCCGTAGCTGGCGACCGCCTCGTCCAGCCGTCCCTGCTGCGCGAGCGCGATGCCCAGGTTGTTGTGCGCCTCCGCGTAGTCCGGCCTGAGGGCTATGGCGCGGCCGTAATGGCGACCGCTTCGCTCAATCGCCCTTGGCCTCTCAGCGCAACGCCGAGGTTGTTGTGGATCTCCGGGTAGTCCGGCCTGAGGGCTATGGCGCGGCCGTAACTGGCGACCGCCTCGTCCAACCGCCCGGCCTGATGGTGCCGGACGGCGTCGGCGAACGACTCTTGGGCACAAGGCGATTTCTGTCGCGTCACCACGGGCCGGCTCTGCTTCTTCTCCGCCCGGCGCAGCTTGCGGTTCATGCGCTTGTTTACCCCGCCTTGGCGCCGGCCCGTGCGTTCGGCAACGCGCGCACCTGTGGCCCAATTCGCCTCGACAGCGAAAGACTAGCTCGCCACGCGCCGAGCTGCCAGCGGCCGGTCCGGGTCGCTCCGGCGGCGGCGCGTCACACAGCCAAGCCGGCCTGTCCCCGCGCCCCGCGAAGCGCCATGCCCCTCGCCGGCCCGGCGCGGCGCCCCGGGCGGGTCCGCAGGCGGCGGATCACCACCGTCGCCAGCAGGGCGGCAGGCAGCAGCGGCAGGCTGGCGGGCTCGGGGACCGGCGCAGGCACCCCGGACCCGGGGCCGCCGCCGACCAGCTCCTCGGACACGGGTCCTGGGGGGCAGCCGACGGGGGTCGAGATGCAGTCAATCTCGGTCGTGAAGACGCCGGAGTCGCCGCCGCTGAACACGCCGCTGCCGTGTATGTCCGCGGTGGCGCCGCTACTGTATGTCGCAACCCCGTCATAGGTGTAGGGGACGTCGTAGGTCTCCGTCGTCCCGGATAGTTTGGCCTCGTAGATGCTTTGGGCGGGCACGTTGGCGGTGACACCGGTGTTGAAGGTCCTGCCCGCGGTGTCCGACCCACCATGGCCGCTGCTGATGGTCGTCGTCGATGTGACGCTGAGCTCGGCCAACTCCTGGCCGACGCCGGGGACGCCGACAGTGCTGGTGGACTTCAGCCCGAGCGCGATCGCCTCGGAGACGCCGAAGTTCCAGCTCGATGTCTTGGTGTAGGTGAGGCTGAGCGAGGTCCCAAGCGGTTGGGTTTGGCCGGTGTTGTTCACCAACCTGTTGGTTTCGCCCGCGATCTGGGTGGTTGTCTTGATCGTGGATTGCGAAAAGTTGTAGTTGATGTCGGACAGCGCGAAGGAGGCTACGGGGTCGCTGATGTTGTTGCTGAAGTACTGCGCGCCGAGGCGACCCGGAGAGCGGCCCTGGTTGATGGTGAGCGTCCCGCTGTCGGAGAGCGACAAGGTCGCACCCGACCTGTCGCTGCCGCCCGCGGAGACGGCGTATACGGGCGAATTACGACTTGGGCTGTTGAAGTCGTAGAGGTTGAACCGGCCGTTGGAGAAGAGGACGGCTTCCGCGTTTGGATTAGACGATATGTTGTTGAGGGCTGGTGTTCCCCAAACGGTGTTGTGTGGCGTGTCGATCGGAGATGAGCCGCGCGACACTTCGAATTTTACGCCGGGCGTCAGAAACGCGGTATAGACGCCGCTCGGCGACGTGATGTAGCCGCCATATTGTGGGCGGGTGTACGGATACAAAAATGCGTTGTCTGTGACGTAGCCGTTGTAGACGGTCATTTTGCCCTCGTACGGTGCCGGTCGCTTACCGAGTCGCTCGCATCGTGATCCAGGTTCTCAAGGCAAAAACGTGGCGCCGCCCGAGAGTGGGGCCGAGCAGCTGATCGCCGCTGCCGTCGCCGCCATCGGTTGCCGCCCGCGCGACGCCGGGTCGTATGGACCCCGCGAGTGTCGAGGCGGCAAGGAGGGCAAGTGTCCGGCCGTGCACGCGTTCCCTCCGGCGCGGAGCCTTGTCCGGGGCTCCGGCTGCTCCGTTCGCGCCGCGCAATAGATATCAACGTCGGCTCGGGCGCAAGGACAATGATACAGCCGCAATCATTTTGCGACTCTTGGCAGGTCTTGGTGACCATGCAGCGAGCAGGCGGCGGCGTTCGAGCAGGTGGGGGCCGGCGCGGCGACACATCTGGCGCTTGATGGTCTTGAGCCGGTTGATACGGAAACGGCTCTAGCGATCGTGGCGGCGGGGCACCCGCAGGCACCCCGCCCGGTTGGATCGACCGACGCCCGCTCAGGTCTCGCGCGCGAGGTCGGCCTTGCTCGGATCGACGTGCTTCTGCGGCCCCTGCGCGTTCGGCTTGATGTCGAAGTCGAACATCTCGCAGGGGATGGCGACCGAGACGCAGGCGTTCGGGATGTCCACGACCCCGCCGACCCGGCCCTCGACCGGCGCGCAGGACAGGATCACGTAGGCCTGCTCCCGCGTGTATCCGAACTTGGACAGGTAGTTGATCGCGTTCAGGCCGCCGCCGCGCTCGACGCCAGCGTCGGCAACACCAGCGTCGCGACGGCGCCGGGGCCGTCCGCGCGGTCGTCGAGCACCAGCACGCCGCCGTGGTCCTCCATGATCTTCTTCACGATGGCAAGGCCGAGGCCCGTGCCCTTGGCCTTGTGCGTGACGTAGGGTTCCGCGAGCCGCTCGCGATCTTGCTGCGGCAAGCCCACCCCGTCGTCCTCGACGCGCAGCTCGACCTGGCCGCCCCGCTCCTCCACCGCGAGCACGATATGGCCGGCTGGCTCGCCAGGCGACCGCGGCTGCATGGCGACCGCGTCCGCCGCGTTCTGCAGCAGGTTCGTGAGCGCCTGGCCGAGCAGGCGGCGGTCGCACTGGGCGAGCGGCCCGGCATCGGGGATGCGCGTTTCCCAGGTGATCTCGGGCCGGGCGCTGCGCTGCAGGATCAGCGCCTCGCGCGCGATGCGGCCGACGTCCTCGGGCTTGAGCACGGGCTGCGGCATCCGCGCGAAGGCGGAGAACTCATCGACCATGCGCCCGATGTCGCCGACGTGCCGCACGATGGTGTCGGCGCACTGCGCGAAGGTCTCCGGGTCGGATTGGATCTCCTTGGTGAAGCGCCGCTTGAGCCGCTCGGCGGAGAGCTGGATCGGGGTGAGCGGGTTCTTGATCTCGTGGGCGATGCGCCTGGCGACATCGGCCCAGGCGGCCTTGCGCTGGGCGGATTGCAGCTCGGTGATGTCGTCGAAGGTGACGACGTAGCCGTCGAGCTGGCCGTCGTGCAGCTCGGCGTTGATGCGGGCGAGCAGGGTGCGGCGCCGGCTCGCCGGGCCGATGGCGACCTCGGCCGTGCGCGCCCCGCCGCCGCCGAGCGCGCGCTGGGCGGCGGCGTCCAGCAGCGGCGCGAACTCCGGCACCACATCGGCGAGCGGCTGGCCGACGAGGGCCATCAGGTCGAGCCCGAGCAGTTCGCCCGCGGCGCGGTTGGGCAGGTCAACCCGGCCGTCGCCGTCGAGCCCGATCACGCCGGCGGAGACGCCGGAGAGCACCGTTTCCGTGAAGCGCCGCCGCTCGTCGAGTTGCGCGTAGGCGTCCATCAGCTCGGCCCGCTGCGCCGCAAGCTGGCCCGTCATGCGGTTGAAGGCGCGGGAGAGGCCGGCGATCTCGTCCGCGCTCGCCTCTTCCGGCACGCGCACGGCAAGATCCCCGGCGCGCACGCGCTCGGCGGCGCGGATCAGCGCGCCGATGGGCCGGGCGATCTGGTTCGCGAGCAGCAGCCCGATCAGCACCGCGGCCGAGAGCACGAGCAACGCCACCAGACCGAAGATGAGCACGAACGTGACCTGCAAGCTCGAGCGATGCGCATCGAGCCGCTTGTAATCCGCGACGGACTGCTCGGTGCGCCGCATATGGTCGAGGATCTGCGGGTCCACGGGCCGGCTGACCAGCAGCATCAGCTCCGGCTTCGAGTTCGAGCCGGACGACGGCGCGCACCTCGTTGTCGTCGGGGCTGCCGAGGATAGCGACCTCGCCCGTGCGCGCGAACTCGGTCGCCTCGCGCGGCGGCGGCACGGCGCCGAGGCCGCCCATCAGGCCGGAGCTGACGAGCACCTGCCCCGTCACCGGCTCGTAGATCATGGCTTCGGTCAGGCCGCGCAGCGTCGTCTGCTCCGCGAGGAACTGGCCGAACGCCGCCGGGTTGTCGGCGAAGAGCTGCCCGGCGTGCATGATGTCGTTGGCCATCGCCAGCGCGTCCACGCGGATGTTGCTGCGGTGCTCCTCCAGGTAGCCTCGCGACACCTCCAGGCTCTCGTTGAGCACGGTGCGGACAGGGTCGTTGAACCAGGCCTGGATGCCGAGATGGAAGAACGCGGTCGCGAACAGGGCCACCACGATGGCAGGCGTCACCGCGACGATGCCGAACAGCATCACGAGCCGGACGTGCAGCCGTGCGCCTGCCGATCCCTGGCGGCGCTCGACCCAGACGCGCGTGAGCCGGCCCGCGAGCGCCGCGCCCAGCAGGAGCAGCACGACCAAGTTGGCGAGCACCAGGCCGAACAAGGGATTCGGCCCCAGCGACGGCGCCCCGCCGCGCGAGAGCAGCACGAAGGTCGCGAAGGCGAGCGCGAGCGCCACGGCAGCGAGCACGAGCGTCGCCACCTTGCCGAGCATGGCGTCCGCGAGCCGCCGTATGGGTGAGCGGCGCGGCATCGCCTCGATGTGCAAAGGCGCCGCGTCCACGGCCGCTAGCCCACCCCGCGCACGACCGGGATGCTGAGGTCGCGTATCTTCTTGCGCAAGGTGTTCCGGTTGAGGCCCAGCATGGCTGCCGCCTTGATCTGGTTGCCGCGCGTGGCCGACAAGGTCATCGCGATCAGCGGTCGCTCGACCTCGGCGATCACCTGGTCATATACGTCCCGCATCGGCAGCCCGTCACGCGCCGCGGCGAGATACTGGCGGATATGCCGCTCCACCGCCTGCGCCAGGGGCTCTGGGCCGGACGGACCATCCAGCTCGTCCTCGGCGCCCGATGCAGCCTCCGACAACTCCGCGGCGACCACCTCGGCGGAGATGCCTTCCTGCGGATAGAGGGCCGCGAGCCGGCGCATCAGGTTTTCCAGCTCCCGCACGTTGCCCGGCCAACGATGCCGGCGCAGCAGGTCGAACGCCTCCGTCTCCAGCCTCTTCGCGGAAAGACCCGCCTCGCCTGCCTTGTCCAGGAAATGCCGGGCGAGCACCGGGATATCCTCCGTGCGCTCGCGCAAGGGCGGCAGCCTGATCGGCACCACGTTGAGCCGATAGAACAGATCCTCGCGGAACTGCCCGGCGCGGATCGCCTGGCGCAGGTCGCGGTGCGTCGCGGCGACGATGCGCACGTTCGCCTTGATCGCCTGCCGGCCGCCCACGAGCGTGAACTCCCCCTCCTGCAGCACGCGCAGCAGCCGCGTCTGCGCCTCGGGCGGCATGTCGCCGATCTCGTCGAGGAACAGCGTGCCGCCGTTCGCCTGCTCGAAGCGTCCCTGGGCGCGGTTCAGCGCTCCCGTGAACGCGCCGCGCTCGTGGCCGAACAGCTCGCTCTCGATCAGCTCGCGCGGGATCGCCGCCATGTTGATGGCCACGAACGGCCCCGCCCGGCGCCGCCCATGGTCGTGGAGCGCGCGCGCCACCAGCTCCTTGCCGGTCCCGCTCTCGCCCGTGATCATGACGGTGAGATCCGTGGTCGTGAGCCGGGCGATGCTGCGGTAGATCTCCTGCATCGCCGCGGAGCGGCCGATCAGCGGGAGCTGCTGCTCGTCCGCATCGCGCGCGTCCGGTGCTGGCGCCGGCGCGTCCGGCGGGGGTGCCGCCAGCGCCCGGCCGACGACCGCCAGAAGCTCGCGCAGGTCGAACGGCTTGGGAAGATATTCGAAAGCACCCCGCTGCGTCGCCTTCACCGCCGTCATCAAGGTGCTCTGCGCACTCATGACGATGACCCGTAGATCCGGCCGGATGCGGCGGATGCGCGGGATCAGGTCGAGCCCGTTCTCATCCGGCATGACCACGTCGGTGATGACGAGATCCCCTTCGCCGTCCTCCACCCAGCGCCACAGCGTCGCGGCGTTGCCGGTGCAGCGCACTTGATAGCCCGAGCGCCCCAGCGCCTGGGTCAGCACGGTGCGGATCGAGCGGTCGTCGTCGGCGATGAGGACGGTGGGAATCTGCACTGCCTACTCCCCGTCCGCCTCGGGTGCGACGGGCAGGCAGAGTCGGAACTCGGTGCGGCCGGGCCGGCTCTCGACCTCGATCGCGCCGCCATGGTCGCCGACGATCTTGGCCACGAGCGCGAGACCCAGCCCGCTGCCGGTCGGCTTGCTGGTCACGAAGGGCTCGAACAAGTGCGGCTGGAGGTCGTCCGGGATGCCGGGTCCGTTGTCGCGCACGGTGACGATCAGCGGCAGGTCGCGCCGCTGGTCCGTGCCTGGCACGGCGACGCGCAACCCGTGCTGGTAAGCGGTGCTCAGCGTGATCTCGCCTTCCCCGCCCTCGGCCATCAGCGCCTCGGCCGCGTTCTTGACGAGGTTGAGCAGCACTTGCACGAGCTGGTCCCGGTTGCCCCAGACAGGCGGCAGCGATGGGTCATACGTCTCCGTGAGCCGCAGGTGCGCCGCGAACCCGGTCTGCGCGAGGCGCCGGACGTGCTCCAGCGACGCGGTGGATGTTCAGCGCCCGGCGCTCGACCGGCTTCTCCCCGAACACCTCCATGCGCTCGACGAGGCCCCGGATGCGGTCCGCCTCGTCGCGGATCAGCACGGTCAGCTCCCGGTCCTCGGGTGCGACGGTGTTCTCCAGGAGCTGCGCCGCGCCCCTGATGCCGGAGAGCGGGTTCTTGACCTCGTGGGCGAGGATCGCGGCCATCCCGGTGACGCTCCGGGCCGCGTTGCGGAACAAGCGCTGCCGGTCGAGCGCGCGCGCGGCCGAGCTGTCCTGCAGCGTGACGACCACGCTGCCCGGCTCCTCCGCCACGGGGGCGACCTGCGCTGCGACCGGGCGGGCGCGCAGGCGCGGCCCCTCCAACGTGAGGTCGTGGTCCGAGATCGTCATGCCGTGCGTCCGCGCCTGCTCCACGAGGAGAAGCAGCGGGCTGTCGGCCGCGACGACGTCGCCCATGCAGAGCTGGACGAGCTGCTGCAGCGAGAGGCCGAGCGCCTGCTCCGCGGCCTGGTTGGCGTAGCGGATCTGGTTCTCCGCGTCGAGCATGATGACGGGAACCGGCAGCGCACCGAGCATCGCCGCCGCGTCGGGCGCGGACGCCTGGCCCGGCTTGGCGCCGAGCCGCTCGACGAGCGCGAGCGTCCCGCGCGCGATGGCACCCCTCACGCCGCGAGCGCCCCAAGGTATGCCGACTGCCCCACGATCAAGGGGTTCGTAGAACTGGCCGACCAGCCGCTCGACGGCCGCAGCCTCGTCGAGCCGCATGAGGGCGGCCCGGAACTCCGCCGAGCCCGGCAGCCCGCGCGAATACCAGGCCACGTGCTTGCGCGCGACCCGGACGCCAGCCCCTTCCCCGAACCAGGACAGCATGGACCGGAAATGCTGCAACAACAGCGCCTTCTGCCGTGCAAGCGACGGCGGCGCCAGCGGCTTCCCGGTGCGCAGGAAATGGGCGAGCTGGGCTGGCAGCCACGGCCGTCCGTAGCAGCCCCGCCCCACCATGATCCCGTCCGCCCCCGACTGGCGCAGCGCCTCGGCGGCACCTGCCTCGTCCTCGATGTCGCCGTTGACCAGCACGGGAATCCCGACCTCGGCCTTGACCCCGGCGACGAACGCCCAGTCCGCCGTCCCGGTGTAGAGCTGCTGCCGGGTACGGCCGTGAACCGTGACCATCTGGATGCCGCACTCTTCCGCGATGCGGGCGAGGCGCGGCGCGTTCAGGCTCGCATGGTCCCAACCCATGCGCATCTTCAGCGTCACGGGCACAGGGACAGCGCGAACCGTCGCCTCCAGGATGCGCGCGGCGGCGGTCTCGTCGCGCATCAGCGCCGAGCCGGCGCTCTGGCCGACGGCGACCTTCTTCACCGGGCAGCCGAAGTTGATGTCCACGAGGTCCGCGCCCAGCCCGGCCGCGATGCGCGCCGCCTCCGCCATCGCGTCAGGGTCGCACCCGGCAAGCTGCACGGCGTTCGGGCCGCCGCCGCCGACCACCTCGGCCATGCGCAGCGTATTGCGGTTCTCCCGCACCATCGCCCAGGACGCGATCATCTCGGACACCACCATCGCGCCGCCCTGCTCGCGCACGAGCCGGCGGAACGGCAGGTCGGTCACGCCCGACATGGGCGCCAGAACCACCGGGTCCGGCAGCACGACGCGCCCAGCGCCGGTGCCGATAGTGATCGCACCAAGCGCGCGATCAGGAACGCAGGATGACTGATTGCCCATAGTTTGGGCAAAATACGCGCACCCTGGGCAGCGTGCAACCGAGACTGCTGCATCCGGTGGAAATAGAGACAGCCCTGGCCCGACCCTCTCGCCGCTTTCGTGCTGCCACTCTCGCAGGAACGGCGCCTAACGTCCTGATTCTGTAGCAGCCGTTCCCATCTTCGCGGCCAACGCCGGCATCCGCGACCGCCGCTGCGGCGCGAGCCAGTGCTGGAAGCGGTCGAGATAGAGATAGATCACCGGGGTCGTGTAGAGCGTCAGGACCTGGCTGAGCGCGAGGCCGCCCACCATGGCGAAGCCCAGCGGCTTGCGCAGCTCCGACCCGGCACCGCTCCCGAGCATCAACGGCAGACCGCTCAGGAGCGCTGCCATGGTCGTCATCAGGATGGGGCGGAAGCGCAGCAGGCACGCCTGGCGGATGGCGTCGAGCGGCGCCATCCCATCCTTGCGCTCGGCGCTGATCGCGAAATCCACCATCATGATGCCGTTCTTCTTCACGATGCCGATGAGCAGGATGATGCCGATAAGAGCGATCACGGTCAGGTCGTAGCCCGCGGCCAGCAGGATGAGCAGCGCGCCCACGCCCGCCGAGGGCAGAGTGGAGAGAATGGTCAAGGGCAGGATGTAGCTCTCGTACAGAATGCCGAGGATGATGTACACGGCGATCAGCGCCGCCGCGATCAGGTAAGGCTCGCTGCTCAGCGAGCTCTGGAACGCCTGCGCCGTGCCCTGGAACGTGCCCTGCACCGTCGGCGGCACGCCCAGCTCCAACTCGGCCTTCTGGATCGCGT
The DNA here is from genome assembly GCA_963790535.1 of uncultured Alphaproteobacteria bacterium. Lineage (GTDB taxonomy): Bacteria > Pseudomonadota > Alphaproteobacteria > Acetobacterales > Acetobacteraceae > CAWKEH01. The sequence continues at coordinate 4,293 of CAWBOZ010000012.1, read as the reverse complement.
TCACGGCATCGCCGAGCGAGGCGCCGGGCTTGAGATTGTAGGAGATCGTCACCGCGGGGAACTGGCTCTGGTGGTTCACGACCAACGGCTGGACGGGTCCCGTGTCGAGGTGGACGAAGGTGGACAACGGGACGGGCATCCCGCTGGACGACTTGACGTACAGCTTGTCCAGCGTCGCCAGGTCTCCCTGCTCCAGCGGTGGGACCTCCAGGATCACGTAGTAGGCCTTCAGCTCCGTGAAGTATTGCGTGATCTCGCGCTGGCCGAAGGCGTCGTAGAGCGTATTGTCTATCACGCTCGGCTGGATGCCGAAGCGAGCCGCATCGTCCTTGTTGTAGGTCAGGGTCGCGGTCGTGCCGTTCATCTCCTGATCGGAGGTGACGCCGCTGAGTTGCGGCAGGGCGCGCACCTTGTCCAGGAGCTTCGGCGCCCAGTGGTCGAGCTCGGCGCTGTCCACGTCCTGCAACGTGTATTGATACAGTGTCCGCGACAACCTCCCGCCCACGCGAACGTCCTGCGCCGGCTGCATGTAGAGCTTGATGCCCTTGAGCGACTGCGTTTTCTGCTCAAGCCGGGCGATCACCTGCATCACGGTGTCCTTGCGCTTGTCCCAAGGCTTGAGCGTGACATACATGCGCCCGTTGTTGGCGGTCTCCCCGCCGCCGCCGGCGCCGATCGCGGACGTGACTCCCTGCACGGCGGGATCGGCCATGACCACCTTGTTCAGCCGCTCCTGCAGGCGCGTCATCTCGTCGAAGGAGATGTCCTGCGCCGCGTCGCTGACGCCGATGAACAGCCCGGTGTCCTGGGTCGGGAAGAAGCCCTTCGGGATCAGGATGAAGAGCACCCCGCTGGTCGCTACAGTCGCGACGAAGACCATCAGCGTGATGAAGCGGAACCGCAGCGCTATGTCCAGCGTGCGCTCGTAGAAGCCGAGCATCGCATCGAACATCCGCTCGACGACCCTGTAGAGCCAGCCGTGCTTGCCCGTGTCGTGGGAGAGGAAGCGGGACGCCATCATCGGGGTCAGCGTGAGCGAGACGATCGCCGACGCGACGATGGTGATGGAGACGACGATCGCGAACTCGCGGAATAGGCGGCCGACGATGCCGCTCATCAGCAGCAGCGGGATGAACACGGCGATCAGCGAGACGCTGATGGAGATGATGGTGAAGCCGATCTCGCCCGCGCCCTTGAGCGCCGCCTCCATCGGGCTCAGCCCCTCCTCAAGGTGGCGGAAGATGTTCTCCAGCATCACGATGGCGTCGTCCACCACGAACCCGACCGCGATCGTGAGCGCCATCAGGGAGAGATTGTCCACGCTGTAGCCACAAACATACATGACGCCGAAGGTCCCGACCAACGCGACCGGGATCGTCACGCTCGGGATGATGGTCGCCCAGGCGTTGCGCAGGAACAGGAAGATCACCATGACGACGAGCGCCACCGAAAGCATGAGGGTGAACTCGACGTCGCTCACCGAGGCGCGGATGGTGAGCGTCCGGTCCGAGACGATCCTGACGTTCACGCCCGGCGGGATGTCCGCCACGAGCTGCGGCAGCTTGGCCTTGATGCTGTCCACGGTGCTGATGACGTTGGCACCTGGCTGCTTGAAGACGATCAGCAGGACGCAGGCTTGTTGTCCTGCCACGCGAGCTGCTCGCGGTTCTGCGGCCCGCTGATCGCGCGGCCGACGTCGCGCACCCGGATCGCGCCGCCGCCGCGATAGCCGATGATGGTGTCCTCAAACTCGCTCGCCGCCGTCCGCTGGTCGTTGGCGTAGATCGTGTAGGACTGCTTCGGCCCGTCTATCGAGCCTTTTGGCTCGTCCGACGTGGCCTGGCTCAGGACGTTCCGCACGTCCTCAAGGGTCATTCCCAACGAGGCCAGCTTCGCCGGGTCCACCTGCACGCGGATGGCCGGGGTCTGCTGGCCGCCGACGAGCACCTGCGCGACGCCGGAGGTCTGGGAGAGCTGCTGTGCTAAGATGTTCTCGGCAAAGGAGTCCACCTCGGGCAAGGGCAGCGTGTCCGAGCGCACGGCGATGATGAGGATCGGCGCATCCGAAGGGTTGGTCTTGCGGAAGGTCGGCGGGGTCGGGATGTCCTTGGGCAGCTGGCCCTGCGCCGCGTTGATCGCCTCCAGCACGTCGGTCGCCGCGGCGTCTATGTTGCGGCTGAGGTTGAATTGCAGGGTGATCGTGCTCGTGCCGAGCACGTTGATGCTCGTCATCTGCGCGAGCGACGGGATCTGGCCGAACTGCGTTTCCAGCGGCGTCGCGACGGTCGCCGCCATCGTGGCCGGACTGGCGCCGGGATACTGCGCCGTCACGGAGATCGTCGGGTACTCCACCTCGGGCAGCGGCGCCACGGGCAGGAAAGGGAACGCGGCGGCGCCCACGAGAAAGATCGCGGCCATGAGCAGCGAGGTCGCGATCGGCCGGCGAATGAAGGGAGTGGAGATGCTCATGTCTCGCCGTCTAGTCCTCTGCTATTCGCCCGGCGTGTGTCGGTAGTGCGGTCAGCCGGCCTGGTCGGGCGGGGCAATCGCCACGCGCGTGCCTTGGCCGAGGCGGGATTGCCCGGAGGTCACAACGTTCTCGTCCGATGATACGCCCTTGACCACCACAGCCCTTGTTCCGTCGTCGTAGGAAACCGTCACGGCTTGCTGCTGGACCGTGTCATCTGGCTTGACGACGAAGACGAACAGCCCATCTTGCCCGTGCTGGACCGCAATGTGCGGGACCGTTACGGCGCCGCGGATCGTGTTCACAAGCAGGCGAGCATTCACGAACTCGCCCGGCCAGAGCTTGTTGTCCAGGTTGGCGAAATTTGCCTTGAACTGGACGGTGCCGGTGTTGATGTCCACTGTGTTGTTCGGGGTCAGCAAGGTTCCCTGGGAAAGCTGCGTCTGCCCGTCCGATGTATCAGCGAGAACGGGCAGCGGCCCTCCATGTGCCATCGCCGCCTGCACCTGCGGCAGCTGCTGCTCTGGGAGGGTGAAGACGACGGAGATCGGATGGTCCTGGGTGATCGAGATGATGCCGGTCGCCTGGCTAGCCGGACTCGACCAGGTTTCCGGGATCAACCTGGCGTAGGCTGACCCGGCCGTCTATCGGCGCGAGGATGTAGCAGTAGCTCAGGTTGAGCGATGCGGTCTCGATCGCGGCAGTGTCGCCGGCAACCGCTGCCTGGAACTTGTTCACGGCCGCTTGCTGCGTGTCCACCTGCTGACGCGACGCAAAGTCGGTCCGCGCGAGGCTCGTGTAGCGTCGGAGGTCGAGCTGGGCGTTCTCCAGCTGCGCCTGGTCCTGCTGGCGCGTCGCAGTGGCCTGGTCCAGCGCCGCCTTGTAGGGGCGCGGGTCAATGAGGGCCAGGACCGTGCCTTTCTTGACCTCCTGGCCCTCGCGCACGGGCACGTCGAGTAGGACGCCACTGACTTGAGCCTTCACCTCGACCGCGTAGAAGGCTTGCACCGTGCCGATGCCGCGTAGGTAAACCGGGACATCCTCGGTCTTCGCCGCCGCCATCGTGACAGGCACGGCGGGCGGCTGCTGCGCCTGCTGGTCCGCGGCCCTCGCCTGGTCGCCCACTCCGGAGAGATGCAGCCCGGCCGCACCGGCGCCGACGAGAACGACGATGGCTGCGATCAAGACTGGCCTGGCTGCCATGTTCCAATCCCTCAGGAGACTACTGCCCACGACCGTGGCCCGGCCTCATATGCGTTGCAACTCGCCGATGTTCAGGGAGCGGCGCCGATCTGATCATGCATATTGCGTCCCGCATTGACTTGACGGCCCTATCTGGCCCGCGCATGGAGGCGTGCCATGCGCGTCGCCGCTCTCCTTGTCGCCGCCGGCACCGGGGAGAGGTTCCGGGCTGGGCAGCCTAAGCAATACGTGCGCATCGGCGGCAGCCCATGCGTGCGCTGGGCGGCGGAGGCGCTGGCCGGGCACACCGATCTCCTGCAGCCCGTCGGGGATGCAGGGCAGCTCGGTGAAGCCCTCCAAGGGCTTCCTCACCTGCCTCCGGTCGCTGGCGGCACGGCGCGCCAGGACAGCGTGCGCGCCGGGCTGGAGGCTCTCGCGTCCCATGCCCCCGACATCGTCCTGATCCATGATGCGGCACGGCCTTTCATTCCGCCCGGCACCATCCCTGCCCTACTCGCGGCGCTTGCCGAGATGCCGGGCGCCATTCCCGCAGTCCCGGTCGCCGACACGCTCAAGCGCGCGTCCGGCGGCCGCATCGAGGCGACGGTGCCGCGCGACGGCCTCTACCGCGCGCAGACGCCGCA
>CAWBOZ010000011.1:0-160037 GCA_963790535.1 uncultured Alphaproteobacteria bacterium | reverse complement strand
TCCGGGCATGACGGCGAAGGGGGGTTTCAACGCAAGACACAACCGCTTCACCCCAGATCGTGCAGCAAATCCGCCTGCCCCGGCTGCGTCGGCGGCGGCATGAGGCCGAGATGCCGCCACCCCGGCTCGCCCAGCATCCGGCCGCGGCTCGTGCGCAGGATCAGTCCCTCCTGGATCAGGTAAGGCTCGACCACGTCCTCCAGCGTATCCCGCGCCTCCGCGAGCGCCGCCGCCAACGTCTCGACGCCGACCGGGCCGCCCGCGTGGTGCTCGGCCATGCGGCGGAGATAGCGCCGGTCCATGGCGTCGAGGCCCAGCCGATCCACCTCCAGCCGCTGCAACGCCGCGTCCGCGATCTCGCGCGTCACCGGGTCGTGGCCCTCGACGGACGCGAAGTCGCGAACCCGGCGCAGCAGGCGCCCGGCGATTCGCGGCGTGCCCCGTGAGCGCCGGGCGATCTCGGTGGCGCCGTCCTTGGTCAGGTTGAACGCCAGCTTCTGCGCGCCGCGGCGGACGATCAGCTCCAGCTCCTCGGGCGTGTAGAACACGAGGCGCAACGGGATGCCGAAGCGGTCGCGCAAGGGCGTCGCGAGCAGCCCGGCGCGCGTCGTGGCGCCCACCAAGGTGAACGGCGAGAGGTCAATCCGCACGCTCCGCGCCGCCGGGCCCTCGCCGATGATGAGGTCGAGCTGGAAATCCTCCATCGCCGGGTAGAGCACCTCCTCGATGGCGGGCTGCAAGCGGTGGATCTCGTCTATGAACAGCACGTCGCGCGGCTGCAGGTTGGTCAGGATCGCGGCGAGGTCGCCCGCCCGCTGGATCACCGGCCCGCTCGTCGCCCGGAAGCCCACGCCGAGTTCCCGCGCCACGATCTGCGCGAGCGTGGTCTTGCCCAGGCCCGGCGGCCCGTGCAGCAGCACGTGGTCCATCGCCTCGCCGCGGCCGCGGGCGGCCTGGATGAAGACGCGCAGGTTCTCGCGGCTCGCCTTCTGCCCGGTGAAGTCGTCGAGCGTCTGCGGGCGCAGGCTCGCCTCCGCCGCGTCCTCGTCAACGCGCACGGGCGATACCGCCCGCTCCTCCCCTTCGTCCTTCCTCGGCTTCTTCACTTGCTCGCCAGTTCCTTCAGGCTCTCGCGCAGCACGGCGTCGAGGCCAGCCCCCTCGCCCAGCCGCTCGGCGACGCGCGCCACGATCGCCGCCGCCTCGACTCCGCCGGTAGCCCAGGTTGCCGAGCGCGGACAAGGCGTCCGCCTCCGTGCCGCCAGCGGGTGCGACGAACAGGCTGACGCCCCCTGCCCCGACCGGCATCGCGCCCACCCGCTCGCGCAACTCGGCTAGCACGCGCGCCGCGAGCTTGGCGCCTACGCCCGACGCGCGCGTGAGGCTCGCCCGGTCCCCCGCCGCGATCGCGGCCACGAGGTCGGCCGGCGACAGCGCCGAGAGCAGGTTCAGCGCAACCCTCGCACCCACGCCTTGCACCGTCAGCAGCAAGCGGAACCACTCCCGCTCCGCCGAATCCGCGAAGCCGTAGAGCGTGATCGCATCCTCCCGAACCTGCGTCTCCACGAGCACGCGCGCCACGGCAGGCGGGGCCGGAAGCTGGCTCAGCGTCCGCGTGCTTGCCTGCACGAGGTAGCCTACGCCCCCTACGTCCACGACGCAGCGGTCCGCCTCCACCTGTTCCACCCGGCCCGTAAGCTGCGCGATCACGCCATCATCGTCCCGCCGAGCGTCCGCAGCCGGCTCGCCCGGTGATGCGCGTGGCAGATCGCCACGGCCAGGGCATCGGCCGCGTCCGCCCGGCGCAGCGTCGCACCCGGCAGCAGCCGGCGCACCATCATCACGACCTGGTCCTTCTGCGCCGCCCCCGTGCCCACGACCGCCTGCTTGACCGCCATCGCCCCATACTCGCACACGGGGATGCCCGCGAGGGCCGGGCGCGAGCAGGGCGACGCCGCGCGCATAGCCCAGCTTGAGCGTCGCCGCCCCGTTGCGGTTCACGTAGGTTTCCTCGACCGCAGCCTCGTCCGGCGCATACTCGGCGAAGATGGCGACAAGCCCGGCGTGCAGCAGCTTGAGCCGCTCCGGAACGCTCGACTCGCCCGTCGTCGCGATCACGCCGTCCGCCACGTGGCGCAGCCGGTTGCCCTGCACCTCGATGACGCCCCAGCCCGTGAAGCGCAGCCCAGGGTCAATGCCGAGCAACCGAGTCATCAGGCCGACAGGCGCGCGAGCACCGCTTCCGGGAGGTCGAAATTGGCATAGACGTTCTGCACGTCGTCGCTGTCCTCCAGCGCATCCACGAGCTTGAGCACGCCCTGGGCGCGTTCCTCGTCGAGGGCTACGGTCGTGGTCGGCCGCCAGTCGAGCCTTGCCTCTGCAGGCGGGCCGAAACGGGCCTCCAGCGCGTCGCGCACGGCGAAGAAATCGTCCGGCGAGCTAAGCACCTCATGCCCGTCCGCGTCGCTCTGCACGTCGTCCGCACCGGCCTCGATCGCCGCCTCCAGCATCGCGTCCGCGCTCGCGGCGGATGCCGGGTATTGTATCACGCCGAAGCGGTTGAACAGGAAGGAGACCGAGTTGCTCTCCCCGAGCGCGCCGCCGTGCTTGCTGAAGGCGGCGCGCACCTCGCCCGCCGTGCGGTTGCGGTTATCGGTGAGCGCCTCGATGATGATGGCGACGCCGGCAGGGCCGTAGCCCTCGTAGCGCACCTCGGCGTAGTCCTCGCCGCCGGTGCCGCCCACGGCCTTCTTGATGGCGCGCTCGACGGTGTCCTTGGGCATGTTCGCCTCGCGCGCCGCGGCGACGGCGGCGCGCAGACGCGGGTTGCTCGCGGCTCGGGCAGGCCTTGGCGTGCCGAGACGGTGATCTCGCGGATGATCTTGGCGAATTGCCGCCCGCGGCGCGCGTCCTGCGCGCCCTTGCGGTGCATGATGTTCTTGAACTGCGAATGCCCGGCCATGGCTGCCACCTTCCGCCGGGCGTTCTACCAGCGCGGAGACGGGAGGCAAGCCGGCCAGGCCTTCGCGCCCCCGTCGGGACCGCCGGGGGCGCGTTCGGCCGTGCCAGACGACTACTGCTTGGACGCAGTGCTGTTGCTCAGAGCGTTGCTGCCAGACTGTTGCCGGACGAGCCGGACTGGCCGGCGGTTCCCATCCTCGGTGATGGCCGTGATGGAGTCGGGGTTGATCACCATCATCACGGGACTACCCTGCTTGTCCTTCGCCCGCACCAGGAAGGACTCCGGCATGACCTGCACGTTGGTGAAGCCGGCCTGCTGCAGCTCATCCTTCACGTGCTGCCGGATGTGCATGGTGTTCTGGCCGTTCATGCCGGCCTGCTGCCCGGACTGCATGTTCGAGTTACCGGAAGACTGGGACTGCGTGGACTGGGCGGCTGCCGGCAGAGCGAGAGCCAGGGTCAAACCAGTCGCGACAAGAAGCTTGGACCACATCGGAAGTCTCCTTTGTTTAGTTGCGGCGCCTCGAATGCTTCGGTCACCGCCATCTTTCAAAGGCTGGTCGGCATCAAGGTTCTTCTTTGGCGGAACACGAACCCATGAACGGCGCCAGCCTCGCGCCGGGTTGATGATCGGCGTCGGCACACACGCTCGCCGCTCCCTGTGGCCGGGCTGTCAGGCCCGGTCTCCTTCACTCTTTCCAGCTTTCCCCGGAGCCGGCCGCGCGGAGCAACCCGTCTGTGAACAGCCCGGCACTGCCAAGGTAGCCGGCGGGGTCGAACACCCTGTCCAGGGCCGCGGCATCCAGCACGCGTCCCACCTCCGCGTCACCGCCGGCCACCTCGCGTAGGTGGCTGCCCTGTCCTGGCAGCCTCGCCGACCAGCCGCTCGGTCAGCTCGTGCGCTGGGCCGCGGCCGAGGCGGGGCGCCAGCGCGAGCGCGAGCGGCTCCGCCATCACCAGGCCGCGGAGCCGCTCCAGGTTCGCGCGCATGGCGGCCGGGTCCACGCGCAATCCGCCCAGCGCCTCCGCCATGGCCGAGAGCGCGGCAGAGAGCGCCAGCACGAGTTCGGCGTGCGCCGCCGCTTCGGCTTGCCAGGCGCCGGCCGCTCGCTCGTGCTCGCCCGGCAAGCCGCTCACGATGGAGGCGAGCAGGCCGGGCACGCGCTGATTTGCTGCGAGTGCGACGACCGAGGCCACGGGATTGCGCTTGTGCGGCATGGTGCTTGACCCGCCGCGCCCCCCAACACTCCCTGGGCCGCCCGGCTCCTGCACCTCGGCGACCTCCGGCTTGCATAAGCAGGGAGATGTCCCGCGCGATCTTGCCCACCGAGCCGGCCAGCACGGCGACGGCGCAGGCAAAGACGGCCAGCCGGTCGCGGTGGGCGTGCCAGGGCGCCTCCGGGACACGGCAGACCCAGCGCCGCGCCCAGCGCACGGGCAACCTCCGGCCCCTTGTCCCCCAGCGCCGAGAGCGTCCCGACCGCACCGCCGAACTGCAGCAGCAGCGCCTCGTCCGCCGCCTGACGGAGCCGCGCCGCACCCCGCGCGACACCTCCGAGCCACCCAGCCGCCTTCAGGCCGAAGGTGATCGGCGGCCCTGGCTGCAGCAGCGTGCGGCCCAGCATGGGCGTATCCCGGTGCTCGCGCGCGAGGCGACGCAACGGTGACGCCACGGCCTCCGCCTGGTCGAGCAGCAGCGGCACCGCCCGGCGAAGCTGCAGCACGAGGGCGGTGTCCAGCACGTCCTGGCTGGTCGCCCCGAAATGGACCCAGCCCGCGGCCGCCTTGTCGTGTCGCGCCACCTCTTCGCCCAGACGCCTGACGAGTGGGATCGCGAGCGTGCCCGCCCGTAAGGCTTCCAGCGGCGAGCGCGTCCAGGTCGTAGAGTTCCGCCCGGCAAGCCGCTACGATCGTCGCCGCGGCGACCGCGGGGATCACGCCGCAGCTCGCCTCCGCCCGCGCCAGCGCCGCCTCGAAGTCGAGCGCCGCCTGGACGGTGGCCTGGTCGGAGAACGCGGCGCACACCGCCGTGTCCGCGGCCAACGAAGGGGGAAGACCCAGCAGCCTCATGGCCTGATCCGATGCTCAGGCGAATGCGGTGACGGGCTTGAGGCCGAGCAGGCTGCGCGCCTGCTGGGGCGTGGCGACGGGGCGGCGATGCTCGGCGCAGAGCTGGGCGGCGGCCGCGACCAGCTCGGCATTGCTCGCGGCCAGGCGGTCGCGGCCCATGCGGATGTTGTCCTCAAGCCCGGTGCGCACGCCAATGCCGCCGCGTGCCAGCACCCACCCGATCACCTCGGCCTGATGCCGCCCGATGCCGGCCGCCGTCCAAGTGGCGTGGGGCAGCACCGCGCGCAGTTCGCCGAGCAGGAGATCGAGCAGGCGCTCCTCGGCTGGAAGCGCGTTCTTCACCCCCATGACGAACTGCACGTGCGGACGCTCGTCCATCAGGCCCTGGTCCACGAGGCGCTCGCACCGTGGATGTGGGAGAGATCGAATACCTCGATCTCCGGCCGCACGTCGTTCGCCTGCATGGAGGCGGCCAGCTCGACTACCAGGGCAGGGGCGTTCTCATAGACGATGGTGGGGAAGTTGACCGAGCCCGTGGACAGCGAGGCCATGTCGGGCCGCAAATAGAGCGCGCTGCCGCGCTGGCTCGGGTCGCGCCCCCGCCCGCCGGTGCTGAACTGCACGATCATGCCGGGGCAGTGGCGGCGGATACCCTCTTGCAGCTGCGCGAACTTGGCCGGGTCCGAACTGGGCGTCTCGTCGTCGTTGCGCACGTGCAGGTGGGCGAGGGCTGCCCCTGCCTCGTAGGCGGCGTACGTGCTCTCGATCTGCTCGGCGACGGCGATGGGCACTGCTGGGTTGTCCTGCTTGCGCGGCACCGAGCCGGTAATAGCGACGGTGATGATGCACGGCTCAGGCATGGCGTCAGACCTCCAGGAACACGGTTTCGTCCCCGCCCTGCAAGCGGATGTCGAGCTGCCAGGTGCCAGGATGCGGGCTGTGCGCGAGCAGCGTCGCCCGGCGCGCCTCGGGGACGCGGAGCAGCACCGGGTCTTGGGCGTTCAGCGGTTCGCCTGCGAAATAGAGGCGGGTCGTGAGGTGCCGCAGCAGGCCGCGCGCGAAGATGGCAAGCGCCAGGTGCGGCGCCTGCATCGCGTTGCTCTCGCCGCCTATCGGCATGGGGCCGGGCTTGAGCGTGGCGAAGGTGAAGCGCCCCTCCTGGTCGGTGCGGCAGCGCCCCCAGCCAGGGAAGACGTCCGAGGCGGGCGGATCGGCCTGCCAGACCTCCACGCAGGCGTCGATCACAGCCTCGTCGTCGCCGTCCACAACGCGCCCGGTTAGACGGATGATCTCGCCTTCCGCGCCGAAGCGCGTGAGGTCCGCCCAGTCCTGGTGCTCGATCAGGTGCCAGTAGGGGCCGATGGTCTGGCTGCTGGTCGCCGCCGGCATTAGTGCGAGCCCTCCGCCATCCTCGAACGGGGTCGGCCCGCGCCCGCGCAGCACGATGTCGAAGCGGTAGCCCAGCGCCCATTCGGGGCGGGTGATGGCGATGTCGAAGTGGCTCACCAGCCGCTCGCGCGCGGCCTCGTCGGGGATGCTGTGGAAGATGGGATCGAGCGCGAGCAATGGATCGCCGGGGAAATACATCTGGGTGACCAGGCGCGTGGCGAAGCCTGGGCCGAACAGGCTGTAGTGGATGTGGTTGGGGCGCCAGGCGTTGGGGTGGTTGCGCCAGGGATAGGCGCCGGGCTTGATCGTGGTGAACTCATACCAGCCGTCCGCATCAGTGAACACGCGGCCCTCGCCGTGGAAGTTGGGGTCGAGCGGCGCGTCGTGCTGGTCGCCGGGGTGCTGGTAGCGCCCGGCGGCGTTCGCCTGCCAGATTTCGACCATGGTGTGCGGCACCGCCCGCCCGTCCTCGTCGAGCACGCGCCCGCGGATGATGATGCGCTCACCGAGCGCTTCGCGCCCGTCCACGACGGAGAGGTCGGTAACGGGCGGGAGGTGCTTGGGCGAGAAAACAGGGCCGCCTCGCTCGGTCGCGTCGTGCGGCACGCGCACCAGGGGCTGCGTGGGATGGCGCCTGCGCGTGCTGGCATAGTCGGGCGTGTCATAAGGCGGCTGCGTGCCGGACACGGTGGGGCGGAAAGGGAGTACGTCGGTCATCACTTGGTTCCTCCTTGCCCTATTCCGTCCGGCCTTCGGCGACCTACATGGGAAAGCGTGTCGCCTATATGCGGGGGATGTCATCAATTTCCGTCCAGCTGATGATGCGCGACGTGTCGAAGAGACAGTGCGGAGGATCCCGCTGCCTACTTACGTGGACGGCTTCAACGTGGAGTTTGCGGAAACCTGGGACGGCGATCCCGGCGTTTGGATTTTCTTTGAATTGCTTGATGGTAACATTCCTCCTGACAAGGAGACGCTGGACAAGACCCTGAGCGAGATGAAAGCCCTCGTCAGGCGGACGCAGGATGATCTGTTCAGATTTCTTCCTGACCGCTGGCCGTATGTCCGGTTCACTCGGGCCGCAACCGCGGCGCCAGAGCGGCCACTAGCTTGATCGCGCCGCGGCAGCTTCTCGAACATGCCATGCGACTTTGGCCCTCAAATGGCATAGCCTGGCCGGAAGAGGATCGCGTTCGGCGTAGCGTCTCTGCCGCCTATTACGCGCTCTTCCATACGCTGGTCGAAGATGCCTCCGCTCGCATCGCGGCGTCTGCCGTGCCCGCTCTGCAGCATCGGGTAGCGAGAGCGTATGATCACGCGGTTATGCGGAGAGTTTGCAATCTCTTCCGCCGTGGCGAGTTCGCCAAGTCGCCGATTTTAGAAACCCGCATCGCGCTGGAGTCGAACCGGACCTCATCTTGGTCGCAGAGGCGTTCACCTTGCTGCAAGACGGGAGGCACAACGCGGACTACGATCTGACGGTGGAGTTCCTGCCCATCGAGGCTGGTAACCTTCTTACATACGCGATTGAGGCGTGCGACGCTTGGGCTCTTGTTCGCGAGACCTCCAACGCCGCCGTCTTCCTGACCGCCTTTCTACTCCACGAACGCCGGAACCGCCGTGGCTAAACCCTCCCACCGCTACGTCTGCCAGAACTGCGGCGCGGTCCACCCGAAATGGTCTGGCCGCTGCGACGCCTGCAGCGAGTGGAATACGCTTGTCGAGGAGAGCGTGGAGGCCCGGCCCGGCCCCGTCGCCAAGGCAGGACCCGGCAAGCGCGTCGCGTTCGTGGGCCTGCAAGGCGAGACAGCGCCCCCGCCACGGGCAGCGACGGGGATCGCGGAGCTGGACCGGGTGCTCGGCGGCGGGCTCGTGCCGGCTTCCGCCGTGCTCGTCGGCGGCGATCCGGGGATCGGCAAGAGCACATTGATGCTCCAAGCCGCCGCGACCCTCGCGCGGGCGGAGAAGCGCGTGCTCTACGTCTCGGGCGAGGAGAGCATCGAGCAAGTCCGCCTGCGCGCCCGGCGCCTCGGGCTCGCGGATGCGCCCTTGGAACTCGCGTCCGCTATCAACGTGCGCGACATCGCTGCCACCCTCGAAGGCGCACGCGACGTGGCGATGGTCGTCATCGACTCCATCCAGACCATGTGGCTTGAAGGCATCGAGAGCGCGCCCGGCACCGTGAGCCAAGTGCGCGCGGCGGCTTTCGAGCTGATCCGGCTCGCGAAGTCCCGCGGCTTCGCGCTCGTGCTCGTCGGTCACGTCACGAAGGAGGGCACCATCGCGGGGCCGCGCGTGCTGGAGCACATGGTCGATGCGGTGCTCTACTTCGAGGGCGATCGCGGCCACCAGTTCCGCATCCTGCGCGCCGTCAAGAACCGCTTCGGGGCAACGGACGAGATCGGCGTGTTCGAGATGACGGACCGGGGGCTGGCCGAGGTTGCGAACCCCTCCGCCCTGTTCCTCGCCGAGCGACGCGGCAACGTGGCGGGGTCGGCAGTGTTCGCCGGGCTGGAAGGCACGCGGCCGGTGCTGCTGGAAGTGCAGGCCTTACTGGCACCCGCGGCGGGGACGCCGCGCCGGGCGGTGGTGGGGTGGGAGACGGGGCGGCTCGCGATGCTGCTCGCCGTCTTGGAGGCGCGTGCCGGGCTGCGGCTCTCCGGCTTGGACGTGTATCTCAACGTCGCGGGTGGGCTGCGCGTAGGGGAACCGGCGGCGGACCTGGCCGTGGCAGCGGCGCTGGCCTCGGCGGCGGCCGACCAGCCGACCAGCGCGGGCACCGTCTATTTCGGCGAGGTCGGTCTCTCTGGCGAGGTGCGACAAGTGGCGCAGGCCGACGCGCGGCTCAAGGAGGCGCACAAGCTAGGCTTCGACCGCGCCTGCCTGCCGCGCCGGCTGGCACGTGGCGGCACACGGGCTTCGGCACCGGCGGGGCTACAACTCGACGAGGTCGGGCACGTCGCGGACCTCGTGGCCGCGTTCGCGGCAGAGAGCGTGCGCGCCGCCTAACCCGGGCGTGACAGGCTCAACGGTAGGAGCCGCAGCGCCCGTACTCGGGATGGTCGCTGCACCAAACTCGACGCTCAGCCTCGCGTTGGCGCTCCCAGCTTGCGCGGTCGCCGTCCCGGCCCGGATCGAACGTGTCGTCCCACAGGCGCTGGACGTCATGGTTCAGCACCCCGGTCTCGGTCGGGCGTCCATACGGGCCATATTGCGCACAGCCACCCAGGAGTGTCGTGCAGCTCATGGTGAGGAAGCAACCGATGATGGCAGTCCACTTCATTCCGCCCTCCAGGAATATCTGCAAGCGTAGGGACGACCAGCCCGTGCGCTGGCGTCTTGGCAAGCCGTCACCCGACCCCTCACCGATAAGGACCGCAACGGTCGAAATCGTGGTGATCCCGGCACCATTCGTGCCGCTCAGCCTCACGGCGGCGCTCCCAATCTCGGCGATCGCCGTCCCGATGCGGGTCGAACGTGTTGTCCCACAGGCGCTGAACGTCATGGTTCAGCCGCTGCGTCTCGGTCTGCGCCAGGGCAGGGCCACCCGAGGCTAAAGCGCAGCACATGACGAGAAAACCACCTGCGATGACGGCCTGCTTCATCCGAACCTCCAGAGACACGGATCGGTGAACGCCAACACGGCTCGCTGGTTTCCCTGCCCGTGCACGCCAGGATCACGGCCGAGTTTGCGACTCGGCACCCGCGCGGCTAGGAACGTGCATGAACTGGGTGGACCTGGTTGTCATCGCCGTGTTGGTGCTGTCCGCGCTCGCCGGCCTCGTGCGCGGGCTGGTGCGCGAGGTGCTCGGCGTGGGCGCTTGGGTGCTCGCACTGCTCGCCGCTAGCCCGTGGGGCTTTTTCCCGGCCGTCGCCCCTTTCATGCGCCACCGGATCGCGGACCCCAACATGGCCGACGGCGCGGCTTTCCTCGTCGTGTTCGTGCCCGCGCTGATCGTGCTCTGGATCGTGGCGCGGATCGTCAGCGGCGCCGTGCAGCGGTCGGCGGTAGGCGGCCTTGACCGCACGTTGGGTCTGGTATTCGGCCTTGCGCGGGGTGCGCTGATCGTCGTGGTTGCCTATATCCTCGCCGGGCTCGTCATCCCGGTCGAGCAGTGGCCGCCGCCGGTCTTGCAGGCGCGGCTGCTGCCGTTGGCCTGGCAGGGAGCCGCCTGGGCGGCCACGCAGATGCCGCCGCGCTACCGGCCCGCGGTCAGCCCGCCACCTGAACCAGGGGCGCTGAGGGCCGCGGACCTGCTGCACGCCAATCCGGTCGGCCGGGCCCTCGTCGCCCGCCCGGTCCGGCCCTAGGGAGACTGGCTGGGATGCGTGAGGAGATGGACGGGGACACGCTGCACGAGGAATGCGGCGTCTTCGGGGTCTGGGGCGTCACCGACGCCGCGGCCGTGACCGCGCTGGGGCTTCATGCGCTGCAGCACCGTGGCCAGGAAGCGACGGGCATCGTCAGCTACGACGGCGCCCGGTTCCACTCGCAGCGCGGCTTGGGCCTCGTCGGCGACACTTTCGGGGACGCGCGAGTGATCGCCTCGCTGCCGGGCCAGGCCGCCGTGGGGCACAACCGCTACGCTACCACGGGCGACACGATCCTGCGCAACGTGCAGCCGCTCTACGCGGATTTCGAGTTCGGCGGCTTCGCGGTGGCGCACAACGGCAACCTGACCAACGCCCACGCGCTGCGCCGGGCGCTGGTGCGGCGCGGCTGCCTGTTCCAGTCCACGACCGATTCCGAGGTGTTCGTCCACCTCATCGCGATCTCCCTCTACAGCACCGTGGTGGACCGGCTCATCGACGCGCTGAAGCAGGTCGTCGGCGCCTACTCGCTGGTGGCGCTCTCCAACGAGGCGCTGCTGGGCGTGCGCGACCCGCTCGGCGTGCGTCCGCTGATCCTGGGGCGGATCGGCAAGGAGGGCACGGGCGGCTGGGTGCTCGCGAGCGAGACCTGCGCGCTCGACATCGTGGGCGCCGAGTTCGTGCGCGACGTGGAGCCTGGCGAGATCGTCGTCATCAACGCCCAAGGCATCCACAGCATCAAGCCGTTCGGCCCCTGCAAGCCGCGATTCTGCGTGTTCGAGTATATCTACTTCGCCCGGCCCGACTCCGTCATGGAGGGCACGGCCGTCTATGACGCGCGCAAGCGCATCGGGCGCGAGCTGGCGCGGGAGAGCGCCGCGGCAGCGGACGTGGTGGTGCCCGTCCCGGACAGCGGCGTGCCGTCCGCCATGGGCTTCAGCCTGGAGAGCGGCATCCCGTTCGAGCTGGGGATCGTGCGCAACCACTACGTGGGCCGCACCTTCATCGAGCCGACGGACAGCATCCGCAACCTGGGCGTGAAGCTCAAGCACTCGGCCAACCGGGCCGTGCTCACCGGCAAGCGCGTCGTGCTCGTGGACGACAGCATCGTGCGCGGCACGACGAGCCGCAAGATCGTGGAGATGGTGCGCGCCGCGGGCGCGGCCGAGGTCCACATGCGCATCTCGTCGCCGCCGACGACGCATTCCTGCTTCTACGGGATAGACACGCCCGAGCGCGGCAAGCTGCTCGCCGCCCGGCACGACGTGGACGAGATGGCCCAGCTCATCGGCGCCGACAGCCTGGCGTTCATCTCGATAGACGGGCTCTACCGCGCCCTCGGCCGCCCCGAGGGGCGTCTCGGCGCGGACGGCAAGCCGTCTCGCTACTGCGACGCCTGCTTCACCGGGGACTACCCCATCGCGCTGCCGGACATGATGGACAACGCCGACCGCCAGCTCAGCCTGCTCACGGAAACTCGATGACGCCTGCTCGAAGACCGGGGGTGCGTTGACCCGCAGCCTGGAGGGCCGGGTCGCGCTGGTCACGGGCGCGAGCCGGGGCCTCGGAGCCGCGTGCGCCGTGGAGCTTGCCCGGCGCGGCGCCCACGTCGTGCTCCTTGCCCGCACCGAGGGTGCGCTGGAGGAAGTGGACGACCAAGTCCGCGCCGTGGGCGGCGAGGCGACGCTGCTGCCGCTTGAGCTGGCGAACGGGGACGCGCTCGACAGCGTTGGTCCTTCGCTCTACGCGCGATTCGGGCGCCTCGACATCCTCGTCCACGCCGCCGCCGCGCTCGGCAGGTTGACCCCTGCCCCGCACATCCAGCCCAAGGACTGGGACGCGGTGCTGGCGGCCAATCTCACGGCGGCGTGGCGGCTCATGCGCACGTGCGGCCCGGTGCTGGAGGCGGGCGATGCCGGGCGAGCGGTGTTCGTGACGTGCGAGCGGGCGGCGGTGCCGCGCGCCTACTGGGGCGCCTTCGGGGCGACGCGCGCAGGAATGGAGCACCTCGTCCTGGCCTGGGCGGCGGAGGCGGAGGGCGCCCGGTTGCGCGTCAACCTGTTCGAGGCGCCGCCGATGCGGACGCGGCTCCGCGCCCTGGCCTACCCTGGGGAAGACCCGTCCTCTCTACCCCTCCCCGAGCAGTTCGCCCCGCCTCTCGCGGATCTCTGCGAACCCGGCGAGGCCCGGCATGGCCAGCGCATCCGCGCTGCCGTGCCGGATGCTGCCTAAGGTTCTACTCCGCGAGCGTCGGCTCCGCCGGTGTCGGGGCGCGTTCCAGTCGCGCGTCATGGGAGAGTACTAGAACGACGACCATGGCGATCAGCGCCAACGCCGCCATCAGCAGGAACCCGGCCGAGTAGCTGCCCGTCCTGTCCTTCAGATACCCGGTCGCGGCCGGCCCGAAATAGCCGGAGAGGTTTCCGAGGGCGTTGATGATCGCGATGCCGCCAGCCGCTGCGGGACCCGAGAGGAAGGCCGTCGGCAGCGTCCAGAACACGGGCAAGTAGCCGAAGACGCCCATCGCGCCGAACGACAGCAGCAGCACTTTGACCGTCGGGTCTGCGAAGAACGTGGAGCCGCCGATCCCTACGACCGCCACGGCGAGTGCTATCGCGATGTGGCCCTTGCGCTCGCCCGTGCGGTCGGACCTCATGCCCCACCACACCATCGTGGCCGCGCCCACGGCGAACGGCACCGCCGTCAGCCAGCCGGTCTGCGTATTCGTCAGGCCGAAGCTCTTGAACAGCTGCGGGATGAAGAAGCTCACGCCGTAGTTGCAGGCGACCCCGCCGAAATACACGTAGGCGAGCGCCAGCACCTTGGGATTGAGCAGCGCCTGCGCGACCGTGAAATGGGCCGCGGCCTCGCGCTGCCGCTGCTCCAGGTCCAGCCGGTTCGCGAGCCACGTCCGCTCATCCGGCTGCAGCCAGGCGGCGTCGGCCGGACGATCCGTCAGGTAGAAGAAGACGACGATGGAGAGCAGCAAGGCGGGCAGCGCCTCGGCGATGAACAGCCACTGCCATCCCTTGAAGCCCAGCACCCCGTTGAGGTTCAGCAGGTATCCGGACGCCGGCCCGCCGATCACGCCCGACATCGGGATCGCCGCCATGAAGTAGCCCACGATGCGCGCCCTGTAGGCGGCGGGAAACCACAGCGTCAGATAGAAGATGATGCCAGGGAAGAACCCCGCCTCCGCGACGCCGAGCAGGAACCGGACCAGGAGCAGGCTCTTCACCCCGACCACGAAGGCCATGGCGCCGGACAGGATGCCCCAGGTGAGCATGATGCGCGCGATCCACTTGCGCGCGCCGAACCGCTCCAGGAACAGGTTCGAGGGCACCTCGAAGATGAAGTAGGCGAGGAAGAAAATGCCCGCCGCCTGGCCGAACACGGTGGCGGAGATGCCCAGGTCGCCCTTCATCGCGATCTGCGCGAAGCTGATATTGACCCGGTCCAGGTAGGCGACGAAGTAGCAGACGATCAGGAACGGCACGAGGCGCCACGCCACGCGCCGCATCGCGCGGGCCTCGACCGTGCTATCCGGGATCGGCCCGAATGTTGTGGTGGACATGATCCTCCTCCCGAGACGGCTTTGCAGGAAGAGGGCCGGAACGCGCGGCGGAACGCAAGCAATGTTTGGCGGCGGGTCGCAAGGGACCACATGGAGGCGCGGTTCAGCCGCCAGCCCACGGAGAGGCACAGCGGGAGCGATCTCATGGCGGACGATGATCTCAGGCAGGGGATGGCGGACCTACGGCAGCAGGTGGTGGCCTTGGCGTCCATCGTGGGCGTGCTCACGGCCGCGTTGCGCAGGGGCGGACTGATGACGGCCGAGTTCGAGGCGTTGTTGGCGTCCGATCTCGCGGCGGCGGCGGCGGCGCAGTCGGAGCAGGCGCGTCCGGCATGGGACCGGATCATCGCGGCCGTGCAGAAGGTAGCAGCCGCGGCAGCCGGGGCGGAGTAACGGTGATGAATTCGGGCCTTGCGCTCCCAAGCTGGCCCTAACTCGCAGCCCTATCGCGGACGGCGCTGGCTCTCGGCACGGCCTTCGTGCTCGGCACCCTGATCGGCTTCGAGCGGCAGTGGCGCCAGCGTACGGCGGGCTTGCGCACCAACGTGCTGGTCGCCGTGGGCGCGGCCGCCTTCGCGGATCTCGGGATTCGCTTGCGCGGGGTGGACGGCGGCACGCAGATCATCGCCTACGTGGTCAGCGGCATCGGCTTCCTGGGCGCAGGCACGATCCTCAAGGAAGGCACCAGCGTCGCGGCCTGAACACGGCCGCGACGCTGTGGTGCTCGGCCGCGGTCGGCGCCTTCTCGGGCAGTGGATTGCTGGCCGAGGCTGCGTTGCTCACGCTCGCCGTCCTGGCCGCGAATACCCTGCTCCGTCCGCTCGTGAACTGGGTCAACCGTCGGCCCTTCGCGGCCGACGTGACCGAGGCGCAATATCAGGTCCACGTCACCTGTCGGCCTGAAGCGGTGTCAGCCCTGCGCGACTTGCTCGATGAGGAGCTGGATCGGGCGAGCTACCCCGTGCGCGAGGTCGAAACCCTGTCCGACAGCGAGGAGCAAGTGGAACTGGCGGCCGTGCTTATCCCGACCACTGCCAGCGCCGCCGAGTTGGACACGGTTGTAGCGGCATTGGAACGTTCGCCGCTGGTCAGATCAGCAACCTGGAGCGTGGGCACTACCGCGTGACGCCAATCCCATGCCCTTGCCGCCGCGAGTCAGTGATCCCGATGTGGTGTAGCGAGCGGCGCCGCAATAACCTGGAACTCGCCTTTCAGGAGGGACGTTCTGCGGGTCCCAACACCGAGGAGAAGCCTTGCCATGAAGACTTTCCATCCCATCGCCATCGCTGCCGCCGCGCTTCTGATGTCGTCGCCGCTGGCACTGGCGCAGACTGCCACGAGCAGTACCCAGAATGGCAGCAACGCCCAGCTCAGCTCAGCCGACAGGACCTACTTGGAGCAGGACGCGCGCGGCGCGGCGTATGAACTGCAGATCTCCCAGCTTGCAGCGCAGAAGGCGAGTAGCCCGCAGGTCCGCCAGTATGCCGAGATGGTCGCCAAGGATCACGAGAACTACAACCAGAAGCTACAGCAGCTTGCCGAGCAGGACGGCGTGACCGTGAACAACACGCCCGACCAGAAGGACCAGGCCAAGATCAATCAGCTTGAGCAACTGAACGGCAGCGCGTTCGACAAGACCTACGTGCAGCAGATGAAGCAGGTCAACCAGAGCGACATCAAGAAGGAGCAGAAGGAAGCCGATTCCACACAGAATTCAGGGAATCAAGCAATTCATCCAGCAGTTCAAGCAGATGGACCAGAAGCACCTGCAAGATGCGGAGAACTTGTCCGCCAGCGGCTCCAGCAACGGCTGAGTCGCGGTCTTCTCGTAGCCGCCAGGGTCAATACCCTGGCGGCGAGGCGTGAACGCTCATTCCTGAGCATAGGGATTCTTCGTCCCTCGAAGCTGCAAGCGGATCGGCACGCCCGGCATCTTGAACGACTCGCGTAGCCCGTTGACCAAGTAGCGCTGGTAATCTTCTGGCAACTGCTCGGCCCGCGTGCCGAAGGCGACGAAGGTGGGCGGCCGTGCCTTGGCCTGGGTCATGTAGCGCAGCTTGAGGCGCCGCCCATCCACGAGCGGCGGCGGGTGCCGGGCGAGCGCCGCCTCGAACCAGCGGTTCAGCTCCCCTGTCGGCACGCGCAGGTTCCAGACGCGATACGCCTCGCGCACCGCCGGCAGCAAATGCCCGACACCCGCCCCTGTCAGCGCCGAGAGGGTGACGACCGGAATGCCCTTCATCTGGGCGAGGCTCGTCTCCAGGCGGTCCGTGATCGCACGCTTCGCCGCCGCCCGGTTCGCCACAGCGTCCCACTTCGTCAGCACGAGCACGCAGGCGCGGCCCTCGCGCTCGACCAGGCGCGCGATCTGCAGGTCCTGGTCGTGCATCCCGAGTTCCGCGTCCACGCACAGCGCCACGACCTCGGCGCGCTTGAGCGCCTCGATGCTCGCACTCACCGACATGCGCTCCAGCGCCGCCTCGACGCGGGCCTTGCGGCGCACCCCCGCCGTGTCCACCAGCTCGATCTCGCCCTCGGCGTCGTGCAGGCGCACCGAGACGGCGTCGCGCGTCAGGCCCGGCTCGGGACCGGTGATCATGCGCTCCTCGCCGAGCAAGCGGTTGAGCAGCGTGCTCTTGCCCGCGTTCGGACGGCCGACGATGGCGAGGCGCAGCGGCGCGCGGGGGGTCGCCTCGCTCGACGCGCCCGGTAGGCGCTCGGCGATGTCGGCCATCAGCCCGGCTAAACCTTCCCCGTGCTCGGCCGAGACCGCGACGGGGTCGCCTAGTCCCAGCGCGTAGGCGTCGAGCGCGTTGGCGGCGCCTCCCCGCCCTTCGGCCTTGTTGGCGACCAGCAGCACGGGCCGGCCCTGGCGCCGCAGCCAATCCGCGAAGTGCTCGTCCGCAGGCAAGACCCCCGCCCGCGCATCCACCACGAAGACGACCAGATCCGCTCCCGAGACGGCTGCCTCGGACGAGGCGCGCATCCGCCCGGCGAGGCTCTGGGGTGCTCGACTCCTCCAGCCCCGCCGTGTCCACGAGCCGCACCCGGCGGCCGCGCAGGACCGCCTCCGCTTCCTTGCGGTCGCGCGTGACGCCGGGCGTGTCCGAGACAAGGGCGTAGCGCCCGCCGGCGAGGCGATTGAACAACGTGCTCTTGCCCACGTTCGGCCGCCCGGCGATGACGACGACTGGCAGTGGCCCGGCGTCATCGCCTTGCAACTCCTCGCCTGGCTCGCTCACCGAAACGCCCGGATCGTGCCCGAATCGTCAAGTATCAGGAGGAAGCCGCCCGCCGTGATCGGGCGGAGCGTGATCGGCGCAGGGAGGCGCGTGCTGCCGATCAGCTTGCCATTGGCTGGCCGGAAGCCGGCGACCTGGTTGTCGCTGCTCGCGACGATGAGCTGGTTCCCGGCGAGCACCGGGCCGACCCAATGCACCGGGCCGCTCTGATCCTTGGTGTTGTGATACCGCTCCAGCTCGTCCACCCAGAACGGCTGGCCGTCGCGGGCGTCGAGCGCCGCGAGCGCCTGCTCCTGGGTGACGATGAACAGCGAATTGCCGGCGAGCCATGGCGTCTGCGAGCCGCCCACCTCGCGCTCCCAGAGGCGCCGGCCGGAGCGCAAATCGTCGCAGACGAACTGGCCTCCATCGGCGATGGCATACACGCGGCCGTTGGCGACGACCGGCGCGGCGTTGACCGCGGATAGGTCCACGAGGCTGGTCTGGCCACGAGCGCCCGCGAGGCTGTCGCTCCAGGCAAGGGCGCCGCTGTCCGCGCGGATGGCGATGAGGTCGCCCGAGCCGAAGCCGGCGACGACGAAGCCTTCCGAGACCGCCGGGTTGCCGTCGCCGAGCAGCGTCGTCTGCACCGTGGCCGCTTGGTAGGTCCAGCCCGGCTTGCCCGTGTCAGCCGCGAAGGAGAGCAGCTTGTCCTCCAGCGTCGTGACGTAGAGGCGCCCGTCCGCGACCGTGGGCGCGGAGCGCGCCGGGGAGCCGAGCGGTTGGCGCCAGAGCACGTTGCCCGTCGCCGCATCCAGCGCGAGCATCTCGGCGCGGCCCGTCGCCGCCCAGACCCGCGTGCCCGAGGCGGCGACGCCGCCGCCTACGTTCGTGCTGCGGTTCTTCTTGGGCCGGGTCACGGTGCGCCAGAGCTGGCGGCCGGTGGCGAGGTCGAAGGCGCTCACCGCGCCGTCGGCGTCCATTGCGACGACACGGCCGCCAGCGACCACGGGCGGCGAGGTGATGCGCTGGCGATACTCGGTGCCCTCGCCGACCTTGGCGGTCCAGGCTGCCGTGGTGAGCGCCCCGACCGCCGGGTGGCCCGGCACGTGCG
Source organism: uncultured Alphaproteobacteria bacterium (assembly GCA_963790535.1). Taxonomy (GTDB): domain Bacteria; phylum Pseudomonadota; class Alphaproteobacteria; order Acetobacterales; family Acetobacteraceae; genus CAWKEH01. The sequence continues at coordinate 141,398 of CAWBOZ010000011.1, read as the reverse complement.
CGGCGTTGCCGCCGGCCTGCGGCCAGTCCGCGATCGCCGTAGGCGGCGGCACGACGGCCGTGCCGCCCTTGCCCGGCGCGATCTCAAGGCCGCGGCGGACCGGGCTCACCGCCTCACGCGTGCCACTGAGCGGTGTTTTGATCGGGCTGAAGACGTTGTCGAACAGGCTGCAACCAGCGATGCCGAGCGGAAGCAGCAACGCCGCCCGCCGTGGGAGTGCCTTCATCGGGTCACAGTCGTCGTGACCGGGACCGTCGCCGCGGCTTGCGGGGCCGCCTCCCCGAGTTGGGCGAGCAAGCCGCCGGCGCGAGTGCGCACGCCTTGCGGCGCGAGTGGATCGGCTGCGAGGCCGCGGAGCAGATCGCGCGCTTGCTGGTCTTGTCCCTGGCGGAGATCGACCCACGCAAGCTGCTCCTGTGCCAGCGCCTGCCACGGCCCGCTCCCATCGGCGAGAGGGCGCAGCCGTGCCTCGATGGCGGCAGGATCACCCGTTTCGAGCTGGTGCTGCGCCCAGAGCAGGGTCGCGAGACTGCGCAGGACGGGATCGGCGTGCGGGTCGGACGCGACGGCATCCCAGGTCTGCAGCGCCGCCGCCGGGTCGGAGCCAGCCTGGAGGGCGGCGAGACGGAGGCGGGCGAGCGTGCGGTAGCTCTCTGGCGCATGGGTCGCGAGCCGCTCGAACGCGGCCGCCGCCTCCTTGCGCGAGGACGTCTCCACATTGCCCGGCGCAGGACCGGAAGCCTCGCGCGACGCCTTGAGGAAGAGGCCCGCCGCGAGCTCGGCCTGGTGCTGCTGGCGGCCACGCCACCACTGCCAGCCACCCGCGCCCGCCACGGCCAGCACGGCCAGGACCACCAAGACCCAGCTGTAGCGCGCGAACAGTTTCTGGGCACGCTCGGCCCGCAGATCCTCACCGATCTCGTCGAAGATGTCCGCCACGGCCCGGCCTCGCTCTGATCACCCCGATAGGGTGACGCGGCTTATAGCGAGACGGCTAGCCTGGAGCAAACAGCCCGGAGCAAACGCCAGCCCGGAGCAGATAGCGGCCGGCAGTCGCCATGGGACACGCGCGGCAACGGCTTGTTCACTGAATCCCGGCATTCTCAACCTATGCGCCTGGCCCCTCCTGCCCTGCTGCTCATTCTCCTGCCCTGGCTCGCGGGTTGCGCGAACTGGACGGAGCCGACCGGCGCCTTCTTCGCCGCGAATGCGGCGAGCGTCGTCGTGTTCCAGCGCAGCCTCCCGGACATCCTGTTCTCCTTCATCACCGGCAAGGATTGCTCGATCGTCCGGCTCGACCAAGGCAAGACCTACTGCGCGGTGCCCGAGGAAGCCCGATACCAGCCCTTCTGCACGCGCAGCCTCGGCGTCGTGGACTGCTGGGCGGACCCGGAGCATCTCCCCGCACCGTACCGAAACGTCGCCGACGCACCGGCGCCCTTGCCAGTGCAAGAGCAATGGCGCCGGGCGCCTTGGCCCAAGCAGGTGAACGTAGGGCTGTAGCGCCGCGTTGGGTTCGGCATGGACGCCCAATCTTCCCAGCCCCGCCTCGGCTATTGCTGCCTCTATCGCCCGCCCTTGCCCGACCCCAAGGAAGCGCAGCGGCTCAATCTCTCCGGCACCACGATCACGGCGCTCAGCCGCATGGAGCGGCGGGACGCCTTCGAGAAGGTGCTGGCGCTGGTCGCGCGCAACGTCGCGGCGCTGGAGGCACACATGCGCCGAGTGGCGACGGCGGCGCCCCTGGAGCGGATGCTGCGGATCGGCAGCGACGTTCTGCCCGCCTACACCCACCCGGTCGCGCAGTGGATGTATGCAGAGCCGGTCATGCGCGAGTTGGTCGAGGAAGGCCTGGCGCGCGTGGGCGGCATTGCGCGAGCGGGAGGCGTCCGCCTCAGCATGCACCCCGGCCCGTTCTGCGTTCTCGCGAGTCCCAATCCTGCCGCGGTCAGGAACGGCCTCGCCGAGTTCGAATACCACGCCGACCTGATGCGCTGGCTAGGCTTCGCCGGCGGCTGGCATCCGCATGGCGCGCATGTGAACATCCATGTGGGCAGCTCGGCCACCGGCGTGGACGGCTTTCGCTCGGGGCTCGCGCGCCTGTCCGCCGATGCGCGCGGACTGGTCACGGTTGAGAACGACGAAGCACAGTTCGGCCTCGATGCGCTACTGCCGCTCGCGGACAGCCTGCCGCTCGTGCTCGACCTGCACCACCACTGGGTTCACACGCGGGGCGACTACATTCAACCCGATGACCCACGGATCGCACAGGTCGCGGCGAGCTGGCGCGGAGTGCGGCCGGTGAGCCACATCTCAGTCTCGCGCGAGGACGCGTTGCCGGGCCACCCGGCGAACCGCCTGCCCGACTATGCCGCTCTCGCTGCCGCGGGCGCTACGTCGCGGGACCTGCGGGCGCACTCGGAGATGATGTGGAACCTCGCCGTGAACGACTGGGTGGCAGCGCACCTCGCCTGGACGGACGTCGAGGTCGAGGCGAAGCAGAAGAACCTAGCAAGCCACCAACTCGCCGAGCACGTCCGCAGCCGCGACGCAGGCATTCCCGCCGCGGCCTGCGCAGCGAGGGCGAAAGCGACAGCGTGAGCACCCCACGAAACCTCATCGTCTCCGCCTTCCCCAGTAAGCGCAGCAGGCGAGCAGAACGCTAAGCGTCACGGCACTGCACGCCAAACCCCATTCCTCGGCCGGTGTACGGCCAAGATAGAGCAGGATCTCGGACACGCCGGCCGGAGCGACGAATTGCAGGAGCTGATAGGGAGGGGCGGGTTGCAACGGTAGCGAGGCACCGCCTGCCGTCTGTGCGCGCCAGCTGGGGAAGTAGAATTGGCCGACCGTGACCGTGGTTCGAACGGTGGATTTCAGATGAACCAACATCGTGCCAGTAGCGTCCAGCACCGTGGTACGGCAAAGAGACGCGGGTGGTTCACACGTCGTTGCTGCCCGGGCAGGCAAATTCCATGGTCCCGGCCCCGCCGCATTCCTGACAAAAGCTTGTGGAAACCCGGCTGGGAGATACTCGCTAGCGTCCGGCATGTGCGCGTCGGCGTCGGGCCGAAACTCCTCCCAGTAAGCTCGTGTGCTCAAGATCTTCTTTGTGCTATGCGCGGCCAGCACCGCGAAGCCTGGCAGTGCTGCCAGGAGTACCGCAACCATCAGCCTGGCTGCGGCACGCTGCGGCATCTGACCGATCGCCATCGCGAGGGCGGTGATAGCAGCGAATTCCGCAAGCGCCATCATGCGCCATGGGAACTGCACCTTGGCCACGAACGGGATAGCCGTCCAGAATTGCGGGACGGCGCCGGCCATAAGCAAGATGCATAGTAAGCTGATCAGCTGCCCAGACGACAGTCTCAAGCCTGCGCGGATCCGAAGCATGACGGACGAGGAGCGCGACACCAATCGAGAGCACGGCAAGGGCTGTAGCGAAAGACACTATCATGGCCATGAATTGCGGCGATGGCCATTGCATTACATGTAAAAATAGCCACCGCCCCGGTGTATAATATGATCCCCAAAGTCGCTCCGATAATATGTCGCCCTGAAGAGTCAGCGCCGGCACGAGATAGAACGCAGCCAGCCCCAGCCCCAAGACGACCCCGATGCTGCAGCGCAGCAGCGCATGGATTGCCGGCTTCAACATGCCTTGCCGCGCTGCTACATAGATCGCGTAGATTGGCAGCGCGGTTGCCGACGCGAGCAGTGCCGCAGGTATATGCGCCATGATCAGAAGCGCAAAGCTCATGGCTACGCCAGCCACTCCCCTCCACTCTCGGGCAGCAACTCGAATGCTGAGCGCTAATAGAGGGAACACAGCAAAGAAAGAGAACTCTGCAATAGCGCCACGCCAGTAGTGATCGGTCATATGATACGGAGCAGAAATATAGATAAGGGAAGCTAAAAATGTTACCTTGGGCCGTGTAACCCCGATCAGCCAGATGTACATTGCCACGCCCGACAGCCAGAGCAGCACTGTGGCCGTTGCTGCTAGGCGATAGGGTATCGGCAATACGTCGAACGTGACGACGTTAACGAGAGCATCTATGAAGAACGCAAGCGGCGGATAGAAGATGAAAGTAGGGCTGCCGAGCCCACCAAACGAGCCGGGCAGCCAACGTGGGTAAAGTTCCCCGGAAAGCGTCAACTCGGCAAACTGCTTCGCCCAAACATAGTCATAGCCTGAACTATCAGTCTGGTTTACACCAAGGCACAGGGATGGTAACATCAATACACAGGAAAATACCGCCAGTACCATTAGCGACCGAGGGATCGATCCTGCTGCCGCGGATACCCATTTATCAGTTACAGACCACAGCCGTACCGAATAGCCCGTAGAGGCTGCCGCTCCTCCTGTTTTCCTAGGCCTGCTCATAGTCAAGCAGGTGCACTCTGATGCACTCTCGCCTCGCGCATGGAGGTATGCTCGATGTCGCTGTCAACTGCATTCGGAATGCAATTCCGTTGGAAAACCCGCGCCCGCCACCGTCGTGAGCAGCCCGATCAGCAAACCCCCCAGATCTCGTGCTCGGACAGATACTCAGGCCGCGACGATGGCCCAAGCAGGATATGCGAGCAATTGGTTAGAATTTCGTTCGTGCCCTACGAAGGGAAGACCTCTGAGCGGAGGCGTACCGACGCGGCGGCGCAGCGCGGCGTAGGTTTCCGCCGCGCGGGGGACTCCCGCCGCGGCCTGCGCGCCGAGGGCGCCGAGGGCGAAGGCGACTATGCTCGTGGTGTCGCCGGGAAAACTCGCCTCTCCTTGGATGATGCCGTGGGCCGCGAGCCCGGCGCCATCAAGGGGCACCCCCCCGCCCGCGTCCTCGAAAAGGCCATCCGGCCGAGGTGGCGCCTTCGGGAAGTTGGCCCGCATCATGGCGGCGATGCTGGGGTAGGCTCCCGCCGGGTCGCCCTTGCCGGCGGTGGTTGTCCAAGTGAGATGATAGACGTTGGCGTAGTAGCCTGAACCGCCCTGGGCCTCGTCCCAGTAGCCTACCGTGGCGTGCGAGACGGCCCTGAGCATCGTGCCCCACCCGTCCCGGTCGCCGCGCCATATCTCCGCGGCAAGGCAGGTGGCCGCGATATGGTAGAAGAACGGGCTCATGAAGGAGTTGTCGCCGGTCCCCCACAGGCAGCCGAGGCGTACCGCGCGCGGGTCCACCAAGGCCGGCCAGGCCGCGGCGAACGCCGCGTTGTCGTCCATGGCATCACGGATCAGAGCGCGCATAGGGTCGGCATCGGGCATGAGCGCGTCGAGCAAGCCGACGGCGCGCAAACACCAGCCAATGCCGCGGACCTGCTGGTCCCAAGGGCCGACCACGACGTTCTGGTAGGTCCGGTCCCCGATCTTGGGATCTCGGTTGTTGCCCGGCCATTGGCTGGACAGCATGCCCATCGCCTCGGCAAGCCCAAGTTCGGCATAAGCCGCGTGGCCGGTGCGCAGGAGGGGCATGACCCAGGGCACGGGCAGGTGCGAGCCGTCCATGAGGGGACGGTAGCGAGATTCATAGATGTTCTGGCCAGCACCGAGACCTTGCCAGACTGGATCGCCGTTCTCACCGGACCAATCGCCTAAGGCGAAACCAGGGTTCGCTATGAGGCCTGGGTAATGGCGCTCGGTGCGTGCCACGAGCGTGCCGGTACGCTCGTCCTCCCAACAGCCGGGGAAGTCGAGGAAGCTGAGCGCCATGCTCTTGCAGGCTGCCTCGCGCGCCGGGTCGAGCGGACAGAGCAGGAGATGCGCTTGGCTCTGGGAGAGATAGCCGACGCGCTCGTCATCCGGGGAGTCGCCGGTGCTGTCGCTATAGAGGCTCGTGGTGTTGGGCTCGTAAGGCGCCAGGTTGCCGGAGTCCGGCTGGATGTCGAGCTTCAGGTCGTAGGGTGGCAGGATCCGAGCACGGCGGGTGAGGTAGGCGGCATCGTGCGCCACGAGGATTTCGGGGCGTGTCGCGGCGTTGCCCGTCCCGACCCAGACCGGGTCGCCGCCCGGCGTGGCCAGGACCACGTTCGAGCCAGGGAACGTGCCGATGACAGGGACGATTATAGCGCGTCCGGCATCTTGCCGACCGAAGGACAGGATCACGGTGACATCCCAGGTCACCGTACCGTCCCTCGCCCCAGGAGCGTTGCTGGTGGGCGGGACAGCGCCCGTGGTGCCGCCCTTGCTGGTGTAGCGCACGCTGCCATCCGGAAAGGTGAGCTTGGAATTCGGGCCGACGGGCGCATGGGGCTTCCAAGCAGCGAAGCCACGATCTCCCGGCGAATTGTTCGAGTCGGCGCGAGTGGTGGCGAGGCCCGGCCCGTGGCCCTCGGGACTCGGGTGCGTGAGCCAGAATGCCTTGTTCCGCGGGATGCTCGACGGAGCACCCGGCCCGGACACGCCAATCGCGAACGCCCAAGCCCCGAAGGCGAAGCCGGCAGCCGGGGTGAGGCAGGAGTGCGCGGCATCGAACGCGCTCGCAGGCACGCTGGCGGCGCGGTGATCATTGGGGCCGCCCCAGGCGTACAGGCGCGTGCCGCCGCTCCAGAGCTCGGCAACGCCGGCGTAGCCGCGCTGCGGCCCGGTATCGCCCACCGTGCCTGCGGGATGCGGGCCGTAGGAATTGCTCTGGCGCAAGGAGGGCAGCACTTCGTACGGGCCATTCGCTCCCCATGCACGCACGTAGATCACGGCCTTGACCCAGCGATGGCTCGCGCCGTCGCCGTCGCGCTTGAGCATCCGCCAGACCCGCCATTCGGTGCAGATCGGACCTGCTCGCACCATCTCCCAGCCGCCGAGCGGGTCCTTGCCCCAGCCCTTGGCCTTGGCCCACGCCGGCATGGTCGCGAGCACCTCATTGACAGACACCGTGAAGGTGTCCGCGCCGTAGTCGTAGCCGGACACCTTGAGCTTGAAGTCCGTAGCCTGAGCGAGTTGCGCAGGCGTGATGCCGTCGCGACGCGGCGAGCCCGGCTCAGCTGCAAGCTGGTAGGCGGTTATCTGGCGGCCTGCGAAGCTCTGGGGCGCGATGAAGGACAGGGCAGCGAAGCGGAGCGAGCCGTCAGGCCAGCGATTCTCCTGGTCCTGCTGCACGGGGATGCGTGCGCCGCCCGCGCCGATCAGCGCGACGAGCGATCCCGCTGGCACATCCCCGCGCGCGAACGCTTGACCAAACGTTATGGGAGGGCGCTCGGAGCGGGCACGGGCTTGCAGCCGGAACGCGACGGGTCCGCGTTCGGACAGGCCCGCCGGCGCGGCGAGTGAAGGCCAGCCATAGGTGGTCGCCGCGGCGATGCCGGCGAGAAGGGTCCTGCGCTGCATCCGGGGTGCATCCTCACGCGATGATAGGCCGCACCCTGCCGCAACCGGACACGCCGTGGAAGCCCGGCGACTCGATCGTGATCCTCCAGCGGCTTCTGGTCTGCGTCACCTGCGGCAGTGAATCAGGGCCCCGATTCCACGTGGACGCTCACCGCCGCCGGACTGCCCACAGCATCAGCGCCCACGCGGGCAGGACCCAGAGCACGCCCGCCACGCACCAGTAGAGCGCCTGCACGGCCCAGTGCTGCGGCGGCATTAGGTCCGGCAGGGTGACGACGAGAACGATGTAGGCGAGAACGAGCACGATCCCCACGGCCGTGGCGACCAGGGTGCGCGATGCAGGCCGCGTGGGAGATGCCATCGCCGCGGGACTACCCTGCCGTGTCTTGCCCGTCCAGGTGGAGCACGATACAGCGCACGCCATGGACCTCAAGGCTCACATCCGTGCCATTCCGGACTTCCCAAAGCCCGGCATCCTGTTCCGTGACATCTCGACCCTGCTGCGGGACGCCGACGCTTGGCAGTTCGCGGTGGAGCGGCTCGCCGACCTGACCCGCGCGCACCGTCCGACGCTGCTCGCGGGCATCGAATCGCGCGGCTTCCTCGTCGCGGCGCCGCTCGCGCTCAAGCTCGGCTGCGGCTTCGTGATGCTGCGCAAGCGCGGCAAGCTGCCGGGCGCCATCGTCGCGCTCGACTACGCGCTCGAATACGGCTCGGACCGCATCGAGATCCAGGCAGACGCCGTGCGCCCAGGCGACCGGGTGGTCGTCGTGGATGACCTTCTCGCGACGGGCGGCACCCTCGCGGCCGGCATCGCGCTGCTGCGCGGGGTCGGCGCCGAGGTGCCAGCCGCTGCTGCCTTGATTGAACTGAGCGTGCTGCGCGGCCGCAACCGCCTCGATGTGCCGTTCGCCGCTCTCGTCGCCTACGACGATTGAAGCGGGACGGCCCGTTGCTGCGGATTTGACACAACGGGCGGGCACCGTCACACGAGTGGCAGGCCACCAGGCAGAGGCGGCCGTCGTGCAGGGGATGCTCACATGCCCGATCCTTTGCCTCGTCCTTGGCAATTTTCGGTTCCGCCGTGGAGCCGGCGCCAACTCCTGCTCACGGCCGCGGCGCTCACGGCCGCCCAGGCGGCCCGCGCAGCCGCTCCGGACGCGGCGACCCTCCTCATTGCCGGACCTGCCCAGGGTGCGACCGCGGCTTGGGCGGACCTGATCCTGCCGGCGCTCACCCATGCCCTCCCGCCGGGCATCCGACTCGGGCGCGAGAGCGTCGGCGGTGCAGACGGTGTCACGGCCGCGAATCAGTTCGAGGCGCGCACCGCTTCGGACGGTGGCGCCGTCCTGCTCCTGCCTGGCGCGGCGGCGCTCGCCTGGCTGGTCGGCGACCCACGGGCACGGTTCAACGCGGCGCAGTGGGTAACGGCGTTGGCGGGCACGACACCATTGGTGCTCGCGAGCCGACTGCCGCTCGGGCGGCTCGCGATAGGGCAAGTCGTGCGGGTGGCGGGCAGCCCGGGAGGCCCGGCGCTCCCTGCCCTGCTCACGCTTGAGCTGATCGGTGCTCTCCCCCAAGCCGTCCCTGAACGGCCCGACTATACGGATGCGGACGCCGTGCTCCTGCATGGGCGCGACATAGGACGTCAACTGGAAGCGGCATCGCAGGCCGGGTTCGTGCCCGTTCTCGCCTTCCGCGACCGTGATGCTGGCGGAGAGTTAAGTCGCGACCCGGACTTCCCTGAGGTTCCGACGTCCGGAGAGCGACTCGCATCGGGGGTGCGGCAGCCACTGTTCGCCGCGCTCGGCGCCGCGATCGCTGCGGCACGACTCGATACGGCACTGGTGCTGCCGCCGCTCACATCCCCGAGCATGGTCGCGCTCTGGCGGCGGGCCTGCGCGCAGGCGGCCACCGCTCCGGCGACACAGGCCGCAGCCGCACGGCTCGGCGTTCATGCCGAGGCCGACGCCGCGGCCGTCGCCAGCACGGCCCCGCTCGCGGCCGTGGACGCCGCGGTGCTGCTCGACCTCCGCCAGTGGTTGGCGCAACGATTCGGCTGGCGCCCGAGCTGAGAGGATTATCCCGCTCGCTCGTTCTCCTGGCACCAGGTTCGCCAGGCGTGGCGGAGCGCGGCACCTAGGCTGCGGCCGAACTTAGGCGCGTCACATAGCGGACTTGCCGCAACCTGAGCGCGAAGACCGGCCCGCAGCGCCGCGAGACCGTCGAGGTCCGAGGCCCACCGCACCGCGAGAGTGACATACTCGTCCGGCGAGGCGGCCGCCCACCCCGATAGGCCCGCGTTCTCCTGATGACTCAACGTGTGCCGACTCGCGAAGCCGCGGCCTGGCAAGGTGATGGTCGGCACGCCCATCCAAAGGGCCTCACAGGTCGAGAGTCCGCCCGAGTAGGGGAATGGATCGAGCGCGATGTCAATCTCGGCGTAGGACGCGAGATGGGCATGGTGAGCGGACGCGCCGCGCAAGGAAACCCGGCGGAGGTCAAGGCCGGCCGAGGCGAGCCGTGCGCTGACTTGTGGAAGGAGGACAGGATCGTCGAGTTGAGGCGCCTTGAGCACGAGGCGCGAGCCGGGAACCGCGGCGAGGATCGCCGCCCATGTCCTGATGACCTCGGGCGTGACCTTGGCGAGGTTGTTGAAGCAGCCGAAGGTGACACCCTCACTGGCGAGAGCGGGCAAGGGCACCACGTCCGGTGCGTAGGAGGGTGCCTCGTAGCAAACATAGCCGTCCGGAAGGCGCAGGAGCCGTTCGTGGTATAGGTCGGCGCTGCCGGGCGGCGTTTCCCAGCGGTCGGTCAGGAACCAGTCCATCTCCGGCAGGCCGCTGCTGCCGACTTGCGACCCCACCCACTTCACCTGCACCGGTGCGGCGCGATGGGCGAGCACGGCGAGGCGCCCAGACTTCTCCATGGCCGCCAAGGTCAACGACGATGTCGAGGCGCTGCTCGCGGCACAGCGCCGCGATGGCAGCGTCTTCGCCGCCTGTCGTGTCGTGCCAGGCGAAGGCGCGCGCGGCGAATCGCCGGGCAAAGACGTTGCTGGACAAATACGTCCCCAAGCAGACCAGGTCGAACGCAGCCCGGTCTAGCGCCTCCCAGCCTGCAAGGGTCAGCCATCCGACGGGATGGGTGCGCAAGGCATTCGAGAGCAGGCCGACCCGCAGCGGCCGCTCGGGCTCCACCGTGTTGGCGAAAGCGACGCGCTCGCCTCGCGAGTAGCGCCGCCCGCAGGCGCGAACGGCGGCCGTGTGCTCTTCGGCGCTCGCTAGATAGGGCAGCACGCCCGAGAGGGTTCGCCAAGGCTGGATCGCATCTGGGGCCACTTCCGTTGCGCGCCGAGCGACGGCGATAGCCTCCTCTTGCCGACCCTGGCCCATGAGCGCGGTGGCCAGGTTGCCGAGCAGCAGCCCGTCTTCGCCGCGCTCGGAAACCAGGCCGCGGACGAGAGCTTCAGCCTCGGGGAAGTGCAGGCGCCGGATCAGCACGGCGGCGAGGTCGGCGCGAGCCTGTTGGCAAAGAGGATCAAGCATCACGGCGCGGCGCAACGCGGTCTCTGCCTCGTCCGCCCGATCCAAGCGAGCTAGGGAGAAGCCGAGAGCTGCCACGCATTCGACGTTGGCCGGCGCGATCTCGGCCGCAGCCTCCAGCGCGTCCACGCTCTCCTCCAATCGGCCCATGGATGCGAGCAGGTGCGCCCGCACGCGGAGCGGCAACGGATCGAGGGGCGAGGTATCTGCGGTTGATTCGAGTCGAACGAGTTCCCTCTCGGCGGTACCGGCAGCGAGTGCCGCATCAGCGCGCTGCAGGGCGATGTCGAGCCGGTCTGGTGCGGCGCGGGCGGCGTTCGCGAGGGCGGCCTCCGCCAGGGCGGCGTTGCCCAGCGCGAGGTGGGCAACACCGAGGGCGTGCCAGGCTTCAAAGCCAGACTCAGGCTGGCCGCACGCCTGGACGAGGAGCGGCAGAGCCTCCACCAGCCGGCCGTGCGTGACCAGGCCAGCGCCGAGCGCGACGAGCGCCTCCAGCCGCGCCGGGTTGAGATCCAGGACACGGCGATAGGCCCGCTCCGTCGCGGGCCAGTCGCCGGACCGGCGCAGGCTCTCGGCAAGGCGTAGCGGCGGTTCATCCCACTCCGGATATGCCTCCTCGACCTGGCACATGCGTCGCCGCGCCGCCTCGATGTCGCCGGACTTGTCTTCCGCGAGGGCAAGGTTGAGCTGTGTTGTCGGCCGGCGGTCGCCCGCTGCGACAGCTACGCCTAGAGCCGCCCGCGCCTCCATGGGCAAGCCGCGATCCAGCAGGCTGGCACCCTCGATCGCTGCCTCGGACGCAAGTTCCATGAGTGTCATGCTGTACGCTCCTAGGACAGTCACGAGGCCATGGACGGGCACCGAACCATCGAGGCGCAGCATATCCTTTTCGAGCGAGGCGATCTCCAACCCGGCGGCGCGTGCGGCAGCAAAGAGGTGTGCTTCGCTGTGGGCGTAGCGACCCATGCGGCCGAGGCGTGCTGCCTCCTTGCCGGGGGCGAGGCACTCGACGGTGAAAACAAATCGGCCACCTAACGCCATGCGCTGCTGGACTGCCCGCAGTAGAGACGTGAGCGGACCAAAGTAGCACAGCACGTCGCCAGCAAGGATGAGCGGGAAGGTGCGCGTCTCGCCATCGAGGAAGGTGAGGAGGTCCGCTTCGTGCAGCTCGGCGTAGAGCGTCTTCGACCGGGCGGCATCGAGCATCCGGGGCGAGAGATCCACGCCGATCCAGTCGAGCGGCGCAAGATCCTTGCAGGTTGAGGCGAGCAGTCCCGTGCCGCAGCCAAGGTCAAGCACCGGGCCACCCACAGGGGCGGACTGCGCGAGCACGCGACGCACCAGGCCGGGCACTCGGTAGCCAAGACGGATGAGGTGATGATCGAAGCGCTCGGCATACCCGTCGAACAGCACCCGAACATACTCCGGCGGTGCCCGTTCGTCAGCGTCGCAGCGCCCGGCAGAGGCCACGAGATGCCGCGTGTATTGATCCTCGGGAGCGAGCTTCAGCGCCTCCACGTAAGCATCTGCCGCTTCGTCATGACGGCCCAGGCTGGACAAAGCATGTCCCATCAACCCATGCCCGCGCGCATCCAGTGCGGCGTTCCGGCGGGCGGTCACGGCCATGGCGATAGCCCCTGTGAAGTCCTCGGCACGGACGCGACGCAACAGGGCTGCGCTATGCAGCGCGGCGCAGTGAGGGTCCAAGACTATGCCGGCGGCAAGCACGGCCTCCGCCGCCTCGGGCCGGGCGACCGCGTCGAGCGCCGCCGCGAGGTCGAGCCGGATCGGCGCAGCGTGCGGGAGTGCCGCAAGCGCCTCGTCCAGGCATGTCACTGCATCGGCCGCGCGGCCGAGCTGCAGCAGCGCGCGGCCAAGAAGCGCCTTCGCGGTCGCATTGTCCCGAGCAAGGATGACGGCCTCAGCAGCGTCACTGGCCGCGCCTACGATATCGCCCGCCAACAAGCGCAGCTCCGCGCGGGTCAGATGGATGGCAAGAGATGGTCCGGCTTCTTCGAGGCCAGCGTCTAACGCGGCAATGGCCTCGCGCATGCGCCCTTGGGCAAAGAGAAGCCGCGCCTCCATCTCAGCCGCGACCGCGCCCTCAGCGCCGGCTGGGCGTAGCGCCGCGATGAGGGGCCGGGCCGCACCGGGTCGGCCTCGGTCGAGCAGGGTTCGCGCTTTGGCGGCTAGAGCGAGCGGATCGGGCAGCTTGGCAGTTGCGAGTGACATCTTGCGCTCCTTCTGAGCGAGCTCGGCTGCGGCATCTTGGAAACGCCGCTCCAAGCGTCAGGGATGACCGGACAGACCGGCTGCGATGTGCTCGTTGATGCCGATGACGAAGTCGAAGTCGGGTTCCGGCTTGCCGAGTTCGCGCTGGACTGCGACGCCGAGCGAGGCGAGTTGGGCGCGGAGGGGAAGAGGAAGCTGGTTCTCGCTATCGCTCACGAGGAGTGTGACAAGCGACCAGAGTCGGCGGTTGTCGGCCACTGCGCGCGTCTGGGCTATCGGGCCGGCCGTGCGTGCAGTGTTGAGGATGGTGTTGGCGTGACGGAAGACATCCGCCTCCTGCTCCCGCAGGTTGCGACTCTCGGAAGCGACCCGGTAAGCGCGGACCGCGTGCTGGGACAAGTTCACTGAACCTCCTTGCTGTCGGGGACGCGGCCAAGGACGGCGTCCTCATGCCGCATGATGCGGCGGGCGAGCTTGAGCGCCTGGTAGCAATCGTCCGCTTCGGCAGCGGCAAGCGCGCGCTCAATGATGTCGCGCGCCAGCGGCGAACTGGTCGCGACCTTGAAGGCGTTCGCGAGATCACGGGCCGCGGCGAGGCCGCGCGGACGCTCCTCGTCGGTGCCGATGTAGGCGCATTGCAGCGCAAAGTAGAGGCGCCGCGCGGGGCTGTCCGCTTGCTCGGGAGGCATGATCTGCTTGCCGAACAGGAAGCGGGCGTGCGCCGTGAGTTCGAGGCGCGCACGGGTGCGGAAGCGAATCGGGGCGCCGTTCACGACCATCATGTCGCCTTGGCGCAGTTCGAGAACCAGGGTGCTCATGCGCCTCCTCCGGGCGGGGGTGGACCCGGCGGCGTCGCCGCCGGGTCGCCGTTCACTTGAAGAGGCTGAGCAGGCTGTTCGGTGCCTGGTTCGCGAGGCTCAGCGCCTGGGTGCCGAGCTGCTGGCGAGTCTGCAGTGCCTGCAGGTTCGCAGCCTCCTGGCTCAGGTTCGCGTCAATCAACGCACCCATCCCAGCGTTCATGGAGTCAATACGGTCGGCTGTTGAACGTGACCTGGGAGGTCAAGTAGTTGGATGCATTGCCGTATCTGCTCAGCGCCGCATTGACGTTGTTTGACGTCGTGGTGAAAGCACCTCGCCGTGCCGAGCGCGGCGACGGCAGCGCTGATCTGCGTTGTGCCCGTAGATGTGCTGAGGCTGGTCAGCGCGTTGTAGAACGCAGATGCGTTGGTCGTGGCTACGGTGTAGCTCGAGCCCTGCTCGTTGCGGACGACAGAGACATTCCCATACCCTGCCGGCGTAGCACCGAAGTTGCCTATGAGGGTTTTGCCATTGTAGTTAGAGTCGGTGATGTAGTTCTTGATATCGGAAAGTTCGCTCTTCAACTGCGACGATTCGAGCGTGCGCTGGCTGCCCTGAACGTTGCCGTCGGCCAGCTTGATCAGCGTGGCCTGCACGGTGGTCATCATCGTGGAGATGCTGTTCAGGCCGGTTAACGTGGTACCGACCAGGCCCGAGGCATTCTGGAGCTGCTGGTTGGCGCTGGTCAGCGCGGCCACGTTCGAACGGACGCCTTGGGCGACGGCGTAGGTCGCGCCATCGTCCGTCGCATCGGCGACGCGGTAACCGGTGCTGATCTGCTTCTGCGTCGCTTGCAGCTGCTGGTTCGGTCATGTTGAGCGACTGGAGCGCGACCATCGCGCCCATGTTCGTATTGACTGAGTTCAGAGACATGGTGTCTTACCCTTGCTATCCGAGAGTTGCTGTCCACGTCCCCGTTTTGGCGGGCGTAAGGACACTCTGACGCAAAGCCCTTAATGGGCCGTGAACAAGGGCAGGATTTTCCTCTATCGGCCTATGGGAACCTCTCGGCGCCTCCCTCAGTGCACCGCGGCGCTCTCCAGCTTGATCCCCTGGTCGCCTACCGACACTCGCGTCATCTTGCAGTCGTTCAGCCCCGTGGAGCGCAAAGTGCGGCCTCCCTTGAACGCTACGTCCACCTCGGCAAGGCACTGATCGCGCCCGACCTGCGCCTCAGCGGATTCGTTGGGCTGGATCTGGTTGCTGGTCTGGAACAGAGGCTGCCCGCCGTTCGTCGAGAGCAGCTTCACGCTCGCGATGGGGGTCTTGCTGTTGTTCTCGATCGTGAAGGATCGCAGGTTCTGGCCCGTCTGCTTTCCCTGCCCGCCAGCGCCGGTCTGCTGCGCAGCCGCGGGAAGAGCCAGGACGGCGGCGAGGATGAGAACGGGAACGCGCATAGGACACCTCGATAGGCTCAGGCGACGGCCAGCGAACGAACGCACCGGATGCATCGCCGTTCCTGGACTGGCGCATCGCTTGCTTGAGGGAGCATGGCGAAAGGCGGCTAGGCAGTGCGCGAGTGAAGGTTCTCTTGGCGGACAAGGATACGGCGCGCGCATGGGACCTCGCGCGGGCGCTCGCGGAGGACCCCTTGCTCGATGTAGTGCACCTGTCACCTGGCACCTCGCTGCCGGAGGCCGTTGCCCGGCATCAGCCAGACGTGGTGCTCGTGGACATGGCCCTCCCGGACCGCGATGCGCTCGACGGGCTGCGCCGGGTGTCGGCAAGCGTGCCGCGGCCGGTGGTGCTTTTCGTGGATGAGGACGATCCGGGTTTCATGGAAGAGGCGATCGCGGCTGGCGTCTGCTCCTACAACATCGCGGGCATGGCGCCCCCGGATGTCCGACCGCTGCTGCGCGCCGCCGTCGCGTTGTTCCGGAGACATCGGGAGATGGCGGAAGAGCTGCAGGCCGCCGAGTTCGCGGCTCGCGGAGCGGCAAGTCGTCGAACGCGCGAAGGCGGCGCTGATCCGGGACCGGCGAATCGCCGAGCCGGACGCTTATCGCTGGCTGCAGCGGCAGGCGATGCGCCGCGGGGAGCGGATCGTGGACATTGCAGCCCGGCTGCTGCGTGAGCGGGAGGAACAGGCGTGACGGTGCAGACTCGGCATGCTGCGGCTCGCGGACAGCCTGCCCGCGCTCGTGGCGGAGCGGCAAGGGCTGTTCGCCGCGGAAGGTCTCGACGTGCAGATCAACGTGGAGCCGTCCTGGTCGAACGTCGCGGACAAGCTGGCCTTCGGCGCGCTCGACGCGGCGGTGATGCTGCCACCCTTGGCACTGGCCGCGGTGGCCGGACTGCGCGGACCGCGGACGCGGCTGCTCGTGCCTATGGCGCTCAGCGAAGGAGGCAACAGCGTCGTGCTCGGTCCCGCGGCGGCAGCGACGGCCGCGGGATCGGCCGCGATGCCGGCACAGATCGCCCTGCGCTTCAAGGCTTGGGTGCGCCTCCAGCCCGTTCCGCCGCGGCTCGCCGTCGTCCATGCCTTCTCGACCCACGCCCTGCTCCTGCGCGACTGGCTGGCCTCGGGTGGCGTGGACCCAGACCGTGACGTTGAGCTGGTCGCGATCCCGCCGGCGGAAGTCGTGGATGCGCTGGCGGCTGGGCGGATCGCCGGCTTCTGCGCAGGCGCGCCCTGGGGCGACGAGGCGGCACTGCGCGGCGCCGGGCAGATGGTGCTCGGGACCGAGCAGATACGACCGGGGCACGTCGAGAAGTGCCTCGCTGTCGCCGAGAGGTGGGCCGTGCCGCACGTAGAGGAGTTGAACGCCCTCATACGCGCCCTGCACGCGGCCGGGACGCTGTGCGACACGGAAGCGAGCACGCTGACTTACGCGGCGCTGCTCGCCGGGCCGCCGCTGCGCCTTCCCGAGGATGCGACACTCGCGGCGCTGCGCGGGGAGCGGAGCGCGCGGCCGCGCTTCAGGGTCGGCACGGCAGGCTATCCGCCCGTGTCGGACGCGACGTGGTACGCAACCCAGCTCCAGCGCTGGGGTTGGCTCGATACGCAACCAAACGTCCTCGCCCGCGCGGTGTGCCGGGGCAGCGCCGAGTTAGTTATGCCACTGACGTAGGCGAATTCCGATCGATCACTGTCTCTGAACGTGTAATGGTCAAGCTATGTGCATTTTACGCCTGTTTATTGGGCATATTGCTGCGGCGCACACTCCTGTCCCGAGCAGAAAGCGATCAGAGGCTGTGGCACCCTGTTTGCATCAGCGAAGGCGCGGCCGGACCAACGCCGCAGGCGGCACGCAATGGCGGGTGCCGGCCTTCATCGGGGTGCAGGCCCCGACCTCTCCTCGGCAGGCCAATGACGGCCGGCCAGCGGCCACTCGCAGCGGGCCGCGGAGCGCGATCCATGGCGACTAGGGACTTCCTCAAAGCGGGGCACATGCCCACGCTCTTCGCCTCGTTCCTCTACTTCGACCTCAGCTTCATGACCTGGGTGCTGCTCGGACCCCTCGGCGTCGCCGTCGGCGCGCAGCTTCATTTCAACCATGCGCAGAAAGGGTTGATGGTCGCCGTGCCGGTGCTGGCCGGGGCGGCGCTGCGGGTCGTGCTCGGTCTCCTCGTGGACAGGTTCCGGGCCAAGCGGGTCGGCATCGGCGCGCAGGTCGTGGTGATCGCCGGGCTGCTCGCGGCGTGGGGCGTCGGCATCCACTCTTACGAGGGTGTGCTGATGCTCGGCCTCGTGCTGGGCCTCGCCGGCGCGTCGTTCGCGGTGGCGCTGCCGCTCGCGTCGAGCTGGTATCCGCCGGAGCACCAGGGGAAGGCGCTCGGGATCGCGGGCGCGGGCAACTCGGGCACCGTGCTGGCCGCTCTGTTCGCGCCGGGCCTTGCCAAGATGGTGGGGTGGGAGAACGTGATCGGGCTGGACGCCATCCCGCTCGTCGCGACGCTCGCCCTCTTCACGGCGCTCGCGAAGGACAGCCCGAACGCGCCGCCGCCCAAGCGCCTCGCCGATTACGGGCGGCTGCTGCGGATCGGCTGATGCCTGGTGGCTGATGGCCTTCTACAGCGTGACATTCGGCGGCTTCGTCGGCCTCGCATCGTCGCTGACGATCTACTTCAACGACCAGTATGGCCTGTCGCCCATTGTGGCGGGCTACTGCACGGCGGCGGTGGTATTCGCGGGCTCCATGGTGCGGCCGGTCGGCGGGGCGGTTGCGGACCGCGTGGGTGGCGCGCGGGCGCTGACGGCGCTCTACGCGGTGGCGGCCTGCGCCTTCGCTGCGATCAGCACGGGGCTGTCCACGATCTGGCTCGCGCTGCCGGTGTTCATCGTCGGGATGCTGGCGCTGGGCATGGGCAACGGCGCGGTGTTCCAGCTCGTGCCGCAGCGGTTCGGGCGCGAGATCGGGGTGATGACGGGTCTCGTGGGCATGACGGGCGGCGTGGGCGGGTTCTATCTCGCGTCCAGCCTCGGATACTCGAAGCAGCTCACGGGAGGCTACGGCACCGGGTTCCTGGTGTTCGCGCTGCTCGCGGCCTTGGCGCTGGTCGGCATCACGGGCGTGCGGCGACGGTGGCGCACGACGTGGGGCGCTGCGGCCGGCGCGGCGCGGGTTTGAGGGGGGATGAACCGATGAACATGATCACTCCCCTCGCGCCCTTTGGCGCGCCCTTGGGCCGCCAGCGCCTCGTGCTGGTCGGCAACGGCATGGCCGGCGTGCGTGCGCTCGAAGAGATCCTGGCCCGCGCGCCGAACGATTACCAAGTCACCGTGTTCGGCGCCGAGCCGCACGGGAACTACAATCGCATCATGCTCTCTCCGGTATTGGCCGGGGAGAAGCAGTTCGCTGATATCGTGACCCATGATCGCGATTGGTATGCGGATCGCGGCATCGAGCTTCTCACCAGCGAGCCGGTCGTGGAGATCAACCGTGCGGCGCGGCAGGTGCGGAGCGCGTCCGGGCTGGTGCGGGAGTATGACGTGCTCCTGCTCGCGACCGGGTCGAATCCGGTCGTCCTGCCGCTACCCGGCAAGGCTTTGCCGGGTATCGTGACGTTCCGTGACCTCGCGGACGTGGAAGCGATGCAGACGGCCTGCGCCCAGGCTTGCGCAAGGGGCGGCGGCTCGGCCGTGGTGATCGGCGGCGGGCTGCTCGGATTGGAGGCCGCCTACGGTCTCGCGCGCGGCGGAATGCAGGTCACGGTCGTCCATCTGATGCCGACGCTGATGGAGCGGCAGCTCGATCCGGTGAGCGGGGGCCTGCTCGCGGCGGACTTGGAGCGGCGCGGCATCCGGGTGGTGACGGGCGCGAACACGGAAGCGTTCGTGGGGGAGAGCCGCGTCGAGGCTGTGCGTCTCGCGGACGGGCGGGTGCTGCCGGCCGACCTCGTCGCTATGGCGGTCGGCATCCGCCCCAACATGGCGCTCGCCAAGGAGGCTGGGCTCGCCTGCGGCCGCGGCGTACGCGTGGACGACCAGTTGCGCACGAGCGACCCGGCGATCTACGCCGTCGGCGAGTGCGTCGAGCATCGCGGCCAGGTGTTCGGGCTGGTGGCCCCGCTATGGGAGCAGGCGCGGGTGCTCGCGGACGCGGTGACAGGGGCCGGGGACACGCTCTTCCAACCCGGCGCCACGGCGACGCGGCTGAAGGTCACGGGCGTTGAGATGTTCTCGGCGGGCGATTTCCTGGGCGACGGTGGCGCAGAAGACGGGGGCACGGAGGAGATCGTGTTCCGCGACGCGGCGCGTGGCGTCCATAAGCGCCTCGTGCTGCGCGACGACCGGCTGATCGGCGCCGTGCTCTACGGCGAGGCGAGGGACGGCGCGTTCTACTTCGACCTGATCCAGTCGGGTGCCTCGGTGGCGGACCAGCGTGACACGCTGGTGTTCGGCCCGGCGCCGGGCGGTGACGGGCCGGCGGGTGTCGAGGCGCTGCCGGACACGGCGGAGATCTGCGGCTGCAACGGCGTTTCCAAGGGCAGGATCCTGGCCGCGATCAAGGAACATCGGATCACCACGCTCGATCAGGTGCGCGCGCGGACGAAGGCGAGCGCGTCCTGCGGGAGCTGCACGTGCAGCGTCGAGCAGCTCCTCGCCCACGCTGCGGGCGATGCCTACTCGGCTGCGCCCAAGGTCAAGCCGATGTGCAGATGCACCGAGCACGGCCACGATGCGGTCCGCGCGGCCATCCGCGACCAGGCGCTCAAGACCGCGCCCGCGGTGCGCGCGGCACTCGGCTGGAAAAGCCCGGACGGCTGCGCGTCCTGCCGCCCGGCGCTCAACTACTACCTGCTCTGCGCGTGGCCCGGCGAATACCGGGACGATGCCCAGAGCCGGTTCATCAACGAGCGCGCCCACGCCAACATCCAGAAGGACGGCACCTACTCCGTGATCCCCCGCATGTGGGGCGGCGTGACCAACGCGGCCGAGCTGCGCGCCATCGCGGACGTGGTGGACCGCTACGCGATCCCGACCGTGAAGGTCACGGGCGGGCAGCGCATCGACCTCCTGGGGGTGAGGAAGGAGCAGTTGCCCGCGGTTTGGGCGGACCTGAACAAGGCCGGCATGGTCAGCGGCCACGCCTACGGGAAGGCGCTGCGCACGGTGAAGACCTGCGTCGGCTCGGAATGGTGCCGGTTCGGCGTGCAGGAACTCGACGAGGCTCGGGATCACGTTGGAGCGCATGGCTTGGGGGAGCTGGACGCCGCACAAAGTGAAGCTCGCGGTCTCCGGCTGCCCACGCAACTGCGCGGAATCCACGATCAAGGATTTCGGCGTGATCGCCGTGGACAGCGGCTGGGAGCTGCACGTCGCGGGCAATGGCGGCGTCAAGGTGCGGGTGACGGATCTGCTCTGCAAGGTCGCGACAGCGGATGAGGTGCTGGAATACTGCGCGGCGTTCCTGCAGATGTATCGGGAGGAGGCGCACTACCTGGAGCGCACGGCGCACTGGGTCGAGCGGGTCGGGCTGGAGGGCATCCGCGCGCGCGTGGTGGAGGACGCTGACGAGCGCCGTCACCTGCGCGACCGTTTCCTGGAGAGCCAGGCCCACGTGCAGCGCGACCCCTGGGCCGAGCGCGCCGGGGGTGCTGAGGCGCACGAGTTCCGGGCGCTCGCGGAGGTCGAGTGATGGACGGTGGGATTCCTGCGCTCTGGCGCGACGTGGGCACCCTCGACGAGATCCCCCGCCTCGGCGCGCGCACGGTCACGACGCCGCGGGGCGACGTGGCCGTGTTCCGCACGGCGGCGGACCGGGTGTTCGCCCTCGACGACCGCTGCCCGCACAAGGCGGGGAAGCTGAGCCAAGGCATCGTGCACGGCGAGAGCGTGACCTGCCCGCTCCACGGCTGGGTTGTCGCGCTCGCTCAGTGGCGAGGCGGAGGCGCCGGACGAGGGGTGCGTACGGCGTGTGGCCGTGCGGCTGGATGGGCAGCGCGTCCTGCTGATGGTGGGCGGCGTGACCTATTCGCCGAGGACGGCCTTGCGCAGGGCGGCGTTGGCGCGGCCCTGCCAGCCACGGCCGCCGGCCCGGAGCGCCTGCAGCACGTCGCGGTCGAGGCGCAGCGAGATGCGCTCCTTGATCGGCGCCTCCTGCGGGCCGCGGCTGCGGACCCACTCGGCGTATTGCTCTGGGAAGACCTCCGAGAATGGGCGCGCCCGGGCGAAGTCCTCGTCGGTCCACTCTGGATTGTCGGGATCACTCGCGATCCCGCGGTTGATCGCCTCCTCCTCCTCTGGCGTGGGGTATATCAGCTTCCGCTTCATAGCGCTTGATCTCCTTGCTGTTTGCCCGCCGCAGGCTGATGACGCGCATCCGTCCGAAACGGTCAGTAAACACCATTGTGTGCACCTCTCTGTCGAGCAGAGCGTAAGCGACGAACCGTATCTCGCCGTAGTCTCGCCGTTGGTCCTCGAAGATGACTGCCGCGTTCAGGTCCAGCCGCACCGCATCCCGGAAATCCACCCCGTGCTTGGCGAGGTTGCTGATCCGTTTGCGCTCGTCCCACTCGAACTCCACCCTCATATCGTGTGCACGATCAGCCCGGCAGGCAAGCCATGACCGCCCCGGTCCGCACGACCTGCCCCTACTGCGGCGTCGGCTGCGGCGTGCTCGCGCGCGCCGACGGCACCATCTCGGGCGACCCGGCGCACCCGTCGAACAGCGGACGCCTCTGCTCCAAAGGCGCGACGCTCGGGCACACGCTGGGCGATGCCGGCCGCCTGCTCCGGCCGCGCATCAGCGGTCGCGAGGCGAGTTGGGACGCGGCGCTCGATCTCGTCGCCAGCCGCTTCCAGGAGACCATCGCCGCGCACGGGCCGGACAGCGTGGCGTTCTACGTCTCCGGCCAGTTCCTGACCGAGGACTACTACGTTGCCAACAAGCTGATGAAAGGCTTCATCGGCAGCGGCAACATAGACACCAACTCCCGCCTCTGCATGGCGTCCTCCGTCGCCGGGCATGTCCGCGCCTTTGGAGAGGACGTGGTTCCGGGCATCTACGAGGATTGGGAGGCGGCGGACCTGGTCGTGCTCGTGGGCAGCAACACGGCCTGGTGCCATCCCGTGCTCCATCAGCGCCTGCAAGCCGCCCGCGCCGCGCGGGGCACTCAGGTCGTCGTGCTCGACCCGCGGCGCACCGCCACCGCCGAGATGGCCGACCTGCACCTGCCTCTCGCACCCGGCACGGACGTGATCCTGTTCCAGGGCCTGCTCGCCTATCTCGACGATGCCGGCGCTCTCGACCACGCCTGGGCCGCCCGGCACACGACGGGGCTCGACGAGGCGCTCGCCATTGCCCAGCGCGACGCGCCCTCGCCGGAGGCCGTCGCCGAGGAGTGCGGCGTGGACCCCGAGGCGGTGGAGACCTTCTACGACCTGTTCGCGCGCACGGAGCGCACGCTCACCGTGTTCTCCCAAGGCGTCAACCAGTCGTCGGCGGGAACGGACAAGGTGAACGCGATCATCAACTGCCACCTTGCCACGGGCCGTATCGGCCGGCCCGGCATGGGGCCGTTCAGCGTCACAGGCCAGCCCAATGCCATGGGCGGGCGCGAGGTGGGCGGCCTCGCGAACCAACTCGCCGCCCATATGCGCTGGAACGAGCCAGGGGAGGTCGAGGCGCTGCGCCGCTTCTGGCAGGCACCGAACCTCACGGCGAAGCCCGGCCTCAAGGCCATTGAGCTGTTCGACGCGGTGCTGGGCGGGCGCGTGAAGGCGCTCTGGATCGCCGCCACGAACCCGGCGGCGACCCTGCCCCGCGCCGACCGCGTGCGCGCGGCGCTGGCCGCCTGCCCCTTCGTCGTCGTGAGCGATTGCTGGGAAACGGACACCACCGCCCACGCCAAAGTCCTGCTCCCCGCCGCATCCTGGGGCGAGAAGAGCGGCACCGTGACCAGCTCCGAGCGACGCATCAGCCGCCAGCGCCCGTTCCGCGCAGCGCCAGGCGAGGCCAAGCCCGACTGGTGGATGTTTGCCGAGATCGGCCGCCGCATGGGATGGCATGGCGCCTTCGCCTGGGACGGCCCCGCATCCGTGTTCCGCGAGCACGCCGCGCTCTCGGGCGTGGCCAACGAGGGACGCCGCCTGTTCGACATCTCCGCCCTCGCCGCCCTTGATGACACAGCCTACGACGCGCTGGAGCCGGTGCGCTGGCCCTGTCCCGCCGGGAGCGCCGCCGAGGGCGGGCGGCTCTTCGCGCGCGGCGGCTTCGCGACCGCGGACGGGCGGGCACGCGTCGTGCCCACGCCCTACCAGGGCCGACCGGACCAGGGCGAGATGCCGTTCCTGCTCAATACGGGCCGTGTCCGCGACCAGTGGCACACCATGACGCGCACCGGGCAGGTTCCCGCGCTCATGGCGCACACGCCGGAGCCGCTCCTAGCGATCAACCCTCATGACGCCGCACGGCTCGGCCTTACCAGGGGGGGCTGGCGCGCATCGAGACCGCCGAGGGTGCGTCGCTGCTTCGTGCCGAGCCGACCTACGCCCAGCGGCGCGGCGAAGTGTTCGTGCCGATGCATTGGACCGACCAGTTCTCGCAGTCCGGTCCCATCGCCCGCACCGTTGGCGCGCGGCTCGATCCCCCCTCGGGCCAGCCGGAGTTGAAGGCGACGCCCGCGCGCGTGAGCGCCGTTGAGGCGGACTGGCACGGCCTGCTGCTCCGGCGCCGCGGCGGACGGCTCGCGGATGCGTGCCACTGGGTCCGCGTCCCGGTGGAAACCGGACAGCTTTTCCGGCTCGCCGGGCTGCGTCCTTTGCCCCGTGGCGCCGATCTCGCGCATCTTGCCGACCTGCTGCTGGACGCACCCGGCGCCGAGCGGCTTGAGGCGGCCGACCCGGCGCGCGGCGTACTGCGCGTCGCAGCACTCATAGAGGGCAGGCTCGACGCCTGCCTGTTCACGGCTCGCGATCCTGCGGCGCTGCCGGCAGTGGAAGCGCTGCTGCCCCTGCTGGGCGAGACGGTGCCGGACGGGGTGCGATGCGCCCTTCTCGCCGGGCGGTCGCGCACCGATATGATGGATGAAGGGCCGCGCGTCTGCGCCTGCTTCGGCGTGGGCTTGAACGCGATCCGTCATGCCGCCATCACTCATCGGTTGCGCACAGTCAGCGAGCTGGGCGATGCCGTGCGCGCTGGCACGGGTTGCGGCTCGTGCGTCCCCGAGTTGGAGAGGATCCTCCGCGATGTCAGAGCGCCTGCCGGCTGAGCCTGGCTACTTCCCTGTTTTCCTGCGGCTCGATGGTGAGCGCGTCGTGCTCGTCGGCGGCGGCGAGGAGGCGGTGGCCAAGGCGCGGCTCCTGCTCGGCGCACGGCCCGAGCTGCACGTCTTCGCGGAGCACGCGGGGGAGGACATGGCAGCGCTTGCGGCCGAGCGCGGCTTCGCGCTGCACCGGCGCGCGCCGCTGGCCGAGGATCTAGCGGGGGCGCGGTTCTGCATCGTGGCGCTGGATGATATCGCCGAGGCCCGAGGCGCCGTCGCCCTCGCGCGGGCGGCCGGCGTTCTCGTCAACGCGGTGGACAAGCCTGCGATCTCGGACTGCATCGTGCCCGCCATCGTGGATCGCGGCCCGGTGCAGGTCGCGATCGGGACGGGGGGTGCTGCGCCGGCGCTCGCGCGCGACCTGCGCGGCCGGGTGGAGGCCGCGGTTCCGCCGGGCTATGCGGCGCTGGCGCGGCTGTGCCGGGCGTGGCGCGAGCGGGTCGCGGCGGCGCTGCCAGGCCGCGATGCGAGGCGCCGGTTCTGGGACGCGGTGATGGAGGGACCTGAGGCCGAGGCGTCCCTTGCGGGCGAGGCGGAGGAGGCGGAGCGGCTGATCGCGGCACGGCTGCGCGGCCAGGCGCCTGTGCAGGGACGCGCGAGCCTGGTCGGCGCCGGGCCGGGCGACCCGGAGCTGCTCACGCTGCGCGCCGTCCGCGCGCTGAAGCGGGCCGACGTGGTGCTCTACGACGCGCTGGTCGAACCCGCCGTCCTCGACCTCGCCCGGCGCGACGCTCGGCGAATCAACGTGGGCAAGCGCTGCGGCCGTCATGCCATGAGCCAGGCCGCGATCAACACGCTCATCCTGGAGCACGCCCGCGCCGGCGCGCATGTCGTCCGGCTCAAGGGTGGCGACCCATTCGTGTTCGGCCGCGGCGGCGAGGAGCTGGACGCGCTCCGGGCCGCTTGCGTGCCCGTTGAGGTGATCCCCGGCGTCACCGCTGCCTGCGCCGCGGCCGCGCGCCTGGGCATCCCGCTCACGCACCGCGACGTGGCGCGCTCGCTGCACTTGGTCACAGGCCACGGGAGCGACGGCAACGTGCCGGGCCTCGACTGGCGCACGCTGGCGAGCGGCGAGGGCACGGTTGCCGCCTACATGGCGAGCCGCACGCTGCGCGCGGTCGCCGGGCGGCTGATGGACGCGGGGCTGCCCGGCAGCACGCCGGCCGTCGCCATGGAGAATGCGACGCGACCCGGCGAGCGCCGCCTGTTCGGTACGCTCGCGGACCTGGCCGACGCGCTGGAGGCGGCGGGGATGACGGGGCCGACAATCGTGCTGATCGGCCGTGTCGTGGCGCTGCACGGCGAGGCGGCGCAGCGAGAGGCCGCTTGACACCGGAGCAGGCGCGCTTCGCCGAGTTCGTGGCCACCCTTGGGCGCGGGCCAGGGCGTTCACGAGCGTTGACGCGCGAGGAGGCTCGGGAGGCGTTCGCGCTCGTGCTTCGGGGCGCGGTGGACCCGGTGCAGCTCGGCGCCTTCCTCATGCTCCTGCGCTACCGCGGCGAGGACGCGGACGAGA
The DNA here is from genome assembly GCA_963790535.1 of uncultured Alphaproteobacteria bacterium. Lineage (GTDB taxonomy): Bacteria > Pseudomonadota > Alphaproteobacteria > Acetobacterales > Acetobacteraceae > CAWKEH01. Next base: position 115,225 of record CAWBOZ010000011.1, on the reverse strand, counting down.
TCGCGGGCCTGGTCGAGGCGGCCCGGGAGGCGGCTGGGCTGCCGGCCTCGCTCGGGGCAGCGCTCGATTGGCCGAGCTACGGCGCCGGGCGGACGCGCGGGGCACCGTGGTTCCTGCTCGCGGCGCTAGCACTGGCGCGGGCGGGCGTGCCTGTGCTCATGCACGGAACTAATCGCTTCTCCGGCGGCGTCGGCGTGCCGGAGGCGCTGGAGGCGCTCGGCATTAGGCCCGCCAGCAGCGTCGCTGAGGCGGAGGAGCAACTCGCTCACGCGAGATTTGCCTATTTGCCGCTCGACCGAGTCCTGCCCGCGCTCGACCGACTGCTGGAGCTGCGCGGACTGCTCGGTCTGCGGTCACCTGTGAACACGGTCGTGCGCCTGCTCGATCCGGCGGGCGCCCCCGCGGGCGTGGACGGGGTGTTCCACCCGGCCTACCTCGCCGTCCATATGGGCGTCGCCGAGCGGCTTGGCCGACCGCGGCTGCTCGTGCTCAAGGGCGGGGGCGGCGAGGCGGAGCGCAACGCAACTAAGGCGGCGGTCGGCCATCTCTGGGACGCGCGTGCCGGGCGGGCGGAGGTCGCCTTCCCTGCCCTCTCGACGGAATTGGCCGAACTTGGGGACGTGGCGCTGCTTGCCGCCGTCTGGCGTGGCGACGCACAGCCCACGGGCGCCATGGCAACGGTGCAAGCGACGCTCGGCCTGGCGCTGCTCGCGCTCGGCCGGGCTGCGACGCCTGAAGACGCTGATGCGATGGCCGCGGCGCTGTGGGCTGCGCGCGGTGGCGCTATCCGGTCCGCCGCCTAGTCTGCCGCTCGGCCCCGGCCGCGGTCGTCTGGCGTTCCGCCTCGCCATTCAGCGCGGCGCCGAGCAGGACTGCGAGGGCGGTGATGTAGAACCATGTCTGCATGACGAGCACCGCGCTGAGCGCGCCGAAGGCCACGCTGTTGGAGGAGAAATTGGCGACGATGTACGAGAAGCCCGCGGAGCCGAGTACCCAGAGCGCCGTCGCTGCCAGCGCACCGCCGCTCGCCCACCGCCAATGCGATTTCGTGCGGCAGGGCGCGAACCGATAGAGCGTCGCTAGCGCAAGCCACATCAAGATCGCCAGCACTGGCCAGCGGGCGCTGGAGATCGCTGCCTTCATCGTCGGGTCGGCGGTCCAGGCGGCGGCAGCCGCCGGGACGAGCAACGCCACTGCCACCGCGGTGGTGACGAACCCGACGGCCCCCGCCGTCAACGTGAAGGTGACGATTTGCAGACGAAGGAAGTTTCGTTTCTCGCGGGTTCCGAACGCGGTGTTGAGCGCCGCGATGAGCGTGGCGACGGCCGAGCGGGCGTACCAGAGCACGACCAGGAACGAGAAGCCCAGGCTGGTGCTGAGCTGGAGGTTCGGCGCCGAGGCGACGGCCTGCATCTGACCGGCCAGGAACTGGACCGCCTCGGCAGGCAGCGCCCCGTTCAGCCCTTCGATCTCGGTGCGGACCGTCCGGGGATCCGCCGCCAGGCCATAGAGCGAGACCAGGAACACCACCCCGAAGACCGCCGCATACCAGGCGTAGTAGGCGACCCCGGCCGAGACGCTCCAGAGATCATGGTCGCCGGCGAACGCCGCGATGACGTGCCGGAGGCCGTTGCGCCACCGGCTGCCGGATCGGTGATGCCGCCCAACCGCAACGCCTCGATGGGAAACCCTTGCCATGCCGACTCCAGCGTCAGGGATCGCTCGCCTTGTCGTCCGGCCTCGTGTCCCCCCTGCACCAGCGCCGCGGCCCGGAACCGTCCCGCCGCCCACTTGGGCCGCGTCCCACATCAGGCGCGGATCGAACACGCGCGTCGCAACCATCGAGAGCACGACGGTCGATAGGAAAAGCGGCGAGCCGCGCATGATGTTGATATGCGCGAGCTGGCCGAACTGCACCATCGGGGCGAAGATCATCACCGCGAACGGGTCGAGGTTCGACCACCGGCCGGCCTCGTCGATGAAACGATACAACCAGGTCCTTTGGCGCAGCCGCGAGGATGAGCGGCGGTGGATTGCCACCAGGAACCACGAGAGGCTGATCAGCTTAGCGAACGGAACCATCACCGAAACCACGATGAGAATGGCCCCGAACGGCCAAAACCCGTGCTCGAACAACAGCATGATGCCGTCGATGATCGTGTGCGGCTGTGGCTCGCCCAGCTCCCAGAGCGCACTCATCGGGTACCCGTAGGCGACCGGCATCAGGACCCAGCACGCCAGCACCAGCGCCGTGCATTGCACCAGGGCAAACGGGCGGCGTCGGTGGATCGGCGCCGCGCAGCGCGGGCAGCGCCGGCCCTCCGCCTCGGGCGGCAGCACCAGGTCGCAACTCGTGCAGGAGATCGCGTCGGCCCCCGCCTGCTCGGGCGGCACCGCCAGGGATCGCCAGACGGCCCGCCGCTCCAGGCTCGCGCGCGTCACCATCGTCATCAGCGCCGCGACGACGAAGCACCAGCCGCCCGCGCCGATATGCACCGGAATCTGCGAGGCCACGCGCCCGTAACCGATGCCCGCACCGATCAGCAGCACGTCCACCATGGCCCACAGGTCAAGCTTCTCGGAGAAGCGGAAGGCGGGACCCACCCAGCCGCCGCGGACGCCGAACCGGATCGCGGCGAGCGTGACGGAAAGGAGGCCGAAGCGCACGAACGGCAGGACCACGCCCTGCAAGCCCATCACGATCGCCAGCAGCGGCCAGCCTTGCCGCCAGGCGGTGAGCAGGCCCGAGCCGAGATGCGTTGAATCAATGATCCCCGCCACGTGCACCGTCATGATGGGCATGAGGTTCGCCGGCACCAGCAGCAGCAGCGTCGTGACTGCGCACGCCAGCGCTGCATCCAGGCTGCGCCCCGTCGTCGTCTCCAGCACACTCCCGCATTGCCAGCATTCCAGCCGCCCCCGCTCGGGGGGCGGCGGCAGCTGCTGGATGGCGGCACAGTCGGGACACGCGATCAACATCGTCCGACCCCAACGCTCCCTTGCTGGCGGATATCCGACGTGAACGCCAACCGTTGCAACCGGGTTCGTCGCGGCGGGTGCGCAGCACGGCGTCCGACCACTACGCCCGACAGCACCGTGGTCGTGGCAACCATCCTTGCCGCCCACGCGTTCGATCCGCAGGGCATGTAGGACGCAGGGGAGGACGCCCATTGAACGACGAGCCGCTGCACGACGAGCCTCCCGCGCCCACGCGCAGTGCCGTCCAGCGGGTCCGGAGATGGTGGCCGGGCTGGATCTGGGCCGTGCCCGCCGTGGCGATCATCATCGTCGCTTGGCTCATCCTGCAGGATATCGCCGGCCAAGGCCCCTCCGTCACCGTCACGTTCGACACCGCCGGCGGCGTGAGCGCGAACAACACCAAGGTCATGTATGAGGACATGGCGGTCGGGGAGGTCACCGCCGTCGCGTTGCAGCCCGATCTGCGGCACGTGGACGTGACCCTCGCCTTGCATTCCGACCTGGACAAGCATCTCGGCCCCGGCACGCGGTTCTGGATCGCCGGCCAGAATCTCAGCATCTCGAATCTCTCGGCGCTCAGGACGCTGATCTCAGGCCCTTACATCGGCATCGACCCGAAGCCCGGCGCGAACGCGCACCGCTTCACCGGCCTCGTCGAGCCGCCGGTGCTGAAGGCGGAAGCCGACGGCACCAGCTTCGAGCTTCATGCCGAACGGCTCGACTCCCTCAACCGAGGTTCGCCGATCTACTACCGCAACCTCAAGGTCGGCGAGGTGCAAGGCTACAAGCTCGTGGACCACGACCGCGGTGTTGAGATCACGGCCTTCGTGCGGTCGCCCTATGACCGCCTGGTGCACCCCGGCACGCTGTTCTGGGATGCGAGCGCGGTGCGGCTCTCCACAGGGGATGGCGCGAGCCTGAGCGTGCCGTCCATCTCCGCCCTGATCGAGGGCGCGGTCGCCTTCGAGACGCCGCCGGCGGCCGAGGCGAGACCGCAAAGCCCGCCCGACGCCGGCTTTCAGCTCTACAAGAGCCGCGACGCCGCCGAGAACGTGCCGCCGCCGGACGCGGTCGCCTACCGCGTCACCTTCGACAAGCCGACCGGGACGCTCGCCACCGGCGCGCCGGTGCAGCTCATGGGCGAACGCATCGGCTCGGTCCGCGACAGCAAGCTCGCCTTCGACACCGACCAGCAGGCGCTCCGCCTGGATGCCACGATCCTGCTCGACCCGGATCGGATCGCCCTCACCGGCTCCGCCCCGCCACCCGGCGGCGACGCCCGCGCCCGCATGGACGCGCTGTTGCGCCCCCTGATCGAGCAGGGCCTGCGCGCGCAGCTCCAAAGCTCGGTGCCCCTGATCGGTGGGCAGGAAGTTGCGCTGCGCATCGTGCCGAACGCCGCCGCAGCGGCGCTGGGCGGCGGCGCGGTGCCGGAGATTCCGACCTCCGGGTCGTCTGACGTGCAGTCGCTGATCGCCGGGGCCGGCGACGTGGTGGCGAAGATAGACGCCTTGCCTCTCCCGCAGATCGCCGCTTCCCTGCAACAGGCGACCGGGCGCCTCGCGCAGCTCAGCCGCTCCCCCGAACTCACCAACAGCCTGCGCCACCTGGACCGCTCGCTCGCCAACGCCGAAGATGTGACGGCCGAGGCGCGCGGCCGGGTGGCGCCGATCCTCGCCGAGCTGCACCGGACCGCCGATGAAGCCGACAGAACGCTTGCCTCGGCGGAGCGCGTGCTCGGCAGCGGTGCGGCCGCCGCGGCCCCGGAGACGGCCGGGCTTCCCGGCACCCTCTATGAGTTCAAGCGGGCGGCGCAGTCGCTCCGCGAGTTCACCGACTTCCTCGACCGCCACCCGGAAGCCCTGATCCAGGGCAGAGGCAGCCGCGGATGAGCGCCGCCCCCGCGCGCGCCTCGCGGCTCTGCGCTATCCTGGTGGGCGCCATCCTGGTGCCCATCGCTCTCGCGGCCTGCGGCAGCAGCCCGCCCACGCATTTCTACACGCTCGATCCGGTGCCGCCCGACCGTCCTAGGGTTGCTCTCGCCGGGCCGCCGATCGAGGTCGGGCGGGTGCTCCTGCCACCGGATCTCGACCGGCTCTCCATTGTCACGCGCGCCGCACCGGATCGGCTCGACGTCTCCGGCGAGGATCGCTGGGCGGCGCCGTTGGACGGCATGGTGCAGCGCGTGCTGGCCGCCGATCTCGCCGCGCGGCTACCGCAAAGCCAGGTGCTCGCCCCCGGCGACCCGGCGCCACCCGGAGGCGTGCGAACCGTCACCGTAAACGCCCGCCGCTTCGACAGCGACGCCGCGGGCAAAGTGACCCTTGACGCCGGCTGGGCCTTGCTGAGCGGCACGCCGCCGATGCCGGTGCGACGCGGCCACGAGACGATCACCGTGCAGGCCAGCGCGCCCGCCGCCGGACCCGAAGCCGCCGCGATGAGCCGTGCGCTGGCAGAACTCGCCGACCGCATCGTGCACGCCATCGTGGCGCCGGGTGCGCGGTAAGCCAGGATGATTGATGTCCTAGCCTTCACGGCGAGCCGAGGTTGTGCGGCCGACACGGGGAAGAAACTGTTTACGCCCTTTCCGGTCGTATAGAACCCCATCGAGCAGGTGCATGTGGTCGCCAAGCCGGTTGCGTTCGAGCCAGGCTGCTGCGGCCTCCAACTCGGCGAGGTTCATCGCACCCCGCGCCTTGCCGAGCACGCGCTTGAGGCACGCGTTGTAGGCGTGGTAGCTGCCGCGCGCCGATTGCAGGTTACCGCCGTCCTCGACGACTTGGGCGGCCACCATCTCGCCCACCCGCGCGCGCAGCCGGCGCTCGACGATGCTGGGCGCCTCCAGCATGTCGCCCTGCGCCTCGATCTCCGGCCGCGCGAGTGCCAGGTCCGGCCCTGGCGCGAGGCGCACGAGACGCAGCGTGAGCGCGTTGCTCTCCAATGGCACGATGCCGCGGTCCTCGCGCGCCTGCTCCAGCCGCTCCTGCAGCCACAAGGGCAGCGTGCCTTGCTGGGCAGGCTTGGGACCGCGGGCGCGCGTGCCCTGCTCCTCCTCCATGCGCCAGCGGAACTTGGCGAAGAACGGATCGTCGGGGTGGAACACGAGCGCGCTCTGGTCCTCGTAGGATCCGGCATGAGGATCAACCCGCGTGGCTCTAGCCACCATCTGCTCCAGCCAGGGACGCGAGCGGATATGGGTGAGGGCCGCGACCACGGCGACCTCGGGTGCGTCCAGCCCCTCGTAGGCCATCGCCACCGTGACCAGCGCGGACGGCTCGGGGCGGAGCCGGTAGGCGGCGAGCGTCTCGTGGGCGTCCCGCTCGTCGCTGGTGGCCAGCCGCACGCTCTCCGCCTGGCCCCGTGGCACCCAGGCCCTGAGCAGGTCGAGGTAGCGCCGGGCCTGCACCTGATCTGGTGCGACGACGAGCAGCTTGCCCAGGCCGCGCGGTCCCAGCCCTGCCGCCCGGCGTTCCGCGCGCAAGCTCCGGGCCGCCTCAAACGCCCGGCGCAACAGCGCGTCCGCGAACCCGGTCCGCAGCGCCGTGAACAGCGCCGGCCGCGTGGTCTCGGTGGGATGGCTGCCCGCGAGCCGGTGCGGCCCGACCTCGGCGCGCACGCCGCCCTGCACCGGCTCCAGCCAGCGCGCCTCTCCATCGAGCGCCCCGAAGGTCACAGGCAGCACGGCGCGCTCGGACAGCGCCTGCGCGCGCGAGTAGCCCACCACGGTCCAGCCGGGGGCTGCGAGGTCCACCTCGGTCTGCCCCGCCTTCTCGCCCCTGCGGTAAGGGAGCCACAGGATGCGGCGCCCGTCCGAGCGCTCCAAGGTTCCTGAGAGCAGCAGCCGAACCCACGCGCATTCCAGCAAAGGCAGCAACGCCGCCGACCAGCCCGACGCCGGGTCGTCGGCGCTCTCTCCCTTGGTATCTCCCCTTTGGGCATCATCGGGTGCCGGCAGGTGGTGCATCTCGTCCACGACGAGCAGCGTGCGCCGGCGCCGGGCTTCGCCGAGGTGCAGGTCAGGCGCTGCGGCCACGCCCTGATACGTGGTCACGTAGCCGGCGAGACCGCGGCATGGATCTGGGGCATTGTCGGCCGCGCGCACGGCAAGGGTGTGCCCAAGCGCCTCGCGCCAGTAAGGGTCGGCGAACGCCTCCTCGGCTTGCAGGCGCAGGCTGTCGCGCGGCACCACCCAGACCACCTGCTCGACGAGCCCTGCCCCGATCAGCACATGGGCGGCCAGCACGGGCAGCAGCGACTTGCCGCCGCCCGGCGTCACCGCGGCCAGGATGTCGTTCGAGTCCGCACCCGCCGCGATCGCCCGCGCGACGGTGAGAAGCTGGGCCTGATGGGTGCGGAGCGGGCGCGGCATGGCCTGGCTCGAACGCGCGGCGACTCGACTGGATTCTTGCGTCCTTGGAACGAGTAGGGAACTTTTACTAGCCGAGCGCACGGCGCGCGACGCGGGCCATGCGAGCGAACACGGTCGGCATCTCTGCCTCAATCTCCGCCGCCGGGCGACGTTCTCCGCCAGGCGGTAGGATAGGCACGCGCGCGGCGTACACGTCGGCGCGCAGCGTGAAATGCGTGAAGCCGTGCTCTGCTGTTCCGGCGAGACGCCACGGCACCGTGCCGGGCGCCGCGGCCAGCGCCTCGGCCTCGGGCCACGGTTCGGAGCGCCATGCCGTGCCCGGCAACGCGAGCGTGCCGCCGAGCAGGCCGTGCGGCGGGCGGCGTTGGAGCAGCACCGTGCCAGCCTCGTCCTCGACCCAGAAGTGCGCCCCGAACCGCACCGGGCGCTCGGCTTTCGGCGCCTTCCGCGGCAACGCGTCCTGGAGTCCACGCCGCCGCGCCTCACACGAGTTGTGCCAGGGGCAGAGTGTGCAGGCGGGAGTGCGCGGCGTGCAGAGTGTGGCGCCGAGGTCGAAGAGCGCCTGGGCGAAGTCGCTCGGCCGTGCCCGCGCCTCCGCCTGCTCGCCCAAGCCTGCGGCAAGGCGCGCGAGCCTGAGCCGGGCGCCGGGCAACGGTTCCTCCACGGCGAACACCCGCGCCGCGACGCGCTCCACGTTGCCGTCCACGGGCACGACAGGCACCCCGAACGCGATGGCGGCGACGGCAGCGGCGGTGTAGGCGCCGACGCCGGGCAGGCGGTGCAAACCCTCGACAGTGCGCGGGAAGCCGCCTCCTGAAACCACCGCGCGGGCGCAGGCATGCAGGTTGCGGGCGCGCGCGTAGTAGCCAAGCCCCGCCCACTCGGCCATCACATCCTCAACCGGGGCCGCCGCAAGCGCCTCCACTGTTGGAAAGCGTTCCAGGAAACGGCTGAAACGCGGTAGGATGGCAGCTACCGTGGTCTGCTGCAGCATGACCTCGCTGAGCCAGACCCGGTAGGGGTCGGGCCGCTCACCCGGCTCAGCGCGCCAGGGCAGGCGGCGGCGATGGCGGTCATACCAGGCGAGCAGGGCCGCGGCAGGAGGTGGAGGCATGGCGGGCGACGATAGAGGCATCCCACGAGATGTCCCACGGGGGCCACGACCCCTCGGCGTGCTCGTCCCCGCGATCACGCGCCCGGCGTTCCGCAAGCGCGCGCCGGCCGCGGCGCAGGTGCTCGCCGACTGGGAGGCCGTCATCGGCCCGGCGCTCGCCGCCGTCACCGTCCCGCGCCGGCTGCACGGCGGCACGCTGACGCTCGCCTGCTCCGGCCCCGTCGCGATGGAGTTGCAACACCTCTCGGAGTGGGTGCTCGCGCGCGTCAACGCTTATCTCGGCAGCCGCGTCGCCGAGCGGCTGCGCATCGTGCAGGCGCCGCCGCCCGCCGTAACCCGCCCGTCCCGCCCTGCCCCGCCCCGCCCGGAACCCAAGCTGCCCGGCATCCCGCCCGGTCCGCTGCGGGACGCCCTGGCCGCGCTCGGCCGCGCCATTCCCAAGCGCAGCGCTTGACGGGACGGGCCAGGTTGCGGCGTGGTGCAGCGACGCAAGGAGATTTGCCCCATGCCCCTGTCCCGCCGCCTCGTGCTTGCCTCGGCCGCAGCCCTCCCGCTCGCTTCCCTCCATCGGGCGCGCGCCCAAGACAACGCGCCAGCCGCCAAGCTTACCCCGCGCACGATGGGCAACCCGGATGCCAAGATCCACGTCGAGGAATACTTCTCCCTGACCTGCACGCATTGCGCGGCTTTCCAGAGCGAGACCTTCCCGCAGGTGAAGAAGGACCTGATTGACACAGGCAAGGTCTTCTACGAGTGGCACGATTTCCCACTCGACCAAGTGGCGCTCACTGCCGCCGTCGTCGCCCGCACGCTGCCGCCCGACCGCTACGAGCCGTTCATCAACGTTCTCCTCACCACGCAGGACAGGTGGGCCTTCGCGCGCGGCGTGAACAGCACGGAGGAGCTGGCCAAGATCGCCGCCCTTGCCGGGATGCCGCGCGCCACCTTCGACAAGGCCGTCAACGACGAGGCCTTGAAGCGCGCGATCATCGCGTCCCAGGACGAGGCCCAGAAGAAGCACGACGTGAACAGCACGCCGACGTTCCTCATCAACGGCAAGCCGCTCATCGGGGCCGTGGACTACGCGACGTTCCTTAAGGCGGTGAATGCCGCCCAAGGCTCGTAACAGGGCGCTGATGCCGGCTCTCATCCGCCTGCGCATCTCGGGCTTCAAGAGCTTCGCCGACGCGGCGACGGTGGAGGTCCTGCCCGGCCTTACAGGCGTTGTCGGCCCGAACGGGTGCGGCAAGAGCAACGTCGTGGAAGCCCTGCGTTGGGCCATGGGCGAGGGCAACGCGCGCAGCCTGCGCGGCGGCGAGATGGACGACGTGATCTTCGCCGGCACCGCGTTGCGCCCGGCGCGCAACCTCGCAGAGGTCGCGATCACGCTGGAGGAGGCGGGCGGCCTGCTGCCGCCGCCACTGCAAGGCGAGCACGAGTTGCAGGTCGTCCGCCGCATCGAGCGGGGCGGCGGCAGCCAATACCGCGTCAACGGCCGCGAACTGCGGGCACGCGACGTGCAGACGCTCTTCGCCGATCTGGCAAGCGGCGCACGGGCGTCGGCCATGGTGACGCAGGGCCGGGTCAGCGCGCTCATCAGCGCCCGGCCCGAGGAGCGGCGGCAAGTATTAGAGGAAGCAGCGGGCGTTGCTGGGCTGCATAGCCGCCGGGCGGAGGCGGAGACAAGGCTGCGTGCCGCCGAGGCGAACCTGGCGCGCGCGACCGACGCAAGAGGGGCGCGCGAGCAGGAGTTGGCCGGGCTGCGCCGTCAGGCGCGGCAGGCCGCCCGCTACCGTGCGCTATCCGATCAGGTTCGGGACGCCGAGGCCGCGCTGCTCGCCCTGCAGCACGCGCGCGCCGTCACTGCGCGCGCCGACGCCGTGGACGCGCTCGCTCGCGCCCACGATGCCAGGGAAGCGGCAGCGGTCGAAGTCACCCGCGCCCGCGCCGAAGCCGAGGCGTCCGCCGTCGCCCTCCCCGCCCTGCGCGAGACCGAGGCTGCCGCCCGCACAGCGCTGGAGCGCGCCCGCCTCCTGCGGGAGGGTGCGAATGAGGATGCTGCCCGCGCGGAGGCCGCGCTCGCCGATGCCGCCCGGCGCCGCGACCAGGCCAGCCGCGACCTTGCCCATGCCGAGGCGCAGCTCGGAGCCGCTTCCGATGCCGAAACTCGCCTCGGAGCCGAAGCCGAGCGCCTCGCTGCCGCGGCCGAGGAGCAGCCCACCCGCGCCAACGCCGCCCACGCCGAAGCAGAGCGCGCCGCCGAGCACGCCCGAGCTGCCGAAGCGGACGCGACCGCCGCGGGCGAGGCCGCCGCCGGGCTGCTCGCCCGCCACTCCGCCGCGACCCAAACTGCCGCCGCCGCGGAGGCTCGCGCCCGGCGCGCGAACGCCGAGGGCGAACGCCTCCGCGTCGAGCGGACCCGCGCCGCCGCCGGCCGCGTCGAGCCTGGCCGTGTCGCCGCAGCCGAGGTCACGCTGCTCGAAGCGGAGTCCCGGCTCGCCGCCGCCCGTGACGCGACCGAAGCGGCCGAGCGGGTCCGAGCCGAGGCCGCGGCCGCAGCCGCCGAGGCCCAGCGTGCGCAGTCCCACGCCGATGCCGCCCTCGCCCGGATCGTTGCCGAGGCACGCGCACTCGCGGAGGTGCTCGCCGTGCGCGACGGCGAGGGTTGGGAGCCGCTGGTGGACCAGATCGAGGTCGCGCCCGGCATGGAAGCCGCCCTCGCCGCAGCACTCGGCGACGGCCTCGCCGCCAGCACCGACCCCGCCGCCGCCCGGCATTGGCGCGCGCTCCCGGCAGCATCATCAAGAGAGGGGCCGCCGCGCGAGGGAACGTTGGCTGATGCCGTGAAGGCACCACCTGCCCTGACTCGCGCGCTTGCCGCCGTCCGCCTTGTCGAGACGGCGGCGGGTGCGGCGGGGCAGGCGATGCTGGCGCCGGGTGAAACCCTCGTCTCGGCCGAGGGCGGCCTGTGGCGCTGGGACGGCTACACCGTCCGGGCTGGCGCACCGACCGAGGCCGCCGTCCGGCTGCGCCAGCGCAACCGCCTCGCGTCCCTACGCGAGCGGGAGGACGATGCCGAGCGTGAGGCCGGCGAGTTGCGGGCCGCCCGCAAGAGCGCCGACGCCGCCCTTGCCCAGGCCACGGCCACGGAGCAGCAAGCCCGTGCCGCCCGGCACGCGGCCGACCCCGGACCAGAGCGCGCACGTGCCGCGCTCTCGGCACTCCGCACCCAAGCAGGCCACGCTGAGGCGCGCTTGGCCGTGCTCGACGATGCCCTCGCCCGTCTCGCGCCGGAGGAGGCGGAGGCCGCGGACGCACTCACCGCTGCGCGCGACGCTCTCGCGGCACTCGCTGATCCCAGCGTGGCCCGTGCCGCCGCTGAGCAGACGCGCGCGGCCCTGCAAGCCGCCCGCGCCAGCGCCACCGCTGCCGCCCGCACGGCCGAAACCTTGCTCCGCGAGGGCCAGGCGCGTGAGGCGCGGCTGCACGCCCTCACCCGTGAGCGCGAGGACTGGCGGATGCGCGCCGCTGACGCTCGCGGCCGGGCCAAGGACCTGCGCGCCCGGCTCGCCGAGGCCGAGGTCGCCCACGCCGCCTCCCTCGCGCTGCCCGGCGCCGTCGCCGCCCGCGCCGCGGAGGCCGCCCGCGCTGAGCGGGACGCCGAGGCCGCACACCGCGACACGGCGGCCCAGGTTATCCAGGCCGCCTCCGCGGCGGCCGAGGCGGAGCGTGCCGCACGCACCGCGGAGGCCACGCACGCCACCGCGCGCGAGGCGGAACTCCGCGCCGAGGCCGCGACCAACTCCGCCCGCGCGGCGCTCGCCGCCGTGCAGGAGCGGGTGGCCGAGCGCCGTTCCGGTGCCCTCGGGGCCGGAAAGCTGCCGCCGCCCCCGGACGATCTCTCCCCCGAGGCCGAGAACGCCGCCCGGCACCGCCTGGAGCGCGCGAGCCGCGAGCGCGAGGGCATGGGGCCGGTCAACCTGCTCGCCGAGGCTGAGGCCGCCGACCTGGAGCAGGCACTCGCTCGGAGCGACGCGGAGTGCGCCGAGATCGAGGCCGCCATCGCCAAGCTGCGCGCCGCCCTCGGCCACCTCAACCGCGAGGGTCGGGAGCGTCTAGCCGCTGTGTTCACCCAGGTGGACCGGCACTTCCAGGCGCTTTTCACCCGGATGTTCGGCGGTGGGCGCGCGCATCTGGCACTCGTAGGATCGGACGACCCGCTGGAGTTGGGGCTGGAGATCTACGCGCAGCCGCCGGGCAAGAAGCTGGCCTCGCTCGGCCTGCTCTCGGGCGGCGAGCAGGCGCTGACGGCGCTGTGCCTCGTGTTCGCGACCTTCCGCTGCACGCCCTCGCCGCTCTGCGTGCTTGACGAGGTGGACGCGCCGCTGGACGACGCGAACGTGGAGCGGTTCTGCGGCTTGCTCACCGATCTGGTGCAGGAGACGGGCACGCGCTTCCTGATCGTGACGCACCACGCGCTGACGATGGCGCGCATGGACCGGCTCTACGGCGTGACGATGCAGGAGCGGGGGGTGTCCACGCTGCTGGGGGTGGACCTCGGCGCGGCGCAGGCCTTCGCGGAGGCGAGGCGGGCGGCCGCGGAGTAGGAAGGAGGGCAGCCGGCGTGCTATGGTCGGAGCAATCCGAGCCGGTTCCGAGTATGTCCCAAGCAGCCCTTATTGATCCGCCCATTACGATCGAGGCGTTCGACGCTTTTCTCGAAGCGCAGCGGGACGACGAGTCCTGGGAGTTGGTCGAGGGCTCGATCCTCTGCATGACCAACCCTACCGAGGATCACGAGCAGATCGCCGGCAACATCGGCGCGCCGCTCAAGCTTGCCATGGACGCGCAGGGGTGCCGTACCGTACCAAGGCGGCATGGGCGTCCAGCGCTCTGACAATGCCCGCGACGTTCACAGGCCAAGGCCGGACATCGTGGTGCGCTGCGGACCGCGAGGCAGCGGAAATTACATCACAGACCCGCTTGTCATCGTCGAGGTCCTCTCGCCCTCGACGATGGATATGGACCGCGGCGACAAGCTGCGCTTCTACAAACAATTACCCACGCTGCGCCACATTGCCCTCGTTTATCAGGACCAGATGCGCGTCGAGCACTACCGCAAGACCGACGAGGGTTGGCCGATGGAGGTGCTGACCCGGCCCGACGACTTGCTGCACTTCGAGGCGGTCGCGTTCCGCATCATCCTCGACCGCATCTACGTCGGCGCTGAGCCGCCAGGAGCCTTCCCGCCCCGCCTTGACACCTCTACCCCCCGCCAGTAGCAAGCACGCGTCTCCCGCGCACGGCGGCGTGAGCCGGCGAGAGGGGCAAGACGTGAGGACCAGCACGGCTCGGTCGAGGGGCGGAGGCGGGTTGCTTGACACTCCACCCGCTCCCCGCTAGCAGGCCCCGGCCTTCCTGCAGGGCAACTTGCCAGGAGCGGACATGAGCGAGGAACCGGGCGATCGCGAACCCTCCTTCGAGGAGCGTATGCGGATCGCTCGCGGCAGGCAGGGTCTCGAAACCCCGCCGCGCGGTCCGGCAGCGGGTCGCGACGATCCTTCCCAGGGGATGAGCCCATGGGGGATCGGCACGCGGGTGGGCGTGGAGATGGTTTCCGCGCTGGTCGTGGCGCTTGCCATCGGGTGGGCGCTGGATCGCTGGTTGGGTACCCGGCCCCTCTTCCTCGCGGTGTTCGTGCTGCTTGGGGGTGCGGCTGGGGTGCTGAATGTCTGGCGCATGTTCGCGCCGCGACGCTAGGGCTGATGAGAGGGGGACGGTAAGGTGGCGGCCGGATCAAGCACCATCGACGCGCTGGGCCAGTTCCGGCTTGAGACCGTGCTGGGCGGGCTTGGCGCCTCGCTGGACTTCACCCAGTCCAACGTCATGATGATCGTTGGATGCGTGCTGGTGATCGGCACGCTCTGGGTCGGCATGAGGCCCAAGGCGATGGTGCCTGGGCGGGCGCAGGCCTTGGCGGAACTCGCCTATACCGGCGTGATGTCAATGTGCCTGGAATCCATCGGGCGCGAGGGTCGCCGGTTCTTCCCGTTCATCTTCACGCTGTTCGCGTTCGTGCTGCTGGGCAACCTGCTCGGCGTGTTCCCGCTGTTCTTCACCTATACCAGCCATATCGCCGTCACGTTGGCGCTGGCGCTGTTCGTCGTCGGCCTCACGACGGTGGTCGCGCTGCGCCTGCACGGGCTGCATTTCTTCAGCTACTTCGTGCCGCAGGGCGTGCCGAAGCTGCTGCTGCCGCTGCTGGTTCCGATCGAGATCCTGTCCTACGTCTCACGGATCATCTCGCTCTCCGTCCGTTTGTTCGCCAACATGATGGCCGGGCACGTGATGCTGGAGGTGTTCGGCGCGTTCGTGGTGCTGCTCGGCGGCGCGGGGGCCCTCTACTGGGTGCCAGCCGGGTTCTCGCTCGCGGTCAACGTCGCCCTGATCGGCTTCGAGCTGCTGGTCGCGACGCTGCAGGCTTACGTTTTCGCCGTGCTCACGTGCATCTACCTGCACGACGCAATCCATCTCCACTAAGACGAGCTTCATCGAATTCCAGCGGGCGGCGGCTTCCGCCTGTCCGTGCTGGACGCAACGAAAGGGACTTGAACGATGGACGTAGCAGCCGCCAGGGATGTTGGTGCAGGCCTCGCCGTGATCGCGCTCGCGGGGGTCGGTGTCGGCATCGGCAACATCTTCGCCGCCCTGGTCAACAGCGTAGCCCGCAACCCGACGGCCCGTGACAACGTGTTCGGCCTGGCCATCCTGGGCTTCGCGCTCACGGAAGCGGTGGCGCTGTACGCGTTGGTGATCGCCTTCATCATCCTGTTCGTCTGACCGGGTCAGGTGCGATGCCGCGGCCGGAGCCAGCAATGCCGAGCCTGAGGGGCACCATGCGCCGGGCGGTCGCCGTCGCGGCGGGCTTGCTATGGTCAGGCGCGGCGATGGCGGAAGGGATGCCGCAGCTCGATTTCAAGAACCCGCTGACGACCACGCAGGTCATCTGGGGCGCGGTGATCTTCGTGGTGCTCTATATCATGCTGTCGCGTTGGACGCTGCCCCAGGTGGGCCGGGTGCTCGACCAGCGCGCGGCAGCGATCGAGGCGGACCTTGAAACCGCCCGCGCGTCGAAAGCTACGGCGGACTCCGCGGTGGCGGAGATGACCGATGCCACGAGCCGCGCGCGGGCCGAGGCGCAGACCGAGATCAACGCGGCGGTGGACCAGGCGAAGCAGGCGGCCGCGGCGCAGACGGCCGAACTGGACGCGCGGCTTGAAACGCAGTTGAAGGCGGCCGAGGAGCGCATCGCGGCGGCGCGCGGCGCTGCGATGAGCGCCTTGCGGCAGGTCGCGACCGACACCGCGACCACGATCATAGACCGGTTGACCGGCAGCGCCCCGAATCCGCAGACGGTGGAAGGCGCGGTCGGCGCCGCGCTCACCGCCCGCGGCCAAGGCTGAGAACCAGGAGGCGGAGGCATCATGCACGAGACCAGCTTCTGGGCCGAGCCGCGAACCTGGGTCGTCATTGCCTTCATCATCTTCTTCCTGCTGTTCGGTCGCAGGCTATGGTCGGTGATCGCACAGATGCTGGACAACCGCGCCGTGCTGGTCCGCGAGGAGTTGGAAGAGGCGGCGCGGCTGCGGCGCGAGGCCGAGGCGATGCTGCGCGACGCGCAGGAGCGGCGGGCGGCCGCGCTGCGCGACGCGCAGGCAATGCTGGAGGGCGCTGGCGCCGAAGCCGCACAGGTGGCTGCGCAGGCGCGGGCGGACGCGGAGGCGGCGATGCGGCGCCGCGAGCGCATGGCGACCGATCGCATCCAAGCCGCCGAGGCAGCGGCCGTCGCCGAGGTGCGCCGGGCGGCCGTGGACGTTGCGACCGCGGCGGCGACGCAGGTGCTCGCCGGCGGTCTCGGCGCCGATACGGACACGGCGCTTGTTGACCGCGCCATCGTCGGCCTGCCCGCGGCGCTCACGGGGCGCGGGGCGGCGGCCGCAGCGCCTCGGCATCGCGTTCGCGTGACGTGACAAGCGATCGTCTCACCTTCTAGTCTTCCCCTGCAACGGCGGCGGCCCAGCCTGGTCCGCCGCCTCTGATCTCGTGGCACTGGATGCCTGGCGCGCGACAAAGACGCCCGGCCAACGAAGGGGGACGACCGTGACATTCCGCACCGCTTTGAGAACCGGAACCGCCTGCCTCGCGCTAGCGGCGGTCAGCGCATTGACGCCGGCTGCGCTCGCGCAGAACTCGCCGCTGGCCAACGAGAAGCCGAATGCCGCCACGCAAGGCGGCACCGGCACCCAAGGCGCCGGCCAGGATCAGCAGGCATCACAGCAGCCCTCTCAGGCCAGCAACGCTTCGAGCAGCCCGACGACGGCGGATTTCGTCAACGCCGGCCAGGACACCGCCAACTGGATCCTCCCGGCCAAGTCCTATTCCGGCAACCGCTACAGCACGCTCGGCGGCGTCACGCCTGACAATGTCGGGCAGCTCAAGCACGCCTGGACGTTCCAGGTGAGCGATGACGGCCCGATGGAGGTAGCACCCATCATCTGGCACGGCACGATGTACGTCACCTCGGCCCACGATCACGTCTATGCGCTGGACGCGGCCACTGGGAAGCAGAAGTGGGAGTTCGAGGACAGCCCCCACGTCATCGCCTTCGCCGCCAACCGCGGCGTCGGCCTGATGAACGGCAACGTGTACGTCGCCACGCTCGACGGCCACGTGATCGCGCTCAACGCGGACACCGGCAAGAAGGTCTGGGACGTCGTCGGCGTGCACGACACCAAGAATTCCTTCTACACGATGTCGCCGGTTCCCTACCACAACTCGGCGACCAACCAGGATATGCTGCTGCTCGGCGTGTCGAACGGGGACTGGGGTGGGCGCGGCTACATCACCGCCTTCGATCCGAAGGATGGCCATCGGATCTGGGAATGGTACACCGTCCCAGGGCCCGGCGAGCCGGGCAACGATACCTGGGGCAGCGGCGATGCCTGGAAGCGCGGCGGCGCAGCCGTCTGGAGCGGGGTCGCCATAGACCCGGCGTCGCAGACCCTCTACCTCGACCTCGGCAACCCGCAGCCCGACTTCCTGGGTACGGCGCGGCCTGGCAAGAACCTCTACAGCAACTCCATGGTCGCGCTCGACATCTCGGGCGAGCCGAAGCTGAAGTGGTATTTCCAGTTCATCCCGCACGACACCCATGACTGGGACCCGGCGATGCCGCCCGTGCTCTTCTACGGCAAGGTGAACGGCCAGGAACGCCCGCTCGTCGCCGCCGGCGACAAAGGCGGCAATTTCTGGGTGCTCGACTCCGAGAACGGGCACCTCGTTGACCACACCGCCGTGAGCTTCCAGCACGGCCAGGACACCGACCCGACGCTCAGCGGCGACGTCGCCTGCCCGAACACCAACGGCGGCGTCGAGTACAACGGCGGCGCCTATGACCCGGCCACCAACACCTTCTATGTGCCTAGCGTGAATGAGTGCGGCTTCTGGAGGAGCACGCAGCAGGCAATGTACATCAACGGCCAATTCTATCTCGGCGGCGTGTTCCCGACCTTCGTCGGACCGAATACGGGCGACTTCAACGCCGTGGATATCAGCACCGGGGTGTTCAACTGGCGGCATCACTACGACCTGCCTGCCGCTGGAGGCGCGCTCGTCCTGCAGTCAGGGCTGGTGTTCACCGGCCAGTTGAACGGTCAGTTCGACGCCTATGACGCGAAGTCAGGCACGGAGCTGTGGCACGCCGACACCGGCAACACGATCATCGCCCCGCCGGTCGCCTACGAGGCCGGCGGCAAGAGCTTCATCGCGGTTGCATCTGGCGAAGCCGGCAATCAGAAGGTGCCGGAACTGAAGCTGCGGAAGGGCGCGATGATCAACGCCTACGCTGCGGAATAGGCTGCACCACTGCGGGCGCTGCCGCCCGGCTTGCCTGACGCAGAGTTGAGCTTCCGAAGCGGAGCGGGCCGGGGCGCAAGTCTCGGCCCGACCTCTGACGATCACTGCAAGGACATTCCGCATGGTTTTCTCCCGCAGGTTCGCGCGCGCTCTAGGAACATCCGCTCTCGCCAGCTGCTGCGTCCTTGCCTTAGACGCGCGCGCGGCACAGCCCGGCGGCCCTCATGGCGAGGCGCTCGCGGCGCTCTCCGCCATTCAGGCGACCATCGGTCAGGTGGTCCAATCTGAGGACAGCTTCTCGACGGACCCGGCCAGCTACCGGGACGCAGCGCAGCGGGCAATCAACATGCTCGTCGGCACGGGCGACCCGCTCTACGTCGCCGCCGCGGGTGCCCCGGCCGATCCGGTGGGCGCGATCGGCCGGCTGGACGGCTTGCTCGGCGGCGCCGATGACCAGGTTTGGATACCCGCCCTGCGCGGCGCCGAGGTCAACCTGCGCGCCGCGGTCGCGCGGCTCCAGGCTGCCCACGACGCCCACGAGCTGATGGACTACCAGATCGCGGCCACCCAGGCGCTGAGCAGCCTCGGCACGGCACTCGGGCGCGGCGGCGATACCGGCGTCCTCGGCGGGCTGCAAGGTGCGCTGGCCAACACCGTGCTCGCCGTGCCGCAGGGCGCGCGCGAAGTGGACGCCTGCGCGCCGCCGTCCGGGGCCGCGCCCTCCTACGGCACCCACGCCGGCTACCTGGCCTACGTCGCCGTCCCCGCGGCGGCGGGCACGCACGCGCTCGTGGACACGGTGACAGCCACCGCGGTCTCGGTTCAGAACGGCGCCGTCGTGCTCAGCACCCCGGCCGCGGCGCTCGTGACTCATCTCTGCGCGACCGAAGCACCCCCACCCCAACCGGCGCCCCAACCGGCGGCACCCGCATCCCACGGTTCGGCAACCCCGCCGGCGAGCGGCCCACAGCAGGCGGAGGGCACGCCGCCGGCCCTCTACACACATGCCCAGGCCGAGGCTGGCCGGACGATCTACATGGAGCAGTGCGTGAGCTGCCATGGGGCCAACCTGCACGGCGTCGCCGCTCCCGCCGTAGCCGGCACCGACTTCCTGAAAACGGCCAAGGACAACGACTGGACCCTTGAGGTGATACGCTACCTCGTGTTCACCATGATGCCGCTCAACGCCGGCGGCTCGCTGCAGCCGGAGCAGTATGCCGACCTGATGGCGTTCCTGCTCGCGTCGAACTGCTACCCTGCCGGTAGTGCGCCTTTTCCGGAAGCCGACCAGCCAGGCTTCGCGGACGTGCAGCTGAAGCCGCTGCCGGACCCGCGTCCCGGCCAGAACGACCTGGGCGTGTGCCCGGTCGGCTGACCGGCGGGGTTTGCTTGCGCGACGGTCCCGTTCGGCTACTCTCGCGGTCCTCCGCTCTCCTAGCGAGGACTCTCGGATGCTCTCCCGCACCACGCTCGCCGCGGCCCTCCTCGCCGCCGGGATCGGCCTGGACGCTTGCTCCGCCCATGCCGCCAAGTTCAAGTGGGCGAACGACGGCGACGCGAACAGCATGGACCCCTACACGCGGAACGAGACGTTCCTGCTGACCTTCACGCAGAATTTCTACGACCCGCTCATCCGCCGCGACAAGGACCTCAAGGTCCAGCCGGCGCTCGCCGAGAGTTGGGAGCAGCCGGACCCCCTCACCTGGCGCTTCCACCTGCGCCACGGCGTCAAGTTCCACGAGGGCCAGCCTTTCACCGCGGACGACGTGGTGTTCAGCTATGAGCGAGCCACTCAGCCTGCGAGCCAGATCAACGCCGACTTCCAGGCGGTCAAGGAAGTCCGCAAGGTGGACGACTACACCGTTGATTTCGTGACGAAGATGCCGGACCCGATCTTCGTCCAGGAGATCACGACGGTCGCCATGATGTCGAAGGCTTGGTGCGAGGCGCATAACGCGACGCGGGCCGTGGACCTGACCAAGATCAAGGAGGAGAACTACGCGACCCGGCACGAGGACGGCACCGGCCCCTACATCCTCGACACGCGCGAGCCGGACCGCCGCACCACGATGCACGCGAACCCGGGCTGGTGGGACAAGATGCCGGGCAACGCGACCGAGGTGGAGTTCGACGTGATCTCCAACGCGGCCACGCGCGTCGCCGCCCTGCTCTCGGGCGACGTGGACATGATCTACACCGTGCCGCCGCAGGACATGGATCGGATCAAGGCCAACCCAGGCTTCACGCTGCTGGTCCGCCCCGAGCTGCGCACGGTGTTCCTCGGCTTCG
Source organism: uncultured Alphaproteobacteria bacterium (assembly GCA_963790535.1). Taxonomy (GTDB): domain Bacteria; phylum Pseudomonadota; class Alphaproteobacteria; order Acetobacterales; family Acetobacteraceae; genus CAWKEH01. The sequence continues at coordinate 94,559 of CAWBOZ010000011.1, read as the reverse complement.
ACCAGTCCCGCCCGCAACTGCTCAACAGCGACGTGAAGGGCAAGAACCCGTTCCAGGACGAGCGGGTGCGCCAGGCGTTCTATCAGGCGATTGATGTCGAGGCGATCCACAAGGTGGTCATGCGCGGCCAATCGCGCCCCACCGGCCTGCTCTACGGGCCGGGCGTGAACGGCTGGACGGAGAAGAGCGATGTGCGGCTCCCTTACGACCCGGCCGCGGCGAAGAAGCTGCTCGCCGAAGCAGGCTACCCGAACGGCTTCACCGTCACCCTCGACTGCCCGAACGACCGCTACGTCAACGACGCGCAGATCTGCCAGGCCGTGACGGTGATGCTCGCCAAGATCGGCGTGCACGCGACGCTGAACGCCGAGACCAAGCTCAAGTATTTCGCCCAGATCAGCAATCCGGAGTACAATACCGATTTCTACATGCTCGGCTGGACGCCCACGACTTACGACGCGCACAACGCGCTCTACAACCTCGCTGGCACCCGCAACGGCGTCCGCGGGGTGTTCAACGACGGCGGCTGGAGCAATCCGGAGTTCGACAAGCTGCTGGACGACATCGCCGTGGAAACCGACCCGGCGCGGCGCCAGTCGATGATCGACCAGGCCAGCAAGATCGTCCACGACCAGGCCGCCTTCATTCCCCTGCACCAGCAGATGGTCGTGTGGGCGACCAAGAAGAGCGTCTCCGTGGTCCAGTTCGCGGACGACACCTTTCCGCTGCGGTTCGTGACGGTCAAGTAGGCGAAGCAGGCGTCTGGGCCTACAACGCGACCTGCCGCCCGATCTCCAGGAACTTGTCCGCAGGCAAGTCGAAGCGGTCCGGGGCGCGGACAGCGTTGCGATACATGACGGCGAACACCATCCGGCGCCACGTTGGCAGGCGCGGATGCGTCTTGCTGCGCACCACTTCGTCGTGCGCCGCGAAATAAATCGCGTCGTCCAGGTCCAACGGGCATCCGTGCTCCTTGGCGCACGCCAGGGCGGTCGCGACGTTCGGCACCTCAACGAAACCGAAACGCACGGTCACGTGCCAGAGACCGTCCGCGACGTGCTCCACCTCGGCCCGGTTCGCCACAGGAACGCGGGGGACCTCCTCGAAGCGCACGGTCAGGCTGACGACCGTCTCCTGCAGCGCCTTGATCTGGGCGACGTGGCGCACCATCACGGGCGGGATCGCCGTCCCGCTACGGCTGAGGAACACCACCGTGCCCGGCACGCGCGGGATGCGGCCGCTCTCGAGCTCGGCTAGGAACGCCTCCGGAGTTTCCTCCCCCTCGCGCAGCTTGCGCCGCACCGCCTCCGTCCCGCGATGCCATGTGGTCATCACGGTGAAGATGCAGGCGCCGAGGATCAACGGGACCCAGCCCCCTTCCGGCAGCTTGAGCAGGTTGGCCGCGAAGAACGCGAGGTCAATCACCAGGAATGCCCCAGCGACCAGGAGAGCGACCGGCGTAGGCCAGCGCCAGACATCTGCGCATGGCGTTGTAGAGCAGCGCCGTGGTCAGCAGCATGGTGGTCGAGACCGCGGTGCCATAGGCGGCGGCGAGGCGGTCGGAGCTGCCGAACCCATAGGTCAGGACGAGCGTGCAGACCATCATGGTCCAGTTCACGACGGGTACGTAGATTTGACCGTATTCCTCGTCCGAGGTCTGACGGATGTTCAGGCCGGGGAACCAGCCGAGCTGCATGGCTTGCCGGGTCAGCGAGAAGACACCCGTGATGATGGCCTGGCTCGCGATGATCGTGGCGAAAGTGGCGAGCACGACGAGCGGGATGACGGCCCAGCTCGGCGCGAGCTTGAAGAATGGGTTGCCGTCCAAGGCGGGGTTCTCGATCAGCAGCGCGGTCTGCCCGGCGTAGCTGAGCAGCAGGGCGGGCAGCACGACGCAATACCAGGAGGAGCGGATCGGGTTGCGGCCGATGTGACCCATGTCGGCGTAGAGCGCCTCGCCGCCGGTGATGGCGAGGAACACGCCGCCGAGCACGATGAAGCTGTGCCATCCATGGCCCACGAGGAAGCCGATGGCGTGCCACGGATTGATGGCGGCCACCACCAAGGGGTGCCTTACCACGCCGAGCAGGCCCAGCACCGCGATGACCACGAACCAGACCAGCATGACCGGTCCGAACACCCGGCCGATGCTGGCCGTGCCGCGCTTCTGGGCGGAGAACAAGGCGAGCAGGATGACGAGGGCCGCCGGCAGGACATACGGCTTGACCGCGGTGGTGGCGACGTTGATGCCTTCAAGGGCGCTCAGCACCGAGATCGCCGGCGTGATGATGCCATCGCCGTACAGCAGGGCGGCGCCGAAGAGGCCCATGGCGACCAGCGCCCCGGCGCCGCGGCCGGCGCGGCCGGTGACGAGGGCCATGAGTGCCAGGATGCCACCCTCGCCGTGGTTGTCCGCGCGCATGACGAACACGCAGTATTTGACCGAGACCGTGACGATCAGTGCCCAGACGACGAGGGAGAGCAGGCCCAGCGCCTCCCCCGCCGAGGGATGGCCGCCGACCGTGCCCACGATGGTCTGGTAGGTGTAGAGCGGGCTTGTGCCGAGGTCGCCATAGACGATGCCGAGGGCGGCGAGGGCAGTCGCCGCCGTGATGCGCCGTTCTCCAGGTGAGGCGGACGCTGCCGCGGGCAGGGTAAGAGTGCTGTCCATTCTCCAACCTCCGGGTGCGAGACGGCACGTTCATGGAGACTCGTCGTGGTCCGCCTCAGCGAGCCGCCTTTAGGTGCTGCGGGTCAAGTCTCTTCCACCTTTGCACACGCCGCCCTTAGGAGCGTCGCTATGCGTAGATGCTCGACGTCACCAGCGGCCGTGCTCGCTGTCATCCCCGAATGATATGAGCGGCCCTGGTTTTGACCGGCACGCCCAGTCTCGCGTCGCGGCCGGGGACCCGGATCAGGGTCCCGGCGGGCCGGTGCTGGTCCGGGGGCGCGGGGGCGGTGGTTGGAGGATGCGCGGGGGCGCGGTGCCGGGCTGAGCCATTCTGGGCTGAGCGTTCTGGAGCCCTGCTGCGCGGGCGCGGAGGTCGCGCACGTCCTGGGGCGTGCGGCGCTTCCAGGGATGGGTGCCGGGGAAGTGCTCGATGCCGAGGTCGCGGCAGATCGAGGCGATGATGTCGGCGATGGACTGCTGGTCGAGGTCGTCGTCGAGGTCGGGGTCGTCCAGGCGCTCGCGAAGCTCGGCGTGCAGCGCCTCCGCCTCGGCGCCGTCGGTCCGGCGCTGGATGGTGTCCTCGACCGCGCGGATGATCTGCTTGCGGGCTGCGAGGCGGCGCTCGGTCGAGCGCTCGGCTGGGGCAGGCCGGGCAGGCTCGGAGAGCTTGCGGGCGAGGGCGATGGTGCGGCGCAGGGTGCGGGCGATGCGGTCGAAGGCGATGGTGGGGTCGGGGGTGGGTGCCGCGGCGGGGGTGGCGTTGGGCTGGCTGTTGGTCTCTGGGGCGGCCTGGCGGTGGAGGGCGCGGGCGAGGTCGGTGCCGATCTCGATCAGCTCGTGGAGGACCTGGCGGTAGTACTGGGCGTCCTCGTCACGCTGGCTCGCGTGATCAGTTGGTTCGGGAAGGGAGGGCGTGGAGGACATCGGGGAGGATAGGCGGGTTTCTCGCCGGCGGCGTCAAGGTTCGGATTTACGGTGTGGCGGGAGGGGCGCTGGTATGGCTTGGTGTGTAAACCAGCAGGCGCAGCGTGCCGGGAACGAAGGTGAGGCGCGGCCTCGCGCCGGGCTTCTTGGGTGGTTCTACGCCCGCGACCGTGGCGGCAGCGATGAAGAGGCGGCCCGTCGCGGGGTCGATCGCCATCGTCCGCGCGCCGGGCGTGGTCGGCACGGTGCCGAGCGCACGCGCGCCGGACGGGGTCTCGGCCACGATGCCGAGGGTGCCGTCCCCGTCCGCGCTCAGGGCGAGGCGGCGCACGGGGTCGAAGACGGCCGAGTCCGTGCCCTTTCCGATCGGCAGCAACGCGATCTCTCGCCCGTCGTCCGCATCAACCACGGCCATCTGCCCTGCCGGGCATGAGGCGAAGAGGCGGGCGGAGGCCGGATCCCTGGCTAGGCCGTGCGGGGCATGGCAGTCCGGCAGCGCCCAGCGCGCGAGGATGCGGTGCGTTGCTGTCTCGATGACAGCGATCTCGTCGCGGTCCGCCAGCGCGACGAACATCTTTCCCTGCCCGTCCACGGCCACGCCCTCGGGCGAGCCGCCCAGGGCCAGCGTGGCGGTGAGCTGGTCGGTTCGCGGATCGATGAACCCGGCTGACGCGGAATCGCCGCCCAGGACGATGACCTGTCGGCTGGCTGGATCGTAGATCATCCCGTCCGCATCGCCGACCGCCTTTATCGTGGCGCGCGGAGCGAGCGTCCTGGCGTCGTAGTCAGTCACCGTGCCGGTCTTGCCACTGTCCGCGAAGACCTTGCCGAGAGCGGGAACCGGAGCGGTGCCATGCGCGCCATCAAGGCCGCCAAGGCTGCCAGCGACAACGAGATTGGTTGCGTCCACTACGGTGACGGCAGTTCCGTGCGCGACGTAGATCCGCTGCGTTGCTGGGTCGAAGACCACGTAGTCCCAGCGATCCGGCGCGCCGAGCGGGACAGTTGCAGTGAGCGTGTAGGCCGGCTCGACCGCTTCGGCCCGGACGGCTGGGGAGGCAAGGGCGAGGCAGAGCGCCGCGCCGCACCGGCGCGCTGTGACACGATCCATCGAGAGGACTCTCCACTGCGTGCGATTGGGTCTGGGCGAAGCACCGCGACGATGCCGGGCGCCCTGCCACGCGATTGCCTTCGTTCCAGCACGGGCCATAGCACACGGGAACCTGGAAGCAACGGCATTGATGGAGCGAGCGCCTGAGGCTATCTGCCGCCTGTTCGCCCCGCCCACCGCTGGATCACCAGCGCCAGCACGGCTGCAAGCCCCACCAGCACCAGGATCACCGTCGCCAAGGCGTTCAGCTCCGGCGTCAGTCCGAGCTTCAGCGCCGAGAACACGACCATCGGCAGCGTCGAGGCGCCCGGACCGGAGACGAAGCTCGCGACGACGAGGTCGTCGAGCGACAGCGTGAACGCGAGCAGCCAGCCCGCGACCAGCGCGGGGGCCAGCAACGGCAGCGTGACCCGCAGGAACGCCTGCCAGGGCGAGGCGCCGAGGTCCATGGCCGCCTCCTCCAGCTCGCTGCCCTGGTCGGAGAGGCGCGCCTCGATCACCACCGCGACGTAGCTGAGCGAGACGGAGACGTGGGCGAGCATGATCGTGACCGCGCCTCGCCGCGGCCAGCCCAACCACTGCTCGACCTGGACGAAGAGCAGCAGCAGCGAGAGGCCGACCAGCACGTCCGGGAGCACGAGCCGGGCGGCGACGAGGCTGGAGAACAGGCCGCGCCCGCCGAAGCGCCCGAAGCGCGCCAGCGCGTAGCCCGCGGCGAGGCCGAGCGCCGCAGCCCCGGTCGCCGACACGGCGGCGATGCGCAGCGACAGCGCGGCCGCGTCGAGCAGCGCCTGGTCGTGCCACAGCACGCCATACCAGCGCAGGCTGAACCCGGTCAGCACCGTCGTGAGCCGCGACGGGTTGAAGCTCGCGGCGACGAGGAGCGTGATCGGCGCGTAGAGGAATAGGTAGCCGAGGCCGAGCAGTGCCGCGACGAGGCGTCCCCGCCTTGCATAGCCGCTCCTCATCGCCGGGCGCGGAGCAGCAGCATGGGCACGAGCAGCGCCGCGAGCATGGCGGTGGCGAGCGCCGCGGCCAGCGGCCAGTCGCGGTCGGAGAAGAACTCGTTCCAGAGCGCACGCCCGAGGGTCTGGGCGCTAGGTCCGCCGAGCAGCTCGGGGATCACGTATTCCCCCGTCGCCGGGATGAACACGAGCGCCAGCCCGGCGAGGACGCCCGGCATGGACAAGGGCAGCGTGACGGTCGCGAAGGTCACGACCGGCGAGGCGCCGAGGTCCGCCGCCGCGTCCTCCAGCAGCGGGTCGCGCTTGGACAGGCGCGCGTAGAGGGGCAGGACCATGAACGGCAGGTAGGCGTAGGTCACGCCGATGAGCATGGCGGCCGGCGTGTAGAGCAGGTGCGCTTGCGGCAGTCCCATGAGGCCAAGCCCGGCGTCGAGCCAGCCGCCCTCGCGCAGCAGCCCGATCCAGGCGGAGACGCGGAGCAGGAAGCCGGTCCAGAACGGCAGCATGACGAGCAGCAGCAGCGGCGAGCGCCAACGCTCCGGCGCGCGGGCGATGGCGAGCGCCATGGGGTAGCCGAGCAGGAGGCAGAACGCGGACGAAGCGCCCGCGACGTAGAGGCTCTGCAGCGCCGCGTCGAGGTAGTAGGTGTCCTGGATGAGCGCCTGATAGTTGCTCGGGTCGGGTTCGGCGAGCAGTGGCGTATAAGGCGGCACGCCGAGGCGCGACGTGGACAGCGACAGCGCGGCGGAGAGCAGGATGGGCGCCGCGACAAGGGCGAGCAGCCAGGCCCAGACGGGCATGAGGGTGGCAGCTCGCCTCATCCCGGCAGCAGCACGCACGCCTCCGGCGCCCAGTGAACCACGACGGGGCTGCCCGGCGGCAGGAGGCCCCTGCCCGCCCCACCCACCAGCGTCGTGCTGACCAGCAGCTCGCCACCGGCGGCGAGGCGGACGCGGTGGTCCGCCGAGCCGCCGCGATAGGTGGAGGACGCGACGGTGCCCTGGGCCTCGTTCCCGCCTTCGCCGGCATCGGGGGGCAGAGACGGAGCCGCTCGGGGCGCAGCGCGACGTGGATGGGGCCGGGCTGGGCGGCGACCGCGGCCCTGGCAGGGCCGATGCCGGCGATGTCGAGGAGAGCGGGTGGGCCAGGCTCGCGCACGAGCGCAGGCAGGATGTTTTCCGCCCCCATGAACGCGGCGACGTAGCGGCTTGCCGGGCGCTCGTAGAGGTCGGCGGGCGTGCCGACCTGGGCGAGCCTTCCGTCCTGCAGCAGCCCGATGCGGGTCGCGACCGAGAGCGCCTCGTCCTGGTCGTGGGTGACGAGGATGAAGGTGGTCCCGGTCTCGCGCTGGATGCGGAGCAGTTCCTCGCGCGTCTGCTCCCGCAAGCTGCGGTCGAGCGCGGAGAGCGGCTCGTCGAGGAGGAGGAGGCCTGGGCGGGGCGCGAGCGCGCGGGCGAGCGCCACGCGCTGCCTCTGGCCGCCGGAGAGTGCGTCGGGGCGGCGGTTCTCGTAGCCCTCCAGCCGCACGAGGGCGAGCAAGTCGCGCACGCGGGCGGCGGCTTCGCGCCGGGGCACGCCCTGGCGGCGCAGGCCGAACGCCACGTTGCCGGCGACCGTGAGGTGGGGGAACAAGGGCGTAGGACTGGAACACCGTGTTGATGGGCCGGCGGTGCGGCGGGTCGCGGGTCACGTCGCGGCCGTCGAGCAGGATGCGGCCGCGTGTGGGGGCGAGGAAGCCGGCGAGCGACGCGCAGCAAGGTGCTCTTGCCCGAGCCGCTCGCGCCCAGCAGGGCGAACATCTCGCCGCTCGCGACGGTGAGGCTCAGATCGTGCAGCGCGACTAGCGGGCCGTAGCGGGCTTCGAGGCCCTCGACCTCGACCCGCGCCAATGGGCTACTGCCCGGCCTTGAACCTGGCCCACATCCGCGTGCGTGCCCGCTCCGTCGCCTGGCTCGGCGCGTGGATGGTGAAGAACCGGGCCTGCGCCTCGGGCGGGGGATAGATGTTCGGGTTCGCCAGGATATCGGGCTGGATGAACGGCCGGCTCGCCGGGATCGCGTTCGGGTAGCGCACCTTGTTGGTGATCGCGGCCATGATCTCGGGTTGCAGGAGGAAGTTGATGAACTTGTTGGCGTCTGCGGCGTGGGGCGCGTCCTTGGGGATCGCGAGCATGTCGAACCAGAGCTGGGCGAACTCGCGGGGCGCCACGTAGGCGACGGCGGCCTTGTGCGCCTCCTGGGCGCGCACGCCCGCCTGGATCACGTCGCCCGAGTAGGCGAAGGCGAGGCAGGTCTCGTTCGCCGCGAGCGCCTCGATGGCACCGCCGGACGAGAAGTTGCGGATGAAGGGCCGGATCGCCATGAGCGCGCGCTCTACGTCCGTGAGGTCGGCCGGGTTCGCGCTATCCGGGCTGTGGCCGAGGTATCGCAGGACGGTGGGGATCACGTCTATGGCGCTGTCCATCATCGTGATGCCGCAGGGAGCGACGCGCTTGGCGTTCGCCGGGTCGAGGAGCAGCGCCCAGGAGTTGAGGGGTGCGTCGGGGTCGAGCGCCTTGATCTGGTCGGGGACTTGGCCGAGACCGATCGTGCCCCACAGGTAGATGGCGCCATACTGGTTGCCGGGATCGCTCGACGCGACTTGATGCAGCAGGCTCGGGTCCTCGTTCTTGAAATTGGGGACCGCGGCGCGGTCGAGAGGCTGCAAGGCGCCGGCGCGGATCAGGCGCGAGAAGGTCGGCTCGCTCGTGGGCACCACGATGTCGTAGCCGGAATTGCCGGCGAGCAGCTTGGCCTCCAGCGTCTCCAGGCTGTCGTAGGTGTCGTAGCGCACCTTGATGCCGGTTTCCTTCGTGAACCGCTCGATCACGGCGGGGTCTATGTAGTCGGTCCAGTTATAGACGTTGAGCACGTGCTCTTCCGCGTGCGCCATGCCGGCCAGGGCGAAGAAGAGCGCCGCGAGGACGCCGAGGAAGGCCCGCATCCGTGATCTCCCCTGATCGGTGACGTTCGCCGTCGTGCAGCCGAAGAGCAACGCCGGGATCAGAAGCCCCACGGACCCCACGGACCCCAGCCATACGGGCCGTAGCCCCAGCCCATCGAGTTCAGCTGTGCGGCCTCGACCTGCGCGTTCGCGATATTCTGCTGGAAGTTCAGCTGATGGTAACGCTGGTAGGCCTCCGGCGTGCCGACATAGAGGCATCGGCAGACGACCGGGTCGGAATAGACCCAGACCTCATGCCCGTTCAGGTTCTGCTGCACGAACCGGTTCGGCGGCAATGCCTGCAAGGACTGGATCCGCTCCGGCGTATCCGCCGTCTTCACGCGAAATCCGGCGGCCGAGAGCATATCCTCCTTCTGACCGATGATCTGTTGCGCACATCCAGATGTGAGCAGGACGGTGCCAGCCGACAGCATTGCAATCAACGTGTTCCGCATGGCCCGCTCCTGCTCGGTTCAACTTTGCCAGATGACGCGAACGCACGTCCAAGACGAAGGTTACTGGCGCCGGCCCACCTTGTGAAGCCTGCTGCCGGGCCGGGTTGAACGGTGCGCGGCCTGCGGGCAATCTCGGCGCATGTGTGGACGCTACGTGGTTGCCACCTCTCCCGATGAGCTGCAACGCGTGTTCGCGACGGTGAACCCGGTGCCCAACTTCGCGCCGACCTGGAACATGGCGCCGACCCGGCTCGCCCCCATCGTGCGGCTCCACCCAGAGACCGGCGCCCGGCATCTCGACCTGCTGCGCTGGGGCCTGCTCCCGCATTGGGCGCGGGGCGACCCCAAGAAAGTGCGCCAGCCGATCAACGCACGGGCGGAGACGGTCGCGACCTCGCCCATGTTCCGCGACGCCTTCGCCCGGCGCCGCTGCCTCGTGCCCATAGACGCCTTCTACGAGTGGCAGGTCACGCCGGGCGGCAAGCTGCCGCACGCCGTCGCACGCGGGGACGGGCGGATCATGGTGCTGGCCGGGCTGTGGGAAGGCTGGCGCAGCGAGGGGGACGAGGTGATCCGCAGCTACACGGTCGTGACGACGAACGCGGTGGACCAGCTCGGGCACCTGCACGAGCGGATGCCGGTCGTCCTGGAGCGGGAGGACTGGCCGGCCTGGCTCGGGGAGGCGCCGGGCGATCCGGGAGCGCTGATGCGTCCGTCGCAGGCGGCATTCCGAGTGTGGCCGGTATCGTCCCAGGTGAACAGCGTGCGCAACGACGGGCCGGAGCTGCTGGCGCCCGTGGACGGCAGCTAGAACAGCAGCCCTTTGCGCAGCATCCCGTGGATGCCCTTCTCGCCGTTCACCGTTTGCGTGACATGGAAATCCACGGCCAAGGAACAGACCTGATAGGCCTCGTCCCGCGAGAGGTTGGTGCGTTGGCAGATCAAGGCGATCATCTCCCGCACCGCCTGCTTCATGGCTTGGTCGAGATCCTCGTTCAGCCCCATGGTGATGTGGTGGGTCGGCGACTCGGCACGCGGGAAGCGCAGGTTCGTGCCCTTGTGCAGCACCAGGCGGAACGTGCCCGTCAACGCCGTCTCCAGCGCGTTGATGCAGACCTCGCCGTCGCCCTGGACGCCATGGCCGTCCCCTGCCGAGAACAGCCCGCCCGGCACCCAGACCGGCAGGTAAAGCACGGCACCCTCGCCCAGCTCCTTGTTGTCCAGGTTGCCACCGTGCTCGCGCGGCTCCTTGGTCGAGATGACGCCGTATTCCGGCTTGGGTGCCGTGCCCATGACGCCGAAGAAGGGTGCGAGCGGTAGCGCCGTACCCCAAGGAAGGCGACCGACGCGCCGCTCGCGGTCCACGGCGATGTGCGAGACGAAGCGATGCGGGAAGTCCTCGGGCAGCGTGCCGGCGAGCGGGCGGTGGGCGCAGAAGCCCCAGTCCGCGCCAAGCTCGATGCGCTCGATCCGCACTTCCAGCATGTCGCCCGGCTCCGCGCCGCGCACCGCGACAGGCCCGGTCAGGATGTGGACGCCACCGCCGCGAGCCGCATTCGCGGCGTGAATACGCGGCAGCGCGGGCGGGACCGTGAAGCCGAGCGAGGGCGGCGGCAACATGTCAGGCCCGCCCGAGACGCACTCCAACGTCACGGCATCACCGCTGTCCACGGTGAGCACAGGCGGATAGCCGCTGCTGAAAGTGCCCCAGCGCGTCGTCTCGGGCGTGGGGGCAACGTGGTGATCAGCCATGGGGACTCCGGGGCAGTCTGCCCCGATCCTCAGCCTTGGTTACACCACGTCAAGCGGCACGCGCCGGGCGCGTGCCGCAGCGTCCGTCAGCCTGGGGGAACGGTCGTGGTCTCACGCACGGGCTCGCGCAGCGGCGTGGACACAGCGGGAGGCGTGGCGGCGATGGTCGGCGTCGGGCGGTCGGCGGCGCTCGCCTCCATGGACTCGTCCTCCGCCATGTTCTTCTTGAACGACTTGATGCCCTTGGCGAAGTCGCCCATGAGGTTGCTGACCTTGCCGCTGCCGAACAGCAGCAGCACGACCAACAGGACCACCATCCAGTGCCAGATGCTCAAGCTACCCATGCGTTCCTCCTCCGGGGACTGGCTCCCCTGGGTCTATGCCTCATGTGCGCTGTGTTGCCTCCGCTTGCAAGTACCTCAAGGCGCAGTGCAAGGCAGCTTATCCACACCGCGGGCCGCACTTAGCGCACCAGTGATCACGGTCGCGTGAGCTTCGGCACGACCTCCTCGCCCGTTAAGGCCTTGTTCACCGTTGAGCGTCATAGTGACTGCGAGCCGGTAAATCAGGCTCGTCGAACCTCCGCAGACCGGCCGGGCCGAGGCGGAGATACGGCGGGCGGCGTCTCCCCCCTCCACGCCGCCCGCCGGTTTCGATAGTGCCCAGCTCTTCGTCACTCGAGACCGAAGCGCAACATGCCGAGCTGCACTGGTGCGCTCGTGCGGGCGTCGGCCGGGAAAAGGGCTTGAGAGAAGCGTGGCCTCGTGCGCGACATGACTTGCTGCCTATTCGCGGCGGAGCGCGTTGATGAGCGCCTCGGCCTCGTCCGGGTCGGCGCGAAGGGCACGGATGGCGATGCCGGGCGGGAAGCCTGCGCGGGCGAGCGAGGCGAGTTCGCGCCGTTCCTGCTCCGGCGAGGGCGCGGCGTCGAGACGGAACGGACCGAGGCGCCGCCGCCGGGCGTAGGAAAGGGCTTGGGCCAGCTCCTGCTCGGGCGGTGGCAGGGATGCGGCGGCGATGTCGGCGGGCACACCCTTCGCGCCCAGATGCGCCGCCATCGCCCGGCGCGAGCGTCCGGCGCGGGCGAGGCTGCGGGCGCGCGCCGCGGCGAACGCCGTGTCGTCCACCGCGCCCGCACGGGCGAGGTCGCGCGCCACCTCGCGAACCTGAGCTCGGGCCGCCGCGGCTTGGCCCGCGACATCCTCGGCGCCCTCCGTCTCAGCACGCCGCGCCCAGCGCTCAACGCGGCGGTCCAGGACACGGATCAGCCCGGCTTCGGTCGTTGCGAAGCGGGCGAGGTGGCGGAGCGCGGCCTCGCGCAAGGCGTGCTGTCCCGGCGCCGAGCCGGCGGGCTTGGGCAGGCGATTTGGCATGGCGGCACGTTGCCACGGCGCACAGCACACCGGAACCCAGGGCGGGACTGCTACGTTCCCATTCGCGAACAGACCACCCATGACGAGGTAGCCGCCGTGTCCAGGTTCAACCCGATCGGCACCATGATCGCCGCCACCCTCCTCGCTTTTCCCGTGCTCGCGGACGAGGCCGCGCAGCCGCCGACGACTCCGCCCGCCGCGGCAACGTCGGAGTCGCCCGATGCTTCGCCGCAGCCCTCTGCACCGCCCCAATCCCCGGCTTCGTCACCGTCTGAGCCGTCGGCGCCATCATCGCCCACCGGCGTGGTCGCGACGACGGACAACCCGAACCTCGCCGTCGCGACGCTCAGGCTGACGAGCGGCGTTCGGGCGGGGAAGATCATCGGCGAGGCCGTGCAGAACGAGCAGAACCAGCGCGTCGGCACGGTGGACGACCTGATCCTCTCGCCGGAGAGCAAGGTCACGATGGCGGTCGTGTCGGTCGGCGGCTTCCTAGGGATGGGCAGCAAGCTCGTGGCCGTGCCGTGGCCGCAGCTCAAGGCGGAAGGAGACCACCTGGTCCTGCCGGGCGCCACCAAGGCCAGCCTGAACGCGGCGCCCAACTTCCAGTATTAACGGATCAGCGCCGCGCAGTTCGTCCGGCCAGAGAACAGGCAGTCTTCAAGCTGGGCCTTGACGCGCAGGCGATCCGTTAGGAACAGGCAGACCACGACGAGGGCGAGTGCCAGGGCGAGGCCGGCCAGGCTGGCCGTGACGCGGTCCTCGTCGTCGTGCCGGCTCTCGCGTCCCGAGTTCCAACGGGGCTGTCTGCCGCGCGGCATTCCCCTGCCCTCACTCTTGTCGCTACCTCAATAATCGGGGATGAACAGCCCCATGACAAGGGTCACGGCAGGATTAAGCGACGCCGAGCAGCACCTCTCGGCGCAGGACGAGGATTTCGCGCTGCTGATCGCGCGAGTAGGGCCGAGCCGGCTCGCGACAACGCCGCGGGAACCGTATGAGGCGCTGGTCCGCGCCGTCGCGCATCAACAGCTCCACGGCCGCGCGGCGGAGCGCATCCTCGGCCGGCTGCTTGAGCTGCACCCCGGCGAGGCGTTCCCGGCGCCCGCGAACCTGCTTGCCCTGCCCGACGAGGCGTTCCGTGGCTGCGGCTTCTCGGGGTCCAAGGCGGCCGCGATCCGCAGCATCGCCGACCATGCCGCGCGCGGGGTCGTGCCCTGCGCGGATGAAGCCGCCTCACTCACGGACGAGCTGCTGGTCGAGCGCCTGGTCTCGATCCGCGGCGTCGGGCGCTGGACGGTCGAGATGCTGCTCATCTTCACCCTCGGCCGCCCCGACGTGCTGCCGGTGGACGATTTCGGCGTGCGGGAAGGCTGGAAGCGCATCAAGCGGCTGGACGCGCAGCCGCGCCCGCGCGAGCTGGCGCGCGTCGGGGAATGCTGGGGTCCGTGGCGCAGCACGGCCGCCTGGTATCTCTGGCGCGCGGCGGACGAAGCGAAGCGGGTGCCGCCCGTCGTGCGGCAGGCGGATGGCCCGACTTAGGCTTGTGCCCACCGCCCCGAGCGGGTTTGATGGACGCTCATGCGCCGCCTCTTCCCGCTGCTTCTTCTTGCCCCGCTCGCGGCTCATGCTCAGGCACCTAGCCTACTCATGCTCGGCGCGGGCGCGACGGACGTGTCTCGGGGGCGGGCAGCGTGCCGCGGCTGACCTGCGGCTGGAGTATCGCGCCGGGCTGTCGCTAGCGCCATTCACAGAGCCGCTGCTGGCCGTGCGTCCCTGGGTGGGCATCGAGGGCACGAGCCGCGGCTCGGTCTGGGGCGGCGCCGGGCTGCTGCTCGACGTGCCCATCGGGCGGTTCTCGCTCGTGCCGCAGGCCGGCGTGGGCGGGTATGAGCAGGGAGGCGGCAAGAATCTCGGCTCGCCGCTGGAGTTCCGCACGGGCGTCGAATTGGCCTACCGCTTCCAGGACGGCTCGCGCATCGGCGCCGAGTTCACGCACATGTCGAACGCCGGCATCGCCCGGCACAATCCAGGCGTGCAGGCGATCACCGTCAGCTACCAGATCCCGCTAGGCTGGCTTATCGGGCGCTAGGTTTGGGGACGCTAGGAAAGCCGCCGCCGTGGCCGCGAACGCCTCGGGCTGGTCCGCGTGCATCCAGTGCCCGGCGTCGCGCAGGCTCGCGAAGCGCGCGGCCGGGAACAGGGCGCGGATCGCGGGCCGGTATTCCGCGCGCACGTAGCTGGAGCGCGCGCCGGAGAGGAACAGGGTCGGCCCTTCGTAGCGGGCGCCGGGCGGCGTGTCCCAGCCCTCGATCACGGGCAGGTTCGCGGCGATCTCGGCCAGGCCGATGCGCCAGGCGGGCGCTCCCTCGAGACGAAGGTTCTGCAGCAGGAAGGCGCGCAGGGCCGCATCCGGCACCGCCGGCGCGAGCAGGGCGGACGCCTCGGCGCGCGTGAGGCCAGGGCGGAGCGGAAGGGCGCGCAGGGCGGCCACGAGGCCGTGGAAATGCGGCTCATACGCCACGGGTGCGATGTCGGCCACGAGCAGGCGGGTCACGGCGCCCGGCTCGTCGAGCGCGAGGTGCATGGCGACCTTGCCGCCCATGCTGTGGCCCAGCAGCGCGGCCGGGAGCGCGTCATCGGCCGCGAGGGTCTCGCGCACGTCAGCGGCCATCTCGGCGTAGGACATCGTGGGCGCGTGCGGGCTGCTCCCGTGGTTGCGCAGGTCGAGCAGAAGGACGCGCCGCGTCGCGGCGAGGTGCCGGGCGGCCGTGCGCAGGTTCATGCCCGCGCCGAACAGCCCGTGCAGCACGCAGACCGGGGGGGTTCCCTCCCCCATCTCCTGCGCGTGCAGGATCATGTTGGACGCCTTCTCGGGCGCCCTTGGGCACGCCGCCGCATCGGCGGGAGCGCCGCCGCGGCGACGCCGCCCAGGATGAGCGCGCTGCCGAGGAGCAGGTCCGGACGTCAGCGCCTCGCCGAGCCACGCGGACGAGAGCAGCAGACCCACCGCGGGCGCGGCCAGGAACCCGGTGCTGGCGACGACCATGGGCAGCAACCGCGTCGCCTGCATCACGCACCACGTCCCGCCGGGGCCTGCGACCAGCCCGATGGCGAGCAGCGCCGCCCAGCCCGCCCCGTCCCAATGCCCTGTAGGCCGGGACAGCGCGAGCGGCAGCAGCACGAGCGTCGCGATGCCGAAGGCCCAGGGCAGCATCTCCAGCATCGTCATGCGCGGCGGCCGGCGGCGGATCGCGACCATGGCGAGCGCCCAGCTCAGCGCCGCCCCGAGCAGCAGCACGTTCCCGAGCACGACGCCGGGCCGCGACCAATCCGTCCCCCAAGGGCCGACGATCACGAGGACGCCCAGCAGCCCGAGGACGGCCGCGAGCCACTGCCGTGACGAGACCTTCTCCCCGAGCAGCACCGAGAGCGGCACGATCCAGACGCCGGTCGCATTGCTCAGCACCGCCGTCCGTCCCGCCGGGACGAGCGCCACGGCGAGGTGCGCTAGCGCGAAGAACCCGGCGAGCTGGAACACGCCGACCGCGAGCAGGGACAGCAAGTCCGCGCGCCCCGGCACGCGCATTCTTCCCGAAGCCGCGACCAGCGCGGCCGAGGCCAGGCCGGAGAACCCGGCCCGCCCGAGCGCGAACCAGGCCGGCCCGGCGCCGTGCTCCACCGCGACCTTCGTGATGGGCCATGCCGCGCCGAAGAGGACGACCGCCCCCGCGAGCGGCCACAACCCGGCGCGCGGCAGGCTACTCGGCAACCCGCAGCACGATCTTGCCGATATGCGCGCTGCTCTCCATCAGGCGGTGCGCGTCCGCGGCGCGGTCCAGCGGGAACACGTCCTGGATCACCGGCCCGCAGCGCCCGGCGTTCAGCACGGGCCAGACCTCGCGCCGCAGCGCATCCGCGATCTCGGCCTTCTGCGCCGCCGTGCGCGGGCGCATGGTGCTGCCGGTGACGTGGAGGCGCCGGGTCATGATCGGCGTCAGGTCGAGCGCGTCGAGCTTCGCGCCGCCCAGGAACGCGATGAGCACGAGGCGGCCGCCCATGGCGAGGGAGCGCAGGTTGCGCGTGAAGTAGGCGGCGCCGACCATGTCGAGCACGACGTCCACGCCGCGCCCGTCCGTCCACTGGCGGACGCTCTCGGCGAAATCGGCCTCTTTGTAGTTCACGGCGCCGTCCGCGCCGAGGCGCAGGCAGGCTGCGACCTTCTCGGGCGATCCCGCCGTCGCATAGACGCGGGCACCGCGCTCGTGGGCGAGCTGGATGGCGGTCGTGCCGATGCCGCTCGTGCCGCCGTGGACGAGCGCCGCCTCGCCAGCGTGCAGGCGGCCCAGCTCGAACAGATTGGCCCAGACGGTGAAGTAGGTCTCCGGCAGCGCCGCGGCGCGCACGGCGTCGTAGCCGTCCGGCCAGGGCAGGCACTGGCCCGCGGGCACGGCGCAATACTCCGCGTAGCCGCCGCCGTTGGCGAGGGCGCAGACCTTGTCGCCGACGCGCCAATCGTCCACGCGCGTCGCCAAGCTGGACGACTTCGCCGGCGACTTCGAGGCCGAGCAGCGGGCTTGCGCCGGGCGGCGGCGGGTATAGGCCCTGGCGCTGGGCGACGTCGGGCCGGTTCACGCCAGCGGCCAGCACGCGGATCAGCACCTCGCCCGGACCGGGCTGCGGCACGGGACCCTCGGCGACGTGCAGCACCTCCGGCCCGCCTGCGCCGCTCATGGCGACGTGGCGCATTGTCCGCTGGCTCATCATGCCGCGCTCAATCGCAGTCGCAGCCCGGCGTCGGCCCCGCGAGGCCCTGGGTGACGTGATGGTCCACCCACTCGGCGACGAGGCGGCGGGCCTCGTTCAGGGACGCCTCGGGATGGTGGATGCGGTAGAGCGTCGTGCAGGCGCGGAACGCATACGGGTCGGGCGTGCCGAGATCGCACAGCTCGCGATAGGCCGTGACCACGGCGCGCTCGCAGCGTCGGGCAATGTGGCTGGTGTCGCGGCCCATGGGGGCGTTCCTCGTGCGGCTGGTTCTGCCCAACGTAGGCGTGGGTCCTCGCCGGCGCAACGCCTACACGCTTGCGACCAGCTCCGCCAGCGCGCGGCCGACCTCTTCGGTGCCTGCTTGCCCGCCCATGTCGCGCGTGCGCGGGCCGCCGTCGCGCAGCAGGGTCTCGATGGCGCGCAGCACGGCGTTGGCCGCCTCCTTCTCGCCGAGGTGCTCCAGCATCATCGCGCCCGACCAGACCTGGCCGATGGGATTGCACACGCCGCGGCCCGCGATGTCCGGGGCCGAGCCGTGGACCGGCTCGAACATGCTGGGGTGCTCGCGCTCGGGGTTGATGTTGGCGCTCGCCGCGATGCCGATGGACCCGGCGACGGCGGGGCCGAGGTCGGAGAGGATGTCGCCGAACAAGTTGCTGCCGACGACGACGCTGAACCAGTCCGGGTTGCGGACGAAATGGGCGCAGAGGATGTCTATGTGGATACTGCGCCGTGCCCACGTCCGGGTATCGCTTGGCCATCTCGGCGAAGCGCTCGTCCCAGTAGGGCATGGTGATCGTGATGCCGTTGCTCTTGGTGGCGCTGGTCACGTGCGGGCGCGGGCGGGTGCGGGCCAGGTCGAAGGCGTAGGCGAGGATGCGGTCCACGCCGCGCCGGGTGAACACGCTGGTCTGCTCGGCCATCTCGCGGTCCGTGCCCTCGAAGATGCGGCCGCCGAGGGTGCTGTATTCGCCCTCGGTGTTCTCGCGGACGACCACGAAATCAATGTCCGCGGGGCCGCGCCCGGCGAGCGGGGTCGTGACGCCGGGCATGAGGCGGCAGGGGCGGACGTTGGCGTACTGGTCGAAGCCGCGGCGGATGGGGATGAGCAGGCCCCAGAGCGAGACGTGGTCGGGAACGCCGGGCCAGCCGACGGCGCCGAGGAAGATCGCGTCGTGCGCGCGGAGCTGGTCGAGGCCGTCCTCGGGCATCATGCGGCCGGTGCGCTGGTAGGTCTCGCAGGACCAGTCGTAGTCCTGGACGCGCAGCGCGAATCCGAAGCGGGACGCGGCGGCGTGCAGGACGCGCAGGCCCTCGGGGACGGTCTCCTTGCCGATGCCGTCACCGGGGATGGCGGCGATGTTATAGACATGGACCATGCGGTGTCCTCTCCCTTCGCCTCCCCGCGCATCTGGCCAACTGGGAACATCCACGCGGGTTTTTACGGTAGCGCTCCGCCTGCTCGTTTGCCCGGCTCAGGTTGTCCGTGTCCAGCGGATCTCCGGCTTGTCGCGGAAGGCGAAGCGTTCCAGGTGGCGCGCGACGACATCCTCCAGCCTGGCCAGCGCCGCGTCGTCCCCGGCGGTCACGCGCATGACCAGGGTCTCTGCCTCCGCATCGAGCGTGCAGACGCCCGCCGGGAACTCGATCCGGCCGTGATCCTCGGCCAGGGTGACCGGCAGCTTGTGCTCGAAGTGCTTGCATAACTGCCCGAGGTAGCGGCGAGGCACGGCCGTTGGCACGCGTCCCTCGGACGACAGCATGAGATGCGTGCCCATCAGGTCCGCTCCACGCTGGTAGCCGCGGCGTCGAGTGCTGCGGCCACGGCGTTGACCTGCGCCTCGCTGAGCGGGCCACGCGACAGGCGCAGCCGCAGCGCAAGCTTCAGGTTCTCCATCGCGCGCAGGACCTGCGGCGCGAGGTCCGCCACCGTGCACGCGGCTGGCCTCGGCCATGCGGGCGAGAAGGGCATCCACCGTCGCTCGGTTCGCGTCGAGAAAGGCCCGGCCCTCGGCGGTGATGGCGTGCAGCTTCTTGGCACCCTCGCCTGTGCTGACCGTCACGTAGCCGAGCTCCTCAAGCAGGGTCAGCGTCGGATAGATCACGCCGGGGCTGGGGCTGTAGGCGCCGGCAACCTGCTCCTCGATGGCCTTGATGATCTCGTAGCCGTGCCGAGGCTTCTCGGCGATGAGGTGCAGGATAACGAGGCGCAGATCGCCGTGGGCGAAGAAGCGGCCGAGCCCGGACCGGCCGCCGCCGCGGGAAAACCGATCGTGCCGTCCGTGCCCGAGGTGCTGGCCGTCCGGGACGTGTTCGCCGCGGGCGAAGCGCTGCCCGTGGCAGAGGTGGGAGTGTCTATAAAACATGGTGTCTCCGAGTGTGTTTCGACATAACGGATTATCAGATATATCGAGATGCACTCGGATGCAAGGGGCTGCTAATTTTTTTGCAGCAACCGGGAATCCACCTCTTGGTGGTGAGCGGTCCAGCATCCCGCTGAATGGGGCACGTTCACCCACGACAACCCTGCCGGAAGCAGCTGGCGGACTAGGGCCGAGCGCCTATTTCAGCGCCGCCGTGATCCGTGGTAGTGCTTGCCCGCAGGCGAGGGGGGTCGCCCCGGTGATTACGCGTAGTCGCGCGCCAACTCGCGCAATGTCGCCAGGACTGGTTCCTGCTCGGGCGTCACCTTCCACTGCGCGCCCTCGGCGACGCTCCATTGCGCGCCTTCGCCCATGCCGGATTTGACCGGGAGCATCGGGCTGTCGGCCTGCCCGTATTCCCCCACGTTCGCCATTGCCCAGCGGCTAAACGCTCGTGCGGCCACCATGCCGTCTTCCCGGATGTCAATGTGATAGTGGCGCCCATCGACGCTGATGCGGTCGAACGTCCGGCGCACCTCGTCTTCCGGTCCTTCGAGAACCTGGGCGAACCACTTGCCGTACAGCATGAGGGCGCCAGTGACGCCGCAACTGGCGTTGTTGGCGCGCGAGACACGCAGGATGTCCGCCAGCGCCTTGGCCGCGTCTTCGTCGGGCATCCGGCTGTGACTCCGGTAGATCAGGCGGTAGACATTTTCTTTCACCGCCGATGGCAAATCCGCGCCGACGCCGGAGTCCTGATTTCCACTCACTGCCTTCCCCCCAAGCTTGAATTTACGGGATCGTCGGTCCAACGGCTGGGCGAAGCAAGGGAATTGTGGCCCAGGCCGCGCTGAGTTCCCTTGAAGGTGTGGGAGGGCGGGCCGCGGCTGCAGTCGGTTCGGCCGTGGCTCGCACCGAAGATGCCGCGACCCTCGATCACGTCTCCTCGTCGCGCCCTGGCACGGCCTCGTCCGATATGCCCAGCGCCGCGAGCGCGGGCAGGCGCGGGCCGAGGTCCTGGACGGGGCCGACCTCGACCTCGGCGGCGTAGGCCAGGGCGAGCAGGAGCTGTTCGGCGTCGTCCCGCGCCCGGTGCCGGGTCGGCGCAATTTCGAGCCAGTCCAGGGCGCGGGCGCGCGCCGCCGCGCCGAGCATGGAGGCGAGCCGGGGCCAGTCGCCGAGGGCGAAGTCTGGCCTGACCCCGCCCGCCTTGAACAGCGCGCGTGCCCAGTGGGCGTCGTAGGGGCCGCCGTCGCACCAGGCGATGCCGGGGCCGAGCGCCGCGTTCAGCGCCGCGGCTATCCGCCCCGATGGCTGCCCGCGGGCGAGCAGATCGCTGCCCCGGATGCCGTGCACCTTCGCCGAGGCCGGGCTCCAATGGCCGTGCCGGGTCCAGTCCTCGGCCGGGCGGATCAGCGCCGACCAGCCGCGGATCGGTTCGTCGGGTGCGGGCCAGAGTGCGAGGCCGACCTCGATGGGGTAGCCGTTGGGGTCGAGCGAACTCGCCTCGAAGTCGATCACGGCGAGCGGCCAGGGTAGCCCGGCTAGCGGGGACGGGTGCAAGGGCGCGCTCAGTCGATCACCCAGCCGGCCGCGATCAGCTCGTCCGCGCTGGCGAAGGTGGTTTCCGCCCCGGTCTGCCGATCAACGACCCTGAGCACGCCGCGCCA
Organism: uncultured Alphaproteobacteria bacterium; assembly: GCA_963790535.1. GTDB lineage: Bacteria > Pseudomonadota > Alphaproteobacteria > Acetobacterales > Acetobacteraceae > CAWKEH01. The sequence continues at coordinate 73,523 of CAWBOZ010000011.1, read as the reverse complement.
GAGGTCGTCTTCGGCGATGGTGCCGAAGCCGGAGGTGACGTGCTTGAGGTGGAGTTGGCCGTCACGCGAGGCGAGGATGTCGCGACCCTCGATCACGTCCCGCGTCTGCGCCTTGAGGTCGTCCGACCAGTCGTTGAGTGCGGCAGGGGTGTTCATCATTCATCTCCACTGGATCGGGTTACGCTTTCGATTACGTCAAAGCTGACCAATCAGGTTCTTTCCGCAGGCGCACTCACCCCAACGTAGAATGCTAAGTGTCCATCCGGGATCATATATCTCCTGGCAGAGCTTTCTGACCATCAGCCGGATTGAGGCCCAGCGTAGGAAGGCCAAGGCGCTGCGGGTGAGGCACTCCCAATCCTTGGCCAACCTGCGGCAGCGGTTGAGCCAGGCGATGGACCGTTCAACGATCCAGCGCTTGGGCAAGACAGTGAACCCCTTCGCCGCTCGGACCGCTTCACGATCTCGACGCTGATCTGGCCGAAGGCGCGGCGCAGAGCGCTCTGGAACTCCGGCCCTTGATAGCCGCCATCGGCGTAGAGCTTGAGCAGGAACGGATGTAGGCCGAACAGCGTGCTCATCAGCAGCACCCCGCCGTCGCGGTCCTGGATGTCGGCCGCATGCACGATGGCGTGGAGCAGCAAGCCTTGCGTGTCTACCAGGACATGACGCTTCCGGCCCTTGACCTTCTTGCCCGCGTCGTAGCCCGGCGGATCGACACGACGCCCCCTTTCTCGGCACCCTTGACGCTTTGGCTGTCGATGATCGCAGCCGCCGGGCTGGCGTCACGCCCGGCTTGCTCGCGGCACTGGACATAGAGCGCGTGATGGAGGCGATCGAGCGTGCCGTCCTCGTCCCAGCGCCGGAAGTAGTCCCATTCACCGTGCTGCGCGCAGGCAGGTCCTTGGGCAGCGCGGCCCACTGGCAGCCGGTGCTGAGCACATACATCAGCCCGTTGACCACCGCTCGCACGTCCACGGTGCGCTTGTTGCCGCCGCGCTTGGCAGGCGGGATCAGCGGCCCCACCAGCGCCCACTCCGCGTCGGTCAGGTCGCTCGGGTAGCGCAGCGTGCTGCGGTCGTAGCAACCGCGGTTCTCGTTCGTCCACATGCTGCCGCTCCCATCAGCCCAGCCGCCGCAATGAGATCACAAGCAACTCACATGACGCAAGGTGTTCCCGGATGGACACTAACAGATCATATTGTTATGGTTCGGCTGCGGTTTCTACCGCGCTGTCCTTCAAGGCCGATAGCAGCAATCCGCGGCGGACGAGCCGTTGCAGGTCCTGGGCGGCGCAGATAACGACGCGCACGCTCGTTTCATCCTCAAGCTTCTTCGCCGCCTGTTGCAGAGCTTCGTCCCTATCGCCCGTGGTGGCCAGGACTGCCAAGGCAACGGCGCCCTGGCTGCGCCGGGTCTGGATAGCCGTCCGGAGTTGGTCGATTGTTCTATCAGTCGCCCACGAGCCGAAAGTTCCAGAGTAGTATTTAACCTGTACAACAACCAGCAGATCATCAATGCTGAATGGCTGCTGGACCCGAATCACTAAGTCAGCTCCCTGCTCGTTGCGACCGCCGGTATGCTCCACGCGGACGCGAAACAGGTCGCCGAGGACGCGCTGTAGCAGGCGTTCCCATCCCGCACCCTCGAACATCTGGCCGATCTGCACCGTCTCCGCGGCCTGTAGGCGCGGTCGAGCGCGTCCTGGCGCAACTGCGCGACCCGCTGCTCATCCCCGAACTCGACGGCGATCTTCCGGTGGTCGCCCAGGCTGGCCCGCAAACTTTCCATCTCTGCCCGATATCCATCGAGAGACCAGAGCCGCATTGGGGTTCGCAGCGTCGCGTGCAGCCCGGCAGCTACAGCCTCGGAATACTTCAGGTACGCCATCGGGCGTCAGTAATCTCACATACCGGACGTGCCCATGGTCGCCTGTCTTCGAAAAGACATCGTATTCATATTTCTCTGGGAGCAGTTCGCAAAGAATGAAATGCTCACGGTCGGGCAGGTTCGGCACCAGGACAATATCACCCGCCCGCATCATCCCGGGTTCCTCAAGTCCAAGGAATGCGAGGTGGCGTCACGGTCACTTCTTGCGCGGCGGAGAGGTCACTTCGCTTTCCGCGATGCCAGTTCCACACCGCCTCGACCTTACGTAGGTCCTGATCTTCGGTACCTCCCCACCCTTGGCGCAGTCTCCCAGCCCTGATCTCGTCCATGATCTCGGTCGGAAATTCCTTGTCGGTGCGCATCGCCCAATAGCTAACCTGTCCCATTCTCCACTCCTCTTACATATCCCTCATGCAATTCATTCCGGCCCCGCCCGACCATGATGATGCACGGCGACTGAGGCCATCTCCGCCAACGCGGCGCGCAGTTCGTCCGGCGCCACGACCGTAACCGCCGTCCCCCACGTGAACAGGTGCCAGCACATCTCCTGCACCCCGCCCGCGCGAAAGCGCACCAGCAGCGCGCCGTCCGCCTCCCGCTCCACGGTCTGCGAGGGGTGGAACAGCCAGCACGCGGCCTCGTCCGCCGCCTCCGGCGCGACGCGCAGCACCACGTCCATCGGCTTCCTCCTGGAACACGCCGAAGGACTGCGCCGCATAGGTCGCGAGGTCGAAGTCCTCGCGCCGGGTGAAGCAGCGGTCGAGCAGGTCCACCGAGGCGATCCGGTCGAGCCGCCACAGCCGCATCTCGGGCAGCTCCTCCACGTGCCCGACCAGCCACGCGCGGCCATTGCCGCCGTAGAGGGTTCCGTAGGGACACAGCACGCGGGTCACAGGCGTTTCTACGCCCTGGCCGGCGTAGCGGATCACCACGAGCTGCACCCCGAGGATGGCGCGCCGCAGCGTGGGCAGGAGGGCGGGGTCGAGCCGCGGGCGCGGACCCGGCCGCATGGCGATGCCCTCGGCCTCCATCAGGGCCGCGATGTCCGGCTCGGCCCGGCGCAGCGCCGCCGGGCGCATCAGCGCGCGCAAGGTGGTCGCGGCCTCGCGCAGCAGCCCGGCGCGGTCCGTCTCGCCGCGGCTCGCGCACTCGCGCGCGAGCGCCTCCACGGCCGCCACCGCCTCGGCCCGCGGCTCGGCCACGCCGGCGAGCGCTGCGCCGGGCAGGCGCCAGCGGCGGACGCGCGCCTCGTCGTCCCAGCCCTCCAGCCGCGGGAACAGCCCGGCGAGCGCGTCGCGCAGCCGCTCCGCCGTGCGCCGGCCCGACCTCCATCTCGGCGGCGATCTCGTCGAGGGTGAGGCCGGTGCGGGTGCCCGCGAGCGTGAGGGCGAGGCGGAGCAGGCGTTGCGAGGGTTCGTAGCGCATGGGCCGATGCTGCGCCGCCCCGGCGGGCGCGCCAACCACGCTAATGGAACCCGATCGGCACGCGCCCGCCGACCCGCCCCTCGCACTCGGCCGCGAGCAGGCGCAGCAGCGCGGCAGGGTCCGCCGTCCGCACCCGTCACCGCGGCCCGGCGCCGCACGAGCGCGAAGTCCGCCGGCGCGAGCGTGCGCAACCCGTCGAGCGCCGGCGGCGCGTCGAGGCCGAAGAAGCGGCGGAACGCGAGCCGCGCTTGCGCGGGGTCAGCCAGTCGAAGCCGATTTTGACCAGGAAGCGGCGCAGGCTCGCGCGGTCGAGGCGGCCGGGCAGGTTGGTCGTGCAGGCGAACGGCAGGGCGTGGCTCTCCATCCAGGTCAGCATCTCGTTCACCTGGCTGATCTCCCAGCTCCGCACCGCGTCCGCGCGGTCGAGCAGCAGGCTGTCCGCCTCGTCGAACACCAGGAACGCACCCGTGTCGCGCGCCTCGGCGAAGGCGCCGGCGATGTTGTGCTCCGTGCCGCCGACGAAGCAGTCGAGCAGGTCGGAGGCGCGCTTCTGCAGACCTGCAAGCCCATGCGCGCCGCGAGGTGGCGCACCCAGGCGCTCTTGCCCGTGCCGGGCGGCCCCGCCAGCAGGAAGGACACGGAACGAGACGCGCCGGGGCGCAGCAGCGCCGCCGCGAGGGCGTCGAGGTCGCAGTCGGCGTTGACTAGCGCCGGGTCGTAGAGGGCGTCGGGCGCAGGCTCGGGCGCGGGCAGCCTGCCGCCCTGCACCGCGCGGGCGACGCCTTCCACGATCAGCCGCGCCGTCTCGGCGCCGCCGCCCGCGAGCCGCGTCGCGCGCAGCGCCGTCGAGGCGACGGCGGGGGCGGCCGGCACGAGGCGGGCCAGGCGCGCGGCGTCCGCCTCGGGCAGGGCGATGCCCTCCGCCTCGCCCATCTGCCGCCACAGCCGGGTCCGCACGACGAGGTTCGGCACCTTGAGTTCGAGGCACATGGTCATCCGGCGCAGCACCGCCGGGCCGAGGGCGCCGATGTCGTTCGCCGTCCAGATCACCGGCACGGCGAGGCGCTCCAGCAGGCGGTGGGTGAAGACGCGCGAGATGCGGACCGACTTCTCCCACTCGCCGCCCCGGCCGGCGAACAAATCCTCCGCCTCGTCGAACAGGAGCAGCGTGTTCCCGCCCGCGGCGAGCTGCTGCGCCAGCCGCAGCCCGGCGAGCCGCTCCTGGCGCGTCAGGCTCGCCCCCGTCCTCGTCCGCCTCGGCCACGGGGCGCAGCACGGCGCCGACGCGGGCGGCGAGCGTCGCGGCGAAGCTGGTCTTGCCGGTGCCGGGCGGACCGTAGAGCAGGACGCCGATGCCGCGCTCGCCCCCGGCCAGGGCCGCGCGCAGGACCGCGGCGGCGGTCTCCGCCTCGCGGCCGAGATGGGCGAAGGCGTCCCAGGGCAGCGGCTCGTCCAGGGTCGCCCCGAGGAGCTGGTCGCGCAGGTCGGGAGCGGCGCCGATCCCGCGCCGGATCAGCGACACGACCCGGTCGAGCACCTGGATGTCGCCGTCCGGCTCGACATGGAGCAGCCCGCTCGCGAGCAGCCTCGCCTCCGGCAGCAGCCGCGTCTCGATCTCCGCCGGGAAGGCGCCGATGAGCAGAGCGATCAGCCCGGCGTCGCGGTGGAAGCGGTGCTGCCCGTTATGGCGCTCGGAGATCGCGTCGAACAGGCGCTCGACCCGGCGATCCAGCCGGTAGTGCAAGGCGAGTTCAGCGATAGCGGCCTCGACCGGGTCGAGGTCGAGCGCTGCCGCGAGCGCCCGCAGCCAGCCCGCGGCGATGCCGTCCTCGTGGCCGGACGCGCGGGTCTCGGCGGTCCTGAGCAGCCGGCCGACTTTGCGCCAGGTCTCCGCGCTGACGCCGGAGCGTGATCGGCTGGGCGGCTCCTCGCCAAGCGCCTCCGTGTCGCGTAGGCCGAGCGAGACAAGGTGCGCGGACACCCAGCCGACGAGAGCGGCGGCGTCGGGCAGGCCTCGCTCAACCGTCGCGTATAGGTTGCGCGCGTAGCGCAGCGCGAGACGCTGGCAATCGCTCGCGCCGATGGAAGGCGCGGACGTCGCCGGACGCCGCCGGAATGGGGCGCTCATGGAGGACTCTCCCGAGATTGGATGCGGAAAGAATGCGCCGCGCGTGCGTCAGAAGCGGTCGCACGGCTGGGATCCATCCGGCCTTCGACGCACAGCGCAGAGGGTCCGCGCGACCGAGGGGCGGCGGAGGACAAGGTTTGTCGGTGTGGGTGGGCAGCCGGTTCTTGCGGAGGCGGCTCGATACAGCGGCGCAGGATGTCCCGTCAACGCCCAAGCCAGCCTGGGGACGGCCGACGCCGCCCCCGGTGCCTGGCGTCAGCGCAGCCCCACCCGCCGGGTGCCGCGCACGTCCAGGCTCCTGCCGCGCGCGGCAGCCTCCGCGTCACGCAGCTGCTTGGCCGTGAAGGAGCTGGCCGGCAGCCGCGGGTCGCCGAGACCCATCTCGATCTCGACGACGCCGCTCCGCCGCACGCGCGAGCACACGGCGAGCGTCAGCTCGCGAAAGGCGAACTGCAGGTGCGCGATCTCCAGCCCCATCGCGGCCAGGGCGATCTCGCGGAAGGCCGCCTGGCTGGCAGCCCAGAGGTGGACGCCGACAGCCTGCTTGGCCTCGGCAGTCGGGACGACGATGAATGGAGCTTGAATCCGGAACATGCGAGTCTCCTCAATGAACGCTTGTCGCGAGATCGCCGGACAGAGTCCGGGTGCGATCTGCTTCCAAGCGCTGAGGAGGGTTCGGTCAGGTATCCATTCGCATGGCGCTCCTAATGCACGGATCGCGGTGCTCGCGCAAGTGGAATGTTTAGTAGGTCGTGGGTCAGCCGGCTGACACCCATTCTTGATATCATGAACCGGAACGACCCTGCGAACTTTCTCCATCCCAGCGTATTGAGCGGGAACCAAGCTCCAGGGATCACCTCGCCCATGCAACACCTCAACGCATCATTGAGCCGGCGGCGCGCCCTGGCGCTGGGAGGAGCGGTTTCCGGCGGGCTGGTCGCGGCGAGCACCGGCGCGTCCTTGGCCGGCCCCCTGCCGCCGGGCTTCGCGCCCCAGGGGCGCGGGAACCCGCCCATCCTGCGGGTAGCGGACAAGGGAAGCCAGCTCCCGGTGAAGGAGATCGAGGCCGCGCTTCAGTCGCCAGGCGAGGTGTCGAGCAGCGGCGTGCTGACCATCTCAGTGAGCCGCACCGACCTGATGCACGTGACCCGCAGCGGCGTGAAGTGGCTGCCGTCCTTCGAGGTCAACGGCGCGGCCAAGTTCCAGTTGCTCGGCAGCGGCAAGGCCATCATGAACGGCGACATGTCCCTGCTGGCGAAGGAGACCAACCCCTTCATCGGCGCGCTGCTGAAGAACGGCCTCGTGTTCCAGGCCCTGCATCAGCACTTCCTCGATCAGTCGCCGCAGATCTGGCACATCCATTTTCGCGGCATGGGCGACCCTGAGCAGCTTGCCAAAGGGCTGTTCAACGCCCTGAGTCAGACCACGGGCACCCCCTTCCCGCAGCAGGCATCCTCGGGGTCGTCGCAGATGCCGACGGAGCAGATGGGGCAGATCCTGGGCGGGAAGGCCAAGGTGACAACGGGCGGGGTCGTCACCTTCGACATTCCCCGCAGCGACCAAGTCACGCTCGGCGGCGTTCCCGTTGCGGGCGACCTCAACATCGGCCTCAACATCGCGTTCGAGCCACTCGACGATGGCCGCGTCGTGGGCGCGCCGGACTTCAACATGCTGGCGGCCGAGGTCGATCCGGTCATGAAGGCGATGCTGGCTAAGGGATGGGAGATCGGCTGCCTCTACAACCAGGAGACCGACGAGCATCCGCAGCTCTATTTTTCGCATCAATGGAAGATCGGCGACCCGGTCGAACTCGCGAGGGAAATCCGCAAGGGTGCCGACAACCTGAAACTGAAGTTCACGTCCTGACCTGATCGGAGCGCGACCGTTTCAGGCGGGACCGTGTGGACGCGCCGGGCGGCGCAGTCTAGGAAAGGGCATGACATCGGGCACGAGCGACTGGGACCGGGACGCGGCGCTGACGACGGCGCGCATCCTCCTTGAGATCAAGGCCGTGAACTTCCGGCCCGAGGAGCCGTACACGTTCACGTCGGGCTGGAAGTCGCCCGTCTATATAGATTGCCGCCGCATCATCTACTTCCCGCGGGCGCGGACGAAGATCTGCGCGCTCGCCGTCGAGAAGATCGGGCGGCACGTGGGCTACGAGACCATCGAGGCCGTCGCTGGCGGCGAGACCGCGGGCATCCCGTTCGCCGCCTGGATCGCCGACCGCATGATGGCGCCCATGGCCTATGTCCGCAAGAAGCCCAAGGGCTTCGGCCGCAACGCTCTCATCGAGGGTGACGTGCCCGAGGGCTTGCGCACCCTGCTCGTCGAGGATTTGACTACGGACGGGCAGAGCAAGATCCAGTTCGCCCAGGCGCTGCGCGACGCAGGCGCCATCGTGAACCACGCCTTCGTCGTGTTCTTCTACGGCGTCTTCCCCGGCAGCTTCGAGACGCTCGCGCGCATGGACATCCAGCTCCACCACCTCTGCACCTGGTGGGACGTGCTGGAGGCCTGCAAGGACCGGCCCTACTTCGACGAGGGCGCGCTCGCCGAGGTGCGGCGCTTCCTGGAGAACCCGGTTGCCTGGTCCGGCGCGCGCGGGGGCGTGGCGAGTGCGGCCGAGGCGGCGGAGCGCAAGGCAGCCGCGCTCGCCTAGCCGGCGTCCAACCCTGGCACCGCGGCCCGCGCGGGCGTAGCATGGCGGCTTCCTCCGTAGAGGTTTGCCATGACCCCTCCCGCCGCCCGTCCCAACTCCCTCGCTGCCCGCGACCAGGCCAGCGTGTTCCATCCCTACACCGACGCTGTCGCGCTGCGGGAGAACGGTCCGCTCGTCATCGTGCGCGGCGAGGGCGTGCGCGTCTGGGACGACCAGGGGCGCGACTACATCGAGAGCGTCGCCGGGCTATGGTGCGCGAGCTTGGGGTTCAGCAACGAGCGGCTCGCCCGCGCCGCCTACGAGCAGATGCAGAAGCTGCCCTTCTATCACGCCTTCACCGCGAAATCGCACGAGCCGATGATCCAGCTCGCCGAGATGCTGCTGGAGCGCGCGCCCGTGCCGATGAGCCGGGCGTTCTTCGCGAACTCCGGCTCCGAGGCGAACGACACCGCCGTGAAGATGATCTGGTATCTCAACAACGCCCTCGGCCGGCCGCGCAAGAAGAAGATCATCGGCCGCATCAAGGGCTATCACGGCATCACGGTGGCGAGCGCGAGCCTGACGGGCCTGGTCAACAACCATCGCAGCTTCGACGTGCCGCTCCCCGGCTTCGTCCACACCATGACGCCGCACTACTACCACGAGGCCCAGCCCGGCGAGAGCGAGGAGGCGTTCGCCGCCCGCTGCGCCGACGAGCTGGAGCGGCTGATCCTCGCCGAGGACCCGGACACGGTCGCCGCCATGTTCGCCGAGCCGGTCATGGGCGCGGGCGGCGTGATCGTGCCGCCGCGGGGCTACTTCGAGGCGATCCAGGCGGTGCTGCGCCGCTACGACGTGCTGCTCGTCGCCGACGAGGTGATCTGCGGCTTCGGGCGGACGGGCAACTACTGGGGCTGCCAGACCTTCGGCGTCGAGCCGGATATCCTGACCTGCGCCAAGGCGCTCTCCTCGTCGTATCTGCCGATCTCGGCGGTGTTGGTGAACGAGCGGGTCTATGAGGGGCTGGCGCAGGAGAGCCACGTCATCGGCACCTTCGGGCACGGCTTCACCTACTCGGGCCATCCGGTGCCGGCGGCGGTCGCGGTCGAGACGCTGCGGATCTACGACGAGATGGACATCGTGGAGCACGTCCGCGCCGTGGGGCCGCACATGCAGGCGGCGCTGCGCGAGCGCTTCGCCGGGCACGAGTTGGTGGGCGAGGTGCGCGGCGTGGGGCTGATCGGCGCGTTCGAGTTGATCGCGGACAAGGAGGCCCGGCGCAACTTCGACCCGGCGCTGAAGATGGGCGCGCGGGCGGTGAAGCTTGGCGAGCAGCACGGCGTGATCAGCCGCGTGCTGCCGGGCGACACGCTGGCGTTCAGCCCGCCGCTGATCATCACGGAGGCGGAGCTGGACGAGATGGTGGAGCGCATGGGCCGGGCGCTCGACGAGCTGGCGGTGCAGGTGCGGCGGGAGCGCATGGCCGTGGTGGCCTAAACCGTGGCCGGCGCTGATAGAAGCGCCGATCACGGTTCAGGGTCTTGCGAAGAGCGCAAAGCTTCGGCTCAGGTGATTCCACCTGAGCCGATATTGCTTGAGATCAGGCGAGTCTGCGGTTCAGCCACCAGAGCGGCAGCGCCAGCAAGGAGATCGCCGCGGCCGTGAGCAACGCCGCGGCGGGCGTGCCGGCGAGGTCCGCCGCGCGGCCGCAGAGGGCCGGCAGCACGGCGCCGCCCACGTAATACAGCGAGTAGAACAGGCCCATGCCCACGGCGCGGTGCTCAGGCCGGGCCGAGAGCGTGCCCGTGGCGACGATCACGCCGGGGTGCAACGAGGCGAGCGTGCCGAAGGCGAGGCCCCACAGCACGGGCGGGCCGACCAGCGCGATCCCCGCCACCGCCGCCGCGACCGCGAGGCTGCCGGCGACGAACACCCGGCTCTCGCCCCAGCGCCCGGCGAGCGCGCCGCCCGCCAGCATCGCCGGGAAGTTCAGCCACGTCGCGACCGTCAGTACCAGCGCCGCCGTCCCCGGTCCCCGCCCCTCATAAGCGAGCAGCGACGGCACATAAGCCAGGAAGCCGACGAAGCCCGCGTTGTAGGTGGTCCAGACCAGCCCGGCGACCAGCGACCGCTCGCACTCCCGCCGGTTCGGGAACGCCCAGCTCCGCTTCCCCACCACGGGCACGCCGGGCACCAGGGCGAACAGGATGAGCGCTGCAAGCGCGATGCCGCCGCCTGTCGCCATCACGCCTTGCCAGCCGATCCGGCCCACGAGCGACGCCTGCAGCAGCCCGCACAGCCCGACGCCGAGCGGGAACGCCCCCACGAGGAGGCTCATGGCCGTGACGAAGATGCGCCCCTCGAACCGGTCGGCGACCATCTTGCCCAGCAGAACGGTGAGCATGACCGCCCCCGCGCCGGCGAGCACCCGCCCTGCCCCGAGCGACCCCGCCCCCGTCGCGAACGCCGAGACGACCGGGCCGAGCGCCATGAGCAGCAGCCCGGTGCCGAGCAGCATCCGCTCCCCGAACCGCCGCCCGAGCAACCCGCCCGGCAAGGCGAGCAGGATGCCCGGCGCCATGTAGAGGCCGATCAGCGTCCCGAGCCGCGCGTAGTCCAGGCCGAACGCGCGCGTCAGCTCCGGCGCGAGGCTGGCGATGCTCTGGAACTGGAACCCGAACGCGGCGCGGGCGAGCACGAGCGCCGCGACCAGTCCCCACCGCCCCAGCATCCCATCCCCCACCGTCCCGATCCTTCTAGGACGGGCCGGCAGCACCGGGAAGGTTCGCTCGAAAGGTTCCGCCCGGCGGAGGGCGTTCCTATCTCTAGCGCATGACCCAGACCCCAGCCTTCCTCGACAGCGCGCGCCCGGATGTGCCCAACCTCGTCGTGCCGCGCGGCGTCGTGCCGTTCCACTTGCCGGGCCGCCCGGTGCGCGGCCGCCTCGTCCGCCTCGGCCCGCTCGCCGACGCCTTGCTGACCCGGCATGACAACCACCCCGCCGTCACGGCGCTGGCCGGCCAGGCGCTCGCGCTGGCGGCGGCGCTGGCCGGGGCGCTCAAGTTCCGTGGCAGCTTCAGCCTGCAAGCGAAGGGGTCCGGCCCGGTTCCCATGCTGCTCGCGGACTGCACCGAGGACGGCGCGCTGCGCGGCTACGCGCGGGCGAACGACGAGCGCCTCGGCGCGCTCCTCGCCGAGGATGCGCAGCCGGCCGCGAGCAGCCTGCTCGGCGGCGGCTATCTCGCCTTCACGGTGGACCAGGGGCCGGACATGGAGCGGCACCAGGGCATCGTCGCCATCGAGGGCCGGACGCTGGCCGACATGGCGCTGCACTACTTCCAGACGAGCGAGCAGCTCGATTGCGCGCTGCGCCTCGCCTGCGCCAAGGGGCCGGAGGGCTGGCGGGCCGGCGCGCTCGTCCTGGAGCGCGTGGCCGGCGCGGGGGGCGTCGAGCCGGGCCTGGATCAGGAGGCGCAGGACGATTCGTGGCGGGCGGCGACGGCGATCGCGGCGACGCTGACGGATGAGGAGCTGCTGGACGAGGCGATCGCGCCCGAGCGGCTGCTCCACCGCTTGTTCGCGACCGAGGGCGTGGCCGTGGACCAGTCGCGCGCGCTCGCCTACGGCTGCCGCTGCTCGCGGGCGCGGCTGTCGGGCATCCTGGAGGGGTTCAGCGCCGACGACCTGGACCACATGGTGGTCGGCGACAGCATCGTGATGACGTGCGAGTTCTGCAACCTCGATTTCCGCTTCGGCCGCGACGAGGTGCAGGGGAACGGGGGTTGACCCCCTGAACCATCGCCCATGACTTGCGACGCGGTGCCTGCCCCACCAGGCGAAGCTTACTCTCCTTCGATCGCCTCGGTACCGCTCACGAGAATGTTCCAGTTGCATCGGTAAATTTCTAGGCCCCTTCGGCGAAGCTGTAGGATGCGGCATCCCGTCGCGTGTGGCACCAGCTCAGAACACCTGAGCGGGTCAGAAGAAGCTCAATCGAGGCAAGGAGTGCGATGAGCGAAGAAGGTGTCCAGCGCCTCCCGGTCGATGTGCTCGACCGCGCACGGGGTTGCCTGCTTGGCCTTGCCGTCGGCGACGCGCTCGGCACGACGCTGGAGTTCTCCCGGCGCGACGCCTTGCCACGCCAGACCGAGATGACGGGGGGTGGTCCGTTCGGGCTGCGGCCGGGCGAGTGGACCGACGACACCGCCATGACGCTGGCCCTCGGCGAGAGCCTCGTGGCCTGCAACGGCTTCGACGCGCAAGACGTGATGAACCGCTTCGTCTCGTGGTGGAGCGAGGGCGCCTACTCCTGCACGGGCACCTGCTTCGACATCGGCGTGACGACGGCGGAGGCGCTAGGGAGTTATCGGCGCACGGGCGATCCCTTCGCGGGACCCACGGCCGAGAACACGGCCGGCAACGGTTCGCTCATGCGCCTTGCATCCGTCCCACTGTTCGCGCTCGGCGATGCGGACGAGACTGCCCGCCTTGCAAAGGAGCAGAGCCGGCTGACGCATGGGGCACCCCAGGCCATCGAGGCGTGCGCGTTCTTCGCGGGCCTGCTGCGCGAGGCGATCCTGGGCGCGGGCAAGGCGGCTGTGCTCGCGCCGCGTGCCTGGGAAGGGCACGCGACCGTGCGCGCTGTGGCGGGCGGGAGCTGGCGCGGGAAGGACCGCGCGGCGATCCGCGCGTCGGGTTACGTGATCCACACGCTGGAAGCGGCCCTGTGGGCAGTCGGGCGGACGGAGAGCTTCGAAGACGCCCTGGTGCTGGCAGTCAATCTGGGCGAGGACGCCGACACGGTCGGCGCCGTCACCGGGCAGCTTGCGGGCGCGCTCTACGGGGCCAGTGCCATCCCAGAGCGCTGGATGCGGCGGCTGGCATGGCGAGAGAGGATCACGCGTCTCGCGGAGGCTCTGCCGCGCTTCACCTACGCGATCCGCCCGGAGCAGGGCCAAGAATGACGGACCGTGTTGGAGCACGTAGGGTTCGAGAAATCCGATGAGTGACACCATTGCCGCGGCCTCCCTGCCGGCACCGCCGTCCATGCCCGGATCATTCAGGGCCTGCGTCCACCGTGGCACGCGGCAGATCGGCGGAACCTGCGTGGAGTTGGAATGCGGGGGTGCGCGCATCCTGCTCGACCTCGGCCTGCCCCTTGATGCCGATGCCGCGAACGATCCGACGCTGCTCCTGCCGGATGTACCCGGCCTGCGAGTGCCGGACCCCGGCCTGCTCGCCCTCGTCCTGTCGCACGGCCACGCCGACCACTGGGGTCTCGCGCCCCACGCGCACCCGTCCCTGCCGGCCGTGATGGGTGCGGCGACACGGCGTATCCTGCTCGCCGCGGCCCCGTTCGTGCCGCGTCCCATGCCCTTCGCGGCGGAGGGCTCGGGACTGCCCGACCTTGCGGATCGGACGCCGCTGCGGATCGGGCCTTTCACGATCACGCCCTACCTCGTGGATCACTCCGCCTTCGATGCTTACGCGCTGCTGGTGGAGGCCGGCGGGCGGCGGCTGTTTTACTCCGGCGACCTGCGCGCCCACGGGCGCAAGGGCGCGCTGTTCGAGTGGCTGCTCCGGGAGCCGCCGCGGCCCGTGCACGCCATGCTGATGGAGGGGTCGAGCCTCGGTCGCCTCGACCCCGGCCAGCGCTTCCCGACCGAGGCGGAGGTGGAGGCGCAACTCGTGGAGCGCCTGCACCCGCCCGGCTTCGTCGCGGTCTGCGCCTCGGCGCAGAACATCGACCGGGTGGTGAGCCTCTACCGGGCCTGCAAGCGCACGGGGCGGACGCTCGTGCTCGATCTCTACGCCGCCGAGGTGCTGGCCGCGACCGGCAACCCGAACATCCCCCGCGCGGGCTGGCCGAACGTCGCCATCTACGTGCCCCAGTATCAGCGTCGGCACGTGGCGCGAACCAGGCGCTTCGACCTGCTCGCACCCTACAAGGCGCACCGCATCTACAAAGAGGGACTAGCGGCACTCGCGCCGCGGGCCGCCATGCTCTTCCGCCCGGCGATGCTGCCCGACGTGGACGCCCTCGGCACCGCCTGGGCGCGCGCGCGGGCGATCTGGTCGCAGTGGGACGGCTATCTGCGGGCCGGCCCCGGAGGCGCGCTCAGGGCTGAGCTTGCGACCCGCTCGGTGCCGCTGGAGGTGATTCACACATCCGGGCACGCGAGCATCGCGGATTTGCAGCGCCTCGCGGCGGCGATTGCACCCGGCGCGCTGGTTCCGGTACACACGTTTGAGGGCGACCGATTTGCCGGCTTGTTTGGCACGAACGTGGTCCGGCGAGCGGACGGCGAGTGGTGGGAGGTATGAGGACGGTGCCGTTTAGACGACAGCTATCGAAGCAGGCATTCACGTATCTTCAAACCGGGGCCGCTAAACCGGGATGGTGGCGGGACGTGTTGGATGCGAAATACGGAACCAGCGGCGGCAAGGAGCGCCGGCTACTAATTGCTTTGCGCGGTGGCTACTTGAATGCATATGCGGACGGACAGTCCATCCTCGAGATAAGGCTACCATCAAGTGGCGCCACTGCTCGGCCGCGCTGTCGAATTGCCCGTGCATTTGTCCCTGAGGCGGAAGCTGGAACTGGCAACCTCATATTCGACGGAGAGCAGGTTGACGACATTCGTTATCGGGGCACTGAGACACTACAGGGCTGGATTAAGACAGCATTGAAGCACCCGAAGCTCAGCCCCGAAAAGGTCGGGGTCTCAGCGATAGCAGCATGGTATCCAAACGTCATCGACGTGGAAGTGGCGCTCCCTGGCTTGCCGGGCGGGGCGCCGCGCATGGATCTTAGTGTGCCTGGAGCTGCGCCGACGATGGCGTGCACCTCGCCTTCTACGAAGCCAAACTGTTCTCCAACTCGGAGCTGAAGGCCGACGACCTGAAACCGCCGGTGCTGACCCAGCTCAAGACGTACGAGGACTGATCTATCGGACCCGGAGCGGCGGGACCAGGTGATCAAAGCCTACCGGAACGCGTGCATAATCTTGCGAGCCATCGCCGAGATGCGCGGGGCCGCGGTAGGTTCCCTTGTGCATGAGGTTGCGAAGAACCCGTGGCTTCACCTTGATCTCGACCCGAAGCCGCGACTCGTCGTATTCGGTTATACCGCAAGCCAGGTCGGTCCTGGCTCGTTCTGGGCACGGCATGAGCAGGCGCTGCGCGACAGCGGGTACAAGCTGCTGATGGGCGAGTGCGCGGAGGACGCTTTCGTGCGCGACGAGGCGACCGTGGAGCAAGACTTTCGGGCCAGCCTACAGGGCTTAGCGCGCTTTGCGGCCGTCTTCAGCGCTCCAGGCTTCAAGTTCGGATCACAGCACCATTCTCCGCCCGATGCTTCTGGCGTTCTTGACCTTCCGTCCTACTCCCTCGGCGACGAAGCCGAGGAGTTCGTGAAGGCAGCCTACGATCTGGGATGGGTGAAGCAGTTCCAGTGGGTCCGAGTGGGCGAACACGCCGGAGGCGAGAGAGCTGACTGAGAACCCCGACCGTATCGCTGCGGCCACACCGGATCAGCTCGCCAAACTCCTCACCGTCATCATTCGAGGTGATCGGACCAACGGGTCACTGGATGTTGCGTTCGAGCGCGGCCATCTCACAGCGATCGTCAAGCGTGCGGAAGCTCTCCTCCGCACTCCGTCCCCGACGGCATAAGCTGACCGACGTTAGCCGCCGCCCCCGGCCCGTTCGGCAACCAGGCCGATAGGACGGACAGATCGCGCGTGGGATTCGCTGATCCGGTGTCTCAAGTGCGCCGGGCCGTGCCGCGCGGACGGCGGCGATAGCGTCATACGCGGGTACACCGAGTTCAGCGAGCAAGCGCGCCGCTATCGTTCCCGTCCTGCCGAGGCCGCCGCGGCAGTGCAGGACTATGCGCCGCCCGGCTCCGAGGTGAGCCCGCAGCCTGGGGCCGGACTGGACCCACAGCGTCTCGAACGGCTCCCGCGGGATATCCACATCGGTGATCGGCAGGTGATGCCACTCCATGCCGAGTGCCTCGACTGCCACACCGATGCGCTCGATACGATACTCGACCAGTTCGGGTGCTTCCATGAGGGTCACGACGGCGACAGCGCCCCATTCCCGAACGCGGGCGAGATCAAGATCGAGGTCACGGTCCCACGTGCCGCTCACAGCGTATGACTGCTTCTTGCCGGGACAGAAGGTCATCCCGATCAGGCCGCCTCCTGGTGCCTCGACGGCATCAATGCGCAGCGGGTGGGAGGAACTCGTCTTCGCGTCGGGCTGTCGGAAGGTGCGGCATCTTAGGGCAGCCTACACAAGAGATGCGTAAATGGCAGGGATGTTGCCGCCGAGGTCTAGTCCGGCACTGGACGCAATAGCGCCGTGTTCCATTCATGGCGATAGCCCTCGCTGAACCCCCAAGTTGACGCTGCGCGCGCCCTTCGCCACGCTGCCGTCTCGGCCCAAGATACGACCCAGGAGGAGATGCTGCCGTGAGACGACGCGCTGCCTGCTGCCTCGCCCTGGCGCTGCCCCTGCTCGCGGCGGCCTGCGCCTACGATGAAGTCCCGCCGCAGGCGCAGGACTTCCCGCCGCTGCGCTACGACTATCTCACGCCGCTTGACCTGAACGTCGCCTCCGTCGAGATCGTGTCGAACTTCGTCCCTGCGCCGGGCGGTCCGGCGGCGCTGTCGCCGGTCGCCCCCGTCGAGGCCCTGGAGCAGATGGCGCGTGACCGGCTGCGGGCCGATGGCTCGTCGGGCAAGGCGGTGTTCGTGGTGGACGATGCCTCGATCGTGCCGGTGCCGGGCGGGCTGAGCGGCACGATGGCGGTCCATCTCGATGTGCTGACCGGCGATGGTACGCGCGCAGGCTACGCCGAGGCACGCGTCTCCCAGCTCTATACTGGCCCGACCAGCGACATGCGGGCCGTCGTCTATGACCTGATCAAGCAGATGATGGACCGGATGAACGTCGAGCTGGAGTTCCAGGTCAAGCGCACGCTGCACGACTGGCTGCAACAGGTGCAGACCGCGCCGCCGCCGGAAGCGGTGCAGCAGCAGGATCTCGGGCCGCCGGGCGCCGCTCCCCCGGCGCAGCCCGCGCCGTAGCATGAGCACGACGCTCGGCCGCGCCCTGCTGGATGCGCTGCGCGAGCATGGGGCGCGCGAGATCTTCGGCATCCCTGGCGATTTCGTGCTGCCGTTCTTCAAGGTCGTGGAGGAGAGCGGGGCGCTGCCGTTCTACACGCTGAGCCACGAGCCTGCCGTCGGCTTCGCGGCGGACGCGGCAGCGCGGTTCCGGGGCGGCCTCTCGGTCGCGGTCGCGACCTGGGGCGCGGGGGCGTTCAATCTCGTGAACCCGGTCGCGGGCAGCTACGCGGAGCGGGTGCCGGTCGTCGTGGTGTCGGGCGCGCCGGGCGTTGCCGAGCGCGCGTCGGGCTGGCGGCTGCACCACATGAGCCGCGCGCTCGACACGCAGGCCCGCATCTTCCAGGAGATCACCTGCGATCAGGCCGTGCTCAGCGACCCGGTGCGCGCGCCGGGCCAGATCGCGCGCGTGCTGCGCTCGGCGCGGGACTACTCGCTGCCCGTCTATATCGAGCTGCCGCGCGACCTGGTCGGGGCCGCGTGCGAGCCGGTCGTGCCGCTGCCGCCTCGCCCGGCCGACCCGGAGGCGCTCGCGGAGGCCGCGGGCGAGGTGCTGCACCATCTGCGTGCGGCGAAGCGGCCGGTGATCCTCGTGGACGTGGAGATCAGGCGCTACGGCGTCGAGGACAAGGTGGCGCGTCTCGCCGCGGCGCTCGGCGTCCCGGTCGTGACCACGTTCATGGGGCGGGGGCTGCTGTCCGCGCACGCTGGGCTGGTGCAAGGGACCTATCTCGGCGCCGCCGGGCAGCCCGCGATCACCCGGCTCGTCGAGGACTCGGACGGGCTGCTGCTCCTCGGCGTCATCCTGTCGGACACGAACTTCGCCGTCAGTGAGCGCCGCATAGACGCGAGGCGCACCATGCTCGCGATCAACCGCGAGCTTGCGCGTGGGGCATCACGTCTATGCCGACATCCCGATGGACGCGCTCGTGGACGCCCTGCTCGCGGCCGTGGGCGACGCGGCGCCCTCCCCTGCCCCGCCGCCAGTCGCCCACCGATACCCACGCGACCTGCCCGCCGACGAACAGGCGCTCGCGCCGAGCGACATCGCGGCGGCGGTGAACGACCTCTTCGCGCGGCACGGCCCCATGCCCATCGCCGCCGACATGGGCGACTGCCTGTTCACGGCCATGGAGATCGAGAACACGGGCGGCCTGGTGGCGCCGGGCTACTACGCGGGCATGGGCTACGGCGTGCCGGCGGGCCTTGGCGCCTGCGTCGCGGCGGGAGGTCGTCCGCTCGTGCTCGTGGGCGACGGGGCGTTCCAGATGACGGGGTTCGAGCTAGGCAACTGCCGCCGCTACGGATGGGACCCTGTCGTGATCGTGTTCAACAACGCGAGCTGGGAGATGCTGCGCGTGTTCCAGCCTGAGAGCCGGTTCAACGACCTCGACGACTGGCGCTTCGCCGAGTTGGCCGGGCCGCTCGGAGGCGACGGCTACCGGGTGCGCACGCGAGGCGAGCTGGTCGCGGCGCTCGACAAGGCGGTTGCCACGCGCGGCCGTTTCCAGCTGGTCGAGGCGATGCTGCCGCGGGGACGGACGAGCGACACGCTCGCGCGCTTCGTCGCGGGCTTCAAGGCTGCGCGGGAGAGGGGGAAGCAGATGATCGAGGGTGTGAGCCGGGTCGCCGTCATCGGCACCGGGACGATCGGGGCGAGCTGGGCGGCCTATTTCCTGGCGCACGGGCTGGAGGTCGCGGCGAGCGACCCGGCGCCGGGCGCGGCGGCGTTCCTGCGCCGCTTCGTCGAGAACGCCTGGCCCGCGCTGGAGCGCCTCGGCCTCGCACCGGGCGCGGATTCGGGGAAGCTCAGCTTCCACGCCGAGCCGGAGGGCGCCTGCGAGGGCGCCGGGTTCTGCCAGGAGAGCGGCCCCGAGCGCGAGGCGGTGAAGGCCGAGCTGTTCGCCCGGCTCGACGCCGCGATGACCCCGGAGGCGCTGATCGCGTCCAGCAGCTCGACCTTGCTCGTCACGAAGATGCAGGCGCTCTGCAAGCATCCGGAGCGCTGCGTGCTCGGGCACCCGTTCAACCCGCCCCACCTGATCCCGCTCGTCGAGGTCGTGGGCGGCGAGCGGACGGCGCCCGAAGCGGTCGAGCGCGCGATGGTGTTCTACAAGGCCGTCGGCAAGCACCCGATCCGGCTCAGCAAGGAGATGCCGGGCCACGTCAGCAACCGCTTGCAGGCCGCACTTTGGCGTGAGGCGGCCTACTTGGTCGAGCAGGGCGTGGTCAGCGTCGAGGACGTGGACGCGGCGGTGTGCATGGGGCCGGGGCTGCGCTGGGCACTGATGGGACCGATCATGACCTACAATCTGGCTGGCGGCGAGGGCGGCCTGCGCTACTTGCTCGACCATATCGGCGTGGCGCATATCTGGCCGGAGCTAGGGACGCCGGATATGACGCGCGAGTTCGAGGACAGGCTGATCGCGGGCGTGCAGGAAGCGGCGGGTGGGCGTTCCATCCCCGAGCTGGCGCGCGAGCGGGACCGCAAGCTGCTCGGCATCCTGGATGCCGTTCGGACGGAGGAGGCCGACCGTGGATGAACCCAGGCGTGCAGAGGACGTTCCTTTGGAGGCGCTACGATGAATGAGGCTTTGCTGTGACTCGCTCCTTCTTCCTGCGGCTGACCGCCGTCGCATCGCTGCTGCTCGCGCTGCCGGCTCACGCTATGCCGAGTCCGCAAGCTGCCGCCAGCTTCATACAGAAGGCCGGCAGCGAGATGGCGGCGGACCTGAACGCGCCAGGCTCGGCCGAGATGAAGGTGCCGACGCTGCTAGGGTTCATGAACCGCATCGTGGATGTGGACGAGGTCGGCCGCTTCTGCCTGGGCCGCTTCTGGCGCGTGGCGACGCCCGAGCAGCAGCAGCAATACCTGCAGCTTTTCCGGCAGGCGCTGACCAACGCGGTCGTCGTTCGCCTGGGTGACTACCAGGGCGGCGGGGTGACCCTCACGGTCGTGCGTGCCGAGCCGGCGGCGGACGGCGTTCACGTCGCGACGAAGATCACCAAGCCCGGCAATGAGCCCTACAACGTGACCTGGGTCGTGGACGGCACGGATGACCAGCCCCGCATCGTGGACGTGGTGGCCGAGGGCGTGAGCCTGCGGCAGACGCAGCGCAGCGATTACGCGAGCTACCTGCAGCAGCACGGCGGCAACGTCGAGGCGCTGATCCAGGCGTTGCGTTCGCAGGTGGCGCGGGGCGGGTAAGCCCGCGGGAGGTTTCGCCGACGCCGCGAGGCATGGCACACTCTCCAGGACGCGGAGCCGCAGAAGCTCCGCCCGCAAGGGGGGTTTCCGATGATCCGCCGCACAGCCGTCATGCTTGTCGCCGCGCTGCTCCTTGCCTCAGGCGGCGCCCACGCCCAAGCGCCCGTCAAGCTCGGGCTGATCCTCGATATGTCCAGCGTCTATGCCGACATCACCGGCGCCGGCAGCGAGTTGGCCGCGCGCATGGCGGTGGAGGATTTCGGCGGCGCAGTGCTGGGCCGACCCATCGAGATCGTCGTCGCCGACCACCAGAACAAGCCGGACATCGCCGCCGCCGTCGCTAGCCGCTGGTTCGACGCGGAGGGCGTGCAAGCGATCCTGGACGTGGCTGCCAGCAGCCCGGCGCTCGCGGTGATGACCGTCGCGAAGCAGCGGGACCGCATCGTGCTCCTGAGCGGCCCGGGTGCCTCCAGCATCACGGGCGAGGCGTGCACGCCGACCGCGATCCACTGGACCTACAACACCTACGCGCTCGCCCACACCACGGGACAGGCCGTGGTGCGGCAGGGCGGACGGTCCTGGTTCTTCATCGCGGCCGACTACACCTTCGGCCAGCAGTTGGAAGCCGACACGGCCGCCGTGGTGAAGGCGGAGGGCGGCGTGGTGCTGGGCGATGCTCGCGCGCCGCTGGCAACATCCGACTTCTCCTCTTACCTGCTGCAGGCGCAAGGCTCGGGCGCCCAGGTCGTGGCCCTCGCCAACTCGGGCGCGGACCTGATCAACGCCGCCAAGCAGGCAGCGGAGTTCGGCCTCACGCGGGGCGGGCAGCGCGTTGCCGGGCTGCTGGTCTATGTGAACGACGTGAAGAGCCTTGGCCTGCCAGCAGCGCAGGGGCTGACCGTCTCCGCGCCGTTCTACTGGGACCTGGACGACGCGACCCGCGCCTTCTCCCGCCGCTTCCTCGCGCGGATCGGCAAGATGCCGAACATGAGCCAGGCCGGCGTGTATTCCGCGACGACGCACTACCTGCGCGCCGTCCAGGCCGCGGGCACGCTCGACGCAGGCCCGGTGCTGGAGCGGATGCGGGCCATGCCGGTGCGGGACTTCTTCGCGGGCGACGGCCACATTCGGGAGGACAACATGATGATCCATCCCATGCACCTGTTCCAGGTGAAGACGCCGGCGGAGAGCACGGGTCCGTGGGACCTCTACAAGCTGGTCGCGACGGTGCCGGGTGATCAGGCGTTCCGGCCGCTGTCGGAGAGCAAGTGCCCGCTCGTGCGGCATTAGAAGATGCGGTCCTCGGAAGGCTTCCGCGCCGGCTCCCGCGTTGGCCACTCAGCGACTGGTTCGAGCGGCTGGACTGGCTGTGGGCTGGGTGGGTTGGGAAGGCGAACAATGTTCATGGCAATACCGGGGCGGGTTAGCGATGGCCTGAATACTCTTGCCTGATGAAAGCGGCCGGCACCACCCTGCCCCGGCACTCGCCGAGACCGATCGAGGCGTAGCCCTCCCGCCGGGCACGGGCGCGGAGGATCACCTCGTCGCCGTCCTCCAGGAATCGCCGCTCCTCGCCACCCGGCAGCAGGAGCGGCTCGCGGCCGCCGCGCGTGAGTTCCAGCAGCGAGCCGAAGCTGCCCGGCGTGCTGCCGCTGATCGTCCCGGTGCCGAGCAGGTCGCCGGCTTGCAGGTTGCAGCCGCCGCTGGCGTGGTGGGCGATGAGCTGGGCGGGCGTCCAGTAGAGATCGCGCGCCGTGCTCCGGCTGAGTTGGTGCGGCGCCTCGCCGCGCTCGCGCATGGCGGGCGTGAGCAACAGCACCTCCAGCTCCAGGTCGAGCGCGCCGCCTGCCTGGTCCGCGTCGTCCCATAGGTAAGGCAGCGGGCGTGGATCGCCCTCGGGGCGGGGCGGCTGCGCGCAGCGGAACGGCGCCAGCGCCTCGGGCGTCACGATCCAGGGGGAGATGCTGGTCGCGAAGCTCTTGGCGAGGAAGGGGCCGAGCGGCTGGTACTCCCAGCCTTGCACGTCGCGCGCCGACCAGTCGTTGAGCAAGCAGTAGCCCGCGATATGCTCGCCGGCCGCGTCAACGGAGATGGGCGTGCCGAGCGCGTTGCCCTGCCCGATCCAGGCGCCAAGCTCCAGCTCGTAGTCCAGGTTGCGGCTCGGGCCGAAGCTCGGTTCCGCCTCATCGGCTCGCTTGCGCTGGCCGTTCGGCCGACGCACCTCGGCGCCCGACACGCGCAGGGAACTCGCGCGGCCGTGGTAGCCGATCGGAACCCATTTGTAGTTGGGCGGGAGCGGGCTGTCGGGCCGCATCAGCCGGCCGACATTGGTCGCGTGGTGGATGCCGGCGTAGAAATCCGTGTAGTCGCCGACGTGGGCCGGCATGTAGAGCAGGCAATCCTCCGCCCGGTGCAGCAAGGCCTGCCGCTCGTCCGAGCCGTCCGCGAGCAGGGCGGAGGCCGCATCGCGCAGCGCCGCGCGGGGGCCGGCACCGAGAGCGAGGAAGGCGTTGAGCGTCCGCCCCGTGCAGGCGTGGCACGCCGCCTGCGCCTCGTCGTCGAGCAGCCCGGCGTCGTGCAGCGTGCGGAGGTCGAGGATGCAATCCCCGATCGCGATCCCGCCCCTCGGTGCGCCCGCGAGCGGGCTGAACACGCCGAACGGCAGGTTCTGGATCGGGAAATCGGGATGCCCGTCACTGCTCGGCACCCAGGAGCGGAGCGCCGGGTCGTGGGTGTGGTCGAGCGCCATCACGGCTTGCTCGGGTCGAAGCGCTTCGCGAGGCCGGCCCAGCAGTCCACGTAGTCCCGCTGGCGCTGGGGCAGCTCCGCCGCGTAGCGCGTCACATGCTGGGCGAAGCGCGTCTCGAACATGAACGCCATGGTGCCTTCCAGCTTGTGCGGCTTGAGCGCGGCGGTGCTGGCGCGCTCGAACGCCTCCACGTCCGGCCCGTGCGGCAACATGCAGTTGTGCAAGCTGAACCCGCCCGGCACGAACCCCTGTGGCTTCGCGTCATACTGGCCGTAGATCAGGCCCATGAACTCCGCACATGACGTTCATGTGGTACCAGGGCGGGCGGAACGTGTCCTCGGCGACGCAGCCAGCGGTCCGGGAAGCAGACGAAGTCCACGTTGGCCGTGCCGGGCGTCTCGCTGGGCGCGGTCAGGACGGTGAAGATGCTGGGGTCGGCGTGGTCGAACAGGACGGGGCCGACGGGCGAGAAGCGGCGGAGGTCGTATTTGTAGGGAGCGTAGTTGCCGTGCCAGGCGACCACATCAAGCGGGGAGTGGTCGATCTCAGCCGTCCAGAGCACGCCGCCCCACTTGAGATGGAGCCGGGAAGGCGTGTCCTTGTCCTCATAGGCGGCGATGGGGACGAGGAAATCGCGCGGATTGGCGAGGCAGTTGGCGCCGATCGGGCCGCGCTCGGGCAGCGTGAAGGTGCCGCCGTAGTTCTCGCAGACGTAGCCGCGCGCAGGACCGCCCGGCAGCTCCACGCGCAGCTTCACGCCGCGCGGGATGATCGCGACTTCGCCCGGCTCGGCATCGAGGATGCCGAACTCGGTCCATAGCCGCAGCCGGCCCTGCTGGGGCACGATCAGCATCTCGCCGTCGGCGTTCCAGATGTACTCGTCCTGCATCGAGCGCGTCGCGACATAGACATGCGCGGCCATGCCCGACTGGGCTGCCGCGTCGCCGCAGGCGGTGATCGTGCGCATTCCCTCGACGAAGCTGAGCGGTGCGTCCGGGATGGGCAGCGGGTCCCAGCGCAGCGGCTGCGGCGCAAGCTCCGCCTCCGCGCAGGGCGCCGTCCGCCACAGGCCGGGATCGGCCTTCGCGAAGCGGCCGATATGCCGCACAGAGGGCCGGATTCGGTAGAGCCAGCTCCGCTCGTTGTGGGCGCGGGGCGCCGTGAAGGGTGAGCCGCTGAGCTGCTCGGCGTAGAGGCCGTAAGCGCACCGCTGCGGCGAGTTGCGGCCCATCGGCAGCGCGCCGGGCAGCGCCTCGGTCTCGAACTGGTTGCCGAAGCCGGACTGATAGCCCGGCGTAAGACCCTGCAACGCCGGGTCCCCAGGGCGGAGGGTGACGTTCATGAATGGCCTCCCGTAGTCGCGACACCCTCTCGGGCGAGGCGGATGGCATCGAGGACGGCGTCTTGGTCGCCGACGTGGTTGGCGAGCAGCAGCACGAGCCGCGCATCGAGCAGGCGGCTCGCGCGCTCGTCCAGCCCATCATGCGCGGCCACGAGGGCTGCGAATAGCGCGTCAGGGTCGGCGAGCCGCGGCGACAGCTACAGCATCAGGCCGCCGCCGCGAACTGGTCCGAGGCCGAGCGCGTGACGCAATGCGTTCGCGACCCGGCCCGGATCGGCGGCGTGGAAGCGCGCGCAGCAGTGCTGGTCCGGACGGAACAGGATCGCGCCACCCCAAGGTGCTGCATAGCGCGACCGTGCGAGGCCAGATTGGTCCTGCAGGACGATCACGCCCGGCGCTGCCGCGACCGGACGCCGGCTGACGAGCACGGTCGCGATGCCGGGCTGCGGCTCCGCATGATCGCCAAACACGAGGAGCGTGAAGCCGCCGTCGGCCCCGATATGGCGCAGCAGCCAGTCCGGCTGGCCATCCCGGAGCACGGGTGCGTCCATGGCGGGTGCGCCGGGTATCGCCCCGCCATCCCAGGCGTCGCTGCTCAGGCGCATTGAGCGGACTTGCCGGCAGCACGCTCGGGCGCGAGAGGCGGCCGGAGTTCACCATGGGACGCGCGAATTCGTGCTGCTCCGCGAGCGTGAGCACGGCGTCGCGATAGGCGCGGGCGGCTTGGGTCTTGGGCGTGATGAAGCTGGTCGAGCGCGTGCTGTTCAGGATGTTCTCGTCCGCGGCCGGGACACGCTCGGCATCGTAGGTCGCGACCAGGCTCTCGGGCGCGCGCCCTTGCAGCACCGCAGCGACCTTCCAGCCGAGATTGTCCGCATCCTGCACGCCGCCGTTGCCGCCGCGCGCGCCGAATGGGCTGACCTGGTGCGCGCTGAATCGCCCACGAACACGACGCGCCCGTGGACGAACCGCTCCAGCCGGCGGCAGCGGAAGGTATAGACGCTGACCCATTCCAGCTCGAACGGCACGTCCTCGCCGAGCATGGCCCGGATGCGCGGGATGACGCGCTCCGGCTCGCGCTCCCGCTCGGGGTCGGCGTCCCGGCCCAGTTGCAGGTCTATGCGCCAGACCCCGTCCGGCTGCTTGTGCAGGAGGGCCGATTGCCCGCGGTGGAAAGGCGGGTCGAACCAGAACCAGCGCTCGGTCGGGAAGTCGGCCTTCATCACCACGTCGGCGATCAGGAAGCGGTCCTGGAATACCTGGCCCGCGAACGGCAGCCCCATGGCGCGACGAACGAGGCTGCGCGCGCCGTCGCAGGCGAGGAGCCAGTCGGCGTGCAGGGCGTACTCGCCTTCGGCGTGCCGCGACGCGCACGGTGACGCCGTCGGGACGCGGCTCGACGCCAGCGGCGGCATGGCGCCAGCGCAGATCCACGAGGCCGGTCGCCGCGCACGCCTCGACCAGCCACTCCTCGGCGTAATACTGCTGCAAGTTGATGAACGCCGGGTATTCGTGCCCCTGCTCGGGCAGAAGGTCGAACTCGTAGATCTCGCGATCCTGGAAGAAGACGCGGCCACGGTGCCAGGTGATGCCCTTTTCCAGCATCCGCTGCCCCAGGCCGAGGCGGCCGAAGATTTCCAGGGATCGCTGCGCCATGCAGATGGCCCGCGAGCCGGTGCTCACCGTGTCGTCGTCGTCGAGCAGCACGGTGGGGACGCCGCGCCGGGCGAGGTCGAGGGCGAGAGTGAGGCCGACGAGGCCGCCGCCCGCGATCACCGTCCCGTGCCGCTCCCCGCCGCCTGTCGGCGCCGGGCGGATGGGATAGCGGGGCGAGACGTGCGGCACCTAGGTCTCCGCGCTCTTCATCTCTGCGCTCTTTGGGGGCGCACCCTGCTCCAGCGCGCGCCACATCTCCAGGTCGCGCTCGGCGGTCCAGATGCGGGGATGGTCCAGCCCCCGCGCCTCGTCCCAGGCGCGGGTGACGTTGAACGGCATGCAGTGCTCGAAGATGGCCCAGTGCCCATACTTGGGGCGCATCTCCTCGCATGGCCTCGTCATAGACCTGCTTCAGCCCGGCACCTCCCGCGCTCGCGCGCTTGACGAGGGCGAACAGGTCGGAGGTGAAGGCGCGCGTGCCCTCGACCGCCTCCTCGCACTCCGCGCGCGTCGTCAGCGCCCGGCCGCGTCCCGGCACCAGCTTCTCGGCGCCGAGCGCCGCAGCGGCCTGCAGGGTCGCCGGCCAATCGGTGAAGTGCGCGTCGCCGCAGTAGGGCGTGGCGCCGAACTCGACCACGTCGCCCGAGAACAGCACGCGCTCCTTGGGCAGCCAGACCACCGTGTCGCCCGCGGTGTGGGAGCGCCCGATGTGAATGACCTGCACCTCGCGCGCGCCCATCCACAGCGTCATGCGCCCGCGGAAGGTGATGCCGGGCCAGGTGAGGCCAGGGATGCTCTCGCGCCCTCGGAACAGGCGCGGGAAGCGGCCGATCTCGCTGTCCATGTCCTGCTGGCCGCGCTCGCTGATGAGGTCGCGCGTGGTCTCCGAGGCGATGATCTCGGCACCCTTGTAGCCAGCGGCGCCGAGCACGCGGACGGCGTGATAGTGGGTCAGGACGAGGTGCGTGACCGGCTTGTCCGTGACCTGACGGATGCGGGCAAGCACGTCCTCGGCCATGCGGGGCGTCGCCTGCGCGTCCACGACCAGCACGCCCTCGTCGCCGACGACGACGCCCGAGTTGGGATCGCCCTCGG
Source organism: uncultured Alphaproteobacteria bacterium (assembly GCA_963790535.1). GTDB lineage: Bacteria > Pseudomonadota > Alphaproteobacteria > Acetobacterales > Acetobacteraceae > CAWKEH01. The sequence goes on along the minus strand of CAWBOZ010000011.1, from coordinate 46,255 downwards.
CCGTGTAGCCGTAGAGGCCAGGGCCTAGCTCGTCGAAGCTGACCTGCTTGTCGGCGAGATCCTATCGGTGCTGGCGAAGCCTGACATCCCTGCCCTCCCCGATTGAATGCCCCGCAGTGTCGCGCATCGCGCACGGCGGGGCATCCCCCTTCACGGAGATGTGGGGCGTTCGGCGCCGATCAGGGCGTGACGTCCTTGCCCGGAATGCAGTGCGGCTGCTTGAACTGGCTCGGGTCCACCTGCGGCGACGAGGTGATCGCCGAAGGTGGAGCGCCCGGTTCGTAGTAGCTGATGTTGTCGTTGGAGGGCGTGCCGTTCAACCCGGCCGCCGCCCGCATCCTGTAGGCGACGGAATGATCGGCGCAGGAGGTGTCGCCGCTCACGCCGAGGCCGCCGATCACCTGGCCATTCGACATAAAGCGCGACGCCGCCACCGAACGTGATGATTCCGCCGGGAACGTAGCCGACGCCTAGGCCTTGGGCGTTGAACAGCGGATTGTAAGGGTTGCTGTTGTTGAGGCCGTAGAGCGAGCCGCCGGGCTGCGTTGGCCCGTATAGGTTCGCCGTCGAGAGCGCGACCATGTTGTTGCTGAAATCGTTGGCGGTGGAGGCTTTCGCGATGGCGATGGCGCGGCTGCCGGGCCAGGCATCGTGCTCGACCGGATCACCGAGCACAGCACGCCCTGGCGGTCCACGATCGCGGACCACATGCGGTTCGGCGTGAAGAAGCCGCCGTTACCGCTCTGCACCACGGCGCCGAGCTTGCTCTGCACGTTGTTGACGATGCTCGCGGGAACGCCACATGCGCCGTTGCCGCCCGAGTCATCGGCGAAACTCGGGTGGGCGAACCCCACCGTGAGGGCGAGCGCCCCGAATGCGGAGACGATGAGCTGCCTGACCATCTTGCTCTCCTTCATTGTTGCTGTTTCGTAACTACATGGCGTGAGGTTGCCCTGGCATGGCGGTTCGAGCCTGCCTGGGCGTCATCACGACCGTGCTTTTATCCCTCGTTACGTATCATGGCAACGTAATAATAACGGAAAACTGATGAATTCGGACCGAGCGTGACATTGCCCAGTCCGCGGTCCATCCTGGATTCCAGAAGCGACGAACGCACAGGCCAGGGAGGGCCTTCCATGCTCGGCCTCATGCAAACCCAGCCCCTGCTGGTCTCCTCGATCCTGGCCCACGCCGCCCGGCATCACGGCGGCACCGACATCGTCTCCCGCGAGGCGAGCGGCGCGCTCCACCGCACGACCTACGCCGCGCTGGAGCGCCGCGCACGCCGCCTCGCCCGCGCTCTCACCAACCTCGGCGTCCAGCCCGCCGATCGGGTCGCGACGCTCGCCTGGAACGGGCACCGCCACGTCGAGGCCTACTACGCCGTCCCCGGCATGGGCAGCGTCATCCACACCGTGAACCCGCGGCTCAGCCCGGACGACATCGCCTTCATCCTGGACGACGCCGGGAGCGGGGTGCTGCTCGTCGAGAGCGGCTTCGCGGCGCTTGTCGCTGAGATCGCACCCCGGCTGCCGCAGTTGCGCACGGTCGTGGTGCTGTCCGAGGACGGCATGCGGCCCGACCTACCGCTCGCGCCGGGCCAGGAGCTCCTGGACTACGAGACGCTGCTCGCGGACACGGACGAGGATTTCGCCTGGCCCGAACTCGACGAGACGACGGCCAGCACGCTCTGCTACACGAGCGGCACCACGGGGCGACCCAAGGGCGTGCTCTACAGCCATCGCAGCCAGGTCATCCACGCCTACGCCATCAACCTTCCCGACGTGCTCGGCCTGCGCGCCGTGGATCGCGTGCTGCCGGTCGTGCCCATGTTCCACGTCAACGCCTGGGGCATCCCGCACGCGGCGCCGCTGGTGGGCGCGGCCCTGATCCTGCCAGGTCGGCAGCTCGACGGGGCGAACCTCACGGACCTGATGAACCGCGAGCGCGCCACGTTCTCCGCGGGAGTGCCCACCGTCTGGCTCGGCCTCCTGCAGCACCTGCGCGCGACCGGGGAGCGGCTCGACACCGTGAAGCGGCTCGTCGTCGGCGGCTCCGCTTGCCCGGCGATGCTCTTCGACGCGTTCGCGGAATATGGCGTGGACGTGCAGCACGCCTGGGGCATGACGGAGACGAGTCCCCTGGGCACCTTCGCCAGCGCCAAGCAGACCGGGTGCGACCAGGCCCAGCAGCTCCGAACGCAGGGCCGCGCCGTGGCGGGCCTCGACATGCGCATCACCGACGACGAGGGGCGCGAGGTGCCCTGGGACGGCGAGCAGTTCGGCAACCTGGAGGTGCGCGGCCACTGGGTCAACCGGCGCTACTTCAGCTTCGAGGAGGACGCGACGACGCCGGACGGCTGGTTCCCGACCGGCGATGTCGCCACGATTGACCCCGACGGCTACATGCAGATCACCGACCGCACCAAGGACGTGGTCAAGTCGGGCGGGGAGTGGATCAGCTCGATTCAGTTGGAGAACATCGCCGTCGAGCACCCGGACGTGGCCGAGGCGGCGGTGATCGGGGCGAAGCACCCGAAATGGGACGAGCGGCCCCTGCTCCTCATCGTGCCCAAGCCCGGCCGCAGCGTGGACCCGGACGCGGTGATGCGGCTCTTCGAGGGCCGGGTCGCGAAGTGGTGGCTGCCGGACGAGGTGCTGATGGTCGAGGACCTGCCGCACTCGGCGACGGGCAAGATCAACAAGCTCGCGCTGCGCCAGCGTTTCGCCGGATACCGGCTGCGGACGGCGGCGGAGCAGTAGCAACGCAGGATGCTACACGGCGTCCTGAGCCTTGTCTGCCGTCGCCCCAATCTCCCCATCTTCGAACCGCAACCGCAGGCTCTCACCCGCGCGCACCCCCGCCGCCCGCGTCACAGGCTGCCCCGCCGCGTCCGTCACGAGCACGTAGCCGCGCGCCAGCACGGCCAACGGCGAGACGCCCTCCAACTGCGCCCCCAGCCCGGCCAGCATCGCCCGCCGCTCGCGCAAGCTCGCCTGCACGGGCGCGATGCTCAGCCGCGCGAGCGTGGCTACGGCAACGTTGCGTTTCCGGTCCATCAGCGCACGCGGGGTCGGCAGCGCGCACTCGGCCCGCATCAGCGCGTCCCGCCGGCTGCTCATGAAGGCGAGGAGCGAGACCCCGAGCCGCGCGCCCCGCGCGAGCGCCACGCCGCGTGCGGTCGCGACGAGCGCGCGCGGATCCGGCAACGCACGCTCGGCGCGACCCAGGCGGGCGCGGCGGCCTTCCAGCAGGTTCGGCAGCGCGAGGCCGAGGCGCAGCACGCGGTCGTCTAGTCGTTGCCGGGCGTTGCCGAGGAGGCTCGGCAGGTCCGGCAATCCCCGCTCCGCCCGGCCGAGCCGCAGCCGCCGCTCCTGCGTGACACGGTGCAGCCCGGCAGCCAGCCGTGCCCCCTCCTGCGCGAGCGTCGCCACGAGTTCCACGCGGGACGGCACCGCCATCTCCGCCGCCGCGGTCGGCGTCGGCGCCCGGCGGTCGGCGGCCAGGTCCATCAGCGTGTTGTCCGTCTCGTGCCCGACCGCGGAGATGAGCGGGATGGGGCAGGCGGCGGCGGCGCGGATCACCACCTCCTCGTTGAAGGCCATCAAGTCTTCCAGGCTGCCCCCGCCGCGGCCCACGATGAGCACGTCCGGCCGGCGCAGCGGCCCCACCGCAGGGAGAAGCCCCATGCCGATGATGGCGGCGGCGATGCGCTCGGCCGCGCCCTCGCCCTGGACGGGCACGGGCCAGAGCAGGATCGGGCGCGGGAAGCGCCGGGCGATGGTGGTGCGGATGTCGTGCAGCACGGCGCCCTGCGGCGAGGTGATGACGCCGACGACTTCCGGCAGCAGCGGCAGCGCCCGCTTGCGCTCCTCCGCGAACAGCCCCTCCGCGGCGAGCCGCAGCCGAAGCCGCTCGATGCGGGCGAGCATCGCGCCCGCGCCGGCATACTCCAGGCGGTCCACGATGAGCTGGTAATCGCTGCGCCCAGGGTAGGAGGACACCTTGCCCGTCGCGACGACCTCCAGCCCGTCCTCCGGCTTCAGCCCGAGCCGCGGCACCGTGCCCTTCCAGGCGACGGCGCGCAGCTTGCTGTCCTCGTCCTTGAGCGCGAAATAGACGTGCCCGGAAGCGTAGGCCCGCACCTCGGTGATCTCGCCCCGCACGCGGACGCGCGCGAACGCCGTCTCCAGCGTGCGCTTCACCGCGCCGCTGATCTCGCTGACGCTGAACTCGGGGACGTTCACGTCCTTTGGCGTGGTCGGGATGTCCATCTGCGAAGGGTATGCTAAGCCCGCTTCGCTTCAAAGGAGGCGAGAGAATGCGCGTGCTCTTGGTAGGCTCCGGCGGGCGGGAGCACGCGCTGGCGTGGGCGCTCGCGGCCTCGCCGCTGCTCACGAAGCTCTGGGCCGCGCCCGGCAATCCCGGCATCGCGCACCACGCCGAATGCATCCCCATCGGTGCCGACGACATCCCGCGCCTCGTCGCCTTCGCGCACGAGAGCGGCGTGGACCTGGTCGTGCCCGGCCCGGAGGCGCCCTTAGTCGCGGGCCTCGCGGACGCGATGGCGGAGGCGGGCATCGCCTGCTGCGGCCCCAACGCCGCCGCGGCGCGCATCGAGGGGAGCAAGGCATTCGCCAAGGAGGTCTGCGATGCTGCCGGCATTCCGACTGCGCGATGGGAGCGGTTCGAGTCCGCCGCTGAGGCGCACGATTTCGTTCGGCGCCGCGGCGCCCCCATCGTCGTCAAGGCGGACGGCCTCGCCTCTGGCAAGGGGGTCGTCGTGGCCGCGACCGTCGAGGAAGCCGAGGCAGCGGTGGATGAGCTGCTCGCGCCGGGTGGGGCGCTGGTGATCGAGGAATGCCTGGAGGGGCAGGAGGCAAGCGTGTTCGCGCTCTGCGACGGGCGGCACGCCGTGTTCCTAGGCGCCGCGCGCGACCATAAGCGCGTGGGCGAAGGCGACACGGGGCCGAATACAGGGGGCATGGGTGCGGTCAGCCCGGTGCCGGGCTTCCACGATCCTCACGCGGCGGAGCACGTCATGGACGGCGTCATCCGCCCCGTCCTCGCCGAGCTGGCGGGCCGCGGCACCCCGTTCCGTGGCGTTCTGTTCGCCGGCCTCATGCTCACGGCGGAGGGCGCGAAGGTGATCGAGTTCAACGCCCGCTTCGGCGACCCGGAGTGCCAGGCGCTGCTGCCGCGCCTGCGCAGCGACCTGCTGCCCGCGCTCGTCGCCGCCTGTCAGGGAGAGCTCTCCGACTTCGCGCTGCACTGGCGCACCGAAGCGAGCTGCGCCGTGGTAATGGCGGCGCGCGGCTACCCTAGCGATCCAGCGCGTGGCGGGGTGATCCGAAACTTGGGCGCCGCGGAGGCGGTGCCGGGCGTGCTCGTGTTCCAGGCGGGAACGCGAGACGAGGGCGGCGCGTTGGTCGCGGATGGCGGACGTGTGCTCACGATCGTCGGCACCGGGGCGGACCCGGCAGCCGCCCGGCAGGCGGCCTATACCGCCGTCGGCGTAGTGGAGTGGCTCGATGGGTTCTACCGGAGGGACATCGGCCTTGGATAGCGAGGCGATCCGCCAGCTCCTGCTCACGACCCGGCGCATCGCGCTCGTGGGCGCCTCGGTCAACCCGGCGCGGGCGTCCAACGGAGTTATGAGCTTCCTGCTCGCCCGCGGTTACGACGTGATCCCCGTCAACCTCGGGCACGCGGGTCAGAGCGTCCATGGCCAACGCATCGTGGCCAATCTCGACGACGCGGCGCCGCTCGACCTCGTGGACCTGTTCCGCGCGTCGCAGCACGTCTTGGCCCCGGTACGCGACGCCATCCGCCTCGGGGCGCGGGCGGTCTGGATGCAGCTCGGCGTCGTCAACGAGCAGGCGGCCGAAGAAGCGCGGGCGGCGGGCCTCGCGGTCGTGATGGATCGCTGCCCCAAGATCGAGTGGCACCGGCTCGGCCTTCCGGCGCAGGTGGCTTGAAGCAGAAAGGGCGCCGCGCCAGTCTATTGCGTACCCATCAGTGCCAGGAGCACAGCGATGACACCTCAGGAACGCGACCTGATCGCCCAGTTCTTCGCCCGCGTCGGCGGTGCGTCGGGGCAGGGCGGAGGCTTCACCGGCGGCAGCGTGCCGGCAACGCAGCAGCCGCTCCCACCCGTTGACCGAGACGCGGACGCCTTCATCGCCCAGGAGTTCCAGCAATATCCCGAGGCGCGCTACCGCATCACGCAGACGGCGATCGTGCAGGAGATGGCGCTCGCCGAGGCGACGAACCGCATCCGCCAGCTGCAATGGCAACTTGAGCAGACACAGCACGTCGTGCAGCAGGCCGCCCAGCAGGCGCCGCAGCAGTCGCGCGGCTTCTTCAGCAGCCTGTTCGGCGGCGGGGGCGGGCAGCAACGCTTCCAGCCAAGCAGCCCGCCGCCCCAGCCGCAGTATCCGCCGAGCTACCAGCCCGGCATGTTCCAACCCGGCCGCGGCGGCTCCGGCTTCCTCGGCTCGGCGCTGACCACGGCGGCAGGCGTTGCGGGCGGCCTGGTTGCCGGCAACGCGTTGATGGACCTGTTCAGCGGCGGGCGCCAGGGCGGAGGCTTCGGAGCAGGCGAGGGCGGCGGGGGCGGCTTCCTGGGCGGTGCGTTCGGTGGCGGCGGCGGTGGTGGTCCGTTCGATCAGGCCGGCGTGGACACGAGCGGCACGGACCCGTTCGGAGGCGCCGGGCAGGATTTCGGCGGCGGGGGCCAGGGTGGCTTCGACACGGGAGGTGGCGGCGACCCGTTCGGCGGCGGTGGCGGCGATCCGTTCGGCGGCGGCGGGTTCGACGACACCTCGACCTAGCGGGTCTGGCGGTCCTGATGGAGGAGCGGCGGATCGAGGCGGCGTCAGGCCACTGATGCCGGCAGCCTCATCCAGCCCGGCACACGCGGCATCAGTTGCGCGCCGCCGCAATCGAGCGGTCCCCGGTCCAGCGCCTCCAGCCGCAGCAGAGCCAGTCCCGTCCCGTCGCGCCCAGAGCGCATCGTGCCCACCTCTGCGCCGTCGCGCAGCACGGGAGTGCCCGGCGCCGGCATCGCACCCTCGACGGCGACCGGCACCAGCCGCCGCTTGACCAGGCCGCGATACTTCGTGCGGGCCGTCAGTTCCTGGCCCATGTAGCAGCCCTTGGTCCAGCTCACACCGCCCAGCTCGTCGAACCCGGCTTCCAACAGCACGGTCCGGTCCGCTTCCAGGTCACGCGCCCCGTCTGGCAGGCCGAGCGTCAGCCGGTGCCGGTCCCAGTCCTCGGCGGTCGCGTTCGCCGGGAGGGAGGTCTCGGCGAGGAGACGCCAGCCGGCATCGGGCAGGCGCGGGTCGGGCGCCGCGACGGTGCCGGGCGGGAGGTCGGGTATCCCGTCCCAGGCGGCGTGGACGCGGAGCGGGACGGGCGCGACCGTGACGGCGCTGCGGAGCCGGAAGCGGGCGAGACGCCGGGCGATGTCGGTTGCCTGGTCCGCTGCGCAGTCGAGCAGGAGACGCTCGCCGTCACTCAGGATGAAGAAGTCGGCGAGCCACTTGCCCTGTGGCGTGAGCAGCGCGGTCCAGACCGCACGACTGGGTGCTGCCTCGGCCACGTCGTTGCTGACCAGCCCTTGCAGGAATTCGATGCGGTCGGCCCCTGAAACCTCGACGACTGCCCGCTCGGGTAATTCCGCTAAATGCGTCATGGCGGAGAGATGGGCACCATCAGGTGCGGTTCCAACTACGGCGTTCGCGAGCTACAGGCGCAGCAGGACGGGGCGTGTTGTGCTGCCGGTGCTCGATCAACGCTGCGCCAGCACCCCGATCCGGCGCAGGAAGGCCAGGATCTCCGCTGCCGCGATTTCCGGTGACGGATTGACCAGGAGTTGCCCGCTGCCGCTCGCCGCCCCAAGGGGCTGCTCGGTTGCCGCCCGCAGCCGGTCAGCGGCGGAGCCGCCCGGCGTGGCGCCGAGCAGGCGCGGGCGCCGCCGATACGGCCGCTCACCTAGCGCCTTGGGCACCTCCCCAGGCAGGAGCCGCGGCGCTGCAAGACCAGAATGGCGCGTGACCCGGCCGCGCCGGGCGGCGGCGAAGGCGAAGGGCAGCGGTGGCGGCGCGGCGGGGTGGACCGTGACGACGCACGGGAATTGACCCGCACCCGCCGCCTTCTGCCTCGCGGCAGCGCCTGCTCGACGGCGAGGAGATCATCATCCCGGCCGAGAGCGGCGGCGTCGGCCACGACCGGCCAGGCCAGCGCGCGGGCCAGGCGATAGGGGAGCAGCCCGGAGTCGGTGCCTCCCGATCCGCGTCGGCCCGCGAGCACCAAGTCGGGTGCTCCCGCGTGCAGCGCCTCGGTCAGCACATCCAGCGGATCGCCGCTGGCAGGCAAAGGGAGAAGAGCGATCTCCTGCAGCCCACGGCCGAGATGGTCCCGGATCGGCACCTCCTCCGCGCCCGCGTGCAACCCGCTCACCTCGGCGCCGAGCCCGAGCGCGAGTCGGATCGCCTGCGCTTCCACCGGCACCGGCGCGGGCTGGCCGGAGACCGGGTGCAGCCCGGCCGAGAGCAGGACCACCGCCCTCATCTCCCCCCCGTCTTTTCCAGGGGCGCCTCCAAGGCCGCCACCAGGGCAGGCATCACCTCCTGCGCATCGGCGATGACGGCCAGGTCGGCGCGCGCCACCATCGCGGCGTGCAGGTCGGTGTTCACCGCGACGATGTGCTGCACCCGCGCGACGCCTTGCAGGTGCTGCGGCGCCCCGGCGATGCCGAGCGCGAGGTAGCAGGTCGCGTCCAGCACCGTTCCGGAAGCGCCAACCTGCCGGTCGCGCGGCATCAGCCCGGCATCGCAGACCACCCGGCTGGCGCCGGGCGTCGCTCCCAGCGCCTTTGCCACGCGGGTGAAGGCGGCGAGGTCGCTGACGCCATTCCCTACCGCGGCGACGAAGCCGGCTTCCGCCAGGGGCAGGGCCGCCGGGTCCACGGCGACGCCCTCCACACCCTCGAACTCCCGCGACGGAGCGACAGGTGCTTCGGGCAGCGGGATCGCGCGCGCCTCGCACGGTGGCCCGCCATGCGGCGGCACCATGTCCGGCGCCAGGCTGAGCAGGCGAGGCGGGGCGCCGCGCTGCTCCACGCGCCGACCGCGGGCTGGCCGCGCGACGCTGCGGGGGGAGACGGATTCGGCGTTGGCGAACAACGGCTCGTCCCGCAGGGCGGCGACGCGGCGCGCCAGGTCGCCGCCATCGGCGCTCTCCGGGAACACGGCGTGGCGGGGCGCCAGCGACGCGATGGCGGCGGCCACCGCGGCGGCACGGCCTTGCGGATCATAGTCGCGGTCCGAAGCGGGCAGCAGCGCCACTCGATCGGCGCCCGCCGGACCAGCCGGCTCGTGCAGAGGGGGTGCGAGCAGCACGACGGCCCCGCCGCCCGCATCCGCCAGCACGCGCGCCGCGCCCAGGACCTGCCGATCATGCGGCGACAAGCGGCCGTTCGCACCGTCGGCAACCGCGAAGACCAAGAAGGCCGGGGTCTCGACGACGCGCACCGCCGGCGCTTCCGCGTCCTGGACGACCATTGCTGCCATGTCCGCCGCACCGCCCTGCCGCAGCCGGTCCAGGCGGGGCCGACGCCCGCCCGGCACGCGGAAGGACGCCGCTTCCGCTCTCGGCTCCCGGCGTGGGCGGCTCAAACGGGCGCCCTCGCCCGCTCAAGCGGCGCCGCCGTCGGCCGCCTCCGCCGCCGCGAGCACCAGCTCCGCCAGATCCCGCACCTCCGGCCGTGGTCCGGTGACGCCCTCAAGCATCGCGGTGCAGCCGGGGCAGGCGACCGCGACGACCTTGGCGCCCGCCTGCCTCGCCTGGTCCATGCGCAGATCCGGGATGCGCCGCTCGCCCGGCACGTCGCTGACCGGCGCGCCGCCGCCGCCGCCGCAGCACATCGCGCGCATCCCGTGGCGCGGCATCTCGACGCGCGCGGTCGCAGACGGCATCCAGCAAGCGGCGCGGCGCCTCGATCTCGCCGTTGTAGCGGGCAAGGTAGCAGGGATCGTGGTAGGCGACCGTTCCCGCGTGCACGGCCTCGAGCCTGAGCCGCCCAGCCTGCACCAGCTCGTCCAGCAGCGCGGTGTGATGAACCACCTCCCAATGGCCACCGAAAGCGGGATACTCGTTGCGAAGAATATGGAGCGCGTGCGGGTCGGCCGTGACGATCCGGCGGAAGCGGTGGCGCGAGAGCGTGGCGACGTTCTCCCGTGCCAGGCGCTGGAAAGTGGCCTCATCGCCGAGGCGCCGGGCGAGGTCACCGCTGTCGCGCTCCGCCTCTCCCAGCACGGCGAACTCCACGCCCGCGCGCCGCAGCAGGCTCACCAGGGCGCGCAGGGTGCGGCCGTAGCGCAGATCGTAGGCGCCCTCGCCGAGCCAGAGCAGCAGGTCGGTCTCGACGCCCTCCTCCAGCACGGGCAAGTCCAGCCCGGCGGCGAAATCGGTGCGGGCGGCGAGCGGGCGCCCGCCCGGCTCATCGGCGTAGCGCAGCTCGTCCAGCGGCGCCGCGGCCTTCGCGGGGACGGCGCCGCGTTCCAGGACCTCGTGCCGGCGCAAATCCATGATGGCGTCCACGTGCTCGATCATCATCGGGCACTCGTGGACGCAGGCGCGGCAAGTGGTGCAGGACCAGAGCGTGTCCGGGTGGACCATGGCGCCGACGATGGGGCGGTGCGGCGTTTCCACGGCCGTCACGAGACCCTGGATCAGCGCCTTCGGGTTGAGCGGCTGGCCCGCGGCGAACGCCGGGCAGGCCTGCTCGCAGCGCCCGCACTGGATGCAGGCGTCGAAAGCGGCGAGCTGGTTCCAGGCGAAGTCGGCGGGCGTTGCCACGCCGAGCTTCGGCGCGTCGAGTTCGAGGGAACGCAGCGCCGTGTCCCGCCCGCCGTCGAACCGGCCGGGGCGCGGATGCGCCACGAGATGGACCGTGCCCGCCAGCGCATGACGCATCGGGCCGCGCACCAGTTGCGCGACCAGCCCGAGGCCGCCCGCCAGCGCCAGGATGAAGCCGATCACGCCCGCAACGCCTACCGCGACCAAGAGACTGCCGAGCGCGTAGGCGCCCAGCCACATCGGCAACCATACGAACCGCCCGGCGGAGAGATGCGGCGGCGTGACAGGCAACCGACGCCGCGCCACCAGCGCCGCTCCCGCCAGCGCGACGGCGAAAGCCAACGCGACCAGCACCCAGTAGAGTTGCGCATCGCGCAGCCAAGGCAGCACGCCGAGCACCAGCAGCAGCGACCCGCCCAGCAGCCCACCCGCCGCCAGCATGTGCATGACGCGACGCTTCCGGCTTCCGCGCCACGACGTGGTGAACATCCACGAGATAACGGCGCGGGAGAGCGACGAGACCGCCGAGCCAGTCCACGGAGGCTGCCCGTCCCACGCGCCATCGCGCAGCGCAGCGCACGGCGGCGGCAAGCGCCAGCGCCGCCAAAGTCCAGGGGAGAATGACAAGTGCGACGGCGGGCGTCATTGGGACCTCAAAGGTCCTTGCACAGCCGCAGCGCGTCGTAGATCGCGGCATGGATGTTCCGCCCAGCCACCGCGTCGCCGATGCGATAGAGCGCGAATCCGTCCTCCGGCCAGGGCTGGGCGCGTCCCGCCACCAGCGCGTGGACATCCGTTTGTCCTCGGTTCACCGAGCCGGACTTCAAATCCGCATACGGCCCTTCCACCGGCAGCGTGCCGTAGTCCACCACCACCCGGTCCACCACCCGCTCCTCCTCCGCGCCCGTCATGGTATTGCGGAGTGCAGCGACGAGGCGGTTGCCCTCGGGATAGACCTCGATCAGCTCCAGGTTCGGCGACATCACGACGCCGAGCTTGTAGAGCTCGCGCAGATGCACCGGCTGGTTCGTGGTGCCGACCTCCTCCGCCGCCATGCGGTCGTGCGTCGCCAGCTCCACCAGGCAGCCGCGCTTGGCCAGGTGCTCGGCGGCCGAGGCGGCGTTGTGCTGGCCCATCTCGTCGTAGAGCAGCACGGCGCCGGTCGGCTCGACCTTTCCCGTCAGCACGTCCCAGGTGGAGACCACGTGCTCAGCGCCGGGCGCGTGCCCGAGGCTGGGCTGCCCCCCCGTCGCCAGGATCACCACGTCCGGCTGCTCCGCCAGCACCATCCCGGCATCCGCCTCGGTATCGAGGCGCACATCGACGCCGAGCTTGCGCACCTGGCCGCCGAGCCAGCGCGGGATGCCGGACAGCGCCTCGCGCCACGTCGCCTTTGCTGCGATGTTGATCTGCCCGCCCAGCGCGCGCTCCTTCTCGAACAGCACGACCTCGTGCCCACGCTCGGCCGAGACGCGCGCCGCCTCCAGCCCCGCCGGGCCGCCGCCGACAACCACCACCTTGCGCCGCCTCGCGCTCTTCCCGATCACGTGCGGCATCGCCGCCTCGCGCCCGGTCGCCGCGTTCTGGATGCACAGCGCGTCGCCGCCCACGTAGATGCGGTCGATGCAGTAGCCCGCGCCGACGCACTGGCGGATGTCGTCCTCGCGCCCCTCCGCCAGCTTCTTGACCAGGTGCGGGTCGGCAATGTGGGCGCGGGTCATCGCCACCATGTCCACGTGCCCCTCCGCCACCGCCCGCCCGGCAGTGGCAAGGTCGGACACGCGCTGGGCGTGGAACACGGGGACGTCCACCTCGCGCTTGACCGCGCTCGCCAGGTAGAGGAACGGCGCTACCGGGAACGCCATGTTGGGCAGGCTGACCGCATGCGCGATGTGGTCCCGCGCCTGGCCGCCCATCACGTTGAGGAAGTCCACCAGCCCGCGCCGCGCATACTCGGCGGCGATGGCGACGCAGTCCTCGTGCGAGAGTCCCTGGGCCAGCAGCTCGTCGCCCGACATGCGCATCCCGACCACGTACTCGTCGCCCACCGCGACGCGGATCGCCTCCAGCACCTCGATGCCGAAGCGCATCCGCTTCTCAAGGCTCCCGCCGTAGCCGTCAGTGCGCTGGTTGGCCGAAGGGCTCCAGAACTGGTCCACGAGGTGCCCGTGCGCGGCGGAGATCTCCAGTCCGTCGAGGCCCCCCTCCTTGCAGCGCCGCGCCGCGGCGGCGAAGTCGGCGACGATCCGGGCGATGTCCTCCGCCTCCATCTCCTTCGGGATGGAACGGCTCGCCGGCTCGCGCCGCGGCGAGGCGGAGACGGTCGGCAGCCAGTTGTCCGTGTCCCAGCGCGTGCGTCGGCCCATATGGGTGAGCTGGATCATCAGCCGCGCGCCGTGGCGGTGGATGCGGTCGGCGAACTCCCGGAAATAAGGCACCACGGAATTGTCGGCGACCGAGATCTGGTTCCAGGGCGTCGCCGGGCTGTCGAGCGCCACCGAGGAGGAGCCGCCGAACATGGTCAGCCCGATGCCGCCCTTGGCCTTCTCCTCGTGATAGAGCTGATACCGCTCCTGCGGCTTGCCGTCCTTCCCGTAGCCGGGCGCATGGCTCGTGCTCATCACCCGGTTGCGGATGGTGAGGCCCTTGATCCGCAGCGGCTTGAGCAGGGCATCGGCGTTGGCGATCATGGCGAGATAGTCCCGGCGCGCTCGGCGCGCGGCGCGCGGCCGAAGCGGCCACGATAAGCAGTGCTGAAATGCGACGCGGACCCGAAGCCGCACGCGACGGCGACGCTCGTGACCGGCATCGCCGTCTGCCGCAGCAGGGCGCGCGCGCGGTCGAGCCGTACGGACGCCGAGAACGCCGCCGGCGTCGTGCCGAGATGCTGCCGGAACAGCCGCTCCATCTGCCGGGACGACAGCCCCGCCGCGGCAGCGACGGCAGCAGCCGTCAGCGGCGCTCCGACACTGCCCTCGATTAGCCGCACCGCCTCCGCGAGCCGCTTGTGCCCGGCGGCGGCGCGCGCCCAAGGCGCCGTCTTCTGGCGCTCCGCTCCGGCGCGGCTGCGCTCCACGATGAACTGGGCGGAAACCTGCGCGGCCCGCTCGCGGCCCAGCCGAGCCTCGATCACCGCCAGCATCATGTCGAGCGGCGCGATCCCCCCCGTGCAGGTGATCCGGTCGCGATCCACCGCATACATATCCTCGACGAACTCGATGTCCGGGAACTCCTCCTGGATCGCCGGCAGATCCTCCCAGTGGATCGCGCAGCGATAGCCCCGCAGCAGCCCGGCCTCGGCCAGCGCGAAGCTGCCCGTGCAGAGCGCGCCGAGCGCCGTGCCCGACCGGGCGAGGCGGCGCAGCGCCACGGCGACGGTGCGGCCCGCGGACCGCCGCACGTCAACGCCGCCGCAGACGAACAGGAGGTCGAAGGCGCCAGCCCCTTCGAGCGCCGCCGTGGGATGCAGGGCCATCCCGCTGCTCGCGGGCGCCGGCTTGCCGCCCGGCGTCACCACCTGCCATTCATACTCTTCCCGGCCCGCGACACGGTTCGCCATGCGCAGCGCCTCGACCGCGTTGGCGCAGGCGATCAAGGAGTAGTTGGGCAGCGTCAGGAAGCCGAAGCGGCGGGGGGCGGCGAGGTCCATCGGGTCAACGCTCGATCACCAGGTCGCTCGTCGGGCGGGAGCAGCAGAGCAGGATCATCCCCTGGTCGATCTCCCGCTTCCGGATGCCGCCGTTGTGCTTCATGTCCACCGTGCCGGAGATGAGGCGGTTCTTGCAGGCGCCGCACACTCCCTGGGTGCAGGAGGACGGCGGCCGCATCCCGGCGGCCCGCGCCGCCGCCAGGACCGTGGTGTCCGCTCCGCACTCGATGCTACGCTGACTCCGGGTGAACTCGATCTTGAACTTCCCCGCCTCAAGCGCCCCCTCTTCCAATGCGGCGATCTCCGCGGGGATCTCCGGCTCGCTCCGGGCCAGCTCCGCGAAGTCGAAGCTCTCCTCGTGGTAGCGCGCCATGTCGAACCCGGCCTCGCCCAGCATGGCGCGCACCGCCGCCATGTAAGGGGACGGGCCGCAGGTGAACACCTCCCGCTCCAGGAGGTCCGGCGCGATCGAGCGCAGCATCGGCAAGCTCAGCCGGCCGCGGAAGCCGCCCCACTCCTCGCCCGGCGCATCGTCCTCGCACACCGCGGCGGCGCGGAAATTGGGCCGGTGGCGCTCCATCAGCGCCGTCTCGTCGCGGAAGATGACATCGGCCGGCGTGCGCGCGCTATGGACGAACACGATGTCGGCCTCGCTCGCCAAATCGTCGTGGGCGCGCGCCATGGACATCAGGGGCGTGATGCCGCTGCCGCCGGACAGGAACAGGTATCGCCGCGCCGGGTGGTCGGCGCAGCTGAACTCGCCGAGCGGCCCGACCGCGTGCAGGCGCGTGCCGGGCTGCACCGTGTCGTGCAGCCAGTTGGAGACCGGACCGCCCGGCACCCGCTTCACCGTGATCGAGACCAGATGCGGGCGCGTCGGCGAGGAGGAGAGCGTGTAGCAGCGGCTGATCCGCTCACCCTCGATCTCCAGGTCGAAGGTCATGAACTGCCCCGGCTCATACTGGAACAAGCGCGGCTCCGCGGCCGAGAACACGAAGCTCCTCACGTCGTGCGTCTCGACCCGCACCTCCCGGCACACCAGAACGTCGTCGGTGTCCGGGTCCCAGTAGGGCGGCTGCGGAGACGCGGCGATCATGGGTCGAGATGCACCGACAAGCGGCTCAGGTACCACTGGCAGATCTTCTCCACGAGGCCCTCGGTGTAGGGCGAGTAGGGACCAGGCTCGTAGGCCGGGTCCTGCACGCCCTGCTGGGTGATCCCGACCAGGTCCGAATCCTGGTGGTTGGTCGCCTCCCACACGCCCGTGAGGGTGTCGAGGTCGTAGTCCTCGCCCTCCACGGCGTCCTTGTGGACCAGCCACTTGGTGCGGAGCAGCGTTGCATCGGGCGCGAGCGGGAGGACCGAGAAGGTGACGATGTGATCAGCCATGAAGTGATGCCAGGAGTTGGGCTGCGTCCAGAAGGATAGCGCACCCAGCTTCGGGTCGTTCAAGTTGCCCAGCAGCTTGCGGCAGGCAGCCTTGGTGTCGAGCGTGTGGCTCTCCCCCGCCTGATCCAGCGGCAGGCGCTCGACGCGGAAGCCAGTGGCACGGTCGGCGAGATGGTCCACCTCGCGGGACGGCAGCCCGGCGCCTTCCCATCGGGCATGGTTGTCCCGGACGAGGCAGGCGTAACGATCGGCCTGCTCGCGGTCGGCGGGATCGAGCGATTCGGGTGCGAAGCCGAAGCCGTAGGCGAACAGCGGGACGGTCAGCTCGGGATGGTTCGCCGAGCAGTGATAGCACTCCCGGTTGTTCTCCATCGTGAGCTTCCAGTTGCCGTGCTCGACCAGGTCGGTCTGGTGGGCGACCTTGGCGTTGCGGATGTCGTGCGGCGCGAGATAAGGCTCCATCACGCGCGTCATGTCCTCGATGTCGCCGGGCGGGTCGTCGGCCAGGCAGATGAACAGCAAACCCGCGACCGAGCGCAGATGGACCGGCTTCAACCCGCGGCATGATTTGTCGAAGTCCGGCGCCATGTGCTCGGCGTGGAGCAGGCTCCCATCGAGGCCGTAGGTCCAGGAATGGTAGCGGCAGACCAGGTTCCCGACCGTCGCCTTCGGTCCCTGCACCAGCCGCGCGCCCCTGTGGCGGCAGACGTTGTGGAAGGCCACGACCCGCATGTCGTCGTCGCGCACGATCAGGACGGAGGCGGCGCCGACGTCAACCACCATCGCGTCGCCCGGCTCCGGCACGTCCGGCTCAACGGCGACGTAGATCCAGTGGCGGCCGAAGATGGCGTCCATGTCGGCCTGGAAGATCTCCGGGCTGGTGTGGAACGCCGCCTCCAGGGTGTGGCCCGGCTTGCGCCGGGCGATCAGCTGCCGGAGAGGGGAGTGCAAGGCATCCAGCATGGTAGCCTCCGCGGAGGAGTGGTGCAGGCGCGAGTGTGGTGGAGTCATGGACATCACGCTTCAGCGTAAGCGACAAGAGTTTTCAGATAAGCGACATCAGCCCCAGAATGCAACAGTTCTGAGAGCAGCCGGCTAAGCAGGCTCCGATTGGTTGGCCAACGGATTGGTTTGCGATTCGCCGTCGCGACCGATTCGCGATGGATGCGGCATGAGTGGCAAGATCTCCAGAGACTCATGCGAGAGGCTAGCTTGGGGAACATAATAGAATTAAGTAATAGCCGAGCATCATTGAAGATAATATAGAGAGTTTTCAAATTCTATTACCGCATGACGGTCAGCAAAAGTTCGTTGGTTCGGATCGATCCATGTATGTTTCTTTTCCCCACCTCCTGTGCAACCATAGCCACTCCTCCGGCCGCGCCCTGATCCACCGCTCCAGCCAGTCATTCACCTCCTGCGTCACCCGCGCGATATCCGCCTGCCGGTCCCCGCTGCTCGGCAACTTCATAGGCGCCTCGCACACGAGCCGGAACCGCGCCGGGCCGACGCGCTCGACGTGCCCAGGGATCACCGGGCAGCGCAGCCGCAACGCCAGCGCCGCGAGCGCGGGCGCCGTCATCGCCTCGCGCCCGAAGAAGCGCGAGGGGATGCCGTCATTCATCTTCTGGTCCATGAGCATCCCAAGATAGCCGCCCCGGTTGACGTGCGCGAGCGCCGCCCGCGCCCCGGCCGCACCCTTCGCGAACATGGGCACCTCACGCCCGAGCGCCTTGTGACGCAGCCCGATCAGGATACGGTCCACGAGCGGGTTCTGCGCCCCGCGATACATGCTGCTGATGGTCATCCCGTAGGCAGCGACGACAGGCGGCATCATCTCCCAGTTCGCGATGTGGCCGCTGAAGAAGATCGCGGGGCCGCCTTTCGCCGCGAGCGCGATCAGGTGCTCCTCGCCCACCATCTCCCAGCCCGGCCCGCGCGGCGTATTCTGGCGCAGGCTCGCGATGTGCGGAAGCTCGCCGACGGTGCGCCCCAGATTCTCCCACGCGCCACGCACGATCCGGCGCCGCGCCGCGCCGCCCAGCTCCGGCATTGCCAAGACCAAGTTGCGGTGGGCAACGCGCGAGATGGGAAGCCACGGCCCGATCAGGCGCGCGATGACCCCGCCCAAATTGCTCGCCGCCACTGGCGACAGGCGACCGAACAGCCACAGCAGCGCCGCGACCAGCGCCGCCTCGGCCCGCTGCAACGCCGCCGTCACGGCACGACCTCCCGGAGCAAGCCGTCCAACACCGCCTCGTCCCGCCACACCAGCTTCACCCCCGACACCTGCACCCGCTCCCGATAGCCCGGCGGAAGACGCACCGCGTCCTTGGGCGTCGTCACCGGCTCGGCACCGAGCGTCGCCGCCTCGGCCAGCACGGCGTCCAACTCCGCGGGTGCGTAAGCGTGGTGGTCCGGGAACGGCCGCAGGCCCGCGACCTCCGCGCCTGCCGCGGCGAGCGTCTCGGCGAGCTTGCCCGGCCGGCCGATCCCCGCGAACGCCAGCACGCGCCGCCCGGCGAACCCCTCCTCCGCCACGAGCGTCGCCCGCACCACGTGCAGCCCCGGCGGCAGCCTCGCGAGCGTGCCGGCCCGATCTTCCCCGATCAGCACCGCCGCCCGGCACCGCGCCGCCGCCGCCACGACCGGCTCGCGCAACGGACCCGCGGGCAGCAGGCGCCCGTTGCCGAACCCGGCGGCGCCGTCCACCACGAGGAACGCGAGATCCTTCGCGAGACCTGGGTTCTGCAGCCCGTCGTCCATCACCAGCGCCGCAGCACCCGCGGCCACCGCGGCGCGCGCGGCGGCGGCGCGGTCCCGCCCGACCCAGGTGGGTGCTTCCGCAGCGAGCAGCAGCGGCTCGTCGCCCACGAGGCTCGCCGGATGCACGCCTGGCTTCACGCGGAGCACCGTCCCGACCCGTCCGCCGTAGCCGCGGGTGAGGCAGTGGACGGCGACGCCGCGCCCCACCAGCCTGCGCGCGAGATCGAGTGCGAGCGTGGTCTTGCCCGCGCCGCCGACGGTCGCGTTGCCGCAGCAGATCACCGGGACAGGTGCGCGCCAGCCCGGCCGCGCGACCCGGCGCGCCGTGATCCCGGCCGTGAGCACCGAGAGCGGCGCGAGCAGACGCGGCACCGCGCCGTCCCGCATCCAGAAAACAGGTGCCTGCACCTAATGGTGGCCTGCAAGGCCGAGCAGCGCCCGCGCGACGTGCCGGGGCAAGTCTGGGTCGCCTACCGCAGCCTGGCGGGCCGCGTCACCTGCCCGAGCGCGCGCCTCTCCATCGATGAGCATCCGTTCCACCCAGGCCGCGAGTGTCGCCGGACCGTCCACGACCGTGAGCGCCCCCGCGGCCCCGAGACGCTGCACCGCGTCCGCGAAATTCGCGGTGTACGGCCCGATCGCGACGGCGCAGCCGAGCCGCGCCGGTTCCCACGGGTTCTGCCCACCGCCGGGCGGGACGAGGCTGCGCCCCATGAACGCGATGCCGCATAGGCGATAGAGCAGCCCCAGTTCCCCCAGCGTGTCGGCGATCCAGATCCCTCCCGGCGGCGGTCCCTGCCCTTCTCCCCGGCGCGGCACCCCGCCCAGCGCCTCGGCAACGGCCTTGCCCCGCTCCGGGTGGCGCGGCGCGACCACCGTGACCAGCTCCGGTACGTGTTCGGCGAGCCGAGCGTGCGTCTCCGCGATCACCATCTCCTCGCCTGGATGCGTGCTGGCGGCGAGCCAGCGGGGCCGGTTGCCGAGCAGTGCGCGCAACTGGGTCAGCTCACCCTCGTCCACCGGCAACGCCTTGGCCGCGAGCTTGAGGTTGCCCGGTGCCTCGACCCTCCGCGCCCCGAGCGCGCGCAGCCGCGCCGCGTCCGGCTCCGATCCAGCCTGCACCAGCGCGAACCCGTCCAGCACCGCGCGGGCAAGTCCTGGCGCCCGGCGCCACGCGCGCGCGCTCCGCTCCGACAGCCGCGCGTTCATCAGCATGAGCGGGATCTGCCGCCGCCTGCACGCCGCGACCAGGTTCGGCCAAAGCTCGCTCTCCACGAACGCCGCCGCATCCGGCCGCCAGTGATCGAGGAAGCGCGCCGCCCAGCGCGGCACGTCGAGCGGCACGAAGCGGTGCAGCACGCGGTCGAGGCCCATCAGGGGCAGGCGCCGGGCGAGCATGGCGGCGCTCGTCACCGTGCCCGTGGTGAGCAGGACATGCGCCTCGGGCGCCTCGCGCGCGAGGGCGGCCAGCACGGGCAGCACGCTCTCGGCCTCGCCGACGCTCGCCGCGTGCAGCCAGAGCAGACGGCCCGTCGGCCGCGGCGTCGTGTCCACACCGCGCCGCTCAGGCAGGCGCGCGGCCACCTCCTTGCCCCGCCCCGCCCGGCGCCGGAGCATGACCCGCAAACCGGGCTCGGCCAGCGTCGCCGCCATCCGCCACGCCGTCGCGCTCAACGGCACAATGCCTCGGCACGGTCCATAGCCTCCGTGAGCGCGCCCTCGATGCCGGGCAGCGCGGCGTCGAGTGCCTCGGCGCCGACCTCGATCGGTTTACCGCAGACCAGGGCGCCGCGGCCCCAGGGCAGCGGAAGCACCATGCGGTCCCAGGTCGGCAGCCGGCGCACCCGCGTGCTGGCCGCCGCGACCGGGACGATGGGCACACCCGCGAGCGCCGCGATCTGCGCGACGCCAGGGGCTGCCTGCCGCCGCGGGCCACGCGGCCCATCCGGCGTGATCACGACCTGACCACCCGCCGCGAGCACGGTGCTCAACGAGCGGATCGCCTCTTGCCCACCCCGATCCCGGCCGCGTTTGCTGCTCGACCCGTGCACCAGGTCGCAGTTGAAGCGACGCAGGACCTCGCCGATGAACCGTCCATCGCTGTGCCGGCTCACGAGCGCGCTGACCCGTCCCGCCGGCCTCCCCGCCGCAACCCGTTCCTGCTGCGCCCGCAGCCAGACCGCGCACGCGATGGGGAGCATCTCGTGCCAGAAGGCGATCACGGCGGGCTTGCCTGCGACGAAGGGCGCGAGGTTCTCCGCCCCGTGCAGCGTCCAGCTTGTGGTGCGGAGCGCGTGTCCTAGATAGGCACCGGCTGCGCGTGCCAGCGCGGCCTGGGTGCCGGGTCGGCGCAGCAGGGCCTTGAGCATGGCGGGCGGGTAGCATGGGGGCTGGGCGGCTTCCAGCCCCGGTGCAACCCGTTTCAGGGCGCGTCGAGCCGGTAAACCTCGGCGTCGTCGGGCCGCAGCACCTCGGACGTCGTGTGGCGGATATGGTCGCGCAGCGACGTTGGCAGCACGCCAGCGGCGCGGGCGAGCCAGCCCATCACCGTGTAGTCAATGGCCGGCATTGGGTTGTCCGCCTGCATGATCTTGGTGGGCTGCATCCCGAAGCCCGCCGGGTCCATGGGGCGGACCATGCTGCGTTGCCCCTCTATGCGGGCGAAGTCCTGGTTGATGAGGAGAAAGGCTCGAGGGCCGGGAATCGGGTCGAAACGGGTCACGCCAGTCTGAAAGTCGTGATGCTGGACCAGATGCACCTGGCTCGCCCATGGCGTCCCGTGCACGAGGAAACGGACGATGTTCATGCTCTGCTGATCCGGGTAGAGCGGCATCCATCGCTCGCGGATCGCTTGCGCCAGCGCGACGCGGGTGGCGTAACCGGGCTCGAAGCTGAGCTGGTTCAGCGGCGCGAGCAAGACCGCGAGCGCCACGCCGACGACAGCCAGCCCGGCGCCGAGCAGGTACGAGCGGCGCCACAGCCACACGCCGAACCAACCCACCAGGATGGTCATGGGAATGGCGAAGCTCATCAGGTAGCGAGTTCAGCTGCGGCTTGAGGCGGAACGTGCCCCCGATCGGGTCCATGCCGAACGTCAGCCAAGCCAACCAGATCAAGACCCAGCCGGCGAGCAGGACCGCCGGGCGCGACCGGGTCACGACCACGAGCACCAGCGCGGCGATCAGGACGTAGTAGTGCAGCGCGGTCTCGTAGGGCACGATGAACATCGCGTGCGGATAAGTCAGCAGGTTGCGGTAGTCTTGGCCTGGGGCAAGCGCCTCGTTCGCCGCGATGTGCTCAAGCGTCATGTGCAGGAACGGATGTCCCGTCAGGAGGCCGTAGGCGACGAGTTCGACGCTCACCAGGACCAGCGCGACCAGGCCCACGATGGCAAGGTGCCGGACGTTGACGTATCCCATAGCCGTCGCGAGCAGCAGGACGAGCGCCAGGAAGGCCGCGTCCACCTTCACGTAGTAGGCCCACGCCCACAACACGCCCGCGAGCACCGCCCAGGGCGCGCCGCTGCGCCGCGCCAGCAGGGCGCAGAGCACCGCTCCAGCCAACAACGCCCCTTGCAGCGGATCCGGGTAGAGAACGGTCGCGAACTCGACATCCATCGGGAACACAGCGAGCACGGCCGCGGCAGCAAGGCCCACGGCATTGTCGAAGAGCAGGCATCCGAGACGCCATGCCACCACCATGCCCGCGATGCTCGCCAGCATGGGCAGGAAATCAAGCTGGGGAACGCCCGTGCCCGCGATGCGGAACACCGCGGCAAGCGGCAGGGTCAGGCCGAACCGGGCATAGTAGTGGTAGGTGGGCACCCGGATGCCGTTGTCGAGCACGCTCAGGGCGTTGTTGGCGAGCGAAAGGTCGTCGTTGCCGGCTAGCCCCGACGCGAACGCCAGGCGCAGCGCCAGCCCGGCGAGCACGATGAGGAGGAGCGCCCAAGCCGTAGGAATTGCGACGATACGAGCGCCGCTCGCCTGCGGCACCGCCGATGAAGGGAACTCGACGATGGCGGACCCTCCAAGCCGGCTCACTTTCGTGACCTGAACGGGACCGGGCTTATCCGCCAACTCTACGTCAGCGGCACACGATGCCTATCAGGGGAAAACCCTGTCTCACCAATCGTTCAGGGTGTCAAACTCTGTATATCCACGCACGCTGGCACGGCGAAGCCTTCGGCGTGTTTGGGATCAGGCTATCGCGCCGCGTGCGGCTTCCAGCCCCGGTCGTCGGATGAGTTACGGTGCGGGCGACCCGGCCGCGAGCGCGCGCGGCGTCCCCTGCTTCCTTGGTTCGAGGCGCCGCGCCGCCGCTGTCAGGGGCCGCTCGACATGCTGGTAGAGCAGGATCCCGGCGCCCAGGCCAGCACTCACCCCGACCAGCATCGCGCCCCAGCCCGGCAGCAGCGCCATGATCCCGAGCAGGGCGAGCGCGTGGATGACGACGCCGATCGCGATCGTGTGGATCAGGTAGATCGAATATGACGCGCTGCCGAGCAACAGGAGGGCGGGGCCGACATGCAGCCTCCCGCACCGCTCCGCCTCGACCAGGCCGGTCAGCACCGCCGCGCTCGCCAGTCCGAAGCAGGCTTGGCTTGCAAACCCAGCCTTCGCGACCAACCCGCCATCCTCGGCGGCGCCGGCCAGGAGGAAGGCCGCGGCGCCTGCAAGGGCGATGGCGCGCGGCGCCGGCACTGGCCCCCGCTGAACCAGCAGGGCGACTAGAATGCCGAGCAGGAAATGCATGTGATAGGAGCACGTCACGTAATCGAGGAGGACCGTCCTTGGCAGCCAAGGCCCCGCAATAGCCAGCACCCCCCCGATGACCGCCAGCGGCAGGCCAAGACGACGCCAGACGACGGCGAGGCCGAACGCCACGTAGAACAACATCTCATGCTCCAGCGTCCACCCGACGCCGAGCAGCGGTTCGCGCGCGTGCGGCACAAGCAGGAATGACGCCACGACATGGCCCGGCGCCAACTGCTCCATCTTCTCCGGCGAGGCCAGGGCGAAGGCGAGCACGATCGCGGACACGATCCAATACATCGGGAAAATCCGCGAGAGACGGCGCCACCCGTAGCGCGGCAGGCACTCTGGCCGCCCAAGATCGGCGCGGTGCACATAAGTGATGATGAAGCCGCTCAGCACGAAGAAGAAGTCCACCCCCGCGTGCCCGAACTCGAAGACATCGCCGAGAGGGACCCACCCAACGTATTGCGGCAGGGACAACATGTGCCCGCAATGGTAAAGCAGCACGAAGACCGCCGCGGCGCCGCGCGCTGCCTGCACGCCGTCGAGGCGCTCACGTCCGCGGGCATCGAGCTTTGCAACGCCGTGCGCCATGAGCGACCCTCGGACGGCGCGCTACCCAGGCCACCACGGCCGTTGCAGGCGTCTCTCCCTGCGTCAGAGTCTCATGGAATGATTGCTAATTCAATAATGATATTTAGAATCTATCTCCTGCTGCGGTTTCAGCACGTGCGACTCTCCGGAGGTTCGGCCTGAGCGGCGCGAGGTTGGACACGAACCCGTTCGCGCACGCTACCCAGGAGAACCGCTCCGCGTACGCCCGGCACGCCGCCCGGTCCGCCCCCAGCGCCCGCAGCGCCGCGGCCCGCAGATCCTCGCCGAGCACACCCGCGGACGTGCCCCCCAGCACGTCTTTCGGCCCGGTAACGGGGTAGGCCGCGACGGGTGTGCCGCAGGCCAGGCTCTCCAGGAGCACCAGCCCGAACGTGTCCGTGCGCGAGGGGAACACGAAGGCGTCCGCCCCGGCGTACGCGCGCGACAGCGCCTCGCCGTGCCGCTCCCCGACGAAGTGCGCCCCAGAGTTCGCGGGCGTGAAGCGCCGCTGCAGCGCCGCGCGCTGCGGGCCGTCGCCGACCACGACCTTGCTGCCGGGCAGGTCGAGCGACAGGAAGGCGGCGAGGTTCTTCTCGACCGCGACGCGGCCCACGTTCAGGAACACCGGGCGCTGGAACGGCCAAGCCTCACGCGGCTCGGGCCGGAAGCGAGCGAGGTCCACGCCCCGCGTCCAGGGCCGGAGGTTGCGCAGGCCCCGCGCGGCCAGGTCCTCGCGCAGCGACGGCGTCGCGACCATCGTGCCGGCGGCCGGTGCGTGGAACCAACGCAGCCAGGCGTAGGACAGCCCCAAGGGCACTCGCGTCCGGGCGTAAAGGTACTCCGCGAAGCGCGTGTGGAAGCTCGTCGTGAACCGCCAACCACGGGCCAGCGCGAGCCGGCGGGCGGCAAGGCCGAGCGGTCCCTCCGTCGCGATATGCAGCGCGTCCGGCCCGAACTCGTCCACCATCCGCGCCAGCTTGCGCCCTGGCAGCACGGCGAGGCGGATGGTGGCATAGCCCGGCATCGGCACGGTCCGGAAGCGGTCCGGCCCGATCACCTCGACGACGTGGCCCCGCTCGCGCAGCAGCCCCGCGACCACGCCGAGCGTGCGCACGACGCCGTTCACCTGCGGATGCCAGGCGTCCGAGACTGATCAGGATGCGCTCAAGCAGCGGCGACGCTCCGCGGCGCGAGGAACGAGAGCCCGGCGGCGCTCGCCCAGTCCACCAGCTCGATCCGCCCGTCATGGTGCTCGACGAGCGCGGTGCAACTCTCGACCCAATCCCCGCAGTTCAAGTAGAGCACGCCCCCGAGGTCGCGCATCTCGGCATGGTGGATGTGGCCGCAGACCACGCCGTCGAAGCCGCGCTCCCGCGCCGTGCCCGCGAGCGCGGCCTCGAAGCGGTCGATGGCCTTCACCGCTCCCTTCACCTGCCGCTTGAGCCAGGAGGACAGCGACCAGTAGGGATAGCCGAGCCGGCGCCGGGCGAGGTTGAACCAGCGATTCACGATGAGCGCAGCGCGGTAGGCGCCGTCGCCCAGCAGCGCCAGGAAGCGCGCGTAGCGGACGACGCTGTCGAAGGCGTCCCCGTGCATGACGAGCAGGCGCCGCCCGTCCGCGGTGACGTGCGCGTCCTCGGCACGGAGCCGAACGCCCGCGACCTCCAGCTCCAGCGGCAGCCAAGCCCGGAACATCTCGTCGTGGTTGCCGGGTATGTAGGTCACGCGCGCCCCGCCGCGCGCATGGCGCAGGATGAGACGCAATACCTCGTCGTGCGCCGCGTCCCAATACCAGGACTTGCGCAGCCGCCAGCCGTCGAGGATGTCGCCGACGAGGTAGAGGTGCTCGCATCGGATCTCGCGCAGGAATCCGGCGAGGAAGTCCGCCCGGCAGCCACGCGTGCCCAAGTGAACGTCCGAGATGAACACGGTGCGATAGACTCGGTGCGCCGGCGCATTCATGGAGGCCGCATACGGCACCGCCCTGTCCATGGGCGTGACGTTTCAGTGACTTGGCCCCGAATGGGCAAGTTCATCGCAACGTCTCGAAGCCGTCACCACCGTGCAACGCGCGGCATCCATTCCTAGCGGTTCATGCTCACGCATCTTGCCCGAGTCGTTCGGCGTCTCCCCGAGTGATCCCAAAGTGATTATCGTCTATAATCCGACGGCTGGCCGTCGGCGGGCAGCGCTGCTCTGGCGCGTGCTCGATGTGCTCGCCGTCAATGGCGTGCGGCTCGACCTTGCCCGCACGACCTGCGCCGGGCATGCCGTGGTGCTGGCGCGGGAGGCGGCGCTGCTCGGCGCCCGGCTCGTCGTTGCCGCGGGCGGCGACGGCACGATCGCCGAGGTAGCGCGCGGGCTGCAAGGCACGGGGGCGGCGCTCGGCATCATCCCGCTCGGGACGGCTAACGTGCTTGCGAACGAGCTGAACCTTTCCTTCGCGCCGGGGGATTGCGCGGCGGCGCTCGCCTTCGGGCGGACCCGCGCGCTCTGGCCCGGCATCGCGACGGGGGCGTCGGGCGAGCGCCTGTTCGTGCAGATGCTCGGGGTTGGGTTCGATGCGGCGGTCGTGCACCGCCTTCCGCTGCGGCTCAAGCGGGTCGCCGGGCGCGGCGCCTACGTGGTCCAGAGCCTGCGCGAGATGGGGCGCTACTCGTTCCCGCCGATCGCCGTCCGGCTGGATGGGGTGGACATGCAGGCGGCGAGCGTCGTGATCACGAAAGGGCGGCTCTATGCCGGGCGCTACATGCTGGCGCCGGCAGCGTGCTCGGCGGAGCCGGGCTTTCAGGTCGCCTTGTTCGGCCATGATGACGCCCTCGGGGGCCCTGGCCCGTTCGGGGCCGCGCTCTACGGGGCGGCGTTGCCGCTCGGCCTGTTACCGCGGGCGCCGGGCCTGCGGCTCGTGCAGGCCCGGGAGGTCGAGGTTGCCGGCTCGCTGCCGGTCCAGACCGACGGCGACCCGTCCGGCTCCGCCCCGCTCCGCGTCATGGACGCGCCGGAGCCGATCCGGGTCGTGGTTGGCTAGCGGGTCTGCTGGATAGCGGACAGCACCCAGCGTCCGCCCGGCACGCGCAGGAACGTCCAGAGCTCCGCAACCTGCGTGCGCAGGTTGGGGTCGCCCTCGACGATGCGGCCCGCCACGTCCCGCGTCACGTCCACCATGCTGAACCGCATGGCGACGGTCGCATACTCGCGGCCGTTCTCGACCCAGGCCTCGGCCAGGTCGCCCTGGTCGAGGTGGACGTCCCTCACTTCGTTGCGCACGGCGCGGCTCGACTGCGCCGCGAGCTGATCGGCGAAGTTCGAGGCCATCTCGGGCGTCGCGAGCTGGCGCAACTGGTTCAGGTTCTGTGCGCTCCAGGCAGCCTGGACGGCGTAGAGAAGTTCCGCGAACGCCTTGTAGTCGGCGGGAGTCACGGCGACGTTCCGGCCACCGCCGCCACCACTACCCCCACCGCCAGGCATGGGACGAACCGGCGCTGGACCAGCTGGCACGCGCGCGAAGCGGTTGCCCATGCCCGCGAAGGCCGGCTGCCGCCTTGCGAAGAAGCGGAGCAGCAGGCGCCCGAGGAAGAACAGGACCACGAGCCAGATCAGAAGGCTGAAGAAGCCGCCGAAGAACCCGTGCCCGCCGAAGAGCAGGCTGCCGAGCCCAACGCCTAGCAGCCCACCTAGGAAGCCGCCGCCGAAGCGGCTCCCGAAGCCGCTGCGATACGGGGTTGCGGTCGGCGCGTAAGCGGGTGCCTGCGGCGTCAGGCTGCGCTCGATCGGCGCGGCCGCGAACGGTGCGGTGCGCGTCACAGGCGGCGCGAAGTAGGTTCGGCCGCCGCGGCTGCCGAACGAGGCGCCGCCGCCCGCACGGGCGAAGGCGAGGCCCGGCGCGAGCGCAAGGGCGAGCGCGGCGAAAGCAGCGAGGAAAGATGAGGAACGGCGCATGGCGCAATGTCCTGATAGGATTTGCATGGAATATAGGTCAGTCCAGAGAACAAACCAGGGGTGCAATCCTCCCTGGTCCCGCCTCTCACCCGCATGCCGTGGGAGCCGTTCCTGGCACTACATGGCCCAGAGTGGCATATAGGACTTGGGGGGCGTAGGCAGGGTCGGCTCAGGCCCCCGCTAGCGTCATGCCGTCCACGCGCACGGTCGGCGCGTCGGTGCCGCGCTTGAAGATCAGGTCGTTCGCGGGGACCATGGCGCGGAACATCTCGATCAGGTTGCCGGCGATGGTGATCTCAGCGACCGGCTCGGCGAGCTGGCCGCCGCGGATCATGAAGCCTGCGGCGCCGCGGCTGTAGTCGCCCGTGAGGCCGTTGATGCTCGATCCCATCATCTCGGTGACGTAGAGGCCCTCCGCGATGTCGGCCATCAGCTCGGCTGGCGTCGCCGTGCCCGCGGCGAGGTAGAGGTTGCTCGGGCCCGGCGACGGCGGGCCGCCCGTGCCGCGGCCGGCGCGGGCGTTGGTGACGAGGCCGAGCTGCCGGGCGCTGCGGCCGTCGAGCAGCCAGGCGGCGAGATGGCCGTCCTCCACGAGGGCGAGCGGCGCCGTGGGCTGCCCCTCGCCGTCGAAGGGGGCGCTGCGCAGGCCGCGGGAACGGTGCGGGTCGTCGCGGATCGCGATGCCGGGCGCGAACAGGCGCTCGCCCATCTTGTCCTTGAGGAACGACGTGCCGCGCGCGACGGAGGCGCCGTTGATCGCGCCCGCGAGATGCCCGACCAGGCTCCCGGCGACGCGCGGGTCATAGACGACGGGCATTTGCGCCGTGCGCGGGCGCTTCGGGTCGAGCCGGGCCACGGCGCGGCGCCCCGCGCTGCGCCCGATCTCCTCGGGCGACTCAAGATCGGAGAGGAATATCGCGCTGGAGTAGTCGTAGTCGCGCTGCATCCCAGTGCCCACGCCCGCGACGGCGCTGGCGGAGACGGAGTGCCGGGTGCGCGCATACGATCCCGCGAAGCCGAGGCTCGTCGCGAGCGCGACCTCGCTGCGGGACCAGCCAGCCTCGCCGCCCTCGGAGTTGGTGACGCCGGGCACGGCCAGCGCCGCTTCCTCGGCCGCTGCCGCGCGCGCGATCAGCACCTCCGCGCTCGGCTCGCCGGACTCCTCCTCCAGGTCGAGCGCGAGCGCCTCGAACGGTGGCGCCTCGAGCAGCGTGGCCCAGGGATCCTCGGGCACGACCCGCGCCATGTCGAGCGCGCGCTCCGCGAGCAGCGCGAAGCCGGCGGGATCGGCGCTCGTGCTGGACACGATGGCCTGGCGTCGGCCTACGAACACCCGCAGCCCGAGGTCCTGCGATTCGCTGCGCTCCAGATGGTCGGTGCGCCCGAGCCGGCGCGAGACGCCGAGGCCCTGGGACGAGATCAGCACCGCGTCCGCCGCGTCCGCCCCGGCGGCGCGGGCACGGGCGATGAGGTCGGTCAGCAGCTCCAGGTGCGTCATGCCGCGAGCCGGTCCGCGATGTGCGGCAGCGCCGGGACCAGCACGGCCGGGCCGAGCGCGGCGAGCGTAGGCGGGCCGCGGAAGATGCGCGCCGCCGCCCGGCGCACCGCGTCCACATCCACCGCATCCAGGCGCGCGACCGTCTCGGCGGTGGGGATCGTGCGGCCGAACACCTGGATCTGCCGGGCAAGCTGCTCGCAGCGGCTGCCGGTGCTCTCCAGGGACATCAGCAGCCCGGCCTTCACCTGGGCGCGCGCCCGCGCGACCTCCTCGGCGGCGACCTTGCACTGCACGGCGCGCAATTCCTCCAGCACCACCGGCACCAGCTCCTCGGCTTCCGCCTCGCCGGTCCCGGCATAGATGCCGAACAGGCCGCCGTCGCGGAACGGCGCGGTGAAGGAGTAGATGGAATAGACGAGGCCGCGCCGCTCACGGATCTCCTGGAACAGGCGCGAGGACATGCCGCCGCCGAGCAGGGTCGAGAGCAGCAGCGCGGAGTAGTAGTCCGGATCGCCGTAAGCGACCGCCGGGAAACCGAGCACGATGTGGACCTGGTCGAGGTCGCGCGCCTCGCGATACTCGCCGCCATGGTAGCGCCCGGCGGGCGAGACGGGTCCGTTGCCCGACGGCAAATCCTGGAAATGCCGGGTCGCCAGTTCCACGACGCGCTCGTGCTGCAGGTTGCCCGCAGCGGCGACGACGACGTTGCCCGCCGGATAGTGCCGGCGCATGTAGCCGGTCAGCCGCTCTCGCGGCATGGCGCGGATGCTCCCTTCGGTGCCGAGCACGGGACGGCCCATCGCCTGGCTGGGGAAGGCTGTCTCCTGGAAGCGGTCGAAGACGGCGTCGTCCGGCGTGTCGTTGGCCTGGCCGATCTCCTGCAGGATGACGCCGCGCTCGCGCTCCAGCTCGTCGGGCGCGAAGACGCTGTGGGTCAGGATGTCGCCGAGGATATCGGCGCCCAGCTCAAGGTCCTCCTTGAGAAGCTTGGCGTAGTAGGCGGTCTGCTCGCGGGCGGTGTAGGCGTTGATGTGGCCGCCGACGTTCTCGATCTCCTCGGCGATGCGCGCGGCCGAGCGGCGCTCGGTGCCTTTGAACGCCATGTGCTCCAGGAAGTGCGAGGCGCCGCTCTCGGCCTCCGTCTCGTCACGGGTGCCGGCGGCCACGTAGGCGCCAATGGAGACCGTCTCGACCCGGTCCATCGCCTCCGTGACGACGGTGAGCCCGGAGGGCAGGCGAGTGACGCGGACGGCATCGGTCATGCAGCATTCCTGTGGGTGAAGGCGCGCACCTGCGCCTCGACCAGATCGAGACGCGCGGGCACGGCGGTGAAGCGCTCAGGTCTATCATATAGGTCGGCGAGTCTCATGGGGAGAGAGGGTCGCACGCCAGTTGCCGCTTCGACGGCATCGGGGAACTTAGCCGGATGCGCGGTGGCGGCGACGACGAGCGGCACGCCGGGTCGGGCTTGAGCGCGGCCCGCAGCCGTGCCGATCGCGGTGTGCGGGTCGGCGGCGTAGCCCTGCGCCCAGAGCCGGCGCATCTCCGCCACGGTGCCTGCATCGTCCAGCGTGAAGCCCGCGAACTCCGCCGCCGCCCGGCGCCAGGCGGTCTCGGGCACCGCCATGCGCCCGCCTTCGCGAAAAGCGCGCATGGTCGCGGCCGTTCGCACGGCGTCGCGGTCGAGCAGCTCGAAGAGCAGGCGCTCGAAGTTGCTGCTCACCTGGATGTCCATGCTGGGCGCGAGGCTGGGCTCGACGGGGCGCATGGTCATGTCGTTGGCGGCGAGAAAGCGCGCGAGGATGTCGTTGCGGTTGCTCGCGACGGTGAGCCGTCCGACGGGCGCTCCCATGCGCCGGGCGGCCCAGGCGGCGAACACGTTGCCGAAATTGCCGGTGGGCACGGCGAAGTCCACGGGGCGGCCGCCTCCGCCCTCGGATCGCCCAGCGTGAGCGAGGCCGCGACGTAGTAGGGGATCTGCGCCGCGACCCGCGCCCAGTTGATGCTGTTCACCGCGGCGAGCCGCATCTCCTCGCGGAAGGGCATATCCGCGAACATGGCCTTCACGAGGTCCTGGCAGTCGTCGAAGCTGCCGTCCACGGCGAGGTTGCCCACGTTGGGGCTGAGCACCGTCGTCATCTGCCGCCGCTGCACCTCGCTCGTGCGGCCCTCGGGGTGGAGGATGACGATCTTGAGGCTCGCGCGGTCGCGGCACGCCTCGATGGCGGCAGAGCCGGTGTCGCCGGAGGTCGCGCCCACGATGGTGATGCGCCGCCCCTCGCGCCCGAGCGCCTCGTCGAAGAGGCGGCCGAGGAGCTGCATCGCAACGTCCTTGAAGGCGAGCGTCGGTCCGTGGAACAGCTCCAGCGCCCACGATCCCGAATCGATCTGCACGAGCGGGACCACCGCCGGATGCCCGAAGCCCGCGTAGGCGTCGCGGCACAGCGCGAGCAGCCGCGCAGGCGGGAGCCAGTCGCCGACGAAGGGCTGGATCACCTTCGCGGCCAGCTCCGCATAAGGAAGGCCGCGCAGCTTCGCCATGTCGAGACGGGGCCAGGACTCGGGCATGTAGAGGCCGCCGTCCTCGGCGAGACCGGCGAGAAGCACGCCTTGGAAGTCCCGCACGGGCGCTTGCCCGCGGGTGGAAACGTAGCGCATCGCCCAAGCCTAGTGGACGGCGCGCGCCAGGGCTACCCTGAGTTAATGTCCGATGTGAAGAAGATCACATTGGACCACTTCAATCCTCATCCGAAACGCCCGGACTTGGGAAAACCGTTGGGGGGCAGCCGTCCGGCGGCGCCGCGGTCACCCTGCCAGAGGCGCAGATCGGTCTCGGTCCGCACCTTATCGCCGAGGCGCCAGGTCAGCCCGTCCGCCTGCAGGAACACCTTGGCATCGCGCAGGCCACCCGAGGCGAAGCGCTGCAGGATCACGCCCGCGCCGCGCCCCATCTCCGGCACCTGCTCCAGCGGGAACACCAGCATCTTGCGGTTGTCGCCGACGGTGGCGACGTGATCGCCCGCCGCGGGCGTGAGGACGAGCGCCTCCTCGGCCCCCTTGAGATTGAGCACCTGCTTGCCGGTCCGCTTCTCCGCGAGCAGTTCGGCGCCCGGCACGAGGAAGCCGCGGCCCGTGCTGCTCGCGACCAGGTAGCGCGCGTCCTCCTGCCAGAGCAGCAGCGCCGCCACGCCCGCCTCGCCCAGCTCCACGACGACACGGATCGGCTGCCCATCGCCGCGGCCCCCGCGCGGCAGGTCGCCGGCGCGCAGCGTGTAGGCGCGTCCCTGCGTGCCGAGCAAGCAGAGCCGATCGGTCGTCTGGCACGGCAGCAGGAGATGCAGCCTGTCGCCCTCCTTGAACTTCAACCCCTCCCCGTCCGCGAGATGCCCGCGCACGGCGCGTATCCAGCCCTTCTCCGAGAGCACGACGGTGATCGGCTCGCGCTCGACATGGGCGTCGAGGTCCACGAGGACGGGTGCGGGCGCATCGGCGATCTGGGTGCGCCGGGTTCCCAGGGCACCGCCACCGAACCGCTCGCGCACGCGGGCGAGGTCGTCGGCGATCCGGTCCCAGCGCTTGCCCTCGCTCTTGAGCAGCGCCTGCATCTCGCGTCCCTCGCGGGAGAGCGCCTTGTGCTCGCGCCGGATCTCCATCTCCTCCAGGCGGCGCAGCGAGCGCAGCCGCATGTTGAGGATCGCCTCGGCTTGCAGGTCGGTGAGCGTGAAGCGGGCGATCAGCGCGGGCTTCGGCTCGTCCTCCTCGCGGACGATGCGGATCACCTCGTCGAGGTTGAGGAACACGGCGAGGTAGCCGTCCAGGATCTCGATGCGGCGCTCGATGGCGGCGAGGCGGTGCCGGGTGCGGCGGACCAGGACCTCGTGCTGATGGTCGAGCCAGGCGCGGAGCACGCCCTTGAGGCCGAGCACCATGGGCGTGCGGTCGGCGGTGAGCACGTTCATGTTGAGCGGGAAGCGGGTCTCCAGCGCCGTCGCGCGGAACATCGTCTCCATGAGCATCTCGGGCTCGACGCCACGCGCCCGCGGCTCAAGGACAAGGCGCACCTGCTCCGCGCTCTCGTCGCGCACGTCGGCGAGCAAGGGCAGCTTCTTCTCTTCCAGAAGCTGCGCGATCTGCTCGACGAGCCGGGCCTTCTGCA
Organism: uncultured Alphaproteobacteria bacterium; assembly: GCA_963790535.1. Classification (GTDB taxonomy): domain Bacteria; phylum Pseudomonadota; class Alphaproteobacteria; order Acetobacterales; family Acetobacteraceae; genus CAWKEH01. The sequence continues at coordinate 12,641 of CAWBOZ010000011.1, read as the reverse complement.
CCTGATAGGGGATCTCGGTGACGACGATCTGCCAGGTGCCGTTCTTGCCGCGCTCGATCTCCCAGCGGGCACGCAGCTTGAAGCCGCCGCGCCCGGTCTCGTAGGCGGCGAGCAGGCTTGCCCGGTCCTCGACGAGCAAGCCGCCCGTGGGGAAGTCCGGGCCGGGCAGGTGGGCGACCAGGTCGGCCGTCGAGGCATCCGGGTTGCGCGCGAGATGGATCGCGGCGGCGCAGACCTCGCCCGCGTTGTGCGGCGGGATGCTGGTCGCCATGCCGACCGCGATGCCGGCAGCACCATTCGCGAGCAGGTTGGGGAAGCCGCCCGGCAGCACGACCGGCTCGCTCTCCTCGCCGTCGTAGGTGGGGCGGAAATCCACGGCGTCGTCGGCGATGCCGGCGAGGAGGATTTGCGCCACCTCGGTCAGCCGCGCCTCGGTGTAGCGCATGGCCGCCGCGTTATCGCCGTCCACGTTGCCGAAATTGCCCTGGCCCTCGACGAGCGGGTAGCGCGCTGCGAAGTCCTGGGCGAGCCGGACCAGCGCCTCATAGACCGCCGCGTCCCCGTGCGGATGGAACTTGCCGATCACGTCGCCAACGACGCGCGCGCATTTCTTGAAGCCAGATTGCGGGTCGAGCTTGAGCTGGTGCATGGCGTAGATCAGCCGCCGATGCACGGGCTTCAGCCCGTCGCGCACGTCAGGCAGGCTGCGCGACATGATGGTGGAGAGCGCGTAGGCGAGGTATCGCTCGCTCAGCGCGTCGGCGAGCGGGGCGTCGAGGATAGTGCCGGTCAGGTCATCGGGCATGGCTGAACATATAGCGAACTTTTCGGCTCCGGCCAAGGTGGGGCAGGCTTGACGACACTACTGGGATTGTACACGCTCTTGTACGGATGCAGGAGGATATCATGGGGCACGTGCGCTACAGCGAGTTGCGGCAGAATTTAGCTCGCTACATGGACGAAGCCGTCGAGAGCCGCGCCCCGATCCTGGTGACGCGCCGGGGTGGGAAGGGAAACGTCGTCATCCTGTCCGAAGAAGAGTTTGAGGGCTGGCAGGAAACGGTTCATCTGCTGCGCAGCCCGGCAAACGCCCAGCATCTCCTTCGCTCCGTCCGTTCTGCCGACGCCGGGCAAGCAGAAGACCGTGACCTGGTGCCGGCGAATGCGCCAGGGAAGTCGTGAAGGTCCACTTTACCGACGATGGCTGGAGCGATTATCAGCACTGGGTGCAGAACGACCAAGACTTGCTCGGGAGAACGAACACCCTCATCGAAGATGCCCGCCGGAACCTGTTCAAGGGCCTTGGCAAGCCAGAGCCTCTGAAGGGGGATTTGCGCGGCTGGTGGTCACGCCGCATCAGCGGGGACCATCGGCTCGTGTCCCGCATTGCGGGCGAGGCTGGTGTGGATCAGCGGATCGAGATCGCGGCGTGCCGTTATCATTATGGGAACGAGTAACGCTGCCAGGTTCTCGCCAGCTCAGCCCTGTGAGGCCAACGCCGCGACGTGATCTGCTAGGCGCAGCCGCGCGGGCGGGAGCGGCTTGTGCTGGTGCCCGAAGGCGTCGCGCTCCAGGAAGTGTCCGGTGAGGCGCAGCCCGTCGCGCCAGTCCGCCGGCCCGGCCGTGTTGGCGCCTACGAGGAAGCCCGGCAGCCGCAGGAGTCGCGAGCGCCACTCGCCCGCCGCCGCGTCCGCTACCGCCCGGCCCGTCCGCGGCGAGACCCAGGCGAGGCCGCTCTCCGCGCCCGTGACCGCGCAGCGCGAGAGGTCGAGGCCGTAGCCTAGCTCCGTGAGCACGGTCGCTTCCCAGCGCACCAGGTCAGTGAGCACGTCAGGACCTTGAGATAGGCGCGCGATGAGCTGGACGAGGCCCTGGAACACCGCTGGGTGCGGCTCGCGCTCGGGCAGCGCGCCCTCTGCGACGGCGCAGGCGGAGGCGAGGATCGCGAGCGCGAGCGGAGTCGTCCATGGCGAGCGCGGCGGGGGCGTGGACCAACTCGCCCGTGAGGCTGCCGAGCCCTTCTGCGAGCCGCGCGACCCAGCGCGCGCTGACGAGGTTGCCGGGCTGCCACAGGCTCGCCTGGGCGCGCGAGCCGCCGCCGCGGGCAAGGGCGCGTTGGCTGCCGTGCGCCTCGGTGAGCAGCGTGATGAGCGCGCCGCTCTCGCCGTAGGATCGGGCGGCGAGCACGACGCCGGGCGCGTCCCATTCCATACGCGTTGCGTCGAGATCAGGCGGAGAGGTCCGCCATCGCCGCCTCGTGCGCAGCGGCGAGTTCCGCGTCCCTCGCCCTGACTCGCGCGACCGCTGGCCGGGCGCCGACCCGGCTGATGTAGGCGGCGATCTCGGGGCGCTCAGGCACGAGCTTGAACATGGTGGTCCACGCGAGCGCCCCGCCCCACAGCACGTCCGCGGCGGAGAAGCGCTCTCCGAGAAGGAAAGGCCCCTTGGCGAGCTGCGCCACCAGCGTGTCGAGCATGATGTCGAAGTCGCCGTAAGGGGACATTGCCGCTGTCCCCGGCTCGCGCTTGGCCGCACGGTCAACGATGGCAGGCTCGAAGCAGGCCGCATAATACACCATCCAGCGCAGGTAAGGGCCGCGCAATGGATCGGTGAGTGACGGGGCGAGTCCTGCTTCGGGGAAGAGGTCCGCGAGGTAGAGGAAGATCGCCACCTGCTCGGTGATGAGCGCATCGCCGTGCATCACGGCCGGCACCTTGCCCATCGGATTGACGGTGAGATAGGCCGGCTGGCGCTGCTCGCCCGCCTTCATGTTGAGGATTTGCAGGTCATAGGGCGCGTCTAGCTCTTCCAGGAGGGTGAGGACTCCCGACGACCGCGTATTCGGCGAATGGTAGAGCGTCACCTTGCGATCTGTGTTCATGGTCGCCGTTGGTTCCCTGGTTCGAGCTGCATACCAGGTTATCGGAGGCTTGCTGAATGAGTCCACGGGTACGCTGAATACCCACTTAGTGGGGGACTTGCCTTTCGCGTGGGGAGCTTCGATAGCGCCCACCCATGCAGACCTTCGCGACCTACGCCGAAATCCGGACGCTGGGGGCGCCTATCGTACGCTTGTTCCGCGTGGCGCTCCGACGCGATCCGGACCCTGCCTGCCTGGCCGACTTCGTGGAACGGTTGCGCCAGGGTGCCGAACTTGACGAGTTGGCGCAGCACTTGGTGGATACCGAGGAGTTCCGCCGCTTGCATGGCCCTGGCGAGACGGCGGACGAAACCTTCGCCGTTCGGCTTTGCGCGGGCGTGATCGGCGACGCAGATGCTGCGCGAGGGGAGCGGGGCGCCCTGCTTGCTGCCGCCCTGGGTGCCTCGCGGGCGGAACTCGTCGCCGCGGTCGCCGACTCAGGAGAGGCGCGCGCGCGTATCCCGCTCCTGCCCGGTCTCGCACCTGGCGCGCCGCCGGACGACCCGGTCGCTTATCGGCTCTGGGTCGAGACGTATGACAGCCCCGAACCCGCGCTGCTGGCGCGATTGCCGACCCTTGCCGGTCCCCGCGTCACCGTCGCCATGGTCGCCGGCGACACCAGCGCCGAAGCGGCGATGCGCACCGCGGATAGCCTACGCTGCCAGGCCTACTCGGATTGGGAGCTGTCCCTTGCCGTCCGCCTGCTCTCTGCCTGGCCGCGCGAGATACTGGCGCGGCTCGCCCAGGAGGAACCGCGCGTCCGCCTGCTCGACGCGGAGGCGGGCATCTCGCGCGCGGCCGTGCTCGACCAGGCGCTCGCGGCAGGCACCGGCGCGCTGGCCTGCGTGCTCGCGCCGGGCGATAGGCTCGCGCCCACCGCGCTCTACGAGGCGGTGCGGGAGCTGGCGGCGCACCCGGATGCGCTGCTGCTCTACACCGACGAGGATGTCCTGGACGGCGATGCCCGGCACACGCCACGCTTCAAAGCCGCCTTCTCGCCGGACTTGATGCTGGCCGGCGACGCCATCGGCCAGCTCGCCCTCTACCGGGCGGAGCTGCTGCAACAGCTTGGCGGCCTGCGGCCGGAGGCGGCGCCGCACGAGTTCTACGATCTCGCCCTCCGTGCCGCAGCCGTAGCCGGCTCGGGCCGCGTCCGCCACCTCCCGGCCGTGCTGTGCCATCGCGCGGCGCCCACGCCGGACTGGCCGGCACCGGCCGACATGCCAGTCCGGGGCGCGCCCGGCCTCGACACGATCACTCCGGAAGCCTGGCCACGCCCGCGTTTCCGCCTGCCCGACCCGGCGCCGCTCGTCTCGGTCATCGTGCCCACGCGGGACCACGCGGAGCTGCTTGCCGCCTGCGCCGCGGGCGTGCTGGAGCGCACCGATTATCCGGCCCTGGAGTTGCTGGTCGTGGACAACGGCAGCGCAGAGCCGGACGCGCTCAGCCTGATCGCTCGACTGGAGGAGGATTCGCGCGTTCGTGTGCTTCGCCGGCCGGGGCCGTTCAACTTCGCCGCGCTGAACAACGCCGCCGCGGCCGAGGCACGGGGCGAGGTGCTGCTGCTGCTCAACAACGACATCGAGGTGCTGCACCCGGACTGGCTTCGAGAGATGGTTTCCCACGCCGTCCGGCCCGGCGTGGGCGCGGTCGGGGCGCGGCTGCTCTACCCGGATGGCACGCTCCAGCATGGGGGCATCCTGCTCGGCCCGGAGGGTGCGGCAACGCATGTCGGGCGCGGCGCGGTGCGGGGCGCGCCGGGCTACCTGGGGCAGCTCGCCTGCACGCGGGACCTATCGGCCGTGACCGCCGCCTGCCTCGCCGTGTCCCGCGACGTCTGGCGTGCGGTCGGCGGCATGGACGAGCGCTTAGCTGTGACCTGGAACGACGTGGATCTGTGCCTGCGCGTGCGCGCGGCAGGGCTGCGCGTGATCTGGACGCCGCACGCCGTGTTGCTGCACCGTGAGGGCGTCACACGCGGGTTGGAGTCAAGGGACGAGGCGCGGCAGGAGCGCTTCCGCGAGGAGCAGGCGCTGGTCCGCGCCACCTGGGGCGATGCCGTGGAGCGCGACCCTTTCCTGAACCCCAACCTGGTCGCCACTGAGGCCGGGCCGCTCGCCTTGACGCGGCCACGGCGCCGGCGGCCGTGGGAATGACCCAGGTTGCGCTTCCTTCCCAAAGCTGCCATCTCGCGGAGTGAGATGCGAACCGGTCAGCTGCATCATTGCCAGTCCGGCCCAAGGCGCTAGCTGCGGCATGCCGGCCGACGACGAGCGAGCCGGGGAGTGGCGCGGGCCAGAGGCGCTCGCGACCACGGCGCCTGCCCTTCTCCACCGACCCGAGTTGGCAGAGGATTTGGTAGGCGCGATCGCCTCTCCTCTGCTCGATCCGCTGTTCCTGCGATCGCAGCGCACAGGCATGGAGAGCGCGTGGTATGGGCACGTGCCCTTCGCGCACTGGATCGTCGTGGCCTGCCGCCCGCGCATCTTGGTCGAGCTGGGCACGCATAACGGCGTCTCCTACGCCGCGTTCTGCGAAGCGTTGGCTCGCTTCGGCGGGGATTCGCGCGCCTATGCCGTGGATACCTGGCAAGGCGACGAGCACGCCGGGCACTACGGCGACGAGGTCTACTGGGACCTGCGCCGCTTTCACGATGAGCGGTTCGCCGGCTTCTCGGAGCTGCTGCGCTGCACCTTCGAGGATGCGCTGCCCTACTTCGCCGATGGTTCCGTGGACCTGCTGCACATTGATGGCTTCCACACCTACGAGGCCGTGCGCGGCGACTTCGAGGCCTGGCGGCCTAAGCTGTCCGACCAGGCCGTGGTGCTGTTCCACGACACCAACATGCGCGAGCGCGGCTTCGGCGTCTGGCGGCTCTGGTCCGAGCTGCGGGAACGCTTATCCGGGCTTCGAGTTCCTGCACGGGCACGGGCTGGGCGTCTTGGCTTACGGGCCGCGCGCGCCGGAGGCGGTACGCGATTTATGCGCGCTGACCGGACCGCGCGAGGTCGCCGCCGTGCGCGAGCGGTTCGCGTTGCTCGGCGAGCGCTGGGTCGAGGCGAACGAGCGCCGGGGCAATATCGCGGCCCAGCAGCGCGCCGAGGCCGCGCTGGCCGGGGCGACGCAGGAGCTCGTGGACGCGCGCGCGAGCGGGAGCGCCTCGACGCCGCACTGCCGCGGCGGAGCGGGAGGCAGAAGCTGCCCGCCTGGAGCGCGAGGCCGCGCGGGCCATGAGGACAGAGCGGCTCCGCGCCGCCCTGGCCGAGGCGGAGCAAAAGCGCGCGACCTGCACGAACGCTTGGCGGAGAGCAACGCCGAGCAGGAACGCCTGCAGGCCGAACTGGCCGCCTACGACGCCGAACTCGCTCGGCTCGGCGCGTGAACGGGGCCGCTTGGGCCGCGAGCTGGCCGCGAGCCGGGCCGAGCACGAGCGGGAGCGTGCCCAACTCGCTGATCTGCGCCGACATCATCACGCCGTGGTCAGCTCCGCCTCCTGGCGGGCTACTGCCCCTGCCCGGCAGGTAGGCGCGCGTTTCCCGAGCCTCGCCCGCCAGGCCCAGCGCGCGGCGACCCTGGGCGCGCTCGCCGCGACCGGACGCCTGCCAGGCCGGGTGCGCTTGCGCCGCCAGGTGCGCGAGGACGCCGAGGCGCTCGCGAACACCCCGCTCTTCGACCCGGCACGCTACCTCGCCCGCTACCCGGAGGTGGCGCAGGCTGGCGCGGACCCGCTGTGGCACTACATCTGGACCGGCGCCGGGGCAGGTTTCGACCCGCACCCGCTCTTCGACAGCCGATGGTATCTCAGCCGAGCATCCGGAGCTGGCGAAGCGTTCGGTCAATCCGCTCGCGCACTACCTGCGCGAGGGCGCAGCGCTGGGCTGGGACCCGCATCCCCTCTTCGACACGGCGTTCTACGTGGCGCAGGAGCCAGAGGCCGCAGGGCGGAACGCGTCTGCTGCACTTCCTGGAAGCCGGGGCGCCGCGAGGCCGCGACCCCAATCCCTGGTTCGACATGGACGCGTACTGGGAGGAGCATCTTCGTGGCCGCGATTTGGCCGACGATCCTCTGTCCCACTACGTGCTCCGCGGCGCGGCGGCGGGGCTGGATCCGCATCCGCTGTTCGACACGGACTGGTATTCCCGCACCTATCCGGACAGCGCCGGATGGAACCCGCTCGCCCACTACCTGCGCGAGGGCCGGGAGCGCGGATACGCGCCGTGCCTGCTGGTCGCGCAGTCCGCCGAAGACCCGCCGCCGCTGCACTTCGCGCCGCAGCCCGCGCCTGACGTCTCGATCATCGTGCCAGTCCTACGGCCGCCTGTTCGATACGCTGCGCTGCCTGACCTCGATCATGACGCACAGCGGCGGCGAGGTCGCCTACGAGGTGATCGTCGCCGACGACCGCCCCGACGCGCCCGATTGCCCCGCGGCTGCGCGAGGTGCCGGGCCTGCGCGTCGAACAGAACCCGCGCAACCTGGGCTTTGTGCGGAGCTGCAACCGCGCGGCCGGACTTGCCACCGGGCGCTACCTCCTGTTCCTGAACAACGACACGACCGTCCACCCAGGCTGGCTCGCGCCGCTCGTCCAGCTCGCCGAGCGTGACCCGCGCGTCGGCATCGTCGGCGGCAAGCTGCTGAACGCGGACGGCACGGTGCAGGAGGCGGGCGGGATCATCCATAGCAACGGCTGGGGCCACCCGTATGGCCGCGGCGACGATCCGGACGAGCCCGAATACAACTTCGTCCGCGAGGTGGACGTGGTGATCGGTGCCTGCTTCCTGGTCCGCGCCGCGGCCTGGGAAGAGGTCGGCGGCTTCGATGAGCGCTTCGCACCGGCCTACTACGAGGAGTTCGACCTTGCCTTTGCGCTCCGCGACCGCGGTTGGCAGGTGGTTTATCAACCGGCGAGCCGCATCACGCATTTCGATGCCTCCAGCTACGGCCAGGAGGAGCGGGACCGGCAATCCGTGATCAACCACGCCCAGTTCTGCCGTAAATGGGCGGGCGCGCTGGCGGCGCAGCCGAAGCCTGACGCACTGCCCTACGTGGCGCGCGAGCGCCCGCCGCCGGGCGGCCGCATCCTAGTCGTGGACGACCGCGTGCCGGAGCCGGACAAGCACGCCGGCGCCGTCGCGACGTTCGACTGGCTGCGCCTGATGCGCGAGGCGGGGCTGCGCGTGACCTACGCGCCGCACGACCGCGACCACCCGGAGCCTTACACGGCGACGCTGCAGCAGATGGGCATCGAGGTGCTGTACGGCGATTTGGACCTGCAAGCCTGGCTCGCCGAGAACGGGGGCTGCCTGGATTGGGTGTGGGCGGCGCGCCCTGACGTCACGGCGCCGCTGCTCGACGCGGTCGAGCGGTTCGCGCCGGGACGGCTGATCTACTTCACCCACGACCTGCATTTCCTGCGCGAGCAGCGCCGCTTCGAGCTGGAGGGGGATTTCCGGAGCCTGGAAGAGTCCCGTCGCGTGCGCCGGGTCGAGCGCGACATCTTCCACCGGGCGCGCGTGGTGATCACGCCCAGCGCCGACGAGGTGCGCGTGATCCGGGAGCTGGTGCCCAGCGCGGACGCGCGCGCGGTGCCGCTCTACTCGGTCCCATCCGCGCCGCTCCTCTCGCGGGTGGAATCGGGAGGCTTCACCGGGCGCGACGCGGTGCTGTTCGTCGGCGGCTACGCTCACCCGCCGAACCTCGACGCGGCACTCTGGCTCGCGCGGGAGATCATGCCTTTGATCTGGCACGAGGCCCCGGACGTCCGCTTGGTGCTCGCCGGGAGCAAGCCGCCGCCAGAGCTGCTGGCGCTGGCGGATGAGCGGATCGAGGTGCCGGGCTGGGTCTCCGACCTCGCGCCCCTCTACGCCCGCGCGCGCCTGTCCATCTGCCCGGTGCGCTACGGTGCAGGCGTGAAGGGCAAGATCATCGAGAGCCTTCAGGCGGGCGTGCCCGTGGTCACGACCGCGGTCGGCAACGAGGGCCTCGGGCTACGGGACGGGATCGAGGCGCTGGTTGGCGACACGCCCGAGGCGTTCGCGGCCGCAGTACTCGCGCTGCTGCGCGACCCTGCGCTCCGCGCGCGGCTGGCCGAGGCGGGTGCCGCCGTGCTGCGGCGCCGTTTCGGCGAGGACGTAGCCCGGCGCGTGCTGATGGAGGTGCTGGGCCAGGATGCCTGCCCGGCCTGCGGCCGCAGGATCGCGGCGGAGCACCCCGTCCGGGCGTGCGAGGCGTGCGGCGCGGGCGAGTGCGACCGCTCGCTCGCGGAGGTCGTACTCCGTCCCTGGCGTGGTCTGCGCGTGGGCAGCCTGCGCGAGGCCGCGCCGCTGCTGGCGCGGTCGCGTGTTGCTGTTCCGGACGGCCCGCTCGCCACGGCACTTGGCCGGACGAGCGGCGCGAGTGAGAGCGCAAAGGATGTCAACCTGCTCGTCGAAGTGCAGGCGAGGCGCGAGAATGGCGCTGCCGTGCGGCCTGGCGGGCGGTGGATATTCCCCGCGCCGGCGGAAGCGGCCGGCCTGCTCTCTTGCTTGCTTGCCGATGGCTGGAACGTCCGGCTGCACGAGGCGGGGACGGCCGTCATCGAAGCTGCGAAACCGGAGCTCGCCGCGTGAGTCCCGACGCTACGATCGCGCCCGGCCCCTCGCTCCTGATGGATCTGCGCCCCTGCTACGAGGGGTTCGCGGGGATCCCGCAAGAGGCGCGCCTGCTGTTCGCCATGTTCTCGGGTCTCGGGCTGCGCCGCTTCGGGGGGCTGGCGTCCGGGATCCACTACAGCTCGCGCCGCCGCCGGGCGGTGACGCCGTTCGAAAAGGTGCTGGCGCAGACGCAGGTGCTCATCAGCCAGGACACGAAACGCGCGCACTGGGGCGTGGGGCTTGACCTGGTGCTGCCCGGCTTCGTGCAGCGCCGCCTGTATAAGCCCTATCTCATCCTGACGGAGCTGTTCCGCCGCGAGCGCCTCGACCTGCGCATAGACTCGCGCATGTTCGAGGACTTCCTGTGGATGAAGCTGTTCGACCACACCCTCGCGCCGCACGATCGGGAGTTGCTGCACCGGGCCGAATATTTCGCCACCGAGCTGGGCCACGAGTATGCCCGCGCGCTCAGCCTGCTGCCCCGCCCGTTCCAGCGCCGGGTGTACACGGAAGGATGGGACGTGTTCTTCGGCGCGACCGTCTCGCCCTACTTGGTCGCTCCCGGCACGGCGATGATGATCCGCTACTACGACGCGCTGCCGCTCCTCAGCCCGCACACCATCGGCGAGCCGTGGCCCCACGCCCTCAGCCACGGACGCATGTTGCAGCGGAACATGCGGGACGGCGCGATCTTCTACTGCGATTCCGAGCCGGTGCGCGGGGATCTGCTCCGCCTCTTTCCCGAGGCCGAGATGCGCGTGCACACCATCCCCGTCACGGTCGCGCCCGAATATCGGCCGGACGTGCGGCCCGAGCGCGAGCTGCGCGCCATCCTGAATCGTCGTGCAAGCTCGGCGACCGCGTCGAGCCGCATAGCGGCAGGATCGGGGGCGGCGCTTGGCACGCTGCCGCGCCTGTTCATGGCAGTCTCGACGCTGGAGCCGCGCAAGAACTACCTCAAGCTGTTCCGCGGCTTCGAGATCGCCCGGCGCATGACCAACCAACCCATGCAGCTGCTCATCGTCGCCAACCCCGGCTGGCGCTCGGACACGGAGCTTGTGGAGCTTAAAGCCCTCGTCCGCGAGGGCGCCTATCACGTCAGCGGCGTGCCGCTCGCGGAACTGCGCACGCTCTACTCCATGGCGCACTGCACCGTGGCGCCCAGCCGCGCCGAGGGCTTCGACTACTCCGGCGTCGAGGCAATGGCGTGCGGCACGCCGCTGATCGCCTCCGACATCCCCGTGCACCGCTGGGTCTATGGCGACGCCGCCGAGTATTTCGATCCCTACGACGAGGAGGCGCTGGCGCGGGTGTTGGCGCGGGTCGCGGAGCTGCCGCGCGAGGACGGGCATCTCGCCATGATGCGCGACCGCGGCCTGCGCCAGGCGAGCCTCTACAAGCCGGAGACGCTCGCCCCGCGCTGGCAGAACGCGATCCTGCACGTGGCGGCGAGCCGGAGCTTGGTGCCGGCGTAGCGCCGGCGATATGGGGCACGCATGACCGACGAGACCGCCAAGGCCGACAAGGACGCCACAGCCATCTGGGATCAGCGCTACCAAGGCGAAGACCACGTCGGCACGCGTCCCGTGATCGAGGGCGATCCCATCGACTACACGCAGCACAAGTTCCTCTACGAGCGCGCCATCGCCCGGCCGCAAACGGGCTCGCTCGACGGCTACAATTTGGACCGCGTCGGCCGCCTATTCCTCACGCCCCCGCCCGCGCGGATGCTGTCGCTCGGCTCGGGCATGGCGTTCACCGAGGAGCACCTGCTTCGGAACGGCTACGCCCAGCACATCGTGGCCTACGAGATGTCCGGCGCCGCCGTGGAGCGGGCGCGGGAGCGGTTCGCGGAGGCCGGCTTGGGCGACCGCATCGAGATGCGCTCGGCCGACGTGCTGGACGAGGATCTGCCCAGCGGCGGCTTCGACGTTGTGTTCGTTCAGGCGGCGATCCACCATTTCGACCGCATCGAGGACATGTTCGCGCTTATGCACCGGGTCCTGCGCCCAGGCGGGCTGCTGGTCTATGACGAGTATGTCGGGCCGGATCACCACCTGTACCATGCCGAGGCCATGGCGATCATGGACGAGATCAACGCCTGCCTCGCGCCGGGCTATCGCTGGGACCATCTTGCGAAGCAGACCCGCGAGGTGGTGCCGCGGCCGTCGCTGGAGTGGATGCTGCAGCACGATCCGTCCGAGGGCGTCCATGCCTCGCGCATCCTGCCCCTGACTTACCAGTGGTTCGAGGTGCTCGACCGCGCCGACTATGGCGGCACGGTCATGCGCCCGTTCTTCACGGGCATCCTGCCCAACTTCGACTGGAGCGATCCGAAGGACCAGACCGTGGCATCGCTCGTCGTGCTCATCGAGCAGTTGCTGACGCGCCACGGCGTCCTGCCGCACTACCATACGAGCGTCGTCGCCCGGCGCCGCGACGTGCCACGGGCACCGCTCACCGAAGAGGAGGAGGCACGGATCGCCTACTCGGATTGGCCCGGCCTGCGCCAGCCTGAATCACCGCCAGTTGCGGGAGAGGGTGAGTCAGGCGGCCGGAGAGGGTTGCGGCGCCTGTTCGGCGCGCGCTGAAGCTCGTCCGCCGCGCCGCTTCCAGCGCAGCGCCGGGCGCTCGACCAGGTGCCAGGACAGGAAGGCGACGGGCAGGTGATCGCCACGCAGGTCAGGACGGGATACGGATCGCCCGGCATCCGCGCCAGCACGAGTTGCTGGACGGGGAAGGCATAGAGATAGAGACCGTAGGAAGATCCCCGAACCGCCCCGCGTGCCGCAGCACGGGCATGGACATGCGGCGAAGCAGATCACCATGTAGGGGAGCGTGAACCACTCCAGCGGCAGGTCCCACCAATCGAACCAGCTGGAGATCCCGTAATTGGCGGTGAAGAACAGCAGGCAGAGATCTGCGCGCCAAAGGTCGCGGACTCGGCCCTCCAGCAGCCGCAGAAGGCCGCCGACGAGGAAGAATGGCACCTCCACCAACGCATATTTGAGGTCCATGTGGTAGGCGACGAACGCAGGCCCTTGATAGCCCTCGAATAAGAAGAGGCCCAGGCCCCCGCATAGGGCGG
>CAWBOZ010000010.1:20000-57588 GCA_963790535.1 uncultured Alphaproteobacteria bacterium | reverse complement strand
CACCGGCGTGCCGCCCGGCAGCCGCGGCGCCAGCCACTCGAACATGCTCTGCATGATCCGCGGCACCCCCGCCATCACGTGCACGTTGCCGATCGTGAAGCCCGGCGCCACCGAGATCGTGTTCTCGATCAGCGTGGCGCCCCGCGGCATCGTCGCCATGCGCTGGCGGGCGGCGTTGAACTCGCCGGGCTTGTAGTGCCGCTCCATCCGCGCCCACGCCTCGGGATGCGGCTCCCACGGCACGCCGAAGGCCGCGGCGACGCACTCGCTCGTGATGTCGTCGTGCGTCGGCCCGATGCCGCCTGTGGTGAACACCTGGTCGTAGCGCGCCCGCACCTCGTTCACCGTCGTGATGATCGTCTCCGCCACGTCCGGGATGATCCGCACCTCGCGCAACGGCAGCCCGATCTCGCCCAGCCGCATAGCGAGGAACTTCACGTTCACGTCCTGGGTGCGCCCGGAGAGCACCTCGTTACCGATGACGAGCAGGCAGGCAGTCGGGTTCGGCTCACTCATGGAAAGCTCCTCAGTGCAGCGGCCAGAAGAACGCGATCAACGGCACGCCGGCAACCACGACCAGCACCGAGAGCGGCAATCCGAGCCGTGGGTAGTCGCTGAAGCGGTAGCCGCCCGGTCCCATCACCAGCGTGTTGCACTGGTGCCCGATCGGGGTCAGGAAGTCGCACCCGGCGCCGAGCGCCACGGCCATCAGGAACGGGTCGGCGTGCAGCCCGAGCTTGGCCGCCAAGCTCGCCGCGACCGGCGCCACCACGAGCACCGTCGGTGCGTTGTGCAGGAACGGCGTCGCCACCATCGTGATGACGAGCACGACCCCCAGCGCCGCCAGCGGCGGAATGCCGGCGACGGCGTGTTGCAGCCAGCCCGCCAGCAGGGCCGTGCCACCTGTCGTCTGGACGGCGTGGCTCAGCGGGATCAGCGCGCCGATCAGGATCAGGATGGGCCACTCCACGGTCTCGTAGGCGTCGTGCATGGTCATCACCCGGAGCAGCAGCAGCACGACCGCGGCACCGAAGAACGCGACCGCGACGGGCAGGGCGTGGACCGCGACCAGGGCCATGGCGGCCGCTAGCACGCCGGCAGGGACGAGACTGCGGTGGCTACGGCCGAGCGTGATGCTGCGCTCGGCCAGGGGCAGGACGCGCAACTCGCCCAGCGTGTCCGGCAGCGGCCCCGCGGCGCCGCGGAGCACGAGCACGTCACCGGCCCGCAGCCGCACGGTGGCGAGGCGCTGAGCGATGCTCTGCCCGCTGCGGCTGACCGCCAGCAGACCGACGCCGTGCCGCTCGTGCAGTGCGAGCTGGGCGGGGGTGCGTCCCACCAGCGGCGAGTCCGCCGTGACCACGCCCTCGATGACGCTCACGTCGCCTCCCGACTCTCCTCCGGAGTCCGATCCGGTGGCGGCTCCGCCCGCGAGCGCTAGCCGCGCGCGGGCGACCAGCCGCTCCAGGTCGCCGGGTTCGCCGCGCAGCAGCACGACGTCGTCCGTGCGCAGCCGCCAGTCCGGCGTGGGCACGTAGCGGCGGAAGCGCTCCCGCACCACCGCCGCGACCTGCACGGCGCCGTCGCCCATGTGCTCCAGCTCGGCGACCGTCCGGCCGACGGCAGGCGAGGCGGCGGAGAGGCGCGCCTCCGCCGTGTAGTCCTCAATGGTGGTGAAGGCCGCTTCCATGGACGCGGCGGCCTTCCGCCCGCGCGGCAGCAGGCGCCAGCCGATGGCGAGGAAGGCCATTCCCAGCACCGCGATCGAGAGGCCCACGGGCGTGTAGGAGAACAGACCGAACGGCTTGCCGAGGAGCTGCGCGCGCAGGCCGGCGACGATGATGTTGGGCGAGGTGCCGACCAGCGTGACCAGACCGCCGAGCAGCGAGGCGAACGCCATGGGCATCAGCAGCGCGGAGGGCGACGTGCCGGTGCGCCGGGCGACTTGCAGCGCCACCGGCATCAGGATCGCGAGCGCGCCCACGTTCTTCGTCACCATCGAGAGCACGAGCACCGACCCGGCCATGACCGTCACCTGCGCCTGCACGGTCTTAAGCCTGGGCAGCACGGGGCGCATCACGCTCTCCACCGCGCCGGATCGCGCGATGGCCTCGCTGACGACGAGGGCGGCGGCGATGATGATGACGATCTCGTTCGCGAACCCCTCGAACGCGCGCTCGGGCGGCACGACGCCGATCAGGATGCCTATGAGCAGGGCGGCGAGCGCCACCAAGTCGTAGGGCAGGCGGCCCCAGACGAAGAAGGCGATCGTGCCGCCGATCAACCCGAAGGCCAGCGCTTGTGGGAGGGTCATTCTGTCCTCGGGCTGTCCTCGGGCTGTCCTCGGGTCGGTGACGGTAGGAACTTGGCCAGGGGTGCCTCGTCGCATCCAAGCGCGCAAGAGGGCGCGAAGGCAGCGCCCATGATGCGGCTCGATGGCCTTCCTCGCTGCCCGGCGGTAAGATGGGGAGCACGGGGCGCTAGGACAGGACCATATGGAAGCTTCTTCGCGGGAGCCGCAGGCGCGGCGCGCGGCACTGGGATGGGGCCGGGCGGTGCCCGCCATTGCCGGAGCGCTCATCGTGCTGGCGCTGCTGGTCGCGGCCTGGAACGCTGCCGCGGGCGCGGGTGCGCGCGCGGCAGCGGCGAGGGCCAGCCAGGTCGTGCAGCAGGCACAGGGGCTGCTCTCCGCCATGAAGGACGTGGAGACCGGCGAGCGTGGCTTCCTCATCACGGGTGCGGATTCCTACCTGGAACCATACACCAGGGGCATCACCGACACCCCGGCGCACCTCGCCGACCTGCAGCGCCTCGCGACGCCGACGGAAGCTGGAGCGGTCGCCCGGCTGCGCGATCTGGTCCAAGCAAAGGAGGGCATCGCCGCGCGCGCGATTGCGCTGCGCCGGGCGGACAGCGGCACAGCCTCGGACCTGCTGCTGCAGAACGCCGGCCCGGACAAGGCGGCCATGGACGCGATCCGCGGAGCGACCCGGGATTTAGCGGCGGAGGCGCAGGGCCGGGAGCAGCGCATTCGGCAGAAGGATGCGTCCAGGGGGGACCTGCTCACCGCCGTCTCGCTGGGTCTCGTTCTCCTGGCCTGCCTGGCTCTTGGTGCCTACGCCCTCGCCCGGCGCCGGGCGGAGCGCGTCGCGAGCCAGGTCCTGCAGGATGTCCTGGAGAACGCCCCGGTGGGCCTCGGCTTCCTGGACCGGAACCTGCATCTGCGCCAAGCCAACCCGGCACTCGCGAAGATGGCCGAGCGCACGCTCGGCATCGAGGTCGGCGAGGACCTCGGCGCCCTGCTGCCCGAGGCGCGGGCGCAGATCGAGCCGGCGCTGCAGGCCGTGCTCGCCGAAGGCAAGGCACGATCGAATGTCGAGGTGGAGGTCCGCCGGCCGGGTCAGGCGAAGCAGACGCGCTTCCTGCAGATGGGCTTCTTCCCGCTGCGCGACGGCAGCCGCCGCTCGGGGGACGGCATCACCGGCGTCGGGCTGGTTGCTATGGACACCACCCTGCGGCGCCGGGCGGAGGAGCAGCTGCGGCAGAGCGAGGAACGGTTCCGCGACATGGCGAACGCCATCCCGCAGCTCGCCTGGATCGCGGATGGGACCGGCGCGATCAACTGGTATAACCAGCGATGGTATGACTACACGGGCATAGCTCCCGAGGACGCCCTGGGCTTCGGGTGGAGGATTTTGCACCATCCCGATCATGCGGAGCGTGCCGCCGCGAGTTTCCGGCGCGCCGTGGAAGCTGGCGAGCCGTGGGAAGACACGTTCCCGCTCCGCGGGCGCGACGGCAAGTATCGCTGGTTCCTCTCGCGCGCCGAGCCGCTCCGCGACGAGTACGGGGCCGTCACGCGCTGGTTCGGCACCAATACGGATGTCACCGACCAGCGCGCCGCCGAGGAGCGGATGCGGCGCAGCGAGGAGCGCTTCCGCACCGTGCTGGACGCTTCGGCCTCGATCATCTGGAACACGGCCGCCACCGGCGAGTTCGAATGGACGCAGCCGCGCTGGAGCGCATTCACCGGCCAGACATTCGAGCAGCTCCGGGGCTGGGGCTGGCTCGACGCGGTGCATCCCGAGGACCGGGATCGCATCACCGAGACCTGGAATCGCGCGTTGCAGGACCGCTCGCAGGTACGAGGTGGACCATCGCTTGCGCCGGGCGGACGGCGAGTGGCGCTACATGGAGGCCCACGCCGTGCCGATCCTCGGCGAGGACGGCAGCATCCGCGAGTGGATCGGCATCCATACCGACGTGACCGACCGCACGCTCGCCGAGCAGCAGCTCGCGGCCGCGAAGGAGCTGGCGGAGGCCGCCAACCGCGCCAAGAGCCAGTTCATCGCCAACATGAGCCACGAGCTGCGTACGCCGCTGTCGGCCGTGATCGGCTACAGCGAGATGCTTTCCGAGGAGCTGCAGGACCTGAACCAGGACCAGCTCCTGCCGGACGTGAGCAAGATCGAGTCCAACGCCCGGCACCTGCTCAGCCTCATCAACGATGTGCTCGATCTCTCCAAGATCGAGGCGGGCCGCATGACCGTGACCGCCGAGGCGTTCGAGGTGCGAGGCCTGGTGGACGACGTCGTCTCCGCCACGGCGCCGCTCGTCGAGCGCAGGGAGGACCGCCTCGCGCTCGATCTTGGCGCGGATCTCGGCACCATGCACACCGATCAGGTCAAGGTCAGGCAGTGCCTGCTCAACCTGATCGGCAACGCCTCCAAGTTCACCGAGAAGGGCACCATCACCCTTGAAGTCCGGCGCGAGCAAGAAGGCGGCCGGGACTGGATGCGCTTCGCGATCAAGGACACCGGCATCGGCATGACCGAGGAGCAGATCAGCCGCCTCTTCCAACGCTTCAGCCAGGCCGACGAGAGCACCACGCGCCAGTTCGGTGGGACCGGCCTCGGCCTCGCGATCACGCGCGCCTTCTGCCGCATGATGGGTGGCGATGTGAGCGTCACGAGCACGCCCGGCGAGGGCTCGACGTTCACGGTCCGCCTCCCCGTGGAGCTGCCGACCGACGGCGTTGCGGAGGCTATCCCAGCGGAGGTCGAGGTGCCCGAGGGGCCGTGCGTCCTGGTCGTGGACGACGACCCGGCGCAGCGCGATCTGCTCACCCGTTTCCTGGAGCGCCAGGGCTTCGCCGTCCGGAGCGCCGCCGATGGTCAAGTGGGGCTGGTCCTCGCCCGTGCCCTCCGCCCGACCGCGATCCTGCTCGACGTGGAGATGCCGCGCATGGACGGCTGGTCCATGCTGCACGCGATCCGCGCGGACCCGGCTCTCGCGGAGACGCCGGTGGTCATGGTCTCGGTCCTCAACGAGCAGAGCCTGGGCTACGCGCTGGGCGCCACCGACTACGTGACCAAGCCGGTTGACTGGGACCATCTCAAGGAGGTCATCAGCCGCTTCCGCCCGCCTGCGTCGGAAGGCGACTTGGTGCAGGACGCTCCGAGCACGGCGCTCATCGTGGACGACGACGCGGACCTGCGCGCGCGGCTCCGCACCCTGCTGGAGCGCGGCGGCTTGCAGGTGGTCGAGGCCGCTGACGGGCAGGAAGCCCTCGCCGAGGTGGATCGGCGCGTGCCGGGGCTGGTGCTGCTCGACCTGACGATGCCTGTCATGGACGGCTTCGCGTTCCTCAAGGCGCTGCGCGCCCGCCCGCACGGGCGTGACGTGCCGGTCGTCGTGCTCACGGCGCGGGACGTGACGGCGGCCGAGCGGATGTCCCTGGACACGCAGGCGGACCGCGTGGTTGTCAAAGGCAGCGTGAGCCTGCGCGAGCTGGCCAAGGACCTGCGGGAACTTGCACCGCCGGGCGGCGCTCCGGACGTTGCTGAAACAACGGCGCAGGCTGCGCGAGCGGAGACGGCACGAGTGGAGACGGGACTATGACGCGCATCCTGCTGGTCGAGGACCACGAGGAGATCTGGGACTTCCTCTCGCGCCGCCTGAAGCGTCGCGGCTACGATGTCGTGATCGCGACCGACGGTCAGGAAGGCGTGGACAAGGCGCTCTCGGAGCGGCCCGATATCGTGCTGCTCGACATGAACCTGCCGGTGATGGACGGCTGGACCGCCGCCGGCATCATCAAGGGCGACGCCAGCACCGCCGCCGTGCCGATCATCGCGCTCACCGCCCATGCGATGTCGGGCGACCGCGAGAAGGCGATCGCCGCCGGCTGCGACGACTACCATGCGAAGCCGGTGGACTTCTCGCGCCTGCTCGGCCAGATCGAGGCCCTGACCGGCGGCGCCCCGGCCGCGGCGAGCGGCTGACGCCGCCGAGGGTGGCCGGGAGGAGAGTGGCCGGCGTCGGCCTGCTCGCTCGCCTGTTCGGGGAGCCGCCCCAGCGCGACGGCCAGGCGACCGCCTTGGAGGCGCACGTGACTGGCGTCGCCTCGGGGCTGGTCGAGGCGGACGGAGCGGGGCGGCCTGGTGCTGGCGGCAGTCGCCGCCAGCGTCCGCTCGCGCTGCCTCGCGAGAGCCTGACGGAGAGCCTGGCGCAGAAGGTGCTGAACGCCTGGCTGCAGAACAGGCACCAGACGCTCTACCCGCTCACGGTCAACCTGCGCACGCTCGATGCCGGCCGCGCTGCGCTGCTCGCGCGCATGATGGCTATTTCCCTGGTGGCCGGCGCGCGAGCGCCGGGCGAGCGCATCGAGGCGGCCCTGGCCTGGCTCGGCCAGGCGGGAGGCAACGAGGAGGTGCAGCGCGCACTCCGCGCCGCGCTCGACGCCCCCGAGCCGCTGAGCGCGGTGCTGCGCGAGGTCCAGGATGCCGGGCTGACGGCCTATGCCTACGTCGTCTCGCTCGTCGCGACGGACCCGCGCGACGACGCCGGGCAGCTTTTCCTCGACTACCTTGCCGCCCGGCTCGCTCTGCCCGCCAACGTCGTCCGCAGCGCCGACCGCCGCTACCGCCGTCAGTCCTCGGCATCCGTGAGGGCCTTCAGGGCGCCCTGAAGGGTGCCGCTGTCCACCAGCAGCTTGCGCGCGAGATCGGCCAGCGTGACCCAGCCCGTCACGCGCCCGGCAGCGTCCTGGACCGGCATCCGGCGGATATGGTTCGCGGCCATGATGTCCATCGCCGCCTGCACGGCGTCGTCCTCGCCGCACGCGACGACGGGCCGCGAGAGCACGTCCCGCACGCGGATCTGCGTCGGATCGAGGCCGGCCGCGACGACGCGGTAGAGGATATCGCGGTCGGTGACGACGCCCTCGATCCGGTCGGCGGAGCCTGCGGGCAGGGCGCCGACCTCCAGCTCGCCCATCATCTCGGCAGCCTCCTTGACGGTCGCCTCCGGCGCGATGAACTCGACGTAGGTGGTCATCACGTCGCTCAACTTCCGGAGCATCGCTCTCACTGTCCCGCCCTTTGATGCACGCGGTCAACTCGTGTCCGCGTCGTCGTTGAAGTAGTCGGTGTCGAGGCGTCTGATGGCAACCGTCTGGTGCGTTCGCACGCCGACCCCGTGCTGGAGCATGAGCCGCGTCAGCGTCTCTCCGTTGATCAGCACGACGCGCATCCCGCCGAGCTTGTCGGCGAACGCGCGCGCATCGGGCGTGAAGTCCGAGGTGGTGATGAAAACGCCCTTGTTGGCGCCCTGTCCGTGCAAGGCGCCCACGAAGCCCTGCATGGCGGGCGAGCCGATTTTATTGCTGGGCTGGTATCGCTTGGCTTGCAGGTAGATGCGGTCGAGACCGAGCCGGTCCTCGCGGATCACTCCGTCCACGCCGCCGTCGCCGCTCTGCCCCAAGGTTTCGCCCGCGTCGGCGCGCGAGCCGCCGTAGCCCATGGCAAGCAGTAGATCGACGATGAGCTGCTCGAAGAACGAGGGCGGAGCGGCAAGGATCGCTTCGAGCAGCGTGCTGCGTAGCTCCGCCTCCATCTCGGCTGTGGCTTGGGCGATGCGCTCTTCGGGCGCGGCGACCTGCATCGCCGTCGAGACGGGGCCACGTATCACTCGCGACAATGCCAGCAGTCCCTTTCTGCTTGAACGCGCGAAACTCTGGATAGGTCATCAGGATGTCATTGTTGATTCGGGTTGGCTGCTTCGCGAGCAGACTGCGCCCAGATTCGGTAATCACCGCTACCCCTCGGCGTGGCTGCATGACAAGGCCAGCCCACCTGAGATAAGTCTTGGCCCAGTGACGTTCGAGAGGCGATGACGGTCATGCGCCCACTCGGAATTTGTATAGTCGCCTCCTCGGCAGTTATCCCTACATCGGCAGTTACTTGTGCGATGATGTCGCGCATAGACATTTCGCCTGTCGCGCATAGTCGCAGCACGGGCAGCATCAAGTCCTCGTAACTCGGTATCGCCATCCACGTGCTCCAGAGTCGGGCCTGAAGCTACAGCAAGTCCCGCAGCATCGCGACCAACGGCTTGTCCGCGGGCGGCATCGCGTAGTCGCCGAGCCGCGCAGACCGCACCCAGGCCAGCGCCTGGCCCTCCCGCCCTTCCGGCCGCCCCTGCCACCGCCGGCAGACGTAGAGCGGCATCAGGAGATGGAACCGCTCATAGGCGTGCGAGGCGAAGGCGAACGGCGCGAGGCAGGCCTCGGCCACGTCCACGCCCAGCTCCTCCTGCAACTCGCGGATCAGCGCCGCCTCCGGCGTCTCGCCCGGCAGCAGCTTGCCGCCTGGGAACTCCCACAGCCCCGCCATCGGCTTGCCCTCGGGCCGCCGGGCGAGCAGCACCCTGCCGTCCACGTCAATCAGCGCGCAGGCCGCGACCAGCAGGACCGGCTTGCCCGCATCCGCCTCGGGGTCCGCGGCCTTGGGCGCCGGGGCAGGCGCCGGCTCGAAGCCGCCGAACAAGGCTTCCCGCGTCGCCTCGAAGCGCAGGCCCGGCGCCTCACCGTCGCGGGCGAGGAAGCGCTCCACCCCGCGCCCGGTCTCGCGGAACCCGATCCGGCGCAGCACGGCCGCGCTCGCCGGGTTGTCCTCGGCGACGAACGCCTCCAGCCGGTCCAGGTCCAGGTTCGCGAGCGCCCAGCGCGCGACGCGCTCGGCCGCCTCGGTCGCGACCCCGTGCGCCCAGAAGCGCCGCCCGACCCAGTAGCCGAGATTTCCCGTCCGCGGCGCGAGGTCGAGGCGGAGGCCCACGCAGCCGATCACCATCTGCTCGCCGCCCTCCTCGCCGGCGATGACGAAATGGTGCGCCGTGCCCTCCGCGCGCTGCCGGGCGACGGCGGCGATCCAATCGTCCATGAGCGGGCGAGGGTAGGGGAAGGGCAGGCGCTGCAACATGCGCACGACCGCCCAGTCGTTGACGAGCCGGTGCAGCGCCTCGGCGTCGCCGGGCCGCGGCGGCCGTAGGAGCAGGCGTTCGGTGGCGAGCGTGTCGTCGGGCAGGGCCATGTGCGGTCGGGACAGGCCGGCTAGCTCCGGTAGCTGCCGTTGATCTCGATGTAGCCGTGCGTGAGATCGCAGGTCCAGGCGGTGGCATCCCCTTCGCCGAGGCCCAGCTCCACCTCGACGTGAACCTCGCGCCCGCGCATGTGCTCGGCGACCGGCGCCTCGTCGTAGCCGGGCACCTGATCGCCGTCGCGTGCGATCCAGACGCCGCCGACCGCGACGCCCAGCCGGTCCCGGTCCGCCGGCTCGCCCGCCTTGCCCACCGCCATCACGATGCGGCCCCAGTTCGCGTCCGAGCCGGCGATGGCGGTCTTGACCAGCGGCGAGTTCGCGATGCTCATCGCGACCCGGTGCGCGCTCTTGCGCGACACGGCGCCGCGCACGTCCACCCGGATCAGCTTCTGCGCGCCCTCGCCGTCGCGCACGACTTGCAGCGCGAGGTCGAGCAGCAAGCTCTCCAGGCCACGGCGGAAGTCGCGCAGCGCCTTGCGGTCGTGGACGATGCAGCCGCTCGTGCTCGGCCTGGCCGGTCGCGACCAGGAGCACGGTGTCGCTCGTGCTCGTGTCGCTGTCCACGGTGACGCGGTTGAAGCTGCGCTTGACGCCGCGCCCGAGCGCCCGCGTGAGCAGTGATGCCGGGATCGCGGCGTCGGTGAAGGCGAAGCAGAGCATGGTCGCCATGTCGGGGGCGATCATGCCGCTGCCCTTGGCGATGCCGCTGATCCGCACCTCGGCGTCGCCGATGCGCGCCGTGCGCGTCGCGGCCTTGGGGAAGGTATCGGTCGTCATGATGCCGCGCGCGGCGTCCGCCCAGGCGTCGTCGCGGAGATGGGCGAACAGGCCCGGCAGCGCCGCCGTGATGCGCTCATGGGGCAGCTTCTCGCCGATGGTCCCCGTGCTGGCGAGCAGCACCTCTGCCGGCGCGCACCCGGCGAGTGCCGCCGCGGTCCGTGCCGTTGCCTCGGTGGCCTCCCACCCGGCGCGCCCGGTGAACACGTTCGCGTTGCCCGCGTTCACGACGACCGCGCGCGCCCGGCCCCCCGTCTCGTCCAGCGCCGCCCGGCACCAGTCCACGGGCGCGCCGGGGCACTTGTTGCGGGTGAACGCACCCGCGGCCGTGCTGCCCTCCGGCACCACCATCGCCGTGAGGTCCGCCCGCGCCGCGTAGCGGATGCCCGCCTCGGCGACGCCGAGCCGCACTCCGGCGACCGGCGGCATCTCCGGCAGCGGCACGGCCAGCGGGGAGACCGGGTGCGCCATTGGCCGCCCTAGTGCGCGGGCGGGGTGGCTGGCGGCGATGCTGCGGGCGGGGTCCCAGGCGCGGACGGCGTCGCTGGGGCCGTGCCTCCCTGTGGTGCCGGCGTTACGTCGGCGGACGGCGGCGCGACGGTGCCGTCCGGGTTGTACTTCACGATCTGCAAGCCCTTCTTGGCCTCGGTGACGGCCTTCTGGACGCCCTCGCGGACGAGCTGCTGGCGAATCTGCTCCTGCACTTGCTCCAGCGGCGGCGGCGGCGCCTGGCGCTTGTCGAGCACCTTGATGACGTGCCAGCCGAACTGCGTCTGCACCGGCTGCGGGTCAACCTCGCCGGGCTTGAGGGAGAAGGCGGCGTCGGCGAACGCCGGCACCATGTCGCCCTTCTTGAACCAACCGAGGTCGCCGCCGTTCGCGGCTCCGGGGTCGGTGCTGTTCTTCTTGGCCAGCTCCGCGAAGTCCGCGCCGCCCTTCAGCTCCGCGATGATCTTCTCGGCCTGCTCCTTGGTGGGGACGAGGATGTGCTCGGCGTGGACCTCCTCCGGGCCGGGCTTGCCGGCATACTCCTGGTCGTAGCGGGCACGGACCGCGGCCTCCGTGAGCGTCGGGCCGACCTCGCGCGAGAGCAGGGCGTTCTGCAGCACGCGGTCGTCCGCGGCCCGCATCTGCTCCTGCACCTTGGGGTCCTTCTCCAGCCCTTGCTTGCGCGCGGCGACGACGAGCGCCTCGCGATCGATCACCTGGTCGAGCAGCATGGGGTAGAGCACCTGCGGCGGCAGGCCGCGGAACTGCTCGGGCAGCCCGGCGGCGGCGGCGGCGAGGTCGCTCTGATGGATTTCCTTGTCGCCGACCCGAGCGACGACCGGGTTCGGCACGGCAGCGCCCGGCGCGACGTTGGACAGCGCCGGCGGCTCGGATCGCACGCTGGGCGCCGGGGCCGGCGGCTGCCCCGTGGGTGGATGCCCAGGGGGCAACTGGCCGGCCGGCTGCGCATAGGCAGGCCCGAGCAGGGCGATCAGGGCGGCGGTGGCGAGGAGATGGAGGCGCATGGCTGGGGTCTCGCAAGATTTGGCGGGACAATGCCCGCACGCACCCGGCCAGGCAAGCGCCCCGCAGCAGCGTTCCTCATGCCGGGGACTTCCGTTGACCAGGCACCAGCCGGGTCCTATCTGCTGCGGGTGGGGGGATCGCTGCCTGGATCGCCCTTGGGAGCCATCCATGTTCAGCAGCCTCGCCCGCGCCATCTTCGGCACAGCCAATGACCGCTCGCTCAAGGCGTATCAGCGCCGGGTGCCGCAGGTCAACGCGCTGGAACCCGCGATGCAGGCGCTCAGCGACGACGAGCTGCGCGCCAAGACCGCCGAGTTCCGCGCCCGCCTCGCCGATGGGGCCTCGCTCGACGACCTCCTGCCCGAGGCCTTCGCCGCCGTCCGCGAGGCTGCGAGGCGCGTGCTGGGCCTGCGCCACTTCGACGTGCAGCTCATCGGCGGCATGGTGCTGCACGACGGCAAGATCGCCGAGATGAAGACCGGCGAGGGCAAGACCCTCGTCGCCACGCTTCCCGTCTATCTCAACGCGCTCAACGGCAAGGGCGTCCACGTCGTCACGGTCAACGACTACCTCGCCCAGCGCGACGCCGAGTGGATGGGCCGGGTTTACAGCGCCCTCGGCATGACGATGGGCGTCATCGTCCACGGCCTCGACGATCTGGAGCGCCGCCAAGCCTACAACGCCGACATCACCTACGGCACCAACAACGAGTTCGGCTTCGACTACCTGCGCGACAACATGAAGTATCGCCTGGAGGACATGTCCCAGCGCGACTTCAGCTACGCCATCGTGGACGAGGTGGACAGCATCCTCATCGACGAGGCGCGCACGCCGCTCATCATCTCAGGTCCCGCCGAGGACAGCAGCGACCTCTACCGCCAGGTGGATGCCGTGGTGCGCGTCCTCGTCGAGGACCCCGAGACCTACGAGAAGGACGAGAAGTTCCGCACCGCGACGCTGACCGAGCCTGGCAGCCAGCGGGTCGAGGACATGCTCAAGGAGGCCGGCATCCTCACCGAGGGCAGCCTCTACGACGTCTTCAACATCTCGATCCTGCACCACGCCCAGCAGAGCTTGCGCGCCCACGTGCTGTTCCACCGCGACGTGGACTACATCGTGCGCAAGGACATGGTCGTGCTCATCGACGAGTTCACCGGCCGCATGATGGAGGGCAGGCGCTTCTCGGAAGGTCTGCACCAGGCGCTGGAGGCCAAGGAAGGCGTCACCGTCCAGCCCGAGAACCAGACGCTCGCCTCCATCACCTTCCAGAACTACTTCCGCCTGTTCCCCAAGCTCGCGGGCATGACCGGCACGGCGATGACCGAGGCCGACGAGTTCGCCGAGATCTACAAGCTCGAAGTCGTCGAGATCCCCACCAACGTGCCCGTCAACCGGGCCGACGAGGACGACGAGGTCTATCGCTCCGCGGCCGAGAAATACGAGGCGGTCGCCAAGCTCATCGAGGAGGCGCGCGAGCGCGGCCAGCCCGTGCTCGTGGGCACGACCAGCATCGAGAAGAGCGAGATCATCAGCGAGCTGCTCAAGCAAGAAGCGCGTCCCGCACCAGGTGCTCAATGCGCGCTTCCACGAGCAGGAGGCGACCATCGTGGCGCAGGCCGGGGCGCCGGGCGCCATCACGATCGCGACCAACATGGCCGGGCGCGGGACCGACATCAAGCTCGGCGGCAACGTCGAGATGCGCATCAAGCTGGAGGAGGCCGACGAGGCGCGCGCCGCGGAGATCGCCGCCGAGGTCGCGGTCGGGCACGAGAAGGTCAAGGAGGCGGGCGGCCTGTTCGTGATCGGCACGGAGCGCCACGAGAGCCGGCGCATCGACAACCAGCTCCGCGGCCGTTCCGGTCGCCAGGGCGATCCCGGCCGCAGCCACTTCTTCCTCAGCCTCGAAGACGATCTGATGCGCATCTTCGGCAGCGACCGCATGGGCGGGATGCTGCAGAAGCTCGGCCTCAAGGAGGGCGAGGCCATCATCCATCCCTGGATCAACAAGGCGCTGGAGAAGGCGCAGAAGAAGGTCGAGGCCCGCAACTTCGACACCCGCAAGAACGTGCTGAAGTATGACGACGTGATGAACGACCAGCGCCGCGAGGTGTATGCGCAGCGCCGCGAGTTCATGCGCGCCGAGAGCGTCGCCGAGACCGTCGCCGACATGCGCCAGGAGTGGATCGCGCAGGCCGTGGCGCTGCGCATCCCCGAGAAGGCGTATGCCGAGCAGTGGGACACGGAGGCGCTCGCCCAGGACGTGCAGCGCGTCCTCAACCTCGACCTGCCGGTCCAGGATTGGGGCCGCGAGGAGGGCATGGACGAGACCGGCATCCGCGAGCGCATCGAGCAGGCGTCCGACCAGGCGCTGGCTGCCAAGGCCGCCAACATCGGTCCCGAGCTGATGCGCTACGTCGAGAAGAGCATCCTGCTGCAGACGCTCGATCACGTCTGGAAGGAGCACCTGCTGGCGCTGGATCATCTGCGCCAGGGCATCGGGCTGCGCGCCTACGGCCAGCGCGACCCGCTGAACGAGTACAAGAACGAGGCGTTCGCGCTGTTCAACGCGATGCTCGACGAGCTGAAGGAGCGCGTCACGGGGATGCTCGCCCGTGTGGAGCTGGGTGCTGCGGAACCGCCCCAGGCCGAGGCGCGGCCGATGCAGGTCCCGTATCAGGAGAACTACGGCGAGATCGCGTCCTCCGCTCCCTACGCGGACGCCGACGTGCTGGAGATGGACCGGCCGAAGCCCGTCGCCGTGGACCCGGCGGACCCGGCTACCTGGCGGAGCACGCCCCGCAACGCGCTGTGCCCCTGCGGCTCCGGCAAGAAGTATAAGCACTGCCATGGGCGGTTCGCCTGATATCTACGGCCGCGTCCGCTGAGCGATGCGCTTCGCCATTTGTTAATACATGACCTGCTACGTTGCTCTTTTCCGCAGCATATGAGGCGGTGACAATGGCTGGCGAGTTCTCCCCACGCCTGGCTCCGCGCCGGCGCCTAGCCGCCACGCAGCCACCGAGTTCCGAAGCAGCGAGAGAGGAAAGGAGCACGGCCGGGCAGTCGCGGCTGCATGGCGCGGAGGGCGGCAGCATCGCAGCGCTGATCCTGCTCGCCATAGTCATCCTGTGGTGGCGCTGGGTGGGCTACCAGGGGCACGACGACGCCTCCTATGCCGCTGCGGCGCTGGACTGGGTGCATCACTTCCCGCCGCTGGGCACCGATCACTGGGCCCTGCGCTACCCTTTGGTGCTGCCCACGGCTGGCGTGATCGCCCTGTTCGGTCCCTCGGTCGCGGCCCTGGCGGTGGTGAACCTCATAGCCTACGCCGTGTTCCTGACCGTCAACTACCTCGCGGTTCGGCACTGGTTCGGCTGGGTCGCCGCCGCCCTCGTCACCGTCATCGGCGTGGTGCTGCCGCAGTTCCCGGTGCAAGCGACCTACGCCAACCCGGACCTTCTCGAGATGACCTTCGTCGTCGCCTCGTTCTGGGTCCTGATGCTCGCGCGGGAGCGGGGCGGTCCCTGGGGGCTGATGCTGCTCTGCGGCGTGCTGGCCGGCGTGGGCTATCTGACCCGAGAGACCTCGCTGCTGCTGGTCGTGCTCTACGGCCTGCTGTTCCTGTTTCGGCCGGCCATGCCGCGATGGCGCTACCTCCTGATCGGGCTGGGTTTTGCCCTGGTCGTGGGGGGACAGGCCGGGTATTTCGCCGCCCGCACGGGCGACCCGCTCTACCGTGCCCGTCTCTCCGCCACGCATGACCGGGTGGACCGCTCGGCCAAGGAAGCTGAAGCGGCGTCCGCCGGCCGAGCGCTGGACAGCGAGGGCGTGCTGGCGACCAACCCGGTGGTCGCGCCGCTGGCGGCCGTGTTCGTCAGCCAGAAATACGGCCTGCTGTTCTTCCTCGCCATCCCGGCCTACGTGCTGCTCTGGGCGGGAAGATGGCTTGCACCGCGGCAGCGCTCGGTGGTGAACTGCGCCGCGCTGGGCTCCCTGGTGGCGTTCTTGTTCGTGGCGCTCAACGCGGAGATCCTCTACGTGGTCCCGCGCTATTTCATGGTCTCCGCGGCCCTGGCGATGGTGCCGGTCGCCGTGCTGGGCGCCCGCTGGCTGGACGTGGGCGCCGCGCGCCGCGCCGTCGCGATCCTCGCCGCCCTGGGCTTCGTCGCCACATCCATTGGGCTGCTCTACCTCGAGAACACGGAGCCGATGCTGCCGGAGAAGCGCATCGCCGAGTTCGTCGCGACCTCGGGCAAGGTGGTGCATGTCGATCCGGAAACGGCCCGGCGCCTGCACTACCTATTGCTCGCGCAGAATCTCCAGGACCACGTCACCTCGGACCCACCCGGACCCGGCAGCCTGGTGGCGACGGAAGCCGGAGTGGTTCAGGCGTGCATGCGGGACCCTGGGTGCACGCTGCACAACCGAATGATCCCGTTTGTGCCTGGGCCTGGCTGGACGGTGGTGGCGCGCTATCAGCCGCCGCGCCGGGTCATAGCGGGGGTCCTGGCCGCAGCAGGGCTGGATCGGCTCCTGCCCGCCGACATCCGGCACAAGGTCGAGCAGCCTGGGGTGGACGGGGTCGTGTATCAGACGCCAGGGTAGGGACGCGGAAGCTGGCCTCCACCTGAATGATCGCTACGCCAAGGCACTGCGCCAGCCTCGGGCGACGACGGACGGTGCTAGCCCCCGCGTCCGCTACCCGAGGCGTGTCCTTTCGCATTGAACGAGCTGCTTGCCGGAGAGGTGGCGGGGCTAACTGCTCGGAATGGGTGGCGGATGACGGACTTCGCAGCGGTCAACGTACTACCTGCCGCTTTCGAGACGGTGCGCAACTCCGGTGCGATCATGATCTGGCCAAGAGTTCTGTGAAGCCGGCCTCTTATCGTGTTACGAAGGATCATGGAACGTGAGGACATCATTGCCCGTTTGCAGGAGAAAGAGGCGGAGTTGCGCGCGCGGGGTGTGGCGCACGCCGCCCTGTTCGGCTCGCGCGCGCGGGGCGAGGCGCGGCCCGACAGCGACACCGACATCATGATCGAGATTGATCCGGCGGCGCACGTGACCCTCTTCGACTATGCGGGGTTGAAAGAGTACATCGCGGGCCTGTTCGACGGGCCGGTTGATGTGGTGAACCGTGACGGCCTCAAGCCCTACGTGCGGCCGGCCGCGACGACCGACGCGATCTATGCTTTCTGAGTCCGCACAAGCTGCCCTGCGCGACATCGCCCATCACATCAAACTAGCCGCCCAGTTCACGGAAGGGGTCGACTTCGCGGCCTTCCGCGACGACGAGCGCACCGTTTATGCCGTCACGCGCTGTCTCGAAATCATCTCCGAAGCATCACGTCGCCTGCCCGACGACATGAAGGCACGGCATCCTTCGATAGCGTGGAGGAACATGGCGGCGGCAGGGAATATCTACCGCCACGATTATGAGGACGTTGACGCGATTCAGGTTTGGGAAGCAGTGCAACTCGCCCTACCGCCCCTGCGCGTCGTGATCGAGCAGGAGCTAGGCTCTAGCATCTGATGAGATACGACTATGCGCGGGTATCCGCATCCGCAGACGGCCGGAGCGTTGACGCTCGTGTACGACCATTGATCAAAGCCCGATTCCGATTCCTGAACGACACATTGGCCGACACCACTCACATCAACACGGTTGTCTCATACTCGCTGTATAAGGCGGCCTCGCAGAATTCGAGCGCGACCTAATCCAGGCGAGCATCGGAGAGGAACGGGCGCGAGTTGGAGCGCGCGGCGTGAAGCTGGGGCGGAAGCCGAAGCTCGCCTCACACAAGCAAGCCGAGGCGATAAATCGCCGCGATTGGGCGAGAAATCGGTTGCCAACTATGGCGTATCTACGGTAACAAAGGTAATGATTTCGAGATCAAGAGTGTGAAAGTCGACTCTCAGGCTCTGGGCGCTTATCTACATGCGGAAGCCTATTGGAAAGCGGCAGAGCACCTTTCCAAGGAAATCGAAGAACGTCGTATCAGATTGCGATTTCCAACACCCGTTCATCATCTTTACAGCCACGCTATCGAGAACGTGCTGAAAGCATTCCTACTGACAAAAGGGTACACTCGTCAGGAATTGGCGAAAAGAACATGGGACCACAATCTTGATGCTCTTTACAAAGAATGTGTTCGCAAAAGACTGCCTTTGGGCCGAAGAGGTTGGTGTGAGCGGAAACGTTTGATTAGGCTTATCAACTCTCATCATTCCGCGCCCTACACATTTCGCTATCTCCAGATAGGTTTGGCGAAAGTCCCCACGAATGCGGCATTTTCGGCTTTATGTATCATTCTATTCCGCGCTGTCCGATCGTTTGTTAACGCGCGCCCATGCTGAGCACGAAGGAAGTGATTGTGAGAAAAATTCGTCCGGCCTCACTCGCCCTGTTGTTAGGTGTAGTATCGGCATCATGTTCAGTCCAGGCCTACACGATCATAGGCACTGGAGTTTCTTCATGCGGCGAATGGACATCAGTAAGGAGAAATCCCTACTCGTCCGTGCAGGCTAATACCGACGGCGAGTGGATTTTAGCATTTATCGCCGGTGAAGCGTATCAGGCAGGTGGGGACCCTCTCAACGGCACCGATGCAGACGGCGTATGGGCCTGGATCGACAATTACTGCGCAATCCACCCCCTCGATGCACAAGTGGAGGCGGCAAAGGCTTTCTACAAAGAACGCACAGGACACGACTGAACCAAGCTCGCATCGTAGAAGCGGCGGCGAGCACACGCGGGGCTTCCGCCCACTTGCCTCGCCGCCGACCGTAGCACCCCTAACCCGATATCCGCTCGATCTGCGCCCCGCACGCCGCGAGTTTCCGCTCCACGGACTCGTATCCCCGGTCGAGGTGATAGACGCGGTTGATGACCGTCTCCCCCTTCGCCGCGAGCGCCGCGATCACCAGCGACACCGACGCCCGCAGATCCGTCGCCATGACCGGCGCGCCCGATAGCCCGGAGACGCCGCGCACGATCGCCGACGCGCCGTGGACGTTGATGCGCGCCCCCATGCGGTTCAGCTCGGGGACGTGCATGAAGCGGTTCTCGAAGATGGTTTCCGTCACCATCGCCGCACCTTCGGCGACCGCCATCACCGCCATGTACTGCGCCTGCATGTCAGTCGGGAACCCAGGGTAAGGTTCGGTCATCGCATCCACGCCCCGCAGCCCGTCCACCCGGCGCACGAGCACGGCGCCCTCCACCTCCTCGATCTCCACGCCGGCCTCGGCGAGCGTCCGCGCGACCGCGCCGAGATGGGCGAGGTCCGCGCCTTCGAGCCGCAGCTCGCCGCCTGTGACCGCCGCGGCGCAGGCGTAGGTGCCGGTCTCGATGCGGTCGGGGATGATGCGGTGCCGGGCGCCGTGCAGCGTCTTCACGCCCTCGACCGTAAGCTTGTCCGTGCCCGCGCCCTCGATGCGGGCACCCATGGCGACGAGGCAGGCCACGAGGTCGCCGATCTCCGGCTCGCGCGCCGCGTTCGCGAGCACCGTGCGCCCATCCGCCAGCGCCGCCGCCATGAGCAGGTTCTCGGTCGCGCCCACGGAGGCGAACGGCAGCACGATGCTGGCACCCCGCAGCCCCTGCGGCGGCGCGCTCGCGTGGACGTAGCCGCCGTCGAGGCGGATCGTGGCGCCCATCTGCTCCAGCCCCTTGAGGTGCAGATCCACTGGGCGCGTGCCGATGGCGCAGCCGCCCGGCAAACTCACCCGTGCCTCGCCGCAGCGCGCGACGAGCGGCCCGAGCACCAGGATGCTCGCCCGCATCTTGCGCACGATGTCATAGGGCGCCTCGGTGCTCGCGACCTCGCCGCCGAGGCTAAGCGTGCGGCCGTCAGGTTCCACCGCGATGCCGTGCTGCGCGAGCAGCGCGCCCATCGTCGCGATGTCGGCGAGCTGGGGCACGTTCTCCAGGACGAGCCGCTCCGCCGTGAGCAGCCCGGCGACCATGAGCGGCAGCGCCGCGTTCTTCGCGCCGCCGATCGGGATCGTGCCCGAGAGCGGCCGGCCGCCGCGGAGGCGGATGCGGTCCATCCCGCTCACAGCCTTGGCAGCGCCACTCCGCGCTGGCGCATGTATTTCCCCGCTTTGTCCGCGTAGGAGGTCTCGCACGGGCTCGCCCCTTGGAGAAACAAGAACTGGCATATCCCCTCGCCTGCGTGGACGCGCGCGGGCAGCGGCGTCGTGTTGCTGATCTCGATCGTGACCTGGCCTTCCCACTCGGGCTCCAGCGGCGTCACGTTCACGATGATGCCGCAACGCGCGTAAGTGCTCTTGCCGAGGCAGACCACGAGACAGTCGCGCGGGATGCGGAAATACTCGACCGTATGAGCGAGCGCGAAGGAGTTGGGCGGGATGATGCAGCTCGTGCCGCAGCGCGTCACGAAGCTGTCCGGACTGAACGCCTTGGGGTCCACCACGACGCTGTCCACGTTCGTGAAGATGCGGAACTCGTCGGCGACCCGGGCATCATAGCCGTAGGACGACAGGCCGTAGGAGATCACGCCGTCGCGCCGTTGCCCGTCCACGAACGGCTCGATCATGCCGTGCTCCTGGGCCTGCTGTCTGATCCAGTGGTCAGGCATCACGGGCACTGCTTCGGCTCCGTGCCCAACTCACGAATGCCCGAACTCGCGGATGCGGGCCTGTGCCTTGCGCCGGCGCAGGTTCTCGCGCAGCGCCGCGGCCTCGCGCGCCTGCCGCTCGGCATGGTCAGCTTCCGCCTTAGTGCCGGTCCGAGGCTTTTCCTTCTCCATTCCGTGAGGCTTCCTCCGCCGCTCCCCGCGCGTCAAGTGGGGCGCGTCAAGCCTGCTTGCGCCGGCCCGCCAACCGGCGTTAAGAGGGCGCGCGCCCGGCGCTGTTGTAGCTCAGTGGTAGAGCACTCCCTTGGTAAGGGAGAGGTCGAGAGTTCAATCCTCTCCAACAGCACCAGCATTTCCCCCGAAAATGGCTGGTTTGAAGGATTCCTGGCGCTTCGGTGTGCCAGCATCCGGCACAGAACGGCACGAACAGACCAGGAATCACGCGCCACTGTGGTACACTCTCAAGCTGAGGCTTATCCGCGATCCGCGAGTTGCGCCCCGAGCGTGTCGAAGGCGAGCTGGAACACCCGTTGATGGATCTGCGGGATCAGGTCCGCGTCGTCGTTCGGCGCGGCGACCCAATCCGCCGTCCAGACCGCGAATGTCGTGTCCTTGGCGGTCACGGGGTAGAGCTGCGCGCCGGCGTGATAGTTGAGCCACGGCATCGGGCTCGCGTTGATCTTGTAGCGGAACGCGCGCGTTCGGTCGCACAGGAAGGTGAGCTGCTCCTGTAGCCGGCCGTCGCCGAGGCGGAAATCGCGCACGCCCGAGACCGTGTCGGACCGGGCACCGTTCAGCATGTGCATGTCGGCGAGATCGGGGTGCCAGTCCGCCATGCTTGCGAAGTCGCGCATACGTTCCCAGACCGCGGCGGCCGGGACGGGCAGCACCGAGGAGCAGAATACCTTGGCCGGGCGGAACCCTTGCCAGCGCACCGCGCCGGGCGGTGCCGGGCGTTCCCGCACGCGTTCGCCGAGCGCGGCGAGGCCGGCGGCGAACACGTTCTGCGAGATGATGCGCTCGTATTTCCCCTTGTCCTCCAGCGCTTCCTCGAACTGCGCGCTCCACTGCGCGAAGGTGCGGTCGCCGTTCGTCACGGGGATGAGTCGGAACGTCGCGTGATAGTCCTCCACGGGAAAGGCAGGGGTGACGAAGGTGTATGCGAAGCTGTAGCGGCTGTCGTCGAGCATGGTCAGCCGCTCGCGCACGGGCGTGCCGTCGCCGAGCTGGAAGGCGCGCACGCAGCCCACCACGTCGGGCGCGAGGCCGCCCTCGATGTGGCACGGCCCGAGGCCGGGAACCCAGCTCGGCAGGGCGCTGAAATCGCGCACGATGTCCCAGACCGCTTCCACTGGTGCGTCAATGACCGTGCTCGCGAGTGCCTTCGCCATCAGGTTTCCCTCCGCAATGCCTTGAACTTCCTTGCCTGCTCGGTCAGCGCCGTCTCGACGGGCAGCCGCTCCATGCTCGACGCGCCGTAGAAGCCGTGGCAGCCAGGACAGCGCGAGAGGATGTGCTGCGCGTCCTCGGGCATGGCGATCGGGCCGCCGTGGCAGAGCATGATCAGGTCGGGGCGCACCCGGCGCGCGGCGTCCGCGATGGCGTTGATCCGCCCGGCGCAGTCGTCCAGCGAGAGCGCCGTCCCAGCGCCGATGGCGCCGCCGGTGGTCAGGCCCATGTGGGCCACGAGGATATCGGCGCCGGCCTCGGCCATCGCTGACGCCTCGTCCGGATTGAAGACGTAGGGGGTGGTCAGGAGGTCCTTCTGCCGGGCGAGGCGGACCATCTCGACTTCCAGCCCATACCCCATCCCGGTTTCCTCCAGGTTGGTGCGGAACGTGCCGTCGAAGAGGCCCACGGTCGGGAAGTTCTGCACGCCGGAGAAGCCGAGGGCGGCGAGCTGGTCGAGGTAGGCGTCGAAGAGGCAGAACGGGTCGGTGCCGTTCACCCCGGCCAGGACGGGCGTCCTGCGCACGACCGGGAGCACCTCGCGCGCCATCTCCAGCACGATCTCGTTGGCGTTGCCGTAGGCCATCATGCCGGCGAGCGAGCCGCGGCCCGCCATGCGGTAGCGCCCCGAGTTGTAGATCACGATGAGGTCCACGCCGCCGGCCTCCTCGCACTTGGCCGACAGGCCAGTGCCGGCGCCGCCGCCGATGATCGGCTCGCGCCTGCGCACCATGTCCTGGAACTTGGCGACCAGCGCCGCGCGCGGAATGCGTGCCATCTCAAGCCTCCGCCGTCGCGTCCCGCAGCGCCGCGACCAGGGCGGCGGCGAAGACGGGATCGTTGATGTTGTAGGGCAGGCGAAGCAGGCGGCGACGCTCGGTCCGGCGCAGCGTCTGGTCGAGGGCGTCGAACAGCGCCCGGTCCGCCTCGGGATCGTGGAACGCCATGCCGGGCGCGTCGAGCGCCGAGACGCCGCCCTCGGGGATCAGGAAGCGGACCGGTCCCTCGCAGGCGTTCAGTTTCTCCCCGATCCAGCGCCCCATGCGCGCGCACTCCTCGGCCGTCGTGCGCATCAGCGTGACCTGCGGGTTGTGGACGTAGAGGTTGCGTCCGCGATACCGCTCCGGCACGGTCTCCATCGCCCCGAAGTTCACCATGTCGAGCGCGCCGCAGGAGCCGACATAGGGCAGGCGCGTGCGGGCGAAGGCGCCGAACCGGTCCTCCGTGCAGGGGAAGGCGCCGCCCATCAGCAGGTCGCAGACCTCAGTGGTGGTGGCGTCCACGACGCCCGCGAGCAGGCCGGAGTCCGCGAGCTTCTCCATGGACTGGCCGCCCGTGCCGGTGGCGTGGAACACGAGGCAGTCGTACTCGGCCTCAAGCGCCGCGACTAGCGCGTTCACGCAGGGCGTGGTGACGCCGAACATCGTCATGCCCAGGGCGGGCTTGCCGTCCGCCTCCGCGGCGGTGCCGTCGCCGCCGCGCGCCATCCCGGCGATCGCGCGCGCCGCGTTGGCGAGCACGACGCGCGAGATGCGGTTCAGCCCTGCCATGTCCGTGACCGAGTACATCATCGCGATGTCGCTCGGCCCCACGTAGGAGGCCACGTTGCCGGAAGCGACGGTGGAGACCATCAGCTTCGGCACGCCTACCGGCAGCGCGCGCATGGCGGGCGTGACCAGCGCGGTGCCGCCCGAGCCGCCGAGGCCGATCACCCCGCCGACATCGTCCCGCGTCGCGAGGAAGCGCTGGAACGCCACGGCCATCGCCGCGACCGAGCGGCCGCGGTCGCCCGTGAACACCGCCTGCGCACTGTCGGGGTGGTGGCTCGCCACCTCCGCCGCGGTGACGTCGGCGCCCGCGCCGCCGGGGCGCGTGGAGAGGTCCACCAGCAGCGCGGGCACGCCCTCCGTCTCTACCAGCCGCCGGACGTAGTCCAGCTCGGCCGCCTTCGTATCGCATGTTCCAGCGACGTACACCGCCGGCCGCTTGTCCCCGCTCATGCCGCATCCTCCCCCTCTGGCTCCCCTTCCGGAAGCCCCGCCTGCAACGACGTGCCGACGCCGAGGTAGCGCCGCTGCAACGCTTCATCGGCGGCGAGCGCGGCCGCGTCGGCGGCGAGCGCGATCCGGCCATTGACCATGACAAGCACGCGATCCGCGACGCTGGTCGCGACCGCGATGTTCTGCTCGACCAGCAGCAGTCCCACGCCCTCGGCCGGGAGTCGGCGGAGCAGCTCGACAAGTTGCTCGACGAGGAGCGGCGCCAGGCCCTCGGTCGGCTCGTCCATCACCAGCAGCACGGGGTTGAGGAGCAAGGCCCGCGCCACCGCCAGCATCTGCTGCTCGCCGCCTGACAGCTCGGCGCCGCCGTTGCGCCGCCGCTCCGCCAGGCGCGGGAAGGCATCGTAGATGCGCTCAATCGTCCAGGCCCGGCCCGGCCGCGCGACCATGGCGAGATGCTCCTGGACGGAGAGCGAGGGGAACACACGTCGCCCCTGCGGCACGTAGCCGATGCCTGCGCGCGCGACGCGGAACGGGCGAAGGCCGGAGACGTCCCGCCCGGCAACGCTCACCGTGCCGCCGCGCGCGGGCAGCAGCCCCATGATCGCCTGGCAGAGCGTCGTCTTGCCCATGCCGTTGCGCCCGACCAACGAGAGCGGCGCCGCGCCGAGGTCCAGCGAGACGCCTTGCAGGATATGGCTCGCCCCGCGATAGACGTGCAGGTCGCGCACCCGCAGCACCGGATTGGGCAGCACCGGCTCAGGCGGCATGAACACCTCTATGGCTGCCCATGTAGATGGCGTGGACCTGGGGGTCGGACGCGATCTCGTCCGGCGTCCCGTCGGCAACCTGGCGGCCGTTGTGCATCACCGTCACTCGGTCAACCGCCTGCAAGGCCACGTCCATGTCATGCTCGATCAGGACTAGCGTGAGGCTGCGCGGCAGGGCGCGCAGCAACGCCAGCAGGCGGCGGCGCTCGGCAAGGGAGAGGCCGGCGGCCGGCTCGTCCAGCAGCAGCAGGCGCGGCTCGCCGGCGCTCGCCATGCCGAGCTCGAGCTGGCGCGCTTCGCCGTGCGATAGCGCGCCCGCGCGCGTGTCCAGCGCCCCGCCGATTCCGACCTGGGCGGCAAGACGCTCAACGTCGGCCATCTCGGCGCAGCGGGACGCCGGGCGATTGATGGCGAATCGGCCGCCGCGCACGCCGCGCACGGCCAGGAACAAGCACTCGCGCACGGTCAGCCCCCCGAACACGAGCGAGGTCTGGTAGGTGCGGCGCATCCCGAGCCGGATGCGGCGGTGTGTCGGCAGCCGGGTCACGTCGCGGCCGAACAGGCGGACGCGCCCCGTGCTCGGCTGCAAGTCGCCGGCGATCAGGTTGAACAGCGTCGTCTTGCCCGCGCCGTTCGCCCCCAGGATCGCCCGGCGCTCGCCCGCGGGCACCGCGAGCGAGACCTCGTGCAGCGCCGTGAGGGCACCGAAGCGCCGGCTCACCCCGTCCAGCTCCAGGGCGTGATCCCCGGTCACGGACAGGACGGGTTGTCGCGCGAAGGCGCCCCGAGCTTCATGTAGGCTTCCTTGCCGAGGCCGAGATACTGGTCCACGTTCGGGAAGCGCTTGACTGGGTTGGTGGTCAAGTCGCCGCCATGCTCGACGATCTCGTTGATGAAGATCGTTCCCGTCGCCTGCCGGTTCTCGTTGATCGAGACCGGGCCGGTCGGGGTGTCGAAGCTCAGCTTGTCGAGCACGGCGCGATACTTCGCCTGCCCGCCCGAGAGGTCGCCGTCCACCTTCTGCAGACCGAGCAGCGCCGCCTTGGTGTTGACGTAGTAGCTGAAGCAGAACAGCGAGGGCGAGGGCAGGCCGTCCGGGAACTTCTTCTTGTAGGCGGCGACGAAGGCTTGCCACGCCGGGCTGGGATCGTTGTCGGCGATCGGGCCGGAGGAGAGCACGCCGGGCAGGTGGGTGCGCACTGGCCCTTTCGCAGCGAGCACGGTCTGGTCCACGGTGACCGAGCTGCCGACGATGGGCACGTCGCCGCCGGCCTCGGTGTATTGGGTGAGGAAGTTCACGGCGTCCGCGCCGCCGAGCATGACGAAGATCGCGTCCACCTCGCCCTTCTCGGGAAGCTGGGCGATCACCGAGCTGTAGTCCTTGGTGCCGAGAGGGACGAAAAACTTGTGCAGGACGTGGCCGCCCGCGGCGCAGAAGGTGGCCATCAGCCCGAAGATCTGGGCATAGGGAAAGGAGTAGTCCTCGGAGACGAGGGCGAGGCGGCTCCAGCCCTTGGTCTTCTTGACGTAGTCGCCGAGCGGGGCCGTCCACTGCGCGCCGTCGGTGCTGAAGCGGTAGAAGTTGGGCGCCGGGTTGACCAGCGTCGTCTCGATCGCCGCGGACGAGCCGTTGAAGAAGGTCACGTCCGGCACGGTCTTGGCGTAGTCCTTGATGCGGATGCCCTCGCTACCGGAGAGCGGACCGATGAACACCTCGACGTGGTTCTGCTCGACGAGGCGGCGGGCGGAGGCGAGCGCCACGTCCGGGGTGGCGTCGGAGGAGGCGCGGGAAAGCTCGATCTTCTTCCCGGCTACGGTGTAGCCGACCTCGTCGAGCGCCAGCTCCATGCCGCGGAACGAGTCCTTTCCCGGCTCGGCGAACGGCCCTTGCAGGGTGGCGAGGCCGCCCATGCGGATCGTGCCCGACCCCTGCGCCGCCGCCCTGCGCGTGCCGAGCGCCGCGAGTCCCGCACTGGCCGAGAGTTGGCCGAACTGCCTTCTACCGAGCATGGTTGCTTCCTCCTGGTTGGCCGCTCGCGCCGACCGGCGCTTCCTCCAAGGCCGCGCGCGGCGAGGCGGCCTCCCTGGCCCGGACCGCGCGCGGGCGCGTGACGGCTCGGACGAAGCCCAGCGCGCCTTCGGGCGAGAGCACGACGACGGCGATGAACACGAGGCCGATCAGCGTGCCGAACCGCTCAGGGGGCACGACGGTAATCGCGAAGCTCTGGATGACGGTGAACAGGAAGGCGCCCAGGTAGGCGCCGGCCGGGCTCGCCATGCCGCCCAGCACGGCGGCGATCAGCACATCCACCGTTGGCGTGAGCGAGATCGAGCCCGGCGAGATCGAGCCGTTGAGCCAGGTGTTGAGCACGCCGCCGACTCCGGCCACGAATCCCGCGATGCCGAACGCGGCCACGCGGGGCAGGGTGGTCGGCGTGCCGAGGGCACGCAGGCGCCGGGCGTTGTCGCGCGTAGCCTGGAGGGCGAGGCCGAATGGCGTGCGCACGAGATAGCGCACGAGCGCGTAGCAGAGCGCGGCGCAGCCGAGGCAGAGATAGTAGAACGGGACCGGCCTCCCGCCGCCGAGGACTACCGGCGCCGGCACCTGCGTGAAGCCGGTCCAGCCGTTGAACACGGGATAGTTCTGGAGCGTGAGATAGTAGAATCCCATCGCTACGGCGAGCGTCAGCATCAGGGTGTAGATGCCTTCGGTGCGCGCCGCGAGCGCGCCGATCAGCAGCCCTGCCACCGTCGCCAGCGCAAGCGCGATCGCCACCGCTGCCGGCCAGCTGAGCGCGATCCCAACCGTTCCCATCGGCGCCGAGAAGTAGGCGAGCGCATAGCCGGCCAGTCCCGCCACCGCTATCTGCGCGAGCGACAGCATCCCGGCGTAGGCTTGCAGGAACACCAGGCTGAGCGCGATGGTGCCGAAGCCGAGCGTCCGTCCGCCGACCTGGAGCACCCAGAAGGCGTTGAACGCCCATGGGTAGGCGAGCAGGACGGCGACTGCGGCGACGGCCAGTGCGAGGCGGCCGCCAAAGTGCTGAGCCGTCACGCCGCCCGGCCCAGCAGGCCGCGCGGGCGCACCGCCAGCACCGCGACCATGATGAGGAAGGTGAACGCGACGCCGTAGGTCGGCGTGTAGGCGAGGCCGTAGGTCTCGGCCAGGCCGACCAGCAAGGCGCCGATCGCCGCCCCTGGGATGCTCCCCATGCCGCCGACGATGACCACGATCAGCGAGGAGAGCAGGTAACGCGCGTCCTCGCCCGGCGCGATGGACAGCACCGAGCCGCCGACCACGCCCGCGAACCCGGCGAGCGCCCCGCCAATCGCGAACACGCCGAGGAAGACGAGCGGCACGTTGACCCCGAGCGCCTCCACCATGCGCCGATCGTCCACGCCGGCGCGGATCAGGGCGCCGAGCCGGGTTCGGGCGAGCAGCAGCCACAGTCCGAGGCCGATCAGCACGGCGATGCCGATCAGCACCAGCCGGCTCTCCGGGTAGCGGCGCACTACCGGTAAGGGCACGAAGCTGCGCACGGCCGCGGGCAGGGCGATCTGGTAGGTCGTGCCGCCCCAGGCCGCCAGCATGAGATCGGCGAGCACGATGGAGACGCCGATCGCGACCAGGGCCTGGCGCAGATCCTGACCCTGCATCCAGCCGAACAGCGAGACCTGCAGCAGTGCGCCGAGTGCCGCGGCAGAGCCCGCACCGGCCAGCGCCGCGAGCGCCCAGTTCCCGGTCGCGGCCTGGACCTCGTAGCCCACGTAGGCGCCGAGCAGGTAGAGCGAGCCGTGCGCCATGTTGACCACGCGCATCAGTCCGAAGATCAGGGTGAAGCCGCTCGCCACGATGAAGTAGAGCGAGGCCAGCGTCAGCCCGTTCAGGGTGGCGTTGAGGAATAGGCGCCAGTTGACATGAGTGAAGGCGTCCATGCGCGGGCTTACCGGCAGGCGATCATGCGCCGGCTACTCGCCGAACATGGAGACATGGACATGCAGGATGTGCTCACGCAGCTTGGCGCGGGCGTCAGCCTTGTCGCGGCGGCAGAACGCCTCGACGATGGCGCGGTGCTCCGCTTGCACCGCCGCCCGGCGCTCGACGGTCATGCTCCGTGCCTTGAGCTGCCCCCACTCGGCCTGCAGCCGCACGCGGGCCAGGGCGCGGGAGACGGCGACCATCGCCTGGTTGCGTGTTGCCACCGCGATCGCGTCGTGGAGTGCCGCGTCCCAGGCCTCGAATTCCGCGATGTCCTCCGCGGCCTCACCGCCCCTCAGGCATTCCTCCATCCGGTCCAGGTCCAGCTGGTTCGCGTGGGCGACCACGAGCGGGGCCAGCTCCGGCTCGAAGGCGAGGCGGCACTCGACGACATCGGCCGGGCTGGCGCCCTCGACCCCCTCCGGCCCGAACAGCCCCCAATACGACGCCGCCACGACCGCCTTGAACGTGCCACGGCCGACGTGGCGGACGATGAGGCCCTCGTCCTCCAGGGCCTGCAACGCGCGCCGGACGGTGTTGCGGGCCATGCCGTAGCGCTCGCCGAACTCGCGCTCGGTCGGTAGCCGCTCACCTTCCCGCCAGCGGTCCGAGCGCAGCTCGCGCGCGAGCACGGAACGCAGCGCCTGGGCGTCGCCGCGCTCGCGCGTCGCCTGGGGGAAGCTCGGTCCTGCCGCCGATCCGTCGTCCATGGCGACCAATCTACCACTTGACTCACTGAACCAATAGAGGCCTTATTGGTCCATATTTGTGCAGGACAGCACGAAAATAGGTTCAGAATGGCGCAAGGTGATGAAACTCGCGACGGTTCTCCACGAGGGGCGGCCCTGCGTCGCGGTCGTTGATCCCGGCAAGGGGCTGTTCTGGCCGCTGGACGAGGCCGTGCCCGGCCTGCCGGCGCGCATCGCGGGGGACATGGTCGCGGTCATCGCGCACCTCGGGAAGGGGGCCGGAGTCGTGGCGCCCGGCGCGTCGGGGCACTCGCTCGAAGGGGCGAAGCTGCTCGCGCCCATCCCAGCGCCGCCGCACAACGTCATGTGCGTGGGCAAGAACTACCGCGCGCACGCGCGCGAGTTCACGAAGAGCGGCTTCGACGCCGGCACGACGGCGGCGGACGCCGTGCCGGAGCATCCCATCATCTTCACCAAGCCAGCCTCCTCCATCTCCGGCCCCTACGACGATATCCCGCTATGGCCGGGCCTCGACGAGGCGGTGGACTACGAGGCGGAGCTGGCTGTCGTCATCGGCGAGGGCGGACGCTTCATCCCGCGCGAGCGGGCGCTGGAGCACGTGTTCGGCTACACGATCCTGAACGACGTGACGGCGCGCGACCTGCAACGCATTCACAAGCAATGGTTCCTGGGCAAGGGCATTGACGGCTTCGGCCCGATGGGGCCGTGGATCGTCACCGCCGACGAGGCGCATCCGGCCGATCTACGTGTCACCTGCCGGGTCAACGGCGAGCTGCGCCAGGACGCCAGCACGACGGACCTGATCTTCGACGTGCCGACCCTGATCGAGACCATCTCGCGCAGCGTCACCCTCTCGCCCGGCGACGTGATCGCGACCGGCACGCCGGAGGGGGTAGGGATTGGCTTCGACCCGCCACGCTTCCTCCAAGACGGTGACGTGGTCGAGATCGAGATCGCCGGCATCGGCGCTATCAGGAACCGGGTCCGGCGCATGGGGAACGAGCAGCACCGCACGGCCCGAGAGGCGGCCGCCGCGAAGTAGGGAGTGGGATCAGTGGGGAAAGCGACCACGAACCGTTTGTTCGTCGAGGAGCTGGGCGGCAAGGGCGAGGTGCTCGTCATGGTGCACGGGCTCGGCGGCAGCACGAACACTTGGTATCCGCAGGCGCAGGTTCTCAGGCGAGACCTCCGCGTCGTCGCCTACGACCTTGCCGGCTCCGGGCGGACGCCGGTGCGGGACGGCATCTCGATCGCGAGCCACGTCGAAGACCTGCTCGGCGTAGTGCGCCGGGCGGCGGAAGGGGGACGAGTTCACCTGGCCGGGCACTCGTTAGGCACGATCATCTGCCAGCACTTCGCCGCCGAGCATCCGGACCAGGTCGCGAGCCTCGCCCTGGTCGGGCCGTTTCCGGGGCCGCTGGAAGCCGCGCGGGGTGCGCTCCGCGACCGGGCGGCAAAGGCGCGGGCGGAAGGGATGCGCGGCATTGCCGACGCCATCGTGGCCGCCGGCACGGCGGACGACACCAAGGTGAACCAGCCCGCCGCGGCTGCCTTCGTGCGGGAGAGCGTCATGGCGCAGCCGCCGGAAGGCTACGCCCGCAACTGCGAGGCGCTGGCAGACGCTCGGAGCGCCGACCTCGCGCGCATCGCGTGCCCGATCTTGCTGATCACTGGCGACCAGGACCGCACGGCGCCGCCCGACGTAGGCCGGGCGATGGCGAGCGCCGTCAAAGGGGCTGAACTGCAGGTGCTCACGGCGTGCGGACACTGGGCCACGGTCGAGCGCGCCAAGCAGGTCAACTACGCGCTGACCGTATTCTACGCCCGGCAGCGCCAGCCGCACCGGGCGAGCGCATGAGCGGCGGCCGCGTTTTCGTCTGCACCACCTGCAACCGCTACGCCCCGGCGTCAGCGGGGCAGGCGACGCCGGGCCAGCGCCTCGCCCACGCCATGAAACAGCACGCGGCCAGGTGCGGCAGCACGGTCGCGGTCCGTACCGTCGAATGCCTGAACGGCTGTCCGCACCCGTGCACGGCGGCGCTGCGCATGCCCGGAAAGGTGGTCATCCGCTTCTCCGAGCTGACTGCGGAGGACGCGCCCGCGCTGCTGGAGGCAGCGGCGCGCTACGCCGAGAGTGCCGACGGCGACATCCCGATCGAGGCGCTCCCGGTTGTACTGCGCAGCAAGGTGTCCGACCGGGTGAGCGTGCGGGCGGCCTGAGCTGCTGCACACCTCAGGGACGAGCAGAGGCAACGAGAAACAACGGAGGAATGCGATGGCGAGGACGCTGTTCACCAACGTGATGATCTTCGAGGGTACGGGCAAGGACCTCGCCCCCGGCGAGGTGTTGGTGCAGGGCAACCGCATCCACGCCGTCGCCGGGCCGGGTGAGAGCCTGCCGCGGGAAGGGTCCGAGGTGCTC
The DNA here is from genome assembly GCA_963790535.1 of uncultured Alphaproteobacteria bacterium. Classification (GTDB taxonomy): domain Bacteria; phylum Pseudomonadota; class Alphaproteobacteria; order Acetobacterales; family Acetobacteraceae; genus CAWKEH01. Next base: position 25,986 of record CAWBOZ010000010.1, on the reverse strand, counting down.
GACGCTGGCGGTGCCACGCTCATGCCCGGCATGGTCAACACCCACTGCCATCTCACCTACAACAACGGCACCTCGGTCGCGGAGTTGACCGCGATGCCCGTCGAGGAGCACGTGCTGCTGACCATGCACAACGCCAAGCAGGCGCTGGACATGGGCTTCACGGCCGCGATCGGGGCGGCATCTGCCAAGCCGCGGCTCGACATCGTGATCCGCAACGAGATCAACAAGGGCAAGATCCCCGGCCCCCGGCTGCTCGCTGGCTCGCCCGAGCTGACGGTCACGGGGGGGCTGGCCGACGACAACCAGCTCGACGCCAAGCACCCCTCCGTCTCGATCATCTGCGACGGGCCGGACGAGTTCCGGAAAATCGTGCGCATGATGATCCGCGAGGGTGTGGACCTCATCAAGTTCAACAACTCGGGCGACAGCTTCTGCTACCCGCGCATGGCGGCCTACGACAACCCGATGACCGAGGCCGAGGTGGCCGCGATCTGCGACACCGCCAACAACATCGGCAAGCGCCTGGCCGCTCATGCCCATGCCGACAGCTCGGTGCGGCAATGCATGAAGCACGACGTGGAGTTCATCTTCCACGCGAGCTTCGCCACCGACGAGACCATCGAGCAGCTGGAGAGGGTCAAGCACAAGCACTACGTCTCCCCCGCCATCGCCGCCCGCTACAACACGACCTACGAGGCGAAGGACTGGGGCATCACGACCGACGTGGCCGAGATGATCGGCAATAAGCGCGAGCTGGAGGCGGGCATCGAGGTGATGACCAAGATGCACAAGGGAGGCATCAAGGTGCTGCCGTTCGGCGACTACGGCTTCGCGTGGCTGCCCCAGGGCACGGAGGCGCGCGATCTTGAGCACTTCGTCAACCTGTTCGGCTTCGAGCCGTGGGAGGTGCTGCGGGCGGCGACGGCCTATGGCGGCGAGGCCTGGGTCGGCAAGTCAGGCGAGAAGATGGGGCGCGTGGCGCCTGGGTATCTGGCGGATATCCTGCTGGTGGACGGCAACCCGCTGCTCGACCTCAGCCTGCTGCAAGACCGCAGCGCGCTGCTCGCGATCATGAAGGACGGGCAGTTCCATAAGTCGTTCCAGGGCCGCGTCGCCGTGGGCGAGTTGCTCGCGGCGGAGTGAAACCCGGCCAGTTGGCAAGGGCGGCCCGGCACGCCGCGCCGGGCCGCCGTCGCTTGCACGTGCTGCACGCCGTCAGAAACCAGAACTGCCGCCACCGTATCCCCAAGCAGAAGCGCAACGTCACGAACTGGGCGGCCTATGACGCCAGCTCGGTTCCAGGCGCTATTGGCTGGTCCATGTGCCAAGGTGGAACGGCGAGGTTCGATCACATGGTCGCGTTTTCCAAGCGCATCACGAGAGGGAAAGGTGCGATGGTGATCTCGGGCCGTGGGCGGCTTGACGGCGTTGCAGGCGCAAGGCAGTTGCGGAGGAAAGGGCGTGGATGGCTGAAGAGGTTCTCGACTGTCTCGTCATCGGCGGCGGCCCCGCGGGGCTGACGGCCGCTCTCTACCTGGCTCGGTTCCAGCGGCGCTTCGCCGTGGTGGACAGTAGCGACCCCCGCGCCGCCTGGATTCCCCGAAGCCACAACATCCCATTCTTCGCCGCGGGTATCCCCGGACCCGACCTGCTCGCGCGCCAGCGGGCGAGCGTCGGGCGGTACGGCACGGAGATCGTGGCGGGAACGGTCAGCAGTCTTGACCAGGACGAGAAGCGGTTCGCGGCGGCGATCCGCACGGCAGGCGGCGGGGAACGCCGGATCGAGGCGCGCCGGGTGCTGATGGCCACCGGCGCGGTGGACGTTGATCCCGAATTTCCCAACGTGCCTAACGCCGTCCGGCGCGGCCTGGTGCGCTACTGCCCGATCTGCGACGGCTACGAGGCCAGGGGCCGCAGGATCGCGGTGATCGGCCACGGCGCGCACGGTTTGGGCGAGGCCGTCTTCATCGCGCGCACCTACACATCCGACGTGACGCTCCTGACCCTCGGCCGGGAGATGCGGCTCGACGCCGAGCAGCGGGGCAGGGTGGACCAGCACCGCATCAAGGTCGTTGAGCATCCGATCGAGGCGCTCACGGTCGAGGGCGACAAGATCGGTGCGCTGCGTGGCGCGAACGGGGAAGAGCACCGCTTCGACGTGCTCTATTCGGCGCTTGGGCTGCGCTACCGCTCGGATTTGGCGGCAGCACTGGGCGCCCGATGTGATCCCGCCGGCGCACTCGAGGTGGACGAGCACAACCAGACGACCGTGCCTGGCCTTTACGCCGCGGGCGACGTGGCCCGCGGCCTGGACCAGATCGCGGTGGCCTTGGGGCAAGCCGCCGTCGCGGCGACCGACATCCACAACCGCTGCGAGCTGCCGACCGAAGACGAGCCGGGCAGCAAGCGTCGCGTTCCCCAGTAGTGGGACCGACGAGCGGGCTGATTTCCCTGGATACGCAATGTCTTGCGCGACGGCGGCAGGGTTGGCCGCATCGTGAGCACGACGACAGACCGCGCCCTATCTTCGCGGAGTGCAAGTTCCCCTTGATCATCGTGCGTCCGACGACGAACATCTACAAAGGCTGCGCTTCCCTTGCGTGAGCAACGGGCGCGAGCCATGATGAATACAGCCATTTCCGACGCTGATCCCCATCACAATGCATTCTGGCTGCACGGACTTGAACGAAACCCGAGCAGCGCGCGTTGACTGGTGCGTCCGGCAGCGTTCTATGGCCGAGACTGCGTTGCAGAGCAACGCACACAACCCATGAACAAGGAGAGTGAACCGTGAGCGAAAGCGATGGTAGCCCTATGCAGCGATCCTGGCGTCTTCATCTGGGCCAAGTCGCCGACCAGGTCAGCAGGCGATCCCTCGCGCGCCTGGCCGGATGCGGCCTCGCCTTAGGTGTCGCAGCGATAGGCCTTTCTACGCAGCCTTCCATGGCCGCCGCGACGGACGGGACGATCACGATCCATGCCAAGTCCGCCGATCTCGGTGTTGGCTGGAACTGGGGCAATGGCGTCCTGCACTGGCACGGCCACAACTATCCCTTCACGATCAAGGGGCTGGAGGTCGCCGCAGTCGGCTACTCCGCCGTTGACGCCCATGGCGTGGTTCACAACCTGAAGAACCTGCACGAGTTCGATGGCACCTACGCCGCCTCCACCGGCGAGGCGACCGTTAACAGGGGCGTTGAGGGTGAGGCGCTCGTGAACGGCAACGGCGTGCAGATCGACGTCAGCGGCACGACGAAGGGCGCGCGCCTGTCTGGGTCGGCAGACGGCATCGAGCTCAGACTCGTAAGGTGATGGCCAGCCTTATCTTTCACGCACGAAACCCTGACGATGTCCTGACCTGAGATCGAGGGCTCTCGGTTCAAGATCCTACTCCGTGATGGTCCCTGGACGCGATCCGGGGGCCATCACGGCTACTCACGACTCGGCACGGGCGGCATTCCCTATAGATGCCTTAGCCGTCCTCCAACGTGCCGGACCGGGTTCTTCGCGCCATGGACATGCCGACGATGGATCATCGCAGCTCCGAGTTCGGTAAGCTCGGCTGCCGGGCCCATGCCTGAGCGCGGCCCACGGAGCAAGTCGGCGGCCCGGTCGTGCAGTCCGGGCCGCGCTCGCTGGGTGGACGGTGACGCTAGTTACGGAAATTCCCGGCCGGCGCCTGCGTGTGGGCTTCGAGAAACCAGAGCTGCTTGTCGAGGCCGCGTGAGACCTCGGTGAACAGGTCGGCCGTATCCGGATCACCGGCGTCGTCCGCGTCGTCAATGCTCTTGCGGACGGTGTTCGCGTGCTGCGCGTAGCGGTCAATAAGCGCCTTGAGGTGGTCGGCGATGGCGTAGATGTCCAAGGGATAGGGCGGCAGCTGGGTGCGCTGTCCGACCGCCTGGGTGGATCCCTTGGCGGTGCCGCCGAGCTGGACGATGCGCTCGGCCATCTTGTCGTTCCAGCCATCCTGCTTATCGCGGAAGCCGTCGAGCATGAGGTGGATGCCGATGAACTCGGGTCCCTTCAGGTTCCAGTGCGCCTGCTTGGTCATGTTCGCCACGTCGAGGCCGTTCGCGAGGTTCTGCTCCAGCAGCACCATCGAGTTGGCCTTGGCGTTGTCCTTCATGTCGTTGTTGGTCTTGTGCAGCTGGGCATCCTGCACCTGATCCCTAACCTTCGCCGGGGATGAGGGGGTGTTAGCCATCGTTGTGCTCCTATCGATGATCGCTAGCTGGCGGCACAACGCGGTCCGCTGGGGAGCGTTCCGGCGCGGCTTCCGCTTCGCGCGGGGATCGGCGAGAGTAGGAGCGGCACTTCACCCAGAGGGAATGGCGGCATGAGCCTGCGTGGCAAAGTAGCTCTCGTGACAGGCTCGACGAGCGGAATCGGCCTCGGCATCGCGCACGCGTTCGCGGCGCAGGGCGCGGATGTGATGCTCAACGGCTTCGGCGACGCGGCCGAGATCGCCCGGCTGCGTGACGCCGTGGCGGGCGAGCACGGGGTCCGGGCGGTCCACGACGGCGCCGACCTCGCCGACCCTGATCAGGTCGCAGCCCTGATCGGCCGGGTGCGGGACGCCATGGGCGGTCTCGACATCCTGGTCAACAACGCTGGCATCCAGCACACGGCCCCGATCGAGGAATTCCCGCGGGAGCGCTGGGACACGGTGATCGCGATCAATCTCTCGGCTGCCTTCCATGCCATGCAGGCCGCGATCCCGGCCATGCGCGAGCGCGGCTGGGGGCGCATCATCAACGTCGCGAGTGCACACGGCCTGGTCGCGAGTGCTAACAAATCGGCCTACGTCGCGGCCAAGCACGGGATCATCGGACTCACGAAGGTGGCCGCGATCGAGTTGGCCGGCGCGGGTGTCACGTGCAACGCGATCTGCCCCGGTTGGGTGCGGACGCCGTTAGTGGAGGCGCAATTGCGGGCGCGTGCCGAGCAGGAGGGCCGTTCGCTCGACGCCGTGACCGACGCCCTGCTCGCCGAGAAGCAGCCGTTGCGTCAGTTCACGACACCGGAGCAGATCGGGGCGCTGGCCGTGTTCCTCTGCTCCGATGCCGCCTCCTCCATGACCGGCGCTGCCGTGAGCATGGATGGCGGCTGGGTCGCGCAGTAGGCCGCGCGCGTGAGGGTGCCCGAATGAGTGCAATCGTGACCGGCGCTGCCGGGTTCGTCGGCATGCATGTCGCCGAGGCGCTGCTGGACCGCGGCGAGGCCGTTGTCGGCGTGGACAATCTCAACAGCTACTACGATGTGCGCCTCAAGGAGGCGCGGCTGGCCCGGCTGGAAGGGCGGTCCGGCTTCACCTTCCTCCGCGCCGACGTGGCCGACCGCGAGGCCATGGAAGCACTCGCCGCCCGGCACCCGGATACCCGGCACATCGTCCACCTCGCTGCCCAGGCCGGCGTGCGCCACTCCATGGTGGACCCCTACGCCTACGTGACGAGCAACGTGATGGGCCACACCTGCGTGCTGGAGGCGGCGCGCCGCCTGCCTCACCTAGAACACCTGGTCTATGCCAGCTCGTCCTCGGTCTATGGCGGCAACCGCAAGCTGCCCTTCTCGGAGACTGACGCGGTGGATACGCCGGTGTCGCTGTATGCCGCGACGAAACGGGCGGACGAGCTGATCAGCCACGCCTACGCGCACCTGTATCGCCTACCGCTGACAGGACTGCGGTTCTTCACGGTATATGGCCCGTGGGGACGGCCTGACATGGCCTATTACGGGTTTGCGGAAGCGATGATGGCGGGGCGGCCGATCACGCTCTACGAAGGCGGCGCGCTGCGGCGAGACTTCACCTATATCGCGGATATCGTGCAAGGCGTGCTCGCCGTGCTCGGCCATCCGCCGGGCGCCGGACAGCCGCCGCAGCTGTTCAACATCGGCAACAACCGGAGCGAGCAGGTCACGCGCCTGGTGGAGCTGCTGGAGCAGGCGCTGGGGCGCAAGGCCGTGGTGCGCTCGGCCCCGCGGC